>NZ_JACIDT010000004.1 GCF_014196495.1 Sphingobium jiangsuense
AGCAATTGCGGCAGGATCGGCGCCAGCAGCACAATCGCCATCGTCGACAACGTCACCGGCAGCAATAACGAAAAACCGGTCATGAAACCGGGGGTGCGATGATGGGTCATTGGCTTCCCTTTGAAGAAAAAGAAATTTCGAACGGTTCGGCCTGGGCGGTCATTTCCAGTAGAGGCCCTTTTTCCGGCCCCGCCGCCGCATGTCCCACCACAGCTGCACCCCCGTCACCGACAGGATGGCGAGCGCAATGCCGCACAGGATGCTGAGGATGCGGCCGGTCCAGCCGAGGAAATATCCGGCGTGCAGGTCTTGCAGCACATAATGATAATCGGCGGGCGGCGCGGGCGGAGTGATCCTCTCGCCGGTGCGCGCGTCGAGCAGCAGCCGGGCGCCGCCCGGCGCCCCGCCTGCCCCCGCGCCAACGGTGATGCGCGGCCCTGTAAGGTCGATCTGGATGGTCCGCACCTCCAGCGCCGGATCCGCCCGCGCGGCGTCGGCGACGCGCGCCACCATCGCGGCGAGTTCGGCATTGGAGGGCAAGGGTTGCGCCGCCTGCCGCACCGGCGTGCCGTGCCCCGGCGGCTGCTGGCCGAGGCGGATCATGTCGAGATGCAGCAGCACCCCCGTCAGCGCGACGAAGAACAGCAGCAGCCCGGCGGGAATGGCCGCCCAGCGGTGCCATCGGCGCAACGGCATCGCCATGCCTCAGGGCCGGGACGCGGCGGGTGATGGCGGAGGTGGCGGCGGCGGGGCCTTGCCGTCGGCGGCCATGCGCGCGGCCATCTGCCGGTCGAATTCGCGGAACTCCGCCACGGTCAGCACGCCGTCGCCGTCCAGGTCGATGCCGGGCGGAGCGGCGTTGGCGCGGTAATCGTCCAGCGTCACGAAGCCCCGGCCTTTCTCGAACATGTCGAACGAGCTTTGCGGCAGGCCCTGCGCCTGCCACTCCGCGCGCGACATATGCCCGTCGCCGTCGGCATCGACGGTCTTGGCGAACTCCGTCATGTCCGGGTTCTTCGCCGGACCCGTCGGCGAGGCGGCGGCGTTCCCGGCCATGGCATTCTGCGCGGCGGTGTTGGCATCCGCGCTTTCCTTCTGGCAGCCGCCCAGCAGGCAGGCCCCCGCCGCCAGCAGCATCCAATGCTGTTTCATGATGATCTCTCCTGCATCCTGTCGGTGCTGTGCGGGGCCATTTTCGGCGGAAGAGGCCCCGCGCGCATCCCTTGTTGCCGATCCTATTGCTCGCAATTGCAGTAGGAGAAGGTCTCGCCGAACGTGTAATAGGGTTCGGGCAGCGGCGGCCAGAGGATGCCGGGGCGCTGCGGGCTGTAGACCGGGTAGGAATAGACCGGCCTGGTGAAGCCTTCGGGCAGCTTGAAGTCGGCCCGCTCGCCCGCCTGCGCCATCGCCTGCGCCGGTTCGCCGGTCAGCGCCTTGTCGCCCAGCGCCTCCAGCACCTTGGCCACCATTTCCTTGGGCAGGCCGGGCGTGAAGTCATAGGCCATCTGGAGGTGCCAGATCTTCCATTCGCCATTTTCCTTGATGAAGTCCCCCGCATATTTTTCGAAGAACATCGTCGCGTCGACGCCGACCTTGCCGCCGGAGAACTTGCCCATCAGGCCGACGCCCGGCGAATACCAGATGCCCTTGGCGGTCTTGCCGTCGCCCGCGATCTCGATGATCGGCGTGGTGCTGGTATGCATCACCCATTCATGGCCTGCGCCCAGATTGGCGGGTTCGTTCTTCACGGCGGGGTCGATCTCCGCAATCGCCTTCAGCGCCTTTTCGCGGTTGCGCTGGTTCTCCTCGCCATAGGCGCCGCGGATCACCTCTATGCCGTTCATCACCCACATCGGGCTGCCGAAGGTCGCGGTTTTGGCGTTGGGGCCGTTGCGGGCGACCCAGAGGGCGTCGACCTCCTCCAGGTTCATGCCCGCCGCGTGGTAGAATTCATGCTTGCTCATCAGGTTCTGGACCAGCCACATGTCGAGCGCGCGCTGTCCTTCCGATATGACGGGCCGCTTGCCCGCCGGGGCGGATGCGGGGGCCTGCGCCGCCGGCTTCGCCGGGGCGGCCTGGGCGACCCCGCCCGTCCCGGCAAGGCCGAGGGCGGTGCAGGCAAGCAATAATTTCGTGACCTTCATTCCTTCTCTCCTCAAAAATTAAGACCGGCCGTCACCATGAAGGTGCGGGGCGCCGTGACGAAGCGGCGATAGGCGGGGAAGACATAGGTGGTCTGCGCCTTGTCCTCGACATTGCGCAGCACCGCGCCCAGCGACCATGGGCCGCGCTCGTAGCGGACGCTGAGATCGGTGCGGCTAAATCCCTTCTGATAGGCGCCGGGCAGATATTGCTCCGGCGAGACGTGATAGCCGGTGCTCAGATGCGTGTTGACGCCGAAGGTCAGCACGCCGTCCATCAGGTCCACGCCCTGCTCGACGCCGATATTGGCCGCCCATTTGGGCGCGTTCTGGATGCGCAGCCCGTCGAGCTGGAAATCGCCCTGGTTGACGAACGGGCTGTTGGGCAGCACCGCGTCGCCATATTTGGCGTCGAGCCAGGTAAGCGACGCCTTGATCCGCCCCAGCGCCCACGGCGCGGCGTCCAGTTCCATCTCCGCGCCCTGAATGTCGGTCGAACCGGCATTCTTGATGACCGGGAAATTGGCCGTCGCGCCGCTCGTGCCGACCGGCAGCTCCTGAAACACGCTGAACTGGTAGTTTTTGTAATGATAATGGAAGGCGGCGAGGTTGAGCTGGATCCGGTTGTCCCAGAAGCGGTTCTTGATGCCCACCTCGAACGAGGTCAGATGCTCCGGCTTGAAGGAGATAGGCGGGACGGTCGCGGCAATGCCGCCCTGCTTGAAGCCCGTCGCGACATGGGCATAGAGCATCGAGCGGTCCGCCACGTCATATTCCATCCCCAGCTTGTACTGGGTGCTCGACTGGGAGCTGGAATAGGTCTGGACGCCGGTCGAGGTTCCGGCGACCACGACCTCATATTCCTGCGCATTCTTGTCGCGGCTGACGCGCAGGCCGCCGGTCAGGCGCAGCCGGTCGGTCAACGCATAGGTGAGCTGGCCGAAACCCGCGATGGTGGAGCCGGGCAGGATCTGCTGGTCGAAGCTGCCCGTGTCGCCGTTGTTGGTGGTGATCGTCTGCGCGTTCAGCGGCGCGCCGCCGTCGGTCTTCAGATAATAGAAGCCCAGCAGATATTTGAACGGCCCCCCGCCGTTGGAGGCCAGCCGCACCTCCACCGACTTGTATTTGGTGTCGGCGGCCTGCGCCTCATAGTTGGAATTGATCGTGTAGGTCGGCCCGGCGCCCGGCAGGATGGATCCGAACAGGAAGCTCGATTGCAGGAAATTCCGGTTGCGGGAATAGGCGGGCAGCACCGTCAGCGTGGCGAAGCCCAGATCCGCGTCGAGTTGCAGCTGGAAGGTTTCCGCCTTGCGGTCGATGGAACCGGGCGTGTGCTCGGGATTGTTCGACCACGGATTGCCCGGATCGCGCTGTTCCCAGCCATCGGGGAAGCGGGGGATCGGCACGCCGCCGGTGAAGGGCGGGCCGCCGACGATCGTCGGGTCGAAATTGCTGAAGAAATAGGGCGGCGGGAAGGTGAGGTTCCCGGCGGAACCGGGCACCGGCACGGTATTGGCGCCCAGCCCCTTTTCGCGGAAGATATCGGCCTTGAACAGCAGGGTGAGCCAGTCCGCCGGCCGGACCAGCGCCTTGGCGCGCAGCCCCCATGCGTCGGAATTATAGGAGCCGTCGTCGACATAGCCGTCGCGCTTTTCGCGAAAGCCCGCGACGCGGAACGCCAGATTTTCGTTGACGCCGAGGTTGAGCGCGCCCTCGATCCGCCGGTGGTCGTAATTGCCCAGCTGCCCGCGCAGATGGCCGGAAACGCCCTCTACCAGCCGGGGATTGGCGGTGATGACGTTGACCGAGCCGCCCGAGGCGTTGCGTCCGTAAAGCGTCCCCTGCGGCCCGCGCAGCACCTCCACCCGGTCGATGTCGTAGGAGCCGGAGGTGACCGATTCGGTGCGGCCGTTATAGGCGCCGTCCACCATCAGCGCGACGGACGGGTCGGCAAAGCCGGGATCGACCGAGGAGCCGACGCCGCGGATATAGAGCTGCGCGCCCTGCGCCAGCCCCTGCACCTCGACGCTCGGCACGTCGCGCAGCACCGCGTCCAGATTGTTCTGCGCCTTGAGCGCGATGTCCCTGCCGGTGACGACGCCGATGGAAATGGGCGTGCTCTGCACGTCCTCGGCGCGCTTCTGCGCGGTGACGACGATATCGGCCAGCCCGATCCGTTCGTCGGCCGCCGCCTGCTCCGGACCTTGCCCCGGTCCGGCCTGCGCCATCGCCGGAGATGCTACTGCAACCGCTCCCACCGATGCACATAAAAAAAGGCTCTTGCGCATATCCTCTCCTGTACCTGTGTTTTATGGGTGATTTCGCCCGCTATGTTCCGCCCGGCGGAGTGGAATCGTCAAATCCATAAAATAAATGGAATCTATCCATGCTGTGGGATTGGTTCGCACCTGCGACGGCCTACTATGGGAAGGCAGAGAAAGAAGCGCATGAAGCCTGTTGCACCGCAGATCAGAATAGCAAGGCCGCCCACCGGTTCCGACGTCGCGCGCGCCGCCGGGGTTTCCAAATCGGCGGTATCGCGCGCGTTCAACGGCGGGCTGGTGTCGGAGGACGCGCGCGCCCGGATATTCGAGGCGGCGCGCCTGCTCAAATATCGCCCCAGCCTGACCGCGCGGTCGCTGACGACGAATCGGTCGGGGCTGATCGGCGTCGCCATCACCCATCTGGACAACCAGTTCTATCCGGAGGTGATCGAGCATATCTCCGATCGCCTGCGCGAGGAGAAATATCGCCTCGTGCTGTTCGTCACGCAGGGGGCGACCGATCTGGAGCCGATGCTGGACGAATTGCTGGGCTATCGGCTGGACGGCATCGTGCTGGCGTCGAGCAGCCTTGCCGCGCAGCTGGCGACGGAATGCCGCGAATCGAACGTGCCGGTGATCATGTTCAACAATATCGATCCGCAGGGCCGCGCCCCCGGCGTCACCACCGACAATGCGGCGGGCGCGGCGCAGATCGCGCGCTTCCTGCTGGCCGGGGATCATCGCCGCTTCGCCATCGTGACCGGCATCGCGGACAGCTCCACCAGCATGGAGCGCTGCGCGAGCTTCCGCGAGACGATCGCTGCCGCAGGCCTGCCGGAGCCCGCGCGGGTTTCGGGTGAATACAGTTTCGAGGGAGCGACCCGCGCGACGCTGGAGCTGTTGCGCGGCAAGGATGCGCCCGACGCGATCTTCTGCGTCAACGATCATATGGCGCTCGCCGCCGTTCAGGCCGCGCGGACCGCCGGGCGGGAGCCGGGGCGGGATATCTCGATCGTCGGCTTCGACAATGTCGCCATCGCCGCCTGGCCCGCCTTCGCGCTGACCACCTATGCCCAGCCGGTCCGGCAGATGACGGACAATATGATCAGCCGCCTGTTGCAGGCGATAGACGGCAAGCCCCTGCCCGACGAAACCGTCCGCCTGCCGGGCAGGCTGATCGTGCGCGCCACCGCCCGCCGCCCGGCGGGCGTGCGGACGGACGAGGAAGGCGTCGACTATTGGGAGGGATAGGCTGACCGCAAGGAATGGCCGCCGCCTGCCACGGCATTGATAGGCAGCTATCGAATCTTTCAATTCGCCATTTCCCCGCCGCTTGTGCAACCGGTTGCAGCAGATCGCAATAAGGATGACGGGGAAGAGGAATGACGGTGAACCGGCGGCTGTTTCTGCAATCGGCGGGCGGAGCCGCGCTTGCGGTCCGGGCGGGCATGGTATCGGGCGCGCCCGTGCGCGGCACGGCCGCGAAGGCCACACCGCTCTCCGACGCGCTGCGCGATCCGCCGCTCGCCTCGCGCCCGCAGATCCGCTGGTGGTGGCCGGGCGGCGCGGTCGATCCGGCGGCGATCCGCGCAGAGGTCGCCGATATCGCCACCGCCGGCTTCGGCGGCTTCGAGATCGCCGACGTGCGAGACAGCATCGAGGTGCCGATCGATCCCGCCACCCTGGGTTGGGCCAGCCCGGCCTGGATCGCCGGGGTCGAGGCCGCGCTGGAGGAAGCCGACCGGCGCGGGCTGGCGCCTTCGCTGACCCTTGGCCCGCATTGGCCGACCGGCATCCCCGGCGTCCGTCCCGATGACGATGCCGCGTCCAAGGAGCTGGTGCACGGCGAACGCCGCCTCTCCGGCGGGTGGCGCTATAGCGGCCCCGTTCCCCCGCCGCTTCAGGAAAAGCCGTCCGGCGCGCTGCCGGTGCAGAACGAGAACCCGCCGGTCACGCCGGTGCTGATTGCGCTTCAGGCGATGCGGATCGTGGAGGCGCCGCAGGGGGCCGCTCCGCTGCTCGACCCGCGCACGCTGATCGACCTGTCCGCGCGCATAAGGGACGGGCGGATCGATTGGACCCCGCCCGATGCGGGCGAGTGGATCCTGCTCAGCTTCTGGATGCGCGGGACGGGGCAGATCCAGAACATGTTCGGCATGAACCGCAAGGCGTCGATGCTGGCAAGCCCGACGCCCTATGTCCTCGACATTTACGGCCCGGCGGCGGTGACGGCGCTCACCGCCTATTGGGACCGCCATCTGCTGACCCCGCGCGTGCGCGAGCTGATGCGCCGCACGGGCGGCAGCTTCTTCGAGGATTCGCTCGAAATGGCCGCCGCCTGCCCGTGGACGCCGACCGCCCTCGCGGAGTTCGAAAAGCGGCGCGGCTATGGGCTGATTCCCCATCTGGCGCTGCTGGTGTCGCGCCAGCCGACCATGGGCGAGATGATCCTCGGCGGCGGCAGGCCGCAGCTGTTCCGGTTGCAGGGCATGGAAGCGGAGCGGGTGCGGCATGACTATGATTCGATGCTGTCGGACCTGTATATCGAGCATCGGCTGAGGGGGCTGAGCCGCTGGGCGGAAAGGCTCGGCATGCGCTTTCGCGTGCAGGCGATCGGCAGCGACATCAATTCCGGGCTGGCGGCGGCGGTCGCGGCCGTTCCCGAAGGCGACAACAGCAACGACATCCACGGCTGGCGCATGCTCGCGGCGGGACGGGATATTGGCGGGCACAGAATCCTGTCCGACGAGGCGGGCACCTTCGTCCGGGGCAGCGCCCATGTGGCGACCTGGCGGGACCTGCTCTACATGCTGCACCGGGACATGGCGGGCGGCGCCAACCAGATCATGCTGCACGGCTACAGCCATGCCACCGCGCCGGGCGCGGGCTGGCCGGGCTTTTCCGCCTTCGGCCGCGCGATCGGCAATGACTGGGGCCCGCGCGATCCCAACTGGACGATGGCGCCGGGCGTCACCGCCTATCTCGGCCGCCTGCAACATTTGCTGCGGCAGGGGCGGACGCGCTGCGACCTTGCCGTGCTGGGCGAGCCGCTGCGCAGCCAGGCCGTGCTCCATGCGGGCTACACCTTCCAATATCCGGCGATGGAGTTGTTCGACTGGCCGCAAATGGCGGTGAAGGGCGGCAGGCTGATGCCGGACGGCCCGGCCTATCGCGCGATCGTCCTCAATGCGCTGCCCGCGATCGACCTGACGGTCGCGCGCAGGCTGCTCGATCATGCGCGGGCGGGCCTGCCCGTGGTGCTGATCGGCGAGCCGCCCCGGCGCGGGCGGGGATGGCGCGACGCGCAGGCGCGGGACCGGGCGATCGACTCGCTCATCGGGCAGTTGCTCGCCCAGCCGACCGTCCGCCGGATCGCGCGGCAGAAGGAGCTGCCGCGGGCGCTGGCCGGGCTGGGGGTGGAAAGCCTGCTCCGCTTTTCCTCGCCCGACCGGATCATGGCGCTCCACCGCCATATGGAGGAGGGCGAGCTTTTCTACCTGCTGAACGATCAGGACCGCCCTTCCCGCCAGACGGTCGATGTCGCCGCGAAGGGCGCGCCGTTTCAGGTCGACCTCTGGAGCGGGGATATCCTGCCGCTGCCCCACCGGCGCCTGCCCGATGGCCGGATCGAGATCGACCTTCGCCTCGCGCCCGACGAACCGGCGGTCTGGATCATGTCGGACAGCCTGCGGGCGACGGCGCCCTTCCCCGCGCTCGCGGCGGACCCGGCCAGCGTGCGCGAAATCCGGCTGTCCGGCTGGGAGGTGATCTTCGACGACTGGCGCCCCGGCAATGGCCCGGCGCGGACGGTCATCCGGCAGGACCGCCTGCATCTCGACACGCTGGCGCCATGGTCGGCCTTGCCCGGTCGCAAGGGCATGGCCGGGACGGCGCGCTATATCGCCCATGTCCGGGTGGACGCGCCGCACATCCCCGCCGGCGCGCTGCTCGACCTCGGCAAGCTGGGCGGAACCGCCACCGTTGCCGTCAACGGATCGGCGGCCGCGGCTGTGAACCCCTTTTCGCTTCAGGCGCGCATCGGCCCTCTGCTGAAGCCGGGCGACAACCGGATCGAGATCATCGTCGCCTCCCCGCTCAACAACCGCCTGCTCGCGGAAAATATCGCCGATCTGGCCTTCGCCCCGCCGCTGGACGGCGATGCGCCCGCCGCGCCCGCGCCATCGCCCGCACCGTCCAGCGGGGAGGAGGACCCCGATCTGGCGGACGGCCCGGCGGGCAAGGCCGGAATGCAGCCCGGCGCCGATCTGCCCGGCGGCCCGCGCCGCTACCAGGATTATGGGCTGATCGGGCCGGTCAGCCTATGGCTGTAGCGCGCCGCAACCCTCATCCCTGCCAGCGCAGCACGCCGAAATTGGCCAGCATGGCGATGACGACCACCGGCACGATCAGCACCATCAACAGGGCGGGCGACACGCCGACCGACAGCACCGCGCCAGCGACCACCGGCCCCGTCACCGATCCGACCCGGCCGACGGCGATCGCCGCGCCGGTTCCGGTCGCGCGCACTTCTGTGGGATAGAGGCGTGGGCCTGATGCATAAAGAACCGACTGGGCGGTCAGCAGGCCCGCCCCCAGCATTGACGCGGCCACCAGCACCAGCAGGGTCAAGGGCGGCATCCATGCGGTCGTCAGCAACCCGGCGATGATCAGCAGATAGGCGCCCATCGCCGTCCTGATCTGGTGCCGCCCCGACAATAGCGGAGACAGCAGGATCAGCGCCAGCGCGCCGGAAATATTGACGACCGCCTGAAAGAAGCCGATCTGCCCCTTGCTCAACCCTTTTTGCGCAAGCAGCATCGGCGTCCAGTTCAGCATCAGGTAAAATACCAGCATGGCCGCAAGGAAAGCGCACCAGAGCAGCAGCGTAGGGGCCCAGCGTCCGCGCAGGAAGGAGTCGCGGGCGGCCACCTGTTCCGGGTTCTCCGGCTTGCCAGAGGAAAGGGAGGAAGCCCCATCCGCCTTCAGGCCCAGCGCCAGCAGCGGCAGCACGAGCAGCGGCAGCAGTCCTCCCCACAGGAAGATCGTCTGCCATCTGTCGGCCAGAATGGAGGACATTCCGGCGATCGCCCCGCCGATCGGCGTGCCCGCGTACATCAGCGCCACCGCCCGCGTCGCGCTGCGCGGATTGCTCTCCGCCGCCAGCGTGATGAGCACCGGCAGCGCCGCCCCCATCCCCAGCCCGGTCAGCAGGCGCATCAGGATCAGCATGGAAAGGGACGCGGACCAGGCGGTCGCGAGCGAGAAGATGCCGAACAGCGCCACCGAGAGGAGAAGGACCGCCTTGCGCCCCTTGTGGTCGGCCAGCCAGCCGCCCAGCCACGCCCCGGCCAGCATGCCGACCGTGCTGGCGCTGAAGAACAGGCCCAGCGCATCGGCGGGCAGGCGCAGCGCCCGCGACAGGCCCGGTGCGGCGACCCCCGCCGCCTGAATGTCATATCCTTCCAGCAGGGCGACGAGGAAGCACAGCCCGACCGTCAGGCGCGGCCGGCTCCTCTTTGCGGATTGATCTTCCATCGCTGTTTCCCTCCCTCTCCCGAACCGGCGGCCATCTTGCCTGATGGCTCTTGCCCTGTCCTATCGTCCCGGCGCAGCGGGGCATGAATGAGGGCGAACTCCCGCCATCATCGCCAGCGAACGCGGCCCCTCGCCCCTTGTCCGCCGCCGGATGCTCCGGCAACGCTGCGCCGGGCATGCCATCGGCAAAAGGATGGAATCGGGAAAATGGCGGATATAGTCTGGCGGCGCAGGGATGTGCTGAACGGTCTGGGAGGATGCGCGATCATCATGGGTGTCGGACAGGAAGCGACGGCGGCGGCGATCGATCCGGTGGTGGACACCTCCGGCGGCAGGGTCCGGGGCCGCAGGGAGGGCGGCTGCCTCGCTTTTCGCGGCATCCGCTACGCGGTCGCCGACCGGTTCGAGGCCCCACGCCTGCCCGCGCCGGTGGCGGGCGTCGCCGACGCGGCCGCCTATGGCGCCATCGCGCCGCAGAGCAATCCGGCCCCGTCCGGCCCGCCGCCTGTCATCCTGGCGCATCTGCCGCGCCCGGCGGACGCCCCGCCACCGCCTGCCGCCGAGGAAAGCGAGGATTGCCTGTTCCTCAACATCTGGACCAGCTCCCTCGACCGGAGCGCGAAACGCCCGGTCATGCTCTGGCTGCATGGCGGGTTCTTCTATGGTGGCTCCGGCGCGAGCGGCGACGGCAGCCGCCTCGCCGCGCGCGGCGATGTGGTGACGATCAGCATCAACCACCGGCTCAACGCCTTCGGCTATACCCATCTCGCCGATCTGGCGGGGCGGGATTTCGCCCATAGCGGCAATCTTGGGATGCTGGACATCGTCGCCGCATTGCAGTGGGTGCGGCAGAATATCGAGGGATTTGGCGGCGATCCCGATCGCATCATGGTGTTCGGCGAATCGGGCGGCGGCATGAAGACGGCCTGGCTGATGGCCAGTCCCGCCGCGCGCGGGCTGTTCAGCCGGGCGGGCGTCATGAGCGGCCCCGGCTTGCGGATGATGGAGCGGGACGCCGCGAGCCGCGCCGCCGAGATGCTGCTGGCCGAACTCGCCCTCCCGCTGAGCCGGATCGACGATCTGCGCCGCGTGCCGGTGCAACGGATGCTCGCCGCCTATCACAAGGTCGCCGCCGCCAACCGCCCGGCGCGCTTCACCGAGCTGACCGGTTTCGCGCCGGTGATCGACCCCGAACTGCTGCCCCATCATCCCTTCGACCCCGCCGCCCCGGCGCAGGCCGCCGGCCTGCCGCTGCTGATCGGGTCCAATGCCGACGAGATGAGCTTCTTCATGGGGCTGGACCTCGCGGCGCTGGACATGGACGAGGCGGAAATGGAAAGGCGGCTGACGGCCCGGCACGGCAATCGCGCGCCGGCTGTCATCGCCCACTATCGCGCGCGCTATCCGCGACTGTCCGCCGCGCGGCGCTATATCCGGGCGATCAGCGACGAGGAGATATTGCTGCCCACGCTGACGCAGGCGGCGCGCAAGCGGGACGGTGGCGCGGCGCCGGTGTTCGCCTATCATTTCGATTGGGAAAGCCCGGCGCTCGACGGCAGGCTGGGTGCGACGCATACGCTGGAGGCGCCGCTGCTGTTCGGCCAGCTCGGCTCTCCGCTGGTCGCCAACGGCAGCGGCGCGGAAGCGCTGGCCCGCAGCATGGCCGACCATTGGGTCGCGTTCGCCGCATCGGGCGCGCCGGGGGTGGGCTGGTCGGCCTATGGCGAGGGCGGGCAGATGCTTCGCCTGGGCAACAGCATCGCGATGCAGGCCGATCCGTTCGAGGCGGAACGGGCGCTCTTTTCCGCATGAAGAAAAGGGGGCGGCCGGCCCGCCGCCGTCGCCCCTCGCCCCACTCGCCCTTCGCCTTATTCCTTGGTCAGATATAGAAATGGACGAAGCGGATCTGCGCCTCGTCCCGGCTGGCGAGCGCCGCCATGCCCCTCGCCCCGGCGGGTGGGCGATAGGCCGTGCCGAGGCCGTTTCCATCGCCATAGGGCTGGTCGAGGAACAGCGCGGTCGCGGTGAAGCCGCGCCCGCCCGCCGTAGCGGTCGTAGCAGCCATCAGGGGCCATCCCCCCATCGCCGCCGTCGCGCCCATGGCGCCGCATAGCCGTAGCAAAGCCCTGCGCGTCACCCGCATCGCGTCCTCCTCCCGTCAACCGAAATCCAGCGCGCTGTCGGGATACCAGCGGCCATGGACCTGCACATTGGACCGGAACGGCAGGATGACGCGGGCGACGTCGCCTTCCTCCGGCCGCTGCGCGTCGGCGATCACCAGTTCTGTGCACATGTCCGCATAATTATTGGCGGTGCCGATCAGCCAGCCGTCGCCTTCTTCGGCATCCGGGCGGCGTGGTACGAAGGTCACCTCGGCAAGGCTGTGCGTCGGCCCGGCGAAATAGCTGCGCATCGTCCTGTCCTTCATGTCGAACACGCCATAGCAATTGGTGACGCGGCCGCCGAAATTGCCCGCGCGCTCCGTGTCGAAGGGGCGGGTGCGGTCACCATAGCTGGTATAGGCATAGCGCATGTCGCGCCCCATGAAGCGCTCGTCGATGCGGCCCAGATCGACCACCGGCAGGTCGGGATATAAAATCTCCTCGACATAGCCGTCGTCGCGGGAATTGAGGTCGAAGGTGATGCGGCGGATCAGCGCCTGGCTCTTCTTCGGGTCCCATTTCGATCCGTCCGCATAGGGAAAGAAAGGGAAGGGATTGGTGTCGAAGATCGGCGCTTCCAATATGACCTTGTCGCCTTCCGTCCGTGCGTTGAAGGTGTGGACGATGCCGCGTTCCGGCCCCCGGAACCAGCGGATGTCGCGCGCCTCGCCGTCGCGCGGCAGGATGCCGAACATCGTCGGGGCGTTGCGGTCCCAGGTCCAGTGGATCTTGCCCTGCTTCAGGCGCTCCAGGCTGGTGGTGTAGCCGAACACCGGGAAGATCACATGCTTGCGGGTGATCGCCCAGTCGTGGATCATGCTGACATAGGGCACCTTCAGCTTTACCTCGCGGCTGACCTGCCCGGCCTTGTCGATGACGTAGAAGAACAGGTCGTCGCTCGCGAGGCCCGTCGCCTCGAAGCCGAAGGTCAGCAATTCGCCGGTTTCCGGGTCGATCTTGGGATGGGCGGTGAAGGTCTGGCTGCTGTACTTGCCGCCGAAGTCCCATGGCCCCAGCGTTTCCAGCGTGACCGGATCCATGCGATAAGGCCGCGAATCCTCCTTCAGCGCGAACAGCATCCCGGCATGGGCCTCCACCGCCGTGTTGATGACGGTGTTGAGATAGGGCCGGTCGACATTGCGCACCGAGGGGTCGCAATCATAAGGGTTGCGATAATAGCCGTAGAGCTGCCGCCCCGCCTTGGCGTTGTTGAGGAAACGCGGCGTCCTGACCCAGCGGCCCTTGTAATCCACTCGCCCGTCGCGGAAGCGGAAGCGGCTGATATAGCCGTCCTGGTTGAAGATGGAGTCGTCGGCATGCCTGGCCGGATAGGCCCAGTCCCCGCCTACGCGCACGAACGCGCCGTTCAGGCCCTGCGGTATCGTACCGACGACCTCGCAATCATAGACATCTGCTTCGAAACGCTGCGGTGCGAAAAACCCTCTCGCCATGGGCGTGCTGTTGACCATTATCGTATCCCGGATTCCTGACAGTCGGGCCGACCCGGCGACCCTCATCCTTCTTGTCGCGCAACCGGCGCGCAACCGCTCCGCCATCAGGGAACTGGGGCTTTTGCTGGACGGGAACAGCGCGCCTTTGCATCTGGCCTTCCGGGACGGATTAAACCAGTTTCACCGCATCGAAGAACCGAAGGCGGAGGAAATATATGAGGAGCAGGATCAGGGGCGCGGCGCTGACAGGCATGGCGCTGGCTCTGGCAGGGATTGGAATGATGGGCATCGCCCCGCCCGCCAGCGCTGCGGCGACGGACGCGCGCACGGCGCAGCCATGCGATAGGGCCTGTCTCAAAGGGTATATGACCCGCTATCTGGAGGCGCTGGCCGCGAAGGACCCGTCGCGCCTGCCCACCTCGCCGCGCACGCGTTTCACCGAGAACGGCGTGGCGATCCCGCTGGGCGAGGCGCTCTGGTACACCATCACCGCGCTCGGCTCCTACCGGTCCGACTATGTGGATACGGGGGCGGGGCAGATCGCCTCGGTCGTCACCTTTGTCGAAAACGACAAGCCCGGCATCATGTCCGTGCGGTTGCGGGTGGAGGGCGGTGTCCTCACCGAGATCGAGACGGTGCTCAATCGCAACAACAAGAACGCGGCGGCGATGCTGCCGCCCGACCCGATCTGGGAGGAAATCGAACCGGCGTCCTCGCGTCTCAGCCGGGAAGAGTTGGCGCGGGGCGCGGAAGGCTATATGAAGGCCGTCGCGGAAAATGACAGCCGCCATGTCCGCTTCAACGAGAAAAGCTGCATCCGCTTCGAAAATTCCTCGGTCATGGCGCTCGCCCCCGGCGATACGCCGCCCGGACCGACGCCCAGCAACGACGGCACCGACAACTGGCTCAACATCATCGCCGACACGCTGCGCATCGGCTGCGGCCCGCAGATCGACACCGGCGTCTACAGCTTCATCACCAGCTACAACAATGCCCGCTTCCCGGTGATCGACGAGGAGCGGCAGGTGGTGTTCGCCCAGTTCAATTTCCGCCGCGCCGGGAAAATCCAGGGCATCGACTATAAGGGGAAGCATTATTCCTATTTCTACGGCATGCAGTTTCCCAACGAAAATCTGCTGGGTGAGGCGTTCAAGTTCCGCGACGGCGGCATAACGCGGGTGCAGGGCGTGTTTCTCAACGGCAATGTCTACAAGACCGGCACCGGCTGGGACGTGGAGAAGAACTGAGATGCGCGGCCTTTCTTTGATGGTCATCGGTGGCCTTTCGCTGGCAGCGGCGGGAACGCCCTTGTCGGCCTCGGCGCGGGGATGCGACAAGGCATGCCTCGAAACCACGGCGGCGCAATATCGCGCCGCCTATCTGGCGCACGATCCCGGCAAGGCGCCGCTCGACCGCAAGGTGCGCTTCGTCGAGAATAATGTGGAGCTGCGCCTGCCGGACGGCACCTGGGATACGGTAACACAGGAAATCGGCCCCGCCCTCACCCTGTCCGACCCGCGCACCGGGAATGTCGCGGTGTTCACCTCGATCATGCAGAACGACGTGCCGGGCTTCCTCGCCATTCGCCTGAAGGTGAAGAACCGCCGGATAACCGAGGTCGAGCATATCATATCCACGAGGCGGAACCTTTCCGCTCCGCCCACGCCGATCGGCGACGTGCACGGTTTCACCCATGATCCCGACATAGCGCGGCCGATCCCGCCTGCCGAGCGCAACAGCCGGGCGGAACTGATCGCGCAGGCGGACGGCTATTTCTCCACGCTGGAGAATAATGACGGCAGCCTGCGCGGCGGCGTCCGCTTCCTGCCCGACACCACCCGCTTCGAAAACGGCATGAAATTCCCGGAGGTCGAGAAGGGCTTCCGCCTCGGCCGCTATCATTTCAACGAGCGGGTGCGGGACCGCGACTATTTCCTGGTGGACGAGGTGCGCGGCGTTGCGATGGCGCGCGCCTATATCGACCATAAGGGGCGGCTGGACGATTACAGGCTGACGGACGGCACGGCCACCCGCTCCATCTTCCGCGAACCGCAGAGCTGGGGCGTGATGGAATTGTTCAAGGTGCGCAAGGGTATCATCACCGCGATCGAGGCGATCTTCGTGCAGACACCCTATTATATGCGCTCGCCCTTCACCGTGAAGCCGGACATGCGCCCCGGCGGACTGACCCCGCCGCCTGCACCGCCCCCGCCCACCGTACCGGCGCCCGGCAACCCGGTGTTGAACGAGGGCGGGGAGGAAGGCGGCCTTTAGGGGCCGCCTTTATTTGGGCGGTTGGATAGGAGCGCTGGAGGCCGGGCTGGGGTGGAGAACGGACCTCCGCCCTTACCGTCCCCCAGCGCAGGCCGGTCGTAAGCGATGTCGCGCGCTACCTCCTGAGATGCCAGCCTTCGCTGGCATGACGCGATAGGGATGGCGGGTTAGGGTGGGAAGCGGAGATCAAGCGTTGGAACGATGAGTTCACGCGGAGGCGCGGAGACGCGAAGAAGATTATCGCGAAGCATTGCTGCTCATGCTGGCAACTGGAACCAAGGTGGCATGGAGGCAAAGAGCCTGCGGCGCGATCCCTCTCCGCGTCTCCGTGTGCTCACCATCTGCTTGGCTGGCCATGTCAGCTATCAGCCGAAAACAGTCGTCCACCCCGACCCGCCTGCCATCGGCCGCAACCCGTTCAGCCCGTCAACCCCGCGACGTCGTCGATCCGGTCGAGCGTCCACAGCCGGTCCGCCAGCCGCCGCGCCTCCGCTTCGGTCAGCCGCAGCCGCGCATTGGCGAGGAACTTCGCTTCCAGTTCCCGATCGCTCAGCCGATGCTCCGGCAGGCTGCCAACGCCGCGGGGGAACAGCGCCTCCTCGGTCAACACGCGGCCGTCCTTCATCCTGACCGTTACCCGCGCGATATAGGACCGGCGGTCCTGCTTCTTCGCCGCCGTCGCATCCGGGTGCACGCCCCAGCGGATGCGCGCCATCGTCGCCCGGATCGCCGGGTCCCGGAGGAACCGCGCGTCATAGGCATGGGCGTCGAGCGGAATGCCGTGCGCGGCGAGGGCGACGACATAGGGTGTCGAGAATTGCCCGTCCTCCTGCGTGCGGACGTTGAGCGGGTCGGGGTTGGCGACGAAGGGGACGCCCAGCGTCTCGATCGCCTCGATATCCTGCGGGGCAACGCGGTGGCGGGCGACCAGCCGCTGCATGCAGTCGATCTGGCTATGGGTGAAGCGGCAGGCGGCGTGGGGCTTGTAGTCGATCGACAGGATGCGCCAGCTCTCGCCATAGCCCGACATTGCCACCTCCGGCTTCCACCCCGCCCAGCCGTAGAATTGCGGGAAGGCAGCCGGACCGTCGAAGATCGCAGGATTGGCGGTGAAGCCCTGCCCCGCGAGCAACGCGGCCGTCACCGCGCCCTGGCAGATCCAGCCGACCGGTGTATATTTGACATGCGTCTTGGGCGAGAGGGTTTCCCAGTTGTGGCTGCCCTGCGGCGGGCAATAATAGCCCGCAAGGCCGATGGCATGGCTCATCCGGTCCGGGTCGAACCCCAGCATCGCGCCGATGGCGGCGGCGGCGGCAATGATCCCCTCATGGTTGATGCCGAATATATCGGGCGTTTCCCCCGTTTCGATCAGGGAGGAGATCATCTGGCTCGACGCTGCGCTCAGCCGCACGGCGATTTCATGGGCGACGACGATCCCGGTTATCAGCGCCCGCCCGGAAAGCCTTTCGCGTTCCGCCACCGCCATCAGCGCGGGCAGGGTGACGGGCGGCACATGCGGTATCGCATCATGATCGAGCGCGTTCATCAACTCCGCATTGGCGAAGGCGGCGGCGGGCGCGGGAAGACGGTCGCCGGTTCCCAGTAGCGCGGCCTCCCCCTGGCCGCCCAGGCCCTGCATCGCGCCGGCCGCGATGCGGCCCTTGTCGCTGTTCCACCCCGCGATCGCGCAGCCCAGCGCGTCGAGCAGATAGCGCCGCGCCTCATGCACCACGGCGGCGGGCAGATCCTCATAGCGCAGCTGCCGCGCCCAGTCGGCGATGGCGGCGGTCACGCCCCCCGGCGCCGGACGCGCGCCGGGGCGGGCGGCGTCATCCGCCGTCCGCCCCGCCACCCCGCCCGGCCAGAGCAGGGGAAGTGTTCCGGCCAATGCGAGCAGCATCCGCCGGTCCACCATCACATCTTCACCCGCAGGCCAAGGCGGAAGCTGCGCCCGATCATGTCGAAATAGATCGGACTGGTGGGGAAGGCGAAGTTCGCCGGGGCCATGGGCGGATCGCGATCGAACAGATTGTCGACCGCCGCGAACAGCTGAAATCGGGACGTCAGCTTGTAGGAGCCCGACAGGTCGAAATAGGTTCGGCCTTCCACATCGTTCTCGTTGATATTCACGCCTTCGACGAACAGCTTGTTATATTTGCCCGCGCTGATCGTCCGCATCTGGAGCATGGCAAAGGCCGGGCCGACGTCCAGCGACAGCGAGCTGTTGGTGAACCAGCGCGGTGAACCGGACGCGGACGTCTCGCCCGCGCGCTCGATATAACCGGTGCCGACCGCATCCTCGCGATAGTGGATGACGTGGTTCGCCGCGACCCGCAAGGTCAGCGCGCCGTCGAGGCTGGAAGCGATATTCTCCAGCGGCAGGCGATAGGTGGCGCTGAAATCCAGGCCCGTGCGCTGCTGCTTGGCCAGATTCTGATAGGGCGTGTCCAATATGTAGGTGGCCGCCGATCCCGCCGGCGCCCGCGAGATGAAGGAGCAGAAATAGGGATCGTTGTTGACCGCGCAGCTGTTGGTCACGATGTCGCTGTTGAGGGCGACGATCGCATCCTTCACCGTGATGTTGTAGTAATCGACCGACAGCGACAGGCCCGGCACGGCGCGCGGCGTCAGCGCGACCCCGGCGGTGAAGGTGTCCGCCTTTTCCGGCTTCAGGTCCGGGTTGCCGCCGATCAGTTGCTGTGTCGGCAAATTGCCCGCCGGGCCGCCGTCCACGCCGTTGGCGAAGGCGAGGTTGCGGATGGTGCTGACCGGCGGCGTGACCATTTCGAAGATGTTGGGCGCGCGGATATCGCGCGAGCGCGCCACGCGGACCAATATGTCGTCGACCGGGTTCCAGGTCGCGCCCGCCTTCCACGTCACCTGCGTCCCGGCGGCCGTGCTGTAGTCGGCCACGCGCACCGCGCCGTTGAGATCGAGCGATTGCGCGAACGCCATGTCGCGCGCGACCGGCACCACCGTCTCGACATAGGCCTCCTTGACGGAGAAGCTGCCCCGCAGCGAGCGCGCATTGGTGGTTTCATAGCCCGCCGCCTCCGCGATGGGATCGACCGAGGTGCGCTGTTTCTCATGCCGCCATTCGACGCCGAAGGCCAGCGACACCGGCCCTGCCCAGGTGGAGAAAGGCTCCCCCGTCACGTTGAAATTGGCCGCGTTCTGCACATAGAGCGTACGGCTGTACAGCGTGCCGGTGACATAATCGATCGCATCGGCGCTCGGCGCGCCCACCCCGAATATGTTGAGCGGCACGCATCCCGCCGCCGCCGCGACGCCGTTCAGCACCCCGCGGCAGACCGGCACGCCGTTCGCGTCGGTCGTCACGTCGGCGGCATAGTTGAAATTCGCCAGAATCCGGTTGTTCTCGACCTGCTGGCGGTAATCGTTGCGGCCGTGGATGTAATTGGCGCTCCAGTTCCAGCCGCCGTCCAGCTCGCCGTCGAACCCGGCGACGGCCCGCGTGGTCTTGTTGGTCACCTCGCTGCGACCCCGGCCGATGTCGGTGCTGTAGCGGCCGACGTTGAAGCTGGTGATCGGGCTGGCCGGATTGGCCGCGTTATAGGTGTCGATGACGGTCCGCAGCGCATCGGGAATGAACGGATTGTCGAGCCGCACCACGATCGGGTTCGCCTGCTCGTTGCGGGGCGGCAGCGTCTGGCTCTGTCCCCGCGACCAGGCGTGCGACAGCTCGGCGTGGAAGGACACGGCGTCGGCGACGTCGTAATCGAACCGGCCATAGGCGATCTGGCGGCGCCCGGCGGGTTTTATATAGACCCCGTCGTTGATGTTGATGAGCGCATTGCTGCCGCCGCCCTGCATATATTGCGACCCGGCATAATCTCCATAGCCGAAACGGCCGATCGTGCCGCCCGGCCCGAAGGTTATGCCGCGCAGCGCGGCGGCGGGGCCGCTGACATTGTTGATCATGCCGCCCGGCGTCGCGGTCGAGAAGCGGACGTCGGGAACGATCAGCTGTTGCGCCTGCCCGTTGCCGCCGGTCGGGCAAGAGGCCGAAACGGCAGCGGCCAGCGGACAGGGGTTGATGAGGATGCCATAGCCCTTGCGCCCCCAGTCACGGGTGAAGACGTCCTTCACCCCCTTGTTGTCGACATAGTCGATGCCGACCGTCAGGTGCGCCCTGTCGCCGATGCGGAAGCCGCCGACCAGGCCGAGACGCAATTCCTTATTGTCCCCAAGTTCGGAGAAGCCATGCTGGATTTCCGCCTCCAGCCCCTCGAACCGCTTGCGCAGCATGATGTTGACCACGCCCGCGACCGCGTCCGATCCCCATTGGGCCGAGGCGCCGCCGGTGACGATCTCGGTCCGCTCGACCATCAGCGAGGGCACCTGGTTGAGGTCGACCTGATAGGTGCCCAGCCCGGTGGTGATCTGCGGCACGAAGCGGTTGCCGTCCACCAGCACCAGCGTCCGTGTCTGTCCCAGGCCGCGCAGGTCGGCATAGACGCTGCCGGGCATGATCGAGCGCACGCCGTTGGTGGTGGCGGAGGTGGACGCCTTGAACGCGGGCAGCTCGTTCAGCAGCGCGCCGATATTGGTTTCCCCGCGTGCGGCCAGCGCGTCGGCGCCGACGATGGTGGTCGGGGTGGGCGCGTTATAGCCCTCTCGGTTGACGCGGGAGGCGGTGACGACGATGTCGCCGCCGGAGGGCGCCGCGGCCTCTTCCGCCGCCCCCGTCCCCGCTGCGCCTGAGCCGTCCTGCGCATGGGCGGGCGCCAGCGCCAGCAGCGAGACGCCGACCATATGCAGCGCGCGCATGCCCGCCAGTTTCAAAAGACCGGAACTATCAGAAATCATGCTATTCTCCCCTCGGCGCTCTGACGACGCTCTTCGACTTGAAATCAGGAGAACAGCATAGGCCGGCGGGAACGGGCCGCATTTATGGCGGGGAACTGCCGGATGCCATGAAAGGGAACGGTGGCCGGGCCACCGGTCCCTCGCGCCTCATGGTTCAGGACAGCGGCGCCGGCAGCGCCACGTCCCGCCCGGCCAGCGCGGTCAGGCGCCATTGGCCAGGCGGCATGCCGAAGCGATCCTTGAATATCTTGCTGAAATGGCTGGAGTTGTTGAAGCCCCACATGAAGGCTATCTCCGTTACCGACTTTCCGCCATGGGCCGGGTCGACCAGCGCCTCGCGGCAGCGTTCCAGCCGTTCCTGCCAGATGAACTGGCTGAGCGTCACCGCCTCGTCGCTGAAGACCTTGTGGAGATGGCGCTTGGTGCAGCCGAATTTTTCGGCGATCGCGTCGATCGAAAGATCGGGGTCGCGCAGGCGGTGGCGCACATAGTCGATGACGCGGCCGCGCAGCGTGTCGCGCATCGGCACCGGCTGCCGCTGCATCTGCGCCTCGTTCATCGCCAGCCGCACCAGATGGCCGATGATGTCGGCCATGTCGGAATGCACCGAGGTGTCGAGCCCCTCATATTGCTGGAACAGCTGGAAGATATAATGGAACACCAAATTGGCCAGCCCAGGCTGGCCGCCATAGGCGCGCCCGCACATCGCGCGGATCTCATGCGGGCGCAGGCCCAGCCATGGCGCGGGGACCAGTACCGCATATTGTTCCACATCGGTAAGGCTGGTGATCGCATGCGCGCGGTTGGCCGTCCAGGCGGTCCAGCAGCCCGGCGTCAGGTGCACGTCCATGCCGTCCTGGCTCATGACCGCCGCACCGCGCGCCTGGATCAGGATAGGGATGATCTCCGGCCCGCCATTGCCGGGCGGGCGTTCCAGCCGGTGCGGCCCGGCCTCCACGCGCAGCATCCGCACCGGCCCCAGCGTCCCGACGCTGATGGTGCCGGAAAAGGCGAGGCTGTCGTCGGTCTGCACCGATACCCTGTTGCGCCCAGAACTGATTACCTCCCCCCAACGCACGAGCCGTTCGTTGGGGCTGAGGTCGCGCATATCGACCTGCGCGATATTGCCCATCCCTTTGCACTCCTCTTGCGGCGCGCCCTCTGCCGTGGCGTGCCTCAACGCCATTTATAGTAGGCGACTGGAATGCCGGGTCAACCGAGGAACGTCGCGGCTTTCTACCCGCGCGCCTGCCCTCTTCCCTAATCGGACTGAATCGTGCAGCATTGGCCCGCAGAAGATCGGCGATGATGCCGGCACAGAGAGGGGATGGTGCATGATGGCGCTGGATGACGCGATCCTGCCGGAAATCTACGCCACGGCGGAGGATGAGGGCCGCTGGGTGCCGGTGCTCGACCAGATCGGCCGCCGCCTGGGCGCGGGCAACGCCGTGGTCCAGATATTGGAGGAAGGCCCCCGGCAATATCATTGCCGCTG
The DNA here is from genome assembly GCF_014196495.1 of Sphingobium jiangsuense. Lineage (GTDB taxonomy): Bacteria > Pseudomonadota > Alphaproteobacteria > Sphingomonadales > Sphingomonadaceae > Sphingobium > Sphingobium jiangsuense. Next base: position 22,153 of record NZ_JACIDT010000004.1, read on the forward strand.
GCAGATGCGCGACACCTTCTCCCAGATGCAGGCGGACCGGCACGACACCTTCCTCAACAATGCCGACAATCCGCGCCTCGGCAAGGACCTGCTGGAGCGGGCCGACAGCGCGATGATCGTGCGCGACACCGATTACCGGCTGCGCAGCCACAGCCGCTTTTCGGACCTGCAACAGAAGCTGAAGCTCGCCGGGCTGGGGCAGGCGATCTGCGCGGTGCTGCCGCTCTCGCGGCATCATCATTTCTCGCTCATCCTGCACCGCAAGGAAGGGGACGATCGCGATTTCGGCGAGGAAGAGGAAGCGCTGCTGCGCGCGCTGCTGCCCCATGTGCAGCAGGCGGCCCGGCTCTTCATGAAGATATCGGGCTTCGCCGCCAGCAACCGGATGCTGCACGACGCGATCGACCAGCTGAGAACCGGCGTCGCGTTCTGCAATCGCGACCTGCGCGTCCACTGGATGAACGAGGCGGCCCGCGCGATGATCGGCCGCTCCGTCCACGTGACGCTGGCCGGGGGGCAGTTGCGCTGCGTCCGGGCGGAGGACGGGGCGGAGCTGCGCGAACTGGTGAGGGAGGCGCTCGCCGGGGGACCATCCGGCCAATGGCTGACGGTGGTGGGGCGGCGTGAGGACAATCCGCTGCAGGTCATGGCCGTGCCGGGCCAATTCGCGCCGCCCGCGGGCGTGCCGGAAACGCCGGGGGCGATGCTGGCGCTGCTGATGTCCGAGCCTTCGCGCGCGCCGGATTTCTCCGCCGGGGATATCGCCGCGCTGTTCGATCTGTCCCCGGCCGAGGCGCGCCTTGCCGCCGCGATCGCGCAGGGACTGTCGCTGGCCGACTATTCCCGCCAGCGCGGGGTGAGCATCGGCACCGCCCGCATCCAGATGAAGCAGGTGCTGGCGAAGATGCAGGCGGACCGGCAGGCCAATATGGTGCGCCAGCTGTGCGGATCGATCAGCGCCCAGACGCTGATGCGGACTCCCCTGACGGGGTAGCGGTCTGGAATAGGGTAGCCAATCGAATCTGGATGGTGGCCGGTTTCTCCCAATTCCCCACCATAAGAGAACCGTTCGCCCTGAATCCCTCGACAAGCTCAGCCCGAACGGGTTTGGGACATTCGTTCCCCGCCCCCAACCCCGCCTTTGGTGCCTGCCGTCCCCCAACACCCGCGCCTATATACCAAATGGGATATGCGCCCTTTCCTTCCGCTCCCTAAGACGGGGTGACGAGGCCGGGAACCGCGAAGCGCGCGGCCCGGCGCAACCGGTCAACACAGCCGGTCGCAGGGGGAGGAAAGGGCTGGTCCCGCATCGCCCGCCTGCGCCGGTATCAGGAGCAGGTGCCAGATGAAGAAACAGCCGACGATCCTCCTTTCCGCCTTGCTGGCGGCCTCCGCCCTCGCCCCGGCCCCGGCGGCGCTGGCGCAGCAGGCGCTGCCCGCCCCGTTGCAGGGCGCGCCCGCCTCCGACGTGCCGGTGGCGGTGCAGAATCTGCGCTGGATGATGCTGGACGGGCGGGTCAACAGCCTGATGTTCCGCAGCATGGACACGCTGTTCACGACGCGCTCCGTGCCCCGGTCGGGCGCGGTGTGGCATCTGCCCAAGACCGAGAAGGCGATGGACTTCACCTACAGCTTCGCGGGCAAGACCTACAAGGCCGAGGAGTTTCTGGAGCGCAGCTACACCAACGCGCTGCTGGTGATGAAGGACGGGCGCATCGTCAGCGAGATCTATCGCAACGCCAGTGACGAGCGCACCCGCTTCATGGCCTGGTCGATGACCAAGTCGATCACCTCGGTGCTGGTCGGCGCCGCGCTGGCCGAGGGGCGCATCAGGTCGCTCGACGATCCGATCGAGCGCTACCTGCCCGAGCTGAAGGACGGCGGCTATGCGGGCGTCACCATCCGCCAGATCCTCCAGATGCGCTCCGGCGTCGATTATGAGGAACGCTATGATTTCGACAAGCCCGGCACGGCGGCGCGCAACCATATCGCCGCGCTGGTGAAGAATGTCGCCCGCTTCGCCGACGCCGCGCGCACCATCGGCCGCGTGCACAAGCCCGGCGAGGTGTTCCAGTACAAGACAATCGACACCGCCGTGCTCGGCTGGCTGATCGAGCGCGTGTCGGGCACCACCGTCGCCGCCTATACCGCGCAGCATCTGTGGGAGCCGCTGGGCGCGGAGGCGGACGGCTTCTACATCATGGACGGCCCGCCCGGCGTCGGGCGCGAGTTCAGCGGTGCGGGCTTCAACGCGACGCTGCGCGACTTCGCCCGCTTCGGCCAGATGATGCTGGACGGGGGCGTCGCCAATGGCCGCCGTGTGGTTTCCGAGGACTGGGTGAAGCTTTCCACCGCGCCCGCCGGCGCCGAGGACGGCAAGCGGGGCGGATACGGGTTCCAGTGGTGGACCATGCCCGGCGGCCCCGCCTATTCGGCCATCGGCCTTCAGGGGCAATATGTATTCGTCGATCCCTCGACCCGCACCGTGGTGGTGAAGCTGAGCTATTTCCCGCCGGAGGACCAGACCGTGTCCGAGGAAACCGCGGCCTTTCTCGCCGCCGCCTCGCAATGGACGCCGCGCTGACGGACGGCCGCGCCCGCCGTCGAACGGCAATCGGACGCATGGACAGAACAGGGAGGATCATATGAAAACGGCTCATATCCACAGGCTCGCCGCCACCGCCATCGCGCTGTGCCTCGCCGCTCCGGCGATGGCGCAGCAGGCCCCGCAGGAAGACGGGCTGGGCGACATCATCGTCACCGCCCAGCGCCGCACCGAGCGGTTGCAGGACGTCCCCATCTCCGCCACCGCGCTCGACGGGGCGGGTCTCGCCGCCAAGGCGGTGACGTCGCTCGCCGACCTTCAGACGGCCACGCCTGCGCTCTCCATCTCCGACGGCGGCATCATCCAGAACGTCAACATCCGCGGCATCGGCCTTGCCAGCGATTCTCCCAATGTCACCGCCGGGGTCGCGACCTATGTGGATGGGCTGTTCCAGCCGCCGATCGTGCAGGCCAACAGCTTCTACGACCTTGCGGGCATAGAGGTGCTGCGCGGGCCGCAGGGTACGCTGGTGGGCAGCAACTCGACCGGCGGCGCGATCTTCATCAACAGCCGCAACCCGGATCTCGACGGCGGCGTCGGCGGCTATGCGCAGGCGGGCTACGGCAATTACGACAATGTCGCTCTGGAAGGCGCGCTCAACCTGCCGATGAACGAGGAGCTGGGCGTGCGCGTCGCGGGTTTCTATCGCGCGCATGACAGCTATTTCACCGATATCGGCCCGTTCGCGAACAAGGCGGGCAAGCTCAACGAAAAGGGCGGCCGCATCACGCTGATGTGGAAGCCGGAGGGCTTTCAGGCGATCGCCAAGGTGCAGATCAACGACCGCGACACCGGCGGCTATGCCTATCGCCCGATACCGGGTGCGCTGTACGGCAATTATCGCGTGGGCGACATCCGCACGCTCAGCTTCGATGCGCTGACCGGCAATCGCGACCTCGCCTTCATGGCCAGCCTGGAGCTGCGCAAGGAACTGGCGGGCGGCATCACGCTGCGCTCGCTCTCCGGCTATCAGAACAAGCGGATCAAGAACCTCTACGACGTCGACGGATCCCAGGCGCCCCTGGCGGCGGGCGGCGACGTAACGCAGGATTATTTCGCCGGGGAAAAGCAGTATAGCCAGGAAATCAACATCATTTCGCCGACCGACGGCCCGTTCGACTGGATATTGGGCGGCTATTTCCAGCGCAACGACATCACGGTGCGCATCTACGAAGTGCAGGGCGGCTTCCCGACCGACATAACGCCGGACAACCAGCGAACCACCACCGGCCTGTTCGCGCAGGGCAATTACGAGGTGTCGCCGGGCGTCGAGGTGCAGATCGGCGGGCGCTATTCCACCTACAAGGCGACCGGATCGGGCGAGGTGCGCATCGGCCGGGGCATTCCGGGCTTCCCGCCCGACGGCCTGCCCGTGTCCGACCTGTCGGGATCGCACAAGGATTCCCGCTTCACCGGCAAGGCGGCGATCAACTGGAAGGTCGACGGCGACAACCTGCTCTACGGTTTCGTCGCGCGCGGGTACAAGCCGGGCGGCTTCAGTTCCACGACTTCGGAATTCGACCCGGAAACCGTCACCAGCTATGAAATCGGCTGGAAGTCGAGCTTCCTCGACCGGAAGATTCGCACGCAGATCAACGCCTTCTACAACCGCTACTCGAACTTCCAGTTCAACGTCATAGAACCGAGCACCGGCTTCAACGGCGTGGAGAATATCTCCTCGGTCACGATCAAGGGGTTCGAGGCGCAGATGCAGGCGCGTTTCGGCGGGCTGGGGCTGGACGGCAGCGTCGCCTATGTCGATTCGAAGCTGGCGAGCGTCACCTTCGTCAACACGCGCAACCTGCCCGGCGGCACGCTGGGACCGCAATGCCCGGCGGGCACGCCGTCCAGCCCGCCGGTCTGCTTCGACTATGCGCCCTATATCCAGACGACCGGCAACGGCCCCAATCTCTACGCGCCGGAATGGACCTACAATATCGGCGTGGACTATCGCATCGACCTGGGCGGAGCGACGCTGACGCCGCGCGTCAACCTCTCCTATGTGGGCGCGCAATATACCTATCTCGGCTATTCGCCGGTCAGCGACCGGTTGCCGTCCCGCACGCTGCTGTCGGCGCTGCTGACCCTGCAACTGGAGCAATGGCGGCTGGAGGCCTATGGCACCAACCTTACCAACAGGCGCTATGTCAGCGGGCAGTTCGGCAGCAACGAATTCTACGGCGCCCCACGCGAATATGGGCTGCGTGCCGCGATCGATTTCTAAAAAGGCCGGGCGGCGGGGGCGGGTTCGCCCGGCCCCGGCCCTGTCTTCCCGACGACAGGGAGGAAGGGGTCACCCCTTCCCCGCCCTTTTTACCGATGGTCCGAGTGGACGATCGTTTTGGGCTGAAAGCTGACCTTGCCTTTACCGTCGCCCTGAACCTGGTTAGCTGCGCTGGCCTTCGGCTCAGGGTCCGTTTCGCCGGATCGGCCAACGGTCTGTTGGGCTTGATGGATGCTGAAACGAGTTCAAACTGACGCGTGGGCTATGTCAGTCCTCACTGCAACCCGGCCCTCGGCGGCCGGACCCGCAGATACTCAATTCGGCAAGGCGCGCCGCACTCCTGAAGCAAGGGTATAGACCGCCTGCCGCTGCGCGCCGCGATTATGATGGTCGACGCGGTAGCCCTGATAATGGCGGCGCAGCAGCCCCGCCTTCACCAGATCGGACACCGCGCGGCTGACATTGCACCGGGCCGAGCGGCGGACGCGGTTGCGCACCTCCTGCTCGACCGCGCCTTCGGCCAGCGCCGGGTCCTCCGGCAACTCCCCCTTCGCGCTCAGCTCCGCCTGCACCGTCTCGATGATCGCATGCCGCCGCCGGTCCCGCTGGGCCAGCGGGATCAGCGCGTCGCTCAACCAGTCACGGACCGGTATATGCCTGTTCCCCTCGACCACATAGGGGCCGACCTGCTGCCCCTTCCCCGCCGCCTTGGCGATCAGCGTCAGCACCATGAACGCATAGCGGGGCCGGGTCGAGACGTTGGAAATCCTCTCGATCAGCCCGGCCATGTCCAGCGCCGTCCTGTCCAGCGTCGATGCCGCCTGCTTGCTCTGTTCGAAAAGATCGGGTTGGTGGAACATATGGGGAATCTAGCAAATCCGGATTCCCTGTGAATCCCCCAAATTCACCGCCTGTCGTTTTTTCCGTACATGACACTTTACCCTGAGCGGCGGGCCGGGTGCGCGGGATCGTTGCAAACGCCCGATAAGGCCGGAAGCGCCTGTGGCAAGGCGGATGGCGGCGAGGATGGAGTCTGGTTCCTTCCGCGACAATAGTGACACTTTACCCCTCCCGGTAAAGTGTCACTACGGGCAATGGTCGGCCGCGACGGATCCCGGCCCTCCTGCATTGCAAATGTCTGTCGGGACTGGCCAAATTCTTCCTCACCGGCAAAGACCGTCCCGTTCGAGGACTGATTATCGCCCGAAAACTCTTACAGTCTTTGACTTATCGCGCGGAACAAGGCAGTAGATCCGCCTGATCGCCCTCACCCCGTGTCGATGATGGGCACCCATTGCGCTGTCGAAGGATGAACCATGGCCGAGATCGAGCAACCCGATTACACGACTTTGACTGTCCAGTTGTTGAGCGCCTATGTCGCCAACAACAAAGTCGACAGCGGGGACCTTGCCACGCTTATCCAGTCGACGCGGGCCGCCCTTGTCGGCGATGGGGCCGGAGGGTCCGAGCCGGAATTCAAGCCCGCCGTCAGCGTGGAGGACAGCCTTGCCTCCAGGGAGCATATCATCAGCCTGATCGACGGGCGGCCCTATAAGATGCTGCGGCGGCATCTCGCCCATCATGGGCTGAGCCCCGAACAATATCGCGCGCGCTACGGCCTGCCCGAAAGCTATCCGCTGGTCGCGCCCGCCTATGCCGAACTGCGCCGGGACGTGGCGCGCCGCATGGGTCTGGGCCATACGGCCAAGCCCGCCGAACCGGCCGCGCCGCAGCAGGCGGTGAAGGCGCCCGCTGCAAAGCCGGTCGAGCGCAAGGCCGTCAGGCCCGCGCCCGCCGCGAAGCCCGCCTCCAATCCCGCCCCTGCCGCGAAAGCGGTGGAGAAGGCCCCTGCCCAGCCCGCGAAAAAGCCCGCCGCTCGCAAGCCCGGCGCTACAGCTGCCAAGGCGGTGAACGCCGCGCCTGCCGCGAAGAAGCCCGCCGCTGCCCCGACCAAGGCATCCGCCGCGCCGCAGCAGGCGCCCAGGCCCGCCGCTTCCACTCCGGCGCCCGCAGCTCAGGCCGCCAAGCCGCAAGCCGCCGCGACGGCGGAGAAGGCGGCTCCGGCCCGGCAGGCCGATCGCGCTTCGAGCATGGCCAAGGCGGCGCCCTCCGCCAAGGCGGCGAAGCAGCCCGCCGCGAAGAAATCCGCCCCGCCCAAGGCGAGCGCGCCGAAAGCCAGTGCGCCCAAAGCCAGCACCCTCATGGCCAGCGCCCCCGCGCCGGCCGCCAAGGCATCGGGCAAGGCGAAGGCCGATGGCGGCGCGAAGGCCCCCAAGCCGGACGCCGCCAAGGCCAGCAAGGCCGCCGCGCCCAAAGCCGCGCGCAAGAAGCTGAGCCTGAAGATCCCGAAGGAAGACAAGACGGCAGACAGGGCGTCCCCCTCCGCTTCCGCGGCAAGCGGGAGCAAGGCCCCGGCACCGGCCGCCGAAAAGGCCTGAGCTTTCGGATATCGGCGGCCTTCCGGATCATTCCGGGGGCCGCCATTCCGGCCGACCATCCCGGCAATCCCGAAAAGTTGCCGGTCCTGAGCGCCCGCGCGCCCGGCGTTCAGCCGTGGTCGCCGGCCCGGCCGTCGCCTTCCAGCGCGTTGGCGATCATCGCCGCCAGCGTTTCTTCCGCCCGCTGCCGGACGGAGGCGTCCTTCGACGCGAAGTCATGGCGTATCCAGTGCGGGGCCCGTTCCAGCACGCTCTGAATGATGGTCTGAAGAGCTATGGTCATAACCGGTCTATGGGGGTTCGGCCCCGCGCATGCAACCATGGATGGCCCCGGCGCGCCGCCCGCGTGATTTTTCGCGCCGAACTGATGCGAATATTCGCTTTTCCGTTCAACAAGATCCGTTTTCGGATCAATCTTCATGTTCCATATTGAAAATGGATCGGCGCCGCCTAGATATGTCTTGTCACTTCCCCCTTAGTGACACCTCCCTGAACCTTGGCCCCGCCGTAGAGTTCGCTCCGGCGGGGCTCGTTTTGTCCGGCGACCTCAGGCCGCCGGTATCAATATGTCCGCGAAAAAGGCCGATAGTTCGTCGAAGGCGTCGAGCGGCACTATCTGGCTGACATATTGGTCCGGCCTCACGAGGATCGCGCAGCCTTCGGCCGCGTCCACGCCCCGCATCGCATAGATGTCGGCGCGCGGATCGGTGCAGAAGGCTTTCTCGTAATCGCGCAGGCCCAGCCGCCCCGTCGCGGGCAGCAGCAGCTCCGGCAGGGTGGCGATATCGAAGGTGCGATGCGGCACCGGTAACACCGCGCGGACATCGATGACGGCATCCACGTCCGCCCCCTCCGGCGCATAGCGCCGCAGCGGCGAGGCGGGATCCTCGGCCAGACGGCGGCAGAGCGGCGCGATGCTCGCCAGCGATGCCTCCGCATCCCCCGCCCGCGCGAACAGGTACAGGCGCCAGCGCCCGTCGGCGCGGGCGGCATGGCCCAGCTGCATCGGCTTCGCATCGGCAAGGCGGATCACCGGCGCGGAATGGAACCGCTTGCCGATCGGGAAGCCGGTGGCGAGATGCTGGTGCTCGCCCCTGCCGGTCAGCGTCGAAGGCAGGTAGCGGGTAGCCGTTCCCGCCGTATAATGGCCGTGCCGCACGAAATAGGACTGGACCTCGGCCGCGTCGACCTGCTTCGTCGCGGCGCTCAGCAACGCCGCCCATTCGCGGTCGAAGTCGATCAGTTCCTTGGCGATCGCGCGCCGTTCCTCCGAATAGGTCCGCAGCAGCTTCGGCTCGGCCTGCCCCCTCAGCACCGCCGCGAGCTTCCAGCCCAGGTTGAAGCTGTCCTGCATCGACACGTTCATGCCCTGCCCGGCCTTCGGGCTGTGCGTGTGGCAGGCGTCGCCCGCGATGAACACATGGGGCAGGCGCGTTCCGGCCTCTTCCTCCGGCACGTCGTCGAACCGGTGGCAGAGGCGCTGGCCGATCTCGTAGACCGACCACCAGGCCACTTCCTTCACATCGATATGATAGGGGTGGAACACCCGGTTGGCGGCGGCGATCACGTCGTCCACGGTGATGTTCCGCGCCGTCACCCGCTCATGCTCGCCCAGCTTGTCCATTTCCACATAGATGCGGACGAGATGGCCCCCTTCGCGCGGAATGAGGACGACGCTGCCGCCATTGGCCGAGTTGATGACGGATTTGAGCCGGATATCCGGGAAATCGGTAACGGCCAGCACGTCCATCACGCCCCAGGCCTGATTGGCCGAATCCCCTTCCAGCTTCAGGCCGAGCGAGGCCCGCACCGCGCTGCGCGCGCCGTCGCAGCCGACCGCGTAGCGCGCCCGCACCGTCTCGCTCGCCACGCCGCCGCCCGGCAGATCGACCTCGAAGCGCGCGGTGACCGGGCGGTCGGCGGCGGGATCGATATGCAGGTCGACCAGCCTGCGGCCGTACCACGGCTCCATCCGGTTGGGGGACTGGCGCATCACGTCCAGATAGAATTGATGGACGCGCGCCTGATTGATGATGACATGCGGGAATTCGGACAGGCCGTCCTCGGTATCCTGCACGCGGCCGCCGCGGAAAATGCCCTTGGCCGGGTCCGCGTCGGTGCGCCAGAAGCTCGTCTCGTTGACCCAATAGGCCTCGCGCAGCACCCGCTCGGCAAAGCCGAAGGCGTTGAACATCTCCACCGTGCGGCAGGCCACGCCATCGGCCTGCCCCAGTTCGAGCGGCCCCGGCTTCTGCTCGACGATGCAGGTTTCGATCTCCGGAAAGGCGGCGAGCTGGGCGGCCAGCGTCAGGCCGGCCGGGCCGCAGCCCACGATCAGCACATCGACCTCGGCGGGCGGACCCGCCTCATGCGCCCGTGCCTCGCCGCGCGGCGAGGCGGGCTGGAGGTCGGGATCGCCGGTACGGAACCCGTTGGAATGAAATTGCATCAGGCTTCTCCATCATTTGCGGATTTTGGCATTTGCAGGCTTTGGCGCGGAAACCGCCGGCGGCATCGGCATCGCTATTGCCTTCGACGCCCACGGTCTATAAATTCAGCATACTGATAGAATGCATACTTATTAATTTTCGACCTGTCAATCGCGAGGCATCAATGGACGACTACATCCGGGGCAATGAGGAGATGCCGGGCCATCTGGCGCGCCGTTTCCAGCAGATCGCCGTCGCCATCTTCCAGTCCGAAGTGGGTGCGGCGGGGTGCGACCTGACGCCGGTCCAATATGCGGCGCTGGTCGCGATTCGCGGCCGTCCCCGGATCGACCAGATCACGCTGGCGGGCGAGATCGCGCTCGATCGCACGACCACTACCGGCGTGGTCGACCGGCTGGAAAGCAAGGGGCTGATCACGCGACAGGTGAATGCGAAGGACCGGCGCGCGCGGGAACTTGCCGTCACGCCGGAAGGTCAGGCGATGCTCGACCGCATCGCGCCCGCCGTCAACGCGGCGCAGGCGCTGATGGTGCGGGGCCTCTCCGGCGAGGAGGCGGCCCGGTTGACGCGTCTGCTGCGCAAGGCGATCGAGGCCAACAACGAACTGAGCCGCGCGCCGAAGCGGGGGTGAGGCGCCCGCCGGGCGCGGATCAGCCTTCCGCCGCGTCCGCGGCCTCGGCCTCTATCGCCTTCGCCACCTCCGCCCAGCGGAACGGCGACAGGTCGATCGCCGGATGAACCGCCCCGCATTGCTTGCAGCGGCGCTTTTCCTCCGATCCATTGAATTCCGCGCAGGCGGCGGCATAGCCCGCCTGAACCGGGCCTTCGGCGATATGGCGGGAATGGAGCGTTTCGCCGCAGCCCTCGCATCGCCATTCGACCGTCTCGCCGCCATGATCCCGTGCCTTGTAGCGCAGCAGGATGCCGTTGCGGATCGTCCGCACCCGGTGCGCATAACCGGCGGGAACATAGACATAATCCCCCGGCTCCGTGTCGAAATGGCGCACCGGGCCGTCGACGAACTCGACCCGCGACGCGCCGGTGGGCTGGGCGATCACCGAATCCTTCGCGCAGCGCAGGTAGAAGGGCTGGTCGACCGAGTTGCGGCTGACATGCAACTGGGGGTCGACCTCCGGCCGCAGCATAGGAAATTCATCGAAGGATTCGAGCCGCTCGGCCTCCTTGATGAAATTGAACTTGTTCTTGCGCCGGGTGCGTACCGGTTGCGTCATGCTTTCCCTCCAGTCTCAACGCCGGATATGCGCCGGGGACCGATCCGGTACGCGGACATTCCATGCTCACTTGACAGATATTTGTCTATAAGACAGAATTTGTCAATATTGCGGCGAGGGATCATGCCCCGCCCGCCAGACCGGGAGTTTTCGTCATGAGTTCCGAAGTGGTTCCGATGAAGGCGAACGCCTTCGATATGACCCAGCGGTCGAGCACCCAGCTGCTGCCGCTCTTCCCCTATGTCCATCGCGGGGCGATCGTGCCGTGCAGCGTGGCGTTCGAAACCGACGGCAGCGGACGGAATATCGGCTATTTCGTGCATACCAACAGCGTGGACGAGATCGCCGTCACGCTGGCGTCCAACGGGCCGCAGCGCACCGGCGAGGTCGTCGTCGGTCCCCGCTCCCACGGCGTGGGCGGCGGCGGCTCGACCGCCGCCTTCTTCCGCGTCGGCGTGGTGACGCAGCGGCAGCTGGAGGACGGGGAGCAGCCCGAAGAGGTCAGCTTCCAGTGCGAGAAATGCAATGCGGAGCTGCTGCATCACCGGGTCAACATGGCGCATGACGGGGAAGGCCCCCGCTATGGAGCGCTGCCGTCCAACCTGATGAACGAGCAGGCGGTGGCCCAGCTCAATGCCTCGGCCGAAGCGCGCACCTGCAAGGCGTGCGGCCATGTCAACCCGGAGTTCCCGATCGCCATCTGGGGCTGGAGCCGATATGTCCGCAACTCCCGGATCGCGCAGCGGGGGTGGGAAGCCATACGGGATCTGGAACAGGCCGGGGAAGCGGGCTGAGCCATCGCCCGCGGCCGCGCGCCGCATGCGTGACGACGACAGAACAAGGCAAAATCAAGGACGGGGAGGACGCCGCATGGCGATGATGAATGGCGAGGCCATGGACGGGCCGGAAGAACGCGACCGCACACCGATCACGGCCTATGCCGCCACCATGCTGGCGCTGTGCCTGTTCGTGGGGGCGACCGAAGGCTATGACGTGCAGGCGATGGCTCTCGCCGCGCCGCTGGTCAAGGCGGGCTGGGGGCTGGGCTTCAACCAGATCGGCGCGCTGCTGTCGATTTCCGCCATCGGCCTTGTGCTCGGCAGCTTCCTGCTCTCGCCGCTGGGCGACAGCCTGGGGCGGCGGCCGGCCATCCTCCTCGGTCTGTTCATCGCCGCGATCGGCACCGGGACGGGCGCGCTGGCGCCCGATTTCCGCTGGCTGGCGGTGACGCGCCTCGTTGCCGGGCTGGGCCTGGGCCTTGCGCTGCCCAATGTGCTGGCGATGGCGATGGAACTGATGCCGCGCCGCGTCCACACCTTCGCGGTGGTCATCGTCAGCTGCGGTTATCCGCTGGGGTCCGCGCTGGGCGGCGCCTTCGCGAGCGCGCTGGTGCCGGCGCATGGGCATGCGGCGGTTTTCTTCGTCGGCGGCGCGGGCACGACGATCGCCCTGCTGCTGTGCGCGCTGTTCCTGCCGGAATCGCCGTCCTTCCTCGCGCATCGTCCGGGCCGGGCGGTGGAGCTGGAGCGGGTTCTCGCCCGCCTCGGCCGCCGCATCCCGGCGGAGAGCCTGCACCGCAAGGTAGAGGCGATCGAGGGCTTCCGCGCGCGCATCGCCGCCATCTTCGCGCCGGAGCGGCGGCGGCTCACCTCGCTGTTGTGGATGATGAACCTCGGCAATGTCGCGCTGGTCTATTTCTTCTTCAGCTGGTTGCCGTCGCTGATCGTCGCCAGCGGGCTGACGGCGCGGGACGCGATCCTCGCGACCTCGCTGTTCAGCGCCAGCGGCGCGGTCGGCGCGCTGGCGCTGGCCTTCCTGCTGCCCCGGCTGGGGCCGGTGCGGGTGCTGGCCGCAGCCTATCTGCTGGCGATCGCCGCCACCAGCGCGCTGGCGGTCGGCGTCGGCGCGGGCATCGCCTTCTATCTCGCGCTCATGGTTTCGGGCGTGGTGGTGGTCGGCTCGCAATTCTGCCTCAGCGCGGTGGTGGCGCAGGCCTATCCCGGCGCGATCCGGGCGACCGCATCGGGCTTCGCCACCGGCATCGGCCGCGCGGGCGCGATAGCGACGCCGATCGCGGCGGGCGCGTTGATCGGGCTGTTCCAGGGATCGGGCCGGTCGTTCATGATCGCCCTCATCCCGGCGGCGATCGCGCTCGTCGCGGCGGTCTTGCTGGAATTCTGGGGTGACTTGCGGCGCGCGCGTTCGTAAAGGGCGGAAGGCCATCGAAGAAATGTGGCCGGATGCGGAGAATGTGCGATGAAATCGAATCCGGTCGAACCGCAAGCCGTCGTCGAGCGCACCGCCCAGGGCGAGGCGCTCAACGACCTGATCCTGACCATCTTCCGCGTCAGCGGGCGCCTCAACCGCGCGGGCGATGCGCTGTCGCGCGACCTGAACCTGACATCGGCGCGCTGGCAGGTGCTGGGCGCGATCGCCAGCCAGCCCAGGACGATCGCGCAGATCGCGCGCCAGAACGAGCTGACGCGGCAGGGCATCCTCTGGGTGGTGCAGGCGATGGTCAAGGACGGGCTGGTCGAGCTGATCCACAATCCCGATCATCGCCGGGCCAAGCTCGTCCGCCATACGCAGGCGGGCGCGGATATCTATCGCGAAATCACGTCGCGGCAGCGGCGCTGGGTGAGCGAGCTGGCCTCCCCCTTTTCGGAGGCGGAGCTGAAGGAAGGCACGCGCCTGCTGACGCGGCTGGCCGAGGCGGTGGTCGCCGAGGAGGAAGAGGGCGAGTGATTTCGCCTGTGTGAAAATCATTGTCATAATGACAATAGTTTGTCATTCTCTCTTCACGAGAAGAGAGGAGACATTTTCATGGCTGGCACGGAACCCCGGATCGATCGATCGCTGACGCTGCATTTCGTCGGCGACTGGGGGCAGGCGAATTTCCATCGCGTCTGTTCCTGGCTGTCGCAGGAATTCTGCCGCCGCGCGGGCGCGCGCAGCCGGGTGGCGATCTGGAATATTCGGGAAGGCGGCATAGAGGCGATCGATCAGGTTCAGGATGGCGAGGCCGATCTGTGCATCGTCACCCCCGCGATGCTGATGCCCGCCGCGCTCGACGGACGGCTGATCTTCGAAAAGCGGCCCGCGCCCGATCTGCGCGCGCTGGTCGCCATGCCGCAGAACGACCGGATGATCCTGGCGCTCGATCCGGCGCTGGGCATTTCCAGCTTCGAGGAGCTGCGCGCCCGGCGCCCGGCGCTGCGCATCGCCACCTCGCCCGATGACGACACCAATTTCATCGGCCATGTGGCGCGCCTGTTCTCGGAAGCGCACGGCATCGGCCGCGATACGCTGAACCGGTGGGGCGGCGATTTCGTCTACGACACCCACCCGATGGATTCGATCGGGCGGATGCTGCGGGGCGAGGTGGACGGGCTGTTGCAGGAAGCGGTGATGTCGCCCGGCTGGACCGAACTGGTCGAGCAGCGCCGCGCGATCCCGCTGCCCGCCGAAAAGGACGCATTGGCCCGGCTGGAGGCGCTGGGCCTGCCCGCCAACCCCTTGCCCTCCGGCTATTGGAGCACGATTGAGGGGCCGCTCGATGCGCTCGATTTCTCCGATTTCCTCGTCCTCGTCCGCAGCGACATGCCGGAGGACGTCGCGCACCTGCTGACCTGGTGCCTTGTCGAGCGGCGCGAGGGGATGGAGCGGCAATATCGGCACCTGCCGCCGCAGCGCAGCCCGCTCAGCTATCCGCTCGACCCGGCGAAAATGGCGCGGACCAGCGTTCCCCTCCATCCCGGCGCGCTCCGCTATTTTCAGGAAACGGGCCTCTCCTGAATCGCCATCCGCATGATTGACTTATATTTGTCTTTATGACAAAACATTGTCATAAATAATATCCGAAAGAGGGAGAGGCCGGATGGAGGATATCCATAGCGTCATCATCGTCGGTGCCGGTCAGGCGGGCGGCCGCGCCGCGAAAGCCGTGCGCGCGGCGGGCTATTCCGGCCGCGTCGTCCTGATCGGCGAGGAAGAGCACCTGCCCTATGAGCGGCCCGCCCTTTCCAAGGCGGTGCTGCTCGATCCGGCGGCGCAGGCGCCCTCGGTGCTGACCGGGGCGGATTGCGCGGCGCTGGATCTGGACATGCGCGCCGGCCGTGCGGTCGCCGCCATCGACCGCGCCGCGCGCGAGGTGGTGCTGGCCGATGGGGAACGCCTCGGCTGGGACAGGCTGCTGCTGGCGACGGGAAGCCGGGTGCGCCCGCTGGCGATCGACGGCGTGCCGCCGCAATCGATCATGACGTTGCGCACGCTCGACGATGCCCGGCTGCTGCGCGAGCGGCTCGCCGCCGGGTCGGACATCGCGGTCGTCGGCGGCGGCTTCATCGGGCTGGAGGTCGCGGCCAGCGCCGCGAAGCTGGGGTGCCGGGTGACGGTGGTGGAGGCCGCCGACCGCCTGCTGCCGCGACTGGGCTGCCCGGAAGCGAGCGCCATGGTCCTCGCCCATCATCGCCGTGCGGGCATCGATATCCGTCTGGCGACGACGGTGAAGCACGGTGACGGGCAGGCGCTGGAACTCTCCGACGGCAGTTCCGTTCCCGCGACAGTAATCGTCGCCGGGATCGGCGTGTCCCCCGACACCGCGCTGGCCGAGGCCGCCGGGCTGGAATGCGACGACGGCATCATCGTCGATGAATATGGGCGCACGTCCGATCCGGCGATTTTCGCGGCCGGTGACGTGACGCGCCATCGCCATCCGCTGCTCTGTCGGCATATCCGGCTGGAATCCTGGCAGAACGCCAATGTCCAGGCGGAGGCGGCCGGGCGGTCGATGGTGGGCGTGCCGACGGTCAGCGCCGAGATTCCATGGCTCTGGTCCGATCAGGGCGATCTCAACCTTCAGGTCGCGGGCGCGCCGGAACGGGTCGACACCGTGGTGATGCGCGGCGACCCCGATGGCGAGGGCGGCATCACCCTCTTCCAGTTTCAGGACGGGCAGCTGGTGGGCGGCGTGACCGTCAATCGCGGCAAGGACATGCCGATGATCCGCCGGATGCTCGCGCTGCCGACCCTGCAACTGGACCCGCAGGCGCTCGCCGATCCCGACACGCCGCTGCGGCGGCTTCTGCCAGCACGAGAGACAGCATGACCGATATCACCATCCTGGTTGCGACGATGAGCGGCACCGCCGAAATGGTCGCCGACGAAATCGCGGGGCGTCTGGAGGATGCGGGCGCGCAGGCGCGCATCCTTCGCATGGAAAAAGCCGATATCGGTACGCTGAAGGATGCGGAAGGGCCGCTCCTCATCTGCTCCTCCACCTATGGCACCGGCGACGTGCCGGATAATGGCGCGGCGCTTTACGGTGCGCTGGAGGCCGGCAGGCCCGACCTGTCGGGCGTGCGCTACGGCGTGGTGGCGCTGGGCGACAGCGTCTATCCGCAGACCTTCTGCTTCGGCGGGCGCAAGTTCGACGCCCTCCTCTCCTCGCTCGGCGCGCGGCGGATCGGCGAGCGCTTCGAGCATGACTCGCGCAGCGGCGTCTATCCGGAGGATGCCGCCGCCGACTGGGCGGAGCAATGGTTCGCCTCCCTCGACGATTGACCAGACGAAGAAAAAGGAGCCTTCCTGCCGTGACTTCATCGACCCTATCGATCCCGGTTTCCGACGGGGGAGCCATTCCCGCCCATTGCGCGCTGCCTTCCCCCGGCAAGGCGCCCGCCGCCGCCATCATCGTGCTGCAGGAGATATTCGGCGTGAACGCCAATATCCGCGCGATCGCGGATGGCTATGCGGCGCGGGGCTTCATCGCGATCGCGCCCGATCTGTTCTGGCGGCTGGAGCCGGGCGTCGATCTCGATCCCTCCGATCCCGCCTCGCGCGACCGCGCGATGGGGCTGATGCAGCGTTTCGACGCGCCCGCCGCCCTGCGCGACATTGCCGCCGTCGCGGCCCATGCGCGCGGCCTGCCCGGCGCGTCGGGCAAGGTCGGGGCGGTCGGCTATTGCCTCGGCGGCAAGCTGGCCTATCTCGTCTCGACCATCGGGGCGGTGGACGCCGCGGTTTCCTATTACGGCACCGGCATCCATGCCTCGCTCGACAAGGCGGCGGAGGTGGCCTGCCCGCTGCTGCTGCATCTGGCGCTGGAGGACACTCTCTGCCCGCCCGAAGCGCAGGACGCGATCCGCGCCGGTTTCGCGCCGCTGGCCGACCGGGTGAGGATCGAGGAATATCCGGGCGCAGGGCACGCCTTCGCCCGGCGCGGCGCGCCGACGTGCGATCCGGCCTGCGCCGACCGCGCCGATGCCGCGACCCATGGCTTTTTCGACCGGCATCTCGCGGGCGGGCAATGACCGGCGAAGCGGCCGGAGAGGCGTTGCGCGCCGGGATCGCCGATGCGAGCCGGATCCTCGCGGGCCTCGGCATTCTCGATGCCTTCGGCCATGTCAGCGTCCGCTCGCCCGGCCGGGCCGACCGCTTCCTGATGTCGCGCTCGCTGGCGCCTGCGCTGGTCGGGCCGGGCGACGTCATCGAACTGGACCTCGACGGCAACTGCGTTTCCGATCCGGCGGCGCGGCCCTTCCTCGAACGGTTCATCCATGCCGAACTCTACCGGTTGCGCGCCGATGTGGGTGCGGTAGTGCACAGCCATAGCCCGGACGTGCTGCCCTTCACCGTGGTGCCGACGGCGCGGATGCGGCCGATATGCCATATTTGCGGCTTTCTGGCGGGGACGCCCGCGCCCTTCGACGTCGCCGATCATGCGGGGCCGGGCACCGACCTGCTGATCCGGGAATCGGCCACGGGCGCGGCGCTGGCCCGCCATCTCGCTGACAAGGCGGTGGTGCCGATGCGCGGGCACGGCTTCACGGCGGTGGGCGAAACCATCGAGCAGGCGACGTTCCGCGCCGTCTACACCGCGCGCAATTGCCGGATCGAGCGGGAGGCCCGGATGCTGGGCGAGCCGCTGTTCCTCACCGACGAGGAGGCGGCGGCCTGCGACGCGACGACCAACGGCCAGATCGGCCGCGCCTGGGCCTTGTGGCGCGACCAATGGGGGCTGCCCGCGGCGGCCTGACGGGGAAGAGGGAGAGAGGCGGATGGCGGTTTTGAATGTAATGTCGGTCACGCTGGATGTCCCCGATATCGCGCCGGGGCTGGATTTCTATGCGGCGGCGGGCCTCGTCGCCAGCGTCGAGGGCCGGCAGGCGCATTTGCGCTGCGAGGGGCAGGACCGGGCTTCGATCGTCCTGCGCGGCGGCGCGGCGCGCAAGCGGTTGCACCATGTCACGCTGCGGGCGGACGGGCTGGAGGCGATCGCGAAGGCGGTTCCGGCGCAGGGCGGCACGGTGGTGGCCGCGCCCGCCGGATTCGAGGATGGCGGGCTGTGGGTGCGCGATCCGCACGGCATGCTGATCCATCTGATCGATTGCGCGCCCGATGCGCCACTGGCCGCGCGCCCCCGGTTCGCCGTCAACGGGCCGGGCGACATCGTGCGCAGCAACCGCTCCGCGATGCTGCCGCAGGCGAGCTATGGCCCGGTCAGGCCGCTGCGGCTGGGGCATGTCCTGCTCTTCAGCCCGGACGTTCCCGTCAGCGTCCTCTTCATGACCGAAGCGCTCGGCATGGGGCTGGCCGACCGGGCGCAGGACGTGATCGCCTTCTGCTGCACCCGGCAGGGAAGCGACCATCATGTGGTGGCCTTCGCCAAATCGCCGGGCATCGGCTTCCACCATGCCAGCTTTCAGGTGGCGGACCCGGACGAGGTCGGCCGTGGCGGCCGCGCGCTCGTGGAGCAGGCGGGCAAGGGCGACTGGGGCTTCGGCCGCCATACGATCGGGTCGAACTTCTTCCACTATATCCAGGACCCCTGGGGATCATGGTTCGAATATTATTCGGACATCGATTTTATCGAGGATTATTCGGCCTGGACGCCGACCAACTATCCGATGGAGGACAGCCTCGCCAATTGGGGCCCGCCCGTCCCGCACGACTTCGTGCACAATTATGAGGCCGTCGGGGAGGAGGAGGCGTGAATGGTCGATAGCGCCCCATCCACGCCTGCCGCCGATCGCGCCCCCTCCGGCGGCGTCCTATCCGGCGGCGCGCAGGGTGGCGCGCCCTTCGCCGCTCCGGCCGCTCACCAGATGGAGCAGCTCCGCCCCCGGCCAGCGCGATCCGCGCCACGCGACATGCTGGTCGGTGCGGACCAGCGCCAGCGGCGCCTCGTAGAGAGCGGCGAGCGCGGGATCCGGGATCGACACGATTTCGATCGGCACGCCGGTTTCCTCCGCATCCCGCGTCGCGCGCGCCGCCTCTTCCTCCAGCCCCTCGCCGAAGTTCAGCAGCGTGAACCCCTGCCCGAAGCGATCGTAGAGGGAGCGGCCGTCGGCCAGCCAGGCATGCGGCGCGACGCAGCCCGGCCGGGCCGAAGGCACATAGTCGGCCGCCAGCGGCAGGGGCGCGGTTCCTTCCGCCGCGATCACCGGGGAGCCCGCATAGCAATAGCCGAGCACGACGCCGAGGCTCTTGAATTCGCGGCGCTTGGCGCGCGCGATCGTCTCGCCCAGCTCGGCGCGCAGCCTGTCGCCCTCGGCGCCTTCATCCTCTATGCCGGGGCGGTAGAGCTGGTTGCCGAGCGTCTTGTGGTTCTCGACCGCCTCGTCGATCACCTGCCGGTGCAGCGGGCGACGCTCGCCCTGATAGCTGT
Organism: Sphingobium jiangsuense; assembly: GCF_014196495.1. Lineage (GTDB taxonomy): Bacteria > Pseudomonadota > Alphaproteobacteria > Sphingomonadales > Sphingomonadaceae > Sphingobium > Sphingobium jiangsuense. The sequence goes on from NZ_JACIDT010000004.1 coordinate 41,770, forward strand.
CGAGCAGCGCGTCCCCGCCCCAGCCTTGCAGCACGGCGGCCAGCTTCCAGCCGAGGTCGACGGAATCGGCGATGCCCATGTTCATGCCGTAGCCGCCGAAGGGCGGATGCAGATGGCACGCATCCCCGACCAGAAACACCCGCCCGTCGCGATAGCGGTCGGCGATGAACTGGCTGGCCACCCATTCGTCGGTGCTCAATATCTCATAGGGCAGATCGATGCCGGTCGCGGCGCGGATCAGCGCGGCGGCTTCCTCGTTGCTGAGCCGCATCCCCTCCTTCACCGCCGTCGGCATGAAGAACCAGCGGTCGCCGCTGTCCATCGGGCCGATCAGGCTCGGCGTGTCGGCATTGACCTGCCAGTACATGATCGCGGGGCCGAGATTGTGCGCGGCGGCGAGGCCGGGCGCGCGGAACACCACATTATAGTTGCGCGACAGCCCGTATTCGCCCTCGAACCGCGCGCCGATCAACTCGCGCACAAGGCTGCGCGCGCCATCGGCGCCGACCAGATACTCGCTTTCGACCGTGAGGACGGTGTCGGACGCCAGATCGCGCACGGTGCTGACGACCTTGTCCTCCCGCCGGGCAAAGCCCTCGAACGCGTGGCGGAAGCGCACCTCGACCGTGGGCAGGGTCGCGACGTGACGGCGCAGCACCTCCTCCAGCAGATATTGCGGGATCCATTGCGCATGTTCGGAATAGCGGGGGTCGGGCGCCGGGTCGCAGTTGAACGCGTTGGGAATGCGGGTAAGCAGCCGCCCGCCCAGCCGCGTCGCGAACACCACGTCCGACGGATAGTCGCAGCCGAAGGGCGACGCCGCCGCGAGCGCATCGGCGATGCCCCAGCGGCGCAGATGCTCGCGCGTGCGGATATGCGTGGTCTTGGCGCGGGGCGCATAGCCGACCCGGTCGTTCTGCTCGATCAGAAGGCAGGGAATCGACCGGGAACCAAGCTCTATGGCCAGCGCAAGGCCGGCAGGCCCGGCCCCGGCGATCAATACCCGCGTTGCAATCGCATCCGTCATTCAACCTCCTCAGTCGCTGGCGGGCCCCGGACCCGCCGGTTCCCGCCGCCCTCTCCTAGCTTCGGCCGAAGGGGAGGAGAGGATGGCAAGATCGTTCCAGTGATATGAAACGGGCATAGCAATGAAGCTTTCGCACATCCGCGATGTCACCGCCGTAGTGGAACATGGCAGCCTGCGCGCCGCCGCCCGCCATCTCGGCCTGGCCCAGCCCGCCGTGTCGCGCAGCATCCGCGAGCTGGAGCATGAGCTGGGCGTGACGCTGTTCGAGCGCAGCGCGCGGGGCGTCATCCTGACGCCGATGGGGGAGTTGTTCGTGCGCCGCGCCCGCGCCGCGCAGCATGAGCTGCGGCAGGCGTGCGAGGAGATCGACCAGCATCGCGGGGTCGGCACCGGCACCGTGTCGGCGGGCCTTTCCACCGCGTCGCTGCTGTCCCTGCTGCCCCGCGCGATCGAACCGTTCCGCCGCCGCTTCCCGGATATATTGCTGCGGATCAACGAGGGGCTGTTCACGGCGCTGGAAAAGAGCCTGAAGGACGGGGGGCTGGATTTCTATGTCGGGCCGATGGCCGAAACGCCGCCCGCGCAGGAATTTCTGGTCGAGAAGCTGTTTTCCAACACGCGCCGCGTCTTCTGCCGCAAGGGCCATCCGCTGGCGCAGGCCCGGTCGCTCGCCGAGCTGGCCGATGCGATATGGATATCGACCAAGGTGACCTCCTTCGACACCGCCGAGCTGGTGCCGGTGTTCGAGCGCCACGGCCTGCCGCCGCCGCGCATCGGCATGCATGCGCCCTCGGCGCTGAGCATGACCGTCGCGACGGCCCATTCCGACCTGCTGATGATGCTGCCCGAACAATGGCTCAACGCGCCGATCACGCGGGAGATGCTGACCTGCATCCCGATCCGGGAGGAGCTGCCCGGCCCGTCCATCTGCCTCATCCGGCGCGCGCGCCTGCCGCTGACCCCGGCGGCGGAATATTTCAGCGACATGCTGCGCCGGGCGGCGGCGGGGCTGGTCGCCCGGCGGGAGGAACCGGAGGAGGCGCTATGCTGAAACGCTATCGCCGAAATCATTCTGCCATACTGAAAGCGGCGGGAAGGCGGGGCTAACAGAATGATGCGAAGCGCGACGTGCAGTCGCGCGCCAATATAACGGACCAGTATAACGGGGAGGAAAAAGGATGTCTGTTTCATCTGGAATGACCATGATGCTGACCGGGGGCCTGCTGGCTTCGACCGCGCTGAGCGGCCCGGCCTGGGCGCAGGGCGGTGCCAATGCCAATGCCAATATAGGCCTGGAGGATATCGTCGTCACCGCGCAGCGCCGCGAGGACAATCTCCAGCGCACGCCGATCGCCATCACGGCGCTGTCCCCGGCGGAGCTGGAAACGCGCAACATCCAGTCCGCCCGCGACCTGATGCAGGTGACGCCGGGCCTTCAGGTCAACACCCAGACGGCCGGGAACAGCGGCGGATCGGCCACCTACTTCCTGCGCGGCATGGGGCAGCAGCGCTCGGCGAACGGCACCAGCCCGGCGGTCGGCATCTATGTCGACGATTTCTACTACCCCTCGCTGCACGGATCGGTCTTTGCGATCCTCGATCTCCAGCAGGTCGAGGTGCTGCGCGGGCCGCAGGGCACGCTGTTCGGGCGCAACACCATCGGCGGCGCGATCCGCTACACCACCAAGAAGCCGGATTTCAAGGAAACGACCGGCTATGTGCAGGGGACGGTCGGCAGCTATGACCGTTTCGACCTCACCGGCAGCCTGAATGTCGCGCTGTCCGACAAGGTGGCGATACGGATGACCGGCGGCCGCCTGCGCACCGACGGCTATGTCCACCAGCAGAACGGAGGAAAGGACGCGGGCGCGACCAAAACCGATCTGGTGCGCGGCCAACTGCGCGTCGCGCCGACCGAGACGCTGGAGATCAACCTCGCCGGTCAATATACCGAGAGCGAGATAGACGGCTTCCCCTATTATGTGCCCCGTCCGGTCAACACGTCGATCGGCCTGCCGGGCGCGTGGAACCGATCGGCCAACGGCGCGGCGAGGCCCTATGACGACCGCTATGCGTCGGAATGCGATTATTGCCAGGCGGGCACCAACCGGCGCGAAATGTCCGACGGCACCTACAAGAGCGTGACCGGATCGATCGCGTGGACCCTGTCCGACAGCTTCTCGGTCAAGTCGCTGACCGGCTGGCAGAAGGTCGAGAGCAGCTACATCAAGGATCTCGACGCGTCGCCGCTGCCCATTTCCGACAGCGTCAGCAGCGGCACCGACCGCGCCTTCTCGCAGGAACTGCAACTGAACGGCGATTTTCTCGACGGGCGCCTGAACACCGTTTTCGGCGGCTATTATTATGACGAGAAGCATGTCGACCTTCCGCCGAAATACGGCAACCAGACCAATCTCGGCAGCACGATACCGCAGGCGCTTCTCACCGGCTGGACCAAGACCAAGGCGGCGTTCTTCGATGCCACCTTCAAGGTCACCGACCGTTTCACCGCGCTGGGCGGCATCCGCTACAGCGTCGACAAGAAGCGCGCCATCGTCCGCTCCGCGGCGGGCGCGACGATCGCCACGATCGACGACAAATTCCCCAGCACGACCTGGCGCGCGGGCGTGCAGATGCAATGGACGCCGCAGGCGATGACCTATGCGACGATCTCGCGCGGCTTCCGCGCCGGCGGCGTGGGCAAGATCAACAATGCCAGCCCGATCCTCGACAGCTTCGAGCCGGAAACCGCCACCAACTATGAGGTCGGCGCGCGTATCGACCTGTTCGACCGCGTGCTGCGCCTCAATCCGACCCTGTTCCATACGCGGTGGAAGGATATTCAGGTGCAGCGCGTCGTGCCCTCCACCGGTTCCGGCGGCGCGCAAATCTATGTCGACAACGCGGCGAGCGCGCGCAGCCAGGGCTTCGAGCTGGAAGCGCAGCTTGCGGCGACGCGGCAGCTTCGCCTGTTCGGCGCACTGTCGCTGCTGGATACCAAATATACCAGCATAGGCCCGATTTCGGCGATCACGCTCGACACCAAGTTCGTGCGCGCGCCGAAGGTCACCTATTCGCTCGGCGCGACCTATGATGCCGATGTCGGCGACGCCATCCATGCCCGCGCCACGCTGAACTGGAGCTATCAGGCCAAGCAATACAGCGCGCCCAGCGTGCCCATCCAGCCGGTGATCCCGGCCTATGGCGTGCTGAACGCGAGGGTCGACCTGTCGCACAAGGACAGCGGCCTTTCGCTCGGCCTGTTCGTCACCAACCTGACGGACAAGGTCTATTATATCGGCGGCAACGATTATTCGAACGCGGCGACGGGCACGGCCCAATACGATCTCGGTCGGCCGCGCGAATTCGGCGCGACGCTGAAATTCGCGTTCTGACGCACGGGCGGGCCACTGCATCGGCGGCGGCCCGCAACGCAAGGACGGGAGGGTTCGGCTCAATGCGCAGAAGGCATTTCATCGGCGGGCTGGCGGCGGGCCTCGCCGCCGCGCCGCTGGGGGCGAAGATCGGTTCCGGCCGCGCGGCCGCCCCCGATATCGTGTTCATCATGGCCGACGACCTAGGCATCGCCGATATCGGGGTCTATGGCGCGCGGCATATCCGCACCCCGCATATCGACAGCCTGGCGAAGGACGGCCTGCTGCTGACCGAGGGCTATTCCAGCTCGGCAAGCTGCACGCCCACGCGTGTGGCGCTGGCGACGGGATGCTATCAGGGGCGCTTCGCCGTCGGGCTGGAGGAGCCGCTGTCGGGCCGCAAGGACCATCTCGGCCTGCCCGCCGACCGCCCGACCATCGCCTCGGTCCTGCGCGACCGGGGCTATCGCACCGCGCTGGTCGGCAAATGGCATATGGGCCTCCCGCCCCTCCACGGACCGTTGCAACATGGATATGAAAGCTATTTCGGGCTGCTGGGCGGGGCCGCCGATTATTTCCGGCATCGCTACGCTCTCGACCGGCAGGCGCCGGGGGACGGGCTGCACCGCGACGACCGGCCCGTCGAGGCCGCCGGATATATGACGGAGCTGCTCGGCAAGGAGGCCGTCCGCGTCATCGAGGCGCGCGACCCGCGCCCGCTGTTCCTCAGCCTGCATTTCACCGCGCCGCATTATCCGTGGGAAGGACCGGAGGACGAGGCGGTGTCGCGGTCGCTCACATCGATCAGCCACTGGTCCGGCGGCTCGCTCGCAACCTATGCCCGGATGGTCGAGGCGATGGACGGCGCGATCGGCGAGGTGCTGGCCGCGCTGCGCCGCAGCGGCCGGGCGGACAATTGCATCGTCGTCTTCACCAGCGACAATGGCGGCGAGCGCTTTTCCGACACATGGCCCTTCACCGGCGTGAAGGGGGAGTTGCTGGAAGGCGGCATCAGGGTGCCGTTGCTGATGCGCTGGCCGAGCCGCCTGAAGGCGGGCGCGCGCTCCGGCCAGGTGATGGCGTCGATGGATTTCCTCCCCACGCTGCTGGGCGCGGCGGGCGGCGAGCCGGACAAGGCGGGCCGGTTCGACGGGGATAATCTGTTGCCCGTGCTGCTGGGGCGGGAGCCGCCGCGCGAGCGCACGCTGTTCTGGCGCTTCAAGGCGAGCGGACAGGCGGCGGTGCGCCGGGGGGACTGGAAATATCTGAAGCTGGGCGGGAAGGAGCATCTCTTCAACCTGAAGGACGATCCGCGCGAGCGGGCGGAACGTTCCGGCGAGCATCCCGCGCTGCTGGAGGAACTGAAGGCGCTGCATGCCGATTGGGAACGGGGGATGCTGCCCTATCCGCCCGACAGCCTGTCGGAACCGGTCAGGAACCATTATCCCGATCGCTACTGACGGGCGGGTCCTCCCCCTCCCCGCCTTCACCAGGGCTTGGACAGCTCCACCACGCTTTCGCCCATGATCGCGGCGATGCGCTCGTCATTGCCGCCTTGCTGCTCCAGATCGCCGATCAGCACGCTGTTTTCGACCACCACGCGGCTGCGGTGCCAGCGGCGCTCGCCGAAGGCTTTCCACGCCTGCTCGATGTCGTCGGCATCGCCCAGCATCTGCCCGACGAGCAGCCCGTCCTCGACCGACAGCCCCGCCCCAGAGGCGAGGTGCGGGGTCGTCGCGTGCACCGCGTCGCCGATCAGGCCGACCCGCCCGGCATGCCAGGGCAGCGGGACGAGCAGCGCCTCCAGCGGGCGGTAGACCACCGATGAATGCGGGCCGATCCCATTGCGGACCAGCCGGATGTTTCCGCCGATCGGCTCCAGCAGGTCGATCATCCGGGGGATCAGCTCCTCCTCGGGAATAAAGGGGTTGCCCGGCATCCTGACATTCGCGAACAGATACATCTTGTCGGGCGAGCAGGGGTTGATGCCGACCTTGAAGTCGCGCCCGAAATAGATTTCCGGGCAGGTCACATGGGCCGGACGGTCGGCGAGCAGGCGCCAGCACCCCTGCCCGGTGAAGCGGGCCCTGGGCGCATCGGGGCGGATCAGCGCGCGGGTGGCCGAATGGAAGCCGTCGGCGCCGACGACGCCGTCATAGCGCCCCGTCTCGCCGTTGCTGAAGCGCACGCTCACCCCGTCCGGCTCCTGCTCCAACTCCGCGACGGTGACGCCCAGTCGGACGTGCGCGCCCATCTCGGTGACCCGCGCCGAGAAGATCGCGTGCAGGTCCGGCCGCAATATGCCGCCCGCCTGCGGCAGATTCTCCTCCAGCGAAGGCGCCAGTATCTCGCGCTGGAAGGTGCCGTCGGCGGAAAAGAAGCGGGTCCGGTCGGAAAGATAGCCCTTGCGCCGCACGCCGTCGAGCACGCCGAGCCGATCGAAGGCGCGCAGCGTCGGCCCGGTGATGGTCATCCCCGCGCCCAGCGCGCGCCAGTGCGGGTCGATGTCGATCAGGTCGACCGCCGCCCCCGCCTGCCGCAGCGAGATCGCCGCCGACATGCCGCCGACGCCGCCCCCTATCACGAGGAAAGTCCTGTCGGTCATGCCCTTTGTCCTTTTGCGCGCGTGTTCATTTCCGGTCCGGGCTAGACAAAGGACGGGCGGCGGTCACACCGATTATATCGATAGCCATGCATCGACGGCCCGAATGCATGGTCCGCCCGCCCGCCCGCCCGCCCGCCTGCCGGACCGGTCGGCCGTCATTTGCGACTTGCCACCTTGAAAAGCGCCCGGCAAACTTCCTTATAGTCTAGAGCAGCGCCCGCCGGCATCGACCGGGCCGGCTGAAAAGCGAGGTGAGGACATGAATTCGGGACGATCGCGGCGATGGATGTGGGCGGACGCAGTCGGCCTGATCGACAGGATGGAGCGGCTGCACCAGCAGGGCTATTCCCCTGCCCGCGCCGGGGGCGGCATGGCGAGCTGGGAGCCGCCGGTGGACATCATCGAGACCGATCATGAGGTGCTGGTGCTCGTCTCCCTGCCCGGCGTCGACCCCGAGCATGCCGAGGCGTTCATCGAGGACGGCGTGCTGGTGGTGCGCGGCCAGCGCGTGCTGCCGCCGGAAATCCGCACCGCGCGCATCCACCGGCTGGAGCTGCCGCAGGGCCGGTTCGAGCGGCGCCTGTCCCTCCCCGCCGGGCGCTATCAGGATGTGCGGCGGTCGAGCGTCAACGGCTGCCTGCTGGTGTCGCTGCACAAGGCCGATGGCGGAGGGCAATGGTGATGGACACTCCGCTCCCGACCGAAGCGCAGGACGTCGCGCGGGAAAGCGCGGCCCCGGACCCGGCCCCCGCGCTGCCCGACCTGCCGGAGGATGCGATCATCATCGTGCCGGTGCGCAATTTCGTGCTGTTCCCCGATGTGGTGATGCCGCTGACGATCGGGCGGCCCGGATCGATCAATGCGGCGCAGGCGGCGGTGCGGCGCAGCCTGCCGGTCGGCGTGCTGGCGCAGCGCGACGCCGCCGTCAACGACCCGACCGCCAATGATCTGCACCGCGTCGGCACGATCGGCAATGTGCTGCGCTATGTGACGGCGCCCGACGACACCAACCATCTGATCGTGCAGGGCGAGACGCGCTTTCGCATCGTCGAGTTCCTCGACGGCTGGCCCTTCCTCGTCGCCCGCATCACGCGGATCGAGGAGCCGGAGGCGACCGGCCCGGAGATCGAGGCGCGGCTCATCAACCTGCGGCGGCAGGCGCTGGAAACGGTCGAGCTGCTGCCGCAGGCGCCGCAGGGGCTGGCCGAGGCGATCCGCACCATTTCCTCCGCCGCCACCCTCGCGGACATGGTCGCCGCCTATCTCGACATCACCGCCGACCAGAAGCAGGAGATCCTCGAAACCATCGCGCTCGACGCGCGGCTCGACCGGGTGTCGCGCCTGCTGGGCGAGCGGCTGGAGGTGCTGCGCCTGTCGGCGGAGATCGGCCGCGACGTGCAGGAAACGCTGGGCTCGCGCCAGCGCGAAGCCCTGCTGCGCGAGCATATGGCGGCGATCCAGCGCCAGCTGGGCGAGGATGACGGCAAGACCGCCGAGATCGCCGAATTGACCGAAAAGATCGAGCAGGCGCACATGCCCGCCGAGGTCGAGGAGCAGGCGCGCAAGGAATTGCGCCGCCTTGAGCGCATGCCCGACGGCGCGGCCGAGCATGGCATCATCCGCACCTATCTCGACTGGCTGACCGAGCTGCCATGGCGGCTGCCGGAGGAAAAGCCGATCGACATCGCCGAGGCGCGGGGCATACTCGACGCCGACCATTACGGCCTCGACAAGATCAAGCGGCGGATCGTCGAATATCTCGCCGTGCGCAAGCTGGCGCCGGAGGGCAAGGCGCCGATCCTCTGCTTCGCGGGACCTCCGGGCGTCGGCAAGACCTCGCTCGGCCAGTCGATCGCGCGGGCGATGAACCGGCCGTTCGTGCGCGTCAGCCTCGGCGGCGTGCACGACGAGGCGGAGATACGCGGCCACCGCCGCACCTATATCGGTGCGCTGCCCGGCACCATCATCCAGGCGATCCGCAAGGCGGGCACGCGCGACTGCGTGATGATGCTGGACGAGATCGACAAGCTGGGCCAGGGCGTGCACGGCGACCCCTCCGCCGCGATGCTGGAGGTGCTGGATCCGGAGCAGAACGGCACCTTCCGCGACAATTATCTCGCCGTGCCGTTCGACCTCAGCCGCGTCGTGTTCATCGCCACCGCGAACATGCTCGACACCATTCCCGGCCCGCTGCGCGACCGGATGGAGATCATCAGCCTGCCCGGCTATACCGAGGAGGAGAAGCTCGCCATCGCGCGGCGCTATCTGGTGCGGCGGCAGCTGGAGGCCAATGGCGTGACGGCGGAGCAGGTCGAGATCGACGACGCAGCGCTGGAGGCGATCATCCGCTTCTACACCCGCGAGGCGGGCGTGCGGAATCTGGAGCGGGAGATCGGCAAGACCATCCGCCATGCCGCCGTGCGCATCGCCGAGGGATCGGCCGCCCATGTCGCGATCGCCGAAGCAGACCTGCACGAGATATTGGGCGGCCGCATCTTCGAAAATGAGGTGGCGCAGCGCACCAGCGTGCCCGGCGTCGCCACCGGCATGGCGTGGACGCCGGTGGGCGGCGACATATTGTTCATCGAGGCGACCAGGATGCCCGGCAACGGCCGGCTGATCCTGACCGGCCAATTGGGCGACGTGATGAAGGAAAGCGCGCAGGCCGCGCTCAGTCTGGTGAAGAGCCGGGCCGGGGCGCTGGGCGTCGATGCCGGGCTGTTCGAGAAGAACGACATCCATGTCCATGTGCCCGCAGGCGCGACGCCCAAGGACGGGCCGAGCGCGGGCGTCGCGATGTTCATGGCGCTGGTGTCGCTGCTGACCGGCCGCACGGTGCGTAGCGACACGTCGATGACCGGCGAGATATCGCTGCGCGGCCTCGTGCTGCCGGTGGGCGGGATCAAGGAAAAGGTCGTCGCGGCGGCGGGCGCGGGCATCACCCGCGTGATGCTGCCCGCGCGCAACAGGCGGGATTATGACGACATTCCCGCCAGCGCGCGCGACAGGCTGGAGTTCATCTGGCTGGAAAAGGTCGAGGATGCGCTCGACAACGGGCTGGAGCCGCCCGTGCCCTCCGCCTCCCCCGGCTGAAGGGCGCGGCGCGGATCAGAGGTCGGGCAGCTTGAGGTGCGGGACCGCCCGGTCCGACTTCGGGTCGACGATGCGGCTATAGGCGATGATGAGCTTTTTGAGCGGCCTGTCGAAATATTCGAGCTTTCGCTCGACATTCGACCGTTCGGGGCACGCGACCATCGGGGCCTTTTCGTTTTCCTCCAGAAAATGCTCGCCGGTCAGTATATCCGCGCCCAGCCGCAATTCGCCGAACAGGGCGATCAGGTTCACCCGCTGGGGCGGATAATGCTCCAGCAGCAGGTCGAGGCGGTGCAGCGCGAGGTCGATATGCTCGGCCGTTTCCCGGCGGCGCTCGGGATCGCCGAAGAAAGGCCGCGACGCGGTTTCGAGCGTCAGCAGCGCGTGCAGCACCGGCTCCGCCTTTTCGGCCGCATCGGCCTTGCGCTTGCGGTCCTCGATCCAGACCGCTCCCGCAACGGCGAGGCCGGTGCCGCACAGCGCGCCGAGGAACCCCATCACATCGCCCGCGTCCAGCCTCGTGCGGTTGTGAAAGGCCACCACCAGCAGGGCGACGGCAAGGCCCGTGCCTCCGCCGACAAGGGCGGACATCAGTTTGTCGTTCATGCTGTCCATACCCCCTATTGTGTTGAGCTATGGCCGGAACGCAAGAGGGGAGATGCAGCGCGATGTCCTAAGGGGCCGGGCTGGCGACCCCGGTGAGCGGTGGCGCGGCCTTCTCCCTCATGCCCCGCAGCAGCACCAGCACCCCGCCCAGCGCGATCGCCGCCGCGGCGAGAAAGGCGCGGTTGAGCGCGGTGAACGGATCGGGATCGCTCGCCGCCACCGACAGGAGCGCCACCGCGCCGAGCGACACGCCGATCTGCTGGCTGGTGAACATCGCGGCGGAAATCACGCCCTGCCGCCCGGCGGGCTGCCGCGCCGCGAGCATCGCCATCAGCACGGTGAGCAGCGCGATGCTGCCCGCCGCGCCCAGCAGCATCGGCGCCATCACGTTCATCGCATAGCCCCGGTCCGGCCGCATGAAGCCGTTGAGGGCCAGCCCGGCGATCAGCAATATGGCGGCGCCGAGCAGCGCGCGGCGGAGCGGATAGCGGCCCATGATCCGGCCCAGCATCTGCCCCGTCAGGATGACGGCGACGGCGTGCGGCATCATGCCCATGCCGGACTGGGCGGGCGTCCACCCCATCGCCCGCTGCATCACCAGCGCGGGCAGCAGGAACAGCGCCGAGGACGCGGCCATGATCGCCGTCATGCCGATGATGCCCGGCACCGTGCCGCTGCGGTGCAGCACGTCGGGTGGCAGCAGCGGCGAGGCGGCGCGCGACTGGCCGCGCCGGAACAGGCCCAGCAGCGCAAGGCCCGCCGCGCCCAGCGCGAGGCGCGCGCCCGCATCGGCCAGCAGGCCCGAACCGCCGGAAATCGCGAGCACCAGCGCGATGATCCCCGGCACGAACAGCAGTGCGCCTGTAAGGTCGAAGCGCTGGCGCGCCGCCTCCCCCGCGCCATGGGGCACGAGCATGCGGCTTGCGCCCAGCAGCAGGAGCATGATCGCCGCAGTGGCGAGGAACACCGATCGCCAGCCGAATTCGCCCGCCAGCAGGCCGCCGAGGCCGGGGCCGAGGAACAGCGCGATGCCCTGCACCATGCCGAAAATGCCATAGGCGCGGTGCCGGGCGGGTCCTTCGGGAAGGACGGTGTTGATGACCGAGAAATTGGCCGGGATCATGATCGCCGCGCCCAGCCCGAACAGCAGCCTGCCCGTGACCAGCAGCGCGAAATGCGGGGCGATGCCCGCGACCAGCGCCCCGCCCGCCCCGATCGCCAGACCCGCTGCGATGCAGCCGCGCTGACCGATCATGTCGGCCAGCCGCCCGCCGACCAGCATCATGCTGGCGAAGACGAGCGAGGAAAAGCTGACGAGGCCGCTCAGCATCACCGGCCCGGCGGCGAAGTCGCGGCCGATCGACGGCAGCAATATGCCCATCGTGACCAGATCCATGGTCAGGATCATCTGCACCCCGCCGACCAGCAGGGTGAGCGGAAGATAGCCGGGCGCCTCCCGCCCGCGCGATGCCGTCATGCCGTCCATCCCCACTCTCCTGCCCCTGCCGGCGAAGGAGTATGGCTAACTATCATGTTAGTCAATCAGGTTATATTATCGGTCGGGAGGGCTTGATCCGATCTGGTAGTTCTTTTCAGGATCATTTATTGATTATTGTTTATATAAGGCCCATATTGCGGGCAGGAGACATATCGCATGGCAGCATCCGCACCCGCAAAGGCGCTCGACCGCAAGAGCCTGACCGGCCCCGCGCTACGGACCTTCTTCCGCATCGCCGACGCATGGCGGCTGACCGAGGGCGAGCAGATGCAGATCCTCGGCCTCGACAGCCGCTCGACGCTGCAAAACTGGAAGCGGGGCGCGGTGTCGAGCATCTCCAAGGATGCGCTGGAACGCATTTCCTACATCCTCGGCATCTACAAGGGCCTGCATATCCTGCTGCCCAAGACCGCCGACGAATGGGTCAGGAAACCCAACAAGGCGCGCCTGTTCGGCGGCCGGTCGGCGCTCGACCGCATGGTTTCGGGCAATGTCGCCGACCTTTTCGTCGTGCGGCAATATGTCGACAGCCAGCGCGGCTGAACCATGCCCATGCCCATGCCCATGCCCATGGACGTGCCCGTGACCGCCGTGGCCTGGACGCCCGGCTATCGCATCATCCCCAGCCGCTTCCCGCCGATCGGCCTGTTCGAGAAGGTGGCCGATTCCGCCGACCTCGAAGCGGTGTTCCAGGTGGAGGCGATGACCAACGACCGGCTGCGCGAGGAGGCAGGCGAACTGGCGCTCGTTCCGCCGGAGGACCGCATCTCCGGCCCCGGCACCACGCCGATCATGGCGGCCTTCACCCATCCCAACCCGGACGGCGACCGCTTCACCGACGGCAGCTTCGGCGCCTTCTACGCCGCCCGCGCGTTCGAAACCGCGATCGAGGAGACGAAATATCACCGCGCCGCCTTCCTGCAAGCCACCGACGAACCGGCGCAGGAAATCGACATGCGCGTCTATGCGGTCGATCTCGCCGCCGATCTCCACGATATCCGGGCGCTGCGTGCCGGGCGGCCGGATCTCTACGACCCGGACAGCTATGCCGCCTCGCAACGCTTCGCCGGGCAGGTGCGGGACGCCGGGGCGGACGGCATCGTCTATTGCAGCGTCCGCCATGACGGGGGCGAGTGCGCCGCTGTTTTCCGGCCCCGGCTGCTGTCCAACTGCCGGCAGGAACGGCATCTCTGCTATGTGTGGGACGGCGGCGCGATCCGGACGGTCTACGAAAAGAAAAGCTTCGAGGGCTGAGCGCCCCGCGCGTCCAGCCGCAGCGCGCCCGCGCGATGGAATATCTCGGTCGTCACCGGCTCATTGTCGGCCGCGCGCATCGCGACATGGAACATCACCGGCTCCAGCGGCGGCATACCGTCCAGTGCGACCAGCGCGCCGCTCGCCATGTCCTCGCGGACCATCGATTCGGGGAAGATGCCTATCCCCCCGCCCGCCTTGGCGATGTCGATCATCATCTGGGCGTTGTTGCACAGGTTGAGCGGCCGGTTGGGAAGGGCCGAGGTGGCGATCGCGTCGCGCATGCGGCCATGGATGGGCGAATGGCTGGCCAGCGACCAGATCGGCACCATGCGGTCGGGCGCGGCCTCGCGGAATGCGGCGGCGACCTCCGGATTGGCGAGCCAGACCAGCGACACCGCGCCGATCGAGCGGAATTTGAGCGCGGGGTGCGTCACCGGCCCGGCGGCGAAGGCGATGTCGGTGCGGCCGGTCAGCAATTGCTGGATCAGGTTCGCGGTCAGGTCGATCTCCAGCTCCAGCGTCACCTGCGGCATGTCCGCCTTGAGCTGCGAGAGGAAGGCGGGCAGGCAGCTCGCCGCGACGATCTCCCCCGTGCCGATGCGGATCACGCCGCTGACCTCGCCGAAGCCGCCGCATGCCAGCAGCGCGCTTTGCAGGTCGCCCCACAGACGCCCGCATTCGCGCACCAGCTGCCGCCCGGCGGGGGTCAGCGACATGCTGCGCCCTTCGCGGCGGAACAGCTCCGCGCCGACATGCGCCTCCAGCTCGCGGATGCGGGCCGAAATCGCAGGCTGGGTGGTGTTCAGCCGCGCGGCGGCGGCGGCATAGGTGCCCAGCCGGTCGATCCACAGCAGCGTCTCGATATGATAAAGGGCAACGCGATTGATAGCCATCGGTGATGATTATAGCAAAAAACAAATCATTAGAAATAATCAATTCCCTCGGTCAGACTGGCGCCGCAGGAAGAGGTGCTGATATGGTGAAAAAGCTTTATTCCGACGCGTCCTCGGCGCTTGAAGGGTTGTTGTTCGACGGCATGCAGATTTGCGCGGGCGGTTTCGGCCTGTGCGGGATACCGGAGCGTCTGATCGACGCGATCCGCGACAGCGGCGTGAAGGACCTGACGATCGCGTCCAACAATGCCGGGATCGACGGCGAGGGCCTCGGCAAGCTGTTGCGCACGCGGCAGGTGAAGAAGATGATCTCCTCCTATGTGGGCGAGAACAAGGAATTCGAGCGCCAATATCTGGCGGGCGAACTGGAGGTGGAGTTCTGCCCGCAGGGCACGCTGGCCGAACGCTGCCGCGCGGGCGGCGCGGGCATCCCCGGCTTCTACACCAGGACCGGCGTGGGCACGCTGGTGGCCGAAGGCAAGGAAGTGAAGACTTTCGACGGGCAGGATTATATCCTCGAACGCGGCATCTTCGCCGATCTCGCGATCGTCAAGGGCTGGAAGGCGGACGAGGCGGGCAACCTCATTTTCCGCAAGACCGCGCGCAACTTCAACCAGCCGATGGCGACCGCCGCGAAGATCTGCGTGGCCGAGGTCGAGGAAGTGGTGCCGGTGGGCAGCCTCGACCCCGACAGCATCCATCTGCCGGGCATCTATGTGAAGCGGATGATCGTGGGCGCGCCCTATGAGAAGAAGATCGAGTTCCGCACCGTTCGGCAGAGGGAGACCGCATGATGAGCACGGAAACGGCGGCAAAGGGCTGGACCCGCGACCAGATGGCGGCGCGCGCGGCGCGCGAGCTTCAGGACGGCTTCTACGTGAACCTCGGCATCGGCATCCCGACGCTGGTGGCCAACCATATTCCCGAAGGCGTCGAGGTGACGCTGCAATCGGAAAACGGCATGCTGGGCATCGGCCCCTTCCCCTATGAGGGCGAGGAGGACGCGGACCTGATCAACGCGGGCAAGCAGACGATCAGCGAATTGCCGCAGAGCGTCTATTTCGGTTCGGACCAGAGCTTCGCAATGATCCGCGGCGGGCATATCGACCTGACCGTGCTGGGCGCGATGGAGGTTTCGGAAACCGGCGACATCGCCAACTGGATGATCCCCGGCAAGATGATCAAGGGCATGGGCGGCGCGATGGACCTCGTCGCGGGCGTGAAGAAGATCATCGTCGTGATGGAGCATACCAGCAAGAACGGCGACCCGAAGTTCATCCCGGCCTGCACGCTGCCGCTGACCGGCCGCAATGTGGTCGACATGATCGTCACCGACCTCGCGGTGTTCCAGCGGCCCGACCATGACAGCCCGTTCCGCCTGATCGAACTGGCGCCGGGCGTGACGAAGGAAGAGGTCGCGGCCAAGACCACCGCCCATTATGTGACCGACTGAGGGCGGGCGATACCCATCCCAAGAGCAAAAGGCGCGGGGCCCACTCCCCGCGCCTTTTCGTTTTGGCGGTTATGCCTCGCTTGTGGAATGGGTTGCGGGCGGAGGGGCGTGGCCACACGGCAGACGATAATCACGCGGAGGCGCGGAGACGCGGAGAGGGAACGAGCCGCAGGCTCTTTGTGCCCCTGCTTCCTCGTCTCAACTGCCAGTATGAGATAGAGCTTCGCAGTGATTATCTCCGCGCCTCCGCGTGAACCTGTTTGCTTCAGCGGTTGACGTCCGCCCTGCTCTCTCACGTCATGTCAGCGCAAGCCGGCGTCCGCAGCGTCGGGCACCCGTCGCCTTGCGCCGATCGCCGGTCAGCAGGGCCGGAACCGTTTCCATCCCCAGAACAGCAGCGCCCCGGCCAGCAGCGAGATGGCGCCGAAGATCAGCGACACCGATGCCGTGCCCAGACCCGCATGGAACAGCCAGCCCGCCGCCGCGGGCGCGATCGCGCTCGACACGCGGCCCGTCCCGCTGACGAAGCCGGTGCCCGCCGCCCGCGCCTCGTCGCCGAAGGTCGTCGCCAGCGCCGCATACATGCCGCTCGCCGCGCCGAAGAGGAAGAAGCCGCACAGGCCGCTGATCAGCAGCATCAGCGGGAAAACCGGCGGCGTCACCCCGAACAGGGCGGTCATCACCCCCATCAGCACCAGCTGGCCCGACACCAGCCCGCGCAGGCTGTGCCGCCGCGCCAGCCAGCCGAGCAGCAGGCCGCCCGCCGCCCCGGCCAGGTTGGCGACCGCCGAGGCGAGGCTGGCCCGCGTCGCAGGGAAGCCCGCGTCGGCGATCATCTGCGGCATCCAGCTCAGGAAGAAATAGATGGTCTGGACCAGCAGCAGGTTCACCGACATGATCCACAGCGTCGCGCCGATCTGGTCGCGTGCGAATACGGCGGCATAGCCTCGCCGCCGGGGCGCGCCGCCTTCCGCCAGCGCCGCCAGCGGGGGCTGGCCGCATCTGACCAGCACCGCATTGAGCCGCGCGAGGCTGCCCTCGCGCCGCCGCGTCAGCAGATAGGCGATGGATTCGGGCAGCGCGAGGATCACCACCGGCACCAGCAGCAGCGCCGCGACGAACCCGGCGAGGAACACCGCCCGCCAGTCATAACGGGCGAGCAGCAGCGCCGCGCCCAGCCCGCCCACCATGCCACCCACCGGATAGCCGATCGCCATGATGGAGACGGTCAGCGCCCGGTAGCGCGCATTGGCGAATTCCGCCGCGATCGGGTTGATGATGGCGACGCAGCCGCCGATGCCCAGCCCGGCGATCACGCGATAGAGCGCCAGTTCCTCCAGCGAGGTGGCGAAGGCGCACAGCAGCATGCCCAGCGCCATCAGCGCCAGCGCGACCAATATCATCGGCTTGCGCCCCACCACATCGGCCAGCGGGGCGAGCGCGAAGGCGCCCACCGCCATGCCGCCCAGCCCGGCCGCCAGCACGATGCCCAGCGCCGCCTTGCCTATCCCCCAGGCGACGGTCAGCGCCGGGGCGGCGAAGGTGACGGACAGCACGTCATAGCCGTCCAGCGCGGACAGCAGGAAGGTGATGGCGATGGCGATGATCTGCGTCCGGCTCATCGGCGCGGCATCGAGGCGGGCGCGCACGTCCTGCGCCCCGCCCTCGCCGGGCGATGGCTGCGCCGCAGCGGAGATCGGCAACTCCGGAACCGTCATCACATCCTCCATCCTCCGCCTCCTGCCGAGGCGATCATTCCTGTTTTCAGGCGGGACCCTTCCCGGCCATTACCTGATCGACGATCCCCGCCGCCATCGCCCCGGCTTCATCGGGGCCGAGCCCGAAGGCGCGCAGCAGCATGGCGAGGAACTGCCTGCTCGTCTCGGCGGCGGGCGCCTCGCCCCCGTCGGGCCGGGCCTTGCCGTCCGACAGGATGCGGTTGACCAGCCCCTGCGCCACCGCCAGCACATAGGCGAGGCCGGTTTCCGGGCTGAAGCCAGCCAGCCGCCCCGCCGCGATGCCTGCCCGCATGTCGCGGATGATATTGGCGTTCGTCTCGGAATCGGTGGCGATATCCTCCAGCGGCAGGCGGGCGATCAGCCACCCCTGCGCCGGGTTGAGCAGCGCCTGCCGCCCATAGAGGCAGATCGCCATCGCGATCCGCCGGGCGGGGTCGGTTTCCGGGGCGATGGCGGCCTCGACCACCATGTCGATATCCTGCCGGACCGCCTTCAATATCTCCCGCGCCAGCTCGTCCCGGTCGCGGAAATGATTGTAGAAGGACTGTTTCGAAACGCCCGCCGCGCGGATCAGATCGTCTATCGCCACCCCTTCGAGATGATGGCTGGAAAACAGCGTCTGCCCGGCGCGCAATATCGCCTCCCGCGTTCGCAGCCAGCGCGGGTCCTGACGGGATGCCCCCCCTTCGGGCGGGGGCGGCGGGGCGATGGCTGCGGGATCGGTCATGCGGCAGGTTCAACCATGGCCCGTCGCCATGGACAAGGCGTTTCGGTCAGGCCGCGAAATCCGCCGGCGCCGCCGGTCCCCACTGGTGGCCCAGCATGGTCGGAATGTCGGCGACGTTCATCGGCACGCTGGCGTCGAACAGGTCGCCGTCGGTCCAGTGCTCGACGCGGTGGCCGAACGGATCCTTCCAGTAATCGAACACCTGGCTGCCGAGGATATGACGCCCCACGCCCCAGTCGTGGCGATAGCCCCGCTCCGCCAGATAGCGGTTGCCTGCCATCAGGTCGTCGAGATCGGCGACCTCGAACGCGGCATGGTGGAATTTCGGCGGCGCGCCGGGGATCGACGCGAAGTTGAGCGTGTGATGATCGACCGCCTCGCTGCCCCGGTCGCAACGGATGAACAGCGCCGCGACATCGCCGCCGGGCGCGCGCACCTCGTCGGAGATCAGCAGGCCGAAGCGGCTCTGCCACCAGTCCCAGGTGCGCGTCATGTCGGAAACGCCCATCACCACATGGCCGAGCCGGACGACATGCGCCGGGGCGACGGGGACGCGCTTGGCCTCGCCCGCCCGCTCATGCCGCTCCGCGACGTTCCAGCCGCCGGTCGAGGCGATGGGCAGCGGCGCGACCCGCTCCTTGTCGGCGATCACCTCGACCCGGTAGCCGTCGGGATCGTGCAGCAGCACGCGCTGTCCGCCGCCCGGACCTTCCGCCGGTTCGATCGCCGCGCCCTCCGCCCCGGCGAGCGCCTTGAGGTCATCCATGTCGCGCACCCGCAGGCTCAGGCCGACGAATCCCGGTTCGCCCTGCACCGTTTCATGGATGAAGGGCGCGGTGCCCACGCCCCGCATGCGCAATATGCCGTCGCCCGCATCTTCCGCGTCGTGCATGCCGAAATCGGCCAGAAACTTGCGCATCAGGTCCAGATCGGGCGCCGCGAACCGGACCGATTCCACATCCACTGCCTTGGCGATCATCGTTCCATCCTCTTCCAGAAAAATCTAATTGACTAAAAGTCTAATATCTTCTCGATACGAGCGCAAGAGCCTTCGGAAAAGCTGCGGGGCTTCATCCATGCGCGCTCAGTCGAGGCGAAAGGGCAGGCTCGCAAAGCCGTAGAGGCCGGTATTGGTGCCCATCACGCCGTCCCCGGCGGTCAGCTCGACGCCCTGTTCGATCAGCGCCTCCAGCAGCACCTCCATCTCGATACGGGCGAGGTTCATCCCCGCGCACATATGCGGCCCCGTGCCCCAGGCCAGATGGTCGCGCGCGTCGCGGATGATGTCGAACCGGTCCGGGTCCTCATAGCGGCGCTCGTCGCGATTGGCGCAGCCGTAGAGCAGCATCACGCGCGCGCCTTCGGGCAGGATCATGCCGTCCACCGCATAGTCGGCGGTGGCCACGCGCGAGAACCAGCGCAGCACCGAGGAATGCCGCACCCCTTCCAGCACGGCGGCCGGGATCAGCTCCGGCCGGGCTTTCAGCAGCGCCCATTGATCGGGATGGTTCGCCAGATTGTTGAGCAGATGGCCCTTGGCGAGGATGGTGGTGTCGAGGCTGGGGATGACATAGGCGCTGATCGCCGCCATCGCCTCCTGCATGGTCAGCCGCCCGGTCTCGGCGGCGCCGAACAGCTCCGCCGCCCAGCTGCCGTCGCGCACCTGGTCGGGGCTGAGCGTCGAGATGAAGGCGAATGCCTCGCGCATGCTCGCAATGTCGGATTCCTCCTGGCGCGGGCCGATCAGGTTGAACGAGGCGGCCGCCCATTCCAGCATGCGCTCGCGCCCGACATCGGGCAGGCCGACCAGATGCGACACCGCCTCGACCGGCAGGAACGAGGCCAGCGAGGGCATGGCGTCGAACCAGCCCTGCCCGGTCAGTGCGCGGACGCGCTCTGTCACCAGCGCCTTCAGGTCCTCCCGCGCCCTGGCGAGGCGGGCGGGCGTCAGCGGCCTGGTGACGGCGCCGCGCAGACGGCGGTGCAGGTCGCCGTCCGATTGCAGCACGTTCATGCCCTTGGGGGCGTTGAACATGTCGCTGAAGCCGACCCCCTGCCCGCTGATGAGGCAGTCGGCCGCGCGCAGCGCCGCCTGCACTTCGGCGAAACGGCCGATCGCATAGACATCGGGGGTGCGCAGCTTCACCAGCGGCCCGGCATCCCGGAGCCGCCGGTAATTCGCGAACGGATCCCGGAGACTGGCATCTCCGAAGAGGTCGATGTCGATCTCCGGAACCGGGCGGGCCATCAGAACTGATACCTCGCCTTCACGCCGTAGGTGCGGGGCGCGCCCGGCAGATGGCCGTCATTGCCGCCCGCATTGGCCGCGCTGGTGAAATAATAGACCCCGCCCAGGTTGCGGCCATAGAGCTGAAGGCTGAACGGCGAATCCTCCGGCGTCCAGGTGACCGACGCGTTGATGAGGTGATAGCCCTTCTGCTTCAGGCGGTTGTCCGGTTCCCACACGAAGGTGGATTTGTAGCCGTCGTTCGCGTTGAAATCGAATGTGCCGATCCCGGTGTCGACGCTGTAGGTGACGCCGATCGAGTAGGAGAATTTCGTCGCCTGCGGCAGGCGGTAGCCATCCAGCGTGCACTGGGCGGGCGGCAGGGTGATCGTCCCGCCGATGCCGCCGACGACCGGCCGGGCAACGGTGCAGGTTCCGTTCGGGAACTCGTGATATTTGGCGTCGAGATATTCGAGGCCGCCGTTGATCATCAGGCCGCGCACCGGGGCGAACTCGAAATCGACATCCACGCCCTTGATATGCGCCGAGGCGGCGTTCAGCAGGATCGAGCCGCCAGCGGGCGCCGGCGGCGCGGTCGTGCGCAGCTGGATATCCTTGTAATCATAGTAGAAACCGGAGACGTTGAGGCGCAGCATACGGTCGAACAGTTCGGACTTCACGCCGACTTCATAGGCGTCGAGCACTTCGGGGCGCGACGGCGGGTTGGTGAAGCTGATCGGGTTGTAGCCGCCCGACTTGAAGCCCCGGTTGTAGGAGGCGTAGGCGTGCACGTCGTCCGACAGGTCCTGCGCCAGCACGACGCGCCAGGTCAGCTTGTCGAACGTCACCTCGGTGTCGATGACGCCGTGCGGCGAAGGCGCCACGCTCGGCGGCAGCGCCGGGATGGAGTTGGGACGGCCCGGTAGCGGGACGAGGGTGCCGTCCAGCTCCTTGCGGTCGCTGGTGTAGCGCAGGCCCAGCGTCAGGCGGGTGGTGTCGGTCAGGTCGTAGGTGCCTTCGCCATAGACCGAGTAGGACTTGGTCTTCTGGAAACCGGTGGTGCGCAGCGGCGCCAGCCGGGGGTTGGGATCGCAGACGGCGCCGACGCAGGTGCCGTATACGTCGGTCAGGATCATCGTCTTGTCATGATAATAGAAGCCGCCGATGATCCACTGGAACGGCGAGGCCGGATTGTCCGAGGCGAGCTGCAATTCCTGGCTGAAGGTCTTGGCGGTCTGGAGCCCGCCGAGGAAGATCGCGCCCTGATTGAGGATAGGCTGGCCGAGGATCGAGCCCTGCGTCTGCTCCGCGAAGGACTTGTTGTTGATATAGCCGGTGGTGCTGGTCAGCGTCGCGAAGCCCAGTCCCTGCTCCGCCTTCAGCGAGACGCTGTACTGGCGCTGCATCGCATGCGGGTCGAAGCGCGTGTTGATGCGATATTCGCCCTGATAGACCGAACCGTCGGTGCCGACCGAGCCGGGATACATGGCGACGGCGTTGCCCTGATCGGTGTGGACCTTGTCGTAGAAGCCGCGCAGCGTGATCTTCGTGTCGGGCGTGGGATGCCAGCGGATCTTGCCCTGAAAGCCATGGTCCCTGAACTTGTAGACATCGCTGCTGGTGAACAGGTTCTTGCCCCAGCCGTCGCCCTGATCGATGTAGAGCGCGGCGAAATTGACCGCGAGCGTGTCGGTGATCGGCGTCGAGCCGTAGAAATTCGCCTGCACCGTGTCGTAATTGCCGTAGCTGGCCGACATGTCGATCGCTGCGACGTCGCCCGGCTCCTTGGTGATGACGTGGATCAGGCCACCCGTGGTGTTGCGGCCGTAGAGCGTGCTCTGCGGGCCCTTCAGCACCTCGATCCGCTCGATATTGTTGAACGAGAAGGAAGAGGCGGCCGAGTTGGGCAGATAGAGGCCGTCGACATAGGTCGCGATCGGCGATTCCGTGCTGTAGCCGGCGCTGGTCGTGCCGACGCCACGCAGGAAGGCGTTGGTGCCCACCAGCGTGCGGGTGAAGCCGAGACCGGGGGTGAGCTGCGGCAGGTCGACGACGCTCTTCACGCCCTGGGTGGTGAGCGTTTCGGAGGTGAACGCGGCGATCGCGATCGGCACCTGCTGCATGTTCTGGGACCGCTTGTTGGCGGTGACGATGATCTCCCCGATGCCGCTGCTGCCGGCGTCGTCGGCGGCCGAGGCGGCGCCTTCGTTCTGCTGGTCGGCCCATGCGGGCGCCGGAATGAAGGCAAGCGCGGCAATTGCCGCCGCAGAGGCGCGGAGCGCGTTTTTCGTGAACATGACTCTCCCCTTCGGATGATGGCGATTGGCTATTGCGGCGGGGCCGGACGAATCGCTCTAGTGATATTAGCATAAAAAATATTTTTGTTTTCGTCAAAAACATTTTCAATCCGTAATAAATAGATTATTGGATTCGACAGACGCGCGGAGGAGCGGCGCGAAACGATCGGCTTGGGAGACGGGATGTGGCTCCCTTAAGGATGCAGGGGCATCTTGCGGCGCGGTTTTCCGATGTTTTTCCCGCAAAGTCGCCGTTTTTCGCCCGCAAGGCCAGCCGCGGCGCAGCACTCGCGATCCGCATGGCAGGTGCATGCGAATCGGAATATCTATTTTCTACCGGAATCTCGACAGGAGGGGCGATATGAAGTTGGCACGCTACAGCAAGAAGGAAGAGACGCATCTGGGCGTCGTCATCGACGACCAGATCGTTCCCTTG
Organism: Sphingobium jiangsuense; assembly: GCF_014196495.1. Taxonomy (GTDB): domain Bacteria; phylum Pseudomonadota; class Alphaproteobacteria; order Sphingomonadales; family Sphingomonadaceae; genus Sphingobium; species Sphingobium jiangsuense. Next base: position 65,002 of record NZ_JACIDT010000004.1, read on the forward strand.
GACGGACTGGCCGACGCCTATCCGACCATGCTCTCGATCATCACCGGCGGCGATGCCGCGCTGACGAAGGTGCGCGATCATGTCGCGACCGGCGCGGAGCGCATCCCGCTTGCCGATGTGCAACTGCTCGCGCCGGTCGAACGGCCCGCCAAGTTCCTCGCCATCGGCATGAACTATCGCAAGCACGCGGAAGAAGCGCGCAAGCTGGGCGTCGCGGTGCCGGAAAAGCAGTTCTGGTTCAACAAGCAGACCAGCTGCCTCGCCGGGCCGTTCGATCCCATCGATCGCGGCGTCAGCGAGAAGGTCGATTATGAGGTCGAGCTGGGCGTGGTGATCGGCAAGCCCGCCAAGGGCGTGAGCGAGGCCGATGCCGCCGCGCATATCTTCGGCTACACCGTGATGAACGACGTTTCTGCCCGCGACTGGCAGCAGCATTCGCCGACCTTCACCATCGGCAAGTCGTTCGACACCCACGGCCCCGTCGGCCCGTGGATCGTGACGGCGGACGAGATCGCGGATCCCCATGCGCTCGGCCTGCGCTGCATCGTCAACGGCGAGGTGCGGCAGGACAGCGACACCAGCCAGCTGATCCACAATATCTGGCAGCAGATCAGCTATCTTTCCACCGCGTTCACGCTGGAGCCGGGCGACCTGATCGCCACCGGCACGCCCGAAGGCGTGGGCGTCGCCCGCAATCCCCCGGTGTTCCTGCAATCGGGCGATGTCGTGCGCTGCGAGGTGGACGGCATCGGCGCCATCGAGAACAGGGTGTTGTAATCCCATGACCATCGAAACCGATGTGCTGATCGTCGGCGCGGGCCCCGCCGGACTCGCGACCGCGATCGAGCTGGGGACGCGGGGCGTGCGCGCGATCGTCGTGGAACGCAACGACCGCAGCGGCACCGCGCCGCGCGCCAAGACGACCAATGTGCGCACCCGCACCCATCTGCGCCGCTGGGGCATTGCCGACCGTCTGGCCGCCGAGGCGCCGTTCGGCGTCGACTATCCCAACACCATGGTGTTCGTCACCCGCCTCGGCGGGCCGGAGCTGACCCGCTTTCCCAACGCGTTCAACGCGTCGCCGGAAAAATCGCCGCTCTATCCCGAACATGGCCAGTGGATTCCGCAATATACGCTGGAAAAGGTCCTCGTCGCGAAGGCAAGGGCTCTGGAATCGGTGGAGATCCGCTACACCACCACCTTCATCGGCGCGGATCAGGACGCGGAGAAGGTGACCGCCGTGCTGGAGCATGGCGGCGCCACCTATGAGGTGCAGGCCCGCTATCTCATCGGCGCGGACGGCGCACGCAGCGCCATTCGCGACCTGATCGGCGCGAAGATGGAGGGGCGCTACGGCCTCACCCATGCCTATAACATCATCTTCCGCGCGCCCGGAATGGCGAAGGCGCATGCCCATGGCCCGGCTGCCATCTACTGGCAGATGAGCAAGGACGGCTTCAGCGCCGTCGGGCCGATGGACCGCAACGACACCTGGTTCTTCGCCCCCTCCGGGGTGCCGGAAGGCCACCGCATTTCCGACGAGGACGCCGCGAAGATGATCCGCGAGCGCACCGGCATCGATACCCCGATCGAGATATTGAGCGCGGACACCTGGGTCGCGAGCGAATTCCTCGCCGACCGCTATGCGCAGGGCCGCATCCTGCTGGCGGGTGACGCCTGCCACCTGCATCCCCCGGCGGGCGGGTACGGGATGAACATGGGCGTGGGCGACGGCGTCGATCTGGGGTGGAAGATCGCCGCCACGCTTCAGGGCTGGGGCGGTCCGGACCTGCTCGCCACCTATGAGACGGAGCGCCGCCCGGTGCACCGCGCCGTCATCGACGAGGCGATCGCCAATTTCCAGATCTATACCGCCCCCATTCCACCGGAAATAGAGGAGGACACGCCCGAAGGCGCCGCCGTGCGCCAGCGTCTGGGCGAGGCGATACAGGCCAGCAAGGGCCGGGAATTCAACACGCTGGGTACCGTTCTTGGCCTGAGCTATGAAGGATCGCCGCTGATCTCGAACGAACCGGGCGAGCGTCCGGCGCATGACAGCCAGAATTATGTGCCCACCGCCCGGCCGGGCAGCCTTGCGCCGCATGCGTGGCTTCCCGACGGCCGCTCGCTCTACGACCTGTTCGGGCAGGGCTTCTCGCTCGTCGTCGCCGACGGCGCGGACGAAGCGCAGGTCGCGCGCGCGACGAAGCAGGCGGCGGCGCTGGGTGTGCCGCTCAAGCTGGTGCGGCCGCAGGGCGTGCCCGTGGCGGAGCTTTACGAAGCGGACATGGCGCTGGTGCGCCCGGACCAGCATGTCGCATGGCGCGGCGATGCATGGGACGATGCCGCCCTGCCCCGCGCGACCGGGCGGCAGGATGCGGTCGCGGGCTGAAACGGGGGCGGCGCCGGTCCCGCGCCGGCGCCCCGCTCCATGGCCCGTTCGATGACAATGTCGGGAGAGAGACATGACCTATCTTCGCAATTGCTGGTATATGGCGGCCTGGGCCGATGAGGTCGGGGAAGCCGGCCTCGCCCGCACCTTGCTCGACCAGCCGATATTCCTGTTCCGCGACGCGGACGGCGCGCCGCAGGCGCTGCTGGACCGCTGCCCCCACCGGTTCGCGCCGCTCAGTATGGGCGAGGTCGCCGGGGGCGTCGTCACCTGCCGCTATCACGGGCTGGCGTTCGACGGCACCGGCGCCTGCGTGCACAACCCGCACGGCCCGGTGACGCGCGCGCTGGCGACGCCCAGCTATCCTGTGGCGGAGCGGCATCGCGCGATCTGGATCTGGATGGGCGACCCGGAGCGCGCCGACCCGGATCAGATCCGCGACCTCGGCTTCCTCGCCGATGCGCCCGACACCGCCTTCAACAAGGGCTATGTGCTGGGCGGCGGCAATTATCAGCTGTTCGTCGACAATATCCTCGACCTGTCGCACACCGACTATCTGCACCCCGACACGCTGGGCGGCGGCTCCATCACCCGCACCCGCGCGAAGGTGGAGCAGCGTGACGACGGCATCATCAAGATCATGTGGGACAGCTATGACGATGTCCCGCCGCCGCTGGTGCGTTCGAAGATGCCGGAGGGCGTGGAGCGCGCCGACAGCTGGACCCATGTGGAATGGAGCGCGCCCGGCGTGATGAAGCTGGTCAACGGCGCGGTGCCCGCGGGCACCCCGCGCGAAGGGGCGGGCAATTCGATCAACGTCCACATCATGACGCCGGAATCGGAACGGACGACGCATTATTTCTTCGCCTCGACCCGCGACTATGCGCTGGACGATGCGGAGCTGAACGAAGCGATCCGCCGCATCCGCGCGCAGATCTTCTCCACCGAGGACGAGCCGATGATCGCCGCGCAGCAGGAGCGCATCGGCGCCGCCGATTTCTGGGACCTAAAGCCCGCGCTGCTGCGCATCGACGAGGGCGCGGTCGCAGTGCGGCGGCGGCTCGATACGCTGATCGCGGCGGAACAGGCGGAATGGCAGGCGGAAACCGCCTGAAGCGGCAACGCCGCGCCAGCGAGCAATTTTGAATCATGAGGAGTACCTATCCATGAGCAAGGTCATCATCACCTGCGCGGTCACCGGCGGGATCCATACCCCCTCCATGTCGCCCTATCTGCCCGTCACCCCGGAAGAGATCGCCGATGCGGCGGTCGGCGCGGCCGAGGCGGGCGCGGCCATCGTCCACCTGCATGCGCGCAACCCGGAGGACGGCCGACCCGACCAGAGCCCGGAGGCGTTCGAGCCCTTCCTGCGCAGCATCAAGCAGCGCAGCGACGTGGTGGTCAACATCACCACCGGCGGCGCGCCCGGCATGACGGTCGAGGAGCGGGTGAGGCCGGCCGAGATGTGGAAGCCGGAAGTCGCGAGCATGAACATGGGCTCGATGAATTTCGGCCTGTTCCCGATGCTGAAGCGGTTCAAGGATTTCAAGCACGACTGGGAACCGGCGATGCTGGCGGCGAGCGACGATTTCGTGTTCCGCAACACCTACAAGGACATCCGCTATTGCCTCGAAACCCTGAACGAGAGCGGCGCGCGGTACGAGTTCGAGTGCTATGACACCGCGCATCTGCACAATCTCCATTATTTCTACCGCGAAGGACTGGTGAAGGCGCCGCTGTTCATCCAGACGGTGTTCGGCCTGATGGGCGGCATCGGCACCCACCCGGACGAGGTGCTGCACATGAAGCGCACGGCCGACCGGCTGTTCGGCGACGCCTATAACTGGTCGGTGCTCGGCGCGGGCTCCTCGCAGATGAAGGTCGCGGCGATGGCGGCGGCGATGGGCGCGCATGTGCGCGTGGGCCTGGAGGATTCGCTCTGGCTCGGCCGCGGCCAGCTGGCCGAGAGCAACGCCGCGCAGGTGCGGCAGGTGCGCGGTATCCTCGAAGGGCTGGGGCTGGAAATCGCGACGCCGGACGAAGCGCGCGAAATCCTGTCGCTCAAGGGCGCGGACAAGGTTGCTTTCTAACGGCCGCTTCTTTAGTAATTTCTATTATTCACTGGAAAAGTTATTTTATGGAAATGACGACCCTTTAAGTGGAAAAGAAAATGCAGATGCTGGGCGCCGTGGAAGCGGTGCAGTCGCCGTCTGGCTCCAGGAGCCAGACGAGCCTCGCCTATGAGGTGATCCGTCAGGATATCATCGCGGGCCTTCACCAGCCGGGCAAGAAGCTGAAGATCCAGGATCTTGCCGACGAACTGAAGGTCGCGCCCAGCGCCGTGCGCGAGGCGCTGTCCCGGCTCGTCCCGGAACAGCTCGTCATATCCCGCGACCAGCGGGGCTTCATGGTCGCGCCGCTGTCGATCGACGACCTGCTCGACCTGACCGACCTGCGCTGCGAGATAGAGGCCATCGCGCTGCGCCGGTCGGTGGCGAACGGCGATATCGACTGGGAGGTGCGGCTGATATCGGCCGCCCACCGGCTGCGCGCCCTCCCCCAGCCCCAGCCGGGCCGGGATGCGCACACCGCCGAGTGGATGGCGAAGCATGCCGACTATCACGCCGCGCTGGTCAGCGCCTGCGGCAGCAGGCGGCTGCTGGCGCTGCATGCCCAGCTTTACGAGCAGTCGGAGCGTTACCGCGTCCTTTCGGCCTATATCAAGACGGAGCGCAATGTGGTGGACGAGCACCAGCAGATCGTCGATCTGGCGCTGGCGCGCGACACCGACAAGCTGATCGAGACGATGACCCGGCACCTGCGGCGGACCACCGATCTGATCGTCGAGGCCGCGAAGGCCAACGCCTTTTCCTGATCGCGCGAGCGGGCTGGCGGGCGGGACCGTCTCACCCGTCGAAGGCGGCCAGCCGCGACAGGCTCAGGTCGCGGGCGAACTCGTCGGGCACCTGCGCGAGGCAGGCCGTGCGCGAGCCGGACGCCAATATCCGCACCAGCTTGCCGATGAAGAGCGCCTGCGCGGCGAGCGCGGCGCGCGGGGCCGGGCGGCCCAGCAGCTTCGTCAGCAGCCTGTTCCATCCGGCGCACATGTCCGCGATCGAATTCCAGATCATCGCACGGATTTCGGGCCGCCGCGACGCCTCGATCCACACCGTGTAATTGGCGAGGTTGCTCTTGCCGAACTCGGTCGCCTCCCGGATGAAGATAGCCGCCGTCAGCTGCGCCGTCGATTTTTCCGTCGCGTCGGACGTGCCGATATCCTGCATCATCGCGCGATAGCGGGCCTTGCAGTCGTCAAAAAGCCGGACCTGCGCGGCGGCGAGCAGCACGCCGATATCCTCGAAATAATAGCGCAGCGCCGATGTGGTCAGCCCCGCCGCCGCCGCGACGCTCCTGAAGCTGACGGTGGCGGGCCCCTCTGCGACCAGCAGCGCGATCGTCGTCGCGACGATCTGGTCGCGCGTGCGTTCCGACTTGCCGGTCCTGGCTTTGGGGACGGCCCGCGCCGGGGGCGCCTCGCGCCGCCAGTGCAGCATCGGATCGCCGCCGTCGCGCAGGACCGCGTTCACCTCCGCCTCGCTCAGGCCCAGCGCGATCGTCATGAAATAGAGGCCGATGACCAGATCGATCGCGCCACGCGCTTCTTCCCGCGGATCGTCCATCCCCTTGATGCGCGCGATGTCCGACCAGATGGAAAGCAGCTCGGCAAACCAGTCCCGTGCCAGCGCGCCGGTTTCCTCATGCCGCGCAGCGTCCAGCATGATCTCCGCCCATGCGATCGCGCTTGCGCGATGGCGCAGCGCGACATTAGCGACCAGCCGGGACGAGAATTCGCCCAGCGACTGGGCGCTCGACGGCTCGGTGAGGCAGCGATCCCGCACGCGCCTCAACCCGGCGAGATAGGTCAGCAGGATGAAATTGGACGATTCGGCGATAATGTCGAATTTCGTCGCGTGATGATAGGTCGTCAGTGCGGGCGACACCTGCGCTTCCTTCGCGACCAGACGATGCGTCAGACCGGCGAGCCCATGATCGGCAAGCACCCTGATCGCCGCCGCCGCAATCCTGCCCCGCGTCTCGATGGAGCGCGATTGTCTGGGCGCGCGAGCGTTCACCGGAAACAGCCCCTCCGACGTGATATCGCCAGGTCTGGCCTTGGAACCTCTCGATATCTCCTTATTTTTACTAGCATTTTTCAAGATGCCCGGTCCTCGCATTCCCGATATCGGGCCGCTTGGGGACAGCGGACCGACGCTGAGCATAGAGCGCGACGGCGGCAGAGGCAATGCGGTTGGCCTTTCCCGCAAGCACCGCGACCGGCTTTCCCCGCGAGCCTCCGATAGCGGGGAAGCCGCGCCGGGAGGCCACGGCCCCTTTTACGCATAAAAAACTGTACAAAGAAAAGAAAAATATCTATCCCTCTCCCGTGATCTGCTATCGAGAGGCTCCCGGCACATGTCCCATTCCCTGAAAGCGCTGTTCGACCTTGGCGGTCAGGTCGCCATCATCACCGGCGGATCGCGCGGGCTGGGGTTCCAGATCGCATCGGCGCTGGGCGAATATGGCGCGAGCGTCGCGCTGGTCGCGCGCAAGCAGCAGGAACTCGACGCCGCCGTCGCCGCACTCGGCGAAAAGGGCATCGCCGCCCACGGCTTCGCGGCCAATCTCGCCGGCCCGGAAGCGCCCGCCGCGCTGGTGGCGCAGGTGATGGAGCGGTTCGGGCGGATCGACATCCTCGTCAACAATGCGGGCACGACCTGGGGCGCGGCGGCGGAGGACTATCCGCTCGACGCATGGAACAAGGTGATGGACCTCAACGTCACCGGCATGTTCCTGCTGACGCAGGCCGTCGCCAACGCCGCCTTCCTGCCGCAGGGCGGGGGGAGCGTCGTCAACATCGCCTCGATCCTCGGCCTTGTCGGCACGCCGCCATGGCAGACGGGCACCGTCGCCTATAACGCCGCCAAGGGCGCGGTCATCAGCATGACCCGCGCGCTCGCCGCCGAATGGGGGCCGAGGAACATCCGCGTCAACGCCGTCGCCCCCGGCTTCTTCCCGTCGAAGATGACGGCGGGCACGCTCGACCGGATCGGCGACAGGATGATCGAGCTGACCCCGCTCGGCAAGCTGGGCGGGGAAACCGACCTGATGGGCCCCGCGCTGCTGCTGGCCTCGGCGGCGGGCGCACACATTACCGGGCAGGTCATCGTCGTCGATGGCGGCGCGACCATCCTCTGAGGAATTCCGCTTGTCCCACCCCCTCCTCGTCCGCCGCGACATCGATTTCCTGCTGCATGACTGGCTGGGCATCGACGCGCTGTTCGCCCGGCCGCGCTTCGCCCATCTCGATCGCGAGACGATCGACGCGCTGATCGACCTGTCGGAACAGCTCGCCGTCGATGCCTTCCTGCCGCATTACAAGGAGGCCGACTGCCACGAACCGCGCCTTGATGCCGATGGCGTCCATATCCTGCCCGCCATCGGTGAGGCGCTGGCGCGCTATGCGGAGCTGGGGCTGTTCGCCGCCGGTTTTTCGCCCGATCTCGGCGGCAGCGGCCTGCCCTATCTGGCCTGCGCGGCGTCCTTTGCCTGGTTCGCCGCCGCCAATATCGCGACCGCCGCCTATCCGATGCTGACGGTCGCCAACGCCCGGCTGATCGTCACTTTCGGCAGTGCCGGGCAGATCGAGCGCTTCGCCCTGCCGCAGATAGAGGGCCGCTGGTTCGGCACCATGTGCCTGTCCGAGCCGCAGGCGGGATCGAGCCTCGCCGATGTACGGACGCGCGCGGTGCCCGATGGCGAGGATGCGCTGGGCGCGCGCTATCGCCTCTGCGGCAACAAGATGTGGATTTCCGGCGGCGATCAGGACGTTTCCGCCAATATCGTCCATCTGGTGCTCGCCAAGGTGCCCGGCGCGGACGGCGCGCTGCCCGAAGGGACCGAGGGGCTGTCGCTGTTCATCGTGCCCAAGATACTGCCGGATGGCTCGCGCAACGATGTCGCCGTCGCGGGCCTCAACCACAAGATGGGCTATCGCGGCACCGCCAACTGCCTGCTCAATCTGGGCGAGGGCGGCGGGGCGACCGGCTGGATGATCGGCCAGCCGGGGCGCGGCCTGCACCAGATGTTCCTGATGATGAACGAGGCGCGCATCGGCGTCGGCATCGGCGCGGCGGCGCTGGGCTATCGCGGCTATCGCCATGCGGTCGGCTATGCGCGCGAGCGGGTGCAGGGCCGACCGCCCGGCCGGCGCCGGGGCGATCCCGTCGCCATTATCGGGCATGCCGATGTGAAGCGCATGCTGCTGGCGCAGAAGGCCTATGCCGAGGGCGCGCTGGCGCTCTGCCTCTATTGCGCGAAGCTGGTCGACCTGCACGACGATGCGGCCAGCGCCGCGCTGCTCGGCCTGTTGACGCCGGTGGCCAAGACATGGCCATCCGAATATGGGCTGGCCGCCAACGACATCGCGATCCAGATCCATGGCGGCTACGGCTATACCCGCGACTTCGATGTCGAGCAGCTCTACCGCGACAACCGGCTGAACCCGATTCATGAAGGGACGACCGGCATTCAGGCGATGGACCTGCTCGGCCGCAAGATATTGCGCGACGACGGCGCGGGGCTGGCCGAATTGCGCGCCCGCATCGCCGCCACCGCCGCGCGCGCGGCGGCGCATCCTGCGCTGGGCGGGGAAGGCACGGCGCTCGAACGCCAATGGAGCCGCATCGCCGACACGATCGCGGCGCTGCGCGGGCGGGAGGGCGCGGCGGCGCTCGACAATGCGACGCCGTTCCTGTGGGCCTTCGGTCATGCGGTGCTGGCGTGGCTGTGGCTCGATCAGGCGCTCGCCGCCGACGCCCTCCCCGCGCACAGCGAGGAGGAGCGGCATTTTGTGGAAGGCAAGCTGCGCGCCTGCCGTTTCTTCTTCGAAAGCGAATTGCCCAAGGCGGACGCCTGGCTGGCGCCGGTCGTCGCGATGAGCGACATCGCCGCCGACGCCTCGCCCGACATGTTCTGAAAGGATCTTCCCATGACCGTCAATCTCACAGGCCGCGTCGCCATCGTGACCGGCGCGGGCGCGGGCCTCGGCAGGGCCCATGCGCTCGCCCTCGCCGCCCATGGCGCGAAAGTCGTGGTCAACGATCTCGACCCGGCGCAGGCGGAACAGGTGCGGGAAGAGATTGCCGCCGCAGGCGGGGAAGCGATGGCCGTCGCCGCCAGCGTCACCGATATGGCGGCGGTGACGGAGATGGTCGCGCGCGCCACCGCGCAATGGGGCGCGGTCGATATCCTCGTCAACAATGCGGGCATATTGCGCGACAAGAGCTTCGCGAAGATGGACCTCGACGATTTCCGGCTGGTGCTGGACGTGCACCTGATGGGATCGGTCAACTGCGCCAAGGCGGTGTGGGCGCAGATGCGCGAGCGCAACTATGGCCGCATCGTCTTCACGACCTCCTCCTCCGGCCTTTACGGCAATTTCGGCCAGTCGAACTACGGCGCGGCGAAAATGGCGCTGGTCGGGCTGATGCAGACGCTCGGCCTGGAGGGCGCGCGCAACGATATCCGCGTCAACTGCCTTGCGCCCAGCGCCGCCACGGCGATGACCAACGGCCTTTACGGCGACGAGACGCTCGCAAAGCTGGGGGCGGACCTCGTCAGCCCGGCGGTGGTGGTGCTGGCGGGCGAGGACGCGCCGACGCGGCGCATCCTGCTCGCCGGGGCGGGCAGTTTCGAGCAGGCCAACATCACGATGACGCGCGGGATATTCCTGGGCGACAGCGACGACATGGCCGGGGATCTGGCGGCGGGGCTGGACCGGCTGGCGGACCGCGCGGGCGAGATCATCCCCGAAAGCGGCGAGGAACAGCACCGCTATGAAACGATGGCGGCGCAGCGGACGGCGGCGGAGCTGACATAGGGCGCGCCGCATGCATCGCCATGATCCGTGATTTTACGGATCAGCCGCTCTGCGCTACTATGCGACAGGCATATCGGCGCCGGGCAGGACCGGCGCTTTCAGCGGAGGCGACGGGATGAGCGTGCGCGACATATTGCTTCAGGCGAACAGCTATCCGCGGCCCACGCCCGACTGGGCGATCGAACGCGCCGCCGGGCTGGCGACGGCGTTCGGCGCGCGGCTTTCGCTCGCGCTGTGCCAGGTCCATATCCCCCCGGCGTCGAACTGGCTGGCCGACCGGCTGCTGGACGCGGGCAGCCTGATCGCCGCCGAGAACCGCAAGAGCGACGCCAATGTCCAGGCGCTGCTGTCCGCCTTTGCGGAGAAGGTGCCGGCGGACTGCCGGGGCGAAAGCTTCAGGGTCCATTGCTCCGCGATGGTCACCCATTGGCAGCTTGCGATCCGGGCGCGGTCGCGCGACCTGACGGTCGTGCCGGTCTATGGCCACCCGGACAGCGTTTCCGTGGCGGAAGGGCTGGTGTTCGAATCCGGGCGCCCGGTGCTGTTGCTGCCGGAAAAGGCCGGAAAGGACAGGGCGTTCGACCGGGTCGCCATCGCATGGGACGGCAGCGGCGTCGCGGCGCGGGCGCTGGCCGACGCGCTGCCCTTCTGCCGCCGCGCCGCTTCTGTGGCGCTGGTGCAGGTCATGGGCGAGAAGGACCTGTCGGAGGCCGCGCCGCTGGCGGATATGGTGCGCAACCTTCGCCTGCACGATATCGAGGCAGAGCCGGTCGAGATCGAGCTGCAGGGGCGGGACGCCGCCGCGACGCTGCAAGGGTTTTGCGAGCGCGACGGCCGCGACCTGCTGGTGATGGGCGCCTTCGGCCATTCGCGCATGCGCGAGTTCGTGCTGGGCGGGGTCACCCGGTCGGTTCTCCACGCGCCCACGCTGCCGGTGCTGATTTCGCACTGAGTGGCTGGGGGATCCTCCCCTGTCGCGCGCTGCCTCCTGAGATGTCGGCCTGCGCTGGCATGACGAGATAGGTAGCGCCCGCGCCAAACCATGCGGGGAGCGCTGTCACGCCCCCCGCCGATCGCTCAGACCCGTTCCCAGATGGCGGCGATGCCCTGGCCGCCGCCGATGCACATCGTCACCAAGCCGTAGCGGCCGCCGGTGCGCTGCAATTCATAGGCGAGCTTGGTGGTGATGATCGCGCCGGTCGCGCCGACCGGATGGCCCAGCGAGATGCCGCTGCCATTGGGGTTGACCTTTGCCGGGTCGAAGCCCAGCTCGCGCGCCACGGCGCACGCCTGCGCCGCGAACGCCTCGTTGGATTCGATCACGTCCAGGTCGCCCACTTGCAGGCCCGCCCGCTCCAGCGCCTTGCGCGAGGCGGGCACCGGGCCGATGCCCATATAGGCCGGGTCGACGCCCGCATGGCCGTAGGAGACGAGCCGCGCCAGCGGCTTCAGCCCCTGCGCCTTCACCGCCGCCTCGCTGGCCAGCACCACGGCCGCCGCGCCGTCGTTGATGCCTGATGCGTTGCCCGCCGTCACCGTGCCGTCCTTCTGGAACACCGGCTTCAGCTTGCCGAAATCCTCGGCGGCGGCATCGGTGCGCACGAACTCGTCGGTGTCGAACGCCACCGGCTTGCGGCGCACCAATATCTCGACCGGCACGATCTGATCCTTGAAATAGCCCTGCGCGATCGCATTGGCCGCGCGCTTCTGGCTTTCGAACGCCAGCGCGTCCTGATCCTCGCGCGAGATGCCGTAGCGGGCCGCGACATTCTCCGCCGTCACGCCCATGTGGATGGACTGGAACGGATCGGTCAGCGCGCCGGTCAGGCCGTCGACCAGCGCCGCGTCGCCCATCTTCTGGCCCCAGCGCACGCCCTGCGCGAAATAGGGCGCGCGGCTCATCACCTCGACGCCGCCGCCCAGCGCGATGTCGTTGTCGCCCAGCATGATCGACTGCGCGGCGCTGATGATCGCCTGAAGGCCCGATCCGCACAGCCGGTTCACGGTCAGCGCCGGGCTTTCCTGCGGCACGCCCGCGACGATCGCGGCGATGCGCGCGACATAGGCGTCGCGCGGCTCGGTCTGCACCACGCTGCCGAACACCACATTGCCGACCTGCGATGCTTCGACGCCCGCGCGCTCGATCGCCGCCTTCGCCACATGGGCGCCCAGTTCGCCCGGCCGCTGGTCCTTGAGCGAACCGCCGAAGCTGCCGATGGCGGTCCGTGCCGCCGATACCAGAAATACGTCCGTCATATCCTGCTCCCGTCTAAATTCAGCTGTTGAGATCCTGAAAATTGCCACCCTTCGCCGCCAGTTCCTCGACCAGCGGCGCGGGCGTCCATGCCCAGCCATTGCGGCCCTGCGCATGGGTGCGCAGCCGCTCCAGCAGCGCGGGCAGGCCGATCACATCCCCCTGGAACATCGGCCCGCCCCGTTCCCGCCCGAAGCCATAGCCGTGCAGGTAGATCATGTCGACATCGACCGGGCGATAGGCGATGCCCTCGCCAACGATCCGCGCGCCTTCGTTGATCAGCGCGAGCAGGCAGCGGCCGACGATTTCCTCGTCGCTGATTTCGCGGCGCTCAAGGGCGATTTCGGCCGAATAGTCCTCGATCAGCTTCGTGATCTCCGGGTCCGGCTCGGCGGTGCGGCCGTCGGGATAGGCGTAGATGCCCTTGCCCGTCTTTTGCCCGAAGCGGCCCAGCTCGCAAATGCGGTCGATCACGCCCGAATAGGGGCGGTCGGGCTGCTCCACCGCGCGGCGCTTGCGGATCGCCCAGCCGATATCCTGCCCGGCAAGGTCCATCGTCCGGCACGGCCCCATCGCCATGCCCCAGCGCTCCAGCGCGCCGTCGATCTGCTGCGGCAGCGCGCCTTCCTCCAGCATGAACCAGGTCTGGCGCAGATATTCCTCGAACATGCGGTTGCCGATGAAGCCGTCGCACACGCCCGACACCACGCCGACCTTGCCGACCCGCTTGCCGAACGCCATCGCCGTCGCCAGCACGTCGGGCGCGGTTTCCCTGCCGCGCACCACTTCCAGCAGGCGCATGATGTTGGCGGGCGAGAAGAAGTGCAAACCCACCACCCGCGACGGATCTTTGGTGAGTGCGGCGATGGCGTCCACGTCGAGCGTCGAGGTGTTGCTGGCGAGGATCGCGTCCGGGCGGGTGATCGCGTCCAGCGCGGTGAACACCTGCTGCTTGACGCCCATATCCTCGAACACCGCCTCGATCACCAGATCGATGTCGGCCAGCGCGTCGAGCGAGGTCGCCGGGGTGAAGGCGGCGATGCGCGCGTCGGCTTTCGCCTGATCGATCCGGCCCTTGTCGACGTCGCGCTGGATGGTCTTGCGGATCGTCTCCCCGGCCTTGGCGAGCGCTTCCTCGCGCAGCTCGACCATGATGACCGGCAGGTCCGCGTTCAGCAGCGCGAGGGTGATGCCGGTGCCCATCAGGCCGCCGCCGATCACGCCGACGCTGCGGATATCGCGCGGCGTGACGTCGCGGGAAAGGCCGGGGATGCGGGCGACGGTGCGCTCGCCGAAAAAGGCATGGCGCAGGCCGCGCGACGCCTCGGTCTGCATCAGTTCGCCGAACAGCGCGCCTTCGAGCGCGAGACCGGCGGCGAGATCGTCCGAAAGGGCCTCGACGCATTGGATGATCTTCGCGGGCGCGGGGTTCAGCCCCTTGCGCAGCTTCGCCCTGTGCGCCGCGACCGCCTCGTCGCGGTCGGCGGGCACGGGCAGCGCGCCGGTGCGCCGCGTCGGCGGAACCTCTGCCGCCCATTCCAGCGCAGCGGCGACCACATCGCCTTCGACCAGCCGGTCGACCAGGCCCAGCGTCTGCGCCTTGTCCGCCGCGACCGGCTTGCCCGACAGCATCATGTCGAGCGCGGGACCGGCGCCGATCAGGCGCGGCAGCCGCTGCGTGCCGCCCGCGCCGGGCAGCAGGCCCAGCGTCACTTCGGGCACGCCGAGCCGGGCGCCCGCCTGCGCGACGCGGTAATGCCCCGCCAGCGTCAGCTCCAGACCGCCGCCAAGGGCCACGCCATGGATCGCCATGATCACCGGCTTGGACGCGTCCTCGACGGCGAGCAGCAGGTTGCGCAGCGCCTCCAGCGCCCTGGGATCGCCGTCGAAATCGGTGATGTCCGCGCCGCCGCAGAACATCTTGCCCGCGCCGGTCATGACGATCGCCTTGCATTCCACATCGGCGAGCGCTTCATTGAGGGCGGCGGCGATTTCTCCGACAAAGCCGTTGCCGACGGAAAGGGCGTTCACCGCGCCGTTGGACAGGCGCAGCAGCCGCGTCGCGCCTGAGGAAGTCACATCAACAGTCATCACATACCCCCGTTCGTTCAGAAGGCGTCGGCGGCAAGCGCCATGACCGGGCCTTCGCCCTCGGCGATGCCCGCCGCGAGCGCCTGCGCCTGCGGCAACATGCGCCGGGCGAAGAAATCCGCGACGGCGAGCTTCGCGCCGTGCAGCGGCGTGTCGCCCCCGGCGGCGGCGGCCGCCATGCGCGTCCACATCCAGCCCATCGACACCAGCGCGAACAGCCGCAGATAATCGACCGCCGCCGCGCCCGTCGCATCGACGCCCGCGCCGCGCAGCGAGGCGGTCGCGCCGCGCAGCAGCTCCAGCGCCTGCCCGGTGCGCCGGGCGACGTCCGCCGCCTGCGGGATCGACGCGGCCGCCTGCAGATCCTGCACGATCTGCGCGAAGAAGCCTTCCACGACCGCGCCGCCCGCCAGCGGCAGCTTTCGCCCGACCAGGTCCATCGCCTGCACGCCGTTGGTGCCCTCGTAAATCTGGGCGATGCGCGCATCGCGGACGAACTGCTCCATCCCCCATTCGCGGATATAGCCATGGCCGCCGAACACCTGCTGCGCCTGCACCGCGCTCTCGAATCCGAAATCGGTGAAGGCGGCCTTGACCACCGGGGTCAGCAGCGCCACCAGCGCATCGGATTTCGCCCGCTCGCCCGCATCCGGGTGGGCATGGGCGCGGTCGAGCTGCAACGCCGTCCACCCGGCGAGCGCGCGGCCCGCCTCGACGAAGGCGCGGATGGAGAGCAGCATGCGCCGCACATCGGCATGCTCGACGATCGCCACCGGCCCGCGCGATCCATCGGCGCTGCGGCCCTGCAGCCGCTCCTTCGCATAGCCCGCCGCCTGGGTGTAGGCGGCGCCCGCGATGCCGAGGCCCTGGATGCCGACCATCAGCCGCTCCGCGTTCATCATCGTGAACATGGCGGCGAGGCCGCGATGCGGCTCGCCCACCAGCCAGCCGGTCGCGCCGTCATAATTCATCACGCAGGTGGGCTGCGCGTGGATGCCCATCTTCTTTTCCAGCGCGCCGACCGACAGGGTGTTGCGCAAGGTAAAGCCGCCATCGGCATCGGGCAGGAACTTGGGCACGAGGAACAGGCTGATCCCCTTCACGCCCGGAGGCGCGTCGGGCAGCCGGGCGAGCACGAGATGGACGATGTTGCCGCCGAAATCATGGTCGCCCGACGAGATGAAGATCTTGGTGCCCGTGACGGCGTAGCTGCCGTCGCCCTTCGGCTCCGCCTTGGTCTTGAGCAGCGCGAGATCGGTGCCCGCGCCGCTTTCGGTCAGCGCCATCGCGCCGGTCCATTCGCCGCTCACCATGCGGGGCAGATAGGCGGCCTTGAGGTCGTCGCTCGCATGGGCGGCGATCGCCTCATAGGCGCCGCGCGTCAGGCCGGGGAACAGGCCGAAGGAAAGGTTGGTGGCCGAGATCATCTCGTCGAGCCAGAGCTGGAGGATGAAGGGCAGTCCCTGCCCGCCATGGGCCGGATCGGCGGAGAGCGAGGCCCAGCCCGCCTGCGCGAATTCGCGATAGGCCTCGGCGAAGCCTTCGGGCGTGTGCACCTCGCCGTCGATCAGGCGGGAGCCCTGCTCGTCCCCTTCGCGGTTGAGCGGGTGCAGCCGTTCGGCGCACATCTTGCCGGCCTCTTCCAGCACCGTCGCCGCGAGGTCGGCATCCACCTCCTTGCCGATCTCCGCCATCGCCCGGTCGAAACCGAGCACCTCGTTCAGCAGGAAGCGATAATCGTCGACGGGGGGAATATAACTGTACATCGGGGCCTCTCCCTGTAAGCTGGCATCGCACTATACCAAACGTCTGTTACAGTCAATCGCCCGATGTGGGAAGGCATCAACGCTGGCGCAATGCGGGGCCGAGCCCTGACGGCTGCCTTCTGTGCGATGGCGAAGGCGTCCGGCGGACCCTCGCTGTTCGGGGCATGATTCGCCCATGCCCAAGCACGTGCGTCATTGCAGGGAACCCGCTGTCGGTTGGCGGTTTCAACCCTATAGGTCGCAGCCGAGATCGGCCGTCGCCTCGCCGCACCGGATCGGACGGGCGGAAGGCCGACTCAACGGAGAAGGACGATGGAGACGGAGCAGTTCATCCTGCATGAAAAGGGCTGGATGCCGAACAACGAGCGGTTGCCGGTCCTGCTCTATCGCGGCGCGGTCGAGGCCGAGGGCAGGAAGGCCGCCGAACGGTTCGAGCGGCTGTTCGCCGACCATGGCTGGCCGCCGCAATGGCGCGACACGATCTACGATTATCATCATTACCACTCGACCGCCCATGAGGCGCTGGGCGTGGCGAGCGGATACGGGACGCTGCTCCTCGGCGGGCCGGGCGGGCGCGAGATCGAGGTCCGCGCCGGCGACGCGCTCGTGCTGCCGGTCGGCACCGGCCATCGCCGGCTCGACGTCAGCGACGATTTCCTCGTCGTCGGCGCCTATCCGGCGGGGCAGGACTGGGACATTTGCCGCGAGGCGCCGACCGACATGGTGCGCCGCCGCATGCGCGACCTTCCCGTTCCCGATGAGGACCCGATCGCCGGGAAGGCGGGGCCGCTGCGGGATCACTGGACGAAATGACCGGATGCCCAACCGGTTGAAATTCCCCGGAGAAGGATCATCTTGGAGCTGCGCCCGACCGGGCGCGAACATCCTCAGCTTTTGGCTCAACTTTTGGGATGGAGATGATGATGTCCGACAAGCACCTCGATTATCTCAGGCGCGAGCATGCCCGTCTCGAGGCCGAGATCGACCTTGCTTCCCGCGGCTTGCGACCCGATGAGGTCGCGATCGCGCGGCTCAAGAAGCTGAAGCTCGCGGTCAAGGACCAGATCGCCGCCTGGTCCCGCGACCTCGGCGTGAGCGAGGTCGCCTGAGCCGACAGCGCGGAGCGGGCAGGGCGGAGCCGTCGCGAGCCGGCTCCGCCTCATGGGCCAACCTTTCGCTTGGTCGAACCTTCGGCGTCAGCCTTGGTGCAGGCGCGGGTCCAGACTCTGTCCTGTTCAGATTGAACCGGACAGAGTCTGGCTATCCCTTGCTTGCCGCGTTTTCCGAGCCGTCAGATGTGCCATCTGACTTGAAAGCGCTCTAGCGGTTCGCGCCGTCATGATCGGCGCGGGTCGGGATGACCGGCTGCACCTTGTCCTTCTTCGTCGCCCGCGTCGGCTCCGGATCCTCGCCGCGCGCGGTCTTCTCCTCGTCGCGGCTGCCGATGTCGGTCGCGAGCGTGCCGCCCGCGCTTCCCGATTGCGACGGGGTCTGCTCCTGATCGCGAAGATCGGAATCGTCGCGCCCGCCTGTTTGCCTGTTGTCGGTCATCCTTCCCTCCATTGTCGGCTGTTTGCGCATCTCACCGCTCCACCCCCGGAATCTTGTCCGCGATGGAAGTCTCGCCCCGGCGGCGGTCGTCCGGCGATGGGTCCTCGCCGCGCAGCTTCGCGTTGCCGACGATTTGCACGTCATCGGCGGAGGCCGGCGCGGGCGGACGGTGGCCGCCTGCCCGCTCCAGTTCCTTGAGCGTCGGGTTGCGGTTGTTGTTGCTGGATTTGCCTTTGCCGCTGTTGTCACGCATGGTCGCTCTCCTTGTCTTGCCGTCAGCGTCTTACCGGTCAACGGAAGGCGAGCCGGGCGCGGGCGCAGTTATTTGTTGGTGCGTCCCAGCCGTTCGGGATCGATCGAGCCGTCGGGCTCGGGATCATTCTCGACATCGCCTTCGACCGTATTCTCGCCTTCGATATCCTCCGGCTCCTCGCCCGTCGCATAGGCGCCTTTCGATTGCCCGATGCCGGGGTTGCGTTCGAGATCCTCGTCGCGCTTCGGCTTCGGTCCTTCTCTGTTCCGATCGGTCATGCGATCCTCCTGATCTGCCGCGCGCCCGCCTCGCGAAGCGCGCCTTCGATGACGGGCCGGTCATCGTCGGTGACCGGAACGGTGAGCTGGATCTCGCCGTCCAGCGGCGCATCGTCGCGCGCGGCCGTGCCCGGCGAGGCGCCCGCGCCGTCCGCGCCGCCGATGCGCGTTCCCGTGCTGGCGGCTGTTCCCGCCGCCTCGACGAAGAGGACGTCGCGCTCGATCCCATGTTCCTGCACCAGATGCTCGATCGCGAGATCGGCATCACGCCGGGAGGCGAACAGCGCGCAGAGGCCGTCGGACCGCGCCATCACCGCTCTCCCGCCGTGGCGGCGGGGCCGTGATTGCCGCCATGACGGCCCTTGTTGCCTTGCCCTTCCATGCTCTTCTCCTGTCGGATTGGCGTCGGCGACGGTCGAGCGTGAGCTTGCGCATGTTTGAGCTTGCACATGGCGGGCCGCAGCCGCGTATATCTTTCAGGAAAACCGGCGAGCCGCGCTGCTCGTTCCTCGCCGTCCGCCCAAGCCCCCTCAGGTCGTCGGAAGATCCGGCCGGTTCGTCACAAGAGAGGGAAGGGCCGAAAGAGTCCGGATGGCCGCGCCCTTCCTTCCCCCGGCATCGAGCGCGAGGCAAGGCCAATCGCGGGCCGCCGACCCTGCACCCAGGCGGCCCGCGCTCCTCCCCGTTGTCAGGGGATGAGGGTCATGCCGTTCAGGTCGTTCCGGTCGCGCCACTGCGCGATCAGGTCGCCGAATTTGTAGAAGCCGGGCGCATAGGGTTCCCCCACCGCCGCGCGGATGCCGCCATGGCCGCCGCCTTCATTGTTGTAATAGCCCGGCGTGCATTCCTGAAGGAAGGTGTCGGGCGGCGCCAGTTCGCGGATGGTGCTCACCCATTGGTCCTGCGCCTCCTGCGTCGCCTCCACCGTCGTGGCGCCGCGCTTCATCGTCTCGGCGATGATATAGGCGATATGCTCGCCCTGCTGCTCATACATGGCGGTGACGCTGGTGCTCAGCCCGCCCTGGGTGAAGCCGGTGAAGAACAGCCCCGGAAAGCCGTGGGAACTCATGCCGTGCAGCGTGCGATAGCCCTCGCTCCAGTGATCGTAGAGCGACAGTCCGCCACGCCCGTCGATCGCCTCTATGCCTGACGCGACCTTCTGGTCCTGCGCCGAGATTTCGAAGCCGCTGGCGAAGATGATGCAGTCGACCTCATAGTCCTTGCCGTTCGCGACCAGCCCCTTTTCCGTCACCCGCTCGACGCCCTTGCTCGCCGACACGTCCACCAAAGTCACATTGGGCCGGTTGAACGCGGGCAGATAGTCGTTGCTGGAACAGGGGCGCTTGCACATATAGCGATAATAGGGTTTCAGCGCCTCGGCCGTTTCCGGGTTCTTGACGATCTCGTCGGTCCGGCGGCGGATGCGCTCCATCGTCGCATAATCCTCCTCCTCGCGGATCGCGACCAGCTCCTCTATCGACAGCTCGCGCCCCGCCGCAGCGACGCGGCCCGAAACATTGCGCCCGACCTCGGTGAAGAAGTCGCAGGTCTGGTCCTCCTCCGCCGCCTTCGACGGAAAGGGCTCGCCGGAAAAGACGTAGAAATTTTCCTGCCGCTCGCGCTGCCAGCCCGGCTTCAGGCTCGCCGCCCATTCGGGATCGGTGGGGTCGTTGCGGCGATGGTCCACCGCCGACGGGGTGCGCTGGAATACCGTCAGATGCTTCGCATATTGGCCGAGGATCGGCACGATCTGGATCGCGGTGGCGCCGGTGCCTATCACCGCGACGCGCTTGTCGGCCAGCCTGTCCAGCACCGGGTCGCCGGGACCGCCGCCGGTATAGCCATAATCCCAGCGCGCGGAATGGAACATATGGCCGCTGAAGCTGGCGAGGCCGGGAATGCCCGGCAGCTTCGGCTTGCTCCACGGCCCGGTCGCCATGATGACGAAGCGCGCGCGCAGCTCATCGTCCTGGTTGGTCCTGATCGTCCAGCGCCGGGTCCCCTCTTCCCAGATCATCGAGCGGATCATCGTGCCGAACAGCGCGCCTTCATAAAGGCCGAAATGCTCGCCCATGTTGCGGCAATGGCCGTAAATCTCGACCCCGTCGACGAAGCGGCGGGAGGGCATATAGTCCAGCTCCTCCAGCATCGGGATATAGCAATAGGATTCATTGTCGCACTGGATGCCGGGATAGCGGTTCCAGTACCAGGCGCCGCCGAAATCGCCGCCCATCTCGATGATGCGGACGTCCTCGACCCCGGCCTTCTTGAGATAGGCGCCCGCCAGCAGCCCGGCAAAGCCGCCGCCGATGATCGCCACGTCGATGTCGGCGGCGACGGGATCGCGCACCACCGGCGGGCTGTAGGGGTCGGCCTCCCAGAAATCGGGCATGTCGGTGGTGACGTGCACATATTGCGCCGTGCCTTCCCTGCGCAGCCGCTTGTCCCGTTCGTGCCGGTATTTTTCCCGCAGCGCGTCCAGCTCGAAATCGTGGGGCGTCACCGATGGCGCACAGCGCATGTTTCGACTCTCCTTCGATGGCCTCGCGGGCCTTTCGCCGTTCATAGACGGACCTGCGGCGCTATTTCAATATGTAATTAATTAAACCGCTATCCACACCTTCATGCGGCGGTATAGCCTCCGCCCACCGGCATCGCCGCGCCGGTGACGATGACGACCTTGTCCTCCAGCATGACGTCCTCTCCAGCGGTTATCCGGCCCGCTCCGCGCTTTCCCGCGCGAGCCGGGCGATCAGCGGCAGCTGCGCGACCAGCCGGGCGGCGTCCGCCGAGGAGGCGTTGCCGCGCACCATGCGCCCCTTGACCCCGTGCACGATCGCGCCGAAGCGGAACAGGTTGTAGGCGATGTAGAAATCCAGATGGTCGATCCCCGCCCGGCCCGTGCGACGGCAATAGGCGGCGACATACTCCTCCTCGCCCGGAATGTTCAGCGCCTCGAAATCGAGGCCGAGCAGGCCGCCCGGCAGGTCGGGCGGCGAGCGGTACATCATCAGATTATAGGTGAAGTCGGCCAGCGGATGGCCCAGCGTCGAAAGCTCCCAGTCGAGCACCGCGAGGACGCGCGGCTCGGTGGGATGGAAGATCATGTTGTCGCACCGGAAATCGCCATGGACGATGGAGGTTTCCTCGCCCGGCGGGAGATGGGCGGGCAGCCAGTCGGCCAGCCAGTCCATGTCGTCAAGCCGCCCGCCCGCCTCGTCCTCGCGATATTGGCGGGTCCAGCGGGCGATCTGCCGCTCGAAATAATTGCCCGGCCGGCCGTAGTCGCCCAGGCCGATTGCCTGATAATCCACCGAATGCAGCGCCGCGAGCGTGGCGTTCATCGCATCGAAATAGGCGGGCCGGTCGGCGCGCGAAACGCCGGGAAAGCCGGATTCCCAGAAGATCCGCCCGTCGATCATGTCCATCACGTAGAACCAGGTGCCGATCACGCTGTCGTCGGTGCAGAGCCCATGGACCTTCGCGACCGGGAAGCCCGCCCGATACAGCGCAGTCTGCACCCGCGCCTCGCGATCGACCGCATGCGCGCCCTTCAGCAGCTGGCCCGGCGGCTTGCGGCGCAGCACGTAACGGCCGCCCGGCGTCGTCAGCTTGTAGGTGGGGTTGGACTGGCCGCCGGCGAACTTCTCGATCGTCAGCGGCCCGGCGAAGCCCTCGACATGCGCCTGCATCCAGCCGGCGAGGCGCCCGGCATCAACATGATGCGGATCGGCGGAGGCAGCGGGGTCAGTCATGGCGCGCCTTTCCCAGCGTGTCGCGCTTGATCTTCTTGGCGAGGCTCCATTTGTGCACTTCGGTCGGGCCGTCATAGATGCGGAAGGCACGGATTTCGCGGAACACCCGTTCGACGATCGTGTCGCCCGACACGCCGGTGCCGCCCATCACCTGCACGCATTTGTCGGCGACGCGCATCAGCGCCTCCGACACCGCCACCTTTGCCATCGAGCTTTCGGCGGTGCCGAGCGAGCCGGTGTCGAGCACGTCCGCGCACCAGTCGATCATCAATTCCGCCTGCTTCAGGTCGATGAGGTTTTCGGCGAGCATGAAGCCGACCCCCTCATGGTCGACCAGCGGCTTGCCGAAGGCGTGGCGGGTGCAGGCATAGGCGGTCGCGATCTCCTGCGCGCGGGTGCAGGCGCCCAGCCAGCGCATGCAGTGCGAAAGGCGCGCGGGGCTGAGCCGCACCTGCGCCAGCCGGAAGCCCTCGCCGGGCTGGCCCAGCATCTGGTCGGCGGGCACGCGCAGATTCTCGATCGCGATCGCCGAATGGCCGCCGGGCATGGAGCTGTCGATGGTGTCGAGCACCCGTTCGATGCGGATCGCCGGGTCGGGCAGGTCGACCAGGAACATGCTGGCGCCTTCGGGCGCCTTGGCCATCACGATGCCGACCCTGGCGCCCTGCGCGCCGGTGATGAAGGTCTTGCGCCCGTCGATGATCCAGTGGTTGCCGTGCTGCCGGCAGGTGGTCTGCATCATCGACGGGTCGGAGCCCGCGCCCCCGTCCGCCGCCGGTTCGGTCATGAAGAAGGCGGAACGCGCCTCGCCCGCGATGATGGGCCTGAGGTAGCGTTCCTTCTGCTCCGCCGTCGCCACCTTGCCGAGCAGGTACATATTGCCTTCGTCCGGCGCCATGGTGTTGAGCGCGACCGGGCCCAGCGGGGACAGGCCCGACTTGCGCAGGACGAGCGCCGTCTCGCGCTGGCTGAGATGGCCGCCGTCCGGCAGGATATGCGGGGTGAGCACGCCCGCTGCGCGCGCCTTTTCGCGCATTTCCAGCACCAGGTCCTCGCCGGGGCCGTGGCCGTGCGTTTCGATGCGCGGGTCCTTCTCATAGGGGATGACGACGTCCCGGACGAATGCCTCCACCCTGACGGCGATCGCCGTTGCCCTTTCGCTCATGACCTTAATTCCTCATTTAATATGCTTGTCCTGTCTCTAGCCGCCGTCGCCCGGATGTCAAAGGCGCATATGCGTTCCGGCAAAATTTTAATCGATCGAATAAAGGGGCGGCCCCGGCCTGACCGGAGCCGCCCTTCGGAATGCGTCGCGCGTCAGGCGGCGAGCTTTTCCTTCTCCTCGCCCACGATCTCGGCGATGGTGGGCAGCACCTTCTCGGCAAACAGCTCGGCGCCCGCCAGCACCTCGTCCTGCGGCGCGCCGCCGGCGGAGAACTGGAAATTGGGCGTGTAGGGGCCGGTCACCGCGATGCGCTTGCGGAAGCGATCGATGATCTGGTCCGGCGTGCCCCAGAGCTGGGTCGGCACATAGGCCTTGATCGCCGCCTCGCGCCCGCCCTCGCGCAGCGCCTGCGCGCCGGAGGCATAGCTTTGATAGCCCTTGGTGCTGTTGAAATGGTCGCCGTCCATCTCATAATGGCTCACCACCATGTCGAACGCGTTGCCGACATATTGATAGGCGCGCTCGGCGGCGATGTCCGGATCCTTGTGGCAATAGGTGACGTCGGTCAGCACCGGCAGCGGCGGCTTGCGGTCGGGGTGGAACTCCGCGAAATATTTGCGGTAATTGTCGAGCCCGTTGGCGAGCTTGCGGTCGTCGGCGGTCACGTAGCTCATGATCGCGCCGCCGATGCGGGCGGCGGTCATCTGCGATTCGGGCGAGGTCGCCGCGACCGTCTGGATGCGGTCCATGAAGGTGCGGATCGGGCCTGGGCGCAGCTTGCGCGCGGGCTGCTTGTAGAATGTCCCCTGCCCTTCGCAGATGCCGGTTTCGATCGCGCGCACCACCATCTCCGCCGCCTCGTCGAAACGCTCGCGCGCTTCGTTCATCGGGATGCGGAAGCCGTCATATTCGATCTTGGCAAGGCCGCGCCCCAGCGCCAGCACGACGCGGCCATTGGAAAGATGGTCGAGCAGCAGGATTTTCTCCGCGACGCGCAGCGGGTCGTTCCACGGCAGGATCGCGGCGCCCACGCCCAGCTTGATCCGCTCGGTCTTGCCGGCGATCCACGCCAGTTCCACGAAATTGTCGGGGGACATGGAATAATTGTCGAAATGATGCTCAACCGCCCACACCCGGCCGAAGCCCATATCTTCGGCCGCGACGCCGAATTCCATGTCGTTGCGGAAGGCCTGCTGGTCCGACAGTGCATCGTTGCGGTTCTGGAACATCAGCAGGATGCCGACGTCGTTGTCGTTCTTCTTCACGGGGTCTCTCCTTGCAGAATCTTGTCATGGCGGCGACGGACGCCAGCACATCGGGAGTCATGCCCGCGCTTGCGCATCGGGCGGTAGCCGACTGGTGGAAAAAACTTGCCTAATAGTGTCAGATTATGTCATCGTTCGATTAATTGATCGGAGGGATGGACCCGGACCATGAGCAGCATCGCTGACTTCCGCGCCTTGATCGAGCGGCACGCGCAACCGTCGCTGAACAGTCAGGAAACCGCCATTCCGGGCGTCAGCCTGATGCGCCTCGTCTCGCCCGGCCGGCCGGTGCGGCAGACGCAGGACCTGATTTTCTACATGGTGGTGGGTGGCGGCAAGACGGTCACCATCGGCCCGCACCGGACGCGGCTGGGCCCCGGCGACTATATCGTGTCGAACGCGGACCTGGATGTGGCGAGCGAGATTCCCGACGCGTCCGAGGCCGATCCTTATCTCGGCGTCGCGATCCGGCTCGACCCGGTGCTGGCGCTGCGCACCGCCCGCTCGCTGGGGCTGGAGCGGCCGCGCGAGCAGACCGACCGCTATATCGGCGGCAGCGGCAATGACGACGGGCTGGTCGATGCGACGCTGCGCCTGCTGGCCTTGCTCGACCGGCCCGACGACATCCCCGCGCTGGCCCCGCTGCTGGAGCAGGAGATGGTCTATCGCCTGCTGCGCAGCGAGGTGGGACCGGCGTTCCTTGAGCTGATATTGGTCAAGAACCGGGAAATGCGGATCAGCCGCATCATCGAATCGATCAACCGCCATTATAGCGAGCAGCTGGATCTGGAGGCGATGGCGCGCACCAACGGTTTCAGCCTCTCCTCGCTGTTCCGCCATTTCAAGCAGGCCACCAGCCTGTCGCCGATCCAGTATCAGAAGAAGATCCGCCTGCGCGCCGCGCGCCAGTTGATGCTGGCCGAGGAGGAAAACGCCATCGGCGCCGCCTTCAAGGTCGGCTTCGGCAGCCCGACCCAGTTCTCGCGCGAATATAAGCGCGCCTACGGCCTGCCGCCCGCGCGCGATATCGCCCGGTTGCGCGCGGCGGGGGCGAGGAACGCCGAGTCCTGACGCGGCGCGCCTATTCCGGGACCTCGCCCTGCCCCTCGAAGCCCCTGCCCTGCCACGGGCGGAAGCGCGGCGGGCGCTTTTCCCTGCCCGCGATCAGGCTTTCGTGCTGATCGGCATGGCCGAGCGTGGCGCGCACCAGCCGGTCCGCGGCGCGGCAGGCGGCGTCCAGATCCTGGTTCAGATCGGCATAGACCTGCATCTTGATCGCCGCCATCGACAGAGGAGACACCCCGGTCGCGAGCAGCGCGGCATAGGCGCGGGCCTCGTCCAGCAAGGCGTCCGGCGCGCAGAGGCGGTCGACAAAGCCGATGCGCTGCGCTTCCTCCGCGTCGATGGTGCGGGCGGAAAGGATCAGGTCCAGCGCGCGCGACAGGCCGATCTGGCGCGGCAATATGTGGCTGATGCCATGTTCGGCGACGAGGCCCCGGCGCGCGAACATGGTGTTGAATGTCGCGGTGGTGCTGGCGAAGCGCAGGTCCGCCATCATCGCCAGGATGAAGCCGCCGCCGACCGCCGCGCCGTTGACCGCGGCGATGATCGGCTTGGAAATGTCGGGCAGCCAGGTGAAGAGGCCGGGCCGCCGGTGCGTCGGCGGCGGCGGAAGGGGTTTGCCGATCGTGTCGGCCAGCGCGGCGAGGTCCAGCCCGGAGCAGAAGCCCCTGCCCGCCCCGGTGACGATGATCGCCGCGACCGCCGGGTCGGCCTCGCAGCGGCGCAGCGCCTGCTCGATCGCCTCGATCATCGCCGGGGTCAGCGCATTGAGGCGGGCGGGCCGGTTCAGGGTCAGGGTCGCGACGCCATTGACCACGTCCAGCAGCATGTCCTCGCTCATGCGCCTTCCTCTCTTTCTCTCGTCAAATGATGGGCTGGGTTTGCATGCCCCGCGCCGCCGGGCAAGCGCCATCGGTGCGCGAGGCGGCGGGGTGCTGATGGTCGCGCCAGTCGAGGCAATGGTCCACGAACCGGGCCGTGTCCGGGTCGGGATCGGGCCGGTGCAGCAGCAGGAGGTCGGTGGCGAGCAGCCAGTCGACCGGCACGGATCGCATCGTGGCCATGGCGGCGTCGGCGGCAGGTTGCTGGAACCAGCCGAGATCGACGCAGGGCGCGCCGATGCGGGCGGCATGGCGGCGCACCGACATGGCGTCGCCCTCCGGCGCGTGCCGCACCTCGGCGCCCAGCGCGGCGAGGCCGCGCGTCACCGCTTCCGACACCCCGACGCCATGGGTGCGGGTGAAGATGAGGATCGTCCGTCCGGTCAGCTCCGCCGCCGTCAGCCTGGCGTGCCGGGCCAGTTCGTCCCCTTCCGGCGCGGCGATGGCGACCGGCCTGCGCGCCAGATGGAGCATGTCGAGGTCCGCCGGGCGCTGGTCGAACGCCAGATGCCCGTCATGGCCGCTGACGCCCAGCATCAGTGCGGCGTCGAGCATATCCTCCCGCAGTTCGGCGATGAGCTGGCGCGGGTGGCGCGTCATGATCCGCACCGGCCGGTCGGCGGCATGGCTCGCCGCGAAGCCGTCGGTCAGCGCCACCCGGTCCGGCATCAGATAGCTGTGATGCGGCACGCCGATCATCAGCGGGCGGCCGCGTATCTTCCGCGCGGCGCGCAGCATCCATTCCGCCTCCATCACCATCCGCCGCGCATAGTCGAGAAAGACCCGCCCCTCGCGCGTCAGCGTCACCCGGCGCGTGGTCCGGTGGAACAGGTCGAAGCCCAGCTGGCGCTCCAGCTCCCGCATCTGCGCCGACAGCGCCGGTTGCGAGATATGGAGCGCATCGGCGGCCCGGCTGAAGGAACCGAGATCGGCCACCGCGACCAATATGCGATAGGGCTTCGCACTGATATCCATAATCAATTAATTCATTAATATGATGGAATAGGCAAGAGATTCCGATTGGACGGGCGCCGACCGCTTCTGCCAAACGGGAGGAGAGGAGAGCGAAGACGTGAACGGGGCAGGGACGGAATGGCTTGACGAGCTGGACCGCGCCGCGCTCGCCCACTGGATGGAGCGGCAAGGGCTCGGCCGGGGGACGATCGAGGATGCGGTGCCGCTGGCCGGGGGCACGCAGAATATAGTGCTGCGCTTCTGCTATGGCGACCGCGTGATGGTGCTGCGCCGTCCGTCGCTGCATCCCCGGCCCGACGCCAACGGGACGATGCAGCGGGAGGCGCGGATGCTCGCCGCCCTTTCCGGCAGCACCGTGCCCCACCCGCGCCTGATCCTCGCCTGCGACAATCCTGCGGTGCTGGGCGTCTCCTTCTATCTGATGGAGGCGGTGGACGGCTTCAACGCGGCGCAGGGCCTGCCCGAAACGCATCGCGATCCGGCGGTGCAGCACGCGATGGGGCTGGCGCTGATCGACCCCATCGTCGCGCTGGGCAAGATCGACTGGCGCGCCGCCGGGCTCGCCGATTTCGGCAAGCCCGACGATTTCCTCGCCCGGCAGGTGGCGCGCTGGCAGAAGCAGCTCGCGGGCTATGCGCGGTTTCCCGATTGGGAGGGGCCCTCCGGCCTGCCCCATGTCGAGCGGATCGGCGCCTGGCTGGAGGCGCATCGCCCGGACCGCTTCGAACCGGGCATCCTCCATGGCGACTATCATATGGCGAACATCCTCTATCGCCACGATTCCCCGCGCATCGCGGCGGTGATCGACTGGGAGCTGACGACGGTGGGCGACCCGCTGCTCGATCTCGGCTGGCTGCTGGCGACATGGCCGGGCCTCGGCATGCCGCCCGCGCCCAGCCTCGACGTGCAGCCGTGGATCGGCTTCCCGCAGGCGTCCGAGCTGGTCGAACGCTATCGGGCGAGGAGCGGGCGGGATCTGTCGGCGATCGACTGGTATACGGTGCTCGCCTGCTACAAGCTGGCGATCATCCTTGAGGGCAGCAACGCGCGCGCCTCGGCCGGCATGACCGGGCGGGATACGGCGGAGATGCTGCACAGGGCGGCGATCGGCCTGCTCGACCGCGCGCGCGGCATCATCGCCTGAAACCCCATCGGAAAAGAGGAAAGATCATGAATTTCGAACCCACGGCAAGGATGCGGGAGCTTGTCGCCCGGCTGGAAGCGTTCATGGACGCGCATATCTATCCGGCGGAGAAGGAGGAGCAGGACTGGCATGCCGACCCGGCGAACATCTGGCAGGAATGGCCGGGGCTGGAGGCGCTGAAGGAAAAGGCCCGCGCGGAAGGATTGTGGAACCTGTTCCTGCCCCATGACTATGGCGCGCTGAGCCCCGGCCTTTCCAACCTCGAATATGCGCCGCTGGCGGAGATCATGGGGCGCGTGCCCTGGTCGCCGGAGGTGTTCAACTGCTCCGCCCCCGACACCGGCAACATGGAGGTGCTCGCGCGCTTCGGCACGGCGGCGCAGCAGGAACGCTGGCTCAAGCCGCTGATGGACGGCACGATCCGCTCCGCCTATGCGATGACCGAGCCCGATGTCGCGTCCTCCGACGCGACCAATATTTCGACCACCATCCTGCCTGATGGCGACGATTATGTCGTCAACGGGCGCAAATGGTGGATATCGGGCGTCATGCATCCGCGCTGCGAACTGCTGCTGGTGATGGGCAGGACCCTGCCCGACAACCCCCGGCACCAGCAGCACTCGATCCTCCTCGTGCCGCGCGACACGCCGGGCCTGTCCGTGGTGCGGACGATGACCGTGCTCGGCCGCAATCATTCGCCTGGCGGCGAGGCCGAGTTGCTGTTCGACAATGTGCGGGTGCCGAAAGAGAACCTGATCCTCGGCGAGGGCCGGGGGTTCGAGGTCGCGCAGGGGCGGCTGGGGCCGGGGCGCATCCATCATTGCATGCGCTCGATCGGGCAGGCGCAGCGGGCGCTCGAATATATGGCCCGGCGGGTGGAGAGCCGCGTCGCCTTCGGCCGCAAGCTGTCCGAGCAGAGCAGCATCCGGCAGGACGTGGCGAAGAGCTTCTGCGAGATAGAGATGGCGCGGCTGCTGACCCTGAAGGCAGCCGATGCGATGGACCGGCTCGGCAACAAGGGCGCGCTCGACCTGATCGCCGCGATCAAGGTGGTGGCGCCGCAAATGGCGCAGACCGTGTGCGACCGGGCGATACAGGCGCATGGCGCGATGGGCGTCAGCGACGACACGCCGATCGCCTTCGCGCTCGCAACCAACCGCTTCGTGCGCATCGCCGACGGGCCGGACGAGGTGCACATGTCGCAGCTGGGCAAGCTCAAGATCGCCGAATATGGCGCCTTGCCGCCGCGCTGAAGAAAGGAAGGAGGGGAACGACCATGGGCAAGCCGGGGATCGACCCGCTGTTCGACTTTGCGGGCAAGGTCGTGCTGGTGACGGGAGGCAGCCGGGGGCTGGGCCGCCAGATGGTGCAGGCCTTTGCCGAGCGCGGCGCCGATATCGTCATCGCCAGCCGCAAGATCGACGCCTGCGAGGAAGCGGCCGGGGCGGTCCGCGCGCTGGGCCGCCGCGCACTGGCCATCGGCGCGCATTGCGGCCGCTGGGACCAGATCGACCGCCTGATCGAGCAGGCCTATGACGGGTTCGGCCGGATCGACATTCTCGTCAACAATGCGGGCATGGGCCCGGAAATGCCGAGCGACGAGGTGGACGAGGCGCTGTACGACAGCATCCTCAACCTGAACCTCAAGGGCCCGTTCCGGTTGGCCTCGCGGATCGGCAAGCGCATGGCGGAGGGCGACGGCGGGGCGATCGTCAACATCTCGTCCATCGCCTCGCTGGTGCCGATGCCGCGCGTCGTGCCCTATGCCGCCGCGAAGGCGGGGCTCAACGCGATGACGGTCAGCCTCGCGCGCGAATATGCGCCCAGGGTGCGGGTGAACGCGATCTGCGCCGGGCCCTTCCTGACCGACATTTCCCGCGCCTGGACCGAGGATATGCGCGAGCGGGCCGACAATGCGCTGGGCCGCAACGGCGACCCGCGCGAGATCGTGACCAGCGCGCTCTATCTCGCCAGCCCTGCGTCCAGCTTCACCACCGGCGCGCTGATCCGCGTGGACGGCGGCGCGGCCTGACGGCGTGCGGACACGGAAAAGGCCACCCGCCGCTTGGGCGGGTGGCCTTTCCTTGCTCATGCGACCATCAGAAGTTGAAGCGCGCTTCGAGGTAGATTTCGCGGCCGCGCTCGACCACCGCGTTGAGGTCGGCCCGCGTGCCCACGCCCATGGTCCCCGTGCCGGTGCCGCCGGTGAAGGGCATGTCGTTGGCCGAGGTCACCACCAGCTTGTCGGTGAGGTTGCGGCCGATCAGCGACAATTTCCATCCCTGCGTGTCGTTGCCGATCGATGCCGAGGCGTCGATGCGGGCGAAACGCTCCTGCACCCCGTCGGGCCGCAGCGTGTCGGTATAGTTATATTTGGACGAATAGGTCATGTCCCCGGTGAAGGTCATGCCGATATCGCCGGAAACCGGCACTTCCAGCGACGAACCAAACTGCGCCCCCAGCTTGGGCGCCTTGGGCGGGGTGCGGCCGCTATAGACCTGGTTGTTGTAGACGCCGTTAACCGGCTGCTGGTTGCAGCCCAGCGCGAAGGTCTGGCCGCCATAGCATTGGCCGGCAAAGTCTTGATATTCCGCGTCATTATAGGCGAGCGAGCCGTGGAAAGCGAGGCCGCGCACGCCCGGCACCCGCCAGTTGAAGTCCGTCTCGATGCCCTGCACCCGCAGCGCGCCCGCATTGGCGACGACCTGCGACAGCGTCTGCGGGTTGAAGAACTGGACCTGCAAATCGGTATATTTGTACCGGTAGGCGGTGACGTTGAAATGCAGGCTGCGGTCGAACAGCGTCGTGCGGATGCCACCTTCGAACCCGCGCGCGGTTTCCGCGTTGAAGCGGCCGTTGGCGAGCGCCGAGGCGACGGTGGTGCTGGCGAGGAAGATCTGGCTGATATTATAGCCGCCCGCCTTGAACCCTTCCTTATAGGCCGCATAGGCGGTGATCGTGTCGTTCGGCTTCCACCGGATGGTCGCCTGCGGCGACAGATTGGCCTCGCGATATTTGTCGTTCACCAGCAGGTTCTGCGAATAGATGCCCGCATAGGCGCTGTTGGCGGGCAAAAACTGCTCGAAGCTGTCCTTGCTTTCGTGGCTGTAGCGCGCGCCGCCCGAAAATTCGACCGTTGGGGTGAGGTTCGCGACCGCCTCGAAAAAGGCCGACCAGGTTTCGCCCTTGAAGCCGGAATTGCGGCCGAAGGTCGTGTAGGTCTGCGTCACCGGATCATAGGGCGCGACATTGGTGTAGCTGTCGATATTATAGGTGAAATCGACATTGGCGTAATAACCGCCCACGGTGAAATTCACCGGCCCGTCGAACTTGGTGCTGACGCGCAGTTCCTCGCTGAACTGCTCCATCGTCGATTTCTGCGCGTTCCAGATCGCGCGCGTCAGGCCGCTCATGTCGTCGCCGGAGGTCTGGCGGAAACCGTAGAAGGCGGTAATCGAATTGATGTCGACCGCATCCATCCGGTAGACGGTGTTGAGCACCGCCGACCCGGAAACCAGCTTGGTATAGGGCTTGCCGCTCTCCGGCGTGTAGCGCATCGTCCGCGCGATCTCGACCGGCAGCCGCGCATGGTCGCTGACCCCGTTGATCGCGCAATCGGCGTAGGGAGACGCCGCGCCGCTGGTCGGGGCCGGGGTGGTGCGGCCCTCGGCGCATTTGCGCTCGTAAAGGTCCGCCGCGCCATTGTCGCGATAATAGTTGCCGGAAAGCTTGAGGTTCATCGTCAGCGCGTCGTCCGGCTCGAACAGCAGCGTCAGGCGGCCGGCGGCCGATTTGCTGGCGCCACGGCGATTGTCAACGGGGTCGCGCAGGAACGCATTGGCCGGTTCCACCGCCCTTTGCGCGAAATCGACCGAGGGAACGGCGCTGTTCCTGAAATAGCCCTCCGTATTGTTGGCGTGGAAGGCGAAGCGCGCGCCCAGCGTGTCGCTGAGCGGGCCGGACAGGAAGCCGTCGACATAGACCTCATTGCCCTTGAAGCCATAGCCGCCCGACAGGCTGCCCTCGAACTTCGAGCCGGGATTGTTGCTGTCCACCACGATCACGCCGCCGGTCGCGTTCTTGCCGAAGAACAGCGCCTGCGGGCCTTTCATCACCTGCACCGAGCGCAGGTCATATTGGGCGAGCGCGATCTCGCGGCCGCGGCTCATCGCGATGCCGTCGATGTTGAAGGACACCGACTGGTCGAAACCGGCGCTGAGCGAGGAGGAACCGACGCCGCGCAGGAAGATCGACGCGGAAGAGCCGGTGACCTGCCGCCCGACGACCATGCCCGGCACGAACTTGGCGAGGTCCGTGACGGCGGTGACCGCATATTGGTTGAGCTTCTCGCCGGTCAGCGCCGCGACCGCGACGGGCGCGTTCTGCAGGCTTTCCTCGCGGCGGCGGGCGGTAACGATGATGGTGTCGGAATCCACCGCCGGGGCGGCCGCCTGCGCAAAGGCGACATCGGCTGCGAAGGCGTGGACGAGCATGATGCCGGCTGTACCCTCGACCGCGAGCGTCAGCGCCGTGGTGAGCGCGAGCCGCCGCCGTCCGGCAATCCTCTTTGACATGATATTCTCCCTGAACTTGATAGATCGCTTTGAAGCGACTAACCATCTATTTAACTAATCACCTAGGTAAGTCAATCGGGAGAGAGCCGATCGCGGCGGACCTTTGCTCTTGACCTAAGAGGATTAGGTAATGCACATCGGGCGGGAGGAGAGAGGCGCGCATGATTCAGAATGATCGCCTGAGGGATATTTTCGCCAAGGCGCTGCTGGCGCGATCGTTCGAGGCGCGGCTTATCAAGCTGACGGCGGAAGGCTTCCTGCCGCCGCTGCTGCATCCGGGCGCGGGGCAGGAAGTGGCGCAGATCGCGGCGCTTTCCGCATTGAAGCGCGACGACCCCGTGCTCTATTCGCATCGCGGCGTCGCCTATATGATCGCGCGCGGCACCAGCCTTTCCGCGATGATCGCCGACATGGCCGGGCGCGCTGGCGGGACCAACAACGGCAAGGGCGGCATCATGCATGTCGTCGACCTGCCCAACGGCATCTATGGCGAGAGCGGCACGCTGGGCGGCGGGCTGGTGGTGTCGGTCGGCATGGGCATGGCGCTCCGGCGCCGCGATCCGGGGCGGGTCGTCGTCCATTTCTTCGGCGACGGCGCGTCGAATCGCGGCACCTTCCATGAAGCGCTTAATTGGGCGGCGGTGCAGAAGCTGCCCTGCATCTATATATGCGAGAATAACGGCTGGGCCGTCTCCGTCCCCACCTCGGTCAGCACGGCGGTGGAGAATATCGCCGATCGCGCGGCGGGCTACGGCATTCCGGGCGTGGTGGTGGACGGTGCCGATCCCGACGCGGTCATGGCGGCGGTCGCGAATGCGGCGCGCCGGGCGCGGGCGGGCGAAGGTCCCTCGCTCATCGAGATCAAGGCCACCCGCCTGCTCGGCCATTATGCCGCCGACCCGCAGGATTATCGCGCCGATGCCGCCAGCGTCGCGCAGCGCGATCCGCTCGCGGCGCTGCGGCGGCGGGTGATCGAGCTGGGCCTGCTCGACGAGGCGGAGATCGAGGCGATGACCGCCGCCCATGAGGCGGAGATCGACCTTGCGGTGGAAGCGGTGAAGGCCGCGCCGCCGCTCGACGCCGACCAGGCCTTCACCGACCTTTATGCGTGAGATGACGATGCGGACGATCAGCTACGGACAGGCGATCAACGAGGCGCTGGCGGAGGAGATGGACCGGGACGGCGACGTCATCCTCTATGGCCTCGACGTCGCGGCCTGGGGCGGCATCTTCAACATCACCAAGGGCCTGCTGGAGCGCTTCGGGCCGGAACGGGTGTTCGATTCGCCCATTTCGGAAAGCGTGATGGTGGGCGCGGGCGTGGGCGCGGCGATCATGGGCCTGCGCCCGGTGGTAGAGCTGCAATATGCCGACTTCATCCTCGTCGCGGGCGACGAGATTTTCCTGAAGGCGGGCATGTGGCGCTACATGCACGGCGGCGCGTTCAAGGTGCCGCTGGTGGTGCGCCTGCCCTCCGGCGCGACCGGCGCGGGGCCGGAGCATTCGACCTGCCCGGAAGCCTATGTGATGCACTCGCCGGGCCTGCTCTGCGCCGTGCCCTCGACCGCGGCGGACGCCAAGGCGCTGCTCAAGGAGGCGATCCGGCTCGATAATCCGGTGATGTTCTTCGAGCATCGCCGCCTCTACCAGAAGCGTGACGAGGTGCCCGAAGGCGACGTCACCCTGCCCTTCGGCAAGGGCGTGATCCGCCGCGAGGGCAGGCATGTCACCGTCGTCGCCTGGCAATATATGCTGAGCCGGGCGCTGAAGGCCGCCGAGCTGCTGGAGCAGGAAGGGATAGAGGTCGAAATCTTCGACCCGCGCACCCTGTCTCCGTTCGACAGCGGTACGCTGATCGAAAGCGTGAAGAAGACGGGGGCCTGTCTGGTGGTGGAGGAAGGCTATCGGCGGCTGGGCGTCGGCGCGGAGATCGGCGCGATCCTGATGGAGCAGGCGTTCGGTTATCTCGACCGGCCGTTCCGCCGCCTCGCCATTCCCGACGTGCCGATGGCGTCGGTCAAGCCGCTGGTCGATCGCGTGCTGCCCTCGGTAGAGGCGATCTGCGACGTCTGCCGGGAACTGGCGGCATGACCGCCGCCGACATCGTGATGCCCATGTTCGGGCAGGCGATGGAGTTCGGCGTGCTGGTCGAATGGCTGACGGCGGATGGGGCCGAAGTGGCGGCGGGGCAGCCGGTCGCGTCGATCGAATCCGACAAGGCGACCTATGAGATAGAGGCGCCGGTTGCCGGGATGATCCGCCACCGCGTCGCCATCGGCGCGGAAGTGCCGGTCGGCGATCTGCTGGCGGTGATCGGCGGGGCACAAGCGGCCGGGGCGGTGGAAACTCCGGCGGCGAGCGCCGCGCCTGCCCTGGCGCCGGCCGCTACTCCCGCCCCCGCCCGAGCGGATGGACGCGTGCTGGCCTCCCCCAGGGCGCGAGAGCTGGCGCGGGCGATCGGCGTTGATCTGGCGGGTGTAACCACGGCGCGCGCGGACGGCGTGATCGTCGCGGCCGATGTCGAACGCCATGGCGCAGCCCCGCCTGCCCCCTCCGCCGGTACTATGACCCCGCTGAGTCCGCTCCGCCGGGCGACGGCGCGGCGGCTGGCGCAATCCTGGACGCAGGCGCCGCATTTCACGCAGATGATCGAGGTGGACGCCTCGGCGCTGGTGGCGGCGCAGGCGGCGATCCGCGCCGGGCGGCTTGCCTGCTCGCTCAACGACATATTGATCCGCGCCGCCGCGCTGACGATGGCGGATTTTCCCGACCTCAACGCCAGCTTCGAAGACGACGCGCTGCAACCGCTGCCCGATATCGCGGTGGGCCTCGCCGTCGCGACCGAAGCGGGCCTCGCCGTGCCGGTGGTCCGCAACGCCGCCCGCCGCTCGCTCGACGAGATCGCGGCGGAAACGCGGCGGCTGATCGATCTGGGCAAACAGGGCCGGATCGGCGCGCAGGACATGGGCCGCGCGAGCCTGACCCTTTCCAATCTCGGCCGCTATGGCGTGGCCTTCGGCACGCCGGTGCTGAACCTCGGCGAGCCGGTGCTGGTCTTTATCGGCGCGATCGAGGAGAAGGCGGTCGGCATCGATCATGAAATCGTGCTGCAACCCCGCACTATGCTCAGCATCTGTTACGACCATCGGGTGGTCGACGGCCTGCGCGCCGCGCAATTTTCGCAGCGGCTGAAGCAACGGCTCGAAGCTCTTGAGGACGTGCTTCCCGGCGAGACGGAACCCTCGCCGACGGAGCCGGGCGGCGCGCGCTTTGCCGACGGGCGGGTGAAGCTGCGCCTGGGCGAGGCCGATCTGCTGGTCGGCGCGAAGGATGCGCGGCTGCTGTCGATCGCGGCGGCGCTGGCGGCGCTGACCGCCGAGCTGCCGAAGCTCGGTCCCTCGGCGCGCAAGCTGCGCGGCATCGAAATCCGGCTGGAGGACGGCCTCGCCGCGACCCTGCTGTGCGAGAGCGAGGCGCAGGTCGCGCGCATCGGCCGGGCGATCGAGGCGGCCGATATCGCAACTTATTCGACGGCGATCCTGCGCGCGGAGCTGCGGCCCGCGCGGGGCGGCGGGGCATGAAGCGGCAGGCCGCCCCTCTCGTCCCGACCGCCTTTCCGCGCAACCCCGCCTATGGCACGGGCATCTATCGCCGCCGCATCCGGCTGCTGCGGCAGGAGAGCGCGGTGCTCGCGCTGCTCGACGACACCAATCATGCGATGTGGGTGCGCGTCCATCATGACGGCGCGCGCGTGACGGCGGTGGAGGGGCGGACCGTGCGCGCGCCCAACAGCAATTGCCCCGGCGCGGCGGCCGCGCTGGAGGAACTGGTCGGCCTGCCGCTGGCGATGCCGCGCGCGGAGCTGTTCGGCGAAGGGCGGCCCTATCGCAACTGCACCCATTTGTTCGACGCGGCGGCGCTGGCGATGGAGCAGGCACTGCGCGACGAAGGCGGGCGGACCTACGACATCGTCATTCCCGACGAGACGGACGAACCGGTTCCGGCCGAAGTGTCACTGGACGGGCGCGTGCTGATCCGCTGGCATATGTCGAGGAGGAAGGTCGTGGAATTCGCGCCGGAGCCGCCGGTGCCGATCATGCGCGGCTTCACCGCATGGGCGGTCGACCGGCTGTCGGGTGAGACGCTGGACGCCGCACTGATGCTGCAACGCGCCTATCTGGTTTCGGGCGCGCGCATGTGGATCGTCGACCGCTCGCCGGACCTGCCGATCACCGCCATGCCCGAACTGTTCGGCGCCTGCTACGCCTATCAGCCGGAGCGGGTCGAGGACGGCGTGCAGGCGATCGGCAATGTCATCGACCTGACGGCGGGCTTCACCGAAGGCAATTTGCAGCCGATCCCCTGACCTCACTCACCGAAAAGGCCCGGCCGCCATCGCAAAGGCCGGGCCCCGGATCGTCTCAGCGCTTGACGTCCCACACCAGGTCCAGCCGGTCGAGCGCCATCACCGTGCCGCCGCGATAGTGGAACTCGGCGTCGGGCGCGCAGCGGAACTCGCCGATCTTCTCCATCCACACGCGATACATCTTGCGCAACTCGGTGCGGGCGAGGAAGTGGCCGAGGCACAGATGCGCGCCGGTCGAGAAGGTCAGCAGGTGCCGTTCCTTGCGGTCCAGATCGAACACGGCCGGATTGTCGTTCTTCGTGTCGTCCCAGCCGGCCATCGGCAGCGTGCACAGCACCATGTCGCCGACGCGGAACGGCACGCCGA
The DNA here is from genome assembly GCF_014196495.1 of Sphingobium jiangsuense. GTDB lineage: Bacteria > Pseudomonadota > Alphaproteobacteria > Sphingomonadales > Sphingomonadaceae > Sphingobium > Sphingobium jiangsuense. Next base: position 103,079 of record NZ_JACIDT010000004.1, read on the forward strand.
GCAGGTCGACGTCCTTCTTCACGACGCGCGGCACATTGACGACGCCGAACAGGCGCAGCCCCTCCTCCGTCGCGGCGTCGATCAGCGAGGGGTCGGCGATCAGGCGCTTCTGCACCTCCGGCTCCTGCGCCAGCCGGTGGGTGGTGAAGGTCAGCATGTTGGTGACCATATCCAGCCCGCCCAGCACCAGCAGGAAGCACATGTTGAGCAACTCATATTCGGTGAGCTTGCGCCCGTCCATGTCGGCATTGACGAGATAGCTGACCAGATCCTCCTTCGGCTCGGCGCGGCGGGCGTTGATGATCGCCAGTATCTCCGCGTTCATCGCGGCGGTGATGCCTTCCAGTCGTTCGGTGCCCTGCGCGTTGAAGAAATCGTCCACCATCTGGCGGAAATCGTTGAAACGCTCCAGCGGCAGGCCCATCAGGATCATGAAGACCGTCACCGGGAAAGGCGCGGCGACATCGCGCACGAACTCGCACCGGCCCTTGTCCTTGACCGCATCGACGATGCGGTTGGCGTGAAACTCGATCTGTTCGTCCATCGCCTTCACCGCCTTGGGCGAGAAGAACGGCATCAGCACCTTGCGATAGGGCATGTTTTCCGGCGGATCATAGTTCAGCGGGATGAAGCGCGGCGGATTGGATATTTTCGGGATCTGCGAATGCTCGGTCGAAAAATGGGTGGTGTCCATGACGACCGCGTTGATCGTGTCGTAGCGCGTGACCATCCAGTGGCCGCCATTGTTGGGCGACCAGAAGATGCCCGGCGCCTCCTTCAGGATGCGCGAATATTGCCGGTGTAGGTCGCGGCGTATGCCGGGATCCTCGTAAATGTCGAATTCGTGGACCAGCTCCGCGGGAACATGGTCGGGTACGGAAAGCTTTGTCGCAACATTCATAAATAGCGCCTCTCCACAGCGGAATCGCCCCGCGACCCCTTTATTTTGCCGTTCTACCTTATCCTGTTAGATTTTCAGGCGCAAGGGCGCGGATCGGCTTGGCGGGCTTCTAATGAGGTGATTAAGTAATTTTCCGCACGATAATGTTGCAGACTTGCAGCCTACGCCACTTAGGTTAGTCTGCGCCGCGACCGTTCCATGGCCGGCGGCTGAATCAGCCGCGGCGCAAGCATCTGTCCGCGAGAGGATGATCGATGAACAACAGCCAGATAGTCCAGCATTTTTTCACCGTCATGAACGAGGCCGGACCGGCGGAGGCCGCGAGCCGCTTCGGCACGGCGGACCTGATCTGGTGGACGCCGGGCGGCGGCGAGATCCAGAACCATCTCGACGGCCTCACCCGCCTGATCGAGACGCATTTCGACGAAAGGGGCATCACCCTCACCATCGAGGGCATCACGGCGGAAGGCGAGCGGGTGGCGGTGGAGGCGCGATCCGAGGGGCGGCTGCGCACCGGCGCGCGCTACGCCAACCGCTATCACTGGCTGTTCATCCTGCGCGACGGGAAGATCGCCGTCGCCCGCGAATATAACGACACCGCCCATGTGAAAGAGGTGCTCGGTCCCCTGCTCGCCGGGGCGGCCTGACGCCTGTCCCTCCTCCATCCGCCCTCTTGCAAAGGATCATCCCATGCGATCGAGACATCTGGTCGACCCTGAACTGCTGCCCGCCGTCGACGGCTTCCCGCCGATGCGCTTCGCCTACGACACGCTGGCGGAACTGCGCGCGATGGTCGAATCCTTCGCCGCCGCCTATCAGCCGCCTCAGGACGACGGCATCACGCGCGAAGACCATATGGTGCCGGGACTGAACGGCGGCCCGGACGTCCGCCTGCTGCTGTTCAGCGGCGCGGCGGCAACGGATGGCGCGGTGCGGCCGGCCATTCTCTATATCCATGGCGGCGGCTTCTTTTCCGGCAAGGCGGACCTGTATGAGGACTGGTGCCGGCGGCTGGCGCGGGAAACCGGGGCGCTGGTCGCGGCGGTCGATTATCGCAAGGCGCCCGAAGCCCCCCACCCCGCACCGATGGACGATTGCCATGCGGCGCTGCTGTGGCTGCATCGCTCCGCCGCCCAGCTGGGCATCGACCCCGCCCGGATCGCGGTCGAGGGGGTGAGCGCGGGCGGCGCGCTGGCCGCCGCGCTGGCGCTGCGGACGCGGGACGAGGGCATCGCGCCGCCGCTCGCGTTCCAGCTGCTCGACTATCCGATGCTGGACGACCGGACGGGCCGCGACGGCGCGCCGCGCGATCCCTTTGCAGGCGATTATGTCTGGACCTATGACGGCAATGCCTTCGGCTGGGAAACGCTGCTGGGCGAGACGGTCGGCACCGAGGGCGTGTCGCCCTATGCCGCCCCGGCGCGTGCGGCGTCATTGGAGGGTCTGCCGCCCGCCTTCATCGGCGTGGGCGCGCTCGATCCGCTGATGCGGGAGAATGTCGATTATGCGATGCGGCTGGTGCAGGCGGGGGTGCCGACGCAGCTGGCTGTCTATCCGGGCGCCTATCATGGCTTCGATGCGTTCGACGGCGGCCAGTCGGCGGTCGGCGATGAATTCCGCGCCGCGCGCATCACCGCGCTCCGCCGTGGTCTGGGGGTGCGCTGATGATGCGTAGGCTGCTGACGATGCTGCTGGCAGGGCTGCTGCTCGTCCCCCTCTCCGCTTGCCAGCGCGGCGGCGCCGAGGTCGATAACGGCCCCGCCGCGCGGGAGGAGGACGGCGCCGACTGGCCGCTCTACGGCCGCACCTTCAGCGCCAATCACTATAGCCCGCTGAGCGAGATCGACAGCGGCAATATCGACCGGCTGAAGCTCGCCTGGTCGCTCGATCTGGACGATGGCGGCAGTCTCTACACCTCGCCGGTCGCGGTCGGCGGCATCCTCTATTTCGCGCAGGGCTACAGCGTCATCCACGCCGTCGATGCGGCGACCGGCAAGCTGCTGTGGAAATACGACCCGGAGGTCTGGAAGGTGGCGGGCAAGAAGATGCGCACCGCCTGGGGCAGTCGCGGCATCGCCTGGTGGGACGGCAAGATCTATGCGGGCACGCTCGACGGTCGGCTGATCGCGGTCGATGCGCGCAGCGGCAAGCTGCTCTGGTCGGTCCAGACGACCGAGGGGTCGGATGACGGCCGGTATATCACCGGCGCGCCGTGGATCTTCAACGGCAAGGTCGTCATCGGCCATGGCGGCGCCGATTTCGACCTCGTGCGCGGCTATGTCACCGCCTATGACGCGCGGTCCGGGCGGCAGCTCTGGCGTTTCTACACCGTGCCCGACGATCCGGCGAAGGGCTTCGAGGATCCGGCGCTGGCGCGCGCGGCCAAGACATGGACCGGGGAGTGGTGGAAATATGGCGGCGGCGGCACCGTATGGAACGCCATGGCCTATGACCCGCAGTTCAACCGCCTCTATATCGGCACCGGCAACGGCACGCCGTGGAACCAGCATATCCGTAGCCCCGGCGGCGGCGACAATCTCTATCTCTGCTCGATCGTCGCGCTGGATGCCGACACCGGCAAATATGTCTGGCATTATCAGGTCAATCCGGGCGAAACCTGGGATTATAACGCAGCGATGGACATAGAGCTGGTGACGCTGAAGATCGGCGGCAAGGACCGGCCGGTGCTGATGCAGGCGCCCAAGAACGGCTTTTTCTACCTGATCGACCGGGAAACCGGCAAGCTGCTCTCGGCGAAGAACATCGTGCCGGTGAACTGGGCCAGCGGCATCGACATCAAGACCGGGCGGCCGATCGAAAACCCCGCCGCGCGCTATCCCGACGGGCGGGGCTTCATGCTCTCGCCCAGCTCGGCGGGCGCGCATAATGCGCAGCCCATGTCGTTCAGCCCGCGCACCGGCCTCGTCTACATTCCGGCGCAGGAAAACGGCCTCTGGTTTTCGGATGCCGGGGTCGACCTCAAGAACTGGAAGCCGCTGCGCGGCACCGGCTACAATACCGGCCTCAGCCAGGAGCCCTCGCCCGTGCCGCCGCCGCCGACGCGCAGCTTCCTGCTCGCCTGGGATCCGCTGCGACAGAAGGCCGCCTGGTCCGCGCCGATGCCCACGCTCTGGGGCGGCGGCATCACCAGCACGGCAGGCAACCTCGTGTTCGTCGGCACCGCCGAAGGCCGATTCGAGGCCTATGACGCGCGGAACGGCAAGCGGCTGTGGAATTTCGACGCGCAGGCGGGCATCTCTTCGCAGCCGATCAGCTACAGCGTCGGCGGGCGGCAATATGTGACGGTGCTGGCCGGCTATCGGGGCATCGTCACCGCCTCGCCCTGGGATTACCGCACGCAGAGGCGGCGGGTGCTGACCTTCGCCTTGGACGGCAAGGCGCCGCCCCTGCCCGCCCCCGATCCGCAGCCGCCGCGCCAGTTCATCGCCGATCCCGGCTTCACGGTCGATCCGGCGAAGGCGAAGGCCGGTCTGGGCGTATATGTCGCCTCCAACTGCTTCAACTGCCATGGCCTCGACCTGCAAGCGGGCGGCATGGCGCCGGACCTGCGCGAATCGGCAGTGACGACATCGGCCGACGCGCTGGCACAGGTGTTGCGCGACGGCCTGCTGGTGGAACGGGGCATGCCGCAATTCTCCGAACTGACCGCGCGGCAGATCGAGGAATTGCAGCATTATATCCGCCAGACCACCCGCGCCGCGATCGCTGGAAAGGCGGCGCCGAACCGGGGGCCGGAGATGCGCCAGTAGCAAAGCCGGAAGGGTATTAACTCATCAATTGACTAATGCGCCTTCCGATCGTACCATGCCTCGCAATATACGCGTACATAAAAGATTCCCTGTCGGGACGGCGCGTATGGACCGGCACAGCCGGACATTGGAGAGGAGGGAAGGGGTATGCAATCGACATGCAGAATCCGTCGCGCCCGTAGGGCCATGTACCACGCGCTTCCGGTGCTCGCCGCCGCATCCTGCTGGGGCGGCACCGGCCTTGCGCAGACGGCCGCTCAGGGGGCGAGCGATGCGGGCGTGCCCGACATCATCGTGACGGCGCAGCGTCGGGCGGAATCGGTGCAGAACGTGCCGATCGCCGTCAGCGTGCTGACCAATGAGGCGCTTGCCGCTTCCGGCGCGAGCGACAGCGTGGCGCTGGCGGGCAAGGTGCCCTCGCTCAGCATCCCGCAGAACGGAGCAGTGCAATATTTCCTGCGCGGCGTCGGCACGACCGGCAGCTCGATCAACTCCGAGCAGTCGGTCGCCACCTATGTCGACGGCGTCTATGTCTATTCGACCTGGTCGTCGCAGGTGCCGCTGGGCAGCATCGAGCGGGTCGAGGTGCTGAAAGGCCCGCAGGGCACACTGTTCGGCCGCAACACCACCGGCGGCGTCATCCAGATCGTCACCCGCGATCCGCTGGCCGCGCCGACGCTGGAGGCCAGCGTCACCTACGGCAATTATGAGACGATCGCGGCCTCGGCCTACGGATCGGCGAAGCTGGGCGACCGGCTGGGCATCAGCCTGGCGGTCGATTTCCGCGATCAGGGCAAGGGCTATGGCCATAACAGCGTCCGGAACGAAAAGACGATGTTCCGCGACGACCTGTCGATACAGGGCAAGATCGCGTTCGAGGCGTCGGAGAATACCAAGCTGACCGGCTTCTTCTGGTATGACGACGGCCATACCAGCGGCCAGAACAATCAGGTGATGCCGGGCTATCGCGGCCTCGACGGCGTGGAATCCGATTATGAGGACCGGGAAACCAAGGCCAACACGCCGGATTCGCTCGATTATAAATCCTATCTCGCCTATGCGCGCATCGACCAGAAGCTGGGCGATTTCGCCGATCTGGTCTCGATCACCTCCTATCGGCGGGTCGACACGCTCTACCGGCTCGATCAGGATGCGACGCCCGCGACTGTCATCAATGCGACGCTCGACATACCGTTCCGCAACTTCTCGCAGGAAGTACAGCTGATTTCGGCGGCGGACGGGCCCTTCACCTGGATGGTGGGCGGCTATTACTTCCGCAGCACCGCGAAATACGACCCGATCACCATCGCCGGGGCGGCGGCTGGCGCGGCCGGGGTGGTGCGCTATTTCCGCGAGCAGAAGACGGAATCGATCGCCGGTTTCGGTCAGGCGAGCTACAAGATCACGCCGGACACCACCTTCACGGCCGGCATCCGCTACACCGACGAGGAACAGAAAATGCCTTCGGGCAAGACCACCCTCGTCGGCCCGGACCCCAACCCGACGGTGCTGCCCTTCCGGCCCGACACGCAGGATTCGAGCGGCTGGACATGGCGCGTGGCGCTCGACCATCATTTCACCCGCGATATCATGGGCTATATCTCCTATAATCGCGGCCTCAAGAGCGGCGGCTTCCCGCTGGTGACGGCGGCGAACCTGCCGGGCTACGACCCGGAAAAGCTCGACGCCTATGAGGTCGGCCTCAAGACACAGTTCCTGGGCGGTCGGGTGCGCATCAACGCGGCGGCCTATCTCTACAAGTTCAAGGACATTCAGGTCACCCGCATCACCGACGGCGGCAATGTCGTCGCCAATGCGGCGAAGGCGACGATGAAGGGCATCGACGTCGACCTCGACGTCCGGGTATCGGACCGCTTCAGCGTCTATGGCGCGATGGGCTATCTCGACGGGCGCTACGACGATTACAAGACGGCGGTATATTATATTCCCCGCCCGGCGCCGGGCGGGGGCGCGGAGGCGGTGCGCGATCAGGACGCGACCGGCAACCGCACCATCTATTCGCCCGAACTGTCGGCATCGGGCGGCATGAGCTATCGCATCCCGACCGCGTCCGGCGACCTCACCCTCGACGGCTTCGTGCAGTTCGTGGACGACCAATATGTCGGCCCGTCCAACCTGTTCGTACTGCCGTCCTACACCACCGCCAATGCCAGCATCGGCTGGAAATCGCCCGACGAGCGGTTCGGCGTCAAATTGTGGGGCCGCAACATCACCAACAGATATTATTTCGTGCAGGTGCTGGAATCGACGCCGGGCATCTTCCGCGCTCCGGCCCCGCCGCGGACCTGGGGCGTGACGCTCAGCACCAAATTGTGATCCTCCCTGAAGGCGGCGCGGGACAGACGCCGCCTTTTTCTTTGTTCCGAAGGAGACGAGCCATGCCGGATATCGAGGCGAAGAGCGATCCCGCAAGCAGGGCCATGGCCCTGTGCGACGACCCCGCCGCCTTCTTCGGCCATGATTATACCGCGATGATGTCGATCGAGCGGGAGCCGCTGGAGGCCTTGCAGCTGGAGGGCATCCGCCACCGCCTCGCCACCCTGCGCGGCAAGGTGGCGATGCTGGGCAAGCTCGCCGACAATCAGGGCATGGACGATATCGGCGACCTCAATGCCGTCGTGCCGCTGCTGTTCGAACATACGATGTACAAGAGCTACCCCCCTTCCCTGCTGGAAAACGGGCGGTTCAGGGACATCAACCTGTTCCTGTCCAAGCTGACCAGCATCGACCTTACCGGCATAGATGTCTCGCAGTGCCGCTCCATCGACGACTGGATGGAGACGATGGACCGGGAAAGCCCGCTGATGATCATGCATTCGTCGGGCACGTCCGGCACCATGTCCTTCCTGCCGGTGTCGAAGCGGGAATGGGACAAGTTCGGCCGCGCGTTGCGCGTGACCTTCCTCCAGAATTTCGGCGATGATCCGGCCGCGGTGGAAAATGGCGGGGAATTCCACGCCATCTATCCCTATTTCCGCCATGGCGGCGCGGGCCATGTGCGCATGTGCGAAATCTATGTGAATCACATCTGCGGCTCGGAAGAGCGGCTGCACACCGCCTATCCCGGCCGCATGAGCTCCGACCTGCTCTATATGGGCGCGAAGATCCGCGCGGCGCAGGCAAAGGGGCAGCTCGACCGCCTCAAGATCTCGCCCGCGCTGCTCGCCCGCAAGGCGGAGCTGGAGGAGATACAGGCGGCGATGCCGGAGCATCTGATGGCCTTCTTCACCGAGCTGGCCGAAACGCTGAAGGGCAAGCGCATCTTCTTCTGGGGCGCGCAGAACCTGCTCTACAACGTCACGAAGATCGGCCATGAAAAGGGGCTGAAGCATGTCTTCTCGCCCGCGTCCGTCATCGGCACCGGCGGCGACGTCAAGGACGGCATGGTGATGCCCGACGACTGGAAGGAGCAGGTCTGCGATTTCGTCGGCGTCGACCGGATCAAGATGTGCTACGGCATGTCGGAGGTGCTGGGCCTGCACAATAAATGCGCCAACGGCCATTATCATTTCGTGCCGTGGGTCGTGCCCTTCGTGCTCGATCCCGACACCAGCGAGGTCCTTCCCCGCGAGGGCGTGACGACCGGCCGCGCCGCCTTTTTCGACCTGGGCGCGGAAACGCGCTGGGGCGGGTTCATCACCGGCGACGAATATACGATCCACTGGGACGAGCCCTGCGGCTGCGGCGCGAAGACGGTGTGGGCGGAGGACGGCATCCAGCGCCTCAGCGTCAAGCGCGGCGGCGACGACAAGATCAGCTGCGCGGCGACCGAGGGCGCGCACAAGGATGCGATGAGCTTCCTCAACAGCTTCGAATAAGGATATGCCGACCATGGAGACGCCCACGGAGACAATGCCCGTCGCCCCGATGATCCTGCGCGGCCGGATCGTCACCGATCATCTGGTCGAGGTCGGCGGGCGCGGCGGCGACCTCGTCTTTCGCACGCCCGACGCGCATCGCTTCGCCGACCTGCTGCCGCTGGGCGATCCGGGGCGGCTGGCCGATCTCTATTCTCTCTCCTTCGAGGATATACTCGACTATCTGGAGGCGCTGGGCGCGCGGCTCGACATGGCGACCAACGCCCATCTGCGCGAAGCCTGCCGCCTGTCCTACCTGACCGCGCCGACCACGCCGCCGATCGTCGATGCCTCCTATGCGGCGCTTCCCGCCATGTTCGCGCGCGGGCATGTGCGGGAAATGGCGGAAAAGACGGTCGGCATCCGCTATCTGGAAGGCTGGGTGGAGGAGGAGCTGGACGGCCTGCGCCTCGGCGTGCGCTGCTTCGGCGCGCGCACGCTGCACATCATCGCCGGAAACAGCCCGATGATCTCCGCCCTCACCATCATCCGCAACGCGATCCTGCGCAGCGACGCGATCATCAAGACGCCGTCCAACGACCCGTTCACCGCCCCGGCGATCGCGCGGACGATGATCGACCTCGATCCCGGCCATCCGATCACCCGCCACCTCGCCGTCGCCTATTGGCGCGGCGGCGACGAGGCGTTCGAGGAACGGCTCTACCAGCCCCATAATGTCGAGAAGATCATGGCCTGGGGCGGCTATGCCTCGGTCAAGCATGTGACGCGCTATATCCAGCCGGGGCTGGAACTGGTGTCGCTCGACCCCAAGCGCAGCGCCAGCATCATCGGCGGCGCGGCGTTCGCGAGCGAGGCGGCGATGGCCGACGCCGCCCGGCGGCTCGCCACCGATATCGGCGCGATGAACCAGGTAGGCTGCGTCAACGCGCGCGTCGTCTATGTGCAGAGCGGCACCGACGAGGAAGGGGTGGAGCGGCTCAAGCGCTTCGGCGAGGCGACCTATCGCGCGATGCTGGATCTGCCCGAGGCGGTCAGCACCCGCCCCAAGCGCTACGACCGGGAACTGAAGGGCGAGGTCGACGCGCTGCGCCTCAGCGACGACTGGTACAGCGTGATCGGCGGCACGGACGAGGAAGGCGCGATCATCGTGTCGCACATGCCCGACCCGGTCGATTTCGCGACGCGGCTGGGCGACCGCACCGCGAACCTGGTGCCGATCGACGATATCGGCGAGGTGACGGCGGCGGTCGATGCCTATACCCAGACGGTCGGCGTCTATCCCGAAAGCCTGAAGGCGGAACTGCTGGACGTGCTGCCGCTCTACGGCGCGCAGCGCTTCGTCACGCTGGGCCATGCGGTGGAGGCGACGCTGGCCTCCGCGCAGGACGGCATCGAGCCGGTGCGCCGCATGGGCAAGTGGATCATCAACGAAATCCGCGCCTGACCGGGCGCGGGCGGGAGCTTTCCATGACCGACCTCGACGCGCTGCGCCGCATGCTGTTCCGTCCGTTCGATCATGGCGCGCTGCACCTCGCCAACCGCGTGGTCATGGCGCCGATGACGCGCTGGATGTCGCCGGACAATGTGCCGGGACCCGATGTCGCGGCCTATTACCGCCGCCGCGCGGAAAACGGCGTCGGCCTCATCATCACCGAAGGCACGTTCGTGGCCCATCCGGGCGCGGGCGACAGCGACCGCATCCCCAATTTCCACGGCGAGGCGGCGCTCGCCGGGTGGAAGGCGGTGGTCGACGGCGTGCATGAGGCGGGCGGCGCGATCATGCCGCAGCTCTGGCATGTCGGCCTCGTCGCGCAGCCGAAGGAGGGGGAGGCGCGCGGTACGCTGACGCCCCATCAGGTGGGGCCGTCGGGCCTCGCCGGCGGCCTCGGCATCAGGCCCTATCCCGATGGCCGGCCCATGACCGGGGCCGATATGGAGGCGGTGGCGGCGGGCTTCGTCGAAAGCGCGCTGGCCGCGCAGCGGCTGGGCTTCGACGGCGTGGAGCTGCACGGCGCGCACGGCTATATCTTCGACCAGTTCTTCTGGGACGAAACCAACAGACGCGAGGACGGCTATGGCGGCCCGCTCGCGAACCGCGCCCGCTTCGCGGCGGAGGTGATCCGCGCGATCAAGCAGGCGACCGGACCCGGTTTCCCGCTGGTGCTGCGCATATCGCAATGGAAGCAGCATGATTATCGCGCGCGGCTCGCCACCACGCCCGCGATGCTGGAGGAGCTGCTGCTGCCGCTCGTGGACGCCGGGGTGGACCTGTTCCATTGCTCCCAGCGCCGGTTCTGGGAGCCGGAATTCGAAGGATCGCCGATGAACCTCGCCGGTTGGGCGAAGGCGATAACCGGGCGTCCCTCGATCGCCGTCGGCTCGATCGGGCTGGAGGTGGATTTCCTCTCCACCATGCTGAGCCCGCAGGCGTCGCGGCCGGGCCATCTCGATGAGCTGGCCGGGATGATGGAGCGCGGCGATTTCGATCTGGCGGCGGTCGGCCGGGCGCTGCTGGTCGATCCGGCATGGGCGCGCAAGATCGAGCGGGGCGAGATCGACGCGCTGATCCCCTACACGCCGGAAGCGCTCGGCACGCTGTCGTGAGAAGAGCGGCTAGCCTTCGCCCTCCAGCAGCGTCACCGTGCCGCGCGCGTCGGTGTAATTGGCGACGTCGGCGGCCAGCTCGGCCATGCGCGGGCTGGCGACCGCGCGGCCCATCGCCTCGCGCGAGGGGAAATCGAACTCCACGATCATCCGCGCCGCCAGTGCCTGACCGGGCAGCGGCACGGGCTTGAGCACCCGCACGCCGACCGCTTCGGGCGCGAGTATCTCCTGCGCCAGCGGCACATGGCGGCTGACGAAATACTCCTCGTCGAAGCGGCCGCCCTCGACATGGGGATAGGTGTTGCGCATGGTCAGCATGAAAGACTCCTGTTCAATCCTGTTCTTCGTTGATCCACCAGCTTGCGGGGTCGAGGCCCAGCGCCGCGACGGATGGCGGCAATCCCTTATATTGCGAGGATTCGAGGATGCCGCTGCCCTCGCGCCCGTCGCAGCGGAACCCCGCCGAGGCATGGGTGACGAGCTTGCCATGGCCCATCGGCCAGGTGCTCGACGGGCCGAAGGTCCAGCCGGAAAGGCGGAAGACGCGGCCCTTGTCGTCGATCAGTTCCGCCTCGCAGCCCGCCGGGGTGATCCAGTCGTCGCGGAAGCTGTAGCCCATTTTCGATTCGCTTTGCAGCCTGCCTAGCACGCCGTCGCGCCAGACATAGCCGACCATCGAGCGGGCCGGGCCGGTGGAGATGGGAATGGCGGTGATCGTGAAATCCTCGTCGAACACGCAGAAGAGCGAGCGCGACGCGGGCAGGTGCGCGCGGCGAACGCCCCAGCTATGGTCGCTGAATCCCACTGCATCGACAGGATATTCGCGCCCGCGCCAGACGGCGGTGCCGGTCGCGCGGCCCATCGCGTTGTAATGGCCCTTGGCGATCGTCGCGCCGCCGACATTATAGCCCATCGCCAGCGGGTGGCGGAAATTGCGCCATTCCAGCCGCAGCTGGAGATCGTCGGTGTCGAGCGTCAGCGCATAGCGCATCAGCGGTTCGATCGTCGTGACGGTCGCGCCCGCGATCGCGCCGTCCAGCAGGTCGCCGGGCGGCAGCGGCTGGTCCACCGCCATGCGCCGGTCGGCGAATTCTTCGCCGATCATCGTCCAGCTGTAGAGATTGGCGACGCCCTGATTGACATGCGCGCCGAAGCGGATCCAGCAGCCGAAGCGATCAGGCGCGCTGGCGAAGGTGAAGAGAGCGCTTTCCTGCCACCATTTGTCGTCGACTGGTGGATGGTTGCCGTTGTCGGCGGGCGTCGGCGGCGTGTCGAAACCGGCGGCCGGGATGATCGCCATCTCCCCCTCGTTCATCGCGCTTGCTCCTCCTCGCTCAACCCCAGCGGCGGCAGGCGGCGCGGCCCCTCCCCGCGCGCGTCCGCCAGCGCGGCCTCCAGCATCGCGCGGGTACGGGCGGCGCGCTCGTCGGAGCTGCCCGGCTCGTTCGCCTGCCGCACCAGATTGGCGACGGTGCAGCGCAATGTCACCAGCACGATGAAATAGCGCAGCTTCGCCGCATCGATGACGAGGCCGGACGCCTCGCGATAGGCGTCGAACCAGTCGGCGACATCGCGATCGAAGCCCAGCATCGACACGCGGAACCAGACCCAGGCGAGGTCGTCATGCGGGTCCCCGGCATGGGCCAGTTCCCAGTCGATGAAGCCGGTAAGGCGTCCGCCTGCATGCATGAAATTGGTGGGACCGGCATCGCCCTGCACCATCGCGGGCGCGAGTTCGTCGCGTGGCACATGCGCCTTCGCCCAGGCGAAAGCCTCGTCCACCAGCGCGTGGCGGACGCACAGGCGCAGATAGGCGTCCTCATGGTCGGCGATGTCGGCGAGCGTCGCCCCGGTCCGGCTTTGCGGCGCGGCGACCGGCAGATCCAGCGTCCGCGCGTCGAGCGCGTGCAGGCGGGCCAGCGCCCGGCCGAAATCGGCGATGACCGACAGGCGCTCCGCGTCGTCGGCGAAGGCGAACTCGGCGCGGCCGGGCAGGCGGTCGAGGATGGTGAAGCTTTCCGCCGCGTCGCAATGATGCACGGCCGGGACCGGCACGCCCGCCCGGTGCAGCGCCGCCAGCGTCCGCGCTTCTCGCATCAGATCGAAGCGTGTGCCGAAAAACGGCCCGCGCCCTGCATCCTGAAGCGCGACGAGCGGCAGGCGCTGGCCGCCGCGCTCCAGATCGAAGGTCCAGAACAGGCGGGAGGTGCCGCCGGAGGCGCGGCGAAGATCGCGCACGGTCCCACCCAGCAGCGCCTCCAGCCGCCCGGCAAAGGCCGTCCCGTCCTCTCCGCGCGCCTCCGCCATGCGTTACCGGCCGCCCAGCCTGTAGCCGACGCGCAGCATCACCTGCCGCCCGCGATTGATGAGCGCCATCGTATCGGACGGCGTGGTCGTCGCCGTGCCGGTGCCGCTGCCGGTGAACACCTGATCGAGCGAGCGGAAATAATAATATTCGTTGGTCAGGTTCCGCCCCACCACGCCGATCGAGAAACCGCGCGCATCGTCGAAATAGGTGAGGTTGGCGTCGAGCAGCGCATAGCCCTTCTGCCAACTGTCCGGCTTGTTGGTCGCCTGCCCGTAATAGCCGCTGGAATAGCTGAGGTCGGACGACAGCGACAGCCGCCGGTCGGCATCGAACGGCATGGAGGCGGTGAAGCCGCCTTGCAGGCTCCAGTCGGGCGCGCGGAACAGCCGCTGCCCCGACAGGTTCTGCGCCGTGAACGGTCCGCCCGCGACAAGCTGCTGCTGGTCGCAGCCCATCGCGATCGACTGGCCGGGGTAGCAGGGGCCGCTGAACTGCTTGTACCGCGCATGGTTGTAGGCAAGGCCGGTGCGCAGCGTCAGCACCTCGCTCGCGGCGAAGGTCGCCTCGAACTCGGCGCCCCTGATCCGCGCCTTGCCCGCATTGACGACGACCTGATCGGACCCGGTGCCGTTCTCGCGCGGGATGGTCGCGGTCACTTGCAGTCCGGTCGAGGTATAGTCGTAGAGGACGAGGCCGGTGCGCAGCCGGTTGTCGAGCGCCAGCGCCTTCACGCCGACCTCGAAGCCCTCGATCTTCTGCTGGTCGTAGGAGCGGTCGTTGCGCGGATTGCCGGTGCCCGCGTTGAAGCCGCCCGACAGAAAGCCGTGCTTGTAGCCGCCATAAAGGGTGAACTTGTCGGTCGGCCGCCAGGTCAGCGTCGCTTCGGGCGAGAAATCGTGCCATTTGCGGTGCGGGCGGATGGTCGGGATGAAATCGCCTGCGGACCCGAAATTGTCGATGCGCTTCTTCTCGTCCGAATAGCGGCCGCCGCCCGACAGCTCCAGCGTGGGCACGATCTCGACGCTCAGCTGCCCGAACACCGACCATGCCTTGCCGTTCTGGATATGCGTCTCATGCTGGCCCAGCACCAGCGGCGCGGCGCCGTTATACATGGTGGAGCCGACATGATAGAGCTTCGTATCCTGATAATAGGCGCCGATCATGAAGTTGAACGCGCCCTCGAAGTCGGAGGCGAGCCGCAATTCCTGCGAATATTCGTCGGTATTCAGCTTCTGATAGCCGCCCGTGATCCGCGCGGCATGATCCGGGTCGGCCAGCACGAAGGACGAGGAGTGGGACGCGCGGATGCCGTAATAGCCGGTCGCGGAGGTCAGCGTCAGCTGGTCGGTCAGCGCATAGTTCATTTCCAGGCTGACGAGCGTCTGGTCCTGATCGGCATAGGGCCGGTCGGTGATGACCGGATCGAAGGCACCGAAATTGGGTCCGGAATCCGGGCGGAACACATATTTGTCGACGCGGCAGTTGTCGAGCGCGGGGGCCAGCTGGCTGAAGCCCAGCGGACAGGCGATCGTCTGCACCGCCGCCTCGCCGCCCTCGGTGCGGACGGAACTGCGGCTGATCTTCAGCTTCGCGTCGAACGGCCCGCCATTGTCGAACTTCAGCGTCAGCCGCCCGCCCCAATCCTTGTTGTGCGGCAGGCGGATGCGGTCGGGCGCGTAGATATTGTTCTGCGGGTAGCTGTTGCGGAAATAGCCCTGCATATGCGATCCGAACAGCGCGAGGCGCACGCCCAGGCTGTCGGTGATCGGGGTCGAGACGAAGCCGTCCAGCCTGCCTTCGTCGCCGACGAACTCATAGCTGGCGTTGATCCCCGCCTCGAAACGGTCGCCGGGGTCGTTGGTGCGGATGACGATGATGCCCGCCGGGCTGTTCTTGCCGAAATAGAGCGCCTGCGGGCCCTTCAGCACCTCGACCTGCGCCATGTCGACCTCCGCCACGCGGCGGATATTGGCGCGGGAGACCTGCAACCCGTCGACGTTGAACGACACCGCCTGATCGGCAAAGGGATTGGCCTCGCCCACGCCGATGCCGCGGATGAGGACGATGCCGCCCTGCGGATTGGCGCCCACTTCGGAAATCAGCAGCTGCGGCACCGACTGGACCAGATTGTCCATGCCGACGATCGCGCGGCGTTGCAGGTCGGCCGCGCCCACGACGCTGACCGCGACCGGCGCGCCGATCAGCGTCTCCTCTCGCCGCCGCGCGGTGACGACGATGTCGCTGCCCGGCACCGCCGCCCCCGCCCCCTGCTCGGCCGCCTGCGGCGCCTGCGCGAAGGCGGATGTCGAGGCCAGCAGCGACCCCAGCAGCGCGGCGTTGAACACTATGGATATGGTTTTCATCAGGCTTTCTCCCCCATTCTGATCTGGTTTCACGGGCAAAGCGGGGCCGATCGGAAACGCGGGCGCGTTCCGTCGTCGTTCCTCTGCTTGCATCGTCTGCTATCAATGACGTTGGGGGATGCGGTTTCCATCAGCAGGAAAATGCACTTTTTCGAAAACAGGCGTAGTTTCCGTCGTTTTCGGTGCCTTTCGGGCCGGAAAAGGACGAAGCCGGGGCCCGTCCGGACAGGTCCCGGCTCCGCCTGGGCCGAAGGAGGAGGGCCGGCTCAGCTCGCCCTGGCGAGCGGCGCATAGCCGTCGCCCCGGACGAGGCGGCCCGGCAGCGCGCCCGTCGGCTCGCCATGGCGATAGGTGACGACGCCGCTGACGATCGTGGCGTCATAGCCGTCCGCGCGTTGATAGAGGCGGCGCCCCCCGGCGGGCAGGTCGTGCGCCACGCGCGGCGCGTGGAGCTTCACCCCCGGCAGGTCGATGACGTTGACGTCCGCCTTGTAGCCGGGCGCCAGCACGCCGCGATCGAGCAGGCCCACCGTCTCGGCCGGGCGGCGGGTGAGGCCCGCCACCACCCATTCGATCGGGAAGCGGTGCGCCTCGTCCACGTCCCGCGCCCAAAAGGCGAGGACATAGGTGGGAAAGCCCGCGTCGCAGATCATCCCGTAGTGCGCGCCGCCGTCGCCCAGCCCCAGCACGGTGTGGGGGTGGATCATCATCGTATAGACCGAATCCAGCGTGCCGGACGAAAAATTGGCGCTGGGCAGATAGAGGATCGCATGACCGTCCTGCTCCAGCAGCAGGTCGTAGGCCAGTTCCAGCGTGGTGACGCCCGCGGCCTTCGCCCGCTCCTCCAGCCGCATGTGCGGCGGCGGCATATAGTCCGGGTCCTCGCCCAGCGCGAACATGCTGCCGACCGCGCCCAGCAGCATGTCGATGATCGGCTGCTTGTCGGGAACCGGCTCCTCGGACAGGATGCGCGCGCGCACCTCCGGGTCGCGCAGCCGCGCCACCCGCTCGGCGAGCGGCAGGTCGCGGATCTCGATATAGCCCGGCCGGTTCATGATCGGGTGGAGGCTGAGGTCCAGCCCCATCATCACGCCGATCGGGCGCGGGAAGATCTGCGCGCGCACCTTGTAGCCCCTGGCATTGGCTTCCTCGGTGCCCTTCAGCATCCGCCGCCAGTTTTCCGGCCGGTCCATCGTCTCGGCCAGCGAGTAGGAAACCGGGCGCTTCGAGGTCTCCGCGATGCGCTCGATCAGCGCCATCTCGTCCTCCGGCGCCTCGGTCATCTCGGTGATGATCTGGAACACGCCCGCCCTGGCGTCGCCCAGCCCCTTGGCCAGCGCCAGCACCTCTTCCTTCGCGGTTTCGACGCTGGGCGCCAGCTTGCCGTTCTTGGCGCGATGGTTGAGCGAGCGGGAGGTGGAAACCCCGATCGCCCCGGCGCGCACCGCCTCCGTCACCAGCGCCGCCATCCGCGCCCGGTCGATCTCGGTCGAGGCTTCGTGGTTCGCGCCGCGCTCGCCCATTACATAGACGCGCAGCGGCGAATGCGGCACCTGCATCGCGATGTCGATGTCATAATGGCGGGACGACAGCACATCGAGATATTCGGGGAACGTCTCCCACGTCCAGGGAATGCCGTTCGCCATCACCACTTCGGGAATGTCCTCCACCCCCTCCATCACGGTGATCAGCGTGTCGTGATCCTCCGGCCGGCACGGGGCGAAGCCGACGCCGCAATTGCCGCCGACGATCGTCGTCACCCCATGGTTGCTGGACGGGGCGAGCGTGTTTTCCCACGTCGCCTGCCCGTCATAATGGGTGTGGACGTCGATGAAGCCCGGCGTCACATAGCGGCCGGAGGCGTCGATCACCTCCGCCGCCGTGCCGTCGAGATCGCCGACCGCCGCGATCAGCGACCCCCGGATGCCGACGTCCGCGACGAAGGGCGCGCCGCCCCGGCCGTCGACCACCGTGCCGCCCTTTATCAGAATGTCATAGTCATGGGCGCTCATGTCATGCGGCTCCTTCCGTTACGGGCAGGTTGTAGAGTTCGACCACATTGTCGCGCAGGATGCGCTTGCGCTGCGCGTCGGTCAGGTTGCCGGTCTGGCGGGCGAGCATCTGCCGGCTCCACGGCCAGGTGGAATCGCTGTGCGGGAAGTCGTTCGCCCACATCAGCTGCTTCTCGCCCATCAGGTCCGCCGTCAGGAAGGCAATGAAGTCGTCCTGAAAGGTCAGATAGACATTGTCGCGGAAATACTGACTCGGCATCTTCTTCATCTCGCCGATCTTCGCCCAGAAGCGGTGGCGGTTGTAGAAATGGTCCATGCGATACATGAAATGCGGCGCCCAGCCCGCGTCCGCCTCGACGCAGACGAGCTTGAGGTCGGGGAAGCGCTCGAAGATGCGTTCCCAGATGAAGAGGCTGATGACGTCCTGATTGGCGCGGATCAGCCCCTGGAACATGTTCGCCTTCGATTTGCCGCGCTGGCCCGCCACATGGCCGACGCCCGCGCCCGCATCCCTGCCGGAGGTCAGGATGTGGAAGCTCAGCGGCAGCTTCAGCTCTACCGCCGCCTGCCACACCGGGTCGAAGCGCGGGTCGTCATAGTCGAACTCGGTCGCCGGCTCGCAGGGCATCATCACGCCGTGGAAGCCCATTTCGCGGATGCGGCGCAGGTCCTCGACCGTTTCCCCGACCGACCGCACCGCCGTCTGGCCGATGCCGTAGAGGCGGCCCGGCGCGGCGGACTGGAACTCCTGCAACCAGCGGTTATAGGCGGTGAAGCAGGCGGCCTTATAGTCCGGGTCGCGGTGATTGCAGAGCAGCATGCCCACTGTGGGGTAGATGATTTCCCCCGCGACGCCGTCCCGCTCCTGATCGGCGATGCGCGCCTCGCCGTCCCAGCCGCCGCGATGCAGCTCCTCGAAGGTCGCGCCGTCCAGCGTGATCTCCTTGGGATCGATGCCGGCGGCGGCGGTGCCCGCGAGCGGGATTTTCATGTCCATGCGATCGACGACGAACACGTCCCCGCCCTTCTCGTTGCGCTCGACGCGCGGGGCGATGGCGCGATATTTGGGGTCGATATAGTCGATATAGGTGTTCGGCGGCTCGGTGATGTGCGAATCCGCCGAAATCGGCAGATAGCCGAGCGGCTTCACCTCATCCCCGGCGGCGCTCGACGCATGCACCGACGCGGCGTCGAATGCGTCGCGCGCCTTGCTGGCTGCGATATCCATCCTCTCTGTCCTTTCCTCGTTTCCCGTATTTTTTCCTGTTTTTCCTATGGTTTCGCGATATCCGCCCGCACCGGCGGCAGGTTCGGCGCGCCCTGTCCCTTGTCGTTCTGCCCCTTGTCATCGAGTTCGCGGATGAAGAGCTGCAACGAGTGGATCATCGTTTCCAGTTCCGCATCGAACAGCGCCAGCGGCGTCGCGGGCGTGGAGGCGCGCGCAATCGCGAGATTGGGATAGAGCCGCCGGTCGAGCTGCAGATAGGCGCTTTCCATCCGGTCCCATGCCGCATCCATCGCGACATTGTGCAACGCGACCGAGCCGTTGACGAAATTGCCGAAGATCCGCGCCCAGACGCGGTGCAGCGGATAGGGCAGGCCGCTGCGGCGGAAACCCTCATACATCTCCTCCTGAAAGCGCAGCACCTCGGCCATGGTCGAATGGTGGGTGAACACCAGGAAGATGTCGGGATATTTGAGCGTCAGGTTGAAGAGGTTGCGGAACACCGTGCGCAATATGTCCGGTCCCTCGATCTGGCGGTCGAAATCGACCCATTGCACCTCGGTTCTGAACAGATGGGCGAGCAGGTGGCGCTCTATCTCCGCCTTGCCCGCGACATGGTTGTAGATCGCCATCGCGGAGACGCCGAGCTGCGCCGCTATGCCGCGCACGCTGACCCGGTCGACCGAGGTGGCGAGCGCCAGATCGACGGCGGTTTTCAGGATGATCTCGCGCGACAGCCGGTCGTCGCCACGCGGCCTGCCCCGGCGCCGCGCCGGGCGATGC
The DNA here is from genome assembly GCF_014196495.1 of Sphingobium jiangsuense. GTDB lineage: Bacteria > Pseudomonadota > Alphaproteobacteria > Sphingomonadales > Sphingomonadaceae > Sphingobium > Sphingobium jiangsuense. The sequence goes on from NZ_JACIDT010000004.1 coordinate 122,884, forward strand.
TGCCCCTCCTCCGCCATATTTCCGCTCTCCTTTTCGGCGCGCCGCACGACTCGGCTTGACGCCCTAATTAATCGACTGCATAATACAAACAAATATACATGTAAATATGCAGAGGAGAGTTGCGTGGCCCCGATCATCGACAAGCCGATCATATCGGCCGATTCCCACATTACCGAGCCGCCCAGCCTGTATCAGGGCCGGGTGCCGAAGAAGTTCGCCGACACCGCGCCCCGGCTGCACCGCACCGATACGGGCGGCGAGGTGATCCTGATCGACGGCATGGCGGATCCCTTCCCGATCACCCTCGCCTCCGGCGCGGGCCTGCGCGGGCAGGCGCTGGCCGACCGCGCCAATGCGAAGCTGGAGGAATGCTTCGCGGGCGGCTGGGACCCGAAGCAGCGCCTCAAGGATCAGGACCATGACGGCATCCATGGCGAAGTGATCTATCCCAGCCTCGGCATGTTCCTGTGCAACCACCCGGACATGGAATATAAGACCGCGATGTTCGCCGCCTATAATGACTGGCTGGCCGAATATTGCTCGGTGGCGCGCGACCGGCTGATCGGCCTCGGCCAGACGGCGATGGAAAGCCCGGAGCAGGGCATTCGCGACCTGGAGACGATCAAGCGCATGGGCCTCAAGGGCGTAATGATGCCCGGCTATCCCGAGATCGAGGACTATGACAGCCCGATCTATGACGATTTCTGGGCGGCGGCGGCGGAGATGGACCTGCCGCTCAGCTTCCACATCCTCACCTACAAGGACGGCCTCGGAAAGGCGCGCGGGCCTAAGGTGAACGCGTTCATGTCGATCATCCGCGGCAATCAGGACATTATCGGCACGATGATCTTCAGCGGCGTGTTCGAGCGGCACCCGACCCTGAAGGTCGTGTGCGCCGAGGCCGACGCGGGCTGGGTGCCGCATTATATGTACCGCATGGACCATGCGCTGGAACGCAACCCGTGGACTGCCGGAAAATCGACATTGCAGCGCAGCCCCAGCCATTATTTCCGCGAGAACATCTATCTGACCTTCCAGGACGATCTCATCGCCCTGAAACTCAAGGATTTCTTCAACAAGCAGCGGATGATGTGGGCGAGCGATTTCCCGCATCTCGATTCCACCTATCCGCATTCGCAATCGCTGCTGGCCGAACAGACCGCCGGACTTTCGCAGCAGGAAAAGACCTGGTTGCTGCATGACAATGTTGCCGGGCTTTACGGCCTGAACTGATCAGGAAGGAAAATGGCGACGCCGGCGGAGGAAGCGCCGGCGGCCACGGGAAGCCCGACCGGCCGCGATGGCGCGCGGGCCGGGCCGAAGGGTCGCACCACCAACCACCATCCACCTGAAACACAGGGGCTGGGCCGAAAATATAACTCTTCGAGGAGGGGATAATGCGACATTCATGGACCTATGCGGGCGCGTCGCTCGCGGCACTGGCGATTGCGATGCCGGCGTCGGCGCAGGAACAGGGGCTTCAGGACATCATCGTCACCGCCCAGCGCAAGGCGGAAAACCTTCAGGACGTGCCGATCTCCGTCACCGCGCTGACGGCGGACACGCTGACGTCGGGCGGCATCAGCGACACGACCGAATTGCAGGCCGCCTCGCCCGGCCTCGTCACCTTCCAGACGGCGAACAACTTCTCGCCCTTCATCCGCGGCGTCGGCACCAACCAGACGGCGAGCGGATCGGAAGCGTCGGTCGCGCTCTATATCGACGGCGTCTATCAGGGGCCGAAGCCGGGCAATGTGCTCGACCTGGGCGCGATCGAGCGGATCGAGGTGCTCAAGGGGCCGCAGGGCACGCTGTTCGGCCGCAACGCCACCGGCGGCGCGATCAACATCATTACCAAAGACCCGACCGCGACGCCTGAGATCAACGCGGAATTCGGCTATGGCCGCTTCGACGAAAAGACGGCCCGCGCCTATGCGTCCGGCGCGATCAGCGACACGCTGTCCGCGTCGGTGTCCTTCTCCGGCAAATGGTCGGACGGCTATATCCGCGACGTCTACCGCAACAAGGATCAGGCGCCGGTCGAAAGCCTCAACGGCATGGTGAAGCTGAAATGGACGCCCAGCGACAGGTTCACCGCGACGCTGACGGGCGGCTACAGCTATCTGGACGACGCGACCTTCATGTCCGCCCATGCCGAGCCCGGCACCGTCTCGACGGCCGCGGGTCTGGGTTTCCTGGCGCCGACCGGCCCGCGCGAGGCGGCGACCAGCGCGGAGGACGCGATCTCGACGGTGAAGACGGCGCGCGCCACGCTCAACGTCAATGCCGATCTGGGCCCGGTCGATCTCGTGTCGATCACCGGCTATGTCCATATGGACGCCTATAACTTCTTCGATCTCGACAGTTCTCCCGCCAATATACTGCATCTTTCGACCGGGCAGCTCGGCCGCCAATTCTCTCAGGAATTGCAGTTGCAGAAGAATGACGGGCCGTTCCGCTGGATCGCGGGGCTTTATTATCTCCGCTTCCGCGACGGATACGACAAATTCCCCAGGCCCTATCTGTTGCAGCAGAACCTGCCGTTCGAATTCCGTCCGTCCGATCTCGTGGCCGGCACGGTGGCGCTGGCGCGCAGCGCGATCGTCACCACGGATACCGGATCGATCTTCGGTCAGGGCACCTATGACATCGCGCCGAGCACCCGCCTCACCGCGGGCCTGCGCTACAGCATCGAGAAGAAGACGGTGGAGGGCGAGCAGTTCGCGATCAACGGCACGCCCGCGCCGGGCGCCGGCGTCGAACTGGACGCGGGCAGCGGCGGTCCCTTCGGCGCGGTGCAGAACGCGACGGTCGACCTGTCGAAAACCTTCAAGAAGCTGACCTGGCGCCTCGCGCTCGACCATGATTTCGCCGACGGCATCATGGGCTATGCGAGCTATACGCGCGGCTTCAAGAGCGGGTCGCTGAACGCCGGGATCATCAGCAACGCGCAGGTGCCCGTGAACCCGGAGGTGATCGACGCGTTCGAGGTCGGGCTGAAGTCGGAACTGTTCGACCGCAAGCTGCGCCTGAACATCGCCGCCTTCTATTATGACTACAAGGATATACAGGTTTCGCTGGTCACCGCAGGATCGACCAGCGTGACCGAGAACGCGGCGGCGGCACGGCTCTACGGCCTCGACATCGATCTGGTCGCGGCGCCGACGTCGCGGCTGACGATCCGGGGCGGCATCAACCTGCTCGATTCCAAGTACAAGAAATATGAGAGCGCGGCGCTGTTCCTGCCCCGCACCGCCGCCACCTGCCCGAGCGGCGCGGCGGCGCAGGTCACGCTGGCGCAGGCGAAGGCGATCGCCGCCCTGCCCCAGCTGGGCGGCAACTGCACCTACCGGCTGGACGCCTCCGGCTCCGACCTCATCATCGCACCGAAATTCACCGCCAATGCGGGGTTCGACTATGAGATGCCGGTCGGGGACTCGCGGCTGACGCTGTCGTCCTCGCTTTATTACAATGACGGCTTCGACACGGCGGCAGGCGGCATTTTCGCCAAGGTGCCCAGCTATGAGACGCTGACCGCGTCGCTGACCTGGACCGGGCCGGACGATCGCTATTTCGTGCGTGTGTGGGGCCGCAACCTCACCAACGACATCCATCCCGAACTGATCCTGCCGCTCGCCACGACCTTCCAGGAAGTGAGCAGCATGCCGCGCAGCTACGGCTTCACGCTCGGCTTCCGGTTCGGCGCGCGATGACGGCACAATGAAGACCTGGGCCATGGCCGCGTCATCCGGGCGCGGCCACGGCCATGAAGGAAGGTGGAGCGCTTTTTGACCCTATCGACACGCGAGAGCGAATTTGCGGAGCATTGGCCCGCACTGGCCGGAGCCACCACGGCGGTGGGCACCGGCGCGGCGCTGTTCAGCTACACCACCAATTATTTCGTGCTGCCGCTGGAGGCCGCCGAGGGCTGGAGCCGCAGCGCCATCGCCTTCGGCGCGACGCTCTATATGCTGGGGACGGCGGCGATGATGCCGCTGACCGGAATGCTGGCCGACCGGCACGGCGTCGGCCGGGTCGCGCCGGTGGGGCTGGCGGGCTATGGCCTGCTCTGCCTCGCGCTGTCGCTGCTGCCCGCGCATCTGCCGGTTTTCTACACGGTCATGCTGCTGATCGCGCTGTTCTGCTCGGCGACGAGCGGCGTGGTCTTCGGTCCGTTCGTCGCCGCGCGGTTCAGGCGGCGGCGCGGCGTGGCGCTCAGCATTCTGCTGAGCGGCAATGCTGTGCTGCTGATGCCGCTGGCGCCCGTGCTGACGGCGGCCATCACCGATCAGGGCTGGCGCGCGGGCTATATGATATTGGGCGGCCTCGCGCTGCTGCTCGGCCTGCCGAGCGCCCTGTTCGCGACGCGCGGCTCCTCCGCGCGCGCCGCCGCGCAGGACGCCGCCACACCGCGCGGCGCGACGATCCGCGAGGCGATGCGCGACCCGGCCTATTGGAAGATCATCCTCGGCGTCGTCGCCTCCACCATGGCTCTGGGCGGTTTCCTCAACCAGCTGTCGCCGCTGCTGGTCAGCCGGGGCATTCCGGTGCCGCTGGCGGCCTCGCTGATGTCGCTGTTCGTGCTGATGGTCGTCGTCGGGCGGATCGCGGTGGGGGCGCTGCTCGACGCCTTCCGCCCCGCGCTCATCTGCATGCTGGTGATGGCGGGCGCGGCGGCGGGATCGGCCCTGCTGCTGATGGAGACGCCCTCGCCCTCGCTCTGCGCGCTGGTGGTGGTGCTGCTCGGCGCGGCCATGGGGGCCGAGGGCGATCTTCAGGCGTTCCTCATCGCCAAGCATTTCGGCCTCACCAACTTCGCCGCGCTGTTCGGCACGTCGGCGATGTGCACCTCGGCCTGCCTCGGCCTCGGCGCGCTGCTGTTCGGTGTTCTCTATGACGGCACGGGCAGCTATACCGCCGCGATCCTCATCGCGATGGCGCTGCTGCTGCTGGCGGGGCTCAGCTTCGGCAGCCTCGGCAGCGGGGAAAGGGCGCCTCAGCCCGCGACGGGCCAGTAGCGGTCGCGCAGCAGCCTCTTGTAGAGCTTCCCCGTCGCCTGACGCGGCAGCGACGGCAGGAAATCGACCTGTCTGGGCGCCTTGATCGGCCCCAGCCCCTCACGGGCGAAGGCGATCAGCTCGCGCGCCAGCGCGTCGCCCGCCTCGACCCAGTCGACCGGCTCGACCACCGCCAGCACCCGCTCGCCCAGATCCGCGTCGGGCGCGCCGATCACCGCCACGTCTCCCACCTTCGGATGGGTGGCGAGCCAGTTCTCGATCTCCTGAGGGTAGATGTTCACCCCGCCGGAGATGATCGTGAAATTCTTGCGGTCGGTGAGGTAGAGATAGCCGTCCTCATCCATCCAGCCGACATCGCCCAGCGTGGTCCAGCCCTGCGGCGTGCGGGCGGCCGCGGTCTTTTCCGGATCGTTGTGATAGGCGAATTCGGGTCCGTTGGCGAAGCAGATCAGCCCCTCCGCGCGCGGCGGCAATTCCCCGCCCCGCTCATCGACGATCCGCAATTCCCCGACCATCGCCCGGCCGACCGATCCCTTGTGCGCCAGCCATTCCTCCGGCCCGATCGCGGTGAGGCCGTTATTTTCCGTGCCCGCATAATATTCGTGGATGACCGGCCCCCACCAGTCGAGCATCGCCTGCTTGACCGGCACCGGGCACGGCGCGGCGGCGTGGATCGCGACCTGGAGCGAGGACAGGTCATGGCCCGCACGGACGGCATCGGGCAGGCGCAGCATGCGGATGAAATGGGTCGGCACCCATTGGGCGGCGGTGATGCGATGGCGCTCGATCAGGCCGAGCGCGCGCTCGGCGTCGAACTTTTCCATCACGACCACCGTGCCGCCCAGCCGCTGCACCGCCATGGAAAAGCGCTGCGGCGCGGCATGGTAGAGCGGCGCAGGCGACAGATAGCGGGTGTCGGGGCCGAAGCCGAAACGGCTCTCCACCAGCGCGACCAAGGGCGTGCCGGTGTCGATCGGCGTGCCGGGCACGCAGGGACGGCGGATGCCCTTGGGCCGCCCGGTGGTGCCGGAGGAATAGAGCATGTCCTCCCCCGCCATCTCATCCGGGATCGGCGTGTCGGGCAGCGAGGCGGTCAGCGCGTCGAGCTCCTCGGCCGTGAAGCGGCGCAGCGCGGGCCGCCCTGCTGCGGCCTCCTCGGCCAGCGCCGCCGTGCGCGCCGAGGCCACCAGCACCCGCGCGCCGCTGTCCTGCACTATATAGGCGACGTCGCCGCCCGACAGGCCGGTCGAGATCGAGACATAGATCAGCCCCGCCCGCTGCGCCGACCACAGCAGGGGCAGATAGGCGACGTGATTTTCCAGCAGGAAGGCGATGGTGTCGCCCGGCGCCAGCCCCTGCGCGCGCCAGAAATGCGCCAGGCGGCAGGACCAGCGGTCGAGCTCCGCATAGCTGACCTGCCGTCCGCTCTCCGCCATCACATAGGCGGGGCGATCGGGCGTGGCGCGGGCGTGATGGGCGGGGTGCATGCGTCCGGCGCGCCGCTCAGGCGTTGTCGGCGATGATCAGGTCCGCCGCGCGCCAGGCGACGGCGCAGGCTGGGCCGTTGGTGTTGCCCGCGACGATGAAGGGCAGCACCGAGGTGTCGACCACGCGCAGCCCGTCGATGCCGCGCACACGCAGCCGCGTGTCGCACACCGCCGCCTCGTCGCGCCCCGCTGCGCAGGTGCCGGTGGCGTGATAGGCGCCGTTGCCCATCTGGTCATAGGCGGCGATGATCTCGTCATCGCTCTCATATTGGGGGCCGGGCCGCGTCTCCTCGCCGACGAGGTCGCTGAGCGGCGGCTGCTTCACATAGTTGCGGGCATAGCGCACGACGTCGATCATCGTCTGCCGGTCATAGGGGTCCTGATGATAATTGGGGATGATCTCCGGCAGTTCGTTGGGGTCGGCCGAGCGGATCATCACCGAGCCCAGCGATTGCGGCCGCAGCATATAGGCGCAGATCTGGAAGCCGCCATGCTTCTCCGTCGCCAGCGCCGGGCCGCCATAATCCATGGTGAAGGCGGCGAGCAGGAACTGGCCGTCGGGCCGGGGCGCGTCGGGCCGGGTCTTGAACCAGGCGCCCGCCTCATAGGTCGCATTGCCCATGCGCCCGCCACCGCCGGTCAGATAATAGCGCAGCACGTTGCGGACCAGCCGCCAGCCGCGATATTCCCTGTTCTCCGACGCCGCATCGTCGGCGCGGAACTGCATGACGATGGCGCGGTGCTCGCGCAGGTTGCGGCCGACATTGGGGCTGTCGTGCACCACCTCTATGCCCAGCGGGCACAGATGTTCGGCCGGGCCGATGCCGCTGCGCTGGAGGATCGCGGGCGAACCCATCGACCCGGCGCACAGCAGCACCTCCCGCTTCGCGCCATAGCTCTGGCTGGCGCCGCCTCTGGTGCCGGTGACACCCACCGCGCGCCTGCCCTCCAGCAGCAGCCGGTCGATGGTGAAATCGGTGACGACGGTGAGGTTCGGGCGGTTCATTACCGGCCGCAGGAAGGCGACGGCGGCGCTCTGGCGCTTGCCCTTGTAGACGGTGCGCGGCGCGTAGCCGACCCGTTCGACATCCTCCGGGTCATTGACGTCGATCTTGCGCGCAAGGCCCAGCCTTTCCCCGGCGGCGATCGCCGCGTCGATCAGCCGGTCGCGCTTGGGCACGGTAAGGCGCAGAAAGCCCTTGTCGCCCCGCGTCGGCGCGGCGCCCAGCTCGTGATGCTCCAGCTCCCTGTACGCCTGGCCGATATGCCGCCAGCTCCAGTCGTCGCCGGCGATCCGCGCCATTTCGTCATAATCGGCATCCTGCCCGCGCACATACATCATGCCGTTGATCGCGCTCGACCCGCCCAGCGTCTTGCCCCGCACCCACGGCTCGGCATTGCTCGCGGTGCACTGGTCGGGCTTCGTCATATAAGGCCAGAGGAAGCGCAGGTTCGCCATGATCTTGGCGATGCCCTTGGGCATGTGGATGAAGGGATGGGTGTCGCGCGGGCCCGCCTCGATCAGCAGCACCGTGCGCGACGGGTCCGCCGACAGGCGGTTGGCCAGAACGCAGCCGGACGTGCCCGCCCCCACGATCACGTAATCGAAACTTTCCATCATCCACTCCGCTTTATCCGAAAGCCGGTTTTCCCCGCCAGACTTTGAGTCTTGCGCTCGCCCCGCCTTCCTCCTTATTCGATCAATTAACATCCATCGTCAACATGGGAGAAGGAGCATGGGTTTCGGAAAGACACCGTTGAAGGACCTCAGCCGGTCGGTGCGCGGACGGCGCGTGCTGGTGACCGGCGGGGCGAGCGGCATGGGCCGCGCCACCGCCTGGCTGTTCGCGCGCGAAGGCGCGATCGTCGCGCTGACCGACATCGATGCCGAGGGCGCGGAAGAGGTCGCGCGGGGCATTCGCGACGAAGGCCACGACGCGCGCGCCTGGATGCTCGACGCGGGCGACCGCGATTCGATCCACGCGACCGTGCCGAAGATCGCGCGGGCGCTGGGCGGGCTGGACGTCATCGTCAACAATGCCGGCATTTCGGCCAAGGTGCCGTTCGACGACCTCGATTATGACGCGAACTGGGACCGCAACATCGCCGTCACGCTGACCGGGCAGCAGGCGGTCATCCGCGCCGCCATTCCCTTCCTCACCGAATCGGATGCGCCGCGCATCGTCAACATCGCCTCGACCGAGGCGCTGGGGGCAAGCGCGGGCTTCAGCGCCTATTCGGCGGCCAAGGCGGGCGTGATCGGCCTCACCCGCTCCTTCGCGGTCGAGCTGGGGCGGCGCGGCATCACCGTCAACTGCCTGTGCCCCGGCCCGATCCTGACCGGCATGACCGACCATCTGAGCGAGGAGGACCGCACGACCTTCGCCCGCCGCCGCACCGCGCTGCGCCGCTATGGCGACCCGATGGAGGTGGCGCACATCACGCTCAGCCTCGCCCTGCCCGCGGCTTCCTACATCACCGGAGCGGTGATCCCCGTCGATGGCGGCCTTTCCACCCGCCATGCCTGAACCGCGGGAAAACTGCCTCTTGAAAAACTAATTCAATTAGAATATTAAAGATATTCGCAATCAGGAGGAGTCGAGAAAATGGCAACCATCGCACCGCCCCAACCTGCCGTCCGGGAGGAGCGTCCGCCGCGCAAGCCGAGCGCGAGCCAGCTCGCGGCGGCGCGCAGCCTGCCGAACAACAAGGAAGCCGTGTGGCCGTCCTTCACCGAAAAGCTGCCCGCCAGCCTCTATGTCGATCAGGCCCGGTACGATGAGGAGCAGCAGAAGCTGTTCATGAACGTGCCGCTGCCGCTGGCGCCGTCCGCCTATCTGGAGGGGCCGGATTCCTTCGTCTGCCGCGACGGCTTCGGCCAGTCGGTGATCCTGACCCGCGACAAGCAGGGCAAGGTCCACGCGCTGGTCAACAGCTGCCGCCATCGCGGATCCCGCGTGACGGACAATGACGAGCCGGAACATGGCCGCCTGATGGTCTGCCCCTATCATGCATGGAGCTACGACCTCAGCGGCAAGCTGGTGGGCGTGCCGCGTCGCGAGGTGTTCGCCGATCTCGACAAGTCGCAGCTCGGGCTGGTGGAACTGCCCTGCATTGAGAAGGGCGGCGTCATCTGGGTCAAGATGAACCATATGGCCGATGACGATTTTTCCGACATACCGGACGAGCTGGCGCTGGATCTGGATGCGTTCGGCCTCGGCGACATGCACATGTTCGCGCTGCGCAAGCATGAGATTGAAGGCAATTGGAAGCTGATCCTGGACACCTTCCTGGAAGGCTATCACGTCATCCGCCTGCACGCGCGCACCATCGGCCCGATGTATGAGGACACCGTGGTCCGCGTCGACCGTTTCGGATCGCATCTGCGCCAGACCTCGGCACGGGTCGGCTTCACCCAGGATCTGCTGGAGCAGAATGTCGAATCGATCGATGATCTGCGGCGCGTGGTCACCTATGTCTACACGCTGTTCCCCAACGCCGCGCTGATCTTCAGCCAGGATTATTGCAACCTGCTGATCATGCAGCCCAAGGGCGTCGGCAAGACGATCGTGCACAATTTCATGCTGACCAACGTCAATCCGCAAAGCGAGAAGCTGCGGAAGAAGTGGGAAAAGTCGCTGATGATGACCAACGACCTCGCCTTCCCCGAAGATTTCGCCGCATCGGCGGCGACCTATCAGGGGCTGCTGACCGGCGTGGTCAAGGAATTGATGATCGGCGGCATGGAAGTGGGCATGCAGCACTTCCACGATGTGCTGGAAACCAGGCTGAAAAGCATGGCCTGACAAGACCGGCGGTTGAGGATAGGGCTCGCCCGGAGCTGCCGGGCGGGCCTTTTTCCTTTGGCGAGAATATGGACCTTGAAACCAGATTGGAGCGGGGAGCGGATGTTCCTACACCCGTTCGCCCTGAGCTTGTCGACCCGAAGGGCGGGCGAAGCCCAACGGCTGTACTTCCTTCCTTCTTCACTTCCATCAAAGGACAGGGCTTCGACAAGCTCAGCCTGAACGGCTTCTTACACCATCCTTATATTCGCTTTCAGCCGTTCCCGCCATAAGACGACCGTCCGCGCCGTTGACCCCCGACCCTCGCTCAGCCCCTCTCGCGCGTCCAGATCAGTTCGTCATGCGATTTGACCCCATCGGCGGTGACATGTCCGTCGGTCGTCAGCATCATGTCGCCCTCCGGCGTGAAGCTGATGGTGCGCACCAGCGTGCGGCCGATCAGGTCGCTGATCGAGCAGGCGTCCAGCCGATGCGACACCGTCGCGCCCTCCACCGTCCATCGCCCCGAATAGGCGAGGAAGGTCGACCATTGCTGCGGCGCCCGGCCCTCCACCCAGTCCTGGCTCATCAGGAAGGCGCACATCAGGCCGCTGTCGTCATAGATCAGCCGCCCGGTCGCGTCCTCGCCCATCGGGTGGCGGTAGAATGCGCCGTTGCGGAAGCGCCGCAGGCTGACCAGCGACCATGCGCCCAGCACCTTCTCTCTCAACTCGCTCATCGCTTCCCTTCCTTCCGGTTCAGGCCGCGCGCAGCCGGGTCAGCCGGTCGAACCGGGCGAGATGATGGTCGACCGATCCATAATCATGCTCCAGCACGGTCGCGCGCTTGAAATAATGGGTGACGGCCATCTCCTCGGTCATTCCCATCCCGCCGTGCAGCTGGATCGCGTTCTGGCCGACGAACCGGCAGGCATTGGCAACCGTGACCTTGGCCGAGGACGCCGCCAGCGCGCGCTCGACCGGGTCGAGCGGCAGCTTGAGCGTCGCCAGATACATGGCGCTGGTCGCCATTTCGACCTGCATGAACATGTCGACCATGCGATGCTGGAGCACCTGGAAGGACGCGATCGGCTGGCCGAACTGGCGGCGCTGCTTGGTATAATCGACGGTGGCGTCGAGCATGAAGCGGGTGATGCCGACCGCCTCGGCGCTGAGCGCCGCGATCGCGCGGTCGCCCGCCTGCTCGACGAGGGGCAGCGCGCCGCCCTCCGGCCCGATCAGCGCGTCGGCGCCGAGGGCCACATCGTTCAGCGTCACGTCGGCGGCGCGGCGGCCGTCGATCGTCGGATAGGCGGTGAGCGTGACGCCCGGCGCAGCGCGATCGACAAGGAACAGCGAGAGGCCCTCCGCCTCGCCCGTCGCGCCGCCGGTGCGGGCGGTGACGATCAGCTTCGATGCCCAGGGTGCCCCGGCGACGACCGCCTTGGCGCCGGACAGGCGCCAGCCCGCGCCGTCGCGGGTCGCACGGGTGGCGGCATCGCGGAAGGAGAAGCGCGCGGTCGGCTCCGACCAGGCGAGCACGGCGATGGTTTCGCCGGCAGCGATCTCGCCCAGCAGCGCGTGCGCGGCCGCGCCGCCCGCCGCTTCGAGCAGCGAGGCCGCGACCACCGCGCATTCCAGATAAGGCTCGATCACCAGCGCGCGGCCCAGTTCTTCCATGATCACCATCTGGTCGACGGGCCCGCCGTCGAGGCCGCCAACGCTTTCCGGCAGGGCGACGCCAAGGATGCCGAGTTCCGACGCCAGCGCGCGCCACATATCGGCGCGCCAGCCCGTATCCGACAGGCTGGCCTGCCGCCGCGCCTCAAAGCTGTAGTGCTCGCGCAGCCAGGCGGCGAGATTGTCGCGCAGCATGCGCTGTTCGTCGGTGAAGCTGAAATCCATGCGCTTGTTCGCCCATTTCCTGTGTTCGGGCCCGACCATAGCCGCCCCGGTATGGATTTCAATGTAATTGATCGATTAGCTAGTTGATTTTTGCCGCAATCCGGTTTCTGCTGCCGGGGTCAGTGAAAGGAATGATCGCCATGCTCAGCCGCGTCCAACGCTTCCGTTCCGCCGATGGCACCCCGATCGTCGCCGATATCGTCGGCGCGCCGGACCGGCCCACGGTCGTGCTGGCGCATGGCGGCGGGCAGACCCGGCACAGCTGGAACGGCGCGTTGCGGGCGCTGGCGGGGGAAGGCTATCGCGTCATCAACTATGACGGGCGCGGTCATGGCGACAGCGGCTGGTCGTCCGACGGCGTCTATACGCTGGACCTGCGCGCGCAGGATCTGCGGGCGGTTCTCACCGGGACAACCGGCCCGGTGGCGCTGGTCGGCGCCTCGATGGGCGGCGCGACGGCGATGAAGCTGGTGAGCGACGGCTATCGCCCGGCCGCGCTGATATTGGTGGACATCGTGCCACGGCCGGAAAAGGCCGGGGTCCAGCGCATCATCGCCTTCATGCGCGGCCATCCCGACGGCTTCGCCTCGCTTGAGGAGGCCGCCGCCGCGATCGCCGCCTATAATCCCGATCGCCCCCGCCCCAGCAGCCCGGAGGGGCTGCACCGTAATCTACGCCTCGGCGCGGACGGGCGCTATCGCTGGCACTGGGACCCGATGATCGTGCAGCGCACCGAGGCGCTGGAGCGGTCGGAGATCGAGGATGCGATGGCGGGACTGGCGCAGGCGCGCTCGGTGCCCGCGCTGGTGGTGCGCGGCATGCACAGCGACGTGGTGAGCGACGAGAGCATCGACCATTTCCGCACCGTCCTGCCCCATCTGGAGGTGTTTCAGGTGCCCGGTGCCGGCCATATGGTCGCCGGCGATCGCAACGATGCGTTCAACGGTGGCATAGTGGATTTTCTGCACCGGCATATGCCGGTCATGGCGTCCTGACCAGCGCCACCCGCGCCGCCGTTCAGGCCCGCTGGCCCTCTTCCGTCAATATGCCGCCCAGCACCATATCGAGCAGGGCATTGGTGTAGGCCCGCTTCAGATCCTCGTCGATCCGCTCGATGCCGAACGCGTGGTTCAGCACATGCTGGCCGAAGAACAACTGATCGCACGCGCCCAGCACGATGAAATAGAACATCATCGGGTCGATATGCTTGAACTGGCCGCTGTCCATTCCCTGCTGCAACAGCTGGCGCTGGGTTTCGGCGAGCGGCTTGGAGATCTTCTCCGACACCTTTATCGCCAGTTCCTGCTCCATCAGCATCGCGTGGATGAGGCGGTTCACGAACGGATAGCGGAAATAGACGTTGATGATGCCCTTGATGTGGAGCTTCAGCTTCTCCACCACCGGCAGGTCCATCTCGACCAGGCCCTTGAGCTGTTCCAGCCCCGGCCCCAGCACGTCCTCGACCAGCGCGAGCATCAATCCGTTCTTGCTGCCGAAATAATATTTGACCAGCGCGGAGTTCAACTGCGACCGCTGCGCAATTTCGTTGAGGGAGACCTCGATCGTGCCCCGCTCGATCATCAGATCGGCCGCCGCGCGCAAGAGGATCGCGCGGGACGAGGTCTTTTCCGTCACTTTTTCTACTGTGGCCATACTGGCTTTGCCCGATTGCTTATTGATTGGTTGATTGATCCCCCGCTATCGATCAACAGTCCCCGCTTGGCAACAAAATTCTACTGTTTGTGACTATTCATCGGAGTGGCGTTCTGTTTGTCCGGGGTCGACCCCGTCCGATCCTTGTTCCTCCAGCCATGACGCGGCGTCCGGGCGGAAGCCGCCACGGGGCGGATCGCACGGCGTCGCCGAGTAGCGCGGCGCCGGGGCCGGCTGGGCCACGCCGTTGACCTCGACAAAGGCCCCGCGCGCGACATTGTGCGGATGGGACAGCGCCTCGCTCATCGACAGCACCGGCGCGACGCAGGCGTCCGTGCCGTCGAACAGGCCGCACAGATCCTCGCGCGTGCGCGCGGCGATGGCGGCGGCGATCTTCGCCTTCTGCGCGGACCAGCGCGCCGGATCATTCTGCTCGTCCAGATCGGGATCACCGGCCAGGCCGAGCCGGTCGCGCAGGATCGCGTAGAATTGCGGCTCGATCGATCCGACCGAGACGAACTGCCCGTCCTTCGTCCGAAACGTGTCATAATAGGCGGCGCCGGTATCGAGCAGGTTGACGCCGCGTTCCTCGCGCCAGCCGCCATTGGCCCGGAAGCCCCAGATCATCGCCATCAGCAGCGCCGATCCGTCGGTCATCGCGCAGTCGACCACCTGCCCCTTGCCGCCCGCCTTCACCGCCAGCAGCGCGGAAACCATGCCGAAGGCGAGCAGCATGCCGCCGCCGCCGAAATCGCCGACGAGGTTGATCGGCGGCGTCGGCTGCCCGCCCGCACGGCCGAGCGCGCCCAGCACGCCGGAAATGGAGATATAGTTGATGTCGTGACCGGCCAGCGGGGCGAGCGGGCCCTCCTGCCCCCAGCCGGTCATCCGGCCGAAGACGAGGCGGGGATTGTCCGCCAGCAGCACGTCGGGGCCCAGCCCCAGCCGCTCCATGACGCCCGGCCGATACCCCTCGATCACCCCCTCGGCGGTGCGCAGCAACTCGCGCAGCCGCGCAACCTGCCGCGGGTCCTTGAGGTCCATTTCCAGCCGGGCGCGCGAGCGCAGCAGCGGGTCCCACGGGTCGGGCGGCGTTCCCGGCCGTTCGATGCGGATGACCTCCGCGCCGTTGTCCGCCAGCATCATGCCGGCGAACGGCGTGGGGCCGATCCCCGCCATCTCCACGATGCGGATGCCTTGCAGCGGACCGGCCATGCGCCTCGCCCTCCCCGCTTCCGTCAGCGCGGCGCCATGCGGATGGCGCCGTCGAGGCGGACATCCTCGCCGTTGAAATAGCTGTTACGGCACATTTCGACCGCCAGCGACGCATATTCGGCGGGATCGCCGAAGCGCTTGGGGAAAGGCACGCTGGCGGCCAGCGCTTCCTTCACATTGTCCGGCGCGCCGTTCATCAGCGGCGTGTTGAAGATGCCGGGCAGGATGGTGTTGACGCGGATGCCGTCCCCCATCAGGTCGCGCGCGACCGGCAGGGTCAGGCCGACGATCCCGCCCTTGGACGCCGAATAGGCCGCCTGACCCATCTGCCCGTCCTCCGCCGCGACCGAGGCGGTATTGACGATCGCGCCGCGCTCGCCATCCTCCATCGGCTCCAGCGACAGCATGCCCGCCGCCGACTTGGCGATGCAGCGGAAGGTCCCGACCAGATTGATCTGGATGATCTTGTTGAACTCGTCGATCGGGAAATGCTTGACCGTCCCGTCCTTCGCGCGCGAGGCGGTCTTGTACGCATTGCCCGTGCCCGCGCAGTTGACGAGGATGCGCTCCTGCCCATGGGCCGCGCGCGCCTTCTCGAAGCCCGCGTCGACCGACGCGTCGTCGGTGACGTTGACGGGGCAGAAGACGCCGCCGATCTCGCCCGCCACCTTCTCGCCCGCCTCGGCATTCAGGTCGAAGATCGCGACCTTCACGCCAGCCGCCGCCAGCGCCCGCGCCGTCGCTTCGCCCAGACCGCTTGCGCCGCCCGTCACCACCGCTGCCGCACCATCAAGTTTCATGATATTTCCCCATCATTCAAAGGTTTGTTGTTGAACATTCATACCGCCTGCGCGCGTTCCACCTGCTGGCGCGCGCGGGCGGCCAGCAGGGGCAGGGCGTCGACGATCTCGCCGGGATTGCCGGAGGATGCGGTGCCGCGCAGATGGCGGCCCTTGATCCCGTGGATGATCGAGGCGAGGCGGAACATGTTGTAGGCGACATAGAAATCGAGATGCCCGATCCGCTCGCGCCCGGTGCGTCGGCAATAGCGCGCGAGATAATCCTCCTCCGTCGGCAGGCCGAGCGCGGGCAGGTCGAACCCTTCCAGCCCGCCGCCGATCGCCGGGGGCAGGCGGTACATCATCATGTGGAAGGTGAAATCCGCGAGCGGATCGCCCAGCGTGGACAATTCCCAGTCGAGCACGGCGACGATACGCGGCTCGGTCGGGTGGAAGATCATGTTGTCCACGCGGAAATCGCCGTGGAAGATCGCCGCCCCCTGCTCCTCCGGCAGATTGGCGGGCAGCCATTCGCACAGCATGTCCATGTCGGCGAGGCGGCCTGCCTGCGGATCGTCCCGATATTGGCGGATCCAGCGCGCGACCTGCCGCGACAGGAAGCCTTCGGGCCGGCCATAGTCGGCGAGGCCAGCCGAAATCGGGTCGATCCGGTGCAGCCGGGCGATGGTGTCGTTCATCGCGTCGAAGCAGGCGACCCGCTCCGCCTGCGGCAATTGGGGAAAGGCCGATTGCCAGAAGATGCGGCCCTCGACCATCTCCATCACGTAGAACCAGCTGCCGATGACGCTATCGTCGGTGCACAGGCCGTAAAGCTTCGGCACAGGGAAGCCCGCCTCCCCCAGCGCGCCGATGACGCGCGCCTCCCGATCCACCGCATGCGCGCCCTTCAGCAGCACGCCCGCAGGCTTGCGGCGCAGCACATAGGCGCGGTTGCCGGTGACGAGCCTGAAGGTCGGGTTGGATTGGCCGCCCGCGAACTGCTCGACGCGGAGAGGTCCGCTATAATCGGGGATCGTCTCGCCCAGCCACCGCTCCAGCCGCGCCTCGTCGAAGCGATGCTCCGCCCGGACCGGGCCGGACCCGCTGAAGAGGGCGGACGGGTCGGCCATCAGCCCCGCACCGGCACCGTCAGCGCATCCGCCGACGCATCGCCCAATATCATGCCGCCGTCGCAATCGATGATCGCACCGGTGACATAGGGCGCATTGTCGCTCGACAGGAACACCGCCATGTCGGCGATGTCGCGCTTGCGGCCGTAATCGCGCAGCGGAATGCGGCCCTTGATCGCGGCGGTCGCTGCCTCGCTCGCCGCCAGCTTCGACATGCCCGCCGTGTCGGCGATGGGGCCGGGTGCGATCGCGTTGACGCGCACGCCCGCCGGGCCCCATTCCATCGCGAGCGTCTGGGTCAGCAGGTTGATGCCCGCCTTCGCCGCGCAGGCATGGGCCTGAAACATGACCGGCCGCTTGCCCTGCGCGGCCGTGATCGCCAGCAGCGAGGCGCCGGGCCTGGCGATATAGTCCCACGCCGCGCGAAACACGTTGAAGGTGCCGATCAGGTCGATCTCCACCACGGTACGGAAGGCGTTGGCGGAAAGGCCCACCACCGGCGACAGGAAATTGCCCGCCGCGCCGGAAACCAGCACGTCGATCGGCCCCAGCGCGTCATGCGTCGCCTTCAGCGCCTCCTCGACCGCCGCATAGTCGCGCACGTCGGTGGAGCGGCCGATCATCCGGCCGCTGCCCGCCTCCTCCAGCTGGCCGACCGCGCCCGCGACCCGGTCGGCGTCGCGGCTGATGATCGAGACATTGGCGCCCAGCTCGGCGAAGCGCAGGCCGATCCCCAGATTGATGCCGCTCGAACCGCCCGCGATGAACACGGTCTTGCCGGCGCAGGCATTGGGTATGAACAGGTCCGTCATGATGCCTTGCTCCCTTCAGCTATAGGCCGGTTCTTCCCACCAGGGGAAATAGTCGGGCATGTCGGTGGAGACGCGATCGGGGAAGACGGCGGGCCGCTTTTCGAAGAAGGAGGCTACGCCCTCGGCGACATCGGCGCTCTGCCCGCGCGACAAAATGCCACGGCTGTCCACCTTGTGCGCGTCCATCGGGTCCGTCATGCCGAACCCGCGCCACATCATCTGGCGGATGAGCGCGACCGAGACGGGCGCGGTATTGTCGGCGATCTCCCGCGCGATGGCGATGGCGGCGGGCAGCAGTTCGTCGGGCGGCAGCACCTGGCTGACGAGGCCGCCCTCCTTCGCTTCCCGCGCGGAAAAGACGCGGCCGCTATAGCACCATTGCAGCGCCTGGCTGATGCCGACGATGCGCGGCAGGAAGAAGGACGAGGCCGCCTCCGGCACGATGCCGCGCCGCGCGAACACGAAGCCGATGCGCGCATCCTCGCTGGCGAGGCGGATGTCCATCGGCAGCGTCATGGTCGCGCCGATGCCGACCGCCGGGCCGTTGATGCAGGCGATCACCGGCTTCAGGCAGCGGAAGATGCGCAGCGTCACCAGCCCGCCGCCATCGCGCGCGGATTGTCTGGAATAGTCGAGCGAACCGTCCGGGCGGACGGGCGTGTCCTCGGCGGCGATGAAGGCCGACGGCCCGTCGCTGAGGTCCGCCCCGGCGCAGAAGCCCCGCCCCTCGCCGGTCACGATCACCGCCCGCACCGTATCGTCTGCATCGACCTTGTCGAATGCGTCGATCATCTCGTTCATCATTTCCACGGTGAACGCGTTCAGCTTGTCGGGGCGATGCAGGGTGATGGTCGCGATCCCGTCCGCGACCGCATATCGGATGCTGTTGTAGCTCATGGTCATTCCTCGACTGTCAGGCCCCGGTGAAGGCGGCGGGCCGCTTTTCCTGAAAGGCGGCGATCGCCTCGCGCGCGTCATGGGTGCGGCCACAGATATTCTGCAACGCGCGCTCGGTCTGGAGCGAGGTTTCCCAGTCGCTGTCCGCCGCCGTCCAGCCGAGCTTGCGGATCAGGCCCAGCGTCCGTGTCGGCCCGCCGGCAAGCCTTTCGGCGAGACCGAGCGCGACCGCCTCCACCTCTTCCTCCGGCGCCACGCGGTTGATCATGCCCCATTGCAACGCCTGGGCGGCCGGGATCCTGTCGCCCAGCATCATCATCTCCATCGCCCGCGCGCGGCCGATCGCGCGCATCAGCAGGTGGGAGGAGCCGCCATCGGGCAGCAGGCCGATGCGGACGAAGGCTTGGAGGAAATAGGCGCTCTCGCTCGCGACGATCAGGTCGGCGGCCAGCGCCAGCGCGCAGCCGACACCGGCCGCTGCGCCCCGCACCGCCGAAACCCACGGCACCGGCAGGTCGCGCAGCGTCGTCATCAGCGGGTTGATATGGGTTTCCAGCGACAGCCCGAAATCCTCCGGCAGCGGGATGCTGGGATCGAGATTGGCGCCGGAGCAGAAGCCCCGCCCCTCGCCGGTCAGCACGATCGCGCGGGTCGAGGCGGCCAGATCGGTGAAGGCCGCGCTCAGTTCCTCGCAGGACCGGATGGTGACGGCGTTGAGCGTGGCGGGATCATTCATCCGGATAATGCCGACATCGTTGCGGCGCTCGACGATGATCTTCTCGAAGGACATGAACGCAAACTCCTCAGGAATAAACCGGCGCGGCGGCGGGCGGGCCGAAGCGCGCCTGTTCCTTCGCCAGCCCTGCGCGCACCGCCTCGGCCTGATTGGCGGTGCCGAACAGCGCCTGCTGCTCTGTCGCCTCGGCATTGAGGATGCGGGTGCACAGCGCCTCGTCGGCGAAGGACAGCAGCCGCTTGCCCGCGCGGATCGCGTCGGGGCTTTGGGCCGCGATTTCCCCGGCAAAGGCCAGCGCCTCGGCAACCGGATCGGCGCAGACGCGGGTGGCAAGGCCAAGGCGCGCCGCCTCCTCGCCGGTGAAGACGCGTCCGCTCGCCAGCAGTTCGGCGGCGAGATCGGGGCGGACGAGGCCGCGCAGCAGGAACATGCCCGCCATGTCGGGGATGAGGCCCCATTTCACTTCCATCAGCGCCAGCCGCGCATCGGGGGCGACGAAGCGCATGTCGGCGCCCAACGCGAGCTGGAAGCCGCCGCCGAAGGCGACGTCCTGTATTGCCGCGATCACCGGCACGGGAAGGCGGCGCCATTGCATCACCGCATGCTGGGCGATGTTGACGCCATCATAGGCGCGGGAGGCAATGTCGCTGCGGGCGCGGTCGCGTCCCTGCGGGTCGGCGAGGTTGGAAAGATCGATGCCGGCGCAAAAGCCGCGCCCCTCGCCGGAAAGGACGACCGCCCGGACATCATCGTTCCCGGCCAGTTGCGTGCCCGCTTCCACCAATGCCTCGAACATGGCGCCGTCGAGCGCGTTCATCTTGTCCGCGCGGACCATGCGCACATGCGCGACATGGCCGCTTATATCCGTCTTCACCCGCTGCGACATCACCCTGTTTTCCTTGCCTGCCTTTTGTCGTTACAGGGCGGGACGGGCATAAGTCAATTAGATAATTAATCGATTAAAATGGCACGCCCTTGTTCGGACCGGCGAAGCGGAACAGGAAGGCAGCGACCTTGCGTATCTGGATTTCCTCCGATCCTTCGGTGATGCGATAGCGGCGGTGATGGCGGTAGATATGCTCGAACGGCTTGTGCCGCGAATAGCCGATGCCGCCATGCACCTGCATCGCCCGATCGGCGGCCTCGCAGCAGAGGCGATTCGCGTAGTAATTGCACATGGACACCTTGTCGGACAGGCGGCGGGCGACCTCCGGGTGCGGCATCTGGTCCATTTCCCATGCGGTCTTGTAGATCAACTGGCGCAGCATCTCGGCCTGGGTGGCGAGTTCCACCAGCGGGAACTGGATCGCCTGATTGACGGCGAGCGGCTTGCCGAAGGGCTTGCGCTCCACCGCATATTTCACCGCCTCGTTGATGCAATAGGTCGCCGCGCCCAGCGAGCTCGCGGCCTGGCGGATGCGGTTTTCATGCACGAACGCCTGCGCCAGCGGCAGCCCATGGCCTTCCTCGCCGAACATCGCGGTTTCCGGCACCCAGACATTGGTGAGGCTGAGGCGCGGATGATCGGTCGGCATGTTGAAGGTCCAGAGATATTCCTCGACCACCAGCCCTTCCGTCGGCACGGGGACGAGAAAGCAGCTGATGCCGAGCGCATCTCCATCCTTGCCGCCGGTGCGGGCGAACACCGCGCAATGGGTCGCGCGGTGCATGCCGGTGATCCACATCTTGCGCCCGTCGATGCGCCAGCCGGGCACGCCGTCGCGGCTTTCGCGCACCGCCCGCGTCTCCATGAAGGTGGCGTCGGAGCCGTGATCGGGCTCGGTGAGGCCGAAGCAGACGAAAATCTCGTCGGAAAGCAGACCGGGGATGAACTCGTCCTTCTGCGCCTGCGTGCCGAAATCGCGGAACATGACGACCAGCGGCTGGTTGCCGACGATCGAATGCTCGTTCTGCAAATCATTGTGCAGGCCGAGGCCCTTGGCCGCCAGATGCTCGCGGATCACGGTCATCCAGAGGTTGGAGCCGCCCTTGCCGCCGAATTCCACCGGGTTGGCGAACCGGAAATGGCCGGCCTTGTCGGCGCGCCGCTTCGCCTCGTGCAGCAGATCCTCCCACTCCTTGCGGGGCAGGCCGCCATTTTCCCAGTCGGTGCGGCTATGCTCGCGACGATGGTCGAAGAAGCGGATATTGTCGTCCACCTCCTCCAGCGGCTTGATCTCCGCCTCGATGAAGCGGTCGAGCTCGGCCAGATAATCGACGAGGTCCTGAGGCAGATCGAAGTTCATGCGTTTTTCCTCTCCCGCCGCCGGGCCGCCCGGATCGCCAGCGCCGGGGCGATGCTGGCGTAGCGAGGCTGGTCGACGGCGATTTTCGCCAAAGTCGTTTCCCACAGATGATCCATCAGGCCGGGCATCTCCGCCTCGCCCGCCCCCGCGCGCAACCGCGCCGCCAGCAGGCGGTTCAGCCCGGCGGTCGTGCCGCTTGTCCCCAGCAGGGCGGCGAGCCGCGCATTTTCCGCGGCGTCGATCGCCGCCTCGTCCGCGATCTGCCGCCGCACCAGATCGAGCGCATTGGCCGCGACGCGGGCGTGGAAGGCGGCGGCGTCCGTCAGCTGCGGCCCGATCTCCTCGCGCAGCAGCCGCGCAACGGCGGCCAGCAACTCCTCCGGCCGGGGATCATCCAGCATCGACGCCTCCCTCGATCGCCGCGAGCAGGTCGATCTCGCTCTCGGAGATGCGCCGCACGATCATGCCGCGCTCCACCGACGGATCGTCGCCGCGAAAGCGCGCCAGCATTTCCGCGCAGAACAGGCCCCAGCGCAGGCTCCCCATCACCTCCCACCAGTGCACGCGCGCCGCATCGACGGGCGCGCCGCCGGTCCGGGCATAGGCTTCGAACATGTCCGCGCGAGAGCCGAGACCGGCGACGGGGCGCTCAATTCGCCCGAAACGCCAGGGCGGCAGGCTGATCCACGCCAGATCCTCGGCCGGGTCGCCCAGATGCGCCAGCTCCCAGTCGAGCACCGCGCGCACCCCCTCCGGCCCGGTGATGACATTGCCGAGGCGAAAATCGCCATGAACCAGAGCCAGCCGCTCCGGCTCCGGCGGCGCGTGACGGGCCGCCCAGCCCAGCGCCAGCTCGAACACCGGGCGCGGCGTCGGGTCGGCGTCCAGCGACTCTCGGATCGCCTCCAGCGCCGCCGCGACGCCGGACCGGCGCATCGGCGGCAGCACCGCGACCGGTACGCGATGGATGCGGGCGAGGATCGCGCCGAAGGACGCCACCATCGTCTCGCGCGTGGCGGCGAACGCCTCGTCGCGCTGGATGCGGCGGGCCAGCGTCTCGCCCTCGACATGATCGGTGACGAAGCCTTCGCCCAGACCGTCGGCTGGCTCCAGCTCATGCCGGACATGCGGGCAGGGCACGCCCTGCGCCGCCGCCGCACGGATCGCGGCCGCCTCCACGGTGAACCCCGCCGCCATCGGATGGGGCACGGCGCCGGGGGCTGCGCGCCGCAGGATCAGCCGCCGCGTACCGGCGGGCCCCACGGCGTCGAAAGCCCATGTCTCCTGACTCGCCCCGCCGCTCAGGCGCCGCAGGTTGGCGAGGCTGGCGCCCGGATCGATCCGGGCGACCAGCACCGCCATGCGTGCCGGGAACGGATCGGCCCCCACGTCCATCGCCGGCGCGTCCATCGCTTGCTCAGGGCAGCTCGTTGGCGAAAATGGCCGAGCTGTTGATCGGCGATCCGGGGCCGCCGCAGACGAGGCAGGTCCTCGCATCCGGCACCGGATTGGCCGACTGTCCGCGCAACTGCCGTACCGCCTCGACCGCGATGTTGATGCCGTGGATGAAGCCCTGCGCCAGATTGCCGCCGGAGGTGTTGACCGGCAGCTTGCCCGAAGGCGCGATCAGATTGTCGAACTTCAGGTCCTCGGCCGCGCTTTCCCAGCTGATGAGGCCATGGCCGACCAGCGAGGAAATGCCTTGATAGGTGAAATTCTCATAAAGCTGGGTGACGTCGATATCCCTGGGGCCCAGCCCCGTCATCTCCCAGAGGCGGCGCGCGACCGGCTCGAAACCGGTCGAGGTATAGTCGTCGTCATTTTCCAGCAGGTCGCCCCAGCCCTTCTCCGCGCCCGTCGCGGCGCCGAGCAGATAGACGGGCTTCTGCTTCAGGTCGCGCGCATGCTCGGCCGACACCAGCAGGATCGCGCCCGCGCCGTCATTCTCGCGCGAGCAGTCGAACAGACGCAGCGGCTCGGCGATCCAGCGCGACTTGCGATAGGTCTCGATGTCGAACTGCTGGCCGTAGGACACCGCCTCCGGGTTGCGCGAACCGTGATAATAATCGGCCAGCACCAGCTGCTCGACCGCCTCCTGCGGCAGATTGTGCTGCAACGCCATGCGCATCGCCCGCAATGCGCAGATCTGCGCGGGGGCGGTGATGCCCGCGGCGACGAAATGATTGTTCACATGATGCGCCATCACCGCCGAGGACAGGCGGCCGCTATTGCCCTGCACCAGCGCGCGGAACACTACCGCTGCCTTGCACTGGCCGGTCGCGATCGCCATCGCCGCCAGCTCGAACGCGCCGAGCAGCCCGCCGCCGCCGCCGCCCCAGACCGAGGTGGACAGGCGGATTTCCTTCGTGCCCAGCTCCGGCATCAGCCGGTCGGGCTGGTTGTGATCGTCGCCATAGGAGACGAAGCCGTCGACATCGGCGGGATCGAGCCCGGCATCCTCGCAGGCCGCGACGATCGCGCGGGTCAGCACGCCGCGCTCGCCATAGGGGGCGCCCGCCCGCTTATATTGCAGCACGCCGACCCCGGCCGCCGCCACCTTACCCATCAAACCATTGGCCATGTTCATATCCTCTTGTCGTTCGGGCGATCAGGCCGGGAGCCAGCGGATGGCGGGGATGTCCTCATCCCCGAAGCGCGTCGTCGCGATCCGGCCGACCAGCGGCAGGTCGAGCGCCAGCAGGCTCTCGTCGCCCTCGTAAAGGCCGAGCAACCGGCGGTCGCGCGCATGGGGCAGATAGGCGAGCACCGTCACGAAGGGCGTGCCGATGCCCTCCGTCCCGCCGAAGGGATGCCAGGTTCGGGTCCAGCTGAAGAGCTTGCCCTCCAGCGCGATTTCATGCCATTCCGGCTCCCAGGTGCCGCAGTCGCCGCAACGGGACACGGCGGGCCATTTCCATTCGCCGCAGCCCTGGCATTTCTGCATGATGAGGCGCCCTTCGGAAAGGGCGTGCCAATAGGGCGCGTCGGCGGGTCCGGTGCGAAGGGCTGCGTCGTCCAAAATCTCTCTCCATCGATAGGGGCGGCCGCGCGGCCAGCGGCCTTCCAATATTCAATTGCCTGATTAATTTCTTTGGCGCAATGCGGAAATGCACGCCGCGCCGTCAGGCGACGTTATAGGCCTTCATCGCCTCGCCCAGCGGCGGCGTGTCCTCCCGCTCGATCTCCATCGTCAGCAGGTGCCCGGCGGTCATGATGTAGAAGCCGGCGACCAGATTGAGCTCGACCAGCTCGCCGGGGGTGAACTCGGCCTTCGCCTTGTCGAACACCGCATCGCTGACGCGGCCCAGCCGCCTGATGTCCTCGGCATAGGCGACGGCCAGCTTCTCGCGCTCGGAAAGCGAGGAGAAATCACCCGATTTCATCGCGTTGATCTTCTCGTCGGGCAGACCCACCGCGCGGCCGACGCTGACATGCTGATACCATTCATAGTCCGAATCGCAGAGCACCCCGATACGCAGGATGACGAGCTCGCGCAGCGTCGGTTCCAGCGATCCCTTGCGCAGCAGTGCCGCACCCAGCTTCGAATAGGCGACCATCAGCGTGGGCGCATGGGCCATCATGCGATTGACGTTCAGCGACCCCATGCGCTCCAGCCGGTCGGCGATTTCCGGTTCCAGGCTGGCGGGATCGGGATAGGGAATGCGGGCCATGGTCTTCTCTCCTTGAACGCGCCGTCGGCAAAATTTAGCCGGACGATGAATTTCTTGTCCCGACTAAGCATAGCCGCTTCCGCATGTAAACCGAATCATGTTAGGGACCGGCTAGCGGAAACGGAGAGGCAGGAATGACAGGCACTTCCCCCGGCGCGGCGACCGCGCGCCAGCGGCTGACGACAACAAGGATCGAAGCCCGCCATGCCGCGTGACTTCCCATGGCCGGAAGGCCATGATCCCGAATCGAGCGTTAATTTCGTCGCCGAGGAACTGGATGTGCCCAGCCTTTCGGCCGCCGCCGTCTGGCCGCACCTTGTCGATACCTCGGAATGGGAACGCTATTATGGCTATATGTCCGATATCGTCTTTCAGGACGGGGCGGGGCCGGAACTCGGCCTCGGCGCGCGTTTCTGCCTCAATACCCTGACCTTCCCCGTGCAGGCGGAAGTCAGGGAGTTCCGGCCGCCATCGGCGGGCGAGCCCGGCCTGCTCGCCTGGCACGGCCGCGTCGACGAGGGCGGAGATGAGGAAGGACGGGGCCTCGACCTCTATCATATCTGGATGATCGAGGATCTGCCGGGCGGAGGCGTCCGCATCCTGACGCAGGAAACCCAGCAGGGCGCGCTGGCCCGCGAAATCGCCGCCGCCAACCCCAGCCCGATGCTCTATTCGCATCAGGACTGGGTGAAAAGCCTCGCGACGACCGCGCTGCGGGCGGCGGGGCAAGGCTGACCAAATATTAGGAATCTATATTCTTTGCAGGCGGTTCCAGCTGATGCCTCCTTGCGGCCCGGAAGCGAGCCTAAAAGAACCGTTCGGGCTGAGCTTGTCGAAGCCCTGTCCTTTGTCCCAAGAGAAAGCAGCCGTTGGCCTCTGTCCGCCCTTCGAGTCGAGGGCGAACGGCGGTGGGAGGACCTAGTCAACGAAAATCAGCGATATATTTCCCGTCATGCCAGCGCAGGCCGGCATCTCAGGAGACGGCGCGCGACATGGCTTGAGACCTTAGCCAGCGCTGGGTGACGGTAAGGAAAAGGCCCCGCGTACCACCTCAAACCCGGCTTTCAGCATGCCGCAACGAAGACAGCCGCCAAAAAAGCGGGCAGGAAGCGCGCAACCGCTTTCCGCCCGACCCTTTCCCTGTCCTCAGACACGTTCGATAATGATCGCCGGGGCCATGCCGCCCGCCGCGCACATGGTGACGAGGCCGCGCTTCAGGTTGCGGCGCTCCAGTTCGTCCAGCACCGTGCCGATCAGGATCGCGCCGGTCGCGCCGATCGGATGGCCCAGTGCGATCGAGCCGCCATTGACGTTGACCTTCGCGCGGTCGAGCTTCAGGTCGCGGATGAACTTTTCCGTGACGACAGCGAAAGCCTCGTTGATTTCCCACAGGTCGATATCGTCGACGGTGAGTCCGGCCTTGGCCAGCGCCTTCTTCGCCGCCGGAACCGGGCCGTTCAGCATCAGCGTGGGGTCGTCGCCCACATTGGCGAAGGCGACGACCCGCGCGCGCGGCTTCAGCCCGTGCTTCTCCGCATAGGCGGGCGAGGCGAGCAGCACCGCCGCCGCCCCGTCCACCACGCCCGAGCTGTTGCCCGCATGATGAATCGGCTCCCAGTCGAGGTCGGGATAGGCCTGCTTGATGAGCGCGCGATAGCTGCCGCCGTCGTCCAGTTCCATGTCGGCCAGATCGGTAAAGGCGGGCTTCAGCTGGGCAAGGCCCTCGGCGGTGGTCTGCGGGCGGGGATATTCGTCCTTTTCCAGCACCAGCGCGCCGCTTTCGTCATGGACCGGCACAAGGCTCCTGTCGAAACGCCCCTCCGCGATCGCGACGGCCGCCTTGCGCTGACTTTCGAGGCCGAGCGCGTCGACATCCTCGCGCGTGATGCCTTCCATCGCCGCGATCGCGTCGGCGCACACGCCCTGATGCGATTGCGGCACGGTGCGGCGCAGGCGCAGATTGCCCCGATCCATCATCGGCGGCCCGGTGAAGGGCAGCGAATTGGTGTAGGACATCATCTCCGTCCCGCCCGCGACGATCAGATCCTCCATGCCCGACATGATCGACGCGGCGGCGAGGTTCACCGCCGTGATGCCGCCGCCGCAGAAGCGGTCGAGCGTCACGCCCGACGAGCGGACGTCGTAACCGGCGTCGAGCGCGGCCATGCGGCCGAGGTCGGCGCCCTGCCTGTCGACCTGCATGCTGGTGCTCCAGATCACATCGTCGACATCTGCGGTATTCAGATTGTTGCGCTCGGCGATCGCCTTGAGCACGGTGGCGCCCAGATGCTGGGGGTGCATATGCGCCAGCGCCCCCTTCCCTGCCTTGCCGACGCCGCGCGGCGTGCGGACGGCATCGATGATCAACGCTTCGGGCATGAACAAGAACCTCCTTGAGGAAATGGGACAGGCATCGAAACCCGCCCCGCAAACGATATTTCATCGACCATTTACATTTTCCGCCGCCGCTTTCAAGCGATGGCCGAAGAAAATTCATCAAGTCATTAAATTCTCGACATCACCCCTCCGCTTCGGTACGGGCAAGGGCATGAGCGAAGACCAGAACCGCATCGAAACCCTCGACGGATTGTTGCGCGCGCGCCGGTCGGTGCGCGGTTTCCGGCCCGACCCGGTGCCGGCCGACATTCTCCGCCGCATCTTCACCATGGCGGGGCAGGCTCCTTCCAACTGCAACGTCCAGCCCTGGGTGGTGCATGTCGTTTCGGGCGCGGCGGCCGAGCGGGTGCGCACCGCGCTGCACGATCGCGCGCGCGCGGGCGCCGCCCTCTCGCCCGACTATCCGCTGACCGGCACCTATCCCGGCCATTACCGCACCCGGCAGGTGGAGGCGGCCAAGGCGCTGTTCGCCGCGACCGGCGTCGCCCGCGACGACCTGCCCGCACGGACCGACTCGTTCCTGCGCAACTTCCGCTTCTTCGACGCGCCCCATGCCGCCTTCATCCTGATGCCCGACTGGGCCGGGATCCGCGAGGCGGCGGATTGCGGCATGTACGCCCAGTCGCTGATGCTGGCGATGACCGCGCACGGCATCGGCTCCTGCGCGCAGGGCGCGCTCGGCCATTATGCCGATGTGGTGCGCGGGGCGCTGGACGTGCCGGACGGGCACCGTATACTCTTCGGTATCGCCTTCGGCTATGAGGACGAGGCGCATCCCGCCAACAAGGCCCGCACCGATCGAGCCGCGCTTGCAGACACCACCGTTTTTCACGACTGAGCAAGGATAAGGCCATGAGCGGCGATCCGCTTTTCGACCCCATCACCATCGGCACCATGCAGCTTGCCAACCGCATCGTCATGGCGCCGATGACCCGTTTCTTCGCGCCCGGCGGCATATTGACGCCGGACGTCGTCCCCTACTACGCGCGCCGCGCGCGGGGCGGCACGGGCCTTATCATCACCGAGGGGACGGTGGTGGACCATCCGGTCGCCCATTATTCCACCACCGTGCCGCATTTCTACGGCGAAGCGGCGCTGGCGCGCTGGGGCGAGGTGGTGGATGCGGTCCATGCCCAGGGCGGGAAGATCATCCCGCAGCTCTGGCACACGGGCCTGTCGCGGCTGCGCCACAAGACGCATAACCCGGACGTCCCCTCCATCTCGGCCTCCGTCATCACCGAGGAGGATGTCGGCGCGCCGCCGCTGCCCGGCGGGAAAATCCGCCCGGCCACCCGCGCGATGGAAAAGCAGGATATCGACGCCGTGATCGCAGCTTTCGCCAGGGGCGCCGCGGACGCAAAGGCGATCGGTTTCGACGGCGTCGCCATCCATGGTGCGCACGGCTATCTGCTCGACCAGTTCATCTGGGCGCAGAGCAACCGGCGGGAGGACGCCTATGGTGGCCCGATCGAGAACCGCATCCGCTTCGCGGCCGAACTGGTCGCGGCCGTGCGGGCGGCGGTGGGGCCGGATTTCCCGATCTTCTTCCGCTTTTCCCAATGGAAGGGCCATGATTACAACGCCCGGATCGCGGACACGCCGGAAGAGCTGGCCAGCATCCTGCAACCGCTGGCGCAGGCGGGCGTCGACGTGTTCGACGCCTCGACCCGCCGCTTCTGGCAGCCCGCCTTCGAGGGCAGCCCCCTCAACCTCGCCGGATGGGCGAAGAAGCTGACGGGCAAGCGCGCGATGACCGTAGGGTCGGTGGGGCTGGAAGACCCCGCCAATTTCACCCCCGGCGCGCCGGTCAGCGCGGTCGCCGTCGCCAATCTCGCACCGCTGCGGCGGATGCTGGAAAGCGGCGAGGTGGATCTGGCCGGGGTCGGCCGCGCGCTCATCGCCAATGCCGACTGGGCCGACCTGGTGCGCGGGGGCCGCTATGACGATCTGCGCGCCTATGATCCAAAGGCGGTCGTCGCCTCGCTCGAACCCGCTTAAATCCAATTCAGCAACAGGATATGCACATGGCCAACGCCCCTATTTTCGACCTCAGCGGCCGCGTCGCGCTGGTGACCGGCGCCTCGTCCGGCATCGGCGAGCGCTGGGGCCGCATCCTTGCCGCCGCCGGCGCGAAAGTGGTGCTCGCCGCCCGCCGCACCGACCGGCTGGAGGCGCTGCGCGAAGCGATCCTCGCCGATGGCGGGCAGGCGATCTCGGTCGCGATGGACGTTTCCGACGAAGCCTCGACCATCGCCGCCTATGACGCGGCGGAAAAAGCGTTCGGCGTGGTCGACACCATCGTCGCTAATGCCGGCATGAACTCCGAAGGTCCGGCGACGGACCTCGGCATCGACGAATTCGATCAGGTCACCGCCGTCAACATCCGCGGCGTGTTCCTGACCGCACGGGAAGGCGCGCGCCGCCTGATCGCCGACAATTCGCGCGAAAAGCAGCATGGCCGCATCGTCATCACCGCGTCGATCACGGCCAACCACGTTTCGCCGGGCCTCGCCGCCTACAGCGCGTCCAAGGCGGCGGTGCAGCAGATGGGCCGGGTGCTGGCGCGCGACTGGGCACGGCTGGGCATCAACGTAAACACCATCTGCCCCGGCTATATCCGCACCGAATTGTCGGGCGACTGGTTCGATACCGAGGGCGGGCTCAAGCAGATCAGCGGCTTCCCCCGCAGGCGGCTGATGGAGGAAAGCGACCTCGACGTGCCGCTGCTCTATCTCTGCTCGGACGCGGCGCGCGCCGTCACCGGATCGTCCTTCACCATTGACGACGGCCAGACGCTCTGACCGCCGCCTCGCACAGGAGAAATTGAACATGGCAGAAGCCTATATCGTCGAGGCGGTCCGCACCGCCGGCGGGCGCCGCAACGGGCGGCTTTCGGGCATCCACCCGGACGACCTCGGCGCTTTTTCGCTGAACGCGATCGTCGACCGCACCGGCATCGATCCGGCAGCGGTCGAGGACGTGATCTTCGGCTGCGTCAGCCAGGTCGGCGAGCAGTCCATGCATGTCGGCCGCAATGTCGTGCTGGCGTCGAAGCTGCCGCAGAGCGTGCCCGCCGTCACCATCGACCGGCAATGCGGCTCGTCGCAGCAGGCGATCCATTTCGCCGCGCAGGCGGTGATGTCCGGCACCATGGACATGGTGATCGCGGGCGGCGTCGAGAGCATGTCGCGCGTGCCGATGGGGACGCCGACCCTGCCGGGCACGGGCGCGATGCCCTGGGCGCAATCGGTGCTGGATCGCTATAATGTCCCCACCTTCAGCCAGTTCACCGGCGCGGAGATGATCGCGCGGAAATGGGGCTTCACCCGCGAAATGCTCGACGCCTATGGGCTGGAAAGCCACCGGCGGGCGATCGCCGCGACGCAGGCGGGCGCGTTCGACCGGGAAATCGTGCCGGTGCCGATCACCCTGCCCGACGGCGCTGCCGACACCCATGTCCGCGACGAGGGCATCCGCTTCGACGCGTCGATGGACTCCATGGCCGGGGTGAAGCTGCTGGTGGAGGGCGGCTCCATCACCGCCGCGACCGCCAGCCAGATCACCGACGGCTCCTCCGCGGTGCTGGTGGTGTCGGAACGGGCGCTGAAGGACCATGGGCTGACGCCGCTGGCGCGGATCGTCAACCTGACGGTGACGGCGGGCGACCCGGTCATCATGCTGGAAGAGCCGCTTTATGCGACCGACAAGGCGCTGAAGAAGGCGGGCCTGCGCATAGAGGATATCGACCTCTATGAGGTGAACGAGGCGTTCGCGCCGGTGCCGATGGCCTGGGCGAAGCATGTCGGCGCCGATCCGGCGAAGCTCAACGCCCATGGCGGCGCGATCGCGCTCGGCCATCCGCTCGGCGCGACCGGCGCGAAGCTGATGGCGACGCTGGTGCACGGCCTGCGCGCGCGGGGCGGGAAATATGGCCTGCAAACCATGTGCGAAGGCGGCGGCATCGCCAATGTGACGATCGTGGAGGCGCTGTAAAGGGAGGGCCGCCATTCAGCCCATGCGGGCCTGCGAACCGCGCTTTTCTGTGCTCCGGTGCTCGAAAATCACGATTCTCGGCTCCGCCTGAACTGAATGGCGACCCTCCCTAGCCTCTCGGTAGCCGCCGCGCCTCCTCGCGCAGCACGGTCTTCAGCACCTTGCCCGCCGCCGAAAGCGGCAGCGCATCGACGAAGCTGAAGCTGCGCGGCACCTTGTAGCCGGCGATGCGGGCGCGGACATGGGCCTGCATCTCCTCCTCGTCCACCGCCGCCCCTTCGCGCAGGACGATCACCGCATGCACCTGCTCGCCATAGCGTGGGCAGGGCACCGCGATCACCGCGACCTGGCCCACCGCCGGATGGGTGCTGAGCGCGCGCTCGACCTCGGCGGAGTAGACGTTCTCGCCGCCGGTGATGATGACGTCCTTGATCCGGTCCACCACCGTCACATAGCCGTCTGCGTCCATCCAGCCCATGTCGCCGGTGTGCATCCAGCCGCCGCGCAGCGCGTCGGCCGTCGCCTCGGCCATGCCCCAATAGCCGAGCATCACCATGGGGCCGCGCGCGCAGATCTCGCCGATCGTGCCGCGCTCCACCTCCCGGTCGTCCCGGTCGACGATGCGCAGCTCGGTCGAGGGGGTCGCCCGTCCCGCCGAGCGGCCCCTGCCCCGCGCCCGCGCCTCCGCGCTGTGGTCGGCGGGCGACAGCATCGCGCAGATCGGCGACAGCTCGGTCATGCCATAGGCTTGCGAGAAGCGGGCATTGGGAAAAGCCGCCATCGCCCGGTCGAGCAGCGCGTCATCGATGCAGGAAGCGCCATAGCGGATGTTGCGCACATGTCCCATGTCCAGTTTCGCAAAGCGCGGATGATCGATCAGCATGCGGATCATGGTCGGCACCATGAAGAAATCGGTCACGCGCTCGCGATCGATGACCTCCAGCGCGCCGCCCGGATCGAACCCCGGCATCATCACGTGCACGCTGCCCGACAGCATCGAGAGGAACAGGCCCGACAGCGCGCCTACATGGAAGAGCGGCGCGCAGTGGAGATAGCGCTCGCCCGATCGCGCCTCGTCGGTGGCCAGCGTGCCCAGCGCCGAGGCCATGAGGTTGCGATGGCTCAGCATCACGCCCTTGGGAAAGCCGGTGGTGCCGCCGGTATAGAGCACCGCCGCAAGGTCGTCGTCCGCCCGCAGCGCGTCGGGCACCGGGTCGGCGGCGGCCAGCCAGGCTTCGTAATCGAGCGCGCCGTCCAGCGCCGCATCGATCGTGATGACCGTGCGCAGGCCGGGCGCGGCCTCGCGAATCGCCGGAACGAGCGGCGCGAAGGCGGCGTCCACGATCAGGATGCGGGTGTCGCAATTTTCGAGCGAATAGCCCATCTCCGCCGCCGACCAGCGGATGTTGACCGGATTGATGACGCCGCCGGCCCAGAGCGTGCCGAATATATATTCGAGGAAGCGATGGCCGTTGCGCGCCAGCAGCGCGACCCGGTCGCCGGGCCACAGCCCGATGCCCTGCACCGCCCCGGCAAAGCGCGCCACCCGGTCGGCGAAGACGCGCCACGTCCAGCTGCGGGGGCCGTCGATGATCGCCGGACGATCCGCCATCTGTTGCAGGTTCCGATGCACCATCTGCGTCAGGTACATGGTTTCTCCCTCTCCCGTGCGCCGTTGACCGGCTTTCGACGATGATGCGATGTTAGCGGTTGATCCGCTACCGGAAAACCGCTTAGAGGGAAATTATTTAATCGAGTAGATAAGGACATGGGAATTGCATCTTCCCACGGTCCTGAGGAGAATGCCGGGTGCCGTATACGATCAATAGCATGATACGCTGGTGGGCGCGGGAAAAGCCGGAACTGCCCTGCATCAAGCAGGGCGGCGATCAGGTGAGCTATGCCGACTTCGACGCCTGGGTCGGCCGCGTCGCCGCGCGCTTCGTCGATGAAGGGCTGACCCCCGGCGATCGCGTCTGCATCCATGGCGTCAACTGCATCGAATGGTGCGTGGCGGCGATCGCGGCGCTGCGCTGCGGCGGCGTGTTCGCAGGGCTGAGCAACAAGATGGTGATGGCCGAGGTCGCCTATCTGCTCGGCGACTACAGCCCCGTCTTGCTGGTGAGCGACGACGAGGCGCAGGCGAAGCTGGCGGATATGGGCCCGCTGGAGGACCGCCACGGCAACCCGGTGAAGACGCCGCTGCGCATCGGCTTCGGCGAGATCGCGGCGCTGCGGCAGGGCGAGGCGCGCGATGTGGACCGCGAGGTCGATCCCAATGCGCTCGCCTATATCGTCACCACCAGCGGGTCGACGGCGCGGCCCAAGGGCGTGATGTTCTCCAACCATTCGCTGATCGACCATGTCGCCGCCTTCCGCTTCGAGGATCCGGTCGCCGATCTCGACCCCAAAATGTACATCGTCGCCCCGCTCAACACGACGGCGGGCGGCATGCAGATGCTGCACAGCCTGATCCAGGGCGGCACCGCCTATCTGGACGACAGGTTCGAGCCCGCCGAGGTGCTCGACACGATCGTGCGCGACCGCATCAGCATCTTCTGCGCGGCGCCGATCTTCCTCCAGCGCATCGCCGATCTGCCGCAATTCGCGCAGGCCGACGTGTCCTGCATCAAGGTCAGCTTCACCGGCGGCGCGGCGGTGGCGCCCAGGCTGCTCAAGGCATGGGCGGACAAGGGCGTGCGCGTCCGGCAGATGTACGGGCAGAGCGAGATGGGCGGCTGGGGCACCGTCACGCCGCCGCGCCTCGCGCTCGACCATCCCGACAAATGCGGCTTCGGCGGCCCGCTGCGCGACATCGCGATCATCGACGAGGACGGCAATTTCCTCGGCCCCAACCAGATGGGCCAGATCGTGATGCGCGGACCGGGCAGCATGCTCGGCTATTGGAACGACCCGGAGGCGACGGCGAAAACCATGGTCGACGGCTGGATTCGCACCGGCGATCTGGGCGTTATCGACGAAAGCGGCCTGCTGCGCTTCGTCGACCGGCTGAAGGACATCATCATTTCGGGCGGGCTCAACATTTCCGCCGCGGAGGTCGAGCGGGTGCTGATGGACTATCCCGGCATAGAGGAGGCGGCGGTGATCGCCGCGCCCGACGAGAAATTCGGCGAGACGCCTCTCGCCATCGTCTACAGCCGGACGGAGATCTGCGTGACCACGCTGATCGAGCATTGCAACAGCAACCTCTCCAGCTACAAGGTGCCGCGCTATGTCGCGGTCCATGGCGAGCCGTTGCAGCGGCTTGCGACCGGCAAGATTTCCAAGCCGGTGCTGCGGACGCAATATGCCTCGGCTGAGACGTTGCCGCCTCGTGTACGGTAAGGACGATATGCCGATGATAAAGCTGGTTTTCTGCTTGCGTCGCCTGCCGGAAATGACGCGGGAGGAATTTCAGCGTTACTGGCGGGAAGTCCACGCCCCGCTGGTGCGGGAGGCCGCGCCGCTGCTCAACATCCGCCGCTATGTGCAGAGCCATAGCGTAGACGATCCGCGCATCGCGCCTGCCGTCGATGCGCGCGGGTGCGGCGTGCCGCCCTATGACGGGGTCGCCGAGCTGTGGTGGGACAGCGTGGAGGACATCATCGCGGCGGGCGCGACGAGGGAGGGCCGCGCCGCCGGGCGGCGCCTGCTCACCGACGAGGCCAATTTCATCGCGGCGAAGGAGTCCGCGCTATTCTATGTCTCGGAGCATGAGGTGGTGGGGTAACATCAGGGCGCTGCCTGCCCCACCCTCTCCTCGGACAGCGTCCATAGCCGCCGTGCCGCCGCCGGATCGATCGCATAGGGCATGACGCCGGTGCCGCGCGGCATGCCGCGCGTGAAGATCTCCGCCTCGGCGCAATTTTCCAGATAGAGCCCGCCCCGCCCCTCCAGATCGGGCGAGGTCGCCGCCCAGACGGTGGTGGATGCGCCCTGCTCGGCGGTCTTGGACAGATGCTCGATCGACGACCAGTCCTCGCCCGGCACATGGCGGCCGAGCCGGGTGTGGATGACGCCGGGCATCAGCGAGAAGGCGCGAATGCCGCGCGGCGCATAGCGGCGGTCGAACTCCACCGCGAACAGCGCGTTGGCGGTCTTCGACTGGCCATAGGCCTGGAAAGGCTCATAGGGCCGGTGCCGGAAATCGGGATCGTCGAAATCGACATTCGCCATGCCGTGGGCGGAGGAGGACAGGCTGATGACACGCGCCTGCCGTTCTGGCCCCG
This sequence comes from Sphingobium jiangsuense, assembly GCF_014196495.1. Taxonomy (GTDB): domain Bacteria; phylum Pseudomonadota; class Alphaproteobacteria; order Sphingomonadales; family Sphingomonadaceae; genus Sphingobium; species Sphingobium jiangsuense. Next base: position 158,836 of record NZ_JACIDT010000004.1, read on the forward strand.
CGCCCTTTTCCAGCGCAGGGACGAGCAGCAGCGCCAGCAGGAAATGGCCGAGATGATTGACGCCGAACTGGGTTTCGAACCCGTCCTGCGTGGTGCCCTGCGGGCAGGCCATGACCCCGGCATTGTTGATGAGCAGCGACAGCGGCCGCTCGCCCCGGCGTGCCGCGAAGGCGCGGACCGAGGCAAGGCTGGCGAGATCGAGTGCATCCGCCGAGACGCGCGCCGCGCCGGTCTCCCCGTTGATCGCGGCCGCGACCCGCTCGCCCGCTTGCCGGTCGCGCACCGCCAGCACGACGCTCGCACCGGCATGGGCGAGGGCGCGCGCGGTTTCGACGCCGAGGCCCGACGCGCCGCCGGTGACGATCGCGGTGTGGCCGGAAAGGTCCAGCCCCTCGACCACCTCCAGCGCGGTCGACCGGGCGCCGAAGCGGGATGTGATCCGCCCCGTCATGAAAGGTTCAGCGGCATGCCGGGATCGGCCTTCTCCATCGCGCGGCGATAGGCCGGGCGCTCACCGATGCGGTGCAGATAGGCGCGTATATGGGGATAGGGCGCCAGATCCCGCTGCATGAACTGGCGCATGGTCGTCAGCGGGAACAGGGTGATGATGTCGGCGGCGGTGAATTCCTCGCCCGCCAGATAGGGCGCCTTGCCGAGCCGGTCCTCCAGCATCGCATAGGCGCGATCGGTCCGCTCGCGCAGCATCGCCGCCATGCCGCCTTCCGCCTCCGCGCCCAGCATGGAGGCGAGAACATCCACCATCAGCGCGGGCATCAGCGACCCGTTGGCGAAATGGAGCCAGAAGAGATAGTCGGGATAGTTGGGCGCGCCCGGCCCGACGGCCAGCCTGCCCCCGGCCTTCGCGCACAGATATTCGATGATCGCGCCGGATTCGCCCAGCACCAGATCGCCGTCGGTGATGACAGGCGCGGTGCCGAACGGGTGGAGCGCGCGATAGTCCGCCGGGGCCAGATTGGTGTCGGGATCGCGCGGATAGATTTTCAGCTCATAGGGCAGCTCCAGTTCCTCGCACAGCCAGACGATCCGGTCCGATTGCGACACGCTGAGATGATGCACCGTCACCATGGTCCTGTCTCCTTTCCCTGCCCGGCCTTCAGCCGTCGACGGCGTTCCTGCCCGCCTCGGCCACCTGAAGATCCTGCTCCAGCGTGCCGCCGCTGACGCCGATCGCGCCGACCATCGCGGCGTCCCGCACGATCGGGACGCCGCCGCCGAGCGGCACGACGCCCGGAATGGTCAGCACCGAAAGCGTGCCCGCATCGAGCATCGCGCGCAGCCGGTCGCTCGGCATCCCCATGCGCGCGGCGCTCTTCGCCTTGGTCATCGCCGTCTCGATCGTGACGATGTTCGCGCCGTCCATGCGGTGGAAGGCGATCAGTTCGGCGAAGCTGTCCACGACCGCAATGCCGAAGGCCCAGCCATTGGCGCGGGCCTCGGCCACCGCCGCGTCGATCGCGATGCGCGCGCCCGTCTCGGACAAAAGGGTCACGCCGCGCGTGACGGCTCCGCTCATGCCAGATGGCTCGGCGCCTGCGGCAGGAAGACGGTCTTGATCTCCAGATAGGGGTCCATCCCCTCCGGCCCGCCCTCGCGGCCGACGCCCGATTTCTTGAAGCCGCCAAAGGGGTTGGTGAGGTCGAACTCGCGGCCGTTCTGGGTATAATGGCCGGTGCGGATGCGCCGCGCCATCGCATAGGCGCGGTCGGTATCCTCGGTGAAGACGGCGCCGGACAGGCCGAACTCGCTGGCATTGGCGATCTCCGCCGCCTGCTCCTCATCGTCATAGGGGATGACGGCGGTGACCGGCCCGAATATCTCCTCCTGCGCGATGGTCATGCCGTTGTCGACCCCGGTGAAGACGGTCGGCGCGATGAAATAGCCCTGGTTGAGGTCGGCGGGGCGCCCGCCGCCGGTCGCGATCCGCGCGCCCTCGGCCTTGCCCTTCTCGATATAATATTGCACCCGCTCCATCTGCCGCTTCATCGCGAGCGGCCCCATATAGATGCCGTCCTCCAGCGGATTGCCGACCTTGACCGCCGCCATCGAGGCCGACAGGCTCTCGACATAGGCGTCATGCTTCGCGCGCGGCACCAGCACGCGGCTGTTGTTGATGCAGACCTGTCCGCTCATCATCGTGACCAGCGGCGCCAGCATCGGCCCCAGCTTGGCCGGGTCGAAATCGTCGAGCACGATCGCCGCCGACTTGCCGCCCAGCTCCATGGTGAAGCGCGCCATGCGCGAGGCGCAGACCGACGCGATGTGCAGCCCCGCCGCCGTCGATCCGGTGAACGACACCTTGTCGATACCGGGATGGCTGATGAGCTGGTCGGACACTTCCCGGTCGGCGGGCAGGATGTTGACGACGCCTTCGGGCAAGCCCGCTTCCTCCACCGCCTCGGCAAAGAGGAACATTTCGAGCGGGGTTTCCGGCGAGGGCTTGCAGATCACGGTGCAGCCCGCCGCCAGCGCCGGCGCGACCTTCGACAACATGGTCATGAGCGGCCCGTTCCACGGCGCGACGGCGGCGACGACGCCGACCGGCTCCTTCACCACGACCGCGACCTTGGACATGAAGCCGTTCGACTTGCGCACATCCTCGAACGCATAGCCTTCGGCCAGCGTGGCATAATAATCGAGGATCGCCGGGCCTCCCCTGCTGGACCCGCGCGAGAGCAGCACCGGGGTGCCGATCTGCGCCGTCCAGGCCTTGTCGAGCGCCTCGGCGCGCTTCTGCAACCCGGCGCCGATCGCGCGCATCTTCGCCGCGCGCTCGGCCGGGGCCATGCGCGGCCAGGGGCCCTTGTCGAACGCGCGGCGGGCGGCGGCGACCGCCGCCTCCATATCCTCGGTCGAGGCTTCGGGCACGTCGCAGAACTGCTCCTCATTGGCCGGATTCACCAGCCGGAACTTGCGGTCGCCCGCCGGCGCCACCCAGCGGCCGCCGATGAAGAGCTTGTCGGGATGGACGAGGGTCGGTGCGTCGGTGGCGAATGCGGTCATGACTGTCTTCTCCCGTGCCGCGCCGCCGGACCGGCGGGGCTTTTCTTTTCGAGCCTGTTCGGCGGGCCTTGCGCCCACCTTCATTGGTTGATTAAGTATCTTCATAAAGACACCGTTCGGATAAGCAAGAGGCATAGGAGGAGAAGCCATGCGCGCAGCCATCCGTCGCGGCCCGGCCATCGTCGTCGATGAATGCGAAATCCCGCCGCCGGGGCAAGGACAGGTGCGGGTGCGCACCCATCATTGCGGCATTTGCGGGTCGGACCTCCACGCGATCCATCATTTCGAATCGTTCATCGACTATGGCCGCCGCGCCGGGCTGCTGACCGGGCGCATCGATCCGGGGCGGGACGTGGTGCTGGGCCATGAATTCTGCGCCGAGATAGTGGAGTTCGGGCCCGGCACCGAACGCGCGCTGAAGGAAGGCGCGATGGTCGGCGCCTTCGCGGTCAATTTCGATGAGAAAGGCGCGGAAGGGGTCGGCTGGTCCAACCATTATCCGGGCGGCTATGCCGAATATATGGTGCTGACCGAATCCATGCTGGTTCCGGTCACCAACGGCTGCCCCAGCGAGCGGGCGGCGCTGGCCGAGCCGATGGCGGTCGCCATTCATGCGGTCAACAAGGCGGATCATCAGGACAGCGCCTATATGGTCGTGGGCTGCGGCCCGATCGGCCTCGCCATCATCGCGGAGCTGAAGGCGCGCGGGCTGGGGCCGGTCGTCGCGGTGGATTATGTCGCGGAACGGCGCGCGGTGGCCGAAAGGCTGGGCGCGGACCTGCTGGTCGATCCGGCGGTGGGCGACCCGCATGACCATTGGGCAGGGCTGGACGTACCCTATGGGCCGGTCGTCTATCCCCGCGCCCAGAGCCGCGCGCGCCGCGCCGTGCTGTTCGAATGCGTGGGCGTGCCGGGCATGCTGAACCGGCTGATCGACGCCGCGCCGCGCAACGCGCAGATCATCGTCGCGGGCGTGTGCATGGCGCCCGACAGCATCGAGCCGTCGCTGGCGATCAACAAGGAGCTGGAGATCAAATTCTCCATGGCCTTCAGCGCCGACGAGTTCCGCCAGAGCATGCACCGCATCTGCGAGGGCGAGCTGGACGTCAGCCCGCTCATCAGCCGGATCGTGGGCCTGGACGAGCTGCCGGCGACGTTCGACGAACTGCTGACCGCGCCGCGATCGGCCAAGGTGCTGGTGGACCCGCGACGATAGGACGTCAGCCGAGCAGTTCCCGCTCGATCGCCGCGCGTTGCCCGGCGGAGAGGCCGAGCGTGCCTTCCAGATAGCCGTCGATGCCGCCGCAGCGGTCGGTGACGGTCTCGATCGCCGCTTCCAGAAAGACGCGCTCGGCCCGCAGCCCCATGTCGATCTTCGGCGATAGGTCGCGCCAGCCATAGCGCCGCGCCGCCAGCTCCCGCAGCCGGTCGAAATGCTGGTTGGTGAGGAGATAATCCTCAAAGATCGCCTCGAAATCGACGCCGATCGACCAGAGCAGCAGCGCCGCGCCGACCCCGGTGCGGTCCTTGCCCGCCGCGCAGCCGAAGAGGACCGGCGTGCGCCCTTCCGCCACGCGGCGGAACAGCGTCGCATAGGAAGCCGCGTGGCTGAAGGGCAGGTCGCGGTAGAGATCGCACATCGCCGCCGCCACATCGTCGACGCCGGCTTCCGCCCGATGCAGCAACTCGCTCACCGCCGCCGCCGCGCTCTCGCCCGGATCGCCCCATGCGTCGGCGTCGATCGCGGGCAGCCATTCATAGGGATGGCGCCGCCGCTCGGCCGCGCTGCGCAGATCGACCATCGAGCGGATGCCGAGTTCCCGTATCCGGGCGACGCAGGCGTCCGTCACCTCACTGAGGTCGCCGGAACGGAACAGCACCCCCGGTTTCAGCGTCTTTCCGCCCCGGCCCCGGACGGGTCCGATCTCGCGGAAATTCTGCGCCGCGATGGTGACTATCCTCGCCATTGCCGTCTCTCCTGCCGTCATGCCGAAGGGCCGCCCCGGAAACGGGACGGCCCTTGCCGGACAGCGCATCGGCCGATGCGCCATCATGCATCCATGGTCAATATTTGAACGTGATCGACGCCCCGATCGACGCCGGTTCGCCATAAACCTGCTGGATCGCGAAGTCGCCCGGCAGCACCTGAATGCGATAGGCGCTGTCGGTCACATTATTGCCGAAGATCGAAAAGGCCCAGCGCTCGTCGGCCGTATTGTATGTCGCGCGCAGGTTCAGCAACTCATAGGCGCCCTGCGAAAAGCGCTTGGGCGAATCGAAGTAGAATTTGGTCGTGTGGTAGAAATTCGCATTGAGCGCGATATTGGCGCCGGATGCGAAGCGTATCTTGTAATCCGCGTTGATGTTTGCGGTGAACTTGGGCGAGCGCGGCATGACATTGCCGTCGACCAGCACGTCGGGATGATCGAACAGGCCGGTGGCCGGATTCTGCACATAATCGACCGCGTTGCCGAACTGCTTGTACTTGGCATGGGTATAGGTCGCGCCGAGGCCGAGCGAGAAATCCTCGTTCACATCATAGCTCAGCTGGCCGTCGAGGCCGTAGATCTCCGACTTTTCGGCGTTGCGATAGACCGCCGCCGAATTGACATAGGCCGCAACCTGGAGGTTCTTGTAGATATAGTAGAAGGTCGAGAGGTCGAAGCGCAACGGGCCGTCGGCGGTCTTGAAGCCGACCTCGAAGGCGTCGATCTGCTCCGGCTTGATCGGCACCGTGTCGAATGCCGACACCGGGATGAAACCCGCCTTGTAGCCCTTGTTGTAGGAGGCGTAGACGTTGCTCGACGCGCCGAGCTGATAGCGGACGTTGACGCGCGGGGTCAGCTTCTTGAACGTCTCCTCGCCCTCGCCCGCGAGGCCGCCGCAGGCGCTGCACAGGAAGCTGCCGCGCACCTTGTCGATGCTGTAGCGCAGGCCGCCGGTCAGGAACAGGCCGTCCATCGCCTCCCAGGTCATGTCGGCGAAGGCCGCATAGGATTTGGTTCTGGAGGTGGAGCGGAAATATTCGAACTTGGGCGAACCGAAAAGCGAGACATTATAGCCCGGATACTGGTTCTTGTTCTGGTAGTAATAGAGGCCGAGCACCCAGGTCAGCGGGCCGCCGGGTGCGGAGGACAGGTTGAATTCCTGGGTGAAGGTCTTGTCCCACACGCGCCAGTCCGGCGCCATGATCGGGGCGGCCGTGCTGTCGTAATCGCCCGCAAGGTTCGACTTGTCGTCGCGATACTGGGTGTAGGAGGTGAAGGTGCCGAAGCCCAGGTCGAACTTGCCGGTCAGCATCACCAGATCGCTGTTGAGCGTGCTCACGGCCGGGGCATCGTTGCCCGTTTCGCGGCGGCCGGTCGGCACGGCCACGCCGGGGGCGGCGATGGTGGCGGACGACAGGCCGTCATAGGCGCTGGTGAGGAAGGGCGAGGGATCGTCCACCATGCTGTGTTGATAGGCGAGGGTTATGCTGACGTCCTCGCTGGGCCGGAACAGCAGCTTGGGCCGGACCGTCCATTTATCATAGTGCGACACCGTCTTGCCGGTGTTGATGTTGCGGATATAGCCGTCGCCGCGCTCGTAGAAGGCGGTCACGTCCATCGCCAGCGAGTCGCCGAGGCCGGTCGAGGCATAGCCGCTGAGGTTGAGCTTGTCGAAGCTGGCATAGCTGGCCCGCGCGATCAGCTTGGGCTCGAACGAGGGGTCGAGCGTGTTGACGAGGATTGCGCCGCCGGTCGCGTTGCGCCCGAACAGCGTGCCCTGCGGACCCTTCAGGATCTGGATGCCCGAAACGCTGAGCAGCTGGAAATCGGAGCCCAGCGGGTTGGGGACGTAGAAGCCGTCGACATAGATCGCGACGTTGGAATTGAGGCCGGGGCCGACCAGCGGGCTGCCGACGCCGCGCACGGTCGGCTGCACATAGGGGCCGGAATAGTCGAGGCGCAGGCCCGGCGCGGTCTGCGCAAGGCCGATGACGGAATTGACGCCCGCATCCGCCAGCTTGCCGCCGTCGATGGAGGTCACCGCGATCGGCACGTCGACCAGCCGCTCGGCGCGGCGCTGGGCGGTGACGACGATATCGGCGATGCCTTGCGGAGCGGCGGCGTCCTGCGCCGCCTGCGGCTGGGTCTGGGCATGGCCGGGCGCGGTGGCCGCGCCGGCCAGCGCGATGAAGGAAACGGCGCCGAAACGGGCGGCAAATGCCGGGCGTCGACGGGCGGTGGCGTGGCTCATTCCTCTCTCTCCCCAATATTATATGGCCTTTGAACAGCCGGATTCGCGGCACGGCCGTGCCGCCCAATCCGCCCCAATTTCGTTCGGCATTCGTACAAATGTATCAATTAGAAACCAGATACAAGCGGATTCATCAAATCGCCTGCATATAGTTCATTGATTACTTAACCAGCTACGCGCTAAGGAGCAAGCATCGCCGGCGGAAAAAGGCGACGAACCGCAAAATGGAGGGGTGTCACGCATGGAGACGCGCGAAGAGGCGGCCTTCGCCTGGGTCGAACAAGTCCTTGGCGGCAGGATCCTTTCCCGGCGGTTGCAGAGCCGCTGGCGCAATCAATGGTTTCTGGAGGTGGAACGGGACGGCGCGATCGAGCGCGTAGTGCTGCGCGGCTTCCGCAATCCGGGCTATACCGCCGAGGATACGAGCGGCGCCCGCGCGATGCTCACGCTCGAAGCGCAGGCGCTGGAGGCGTTGCAGGACGTCCCCGTCGCCACGCCGCGTTATCTCGGCAGCAACCCCGATCTGGGCTGGATGCTGATGGAGTGGCTGGACGGCGACTCCGAGCTGACGCAGATCGCCGACGAGGACCGCCGCTTCGCCATCTATCAGGGCTATGTGGAGGAGCTGGCGACGCTCCATGCCTATCCGCTGGACAAGATCAGGCTGCCCGACGCCATGCCCCGCCCCGCCTCCTCCCGCGCCTTTCGCGAGGAACTGATCGCGCGGCATGAAGGCTTCTACCGCTCGCTGGCGCTGCCCGACGCCGAGCCGGTGCTGGAACTGGGCCTGCAATGGGTGAAGCATAACGACATCAGCAGCGAGCGGCCGCTGGGCCTGGGGCTGGGCGATGTCGGGCCCAACCAGTTCCTGTTCGTGGAGGACCGCTTCCATGCGCTCGTCGATTTCGAATATGCGGTGATCGGCGACCCGCTGATGGAAATGGGCATGATGCGCGGCCGCGACGTCACCTATCATACCGGCCGGATGACCGAGCATATGCGCCATTACGGCGCCTGCTACGAACGGCTGACCGGTATCCCGCTCGATCTCAAGGCGCTGCAATATTGGACCATCGCCGGACCGGCGCTGTGGAACGTCTACACCGTCATGGGCACCCAGCGGGCCGACCCGGCGATGATCGACCTCGCCTTCCTCTTCGCCTATGAAGTGCAGCAGAAGCGCTGCATATTGGAGGGGATCGCGGAATATTACGGCTTCCGCCTGACCCGGCCGGAGCTGCCGAAACCGACCAACACCCTCCTGTCGCCGCTGGCGCAGGCGCTGGCGGCGCAACTGGACGGGCATTTCCGCGAGCAGGCGGGCGAGGATCCTTATGCCGCCAGCTTTGCCCGCTACAGCGCATCGATCGCGCGGACGCTGGCGCTGGGCGACGGGACGGCACTGATGCTGGAAACGGCCAACCGGGAAGAGCTGGGCGCGCTGCTCGGCCATCGCATCGGCGACTGGCGTCATGGCCTGCGCGAGCTGGAGGCGCTGATCGCGGCGGATTGGGAGAAGGATCTGGAGCGTCGCATCAACATGCTGTACCGCTGCGAGGTGCGGCGCGAATATCTCTACGAGCCGATGCAGCGCGCCACCGGCGTCAGCCATGGGTGGCCGATGAGCCGCTTCGACGTGTAGGATCGTTTGCCATTGCGTCCATGCGGGCCTGCGAGCCGCGCTATTTTCCGCTTCGGTGCTCACGGACCTTTAAGTCCGCTGCGCTCCGATGCTCAAATTGCACGTCTCTCGGCTCCACCTGAACGCAATGGCAAACGATCCCGGAGCGACGAACTTGCCGCTCACGCCACCAAGGCGGTTTCGCGATCCCCGGTAGTGTTTTTCCCATGTTGCCGCCGCACCAGCCTGCCGGGATAGGCGCCGGTCGGCCGGTCGTCGCGCCGGGTGATCGTGCCGTTCACCATCGTCAGCACATAGCCGCTCGCATTCTGGATGAAGCGCCGCGCATCGGCCGGCAGGTCCTGCACCAGCTCCGGCAGGCCGATGGCGAGCCGGTCATAATCGATGACGTTGATGTCCGCGCGCTTGCCGGGCACCAGCGTCCCGCGATCGGTCAGGCCATAGAGGTCGGCCGGATCCTTGCTGATCTTGCGGACCAGCATCTCGATCGGATAGGTCGGCCCGGCCTTGCGGTCGCGGCCCCAATGGGTGAGCAGGAAAGTCGGGAAGCTGGCGTCGCAGATGAACTGGACATGCGCGCCGCCGTCGCCCAGCCCCATCAGATAATGCGGATCGGTGAGGCACTGCTCCTTCTTGCGCAGGTCGCCGTCGACATAGCCGGTGGAAAACCAAATCAGCACGCCCTTGCCGTCCTGCGCAATCAACCGGTCGTAGCAGATATCGAGCGGATCGCGGCCTTCCACCGCGCCGATCGCCGCCATCGACTGCGACAGGTCCGGCTCGTAATCGAGTCCCTCCAGGCTGTAGATCGCGCTCATCGAGCGTTGCAGCGTCGCGTAGATATGCTTGAACGGATCGTCGAACCCCGGACTGACATCGGCCTCGCCAAGGATCGCCGCCTTCACCGCCGGGTCCGCCATCCGCTTCGCCCGCTCCGCGAGCGGCAGGTCGGCGATCGCCGCATAGCTCGGCCGGGCGGTGAAGGGATGATAGCTGTCGAGCGAGATCAGCCCGCCGACCGGCCGGGGCGAAAATTGCGGATGGATGCGCTCGCCCGCCGCCTTGATCTCGGCGATGATGCCGCGCGCCTTTTCATATTCCGCATCGCCGAGCGATATGCCCTCGGCGAAGGTGAAGGTGACGGGCTGGCCGGTGGCGCGGTGCAGCCGGCGCATCATCCCGATCTCGGCCGTCAGGCTGTGCTTGTCGCGCAGATGGCCGATGCCGGCCATGAGCTGCTCTCCTTCCTGCCCTTCGGCGCCGCCGGTGATGCCCGACGGGATCATCTGGAGCACGCCCCCACCCGCGTCGCGCATCGCCTGGGTGAGCACCAGCAGTTCCTCCTCGGCCGCACCGGTGCCCGGCAATATGCCGCCGTCCGACCCGCGATGCAGGGTGACGCGCGAGGTGGCGAAGCCCACCGCGCCCGCCGCGATCGATTCCGAGACGATGTCGGCCATCTGCGCCAGCTCGGCCTCGGTCGCCGGCTCGTCGGTCTCGGCCCGCTTGCCCAGCACATAGGCCCGCACCGCGCTGTGCGGCACATGGGCGGCGATGTCGAGCGCGTAGCTCTGGCGGTCCAGCGTGTCGAGATAGTCGGTGAAGCTCTCCCAGCCCCAGGGAATGCCGACATGCAGCGCGGTGCCGGGGATATCCTCCACGCCCTCGGTCAGGGTGATCAGCCAGTCCTCCGTCCCCTTGCGCACCGGCGCGAAGCCGATGCCGCAGGAGCCGATGACGATCGTGGTGACGCCATGGCCCGCGCTCGGCATCAGGTCGCGGTCCCAGGTGACCTGCCCGTCATAATGGGTGTGCGGATCGACGAAGCCGGGCGTCACATAGCTGCCCGCAACGTCGATCACCTCGTTCGCCTGCGCGCCGATATTCGGCCCGACGGCGGCGATCCGCCCGTCCTTGATCGCGATGTCGCCGACGAAGGGCGGCGCGCCCGTGCCGTCGACGATGGTGCCGTTCTTCAGGAGAATGTCGTAGCTCACCGATGCCGTCCTCTGCCATGAACGCCCTCTTGCGGGGCATTATCCTATTAATATTAGATTATGTGCCGGAGTCGGTCAAGCAAACGGTTAAAATCCGCCTCCGGCCGTGGGAAATGCCGGGCGAACCGCTCCCACCTGCTGTTCGCCCGGCATGCGGCCGGCAAGACGGAACCGGCGAAAAGCCAGAACCCCGGCCCCGTCTCACCCGCGCGTGAAGCTTTCGCCCGCCGCGGCCTTCGCCTCCAGCAACGGCGAGGGCCTGAACGCCTCGCCATAACGGACCTCATATTCCTTCAGCTTCGCCACGATCTTCGGCAGGCCCACCGTGTCGGCCCAGAACATCGGACCGCCGGTATAGACGGGCCAGTTATAGCCGAGGATCGCCGCCATATCGATGTCCGAGGCGCGCAGCGCGATGCCCTCCTCCAGCAGCTTCGCGCCCTCGTTCACCACCGGGTAGAGCAGGCGGGCGATGATCTCCTCGTCGCTCTGCGATCCGCTGTTCCCGATGCCCTTATGCGCGGCGAAATCGGCGATGGCCTGCGCGGCGACGGGCGAGGGCGTTGCCTTGCGCGCCTCGTCATAATCATAATAGCCGCCGCCCGATTTCTGCCCCAGCCGGCCCATGGCGACGAGGTCGCGCATCACCGTGCGTTCACCCTCGCCCCGGCCCAGCACGTCGAGGCCGACAAGGTCGATCATGCGGAATGGCCCCATGGCGAAGCCGTAATCCTCGATCGCCTTGTCGATCTCCGCCGGGGTGGGGCCTTCCAGCACCAGCGCGTCGGCCTGCACCGCGCGCTGGTTCATGATCCGGTTGGCGATGAAGCCGAAGCAGACGCCGGACAGCACCGGCACCTTGCCGATCGTCTTGGCGAGCTTCATCGCGGTGGCGACGACCTCCTTCGACGTCTTGTCCCCCCTCACCACCTCCAGCAGCCGCATCACATTGGCGGGCGAGAAGAAATGCAGGCCGACCACCCATTCGGGCCGCGCGGTCGCGGCGGCGATCTCGTTGAGGTCGAGGAACGAGGTGTTGGAGGCAAGGATCGCGCCCTGCCGGACGATGCCGTCGAGCCGGGCGAAGATATCCTTCTTGACGCCCATCTCCTCGAACACCGCTTCGATCACCAGATCGACATCGGCCAGCGCCTCAAGGCCCAGCGTCGGGGTGACGAGCGCCATGCGCTGCTCCACCTGCTCCTGCGTCATCCGGCCCTTTTTGGCGGTGTTCTCGTAATTCCTGCGGATGACGCCGAGGCCGCGGTCCAGCGCCTGCTGGTTCATCTCCACCAGCGTCACCGGGATGCCGGCGTTGAGGAAGTTCATCGTGATGCCGCCGCCCATCGTTCCCGCGCCGATGACGCCGACCTTCGCGATCGGCAGCGTCGGGGTGGAGGACGGTATGTCGGGCACGCGCGCGGTGCCGCGTTCGCCGAAAAAGGCGTAGCGCTGCGCCTGCGATTCGATGCTCGGCTCCAGTTCCTGGAACAGCTCCCATTCGCGTTTGACGCCCTCTTCGAAGGGTAGCTCGACGGCCGCCTCGATCGCCTTGACGATATTCTCCGGCGCCTTGAAGCCCTTGAAGGCGCGGGCGTTCTTCCTGCGGAACTCGGCGAACAGCTCCGGCTTGCCGCGATAGGGATCGACCTTGTTCTGCCGGTCGCGCACGCGCATCAGCGGGCGGCCCTCCTCGACGACCTTGCGCGCGAAGGCGACAGCGTCCTCGCGCAGCGTGGCTTCCCCGGCCAGCGCATCGACCACGCCCAACCGCTCGGCCTCCTTCGCCTTGATCGGGCGGCCGGAGACGATAAGGTCGAGCGCGGTCTCCGGCCCGACGATGCGCGGCAGGCGCTGGGTGCCCCCGGCGCCCGGTAGCAGGCCCAGATGCACCTCCGGCAGGCCGACCTTCGCCGACGGCACGGCGATGCGATAATGGCAGACCAGCGCGAGCTCCAGCCCGCCGCCCAGCGCGGTGCCGTGGATGGCGGCGATCACCGGCTTGCTGCAATTCTCGATGACGTCGAGCACCGCGCCCAGCGTCGGCTCCTCGGGCGGTCGGCCGAATTCGGAAATGTCGGCGCCCGCGAAGAAGGTGCGCCCGCCGCAGATCAGCACGATCGCCTTGACGCTATCGTCCGCGCCCAGCGTGCGGATGCCATGGTCGATCCCCCTGCGCACGGCGATGCCCAGCGCGTTCACCGGGGGCGAATCGATGGTGAGGACGCCGATCCCGTTCTCGATCGACAGCGAAGCCACGTCAGTCATGTAGTCTCCTGAAAAACAATAGATTGCGGCGGATCGCCGCCCCGGTCAGATCGAGCGGCTCACGACTTCCTTCATGATCTCGTTGGTGCCGCCGAAGATCCGGGTGACGCGCGCGTCCCGCCACAGCCGGGCGACCATATATTCGTTCATATAGCCCGCGCCGCCGTGCAGCTGCAGCGCGGCGTCGCAGACGCGCCCCTGCATCTCGGTGTGCCAGAGCTTCGCCGCCGACGCCTCCGCCGTGGTCAGCTCGCCCGCCACATGGCGCTTGAGGCACCAGTCGATATGGGCCCAGCCGACCTGCAACTGGGATTTGAGGTCCGCCAGCGTGAACTTGGTGTTCTGGAACTCGAACACGGTCTTGCCGAACGCCTTGCGATCGCGGGTGAAGGCCACCGCCTCGTCGAAGGCGCGCTGCGCGCAAGCCTGCGCGGAAATGGCGATCGACAGCCGCTCCTGCGGCAGCTGGCTCATCAGATAGACGAAGCCCTCGCCCTCCTTGCCCAGCACATTGCTGCGGGGCACGCGCACATCGTGGAAGAACAGCTCCGACGTATCGGCCGAATGCTGGCCGATCTTGTCGAGGTTGCGGCCCTTTTCGAAACCGGGCGTGTCCGCGTCGATCAGGATCAGCGTCGTGCCCTTGGCGCCCAGCGTCGGGTCGGTCTTGGCGACGACGATGCAGACATCGCAATTCTGGCCGTTGGTGATGTAGGTCTTGGACCCGTTGACGATATAGTCGTCCCCGTCCCTGACCGCACTGGTGCGCACGCCCTGAAGATCGGACCCGGCGCCCGGCTCGGTCATCGCGATCGCGCCGATCACCGCCCCGCTCACCATGCCGGGCAGATATTTCCGCTTCTGCTCCTCCGACCCGTAGCGCTCGATATATTCGGCGACGATGTCGCTCTGGAGCGTCAGCCCCGCCGACGACCCGGCATAGGCCAGCTCCTCGGCCACCACCGCATTATAGCGGAAGTCGAGGCCGAGGCCGCCATAGTCCTCCTTGACGGTGGGGCAGAGCAGCCCCGCCTCGCCGCAGGTCAGCCAGAATTCGCGGCCGACGATGCCCTCATGCTCATGCTTGTCGAGATTGGGCAGCAATTCCCGCTCGAACAGGCGGCGCACGGTGTCGCGGAACATGTCGAGATCGTCATCATAGGCCGTGCGGCCCGCTACATCCAGCATTGGGATACTCCGATTCATATTCTGGCCGGCGCGCAAAAGCGGATATTGCCACCCGGCGCAACCCCTCTTATGCTCCCTAGTTGATCGATTAAATAGGAAAAGGCAAGCGGGAGAGGCGATGATGCTGACGATTCTGGTGACGATGACGGTGAAAGCCGAGGATGCGGACGAGTTCGAGGCGGCGCTGAATGCGCTGATCCCGCTGCTGCGCAAGACCGAGCCGGAGACGCTGCGGTTCGACTGCTACCGCGTCGCGCGGCAGGACGGGGTCTATCGCCTGCTCGAAGCCTACACATCGCGCGAGGCGCTGGACTTCCACATCAACAATCCCGCGACCGAGGCGCAGCGCGCCACGTTCAAGCGGCTGCTCTCTGGCCCCACCGAAGTGCTGACGCTCACCCCGCTGGGGGGCAAGTGATGGGGGCGTCCGGCCGTGTGCTGCGCCTCGGCGCGATCGAGGGCATCGGCCCGTTCGCGCTCTCGCGGGAAACCCCGGTGCCGCCGGGACCGGGCGAGATCCTCATCCGCGTCGAGGCCTCCTCGCTCAACTATCATGATTATGCGGTTGTCACCGGACTGCTCGGCGCGCGCGACGGCGTGACGCCGATGTCCGACGGCGCCGGCATCGTCGAGGCCGTCGGCGAGGACGTCACCGACTTCAAGCCGGGCGACCGGGTGGTCAGCCTGTTCTTCCCGCTCTGGCAGGATGGCGACATCTGCCCTGCTTACACGAAGATCGTGCCCGGCGACCGGGGACAGGGCTTCGCCCGCGACCATGTGACCGCGCCCGCAAGCTGGTTCACCCCCGCACCCGCCGGCTGGACGGCCGCCGAGTCGGCTACCCTGCCCTGCGCCGCGCTCACCGCCTGGCGCGCGCTGATGGTGGAGGCGCGGATCAAGCCCGGCGACTGGGTGCTGACGCAAGGGACCGGCGGCGTCTCCCTGTTCGCGCTGCAATTCGCCAAGGCGGCGGGCGCGCGGGTCGTCGCCACCTCTTCCTCCGACGCTAAGCTGGAGCGGCTGCGGGCGATGGGAGCCGACGCGCTGGTCAATTATCGCGAGACGCCGGAGTGGAGCCGCGCGGTGGTCGAGGCGACCGGCGGCTTCGGGGCCGATGCGGTGGTCGAGATCGGCGGTGCGGGCACGCTGGCGCAGTCGATCCGCGCGGCGCGGGTGGGCGGCCATATCGCGCTGATCGGCGTGCTTGCGGGCTATAGGGGCGAGGTGCCGACCGCCGAGATCATGGGCCGCAATATCCGCCTGACCGGCATCACCGTCGGCAGCCGGACCCATCAGCGCGCGATGATCCGCGCGCTGGAGGCCAGCGGTATCCGCCCGGTGATCGACCGCGCTTTCCCTCTGGAGCAACTGGCCGACGCCTTCGCCTGGCAGGCGTCGGGCGCGCATTTCGGCAAGATCGTCGTGGATCTTGCGCAGGGTCAAGAGCAGGACCGGCCCGCATGAACCTCGATTTCACCCCGGCGGAAGAAGCGTTCCGCCGGGAAGTGCGCGCCTTCTTCCGCAACGACTATCCCGCCGCCGTGGTGGAGAAGATGCGGCGCGGCGACCCCATCACCCGCGCCGATCAGGAACAGGCGCAGCGGGCGCTGCACGCCCGCGGCTGGCTGGCCTATGCCTGGCCCGCGCCGTTCGGGCCGGGCTGGACGGCGATGCAGCGCCATATCTTCGAAGAGGAAGGCGAACTGGCGGGCATGGCGCCGCTCAGCCCGACCAGCCTGTTCTACATCGGCCCGATCCTCTGCCGCTTCGGCACGGAGGAGCAGCAGCGCGAATGGCTGCCCGCCATCCTCGAATCGCGGACCTTCTGGGCGCAGGGCTATTCCGAGCCGGAAGCGGGATCGGACCTCGCCAGCCTGCGCATGACGGCGGTGCGGGAGGGCGATCATTATGTGCTGGACGGCACCAAGCTGTGGACCTCCTATGCCGATTATGCGGACTGGATATTCTGCCTGGTGCGCACGTCGAGGGAGGCGCGCAAGCAGGATGGGCTGTCGCTGATCTGCTGCGATCTGCGCACGCCGGGCATCAGTGTGCAGCCGATTCCGACCATGGGCGGCGAGGCGCATCTCAATCGCGTGACCTTCGACAAGGCCCGCGTGCCCGCAAGCGGCCTCATCGGCGAGGAGGGCAAGGGCTGGTTCTACGCCAATGCGCTGTTGCAGAATGAGCGGCTGTCCTATGCCCATATCGGCCGCAAGAAGGCCGACCTCGCCGAATTGCGCCGCGCGGGCAGCGGGGACGATGCCTTTGCCGCGCGGCTGGCGGCGACGGAGATCGATCTGGCGATGCTGGAAATGTCGGTGCTGCGCGCGCTCGCCGGGGAGATGACGCCGCAGGCGGTCTCCGCGCTCAAGATCCGTTTCACCGAGGCCGCGCAGGCGGTCACCGAACTGCAACGGCTCCACGCCGCCAGCTTCGCCGCCGACGCCAGCGGCGTGTCGGGCAAGGCGGCACGGGCCTATCTGTCCGAGCGGGCAGGCACCATCTACGGCGGGACGAGCGAGATTCAGAAGACGATCATCTGGCGGCATCTCGCAAGTCCGCATTAATCTAATCGATCGATTAAATAGCGATTGCCGCCATCGGCGGCGTCGGATAAGGGAGGAATGGGCGGGCCTCTCTCAGGCCGGCGGTTCGAAGGCAAGCGAAGGAACAACAGGATATGCTCAAGACGCGTTTCACCGAATTGTTCGGGGTGGAGCACCCGATCGCCCAGGGCGGCATGCAGTGGGTTGGCACCGCCGAGCTGGTGTCGGCCGTCGCCGATGCGGGCGCGCTGGGTTTCCTGACCGCGCTGACCCAGCCCACGCCGGAAGCGCTGGCGAAGGAAATCGCCCGCACGCGCGAGATGACCGACAAGCCCTTCGGCGTGAACCTCACCATCCTGCCGTCGATCAACCCGCCGCCCTATGCCGAATATCGCCGCGCGATCATCGAGAGCGGCATCAAGGCGGTGGAGACGGCGGGCTACAAGCCGCAGGAGCATGTCAACGATTTCAAGGCGAACGGCATCAAGGTCATCCACAAATGCACCGCCGTCCGCCATGCGGTGTCGGCGCAGCGCATGGGCGTGGACGCGATCTCCATCGACGGCTTCGAATGCGCGGGCCATCCGGGCGAGGACGACATACCGGGGCTGGTGCTGATCCCGGCGGCGGCGGACAAGATCACCATCCCGATGCTGGCATCCGGCGGCTTCGGCGACGGCCGGGGACTCGCGGCGGCGCTGGCGCTGGGCGCGGACGGCATCAACATGGGCACGCGCTTCTGCGCGACACGGGAGGCGCCGATCCACGACAGCTTCAAGGCGGCGATGGTCGCGAACGACGAGCGCGCCACCGACATCATCTTCCGCACCTATCGCAACAGCGCCCGCGTCGCCCGCAATGCCATCAGCCAGCAGGTGCTGGCGATCGAGGCGCTGGGCAAGCCGTTCGAGGAGGTCGCGCATCTGGTGAAGGGCGCGCGCGGGCGTGAGGGGTTGATCAGCGGCGACACCGATCATGGCGTGTGGACCGCCGGGATCGTGCAAGGGCTGATCCACGACATTCCGACCGTGCGCGAACTGGTCGAGCGCATCGTTTCCGAAGCGGAGGACGTTATCTCCCGCCGCCTCGCGGGCATGATCGCGCCCGCCGCTCTGGCCGTGGACGCCTGACATGGACCTCGAATGGAGCGAGGCGGACCTGCGGTTCCGCGATGAGGTGCGCGCTTTTCTCGACGCCAGCCTGACCGACGACCTGCGCAATGCCGGGCGGCGCATGACCAGCGTCTATGCCGATCATGACGCATCGATGAAATGGCAGAAGATATTGCACGCCAAGGGCTGGGCCGCCCCCGCCTGGCCGAAGGAATATGGCGGCGCGGGCTGGACGGTGACGCAGCGCTACATCTGGTGGCGCGAGCGCGTCGCGGCGGGCGCGCCGCCCGTCTCGCCGATGGGCATCCAGATGTGCGGGCCCGCCCTCATCGGCCACGGCACGCCGGAGCAGAAGGCCTTTTTCCTGCCCCGGATGCTTTCCGGCGAGCATTTCTGGTGCCAGGGCTATTCCGAGCCGGGCGCCGGCTCCGACCTCGCCTCGTTGCAGATGAGCGCGGTGGAGGATGGCGACGATCTCGTCTGCAACGGGTCGAAGATATGGAACACCCATGCCGATGTCGCCAACTGGGCCTTCTGCCTGGTGCGCACCGAAAAGGCGGACCGGCCGCAAAAGGGCATCACCTTCCTGCTGATCCCGATGGACACGCCCGACATCACCGTGCGCCCGATCGTCGCACCGTCGGGCGACCATATCCAGAACCAGATTTTCTTCGAGGATGTGCGCGTCCCCAAGGCCAATGTCGTCGGCAGGATCGGCGAAGGGTGGACGGTCGCCAAATATCTGCTGGAATTCGAACGCGGCGGCGTCGCCTATGCGCCCGAATTGCAGGTGCGGCTCGACCGCATCGTCGCGCTGGCGCGGGAGATGCCCGCCGATGGCGGCGGCGTGCTGTGGGACGACCCGGCCTTCGCCCGCAAGGTCGCGGCCGCGCGCATCCGCATCGAGGCGCTGGAGGTCTATGAGTTCCGGGCAATGGCGGAGGCCGAGACGCCCGGCGCGTCGGGGTCGGTGATGAAGATCATGGGCACGGAGCTGAGCCAGCATCTCACCGAACTGGGGCTGGAGGCGGCGGGCCATTACGGCCGTGCCTATCAGCCGCAAGCGACCTGCCCCGGCGGCCCCGTCCACCTGCCCCATGGGCAGGACGGCTTCGTGGGGCCGCGCGACGCGGCGATCGCCCCGCTCTATTATCTCAATGACCGGGCAGGGTCCATCTATGCCGGGTCGAACGAAATCCAGCGCAATATCTTGGCGAAGGCGGCGCTGGGGCTGTAATGGCAAGGCGGCGCTCCTGCATCAGCCGGAGCGCCGCCGCCGGGTCGCCTTGTGCCAGCCGCGTCAACGTACCCGTTCCAGCGTCTGGTGCGCATCCCTGTAGATCAGCTTGAGGTCGCGCTTGGAAATCTTGCCGGTCGCGAGGCGCGGCAGGGGAGCCTCGCTCAGCACGACATAGCGAGGCACCTTGTAATTGGCGAGGCGGGCGTTGCAATGGGCGACGATCTCCTCCGCGCGGATCGACCGGCTGGCGTGGACGATCGCCATCGGCGTCTCTCCGAATTTCTCGTCGGGCGCGCCGATCACCGCGACCTCCTCGATCCCGTCGATCTCGTTGATCACCGCCTCGATATCGAGCGGCCAGATGTTGAGGCCGCCGGAGATGATGATGTCCTTCAACCGGTCGACGAGCTGCATATTGCCCTTCTCGTCCATGATGCCGATATCGCCCGACCGCAGCCAGTCGCCGAAAAAGGCTTCTCTGGTGGCTTCGGGATTGTTCCAGTAGCCGACCATCACGCCCGGCCCGCGCACCACGATCTCGCCCGGCGTGCCGACGGGCACGTCCTCGCCCTTTTCGTCGACGATGCGATGCTTGGTGAAGATGCCGCCGCGCCCGCATTGCTCTGGATGGTCGATCGCTTCGGCGGCGGGCATGACCGAGGAATTGCCGCCCGCTTCCGTGAGGCCGTAGAGCTGGCGCAGGATCACGCCCTTTTTGCGCCAGGTTTCGAGCAGCGCCAACGGCACGCGCGCGCCGCCCGCCGCGGCCCATTTGATGTGCGACAGGTCCGCCTCGGCAAAGCCGGGGCAGGCGGCGATCCTCTCCCAGAAGGTGGGCACGCCGCCGAATATCTGCACCTTTTCCTCGACCAGCAGGTGCAGCGCGCGCTCGGCGTTGAAATCCGCCTCGACGAAATCGGTCATGCCGAGGTTCAGGAATTCGACCAGCTGGATGGTGCCCGCGCTGGTGTAGAGCGGCGCGACGTTGATCGCGGTCGCCCCCATCTGATGCTCAGGATAGTTGATGACCGCTTCCAGCGCATAGCCCAACATGGTGCGGTGGCTCAGCATCACGCCCTTGGGCCGCGCCGTCGATCCGCTGGTATAGCCGATGACGGTGATCGCGTCGGGATCATGATCGCCGGTGAAGGAAACCGGATCGCCCCGGCGCAGCGCGGCCACCTCGTCGAGCCGCAGCAGCCTGTGGCCGAGGCCCTCCAGCATGTCCGCCTTGTCGCCGCCGACATAGAGCATCACGGGCTGACAGTCGGCGGCGACCGATTCCGCCTCCGTCTGGGTATAGCGATAGTTCAGCGGCACCAGCGTCCCGCCCGCGCGGATGATGCCGAGCGCGGCGGCGCACCAGTTCATCGAATTGGGCGCGAAGATAGGCACCCGGTCGCCGGGCTTGAGGCCCCGCGCGCGCAGGTCCAGCGCGATGCGCGCGGTCCATTGCTCGAACTCGCCATAGGTGGTGACGTCCGGCCCGACCACGATCGCCCGGTTGCCGGGTATCTTGTCGGCCCACCAGCGCAGCGTCTGATCGATCGTCCCCGTCATCGGCCTTCCCTTCCCTCAAGCCTGCTAGCTCAATAGCCCCTGATCGTCGCATAGCGCTCCGCCAGCAGCGCATTGCCGCCCAGCAGCGCCTCGCTCACGCGCGCCCATTTGATGTAGTTGCCCGCGACATGCTCGGCGGTCATGCCGATGCCCCCATGCATCTGCACCATTTCCGTGCTGATGAGGTGGATCGCCTCGCCCGCCATATATTTGGCGAGGATCGCAAGCTCCTCAAGATCCTCCCGCTCCTCGTCCGCCGCGGCGAGCGCCGCCTGCACGCAGGATCGCGCCAGCTCCAGATCGACCAGCATCAGCGCGGCGCGGTGCTGCAACGCCTGGAAGGAGCCGATCTTGCGGCCGAACTGCTCGCGGGTCTTGAGATAGTCGACGATGATCTCCAGCGCCCGCTCGCCCGCGCCGACCATCTCGGCGGCAAGGCCGATGCGCGCGAGGCCGGTCGCATGGGCGACCAGATCGCCATTGCCGACGAGCAGAGCATCCTCCGCCACCGCGACGCCGTCCAGCAGCACATGGGCGAAGGCGCGGCCGTCGACGCTGTCGATCGCCTCGACCTTCACCGCCTTGCCGTCCGCCAGGAACAGCATCGGCCTGTCGCCCCGCGCGGCGACCAGCAGCACATCGGCATCCGCGCCGCCCGCGACCCAGCTCTTGCGGCCCTCCAGCACCCAGCCGCCGTCCTGCTGGCGGGCGGTGGTCGCAAGCGCCGATCCGTGATGCGCACCCTCGCCGATGGCCAGCGCCGCCCGCAGCTGCCCGCCGAGCAGGCCGGGCAATATATCGGCGCGCGCCTTGTCGGAGCCGTGCCGCGCCACCAGCGCCGCCGCGATGCCGTTCGCCAGCAGCGGCATGTCGGCGATCTCGCGGCCGATCTCGCCCAGCAGCGCGCCGAGGCCGGTGAAACCGAAACCGGCGCCGCCCGCTTCCTCCGGCACGGCGGCGGCGGCCCAGCCCATTTCGGCGGCCGCGCGCCACTGGGCCGGACCCAGCGCCGGGTCCCGGCCCAGCCCGGCGCGCGCGGGCGCATTCTCCCTCACCCATAGGCGGGCGGTATCTTCGAGCATTTGCAGATCGTCGGCGGAAACAGTCATGTCAGGACCTTCAGTCGGGCAAGCCAAGCACGCGCTTGGAAATTACGTTGAGGTTGATCTCCGACGTCCCGCCTTCGATCGAATTGCCCTTGGACCGCAGCCATTTGCGCGTCTCGGCAAGGTCGCGGGGGTCGAAATTGCCGCCCGACCAGCCCAGCCCGTCGAGGCCCAGCAGCTCGACCGCCAGTTCGCCGCGCGCCTGATTGGCCTTGGCGGACGCATATTTGACCACCGAGGTCAGCGCGCCGACGCTGCCCGAATCCGTGTCGATCTGCGAGCGCCGCGTGGTGAGGTCCACCGCCCGGTCGTAGAGATTGTGCCGCGCGATCCGGTTGCGCAGCGCGCCGTCGGCGATCCGCCCGTCGACCTCGCCCACGGCCTGCTTGGCCAGATCCTCGATCCGCACGCTGCGGTCGCCGCCGAAGCCGACCGCCGACACGTTCTGCCGCTCATATTGCAGCAGCTTCTTGGCGATGGTCCAGCCGCCGTTCAGCGGCCCCACCATATTCTCCTTCGGCACCTTCACATCGTCGAAGAAAGTCTCGCAAAAGGGCGAGGAGCCGGAAATCAGCTCGATCGGCCGCACCGAGACGCCGGGCGTGCGCAGGTCGATCAGCAGGAAGGATATGCCCTGATGCTTGGGCGCGGCGGGATCCGTGCGCACCAGCGCGAAAATCCAGTCGGCTTTGTCCGCATAGGTGGTCCACACCTTCTGCCCGTTGACCAGCCAATGACCGCCCTTGTCCTCCGCGCGGGTGCGCAGCGAGGCGAGGTCGGACCCGGCGCCCGGCTCCGAATAGCCCTGGCACCAGCGGATCTCCCCGCGCACGATGGGCGGGAGGAAGCGTTGCTTCTGCTCCTCCGTGCCATATTCCAGCAGCACCGGGCCCAGCATCCAGAGGCCGAAGGAAAAGAGCGCGGGACGCGCATTGGCCCGTTCCAGTTCCTCCTGCAAAATCATCGCCTGCGCCGCATCCAGCCCGCCGCCGCCATAGGCGGCAGGCCAGGTCGGCGCGGTCCAGCCCTTGGCGATCATCGCCTCCAGCCACTGCCTGCTCTGCGGATTGGGGAAGCTGGCGTTGCGCCCGCCCCAGGGTATTTCTTCCTCCGGCATCGGGGTACGGATCGAGTCCGGCAGGTTCGCCGCGATCCACTCCCGCACCTCTGCACGAAAATCACTCAAGCTGCTCGCTCCTCGGCGCCGACGTCCGGCCGGTGCGCCGGAGTCACCCCCCGTATTAATCGATGAATTAAATATCTGTCCAGCCCCAATCAGCGCAGCATCAGCCCGCCGTCGACGACGATGCTCTGGCCGGTGATGTAGGACGCTTCCTCGCTCGCCAGGAACAGCACCGCGACCGCGACTTCGGCGGGGTCGCCCCAGCGCCGCGCGGGAATGGTCTGGAGGATCGCATCGCGGCTCGCGCTCTGTTCCGCCCAGTCGATGATGCGGGTCTTGATGAAGCCGGGCGCGACGAGGTTGACGCGGATGCCGTCGCGCGACCACTGGTCGGCGACCGCGCGGGTAAAGCCCAATATGCCCGCCTTGCTCGCGGTATAGGAAGGAAAAGCCCTCAGCGCGATGAAGCAGGCGCTCGACCCGACGATGACGATGGAGCCCTTCCGTTCCTTCAGCACCGGGTGGAAGAGATAGCAGAGTTCCGCCGGGCCTGTCAGGTTCACCTCCAGCGTGTTGCGGAACCCCGGCATATCATATTCGTCGTCGCGCGATTGGCCGGCATTGCTGATCAATATGTCGAGCGGCCCGAAGCCCTCGACGAAGGCCGCGCGCTCTTCCGGGTCGTCCATTCGCAGCCGGTGATAGGTGAAGGATGACAGATCGTCCTCATAATCGCCCGCGGCCGCTCGGGTGCCGGTGATGTGCACGATCGCGCCCGCGTCCAGAAATTTCTGCGCGATGCTTAGGCCGATGCCCTGCGTGCCCCCGGTCACCAGAATAATCTTGCCGGAAAAGTCGAATTTAATCATTCTATTCCCCTTTGCGCCGACCGAGCGGCCGGCGATGTCCGCGATATTCCCTGCGGGCGGCGGCCCGATCCTGCCCGCGCCCGATCCGCCCGTCTAGGGCTCGCGCCAGTCGCTGATGAACAGCGCGGCCTTGGCGATATGCTTTTCCACCGCGCTGACGCTGATCTCCTCGATCTCGGCGATCTCGCGATATTTGAAGCCGTCGAGCCGGTGCATCAGGAAGATGCGCCGGGTGCGTTCCGGCAGGCTGTCCAGCGCCTCCGTCACCGCCGCCAGCCGCGCCTGCGAATCCAGCACCTCGTCGGGTAGCGGATCGTCGCAGCGCAGTATGTCCTGCAGGTCGGGCGACAGCGGCTCGGCCACCCTGCCCCGCTCGCGCCGGTCCTCGTCGATCGCGATGTTGCCGGCGACGCGCAACAGGAAGCTGTCGGGATTGATTACCGGCCGGCCATAGGCCAGCATGCGGGCGAAGGCCGCCTGCAACAGGTCCTCCGCCTTGCCGGACCGGCGTGTCCAGCGCTCCACCCGGCGCGACAGATGCCTCCAGGCGGACTGATCTTGGGGTGCGTAAGCCATGCTTTGATTCTCGCCTCTCCAAGCATTTAAGTAATCAACTACATAGTTCACCACAAGATAAATATCGCCCCCGGTCGCCCTCTCGGTGCGCCGCGTCAGTGCGCGGGGTCGGCAGGGTCGAAAAAGGGAACGCGGGATACCCACAGGAACAGCGGCACCGCCGACAGCGCCAGCCCCGTCCAGATGTTGAAGGCGAAGGCGTAGCTACCGGACATCTGCTGAGCGAGGCTGAAGAGCACCGGTCCGATGCCGGTGCCGACATAGAGCATGACGATGCCGAGGATGCCGAAGATGCTACCATAATAGCGCCGCCCGAAGATGCGCACGGTGCAATAGGCGAGGCAGTCGGCCTCCGCCCCCACCGCGAAGCCGAAGATCGGCAGCGCGATCAGCAGCGCGGCGCCGGTGCCGCCGTAGGTGAGCAGCAGGAAGGCCCCGGCCTCGGCCGTCAGCACGATCGCCATCAGCACCGAGGCATGGATGCGCACCCGGTCGATGATGATGCCGGTGAGGAATCGCCCGGTAACGGTCGCGAAACCGAACAGGCCGAGCGCGGAGGCCGCCTCGGCGCGGCTCAGCCCCTCGGTCGCGAGGAAGGGCATCAGGTTCACCGACACGCCGCCCACGCAGATGCCGTAGATCAGCGAGCCCAGCGACATGACCCAGAATACCGGCATGCGCATCGCCGCGGCGAGCGCATGGCCCTCGCCCTTCGCGGCAAGGCGCGGGGTCTTGTGCTCATGATGCCCCTCGCGCAGCCACAGCGCGAGCAGCGGCAGGATGAGGATCGGGAACGCCGCCTGCACGAAATAGGCGGTGCGCCAGTCATAGGCGTCGATGATCGCCTGCATCAGGCGCGGGCCGATGATCGCGCTGGCGCCGATGCCGGTCGACATCAGCCCCAGCGCAGTGCCGAGGCCCGCCGAAAACAGGCTGCTGACGATCCGCCCATAGGTGATGGCGCTGGTGCCCGAAACGATCGCGCCGATGGCGAAGCCGCTCATATAATAATGGGCGAGCGTCTCCACCGCCAGACCCGTCGCGGCCAGCACGATGGCGAGCAGGGAAAGCGAGACGAGCGCCACCCCCTTCGCGCCCACCCGGTCGGCCAGATATCCGGCAAGCGGCGCCGACAGGATGGCGCCGAGGCTCCAGCACAGCATCCACCCGGTCACCTGCGTGACCGACCATCCGAACTCTTCGCTCAGCGGCTGGATGAAGGCGCCCAGCGAATAGGCCGGCACGCTGCCGAAGCAGATGCCGAGCACGACGCCGATCATCGATTTCCACGACCGGCGGAATTCCTGTCCGATCGACATGCGGCCCGGCGCTGCGGCAAGCGACCCCATGCTCAACCGCCCTTGCCGGCGAAGCGGTTCACCAGCCCGCCGATCAGATAGTCGCGCACCTGCGGCTGGTTGAGCGACCGGAAGTCCCAGCCGCCCGGCCGGAACACCGACCGGCTCACCTCCGGGTCGGTCATCAGGCCGATTTCTCCCCCCGCCACGCGGAAGGTCAGGCCGTTGACGTTCGCCGCCGCATCCGAGCAGAGCCAGAGCACGAAATTGGCGATATGATCGGGGTTGAGATCGGTTTCGGGCGCTTCGTTGAGGCTCGTCACCATGTCGCGGACGATGAACTGGTTCCACGCGGTGGGAAAGCCATGCACCAGCTCCGCCTCGTTCGCCATCGCCGACGCCTTCGGGTCCGCGCGCATGCGCGACACCGCGCCGGGGCGGATCGCGTTGACGCGGATGCCATAGGGGCCGAGATCGCGCGCCACCGAGCGGGTGAAGCCGACCGTGCCTTCCTTGACCGCGGCATAGATGGAATTGCCGTAGAAGCCGAGGCCGCCGGTGGACGCCGTATTCAGAATCGCGCCGGAGCGCTGCTCCATCATCGGCCGCGACACCGCGCGCGTCATGTTGAACGTGCCCTTGAGGTGCACGGCGACGAGGCTGTCGAAATCCTCGTCGGTCGCCTCATAGATGCGGGCGAAGCGTTGGTTGCCCGCATTGTTGACCAATATGTCGACCCGGCCGAATGCGTCGAGCGCGGCCGCGACGATCGCGTTCGCGCCTTCCGAGGTGGCGACGCTCTCGACGCTCGCGATCGCCTCGCCGCCTTCCTCGCGGATTTCCCGCGCCACGATTTCGGCCAGCGTCGCGTCCGACCCTTCGCCGTCGAGCGGCGACCCGTTGTCGTTCACCACCACCTTCGCGCCCGCGCGGGCGAAGGCCAGCGCGTGGGACCGGCCGATCGACACCGGTTGCCCCGCCCCGGTGACGATCGCGACCTTTCCGGCCAGCGGCTTCCTCTCGTCGATCATGACTGTCTTCCCTCATTGAGACCCAGCCCGCGTCCCAGCGCGGCAAGGCGGCTCCTCTTGAAATCCTCGGCGACCGCGCTCGTCCCGACGTCGAAGCCGTGGAAGGCGCGCGGATAGACCTGCAACTGCGTCGGCACGCCCGCGGCGATCAGGCGCGTGGCATAATCGACATTCTCATAGACCAGCATGTCGAGCGCCGCCGCGCCGATATAGGTGGGCGGCAGGCCGGAAAGATCCTCCGCGCGGGCGGGCGAGGCATAGGCGGGAACGTCCGGCCCGCCCACCGCCTCCTCGCCGAGCAGCGACGCCCATCCGAAGGCGTTGCTTTCGCGGAACCAGGCGACCTTGCCGGTGACGCCATCGGGCGCGGCCTTCGCGCGGCGATCGTCCAGCATCGGATAGATCAGCGACTGGAAGGCCAGCGCAACCTCCCCCCTGTCGCGCGCCATCAGCGCCAGCGCCGCCGCCAGCGCGCCGCCCGCGCTGACGCCCTCCACCGCGATGCGCGCGGGATCGATGCCGAGCGCCGCCGCCTCGCGGTGCATCCAGAGCAGCGCGGCGTAGCAATCCTCGACCGGGCCGGGATAGCGGGTTTCGGGCGCCAGCCGGTAGTCGACCGAGACGATGACGATCCCCAGCTCGGCGACGATGCGGCGGTTGAAGGGCTCGCCATTGTCCGCCGTGCCGCCGACGAAGCCGCCGCCATGGATGAACAGCAGCGCGGGCACGGCGCCCGCACGTGCTTCCGGCTCGTAGACGACCAGCCGCACGTCCGGCGCGCCATTGAGGCCGGGCGCGGAGCGTTCCGTCCGCCGCACGCCGTCATCGGTCGGGCGGACATAGGCGGCCCAGAGCGCGCGCATCGTCTCGCGGTCCTCCGCCAATGTCGCGGCGGCAAAGGGGCGCGTCGGCATCTTTTCCATCAGCGGCAGCAATTCGGGATCGACCTCGGACATAGTCCCTCCTCTCCTCTGTTTCTTCTTCTGGCGGTCGCGGGTATCGCCACCCTAGGGCAGGCCACCGCAGACGGGGACGGTCACCCCGGTAACCATCGACGCGCCCGGCGAGGCCAGGAACAGCACCGCCGCCGCCACTTCCTCCGGCCGGGTCAGCCGGTCGGTGAACTGGTCCCTGCTGGTCACCGCATGCTTCATCTCCTCGGTGAACCAGGCCTCGACCGTCGGCGTGGAGGTGAGGCCGGGCGCGACGCTGTTGACGCGGATATTGTCCGGCGCATGCGCCTTGGCGGCGAAGCGGGTCAGCTGCACCACGCCCGCCTTGGCTGCCGAATAGGCGGGCGATCCGCTGATCTGCGGGCTGATGCCCGCGGTCGAGGCCATGTTGACGATGCAACCGCCGCCCGCCGCCTGCATCACCGGGATCTCATATTTCATCGAAAGCCAGGTGGCCTTGAGGCTGGTCGCCAATATCCAGTCCCATTTCTCCACCGTGGTGGAAACGATCGTCGCTCCCACCTCGCCGCGCCCGACATTGTTGAACGCGATGTCCAGCCCGCCCAGCTCGGCGACCGTCCGCTCCACCATGCGCGAGACCTGCGCCTCTTCGGTCGCGTCCGTCGCGATGAAGATCGCCCGGCCGCCCGCCGCCTCTATCTCCCGCACGACGGCATCGCCATTGGCGGGGTCGAGATCGGCGATGGCGACCGCCGCGCCCGCCTGCGCGAAGGCGAGGGCCGAGGCGCGGCCGATGCCCGATGCGCCGCCCGTCACCAGCGCCACCTTGCCATTGAGATCCGTCATGCTCCGCTCTCCCTCAATGCCGCAGTTCCTCGTCATGCGGCCCCTCCTTGACGCCCGACGCCGCCTTGCGGGAGGTGCGGACGATATAGTGGCGCAGCGCCTCCAGCTCGGCCGGGCTCAGTTCCGCGAAGCCGGGCATGCCCTGCTGGCTCAAAATGCCGTCGTGCAGTACCTGCGCGAACACTTCGGCCGATTGCGGCACGGCGGATTCGCGCAGGTCCGGCGCCATGCCGCCCGCTTGCAGCGCGACGCCGTGGCAGCTGGTGCAGCGCGAGGCGCTGTAGAGCTTTTCGCCCTGATCGGCCTTGGCATTGTCGAGGACGAAGCCCGGATGGGTCATGAATTGCTTCTTCGCGGGCGGCGGCGCGGGCGGCAGAGCCGCCTTGCCGCCGATCGCGAAGGTCAGCACCCGGCGCGGCTGCGTGCGGTAATCCCAGGGCGAGCCGTCGACGATGCCGCGATAGCCGGCGAGGATGGTCACATATTGCCGACCGTCGACGCTGTAGGTCACCGGCTCGGACGACATGCCGGTCTGCGCGTCGAACGACCACAGGGTCTTGCCGTCGCGCGCGTCATAGGCGACGAACCGTCCGTCGGAGCCGCCCATGAACAGCAAATTGCCGCCCGTGCTGATGACGCCACCGCCCGAATTGACCGGAAGCGGCACGCGCCAGGCCGGTTTCTGCTTCACCGCGTCCCAGGCGAGCAGGAAGGTTTCCCGCTTCGGCAGCGGCTTGGGCGGCTTGGCGAAGCTGATCGCGACATTATAGCCCATGCGGCCCGGCACCGGCTTCCAGTTCTTCCGGTCGACGCCCGCATCGGTATAGAAATTGGCGGTATCCTGCGCCGGGATGTAGGTGAGGCCGGTCACCGGGCTGAACGACATGGGCTGGACATTGTGGCCGCCCATCGGCCCCGGCATCACCACCGCGCCTTCCGGCCCCGGATAGCGCGCCGCCGGATTTTCCACCGGGCGGCCGGTCTTGAGGTCGATGTGCGAGGCCCAGTTCACCTTCACGAACTTCTCGGCCGAGACCAGTTTCCCGCTCGCCCGGTCGATGACGTAGAAGAAGCCGTTCTTGGGCGCATGCAGGATCACGTCGCGCGGCTTGCCGTCGATGGCGAGCGTCGCCAGCTCGATATCCATCGCTGAGTTATAGTCCCAGGTCTCGCCCGGATTGGTCTGATAATGCCAGATATAGTCGCCGGTATCGGCGTCGAGCGCGACGATCGAGGCGAGGAAGAGATTGTCGCCGCCGCCGGGGCTGCGCACCTTGGCGTTCCACGGCGCGCCGTTGCCGGTGCCGATATAGACGCGGTTATATTTGGGATCATAGGCCATGGCGTTCCACGCAGTGCCGCCGCCGCCATATTTCCACCATTCCCCGGTCCAGGTCCTGGCGGCCATCTCCATCGCCTTGTTCTCGAACCCCTTTTTCGGGTCGCCGGGCACGATGTGGAAGCGCCAGACCTGCTTGCCGCTCTTGGCGTCATAGGCCGACACATAGCCGCGCACCGGATTGAAGTCCGCGCCGCCATGGCCGATCATCACCTTGCCCCGGAACACCCAGGGCGCGCCGGTGATGTAGCGGCCATCGTCCGGCCCCTCGGTCGTCTGCGTCTCCCAGGCGAGCTTGCCGGTCCTCGCGTCCACCGCGATCAGCCTGCCGTCGATCGTCCCGGCATAGATGCGCCCGTCATACCAGGCGATGCCGCGGCTGCCCCAAGCCGCGCGCTGCTTGACGCCCGCGACCTTCCACACCTCCGGGTCGTATTTCCACAGCAGCTTGCCGGTGCGCGCGTCGACCGCGTGAAGGACGCTGTAGCCCTGCGCGAAATAGATCACGCCGTCGACCACGACCGGCGAGGTGTAGAGGCTGCCGGTATCGGGCAGGTCGAGATGCCAGACCAGCCCGAGCTGGCCCACAGTGCCGGTGTCGATCTGCCTGAGCGGGCTGAAATGATCGGCGCTGAAGGTGCGGCCGTAGAGCGGCCAGTTGGTCCCGTCCGCCTCGTCGGCCAGCATTGTGTCGGCCGCCGTCGTGGTCGCGGTTGCCGAGGCCCTTCCCCCGTCGTCGCGCGCGCCGCCCGAACAGGCGACGAGCAGCGCCGTCGCCATCGTCACGATCGCGGCCCGCAACGCCTTGCCCACAGCCATGCCCGCCTGTTCCCTCATCCTCATTCCTGCTCCACATCATCCGGGGCCGACAGGCGCGGCCCTCCATCGGCGGCCCGGCCTTATCGCACCGGCGCTGCCTGCTCCTCGCTCCGCCCGATGGCGATCCCGCTGGCCGAGACCGTCACCGGCGCATCCAGCAACAGGCCGACCGACCGCGCGAAGGCGGCCGGGTCGGCGATCGAAAAGGCGCCGCTGATCCGCCGCCCGGCCAGCGCCGGGTCGATCGTCATCGGATCGCTGGAATAGCGCGCCATCTGCGCGACGGCGTCGCCCAGCCGGTCGTTGTCGAAGATCAGCTGGCCCCGCTGCCACGCGGTCAGCCGCGCCATGTCTGGCCGGTCGCGCAGCGGCGCGGCGCGATCCTTGAGGACGATGCGGTCGCCCGCGCGCAGAAAGGCCTCGTCGCGGTCGGACCGCACCGCGACCTTGCCCTCGACCAGCAACACGGAGAGTGCGGCGGGCGCATGGTCGATCTCGAACGCGGTGCCGAGCGCGATCACCTCATAATCGCCGGCGCGCGCCATGAACGGGCGCGAGCGATCGTGCGCCACCTCGAAATAGGCGCGGCCGCGCTCCAGCGTCAGCTGCCGCGCGCCGCCGGAAAACCGCACGGCCAGCGCGCTGTCGCCGTCCAGCGTCACCCGCGACCGGTCGGCCAGCGTCAGCTGCCGCCGCTCGCCCGGCCCGGTTTCGTAGCGTACCGCCGCGTCCGTCTGCATCCAGCCCAGCACCCCGGCCACCGCCGCGACCACCCCCGCCCCCGCGCCGATCGCCACTCTGCGGGTCAATGGGCGGGTCAATGGGCGGGTCAATGGGCGGGACGTCGGCGGGCTGCGCAGCGGTTCGGGCGCGGGATCGCGCACATAGGCGCCCGCCGCATCCCAGGCGGCCGACAGCTCCTCGAACGCCGCCCCATGGGCCGCGTCCTCCGCCAGCCAGGCCCGGAACGCCGCCTCGTCGGCCGCCGTCCGCCCTTCATACCGCAGCCGGGCGAGCCAGGCGGCCGCTTCTGCTCTGACGGAACGGTTGTTCATGAGTGACCGAAGAATCCCAAAAGCGAAATTGTGCACATGCTGTATCCATCAGACGGCGGGCAGGCAATTCTCCTCATCAATCGATTAAAAATAATGTGCGAACAGGTATTCGATCCTTGCGCCCGCCGCGCGAGCGCCTAGCATCGCGCGACAAGCATAAGAGAGAGGCTTTGCGAGGCTTGCGCGTCCAATCCCGTTTCCAATGAACCTGTTGCGGCGGACGAATCGCGCTGCCGCCGCATTCCGGGGAAGGACCGGCCGGACCGCGCAATCGTCGCAATATCTGGGGCAGAGGCGAGAGAGCGTGACGAGCAAATGGCGCAACGGCTGCAAGGCTTCGCTGCTGGCGCCCCTCGCCTGCGTCGTGGGGATCGCCGAGGCGCAGCAGCGCGCGCCCATCTCCATCGCCGCCCAGCCGATGGAGCGCGCCTTGCAGGAACTGGCGCGCAAGAGCGGCGCCGACATCCTCTTTCCGCCTGCCGCCGTCGCCGGATTGCAGGCGCGCCCGGTGACCGGCGCGCGCAGCGCGGCCGAGGCGGCGCGGATCATGATTCGCGGCGCGCCGCTCGGCATCAGCGTCGAGCGGTCGGGCGCGATCGTCATCCGCGCCCGCTCTGCCGCCGCGCCGCGCCCCGCCGCCCGGCCCCGGCCCGCCCCGGCCGCTCCAACAACGCCAGCCCGGCCGCCGACCATCGCGCCGCCGGAGGAGGAGCTGATCGTCATCGCCCGCAGGCGGGAGGAGCATCTGCTCCGCGCGCCCGTCACCGCGACGACCATCGGCTACAGCGAGTTGCAGCGGCGCGGCGCCACGCGGATGGACGATCTCGTCCAGATGGTGCCGCAACTCGTCATCTCGGAAGCCGGGGCCAGCCCGCAGGGCGGCATCATCCTGATCCGGGGGCTGGGCGTGGGCGAGGCCAATCCGCTCGCCGACCAGGCGGTGTCGTTCAACATCGACGGCGTGCAGGTGTCGCGCGCCAATATCCGCCGCGTCACCGAGTTCGACATCGCGCAGGTCGAGGTGCTGAAAGGGCCGCAGGCGCTCTATTTCGGCAAGAACAGCCCGGCCGGGATCATCGTCGTCCAGACCCGCGATCCCGGCCCCGGCTTCGAGGCGCGGGTTTCCGCCACCCATGAATTCGCGGGCGACGAGAGCAGGCTGGAAGCCGCCGTCTCCGGCCCGCTGACCCCGGCGCTGGGCGCCCGCCTCGCGCTGTTCGGCTCGCGTCTCGCCGGCTATTTCCGCAACGATTATCCCGAAGGCAGCCTATTCTCCCCCACCCGGCGGCGGCTGCCCTATAACCGCATGTGGGGCGGGCGGCTGACGCTCAAATATGACGATGGCGGGCCGCTGACCGCACGGCTCAAGCTCGGCCGCAACGGCGTGCGCATGGCGGGGGGCGAGGCGACGATGCAGGCGGTCGCCTGCCCCTATGGCCGCTCCCAGCTTGCGCCCGCGACGGACGACTGCACCGCCAACGGACGGCTGACCCGCCCGGATTCGGGGCCGCTGTTCGAGGCGGCCGAACCGCTCACCGCGCCCGAACCCTATGCCGATCAGGACCAGACGCTCCTCAGCCTGGATGTCCATCACCGCATCGGCGATGCGCTGTCCCTCACCCTGACCAGCGGCTATTATGTGCTGCGCTCGGAGCATTCGGCGTCCTTCGTGCTCGCGGAGCCCGCCTTCGCCCGCTCCATCACCGCCGGCTATCAGCGCCTCAAGACCCGCGAGTTCACGCAGGAGGCGCGGCTCAGCACCGATTTCGCCGGGCCGGTCAACCTGATGGTCGGCGGCTTCTACCAGCACGCCGCGCTCGATCATGTGGCGAGCACGCTCTACAACGGCCTGTCCCCGATGGTGCTCGGTCCCCGCGAAGCCCATGTGCAGACCGGCAACGCCTGGTCGGGCTTCGCGCAGATCGACTGGGAGCTGCGCTCCGGCCTGGAGCTGTCCGGCGGCGTCCGCCTCTCGCATGAGCGCAAGCGGATCGACAACTACAATGCGGCGGGCGTGCTGATCCCCACCGTGCGCCCCGCGCGCGGCTGGACCGACCTGTCGCCCGAAGCCACGCTGAGCTGGCGACCCGATGAGCGGCTGACGCTCTATGGCGGCTATCGCCGGGGCTTCCTGTCGGGCGGGTTCAACGCGGGCACCGGCGATCCGGCGACGGACCGGTCCTACGACCAACAGGTGGTGCGCGGGGTCGAGGGCGGAATCAAGGCGGCGCTGCGCGGCGGGCGGCTGAAGCTGATGGCAGCCGCCTATCGCTATGTGTCGAACGGATTGCAGGTCACCGCCACCATTCCGCGCGCCGACGGCACCGGCTCCGACCAGAGCGTCGTCAATGCCGGCCGCGCCCGCATCGCCGGGGCGGAGGTGGAGGCGCATTATGCCGATGGCGGACCGCTGCGGCTCCACGCCGCTATCGCCTATAACGACGCCCATTATGCCCGCTTCGTCGCGCCCTGCTATGCTGGCCAGTCGATCGCGCAGGGCTGCGCGCTGCTGCCGCGCGCATCGGGCGCGTTCAGCGCGCAGGACCTGTCGGGCCGTCCTCTGTCCCGCGCGCCGCGCTGGAACGTGCAGGGCGGCGCGGTGCTGGCGCTGCCGGTTGCGCCGCAGCGCAGCCTGTCCCTCTCCGCCGACCTCAGCGTCACCAGCGGCTATTATGCGCAGAGCACCAGCAAGCCCGACAGCTGGCAGCCCGCCTATGCGCTGCTGGACCTCGGCCTGCTCTACAGCGACGAGCAGACGGGCTTCTCGCTCCAGCTGATCGCGCGCAACGTCACCGACCGGTACAGCTTCTACCGCTCGCTGGACCAGGTTTTCACCGGGTCCGGCACCGGCGCCGCCTCAGCGCGCCCGTCGGACACGCTTGCGCTGGTCAACCCCGGCAGGCGTGTCCTGCTGCGCCTCTCCCGGCGCCTGTAGTTCCGCCCGTGGTTCCTCGTCCCCCGCTTCAGCGTCGGAGGCCAGCACGCCGCGCACATAGTTGCGAATCGATGCCGCGAACATCTCCTCGTCCGACGCGCCCAGCGCCGCGCTCGCCTGCGACAGATAGGGCAGGCTGTCATTGTGCAGGTCGGTGATGCTCGCCTGCCCGTTGATGCGCCGCTGCGCGGTGAACAGGATCGAGCCGAAGGTCAGCTTGTCCGTGCCGTCGAGGATGACGAGGTGCAGGCGGGACGGCACGCCGTTCACCGCCAGATAATGCGCCCAATGCTCATAGGCGCCCATCATCATCGACATCGGCATGAATTGCAGCAGCAGCACGGCGGCCTGCGGATGGCGCAGCACCGATCGCCAGGTCGACAGGCTGATGCCGACGATCTGCTCCACCCAGTCGGGGTCGCGCTCGAACGGCGGCAGTTCGCCCTCGATCAGCAGCGAGCGCGCGACCTCCGACAGCAGATCCTCCTTGCTGGCGAAATGATGATAGAGGGACGGCGCCTTCACCCCCAGCCGCTGCGCCACGGCGTTGAGGCCGAAGCCCGCCACGCCATGCTCGTCGATCACCGCCAGCGCGGCCGCGACCGCGGTCTCCCTCGATATCAACGGCTTTGACGGCCGCGCCATTGCTGCTCCCTTTCGTGCCACCCGGATGCCCCCTGATAGAAGATAGCGGCGGCAGATGCACGTGGAATGCGCGGCGGGGCGACAGGCGCTCTTTACGCGGCCCGATAACCTATTTATGTTAGGCAAACAGAATCCGACAATCGACAGCTCTGCGCCGGGAGAAAAATTCCGATCCGGCGCCCAAGGAGGATGACCATGCATCAATCGCTTAACTTCTATATCGACGGCCAGTGGGTCGACCCGGTCAGCCCCCAGCGCCATCAGGTCATCAATCCGGCGACCGAAGCCCCGATCGGAGAGATCAACCTCGGCAATGCGCAGGATGTCGACATCGCCGTCAGGGCGGCGAAGAAGGCGTTCGACAGCTTTTCCCAGACCAGCCGCGAAGAGCGCATCGACCTGCTGGAGCGGCTGATCGAAGCCTATAAGGTCCGCCGCAACGATCTCGCCAAGGTGATTACCGAGGAAATGGGCGCGCCCAGCCACCTCGCCGCCAATCTCCACGCGATGATCGGCCAGCTGCACCTCAAGACCGCGTTGCAGGTGCTCAAGACCTATTCGTTCGAGCATGAGCGCGGCGGCCACAAGGTCGAGCTGGAGCCGATCGGCGTCTGCGCGCTCATCACGCCGTGGAACTGGCCGATCAACCAGATCGCGGCCAAGGTGTCGCCCGCCATCGCCTGCGGCTGCACCATGGTGCTCAAGCCCTCCGAGGTCTCGCCCTTCTCCGCCACCATCTGGGCCGAGGTGATGGATGCCGCGGGCGTGCCCGCCGGGGTGTTCAACATGGTGCACGGGCTGGGGCCCGTCGTCGGCGCCGCGCTTTCCAGCCATCCCGATGTGGACATGGTGTCCTTCACCGGCTCGACCGGCGCGGGGATCGAGGTCGCGCGCAACGCCGCGCCGACGATCAAGCGCGTCCACACCGAGCTGGGCGGCAAGTCGGCCAATATCGTGCTGCCCGACGCCGATCTGGAAAAGGCGGTGAGTGGCGGCATTCGCGGGGTGATGGCCAATTCCGGCCAGTCGTGCAACGCGCCCACGCGGATGCTCGTCCCCGCCGACAGGATGGACGAGGCGATCGCCGTTGCC
Organism: Sphingobium jiangsuense; assembly: GCF_014196495.1. Lineage (GTDB taxonomy): Bacteria > Pseudomonadota > Alphaproteobacteria > Sphingomonadales > Sphingomonadaceae > Sphingobium > Sphingobium jiangsuense. Next base: position 195,300 of record NZ_JACIDT010000004.1, read on the forward strand.
CGCGACATCGCCAGCCAGATCACGGTCGGCGACCCGACGCAGGATCCCGATATCGGCCCCGTCGCGTCGAAGGCGCAGTTCGACAAGATACAGGGCCTCATCGAAAAGGGCGTGGCCGAGGGCGCGACCCTCGTCGCCGGCGGGCCGGGCCGGCCGGAGGGGATCGACAAGGGCTATTTCGTCCAGCCCACCGTCTTCGCCAATGTCCGCAACGACATGACGATCGCGCGCGAGGAGATTTTCGGCCCGGTCGTCTCGATCATCCCCTATAAGGATATCGATGAGGCGATCGCGATCGCCAATGATTCCCCTTATGGATTGGCGGGCTATATCCAGGGCGAGGATGCGGAGACGATCGCGCGGGTCGCCCGGCGGCTGCGGGTCGGCCAGGTGCTCATCAACCAGCCGCGTCCCGATCCGATGGCGCCGTTCGGCGGCTACAAGCAGTCGGGCAACGGCCGCGAATGGGGCGACCATGGCTTCGAGGCGTTTCTGGAGGTGAAGGCCGTGCTCGGCGCTCCGGCCCCGGCAGCAGCGGGCGAAGGCGGCGAAGCGAAGCAGGCGGTCCCGGCCTGAACCCCGGCCCGACCTGAGAGCGCGCCCTCCCCGCGCGGGAGGGGTTGTTGCCGCATGCCCCCTTCGCAAAGGACAGCCCATGGCCGACGCCGCCGTCACCCCCTTCACCATCGCCATTCCCGACGCCGACCTTGCCGACCTGCACGAACGGCTCGCCCGCACGCGCTGGCCGGAGCGGGAGACGGTAAGCGACTGGTCGCAGGGCGTGCCGCTGGAAACCGCTCGGCAGGTGGTCGACCATTGGCGCACCGTCTATGACTGGCGCCGCTGCGAGGCCGCGCTCAACCGCTGGCCGCAGTTCCGCACCCGGATCGACGGCCTCGGCATCCACTTCTTCCATGTCCGCTCCGTCCATGCCGATGCGGTGCCGCTGCTGCTCACCCATGGCTGGCCGGGGTCGGTGCTGGAGTTCCTGAAGACCATCGGCCCGCTCACCGACCCGCAGGCGCATGGCGGCGCGGCGGAGGATGCCTTCCATGTCGTCATCCCGGCGCTGCCCGGCTACGGCTTTTCCGACAAGCCCGACGGTCCCGGCTGGACGGTGGAGCGGATCGCCGATGCCTGGGCCGCGCTGATGGCGCGGCTGGGCTATAATCATTTCCTCGCGCAGGGCGGCGACTGGGGTTCGCCGGTCACCGTCCAGCTGGCTGAGCGTCACCCGGCGCGGATCCGGTCCATCCACCTCAACCTCGTCGCCGCCGTTCCGCACGACATCGCCGAGCCGACCGAGGAAGAACAGGCGATCTTCGACGCCCTCGCCCGGCATCGCCGCTGGAACACCGGCTATTCGACCCAGCAATCGACCCGGCCGCAAACGCTGGGCTATGGCCTCGCCGACTCCCCGGTCGGGCAGGCGATGTGGATCTACGACAAATATCGCTTCTGGATGGATTGCGACGGCGACCCGGTGAAGGCGATGCCGCTCGACGACCTGCTCGACAACACCACGCTCTATTGGCTCACCAACAGCGGCACCTCTTCCGCGCGGCTCTATTGGGAAAGCTTCCATCAGGTCCGCTATCCCGCGCTGGACCTGCCGGTCGGGGTCAGCCTGTTCCCGCACGAATCGATCCGCCCGCTCAGGCGCTGGGTCGAGCGGCTCTACCCCGATCTGGTCTACTGGAACGAGCCTGCCGCAGGCGGCCATTTCGCCGCCTGGGAACAGCCGGAGAGCTTCGTGCGGGAAATGCGCGGCTGGGCGGCAGCGCTGCGCGCGCGGGCATGACTGTCTATGCGTCGCGCCAGGCGGGCGGACGCTTTTCCAGAAACGCCTGCGTCGCCTCGCGATAATCCAACGTTCCGCCCAGCAGCACCTGCTGCCGGTCCTCCAGCGCCATCGCCGCCTCCATGCTCGGCGCGTCGAGGTTGAGGTTGAGCGCCTGCTTGGTGAGCCGCAGGCCCCAGGGCGAGGTCAGCAGCATCTCCTCCGCCAGCGCCAGCCCGGCGTCGAGCAGCGCCTCCTCCGCGACCACGTCGCTCAGCAGGCCCAGCCGCAGCGCCCGATCGGCAGGGATGAAGCGGCCGGTCAGCAGCAGTTCCGAGGCGAGCGAGGCGCCGACCAGGCGCGGCAGCAAATAGCTCGACGCCATGTCGCAGCCGCCGAGGCCGATCTTGATATAGGCCGCGTTCATCCGCAGGCTCGGCGCGCCCAGGCGCACGTCGGACGACAGCAGCAGCGAAAAGCCGCCGCCGCAGGCGGGCCCCTGCGCCAGCGCGATGATCGGCTGCGGGCAGGCGCGCATCCGGCGGTAGATGGTACCGATCAGCGTCTGCACATGCAGGCCGTGCAGCACCGGCGTCGCCTCTTCCGGTCTCTCCCAGCCCTTGAGGTCCAGCCCGGCGCAAAAGGCGCGCCCCGCGCCGCGCAGGATGACCACGCGCACATCGGCGCGATTGGCGAGGCCGGTGAAATAATCGACCAGCGTGACGGTCATCGATTCGGACAGGGTGTTGAGCGCATCGGGCCGGTTCAATGTCACGATCTCGATCGCGCCCCGCCGCTCCACCATGATATCGGGACTGTCCGCCATGCCGCGCTCCTTCATTGCTGTCCGAAGGTTATTAATCTATCGATTAAATTCGTAAAGCCCAAATGGCCCGCCGCTGCAACGGCCGATGGAGAAAGCCCATGACAGACGCCCCGCTCGCCATCACCGTCACCGCCTTCGGCGCGCCCGACCAGCTGGAACTGCGCCCGCACGATCCCGGCCCGCCGAAAGCGGGAGAAGTCCGCATCGCCGTCGAGATCGCCGGCATCGGCTATGTCGACGTGCTGGTGGGCAAGGGCGACTATCAGCTGAAACCCGACCTGCCCTTCGTCCTCGGCAGCGAGTGCGCGGGCCGGGTGGAGGCGGTCGGCGAAGGCGTCGATCCGGCGCTCATCGGCAAGCGGGTGTGCGGCGCGGGCTTCATCGGCGCCTTCGGACAGGCAGTGAATTTCCCCGCGCGGGCGGTGACCGAGCTGCCGCCGTCCATGTCGTTCGAGGAAGCGTCGGTGTTTCGCGTCAGCTACGGCACCGCTTATCATGCGCTGGTCCAGCGCGGGCGGTTGCAGCCGGGCGAGACGCTGCTGGTGCTGGGCGCGGGCGGCGCGATCGGGGTGGCGGCGATTCAGATCGGCAAGGCGCTGGGCGCCCATGTCATCGCCTCCGCCTCCAGCGTGGAAAAGCGCGCGCTGGCGCTTTCCACCGGGGCGGACGCGGCGATCGACGCCCTCGCGCCGGAATGGCGCGAAGCGGTGAAAGCGGCCAATGGCGGGCGTCCGGTCGATGTGGTGGTCGATCCCGTCGGCGGCGGCGCCACAGAGCCCGCCTTCCGCTCACTCGGCTGGAACGGGCGGCTGCTCGTCATCGGCTTTGCCGGGGGCGGCATCGCGCGGCTGCCGGTCAATCTCGCGCTGCTGAAAGGGGCATCGCTGGTCGGCGTCGATGTTCGCCAGTTCGGCGAGCATGAGCCCGATGTGCAGGCCGCCAATATGCGCGCGCTGTTCGCGCTGCATGCCGAGGGCAGGCTGCGCCCGCCGATCGCGCGGGTCTATCCGCTCGCCGATTATGTCGAGGCGCTGCGCGCGGCGTTCAGCGGGCAGGTGGCGGGGCGCATCCTGTTGAGGATGCGGCCGGACCCGGCCTGATCAACCGGGCAGCATCGCGACCAGCCGCGGCACCTCCGCCAGCGCGCGCAACGCATCGTTGAGATGGGTGCAACCCGCCGTCTTGCGCAACAGCCGCAGCACCGTCGCGCGCATATCGGCCAGCGGCTGGTCCAGCAATATATGCAGGTTCACCATCGCCGCCGGGCATTCGGCATAGGGCAGGATCTGCGGGATCGCCTCCAGCGAGAGCAGCCGCAGCCCCGCCGCGTCGGCGGTCGCGACAAGGCGATATTCGTGCAGGCCGCTGCGCGGACCTTCGGGTGTCTCGCCGCTATCCTGAAAGGTCGCGTCGATCCGCACCAGCCCGTCCTCGCGCCATACGTCGATGCGCCGCGCGCGCCGCAGATTGGGGCCGTCCAGCGGCGGAAAGTCATGCCAGCCCGCCGGATCGTCGGCCCGTTCGATCGGCGGCACCAGCGTGGGGCCGACATCGTCCTCGCGCGTAAGGTCGAGCGCGCCCGACCCCGGCCGGAAGCCGATGCACACCCCTTCCATCTGCGGCACCCGCTCGGCGCGGTCGGCGCGCTGCGCCGCGATCGCCGCCGCGTCGCGCCATTGCGTCCACGCCCAGTTGGCGATCAGGGTCGTTCCCGCCATGTCGTCGAGCAGCAGATAGAGCGGCGTGCCCGCCACCCGCTCGCCATGCAGCGCGTGGTCGATCGCCTCGCGCAGATGCCCGCCCGCGCGTGCGCCGACCAGCGCCTCCAGCCCGGCGCGCGGCGGATCGGCGGCGATGGCGCGGATCAGGCGATGTTCCGCCCGCGCCTCCATCGCATCCTCGGCCAGCACCAGCGGAGCGCCGCCGTCCACCGGCGTCAGCAGATCGCGCGCCCGCCCGCGCAGCCGGGCAAGGCCACCGCGCCCGTCCGGCCAGTCCACATAGATGGTGGAGGTGCGCCGCACCGATCCGGGCCGCCGCACGGGCGACGGGCCGGCGGGCGTGCGGGGCGCCGCCGGATAGAGCGGCAACGGCTCCCCCCGGAGCGAAAGCGTCGGCACGATGTCTGTCATCGGAGGACCGCGCGTGAAGGAAAGCGATATGTCGACATGAACGTCCCGGCCCCTAGCGCAGGCAATCCCGGCAGGCAATCGCCAAATGCGCTTGCCATGGCCGGACCAAGTCAATAATTGTTCGATTAAGGAAATTAGCGACATCATTTCCGGGGAGAGGCTGCATGACCGCCATAGCGAGGATTCCCACCGCCATCGACCAGATCGACACCGGCTGGTTCGATTCGGTGCTGGACCGGCCGGTCGCCAACGCCCGCATCCTCAACGTCATCCACGGCACCGCGACGAAGGTGCAGGCGGAACTCACCTATGGCGACGGCACCCCGCCGCAGGTGGTCTGGGTGAAGACGGGCCTCGAACCGCACAGCCATTCGATCGGCAATGACCAGGTCTATGCCGGCGAAACCTTCTTCTATCGCACGCTCGGCGGCAAATATGAGACGCGCACCCCCGCCTGCCTGTTCGCCGACACCGACGCGCAGGGCAACAGCGCGCTGGTGCTGGACGATCTGTGCAAGCTGGGCGCCCGCTTCGCCGATCCGATACGGGGCGGCAGCATCGACATGGTGGCGAGCGGGTTGCGCGCCATCGCCCGCTATCAGGCCGCGTCGTGGATGGCGCCGGAGCTGGGGGAGATAGGCTGGCTGCGCAACGGCGGCTCCTACCGCGCCGCCGACGTGCTCGACTGGGTGTGGAACGTGGAGCATTGGCGGGACTATTCCAGCCGCCCCCGCTTCGCCCTCGTCGATCCCTCGATCCGCGACCGCGATCTGCTGTTCCGCGTCCATTCGAAGTTGCAGGACGAATTCTGGCCGCGCGCGCCCTGGGCGCTCTGCCATGGCGACGCGCATTTCGGGCAGGTCTATGCACTGCCCGATGGCGAAGTGCGCCTGCTGGACTGGCAATGCGTGCAGGTCGCGCACTGGGCGCACGACGTTTCCTATTTCATGGTGAGCGGCCTGTCGGTCGCCGACCGCCGCGCCGCCGCGCGCGATCTCATCGCCGGTTATGTCGCCGCGCTGCGCGAATTCGGCGTCGCCGACGCGCCCGATGCCGATGCCGCGTGGGAAGCCTTCCGCGCCTATGCCTTTCACGGCATCGGCTGGATGATGTGCCTGGTCGAGATGCAGGACGAGGAAACCTGCTGCGCCATGGCCGAACGCTTCTCCGCCGCCGTGGTCGACCTGGGGTCGATCGACCTGATCCTGAACGGCAGCCCGTCCTGAACCCTTGCGCTATCTGGAGTTTCCATGATCACCCTTTACCACTGCCCCGGCGCCCGCTCCTTCCGCGTCTTGTGGATGCTGGAGGAGCTGAAGCTCGACTATCGGCTGGAAACCATGGCCTTTCCGCCGCGCGTCCATGCGCCGGACTATCTCAGGCTCAACCCGCTCGGCACCGTGCCGCTGATGACCGAGGGCGAGGAGACGCTGTTCGATTCCGCCGCGATGCTGATCTACCTCGCCCCGCGCGGCGACGGCAGCCTCGCGCTGAAGCCCGGCGAGCACGGCTATGGCGACTGGCTGAGCTGGATCATCTATGGCGAGGCCGACCTCACCATGCCGCTGGCGACGATGCTGCGCTACGGCACCTTCCTGCCGGAGCACAAGCGCCAGCCCGCCGTCGCCGCCGACCAGGCGGGCCTGTTCATCGAACGCGCCGCCCGTGCGGCCGAGCGGCTGAAGAGCGCGCCCTATCTCTGCGCGGACCGGTTCACCGCCGCCGACATCTCGGTCGGCTATGCGCTGCTGCTGAGCCGCTTTACCGGTACGCACAAGCAATGGCCGGAGCCGTTCAACGACTATTGGGCGCGACTCAAGGAACGGCCCGCCTTCCTCGCCGCGCAGGCGGCGCAGGCCGCGCAGATGCCCGCAGGCTGAACCGGCCTTCCCTGTCGCGTCGCCCGGCGCCGGTCCCCCCTTTCCCGATCGGGCAAGGGGCGTGGACCGGCGCCTTTTTCATGGCCTTTCCCGTCCATTATGCCGCTCGACCACATTGTTATGCCGATCGACCATCCTCCGCCGATCCTGTTGCGCGGCTTTTTCCGCCTTTTCATGATGCTCCCGTCAAGGAGAGGCAGATGATCGAATATGATGTTGTCATTCGCGGCGGGACGATCGTGGACGGCGGCGGCGGCAAGCCCTTCGAAGGCGATATAGCGGTGCGGGACGGGCTGATCGCGGCGATCGGCGCGGTCGAGGGCCGGGGCCGCGAGGAGATCGACGCGCGCGGCAGGCTGGTGACGCCCGGCTTCGTCGACATCCACACCCATTATGACGGACAGGTCACCTGGGAGCAGCGGCTGATGCCGTCCAGCAACCACGGCACCACCACCGTCGTCACCGGCAATTGCGGCGTCGGCTTCGCGCCCTGCCGCCCGGACGACCGGCTGAAGCTGGTCAAGGTGATGGAGGGGGTGGAGGACATTCCCGAAATCGTGATGACCGAGGGCATTCCGTGGAACTGGGAGACCTTCCCCGAATATATGGACGCGCTGGCCGCCCGCAGCTTCGACATCGACGTCGCGGTGCAGATTCCCCACTCGCCGCTGCGCGTCTATGTGATGGGCGACCGGGGGGTGGACCATGAGGCGTCGAGCGAGGCCGACCGCGCGGAGATGGCGCGGCTGGTGGCCGAGGCGGTGGCCAGCGGCGCGATCGGCGTTACGACCTCCCGCTCGCTCAACCATCGCGCGAAGGACGGCAAGCCCGCGCCCAGCGTGCAGACCGCGGTGGAGGAGGTGCTGGCGCTGGCCAGGGGCCTCGCGCAGGCACAGGCGGGCGTGTTCCAGATCATCACCGAGATGAGCGAGCCGCCGGAGAAGGAAATGGCCATCGTCCGCCGGATCGCGGAAGTTTCCGGCCGTCCCGTGTCCTTCACCCTGTCGCAGATACCGGAGGCGCCCGACAGCTGGCGCGGGCTTATCGCGGGCATGGAGGCCGCCAACGCCGCCGGATGCACGGTGCGCGGCCAGATCCACGAGCGCCCGGTCGGGGTGCTGCTGGGGCTGGAGCTCAGCCTCAACCCGCTGTCGACCAAGCCCAGCTACAAGGCGATCGCCCATCTGCCGCTGGAGGAGCGCGTCGCCATCCTGCGCGATCCCGCCTTCAAGCGGAAGCTGCTGGCGGAGGAGGCGGAGCCCGACCCGGTGCCGCTGGCCAACCGCCTGATCGGCGCGGTGGAAGGGATGTTCGCGCTCGGCGAGGATCCCGACTATGCCCCGCCGCGCGAGATGCAGATCGGCGCGCGGGCGCGGGCGCTGGGCGTGACGCCGCTCAGCCTCGCCTACGACCTGCTGCTGGAAGGGGACGGCCGCGCCATCCTCTGCCTGCCCGGCGCCAATTTCGTCAGCGGCACGCTGGATGAGGTGCGCGAGATGATGGAGCATCCCGACACGGTGATCGCGCTCGGCGACGGCGGCGCCCATTATGGCCTGATCTGCGATGCGGGCTATCCCACGCACCTGCTCACCCATTGGGGCCGCGACGCGCCGGAGGAAGAGCGTTTCCCGATCGAATGGATCATCGCCGCGCTGACCCGCCGCCCGGCCGAGACGGTGGGCCTTGCCGATCGCGGGCTGCTGAAGCCGGGGTTGAAGGCGGACATCAACGTCATCGACCATGGCAGGCTGCGGCTGCACGCGCCCCGCCCGGTCTACAACCTGCCCGCGGACGGGCGCCGGTTGCAGCAACGCGCGGACGGATATGAGGTAACGCTCGTCAGCGGCGTCATCACTTATAGGGAGGGCGTGCCGACCGGCGCGCTGCCCGGACGGCTGGTGCGCGGTTCCGGCTATCGGAAGCCGCTGCGCGACGCGGCCTGAAAACGGCAGGAACAACGAGAACGACAAGAACAGCATCGACCATGACAGAACAGATTTTGCGGGCTCCATAACCACAGTCGATCACGACCCGCCCGCAAGCAACCAAGGGAGAGGGTATGGGAACCATCGATCGTTCCAACGAACTGTTGCGCCTTGCATTCGTCAGCGGGGCGAGCCTGCTGGCGCTGTCGCTGGAGTTGTCCCTGACGCCGGCGGCGTTCGCGCAGGCCGCCGCGCCGGCTCAGGGCATGACGGGCCAGGACATCGTCGTCACCGCGCAGCGCCGCGCGGAAAAGCTGGAGGACGTGCCGATCACAATCACCTCGATCAGCGGCGACACGCTGCAATCGGCCAATATCACCACCGTCACCCAGATCGCGCGCGCCGTTCCGGCGCTGCGCTTCGACTTCGCCGGGGCGGCGGCGCAGCCCACCATTCGCGGCGTCGGCAGCGCGCTGTCGGGGCCGGGCCTCTATTCCAACGTCTCGACCTATGTGGACGGCTTCTACATGCCGAGCCCGTCCTCGCTCGACTTCCAGTTCATGAGCATCCGCAGCGTCGACGTGCTGAAGGGGCCGCAGGGCACGCTGTTCGGCCGCAACGCGACCGGCGGCGCGATACTGGTCACCACCGCCGCGCCCTCCTTCACCCCGACGGCTCAGGCGCGCGCCAGCTATTCGCGCTGGAACACGTTCAACGGCGGGCTCTACGCCTCGACCGGGCTGGGCGACAAGGTCGCGGTCGACTTCGCGGGCATCTACGAGCGCAGCGACGGCTGGCTGCGCAACATCGTGACCGGCCGCCGCGACGGCGATTATGAACGCTACGGCCTGCGCGCCAAGCTGCTGGTCGAGCCGTCGGACGCGGTGCGCTTCACCCTCGCCTTCACCCACAACCATAATCGCGACGGCAAGGTACGCGGCTACAACGCCTATGAAGGGCTGTCGATCGGCACCACCGTGCCCGGCACCGTCATCGCGCAGGATCGTGGCGACGTTTCCTACAACGGCAAGGTCGATTTCCTGCTCAAGACCTATGCCTATCAGCTGACGGGCGAGTTCGACCTGGGCTTCGCCGACCTCACCTCCTACACCATGGTGCGGCGGGAAACGGGCGAGAACAATCTGGACCGCGACGGCCTGTTCCTGCCCTATCTCTATTCCAACAGCCAGACCAAGTACAACACCTTCACGCAGGAGGTGAACCTGTCGTCCAAGCCCGGCGCGCCGCTGAGCTGGGTCGCGGGCCTGTTCTACATGAAGGACAATAATTATTTCCCCTATCTCAAATCCTCGACCAATGGCGGGCCGCTGGTCAATACGCCCAATTACGGCGTCAAGACCAAGTCCTGGGCAGCCTTCCTCGACGGCACCTACGAGTTGAGCGACGGCCTGTTCTTCACCGCCGGCGCGCGCTACAGCGAGGAGAAGCCGAACGCCTTCTACGGCCTCGCCGCCGGCGGTCGGGTCGAATATACCGACAGGTTCAAGCGCTTCACCCCGCGCGCGGTGCTGCGCTGGGAGCCGGACGAGAGGTCGAGCCTCTATGCGTCGTGGAGCAACGGCTTCAAGGCGGGCGTGCTCAACCCGTCGAGCTTCACCACCGTCGCGCTGCGGCCGGAGAAGATCAACGCCTATGAGGTCGGCTACAAGCTGGCGAGCGGCGGCATCCGCTTCGACCTTTCGGCCTTCTATTATGATTACAAGGACTTGCAGGTGGCGACCTTCAACGGCGTGTCGGCGCTGGTCCGCAATGCCGCCAATTCCCGCATCTATGGGCTGGAGGGGCAATTTTCCGGCCAGCTGACCGATCAGCTCAACGTCTCGCTGGGCGCCGCCTATACCAATGCGAAGTACAAGGATTTCGAGAACGCGCCCTATTTCGAGCAGAATCTCGACCCGGCCAGCCCGACCTACGGCCGCTTCGCCAACCGGGACGGCGACGCCAGCGGCTTCGTCATGCAGCGGTCGCCCAAATTCACCGCGACGGCGAACGTCACTTACGACATCCCGCTGGCGAGCGGCGGGAAGATCACGCTCAACGCCAACGGCTTCTACACCTCGACCGTCTATTTCGACCCGACCCATCAGTTCCGGCAGGATCCTTATGCGATCCTCGGCCTGCGCGCGGGCTGGACGAGCGCGAACGAGCGCTTCTCGCTGGGCGTATTCGGCGATAATGTGACCGATGCCGAATATCGCAATCAGGTGCTGGGCGGCCCCTATTCGATCCAGTCGACATGGGGCGACCCGGCGACCTACGGCGTCACCGCGACGCTGCGCTATTGAACGGAAAAAGGAAGGAGAGGAACATGGTCCGTCTTTCCGATCGCTCCGCCCCGCCGGGTGGCGGCAGGGCCTATGCCGCGCCCCCGCGCGAGGCGGCGCCCCCACCCCAGCCCCAGTCCCAGCCCCAACGCTGCATGAAGCCGCGAATGGCCGAGGGCAATGCCTGGTCCACCATGTCGTTGTCCAAGCTCGTCCTGTCGATGCCGATCGAGCGGGCGGGCTTCGCGCTCGTCGGGCTGGGCGTCGACGCGCATCTGCGCCTGCCGGCGATGAACCGCATGGGCTTCCATTATGTGCTGCGCGGCGAGCTGGAGTTCGAGGGGCCGGACGGCGTGCGCCGCCGCCTGACGCCGGGCGACTTCATCTGCCTGCCGCGCGGCGCCGCCCATGCGCTGCTGGGGCCGCAGGCGGGCGAGGAGGCGCAGATCGCCCGCTATCTGCCCGACCTGCCGCCATCGGAGGAACCCGCGCCCTTCCAGTTCGGCACGCGCGGCGGCGATGGCGGCGCCTGCCTGCTGAGCGGATCGTTGCAGACGCTGCGCACGGCGGCGGACTATACCGTGCCGACCCTGCCGGAGGTCGTAATCGTCCGCGCGGGCGACCACCGCACCGCCTCGCCCCGGCCGTCGGCGCTGTGCGAGGCGGCGCTGCACGGCGCGGGGGCTTCCGCCTTCGCCGCCGCGCTGACGCAGCTGCTCTTCACCCAGGCGGTGCGCACCGCGCTCAGCGGATCGGCGATCACCCAGCGGCCGGATATCTACGCCTTCCGCTTCCCGCGCATCGCCGCCGCGCACCGGCTGATGGAGCGTCATTATCACGAGCCCTGGACGATCGAGCGGCTCGCGGCGGCGGCGGGCATGGCGAAATCCTCGTTCATCACCGCCTTCACCGCCGCGATCGGCGAGCCGCCGCTGCACCGGCTGAGCGCGATCCGTCTGGCCGAGGCACGCCAGCTGCTGAAGAGCGAGCGCATGATCGCGGAGGTCGCCGCCGCCGTCGGCTATTGCTCGCAGGCCGCCTTCGCCCGCGCCTTCCGCCGCCGCTATGGCGAAACCCCCACCGCCGCGCGGGAGGCGATGCGCCGGGGCGGCGAGTAAGGCGAACGGCGGATGCCCGGCCCTATCGGGCGGGCATCCGCCGGGGGCGGCGCGAGGGAAGCGGCGCCGCCCGGCCGTCCGGTAGGCTGCCGAACAGCAATGCCCCGATCAGCAGGCCGCTGGCCGACAGCAGGATCGCCTTGTCGTAGCTGCCGAAGCGGTCATAGACCGTGCCGAACATATAGGCGCCGAAGCCGAAACCGGCCGATGTGCACATGGAAAAGGTGCCGAAGATCGCGGAAAAGCCCTTCAGCCCGAACTGGCGCGCGGCGAAGAAGGCATGGAAATCCCCCTCCGCCCCCATTGCGCAGCCAGTCATGAACAGGAACACCGCGCAGGCCAGCATCGTCGGGCTGGGGTCGAACATCAGCAGGCTCGCCGCCGCCGCGCAGATCAGCACCGCCATCGCCACCAGCGGCGGGCGGAAGCTGTCGAGCAGGAACCCGACGCCCGTCCGCCCGATCACCACGCTGACCACGAACAGCGATCCCATCAGCGCCACCTGCGCGCCGACCAGCCCCTTGTCCGACAGCAGCGCCGCATATTGATGGACGAGGCCGCCCAGCGGCAGGGTGGACGCGATGGTGGCGAGGATCAGCTTCCAATAGGTGCTGGTGCGCACCGCCTGCCCCAGCGTCAGCCCGTCGGCGCTCTTGTCCTTTTGCTCCCGCTGCAACCGCTTGCCCACGGCGCGGCTGGCGAAGAGCAGCCCCGGCAGGCCGAGGAACAGCGCGAGGCAGCCCAGCGCCGCATAGCCCGCGCGCCAGCTCGCGGCGCCGATCAACGCGACCAGCAGCGGCGCGAACAGCGCCAGCAGCATTGCCGGCCCGCTCATCATGATGCCGAGCGCCAGCCCCCGCTGCTTGTGGAAGGTCGCCGCCACCAGCGGCGCGATCACCGCCGGGGTCACCGCCGCATAGGCCACCGCCGTCAGGAACAGCAGGCCGTAGAAGACGGCGAGGCTGTTCGTCACCGACGCCAGCAGGAAGCACATCGTCGCATAGCTCAGCAGCCCGGCGGTGCCGATGCGCCTCGGCCCGAAGCGGTCGGTGAGCATCCCCATGACCGGCATCGCGACCGCCACGGTCAGCGACGCGATCGTCGCGCCAAAAGCGATCTCGCCGCGCGTCCAGCCGAAGGCGGCGGCGAGCGGCTTCACGAAATAGCTGGCGGCGTAGACGAACAGGGAAGCGCCGCTCGCGACCGCCGCGCTAGCGCCGAGCAGCACCGGCCAATGATCGCGGAACTCCCGTGCTTCGCTGTGCTGGCTGTTCTCCATGTCCATCCTCTCCGGCTGTTGTGGGTATCGGGGCGGGGTCAGCTTCTCCCGCGCGGGTTCGCCGCCCCGCGAATGGCGCGGCGCACGGCGGTCGGCGTCTCGCCATAATGGCGGCGGAAGGCGCGGTTGAACGCGGCCTGCGAGCGGTAGCCGACATTGGCCGCGACATCGCGCAGCGCCCGCTCCCCGCCCAGCAGCCGCCGCGCCTCGATCAGGCGGATGCGGGTCAGCCGCGCGGCCGGGGATTCGCCCAGCACATTGGCGAACGCCGCCACGAAGGAGGAGCGCGACATGCCGACCGCCGAGGCGAGCTTCGACACCGTCCACGGCTCCTGATAATTGCGCTCGATCAGGCGATGCGCCGCCGCGATCTTGGGGAAGCGAAAGACATGGAGGTCGGCGGACGCGGACCCTTCCTCCAGTATCGCGCGGCGGATCGCCTGCACCAGCAACGCCTGCATGATCGCCGAGGCGAAGGCGCTGGCGCCCGGACCTTCCAGCGCCGCCTGCCACGGCGCGGGCGGCGCGAAGGAGGCGGTGCGGTCCGCGCCCGCCCGCAGCACGAGGCATTCGGGCAGCACCGGGATGGTATAATCCCCCGCCGTGTGCCGCGCCGCGATCGAGCCGCTCAGGATGACCGGGCCCGGCGCCGTCTCCCGGCCGAAGCGCAGGGAAAGCGGCACGTCGTCGGGCTCCAGCGACGCCAGCCAGTCGCTGCGCAGCGCATGGCCCCGGCCCGCCGGTCCGGCGACGACATGGGGCGCGCCCCTGGCGAAGCAGACGAAATCGCCGGCTTGCAGCCGCTCCGCCGCGCCGCCCGGCTGCTCCACGTCGACCTCGCCTTCCAATATATAATGAAGGCCGATCCGGTCCATTTTCGGGAAATAAAGGGCGGAGCCGGGCGCGAGGCGGCTGATCGCGAAGCCCGCGCGCTCCGCCGGTATCGACAGGACGAGCTTGGAAAGGGAGAGCTGGGCCCGCGCACCGCACCGCCGCGCCCGCTCAGGACCGCCCGGCCCGCACGCCGTCATGACCGCCCCCATCGCCGCCTCGCGTCGGGATGGCGGGCCATCGCGCCTTCAGAAACATCCTCGTGCATGATCCTCTCTTCCCGGAGGGTCGTTCTCTCTCTTGTCCGGCCGTTCCCGTGGGATCGCTCGACCGGCGGGTCAAAGGCTATGCCGATGGCCCCGCCGCCGCAAGGATGGCCCCGCGCGCTGGCCGATCGGCAAAATTTTCCGATCTTTCTGCAAAATCATCGCCGCGTCCCACCGGGTCAGAAACGGATCGAGAATTGCAGATGCACCTCGCGCGGCCGCTCGACGATCGCATTGATATCGCCGACGACGCCGGCGGCCGTGCCGGTGCCGCCGCCGGTCCGCCCGACATCGCTGGCCGAGGTGATCACATATTCGTTGGTCAGGTTGCGCCCGATCAGCGCGACCTCCCACCCCGCATTTTCCTGGCGCAGCCGCACCGCCGCGTCCCAGCGGGTGAAGCCCTTCTGGATCGCGTCGGGCCGCAGCGCGTCGGAATAATTATAGCGGGACGTGTACTGCATGCCCCCCGACAGGGCGAGGCGCAGCGGCCCGGACAGCGCGAAGTCGTAGCTCGCGCCCAGTTGCGCCGCATATTTGGGCGCCTTGGGGGCCTGACGCCCCTCGACATCCTGGCTGGTGAACGCGCCGGAGGGGCCGGGCTGGAGGTTGCATCCCCCCGCGATCGTCTGGCCGGTATAGCAGGCGGCCAGATAGTCGGAATAGGTCGCCTTGTTATAGGCCGCCGCCCCGCGCAGTTCGAACCCCGGCACGCCCGGCACCGCCAGCACGGCCTCCGCCTCTATGCCGCGCGTGCGCAGATTGCCCGCATTCTGGACCCGCTGCACCTGCGTGATCGCGTTGTAGACCTGCACCTGCAAGCCCTTGTAATCATAGTCATAGGCCGTGACGTTGAGATGCAGCGCGCGCCGGAAGAAGGCGGCGCGCAGCCCGACCTCCTGCCCTTCCGCCTTTTCACTGCCGAACTCGCCGAAGCTCTTGTCGGTGGTCGCGTTGAAGGTCAGGCTGGTGTTGTAGCCGCCCGATTTGAAGCCCTGCTTATAGGCGGCATAGAGCGTCAGGTCCGGGGTCGGCTTCCATGTCAGCGTCGCCTGGGGCGAGACATTGTCGTCGCGGAAATGGTCCTCGATATTGCGCGCCACCACCGTGGAGGCGGGCGCCAGCGGATGGACATAGGGCGTCTGGACATAGCTGTCCTTCTTCTCCTTCGTCCAACGCGCGCCGCCCGCCAGCTCCAGCGTCGGCATGATGTTCCATTTAAGCTCGCCGAAGGCCGAATAGGTCTTGCCGGAAAAGCCGCTGCGCTTGGTGAAGCTGTCGAGCCGGCCGGAACCGGGCGCGGGCGCCAGCGCGAGGTTCAGCGTGCCGAAATCGTAACGCATCTTCCCGTCGGCGAAGAACAGGCCCGCCGTCAGGTTCACCGGACCGTCGAAATCGGTCAGCGCGCGCAGTTCCTGGCTGATCTGCCGGTAATAGGATTGCTGCGCATTATAGGTGCCCGCCGCCGCCCCGCCGAAATTATTCTGGTCGCCCTGCCTGAACCGGTAATAGCCGGTGATCGAGGTCAGCGTGATCGGCCCCATGGTCTTGTTCAGCCGCAGCATGGCCACGCGCGAATTATGCTCGGTGTAGAGCTTGCCGTCCCGGCGCGCATAATCCATCGTCGCGGCGATCTCCTGCGGCACATTGGCGGTGGAAAGCCGTCCGTCCAGCTTGCAGTCTGCATAGGGATCGACGATCCCCGCGATCGCCAGCGGCGTCGTCCGCCCGCCGCCGCACAACCGCTCATAGGCGACGCCCGAATCCTCCATATGCGTGGCGGAAAGCTTGAGCGTCGCGTCGAAGCCGTCGCCCGGATCATAAACCACGGTAAGGCGGCCCGACAGGCTTTCGCCATAGGGCACCCGCCGCGACGAGACGGTGCGGTCCAGCCCGCTCAGCGCATTGGGCTGCGCCGTGTTGACGAAGAAGCCGTCCATCTTCGACACCCGCCCGGCGAAGCGCACGCCCAGGCTGTCCGTCAGCGGGCCCGAAACGAAGCCCTCGGCATAGCGCTCGTCGGCGACGAATTCATAGCCGAGCTTCGCCATCGCCTCGAAGCGCGCGCCGGGATCGGCGGTGGTGATGGCGACGACGCCCCCGGTGCTGTTCTTGCCGAAGAACAGCGCCTGCGGCCCCTTCATCACCTCGACCTGCCTGATGTCATATTGGGCGTTCACGATCTCCCGCCCGCGGGTCATCGCGATGCCGTCGAGATTGAGCGCGACCGACTGATCGAAGCCGGAACTGAGCGAGGAGGAACCGACGCCGCGCAGGAAGATGCTCGCCGCCGAGCCGCTGACCTGTCGGCCGACCACCATCATCGGCACCAGCTTGGAGATGCCCTGCACATCGACCACCGCCTGTTCGGCAATGGTCGCGCCGCTCAGCGCCGTCACGGCGATCGGCACATCCTGCAACCGCTCCGCGCGCAGGCGGCCGGTCACCACGATATCCGCCGATCCGGCCTGATCCTCCGGCGGCGATGCCGAAGCGCCGGCGCCGGTCTGCGCGGCGGCCTCGCTTTCCAGCGCGAGAAGCATCAGCGCCAGCATGCTCGCGGCGCCCATGAAATGACGATTGCGGGTCGACAGGACCATTTCCCCCTCCATGTTTCTCGTTTCTCGGTTCGGGCAAGGGCGTCGCCGCACCGGAAACGGCCCGGCTCGCCCCTTTTTTCTCCGGTGGCCGGCCGCCTCAGGGCAGCCAGGGCGCCTGGCAGCTTTCGGGCGTGCGGATCTCGTTGATGATCCACTTGCCCATGCGGCGCATCAGTTCGAGCCCGTCCTGCGGCTGCGCATTGGACGCCTGCACCGCAAAGCCCAGCGACACGAAGCGCTGCGCGCCATGGAGCGGCAGCACGTCGAGCAGTTCCGCCTTCAGGCTTTCGGGATAGACGCCGACCGTCTGGGTATAGGCGTTGACCGCGCCCATCACCTCGTCGAGGCCGTCGACCGGCACGAGATTGGCGGTACGGTCGATCAGCTTGGTCGAAAAATCGACCGGATCGGACATTTGCGACACGATGATCGCGCCTTCGTCGCCATGGCCGCCGATCACCCTGTACCAGTCGTCCTGCAGCCGCAGCGCATCGACATGGGCCTTCAGCTCGCGGTCGTAGCGCTTGGCCGGCGTGCTGGTCCGTTCGGGCAGCGAGAGGATGCCGTCATAGACCATCTCGCCGAAGCGGTTGAGCTTTGCCAGCCCCTCCTCGTCCGTGCCGGAAAGGGCGTAGATCACCCGCGCATTGACGCAGCCGACCTGGTTCATCGCGCCGATGTCGCTGGCGAGGCGGATCGCGGCTTCCGCCATCGCCGCCTCGCTCTCGAACGCCTCGCGGCCGATGATGCTGGCGCTGCGCTTGGGATCGAGCGAGATCAGCTCCAGCCCCGGCTGGATATATTGCGTCACATGCTTGACCGACGCGAAGCCGCCCCAGGCGACGATCTTCTCGACATGATGCGGCTGGTAGAGCTTCTCCTCGAAGGCGGTGTCGCCGCCACGCCAATAGCCGACCGTCAGATGCTTCGTCAGCGGATGGTCGGGTGCCATGTCGATCATCGTCCGGGCGATCGCGATCGCGGTGAACGGGTCGTTGGACGGCGCCTTGATGATCGCGTCGCTGCGCAACAGCGCGTTGCGGATGATCGTCG
This sequence comes from Sphingobium jiangsuense, assembly GCF_014196495.1. Lineage (GTDB taxonomy): Bacteria > Pseudomonadota > Alphaproteobacteria > Sphingomonadales > Sphingomonadaceae > Sphingobium > Sphingobium jiangsuense. The sequence goes on from NZ_JACIDT010000004.1 coordinate 213,275, forward strand.
CGGCGGAGATGGTCGGGCTGTTGCCCGCGATCACGTGCAGCGTGCGCGCGCCGAAGCAGCGTATACCAAGGCGCAGGCCGTTCAGCCGTTCCTCCTCCACCCAGCCTTCCAGATAGGGGATGCCGATCATCCTGTCGGCCATTTCCCGCATCACCGCGCGGTCGAACTTGGCCTTGAGATCGGCATAGGAGGCGTCGACCAGCGGCCGCGTGGTCGGTGCGGTGAGGTAGGAAAGCTCCCGCGCGCGGGCGAGATGGGGGTTGTCGGCGATGTCGAGCCGGGTGCCCAGTTCCTCCAGATAATCGAGGATATCGTCGAAGGACAGCGTGTAGAGATCGGCCATCAGCGCCGGATTCCTGAGCGGCAGCCGGTCGAGATATTTATGCGCGTCGGGTGTCAGGAAAGTGAGGTCCCCGCCCCGCCCGCCGACCTCGACAAGATTGTCGGTGATCACCTCGCCGCGAATGACGAGGCTGGCGACCGGCAACTGGCGGTCGGCAACGCTCACGTCCAGCTTTTCTTCCATGCCCATAAGTCCCTCCTGCGTCACTGGAAGCTGGTGAGGAAGCTCATCGCTTCCTTGTGCGCGCCTTCGGTGGCCGCGCAGCTTATCTTGTCGTCGCCGCCGCGCTTGGCGCTCAGCCGCTCGATGCCGTCCATCGCGTAGACGGTGGACTGGCCGCAGGCGCAGGGCTCGTCCCATTCAATCGTCACCTCGTCCCCGGTGATGAACCCGCCCCAGCGCGTTTCGGACCCGAGATCGAAAAAGGCGGCGCGCCCCGTGACGCGGCCGGTGCGCGGCAGCAGCTCGCTGGTGTCCGGGTCGAGCAGATAGGGGATCACCCAGGGGCAGAAATGATAATGGCCGTGCGCGCATTTCTTGTGCCAGCCCTTCACCTCTGTCATGCCGTAGCACATGCGGGTGTTCTCGATGCCGACGAAGTCGCACACCTGCTGCCGCCAGTCGTCCGGCATCTTAACGCCGTTCTTGGAATCGCCGCCGGTGCCGATCACCGAATTGGGCGCGAAGACATGCGACAGGCCCTTTTCCTGCCCGATCCGCACCAGGTTGAAGAGCAGGTTCTGCGCGCCCCAGAAGAAGATGCGCTTGCCCTGATAATTTTCCGCAATGTCGGTGAAGAAGGCGTCGAGCCGCGCCGGCATCTCCTCCTGCAACTTTTCATATTCCGCCTTGCGCGCCAGCATGACGGGCGAGATGTCGAGCTTTTCCAGCTCGCCCTTGGCCGCCGCCGCCTGGATGCGCGCGGCGAGGTAGAGCAGGTCGGAGCTCATCCGGCCGGGAAAGGCGACCAGCAGCCGGTCCTCCGACTTGCTGATATATTTGACGAACAGGTCGCAGGTGCGCACATGCCCCGATCCGCCATGGCGGAAATAGGGGTAGATGACGTAGAAATCGCCGCCCTCGTCCATCACCGACGGGTCGTCGCCGAAGTCCTGCAACGCGATTACCCGCGCGGTCTTGCCGAACTTGTCCCATTCCTGCTTGGAAATCGGCAGGAAGGTCATCGTTCCCGACGTGCCCGACGAATGCATGATGGTGAGCGGGCTTTCCCGGTCCATCAACTCCATCCAGTCGTCGATGGTCTTGCAGCCCGACACGTCGATGCCGGTCAGGTCGAAGGTCGACAGGCGGGAGAGGAACTTGTTGATCTCCGCGAAGCGCCCCTTTTCCAGAAAGGCGGGCGGATAGCTCTTGTACATCGTATGCTCGAACAGCAGCGGCACGGCATCCTCGATCGCGTCGATCCGGTCGATGCCCTGCGCGTCGGCCAGCTTCTTCAGCATCGGCACCCGGTCCTTCAGCTGCGCGAAGCGCTGGCGCAGCCCTTCGAGCTGGAGCGCGGACAACAGCTCGCGGTCGATCGACTGCATCTGCGTGAAGCTGTGGTGGAAAAATTCGGCCGGATCGTCACACAGCGCCTGCGCCATGGACGGGATGTCGGTCTGCTCTGCCAGCGGGGTCGTCGCCATAGGGTTTCCTTGCGTTCATGCCATGACCCGGCATCCGTTCGCGCACGACGGTCTGGGGTCCCGGATCGATGAAATGCGGCCATGCGCCGCCTGTTGCCCAAGGAGTTAGAACCCGCCCCGCGCGGATCATCAACCGCAAAGCCCAGCTGCTGGACAGTCCGCAAAAAAACTTGGCCAGCAGGCAAAAGAAGTGCTGAAAACGACGCGCGCGCGGCGGCCTCGACAGGCTCATCCAAGCCTGTTAATGAAGCGACTAAACAATGGCAGGACGTCAGGGAGCAACCAGTGGTTCGAGCGATTTTTCACACACCGTCCGGCGAGCGCCGCGAAATAGACGCGCGCTGCGGCGTCTCGCTGATGGAATCGGCGAAAGCCGCCAGCGTCGAGGGAATCGACGCCGACTGCGGCGGATCGATGGTGTGCGGAACCTGCCATGTCCATGTCAGCCCCGAATGGCTGGAACGCCTCGCCCCGCCCGACGATATGGAGGCGATGATTCTGGACTGCGTGCCCGATCCGCATCCGCGCGCGCGCCTGTCCTGCCAGATCGTCGTCACCGAGGAGATGGACGGCATCGAACTGACGGTGCCGATCGCGCAGCGATAGAAAAAACACGCGGAACCGGCGCGGCGGCGCTTCATCAGGCGCCGCGTCACCCGCCCTTGGGGATGAAGATCGCCTTGGGCTGGGTGAATTCCTTCAGCCCGTCCATGCCGTTTTCCACGCCGAAGCCGGATTGCTTGTGCCCGGCAAGCGGCGTGAACGGCGTGTTCTGCAAATTCTGGTTGATCCAGACCGTTCCCGTCTCCAGCCGGTGGGCGATGCCGACCGCCTGCCCGACATCGGCCGACCAGACCGCGCCCGCAAGGCCGTAAAGGCTGTCGTTCGCCCGCGCGATCACCTCGTCGAGGTCGCTCCAGCGCATCATCGGCAGGATCGGCCCGAACGCCTCCTCCTGCACCACGCGCGCGCTTTCCGGCGGGTTGTCGACGATGGTGAGCGGCACGAAATAGCCCTTGTCCGGCACCGCGCCGCCGTCCAGCACCGCAAGGCCCTCGGCCCGCGCGCTTTCCAGCAGCTCGGTGACGCGCGCGAACTGCGCGGCGTTCTGGATCGGCCCGAACTCGCTGCCCTGCTCCAGCCCGTCGCCCACCTTCGCCTGCCGGGCGAGCGCGTGCAGCCGGTCGCGCAGCCGGTCGTAGATCGCCTCATGGGCGTAGAGCCGCTTGGTCGCCACGCACACCTGCGCGCTGTTGTAGAAGGCGCCGAAGAAAATCTGTTCGGCCACCGCGTCCACATCCACATCGGGCAGGATGATCGCCGCGTCATTGCCGCCCAGTTCCAGCGTGATGCGCTTGAGATCGCGCGAGGCGGCCTCCATCACCCGCTTGCCGGTCGCGGTGGAGCCGGTGAAGCTGATCTTCGCAAAGCCCGGATGGGCCGTCATCATGGGGCCCAGTTCGTCCCCGCCGGAGACGATGTTGAGCACGCCGGGCGGCAGTACCTGCCGCAGCAGCTCGCCGATCTTCAGCGAGCAGAGCGGCGTGAAGGGCGAAGGCTTCAGCACCATCGTATTGCCAGCGAGCAGCGCCGGGGCGATCTTCCACGCGGCGAGCAGCACCGGGAAATTCCACGGCACGATCGCGCAGACCACGCCGAGCGGCTCATGATGCACCTCGATCCGCCGTTCCGGCGTGTCCTCGGTCACCTCGACCGGGATCTGCTGCTTCGCCACCTGACGCAGCCAGAAGGACGCGCCCTGTATCTCTCCCTTCGCCAGATGCAGCGGCCGCCCTTGCTCCCGCACGAACAGGCGCGCAAGCTCGTCTGTATGTTCGAAGATCAGCTTCGCCGCCGCCGTCAGCATCGCCGCCCGCTCCGCCCAGGGCGTCGCCTTCCAGCCCGGAAAGGCGCGGCGCGCCGCATTCACCGCCGCGTCGAGCTGCGCCGCGTCGGCGGCGGGCGCGGTGGCGAAGGGCTCTCCGCTCGCCGGATTGATCACCGCCATGGTCCCGGCCCCCGCCACCGGCGCGCCGTCGATGGTCATTGTATAATCGGCGGTGAAATCCATGGGGCCAATCCTTTCGCAATCGATGGCGCCTGCCTATCAAGCACGCTGCCCGGATGCAATATAACTAGCCGATTAAATGATGGCTTGACCGCCTCGCCGGCCCTGCCTAGGGGTCGATTCCATGCCCAAGGAGACTATGCCCGCCATGCCGGACACCCATTCGCTGAACCGCCTCTTCGCCCCCCGGTCGATCGCGCTGGTGGGCGCGAAGGACCGGTCCATCTGGTCGGTCGCCTCGTTCGACAATCTGAAGCGCTTCGGCTTCGAAGGGCCGGTCCATCTCATCAACCCCAAGGGCGGCACGGTGCATGGCCAGCAAGCCGCGACGAGTTGCGCCGCCGTGGGCGAGCCGATCGACGCCGCGCTGCTGATGGTGCCGGAAGCCGCGCTGCCCGAAGCGATGGAGGACCTGCGCGCCGCCAATGTCGGCGGCGCCGTCATCCTCTCGGCCGGGTTCGCCGAAACCGGTGAGGAAGGGGCCGAACGCCAGCGCCGCGTGGCCGCCCTCGCGCGCGAGGCGGGCATTCGCCTGATCGGCCCCAATTGCCTCGGTTTCGCCAATTATGTCGCGAAAAGCCCGCTCTGGACGACCCCGCTGCGCAGGCCCATGCCCGGCCCGACGCTCGCCATCGTGTCGCAGAGCGGCGCGGTCGCCAGCCAGCTCGAACAATTCGCCTATCAACAGCGCATCGCCGTCACCCACCTCATCTCCACCGGCAATGAAGCGGACGTGACCATCGCCGACGCCATCGGCTATCTGGCGCAACAGCCCGAACCGCGATCGATCGCGCTGTTCCTCGAAACCATCCGCGATCCCGCCGGTTTCCGCGCCGCCGTCGAAGCCGCCAACGCCGCGGGCAAGCCCGTCACCGTGCTGAAAGTCGGCTCCAGCGAGGCCGCCGCCGCCGCCGCGCAGACGCACACCGGGTCGCTGGTCGGCGACGACAGCGTGTTCGACGCGCTCTGCCGCGATCTCGGCATTGCACGGGTCCATTCGCTGGAGGACCTGATCGTCACCTCCGACCTGTTCGCCCGGCTGGGCCGGATCGGCGGGCGCGGCATGTCGCTCATCGCCATGTCGGGCGGCATGTGCGAAATCGCGCTGGATCAGGCGGAGAAGGAAGGCGTGACCATCCCCCGGCTGGCGCCACCGACCCTCGCGGCGCTGCGCGAGACGCTGCCCGCCTTCGCCACGCCGTCCAACCCGCTCGACCTCACCGGCGGGGCGATGCTGGCGCCCGAACTGATTGCCAGTTCGATCGCGGAGGTGGCGAAAGACCCGGCGATCGACGTGATCGGCTTCGTCTTCGACGCGCCGCTCAAGGATGACGGGCGCGGCTTCGCCCGCCGCTTCGTCGAACATGTCGGCCAGGGCTTCTCCGCCGCCGGCAAGCCCTGCCTGATGATGAGCCACACCTTCATGCCGGTGAACGGCTATGCGCGCGAACTCGCCGACGAGCTGGGCATGGTCTATTCGGGCGGCGGCGTCGACGGCTGCCTGCGCGCGCTCGGCCATCTGACGCGCCCCGCCGCCCTGCCCCGCCCGGCGGCACGGCAAGGTGCCAGCCCGGCCCCTGCCGAACGCCCAACGACCGAACGAGCGGTGCTCGACCATCTGGCGCGCCATGGCGTGCCGGTGGTGCCCGGCCCGGTCGTCGGCTCGGCCGCCGAGGCGGTGCAGGCCGCCGGGGAAATGGGCTATCCCGTCGTGCTCAAGATCGCCTCGCCCGACATCGCGCACAAGACCGAGGCAGGCGGCGTCCGCCTCAACCTTCAGGATGCCGAGGCCGTCGCCGCCGCCCATGACGCGATCTTCGCCTCGGTCCGCGCCTATAAGCCCGATGCCGCGATCGACGGCGTCATCGTCTCGCCGATGCGCAGGGGCGGCGTCGAGCTGTTCGCGGGCACGATGCGCGACCCGCAATGGGGGCCGGTGCTGGCGATCGGCTTCGGCGGCATCTTCGTCGAGGTGCTGAAGGATGTCAGCCAGCGCCTGCTCCCCGTCAGCGAGGCCGACGTGCTGGAGATGCTGGGCGAGCTGCGCGGCGCCCCGATGCTCGACGGCTTCCGCGGCGCGCCGCCGGTCGACCGCACGGCGGTGGCCAAGGCGATCGTCGCGATCGGCGAAGCGGCGCTGGCGCTCGGCCACGACCTGCTCTCGCTGGAGGTCAACCCCCTGCTCGTCGAAGGCAGCCGCGTCGAGGCGCTGGACGGCCTCACCAACTGGGACAAGTGACATGGCCATTTCCGACACCACCCCCGTCATCGTCGGCATCGGCGAATATGTCGACCGCCCCGACGATCCCGCCGCCGCGCTGGAACCGGCGGCGCTGATCGCGCGGGCGCTGGAGGCCGCCGGGGCCGATTCCGGCGGCGCGATGCTGCAACGGATCGATTCGGTCGATCTCGTCGCGCTGATAAGCTGGCGATACAAGGACCCGGCGGCGCTGGTCTGCGAGATGGCGGGCATCGCCCCGGCGCGGCAGACCAACTCCACCTTCGGCGGCGAAACCCCGGTCCGCCTGATCCACGACGCGGCGCTGCGCATCCAGCGCGGCGAGCAGAAGGCGGCGGCGATCGTCGGCGGCGAGGCGCTGCACGCCCGGCTGCGCGCCCGCAAGGAGAAGGTCGCGCTGCCCTGGACCCCGCTCGCCTCGCGCGAGGAAGAGGTGAAATTCCCCGGCGCCGACTTCGCGATGAGCAAGGTCGCCAAGAGCCTCAGGATCAGCGATCCGGCGCAGATCTACCCGCTTTACGAGGTGGCGGCGCAGGCGGCATGGGGCCAGACCCCGGCGCAGGCGCAGAAGGAATCGGCCGAGCTTTGGGCGCGCTATGCGCAGGTCGCCGCCGCCAATCCCTCGGCCTGGATCCGCCATGCGCCGGACGCGGAAGCCATCGGCACGCCGTCCGCCGACAACCGGCTGATCAGCTGGCCCTACCCCAAGCTGATGGTCGCCAACCCCAATGTCAATCAGGCCGCCGCGATCATCGTCACCAGCGTCGGTGAGGCGCGGGCGGCGGGCGTGCCGGAGGACAGGATGGTGTTCCTCTGGGGCGGAGCGGCGGCGGTCGAACCGGAGGATTATCTCCAGCGCGACAGCTATGCCCACAGCACCGCGCAGGCCGCCGTGCTGGAAAAGGCGACGCAGATCGCTGGCGGCGACGCGCGCCGCTTCGACAAGATGGAGCTTTACAGCTGCTTCCCGGTGGTGCCGAAAATGGCGCTGCGCACGTTGGGGCTGAACGGCGCGAGCGATGTAGCGCCGACGGTCGCGGGCGGCCTCACCTTCTTCGGCGGGCCGCTCAACAATTATATGAGCCACGCCGTCTGCGCGATGGTGCGCGAAATGCGCGCCGCGCCCGGCTCGCTGGGGCTGGTCTATGGGCAGGGCGGCTATGTGAACAAGCATCATGCGATCGTCGTCAGTACGACCCCCGCCGCCGATCCGCTGCCCGACCGCTATTCGGTGCAGGCCGAGGCGGAGGCCGCGCGCGGTCCGGTGCCGCCATTGCTCGACGGCTATGAAGGCCCGGCGACGATCGAGACCTATACCGTCCGCTACGACCGCGACGGCGCGCCGATCGAGGGCGCGGTGATCGCGCGGACGCCGGAAGGAGGCCGCGTCATGGCGCGGGTGGCGGCGGACGACGAGGAAGGCATCGCGCTGCTCCAGTCGACCGAACGCTCGGCGGTAGGCGTCGCGGGCCATGTCCGCATCGACACGTTCGGCAAGCCGAGTTTCGAGGCGGGCGGGAAGCGCGCCCGCCGCGCGCTGCCCCGCCGCTTCAGCAGGGTGGAGCGCGACGGGCCGCTGACGGTGGTGACGATCGACCGGTCCGACCAGATGAACGCGCTCCACCCCGCCGCCAATGCGGAGCTGGCCGAGGCATTCAACGATTTCGCCGCCGACCCCGCGCAATGGGTGGCGATCCTGACCGGAGCGGGCGACCGGGCCTTTTGCGCCGGAAACGACCTAAAATATACCGCCTGGGCGATGGCCAGGGGGCACAGCATCGCCCCGCCGACCACCGGCTTTGCGGGCCTAACTGCGCGCTTCGACCTCGACAAGCCGGTGATCGCGGCGGTGAACGGCCTCGCCATGGGCGGCGGGTTCGAGATCGCGCTGGCCTGCGACGTCATCATCGCCTCGGAAGACGCGGTGTTCGCGCTGCCCGAACCCAGGGTCGGCCTCGCGGCGCTGGCGGGCGGGCTGCTCCGCCTGCCGCGCGAGATCGGCATGAAGCGCGCGATGGACATGATCCTGACCGGCCGCCGCCTGACCGCGCGCGAAGGGCTGGAGCTGGGCTTCGTCAACCGCGTCGTGCCCGCCGGGGAGGTGATGGAGGCGGCGCAGGCCTATGCGCGGGATATCCTCGCCTGCTCGCCCATGTCGATCCGCGCGTCGAAGCAGATCGTGCGGCGGGGGATGGAGGAGGAGAGCCTGGAGGCGGCCTATCAGGCACAGCTGCGCTATCCCGCGACCAGGGCGCTGTTCCGCTCCGCCGATTCCCGCGAAGGCCCGCTCGCCTTCGCGCAGAAGCGCCCGCCCCGCTGGAGGGGGGAATGAGCGGCGGAGAGAGGCGGCGCTAAACCGCCTCTCCCGATATCCCTGTTTTTCGCATTCTGCGGGCCGACTTCAATATGCCCTATCGATTCATCTGCCCATCGTCGACGATGATGCAGGTGCCGGTCACGAAATGCGACGCCGGATCGACCAGATAGAGCAGCGTGCTGTCCAGATAGTCCGGCTGGCCGAAGCGCCCGCGCGGCCAGAATTTCTTCACCCCGTCGCCGACGCGATCCAGATAGCCCTCGGTCATTTCGGAGAGGAACATGCCGGGGGCGATCGCATTCACGTTGATGTGGAACTTCGCCCATTCGATCGCCAGCGTCTCGGTCAGCCGCTTGATCCCCGCCTTGGTCGCCGAATAGAGTGCCGCCGAGGAGGTCGGCGCATAGGTGAACGCGCCCACCGAGGAGAGGTTGACGATCCGCCCCGGCCGCTCCGCCGCGATCAGCCGCCGCGCCATCTCCGTCGCGGTCAGGAACGGCGCGCGGAAATTGGTGTCGATCACCGCGTCGATCGTTTCCAGCGACAGCCTTGCCGCGAAATTGGCGTCGGCGATGCCTGCATTGTTGATGAGGATGTCGACCGTGCCGAACGCCTTCTCCGCCGCATCGAAGGCCGCGACGATCGCCGCCGGATCGCGCAGGTCGAGCGGCTGCGCCACCGCCTTGCCGCCCTCCGCCGCGATCGCGGCGACCAGTTCGTCCAGCCTTTCGGTGCGGCGCGCGGTCAGCACCACCGCCGCGCCCGTGCGCGCCAGCGTCTGCGCGAACTGGCGGCCGAGGCCCGCGCTCGCCCCCGTCACCAGCGCCACCTTGCCGGTCAGATCCACAGCACCCATGCCTCGCTCCCTCAAATACAATTAATCGTTGAATGAACCTTGCCCGCGCGACGGCTTTCAGGCAATGATTTTTCCAAATCAGATTAGATTATTTGCCGCGCCCGGCGTGGCCATCATGGAGGAGCAGAACCGCATGGCGCTCGACAGCTATTTCACCCTCGGCCGCTCGGGCCTGCGCGTCAGCCCGCTGTGTCTGGGCACGATGACCTTCGGCCAGAGCTCCGGCTGGGGCTGCGACGAGGCCGCCTCGGCCGAAATGCTCCACGCCTATGCCGAGGCGGGCGGCAATTTCATCGACACGGCGGATGTCTATGCGGCGGGCGAGAGCGAGCGCATCATCGGGCGGGCACTGAACGCGGCGGGCATTCGCGAGGAAATGGTGATCGCCACCAAATTCACCTTCGATTCGGGCGCGAAGGGCGTCAATGCCTTCGGCAACGGCCGCAAGAACATGATGCGGGCGATCGACGATTCGCTGCGGCGGCTGGATACCGACTATGTCGACCTCTACTGGATGCATGCGTGGGATACCGTCACCCCGGTCGAGGAGGTGGTGCAGGGGTTCGACGCGCTGATCCGCGCGGGCAAGATCCGCTATTACGGCCTGTCCGACGTGCCCGCCTGGTATGCGGTGCACGCCGTCCTCTATGCCGCGCAGAACGGCCTTGCCGCGCCGATCGCGCTCCAGCTCGAATATTCGCTGCTCGAACGCAGCATCGAGCGCGAGCACCTGCCCGCCGCGTCGCATTTCGGCCTCGGCCTCTGTTCGTGGAGCCCGCTCGCGGGCGGCGCGCTCAGCGGGAAATACAAGCGCGGCGATGCCGGCGTAGAGGGGCGGCTCACCACCATCGCCGGGCCGTCGCGCGGGGTGCTGGGCAAGGAGCAGAGCTGGGTGGTGATCGACGCGCTGCTCGCCGCCGCGCGGGAAACCGGGCAGAGCCCGGCGGCGGTCGCGCTCAACTGGGCCGCGACCCAATATCGCTCCGCCTCGGTCATCATCGGCGCGACACGGATCGACCAGTTGCGCGCCAATCTCGCCGCGCTCGATTTCGAGCTGCCCGAGGCGGAGCGCGACCGGCTGCACCTGGCCTCCCGCCTGCCGCTGGTCACGCCTTATGATTTCTTCCGTCCGCGCCGGACCGCACAGACGATGGGCGGCCCGGTGCGCGGCTGGGAAGGGTTCACCGGACTGCGGCAAACGCCGAAAGACTGATGGGATCGTTCACCCGGATTTTCAGGCCATCGACTTGGAGGCCGGGTATTATTCCATGTAAATATACGGGGTAATTATTTGCTATGTTCCCCCTATTATATGGCTTTGACTGCACTTCCTTGATGGGAATATCCATTTTTGCCGATATGTGCTGTGGATTTTGCACAACGGTCATCCGTAATTTTACCGGGCGGCATAAAAGCCGCTTGACCTTTTGAATCGGACGCGGCCTTATCCGACTGCATAAAAATTAATTAATCAATGGGAGAATAAGATGGCCTGGAAGCATCCTTCCCGTGTCGCCACGCGCCTGCTCACCGCCAGCTGCCTGTGCGGCAGCGGCTTCGCCACCGCCCTAGCCCAATTGCCGCAGGATCAGGCTCCGCCGCAAACCGACCGCGCCGCCGTGCTGGCGAGCGACATCGTCGTCACCGCGCAGCGCCGCGCGGAGCGGCTGGTCGACGTGCCGATCACCGTCACCTCCGTCAACAGCGAGACGTTGCAGAATGCCGGCGTCACCGCCAGCAACGCGCTGGCGCAGGTCGTGCCCGCCTTCCGCCTCGACTATAACGGCGCCTTCGCCCAGCCGACGATTCGCGGCGTCAGCACCGCGGTCGCCAATGTCGGCGGCGGCTCGGCGGTGGGCGTCTATACCGACGGCTTCTACAACGCCAGCCCGCTGACGCAGGATTTCGAATTCCTCAACGTCAGCAACGTGCAGGTGCTGAAAGGGCCGCAGGGCACGCTGTTCGGCCGCAACACCACGGCGGGCGCGGTGATCGTCACCACTTCCGAGCCGCAGCGGGAAACCGCGGTGCAGGCGAAGATCGACTATTCCAGCTTCGACACGATACGCGGCTCCTTCTACGGCACCACGGGCCTGGGCGGCGGGCTTTCCGCCGATCTCGGCGTGCTCTACAAATATACCAACGGCTGGTTCACCAACCTGACCGACGGCAACGATCATGTCGGGCGCGGCTATAATTTTTCGCTGCGCGCGGGGCTGAAATATGAATTCGACGAATCGGGCCGCAGCTACATCCTCGCCCGCTACATCCACACCAAGCTGAAAGACCCGACGCCCATGCTCTGGAGCGTCTATCAGGACCCGGACGGCAGCTATCAGAGCGCGGCCTATGCCTTCGGCATACCGGGCGCCCTGATCGGCACGGACAACCGGCATATCGCGACCGATCCCGGCTTCACGCCGCTGTTCCGGTCGGAACTCGACGCCGGACAGCTGACGGCGAAGTTCGACCTCGATTTCGCGACGCTCACCTCCTACACCCAGTATCGCAAGGAAAAGTCGCGGCAGGATCTGGAGGTCGACAACAGCAGCATTCCGCTGTTCCGCGTCGCCTTCAACAATTTCGACAAGCTGTTCACGCAGGAACTGCTGCTCAACTCCAATCCCGGCGGACGGCTGAGCTGGGTCGTCGGCGCCTTCTTCATGGACCAGAAGGCCGGGCAGAACCCGTTCGGCGCGATGACGCCGGTGATCTATCCCGCCTATGACACCAATATCCACATCAAGTCGATCTCCGGCTTCGCCGACGCCACGCTGGAGGCGACCGACAAGCTGTTCCTGACGGTCGGCGCGCGCTACAGCGTGGAAAAGGACAGCGGCTACTGGACCTGCTACCCCGCCGGGCTCGCCGCTGGCTTCTGCCCGGCGAGCGACGGCCCGCCGGACCACACGTTCAAATCCTTCACCCCGCGCGCGGTCATCCGCTATCAGCTGACGCCGCAGTCCAACGTCTATGCGTCGGTCACCAAGGGCTATAAGGCGGGCCTGCTCGACGTGAACGGCTTCAAGAACACCGGCTTCATCAAGCCGGAGAAGATCACCGCCTTCGAGGGCGGCTATAAATTGTCGAGCGGCGGCACCCGGCTGGAGCTATCCGGCTTCTACTATGATTACAAGGATTTGCAGGTGTCGATCTATGTCGGCACGAGCAGCATCACCACCAACGCGGCCAGCTCCGAAGTCTATGGCGGCGAACTGTCGCTCTATCAGGCGCTGTCCGACACCATCAGCATCACCGGCGGCATCGCATGGACCCATGGCCGGTACAAGAGCTATCCCGGCGCGCCGGGCAATGTCTTCGACTATGTGGTCGACGGCAGGAGCGTGCTGGGCGTGCCCAATGGCGGCGCGACCGACGGCTCGTCCGACAACACGCCGGTCGATGCCTCCGGCAACCGCATGATCCGCTCTCCCGACTGGACCGGCAATCTGGGCATCGACGGCAATTTCGACATGGGCGGTGGCACGCTCAACCTGAACGCCAATGTCTATTACTCGTCGAAATTCTATTTCGACGCGGCCAACAACAATGTCCAGAAGGCCTATACGGTCGCCAACCTGCGCGCGGCCTGGACCGACCCCAGCGATCACTTCACCCTGTCCGCCTATGTCAACAATGTGACGGACAAGGCATACAAGGCGCAGGTGCTGCCCAACGGGTTCGGCACCGGCGTCTCCTGGAACCCGCCGCGCGTGATCGGCGTGTCGGCGGCCTTCCGCTACTGAGCGCTGCCCGGCCGCCGGCACAGGAGGCGCGAATGACGGACAGGCGCTCGATCATCGTGACCGGCGGCGCCAGCGGCATCGGCCGATCCTGCGCGGAGCTTGCGGCCGCGCGGGGCTGGGCGGTGACGCTGGCCGATCGCGACGGCGGGGGCGAGGCCGTCGCCGCCCGCCTGCGCGCCGAAGGGGGCAAGGTGCGGTTCGTCGAAACGGACGTGACCAGCGAGGACAGCGTGCGCGCGCTGGTCGCCGGCGCGGTCGACGCCCATGGGCGGCTCCACGGCGCGATCAACTGCGCGGGCATCGTCGGCAGCTCCCGCCCGATCCACGAGATCGAGACGGACGCGTGGGACCGCGTGCACGCGATCAACCTGCGCGGCATGTTCCTGTGCCTCAAGCATCAGGTCGCCGCGATGTGGGAGCACCGCGCGGGCAGCATCGTCGCGGTATCGTCGGCGGCGGCGCTGAAGGGCCTGCCGTGGAGCTCGGACTATTGCGGGTCGAAGGCCGGGATCGACGGCATGGTCCGGGGCGCGGCGATGGATTGCGCCGAGCGGGGCATCCGCATCAACGCGCTGCTGCCCGGCCCCACGCTCACCCCGCTCGCCGCCAGTTCGTCCAACGCCAACCCGGCGCTCGGCAAGATGCGCCTTCAGCCGATGGAGCGCATGGCCGACCCGGCGGAGGTCGCCCGCGCCGCGCTCTGGCTGGTTTCGGACGAAGCCAGCTTCGTCACCGGCATATCGATGCCGGTCGATGGCGGCATGGTGATTGCCTGAACGCTATTGCCTGAACGGTTTCAGCCGATCGCCAGCCGCGCCACCCGGTCCCGGTGCATCGCCGGGCCGCCGAACAGCTGCTGGCTCAGCTTCGCCCGCTTCAGGAACAGATGGCAGGGATGCTCCCAGGTGAAGCCGATGCCGCCATGCAATTGCACCGCATCCCCGGCGAAGGCGGCGTAGACGTCGCAGCCATGGGCCTTGGCGCCCGACGCCATGGCCGACGCATCTGCCGCCCCCGCCTCCACCAGCGCGGCGGCATGGCGGGCAAGCACCTTCACCGCCTCGATCCGCACCTTCCAGTCGGCCACGCGATGCTTGAGCGCCTGAAAGGAACCGATGGGGCGGCCGAATTGCTCGCGCATGCACAGATAATCGACGGTGCGCTCCAGCAGCGCTTCCGCCCCGCCCGCCGCATCGCAGGCCAGCGCCATCGCCGCATGGTCGAGCAGCGCGGCCCAGTCCGCCTCGGCAAGGCCAAGCAGATGCCCGTCCTCCACCCGCGCGCCGTCCAGCGTCACCCGCCCGGCGCTGCGCGTCAGGTCCACCAGCGGCCGCCGCGCGACCGTGACGCCTGCGGCATCGGTGGGGAGCAGCACGAGCGCCATCTGCCCCTCGCCCGCCCGCACCGGCAGCGCCAGCAGCCCGGCGCAATCGGCGAACAGCAGATGGTCGACCTCCCCCGCCAGCGCCCCCCGCGCGTCGAGCAGCGGCAGCGGCGCGTCTCGCGGCAGCGCGAAAGCGGCGAGGCACCCGCCCGCCGCCAGCGCGGGCAGCCAGCGCGCCTGCGTCTCCGGCCCGGCATGGCGGGCGATCGCGGCGGCGGCCAGCATCGTCGGCAGCACCGGCACGGAGGCAAGCTCGCGGCCCAGCTCCTCATACAACACCGCCAGATGCTCCAGCCCCAGGCCCAGCCCGCCATGCGCCTGCGGCACGATCATGCCCAGCCAGCCGAGCCCGGCCATCTCGCCCCACAGCGCCCGGTCGAGGCCGCGCCCCTCGTCGCCGGGTATGTCGATCGCGCCGCCCGACCGGTCGGACAGCACGCCCCGGATGGCTTCGCGCAATTCTTCGATATCGATCGTCCCGCTCATCCGTTCGCTCCCTCCACGGCGGGCCAGCGCCGGTCGGCGATATCGAGGGCGGCGCCCGCCAGTCCACCCGCTTCCGCCTGAAGCGCGCGGATGCGATAGGTCCAGAAATGCAGCGAATGCTCGGTGGTCACGCCCATGCCGCCGTTGAACTGATGGAGGTCGAACAGCAGCGGCTGGATGCCCAGCAGCGCATGGCAGACGGCGATGTCGGCATCGCCCGCGCGCGCGCTCCACGCCGCGCGCATCGCCAGATAACAGGTCGATCGCGCATGACCATGGCGCTGGACGAGCCGGTGCTGCACCGCCTGAAACGAGCCGACCGCCCGGCCGAACACCTGCCGCTGCGTCACATGGTCGATGGTGAAATCGATCGCCGCGCGCGCGGCGCCCGCTATCTCCGTGGCGATGCCGGTCCGCCACCATTGGCGCAGCAACGCCCCGCCGCCCGCGATCCGCTGGCCTGAAGCAGGATCAGGCGCCCGCGCGAAGCGGCCATAGGGATAGCCGAGGATCGACGCCACCTGCTCCACCGCGCCGGGATCGACCGGCAGCACGATACTGTCCTCGCCGCAATCGACCAACAGCGTGCGGGCGACGGTCAGGTTGCGGATCGCCCGCCCCAGATCGCGCTCGGCGGCGAGGGCGACCGGCCCCTCCACCATCCTGTCGGGCAGCGCCATCGGCGCGACCAGACCGCTTCCCATCGCCTCTATCGACCGCAGGCTGCGGGCGGTTTCGAACGCCACCAGCGCGGCTTCGAGCGGCCCCATGCTGCGCGCGGCGTCGAGAAAGCCGTTCTCCGCCAGCAGCGCCTGCAACGCCGGATCGTGCCAGGCATAGGACAGGCGCTCGGCCTGCGGCAGGTCGGCATGGTCCCGCAAAATAGCCTGCACCGCATCGACCAGCGCCTGCTGATCCTCGCTCAGGTGAAAATCCATCGTCAGCCCCTTGGCAAGCCGAGGCCGCCGCGGGCGACCAGATCGAGCTGAATTTCATTGGTGCCGCCGGTGATCCCGGCCGGGATGTTGATCCGGTAATAATCCTCCAGCAGCCTGTCGCCGCCGGCGAGGCAATCGGGCAGATAGTCGGCGAGGAAATTCATCATGTCGCCCACCGCCTCCAGCGCCACGATGCGCGACAGATTGGCGTCGCTGTTAGGCGGCTCGCCCCGCACGCGCTGGTCGACCACCAGATAGGTCAGCATCCGCGCCGCCTCGAATCTGGCGACGAGCAGGCCCGCACGGTGGCGCACGATCGGGTCGCCGTCCCAGCGCCCCTCCGCCCGCAGCTGCTCCACCGCCCGGTCGAGCGCATCGAGTCCGGTGTGATAGCGCGGCACGCCGACGCGCTCGAACGCCAGCGCATGGGTGACGATGCCCCATGCCTGCCCCTCCTCGCCCAGCCGGTTCGCCACCGGCACGCGGACATCGGTGAAGAACACCTCGTTGAGATGGCCGTCCTTGATCAGGCCGGGAAAGCTGGTGACGGAAATGCCCGGCGTGTCCATCGGCACCAGCAGGATGGAGACGTCCTTGCGTCCCGGCCCGGTGCGCACCAGCAGGAAGCACCAGTCGGCCCTGCGCGCATAGCTGGTCCAGATCTTCGACCCGTTCACCACATAATGGTCGCCGTCGCGTTCCGCCCGCGTGCGCAGCGCCGCCAGATCGGTGCCCGCATCGGGCTCCGAAAAGCCCTGGCACCAGATCACCGTGCCGCCGGCGATGCCGGCGACGTGACGCGCCTTCTGCTCCTCCGTGCCATATTTCAGCAGCGTCGGGCCGATCCAGTTCACGTTCATATATTGCGAGCCGCGCGGCTCGCCCGCCGCCTTCATCTCCTCGCCGAGGATGAAATGATACCAGTCCGGGCAGTCGGCGCCGCCATATTCCTTCGGCCAATGCGGCGTCAGCAGCCCGCGCTCGGCCAGCGCGGCGCAGAAATGGCGCGAAAAGTCTACCTGTTTGTCCGACGCATAGCTTTCGGACACATAGGCCTCGTCCCAATCACCGGGCAGCAGCTCGTCCAGCGCCTGCCGCACGCGGCGGCGAAAGTCGATCTGGTCGTCGGTCCAGGCGAATTCCATGGCTGCTCCCCGCTCCCGCTCAGGCCGCCCGCGGCTCGCGGGGCAGCTTCAGTCCGCGCTCGGCGATGATGGTGCGCTGGATCTCGGAGCTGCCGCCCGAAATGGTCCATGCCCAGGAATAGAGATAATCCTGCATCCAGTAGCCGGTCTCATTGGCTCCGCCCATCAGCACCGCCTCCAGATACTGCGCCTCGATGCCGCCGATGGCGACGCCCAGCTCGGTGAAATCGCGCAGCAGCTCGCTGTAATAGAGCTTGATGATCGACGGCTCGACCCCTGCGGCCTCGCCACGCAGCACGCCGGAAAGCTGGTTGTTGACCAGCAGGCGCAGCGCCTCGATGCGCAGGCGCACGTCCACCATGCGGCGGCGGATCTCGTCATCCTCGATCGGCATGCGCCCCGCTGGCGAGGGCGCGCGGGCGGCGGCGGTGAGCAGCTTGAACCCCTCGCGCATCCGCTCCGCCAGTTCCAGCACCGACAGGCCCCGCTCCGACGAGAGCGTCGATTGCGCGACGGCCCAGCCGCCATGTTCCGGGCCGATCAGATTCTCGGCCGGAATGACCACATCGTCGAGGAAGATTTCGTTGAAATGCGACGCGCCGGTCATCTGCCGGATCGGCCGCAGCGAAACGCCCGGCGTGCGCAGGTCGAGGATGAAATAGGAAATGCCCTTCGTCTTCGCCGCCGCCGGGTCGGTGCGCGCCAGCAGCAGGCAATAGCGCGCAAGATGCGCGTTGGACGACCATGTCTTCTGCCCGTTGACCACGAAATGATCGCCCCGCCGCTCCGCCCGCGTGCGCAGGCTGGCGAGGTCGGACCCGGCGCCCGGTTCGGAAAAGCCCTGGCACCATATCTCGTCCCCGGCGAGGATCGCGGGCAGGTGGCGGCGGCGCTGCTCCTCCGTGCCCCAGTGCAGCAGGGTGCCCGGCACATGATGCAGCGCGATGAAATAGAGGATCAGCCGGGGCGCGCCCGCGCGGGCGATTTCCTCATAGAGCACGATCTGCTCGGCGAAGGAAAGTCCGCCGCCGCCCCATTCGCGCGGCCAATGGGGCGCGGCATAGCCCGGCTCCATCAGCTTGCGGAACCAGAATTTCTGGAAGGCGACGTGATCCTCCTCGGCCGCGCCGGTCATCCGCGCGCGCCAGTCGGCGGGCAGATTGCGCGCCAGCCAGTCGCGCACCTCGGCGCGAAACGGGTCCAGCGCCTGCAATTCGGCCAATATGGTGCTCATTCCGATATCAAATCCGTGCGTTTATCGCTCATATAATCTTTTATCGACCATGAACGCAGGACATGCCGCTGTCAAGCGACCGGCGAAATATGCGATACGGGATTGTCAATCGATCGGCATTGGCATAAATCGAACATTTGTTACATAGTCGTACAATACGACGCAAATCACCTTTGGGGCGGGCAGAGGAAGGCATATGAGCTACAGCTTCGAACAGCATAAGATCGTCGGCGCGATCGAGGCGGACGACGACTATTGGCGCGGCCTCGAAGACGGCGTCCTCCGCCTGCCCCGCTGCGCCTCGTGCCGGGGCTGGACATGGCCCGCCCATTTCCGCTGCGGGCAATGCGGGTCGTGGGACTTCGACTGGGTGGCGGTGGAGCCCAGGGGCCGCATCTTCACCTATACCCGCACCCATTATGCGTTCGACCGCGTGCTCGAACGCCGGGAGGACGTGCCCTATGTGACGGTGGTGGCGGAACTGCCCGATGCCGGCAACCTCCGCCTGATCGGCGTGCTGAAGGGCGACGAGGCGGACCTTGCCATCGGCGCGCCGGTGCGCGGCACCATCGATCCGCCGAGCGCCAAAAGCAAATTCTATCCCGCCCTGCGCTGGGAACTCGAACGCTGAGCCGGATGATGACGGAGAGGAATGTGAGCAGCATGCGAGGCGCCACCGCGATCGTCGGCATCGGCCAGACCCCTTATTACAAACGCGGCACCGCGCCGGAGCCGGAGCTGAAGCTGGCGCTGCGCGCGATCACCCAGGCCGCCGACGATGCGGGCATCGACGTGCGCGACATCGACGGGTTCATCTCCTATGCGTCGGAACGCAGCGACCCGGCCAAGCTGATGCCCGCGCTCGGCACCCGCGAATGCCGCTTCGCCTCGCTGGTCTGGATCCATGGCGGGGCGCTGGCGGGCACGCTCAATGTCGCGGCGGGGGCGATCCTTTCGGGGCAGGCGGACATCGTCGCCATCTATCGCTCCATGGCCGAGGGCAACAGCCAGCGCCTGCGCGTGGCCGTGGCGCAGAACGACACCTCGTCGCAATATCTGGTCAACGGGCTGGATTCGCCCGCGCAGATTCTCGCGCTGCGCGCGCAGCGGCTGATGGAGCATCATGGCGTGCCGCGCTCCGCGCTGTTCGCGACGGTGCAGGCGTCCTATTATCACGCCCGGAACAATTCGCGCGCGCTGGGCCGAGCCACCGAAATGACGCGGGAGATATACGACGAGGCACGGATGATCTCCGAGCCCTATCGCCTGTTCGACTGCTCGCGCGAGAATGACGGCGCGGCCTGCGTGCTGGTCGTCTCCGCCGAGCGCGCCCGCGACCTCAGGCAGACGCCCGCCTATGTCCTCTCCGCGCCGATGGGCACGATGGGCGGCGGCGGCGCGCTGGAGGAGAATTGGCGGCCCTATTACGCCACCGCCGGGCAGAAGGAGCTGGCCGACCGCCTCTGGCGCGAATCGGGCTATGGCCCGAAGGATGTCGACGTGGCGCAAATCTACATGAACATGGACGCGATGGGCATCGGCTCGATGATCGACCACGGCTTCTTCGCGATGGAGGAGGCCGGGGCCTTCTGCACCCTCGACAATCTGATCGCCCCGTCGGGCAGGCTGCCCATCAACACGTCGGGCGGCGACCTGGCCGAAGGGTTCATTCACGGCATGGGCCTGATCCCGGAGGCCGTGCGGCAGATACGCGGCACCTCGGTCAATCAGGTCCCCGGCGCCCGCCTGTCGCTCGTTACCGGCGGGCCGGGCGACCTGATGAGCAGCACCGCGTTGCTGGGGAGCGCCGACACGCTTTAAACCGGAACAGGACCGATGATTGGATTTACCGTCAGCCGCGCGCTCAAATGGTGGGCCTGGGACAAGCCCGACCGGATCGCGCTCGATTATGAAGGCGAGGCGGTCGGCTATGCCGACCTCTATGCCTGGGCCCTGCGGGTCGCGGATTGGCTGCGGCGCAAGGGGGTGCGGCCGGGCGACCGGGTGATGATGGTCGGCGAAAATTCGCTCGACTATGCGATGCTGATCATCGGCACCGCGCTCGCCGGCGCCATCGCCGCGCCGGTGACCTTCCGGTCCAGCGCGCGCGAGCTGCGCCGGGCGCTGGACCTGCTGACGCCCTGCCTGCTGATGACCGACGCCGCGCGCGCGCAAACCGCCCGCGCCGCGCTGAGCGAAGGCGGGAACGGGGGCGGCCCGGTGGAGCCGATGGAGATCGTCCGCGCGCTGCGCGACGACCCCGCCCCGCCGCCCGCGTATGAGGCCCGGCCCGAAGACCCGCTGTTCATCATCGGCACCAGCGGATCGACCGGCGCGCCCAAGGGCGTCGTCTACACCCAGGGTTCGACCATGGCCTATGCCGCCGAGTTCGCGATCATGGAACCGGCGACCGGCAATAGCGGCAGCCTGCTGGCCGCGGGCCCCTATTCCTCCTCCTCCGGCACGCTGCTGCTGTTCCAGTTCCTGTCTGTGGGCGCGACCATCTTCGCGGAGAACAGGTTCACCCCCGAACGCGCGCTCGCGCTGCTGAGCGGGAAACGGATCACCACCTTCCTCGCCTCGACCATCTTCTTCGAACGCCTCGCCGCGCTGCCGGAATTCGCGGATGCGGACCTGTCCTCGCTGAAATTCGCGCAGGTCGGCGGCGCGCGGGTCAACCCCGCACTGATCGCGCGGTTTCAGGCCAAGGGCGTGACCTTGCGGCAAGCCTATGGCTGCACCGAGGCGGGCGGCGCCTGGGCGGCGCGCGACGAAACCGCGCTGGCCGAGCCGGAAAAATGCGGGCCGGGCGGGCTGTTCTCCGACTATGCGATCGCGCGGCCCGACGGCTCCCTCGCCGCGCCCGGCGAGCCGGGGGAAATCCTCGTCCGCAGCGCCGCGCTCGCCGCAGGCTACTGGAACGACCCGGAACAGACCGCCACGACCTTCCGCGACGGCTGGCTGCGCACCGGCGATCGCGGCGTGCTGGACGCGCGCGGCAACCTGACCTTCATCGACCGGATCAAGGACATCATCATTTCAGGCGGACTGAACATCTCCGCGATGGAGGTGGAAAACACGATCGCCCAGATGGACGGCGTCGCCGAGGTCGTCGTGCTGGCCGCCCCCGACGCCGAGTTCGGCGAAACGCCGCTGGCGGTGGTCCATGGCGATCTCGGCCGCCTCGACCCGCGCGCGATCCTTGCCCATTGCCGGCGCGAGCTGGCCGCCTACAAGCTGCCGCGCTATGTCGCGCTGGAGGGCGGGCCGCTGCCCCGCCTGCCTTCGGGCAAGATATCCAGGGCGGCGCTGCGCGAGAAATACAGGGACGCGCCCGCCTTTCTGGAGCGCCTGCGCTGATGGCCGACCATGATTATATCATCGTCGGCGCGGGCTCGGCCGGATGCGTGCTCGCCAACCGGCTGAGCGAGGATCCGTCGAACCGGGTGCTGCTGCTGGAGGCGGGCGGCAGGGACGCCCATCCGCTCATCCCGATGCCGCGCGGGCTGGCCAGGGTCATGTCCGATCCGCGCTATATCTGGCCCTATGCCACCCGGCCGGAGGCGGGATCGAACCATGTCGCGGAGATATGGGCGCGCGGGCGGACGCTGGGCGGGTCCAGCTCGGTCAACGGCATGGTCTATGTGCGCGGGACAAAGGCCGATTTCGACGCTCTCGCCGCGCTGTCCAGCAACGACTGGAGCTGGGACCGCATCGGCGCGGCCTATCGCGCGATGGAGACGCATGAACTGGGCGAGGCCGCGACGCGCGGCGCGACAGGGCCGTTGCGCATCACCCTGCCCGAAACCCGCTCGGTCCTGACCGAGGCGGTGATCGCCGCCGGGCAGCGCCTCGGTCTTCAGCCGGTCGAGGACATCAACGATCCCGAAGACCGCGAGCGCATCGGCTATGCGCCGCGCACCATCTTCAGGGGGCGGCGGCAGAGCGCGGCCACCGCCTTCCTCCGCCCGGCGCTCCAGCGGCCGAACCTCACCGTCAGGACGGGCGCGCTGATCGACCGCGTGCTGACCGAAAACGGCCGCGCCACAGGCGTGCTGGCCGAAATCGACGGGGCCGCCACCCGCCTCCACGCCCGGCGCGAGGTGATCCTGAGCACCGGCGCGCTGGCCAGCCCGGCGATCCTCCAGCGCTCCGGCATCGGCGCAGCCCGCCATCTCGCCGCGCTGGGGATTCCGCTGGTGGCCGACCTGCCCGGCGTGGGCGAAAATCTGTTCGAGCATCGGGGCATGGTGTTGCAGTGGCGCGTGCCCGACGCCTGCTCGCAGAACCGCGCCTTCCGGGGCCTGCGTCTGGCGGCGAGCGTGCTGCGCTATTATCTCACCCGGCGCGGCGCGATGGCCGGAGGCGCCTATGACATGGCGGCCTACGTCAAGTCCGACCCCGCGCTCGATAGGCCCGACCTGCAATTGCTGATCTCCCCCTATTCGTTCGATTTCAACGCGGTGCCGCTGCGGGTGGAGAATCAAGGCGGCTTCAACATCTGCGTCTATCCGATCTGCCCGCGCTCCCGCGGATCGCTGGCGATCGAGACGCGGGATCCCGCCGCCCTGCCCCGCATCGTTCCCGCCTACGGCTCCGACCCGTGGGACCGATCGATGGTGCCGGTGATGATCGACTATGCGCGGCGGCTGGTGCGGCAATCCCCGCTCGCCGATCTGGTCGAGGAGGAGACGCGCCCCGGCCCCGCCTTTCAGGGCGAGGGCGGCATGGCCGACGCCCATCTCCGCTTCGGCTATGCCAATTATCATGCCGGCGGCACCTGCCGGATGGGCAGCGACGCCGTCTCCGTCGTCGATCCCCGTTGCCGGGTGCGCGGTGTCGACGGGCTGCGCGTGGTCGATACGTCGATCTTCCCGTTCATGCCGGCGGGCAACACCAACGGCCCGGTCATGGCGATCGCATGGCGCGCGGCGGACCTCATCCTCGCCGCAAGGGATATGGACGGGAACACGCAAGGCCGCTAGAGCTACGATGATGCAATATCGCACGGAAATTCGATGCTGGAGTGTCTGAGTGTCTCTGGAAGATAGCGATCGCGGCGAGAATGGGGATGGGCGCGCGGCGAAGGGCGGGAAGCCCCTGCGGGATGTCGACCGCATGGGCGGCTTCGCCAAGGGGCTGGCCGTCATCGAGGCGTTCGGGCGCGGCCAGAACCGCCTCACCATCGCGGAGGTCGCGCGGCTGGCGGACCTCGATCGCGCGTCGGCCCGGCGCTGCCTGCTCACGCTGGTGGAGAAGGGCTATGCGACGAACGAGGACCGCTATTTCGAGCTGACCCCGCGCATCCTGCAACTGGGCCATTCCTATCTCGCCGCCTCGCTTCCCCGCCTCATCCGCCCCTCGCTGGACCGGCTGGCCGACGAGATCCGCGAATCCTGCTCGGCGGCGGTGCTGGACGGAACGGAGGTGGTGTATATCGCCCGCGCGTCGCATCATCGCATCGTCGCGGCGGGCCTCCACCCCGGCAGCCGCCTGCCCGCCTATGCCACCTCGCTCGGCCGCGTGCTGCTGGCGAACCTGCCGGAAGATCAGGCGAAGGAGGTATTGCAGGCGAGCGAGCGCGTCCGCTTCACCAGCAACACGCTGACCACGATCAAGGCGCTGACCAGCGAACTGAAGAAGGTGCGCGAGCAGGGCTATGCCTATGTCGATCAGGAGCTGGAGATGAACTCCCGCTCGATCGCCGTGCCCATCCGCAATTTTTCGGGCGACACCGTCGCCGCCGTCACCGTGGGGCTGCATGTCTCGCGCGGATCGCCGGAGCGGATCAAGGGCGAGATATTGACGGCGATGCTGGACATGCAGCGCCAGCTGGCCGAAATCCTGCCCTGAAAGCCCGGCGTCGGGCCACCCCTCAACTGCCCTTGAAGCCGGGCGGGCGCTTTTCGAGGAACGCCGCCACCCCTTCCTGATGATCGTCGGTGAACAGGGTCAGCTGGTCATAGGCCAGCGACGTCTCGAACGCGCCCGCCGTCATCTGCTTGAGCAGCAGGTTGACCGACATCTTGGCGTAGGAAATGGCGAGCGGCGCGCCCGCGGCCAGCCTGCGGGCATAGCCGTCGACGAAGCCGTCCAGCTCCTCTTCGGCCACGCAATGGTTGATGAGGCCGATGTCCGCCGCCTTGCGGCCGTCGATCGGCTCGCCCAGCATCAGATATTCCTTCGCCCGGTGAAAGCCGAGCAGCAGCGGGAACAGCGCCGCGCCGCCGTCGCCCGGCGCGATGCCCATGCGCACATGCGAATCGCAGAAGCGCGCGCTTTCCGCCGCGATCACCATGTCGCAGGCCAGCGCGATATTCACCCCCACGCCATAGGCCGGGCCGCGCACCTTGGCGATGATCGGCTTTTCCGCATCCAGCATGTTCCAGAACAGGCGCCGCGCGCCGCGCGTGGGCGGGCGGCCCTTGCGGCCCGAGCGGTTCTCCGCATCCTGCGCCGACAGGTCGGTCCCGGCGCAAAAGGCGTCGCCCTCGCCGGTCAGGATCGCCACGCGGATATCGTCATCCGCGTCCACATCCTCCCACACCCGCTCCAGCTCGCGATGCATCGGCCGCGTCACCGCATTCTTGCGGCGCGGATTGACGAGGGTGAGCGTGGCGACGCCCTCGCCGTCCCTGGCGATCCTTATCCATTCATAGGATGTGGGGTCGATTGCGGGCACGAGCCGTCCTTTCCCTGCTAAACGTCCCATTTGAGCGGGAGATGCTCCAGCGCCATCACCATCCCCGGCCGCCATGGCGGCTTCTCGGCGGAGGCGAGCGCGAAGTGCGGGATGCGCTCCAGCCAGACGCGGGTGAACACACGCATTTCCAGCCGCGCCAGCGTGTTGCCGATGCAGGTATGCGGGCCGATCGAGAAGGTGATGTGCGCGCGGTCGGGGCGATCGATATCGAAGCGTTCCGGGTCGGGATTGCGGCGATCGTCCAACCCCGCCGCGGTCAGCGGGCAGATCAGCATCTGCCCCGCGCGGAAAGGGGCGCCCTTGATGACGGTATCCTTCTTGACGATGCGCGTCTGGTTGACGACCGCGAAGCGGCGCAGCGACTCCTCGACATAATCGGGCAGCCTCTCCGGCTCGGCCGCCAGCCGCCGTTGCAGGTCGGGCCGCTGCGCCAGGTTGCGGAAGGAGAAGGTCAGCGCATTGGCGACGGTGTCGAGTCCGCCGAGGAACAGCAGGAAGCCCATGGATTCGAGTTCCTCCTGCGTCAGCCTGCGCCCGCGCACCTCCTCGCCCAGCAGCGCGCTGGCGAGGTCGTCGGCCGGATGGCGGCGCTTTTCCTCGAACAGCTCGCGCATGATCGCGAAGATGCGGTCCTGCAACCGGCCCCGCCGCTCCGGCGTGATGTTGCTGAAATAGTCGAGCACGATGGCGCGGAATTCCTCGAACCGGTCGAGCGGCAGGCCCATCAGTTCCATGAACACCGAGACGGGAAAGCCCGCGCCCAGACTCTCGGTGAAATCGCATTGCCCGCTGTCGATCACCCGGTCGATCAGGCGATTGGCCCAGGCGACCAGCTTCGGCTCCATCCGGGCGATCGGCGCCGGGCCGAAAGTGCGCATCAGCACCGCCCGATAGCGTGTATGCTCCGGCGGATCGAGATTGAGCGGGATCATCACATTGGCGTTGAACATCGGCGGAATGTGCAGCTCGCGGCTGGAGAAATGCTCCGCGTCTTTCAGCACCGCGACCTGATCGTCATGGCGCATCACCACCCAATGGCCGCCATTGCGGGGCGTCCAGAATATGTCGGGCGCATGGTCGTGCAGCCAGTGCCAGCCGAGATGGATGTCCTCGCGCAGCTTTTCGGCCGTGTAGATATCCCAGTCGACGACCAGATCGTCGCCTATGCCTTCGGGCACGGTCCAGTCCGCAACCGCCTTGTCCATTGCCTTCCTCCTGCCGGGCCTCGCCCGGTGAAGCGGATGCCGCCGACTATAATCAGAATGATATTCACATTCCATTCGCTTTATGGCATCGCATGGCCATGCGGCAGGCGAGCGAGACGGAACCGCGCCAGAAGGCGCTGCAACGGCGGCGAATGCCGCGCCAGCAGCGCGCGCGGCACACGGTGGAGGCGATTTTCGAGGCCACCGAGCAACTGGCCGCGACCCATGGCTTCGACGCCGTCAACACGCGCATGATCGCGGAGCGCGCGGGTGTCGGCATCGGTTCGCTCTACCAATATTTCCCGACCTATGAGGCGATCCTGCTCGCCTGGTATGAGCGCGTCTCGACCATGGCGGCGCAGCAGGTGCGGCTCTCCACCATCGAGGCGATGGACCGCACGCCCGCCGACGCCGTGCGCTTCGCCATTCGCGGCCTGCTCGACATCTACCGCCAGCACCGGCTCGCGCTGATCGACATGCCGCATCAGGTGCCGCAGATCGGGCAGGTGATCCGGCACACCTCGCTGGAGGTGCTGAACCGGGGCACTATCCGGCTCTATCTCAGCCAGCACCCGGAATTCGACGCCACGCGGACCGAGCGCCACGTCTTCTTTCTGGAAACGATCGTCCACGCGCTGCTGCGCCGCTATGCGCGCGAGGAGCCGGAATTCCTCGACGCCGACGACGTGGTGGAGGGGATCGGCGCGCTGATCCTCTCCTATCTCGCGGCGCAGACGGGGGCGGAAAGCAGGGAGGGTCCGGCAGGCCATGGCTGAAAAGGCGAAGGATGCCGCCGCCGGCGGCGAGCTTGAGGAGCGCATCATCGACGCCGCCTGCCTGTGCTTCGAGCGGTTCGGCATCGCCAAGACGACGATGGAGGATATCGCGCGCGGCGCCCGCATCTCGCGCCAGTCGGTTTATCGCTATTTTTCGGGCAAGGACGATATCGTCGACACGCTGTGCTGCCGCGAGGCGGTGCGGATCAACGCGGCGGTGCGGGCGCGCATCCGGCGCGACATGGACTTTGCGGGCATCGTCACCGAAGCGCTGTTCATCATCATCACCGAGGGCAACCGCAGCCCCTATCTCAGCCAGGTGGCCGCCACCCCCGGCTTCCAGTCGCGCGCGACCAGCCCCGGCAGCCGCCTCTACCGGCTCAACGTCCGCTATTGGCACGAGCTGATGCGCCGCGCGCTCGATCAGGGCGATCTGGCGACCGACATATCGCTGGACGAGATCGTCGCTTGGCTGCTGATGATGCAATCGGTGCTGCAATTCCGGCTGGCCGACGGCCAGATCGACGAAGGCCAGCTCCGCCGCATCATCGCCCGCTTCACGGTCGTCCCGCTGCTGAAACCGGCGCAGGCGGCCGGTTAAGCTGTTAGAATGGCCTCCACGCTCCGGTGGAACGCGACCATCTCGCGTTCCATGCCGCCGCAGGTCATATGGGGGACGACGCCGCTCTTCGCGCCGATCGTGCCCAGCTCGGCGACCCAGAAATCCTCCCTGGTGGTGATCTGCGTCATCAGCGCCAGCGACTTTTCATAGCGCGCGACCTCCCGCTCGGTTTCCGGCAGCCGGTCGACCATCATATAATAGTTCACCACTGTATGGTCGACCGCCTGCGGCGCCAGCAAGATCACGCTGACATAGGCTGGGCTGGTGATGATCAGCGCGCCCGGCACGATCGTGTAATGCGCGACCGCCGACCTGCGGAATTCCTCATAGGTGGTGATCGGCTCGCCCTGGCGGAAATCCGCGCGGCCCGACATCACCCGCAGATGCTCGCCCAGCATCTCGCAGGACGTCTTGCGGTCCACGAACATGCTGCCCAGCGATTGCGAGTGCAGGCGCGTCACATGATAATTTTCGGAAAAGCTGTCGACGATCAGCTTCCAGTTCGCCCGCACGTCGACGCGCAGATGATGGCAGATCTTCTGTCTGCCAAGGCCGATGGCGTCGAGATCCGCGCCCAGCTCGCCGGTGACGATGGAGAAATCCGCCTTGCGCCCGGCATCCAGATTCACCCAGATGACCCCGCCCGCCTCCACGCATTCCAGCTCAACCAGCCCCATTTTCCGCTTGTCGAGGCCGGGAAAGATTTCCGGCCTCGGCAGCGCCTTCAACTGCCCCTTCATGTCGAAGCTCCATGCATGATAGGGGCACACGATCAGTCCGCCCTTCTGCGTCTCCTTGGCCTGACACAGCTTGATCGCGCGATGGGTGCAGACATTGTAGAAGGCGTGCGCCTTGCCGTCGCCGTCGCGGGTCAGCAGCAGCGGCACGCCATGATCGTCGATCGCGATATGCGATCGGAGCGCGGGCAGCAGCGCCGACACCGCAACCGGAATCGGGCGGCCCCGGAACAATTTCTCCTGCTCCAGCTCATAGCGCGCCTGCGATGCATAGATGCTGGTCGGAAGATGATCGATTTCCTTGAACACCGTCGAAGGATCGGAATCCTCTACCCCCGCCAATTGCCGCAATTGCCCTTCCGTCAGGGGTCGCGCACCGGCCAGTTCCGCCGCTTCCGGCATGACTCGCTCCTATCGTTTCCGTAGATCGGGATAAGACATATTACATATATCGTATTATGTAAATATTATCGGAGCAGGAAACGGAAATCAGCCGATATGGATGCTATATAGGTCTATTATCGCTCATATATAAATTTATCGCACATTCTTGTGCCGCCCGTGCGCATCCTATAGGGTCGGGAAAAGCCTGATTGTTCGACCGCCGTTCAATGGGGATGCGATGCGCTCCAAAATCTACCCCACCCCCTTTGCCGCGCTGGATGGTTTGCTGTTCGACGGGATGACGATCATGTCGGGCGGCTTCGGTCTTTCGGGCAATCCGGAAAGCCTGATCCCCGAAATCCGCGCGTCGGGGGTGACGGGTCTCACCGTCATCTCCAACAATGCGGGGGCGGACGGCTTCGGCCTGTGGATGCTGCTGGAAAGCAGGCAGGTCAGGAAGATGATCGCCTCCTATGTGGGCGAGAACAGGCTGTTCGAGAGCCAGTATCTTTCCGGCGAGCTGGAGCTGGAACTGAACCCGCAGGGCACGCTGGCCGAGCGCATCCGCGCAGGCGGCGCGGGCATCCCGGCCTTCTACACCAGGACCGGCGTCGGCACCCTGGTCGCGGAGGGCAAGCCGGTGGAGCGCTTCGAGGGGGAGGAGTATGTGCGCGAGACCTGGCTGCGCGCCGACCTCTCCATCATCAAGGCGTGGCGGGCGGACCCGGCGGGGAATCTGATGTTCCGCAAGACCGCGCGCAACTTCAACCCGGTCATGGCGACGGCAGGCAAGGTGACGGTGGCCGAGGTCGAGGAGATCGTGCCCGCAGGCGCGTTCGACCCCGACTGCATCCACACGCCCGGCATCTATGTCGACCGCATCGTGCTTTCGACCATCAACGAGAAGCGGATCGAGAAGCTGACCACCCGGCCCAGGGAGACGCAGCCATGAGCTGGACCCGCGACCAGATGGCCGCCCGCGCCGCACAGCAACTGCGCGACGGATATTATGTCAACCTCGGCATCGGCTCGCCAAGGTCTGGCGCTCATGGCGGATGGGTGTAAAGCCGCTCAGGCGGACAATTGCGCCGTCTTCGCCGACCATTGCCCGTCCTTCTCGAAATTGCGCAGATATTCGAACAGGCCGCGCGGAATGCGCTTCTTGCCCGGATCGTACCAGGGCAGGAGGTTGGCCAGCAGCGGCCCCAGAAAGGCGCGGCGGTTGAAGCGGTTGAACGCCTTTATGTCCTTGGCGAGCCGCGCCTTTTCCGCCGGGCTCATCCGCTGCATCTCGATTTCGCGCATATATTTGACCGCCCTGGCGGAAAAGCCGCGCAGATGGACGATCGCGAACAGCAGCCCATAGATGCGGAAGAAATATCCGTTGAAGATCCGCCGCCAGAAACCCCGGCAATAAATGGCCTTGTAGAATTGGAAGCAGATCTCGCGATGCTCGAATTCCTCGGCCATGTGCCATTTCCAGAGCCGGATCGCCGCATTGTCGAGGCCGCCGATCATCTCGTCGCTCTTCTCGAACCATAGCTCGCCCGAAACAGCGCCCAGCGATTCGAAGCCGTCGGCATAGGCAAGGCACCATTTCAGCGACTTGGTCCGCGCGAATTCCTCCAGATCGGCGGCAAGGCCCGCTTCCATGTCGGCAAGTTCGGGAAAGCCCGCGTCCACCATCATCCGGTTGAAGATGCGGTGCTGCCGGAAATGCTGGGATTCCTGCGCGATGAAATCCTTGGCGTCCTTGCGCAGCCAGTCATAGTCTTCCGGCAGCAGCGGCATGGCCTTCTGCAACAGCTTGATCAGCCACGGCTCGACCGGCGAAGGGATGATCGCGGTGGCGTTCCGATCCTGGCTGAACGCCATATTGTGCGACCAGTAGAATTCGAAATCCGAAAAATCGAACTTCGGGAAACGGACGACCAGGCCCATGACATATCCTCCAGAAACTGCTTTTCCCTGAGATAATCGGAGGGGCTACAGGGTGCCAAGAAGCAACAGATTAAGGGCTGACCTAATTCGCGCCGCAGCACCGAAGCCGGGGCGAGAACGCGATCAGGGGATCAGCACGACCTTGCCGCCAAGGCCGCCTTGCTCGACCAGATGATGCGCCTGCGCGGCGTCCCTCAGCGGCAGCTGCCGCGCGACCGGCACCTCTATCGCGCCCGCCGCGACGATCGCCGCCAGATGCGCGCACTGCCCGCCATCGGGCCGCACCGAGAAGAATTCCGGCGCGGCGGGAAGCCCCTGCGGCGGGATGGGAGTGGTCGCGACCGTCAGCAGCCTTCCGCCGGGATGAAGGCGGCGGCACAATCGCCCGACCTCCTCCCCTCCCACCGTGTCGATAACATGGTCGAAGGCCGGACCGGGCCAGTCCTGCTCCCCCACTATCAGCGCCTCGTCGGCGCCCAGCTGCAGCGCCTCCCCGCACTGCGCCGCGCGCACGGCGGCCACCACTCGCGCGCCGGCCCGCTTCAACTCATGCAGGGCGAAGCGCCCGACCGAGCCGAGCGTCCCGGTCAGCAGCACAAGCTGTCCCGGCGCGGGCGCCAGCGCCTCCACCAGTTGCAGGCCGGTCAGTCCCGCCGTCGGGATCGCCGCCGCGGTCGGATAATCGAGGCCATCGGGAATGGGCGCGGCCTGATCGGCGGGAAGGACGGCATAGTCGGCATAGCCGCCCTTGCGGATCGGATCGAGCATGCCAAAAACGCGGGTGCCCGGCGCAAATCCCGCGCCGCCGATCACCTCCCCGGCGATGTCGTAACCCAATATATGGGGGAAGGATATCGGCGCGAAGGACGCGAACAGGCCCGCCCGCCATTTGACGTCCGCCGGATTGACGGCGGCGGCATGGACGCGGACCAGCACCTCCCCCGGCCTGATGTCCGGCATCGGCACGGCTGTCGGCTTGAGGATGGACGGATCGCCATAGTCCTCGATAAGAATCGCCTGCATCCCTTCCTCCCCTTCTTCCTTCCCACGAGCTGGCGTCAGCACGCCAGCGGCTCCGGGCAAAGCAGCAGGCGCCGCAGATGATGCACCGCGCGATAGGCATCGCGTACCGCCTCGCCGATCCGCGCGACCTCGACCGCATCGCCGATGCTGATCGTCGCAAAATCGCTGCCGCGCAGTTCGTCCGCCAATGTCGTGTCGGCGACCAGCCCATGGGCCAGCAGCACGGCGGCGGCAGGCTGCACCTCGCTCGTCCCGTCATGCGAAAGCAGCACATGATCGCCGTCGATCGCCATCAGCACCCTTTTGTCCTTGATGCGGATCGCCTCATTCGCGCCGATGCGTTGCAGCAATTGCATCCGGTAAAGCGGCTCCGCATTGCGGGCGAGGAAACAGGCATCGGACCGGGTGGCGATCACCACCTTATGCCCCTGTTTTGCGAGGAATTCGGCGGTTTCCGTGCCTGTCTCCCCGCCGCCATAGATAAGGATGGGACAAGCCTCGCTTGACGCAGGCAGGTCGATATCGCCGAGCAACGCCTGATAGGCGGGGGCCACCGGCAGATTGCCGCTGCGTTCCAGTTCCAGCGGCGCCATGCGGGAACCATTGGCCAGCACCAGCGCATCGGGCGCGAGCGAGCGCACCAGCGCCGCGTCGACATGGACGCCGGTGTGGATCTCCACCCCGCTCTTCTCGATACGGCGCTGGAGGAAGTCATTGTACCAGAACAGCTTTTCCTTGTTGGGCGGCGTGGCGGAAGTAAGGAGATTGCCGCCCAATGTCGCCCGCCGCTCATAAAGGGAGACGGAAAAACCCGCCTGATCGAGCATCAGCGCGGCGGCCATGCCTCCGGGCCCGGCACCGACCACCACCGCGCGGCGCCCTTTGCCGAACGCCCCGATCGGCGGATCGGTCTCATGGCCGCAGCGAGGATTTTCGGCGCAGCCGACGCCCCGGTTCGCGCCCGTCTCCCTGATGCACCAGTTGCAGGAGGTGCAGGGCCGGATATCGGCGGCATCGCCCCGCTGCGCCTTGATCGGCCACATCGGATCGGCCAGCAGCGCGCGACCGAGCGACACGCAATCGGTGTCGCCATCGGCGATCGCCTGCTCGGCCTTGTCGGGCCAGCGCATCACGCCCGCGCAGATGACCGGCTTGCCGGTGGCGGCGCGGATGCGGCGCGCCATCGGCAGGCGCCAGCCTTCGGGCACCGACATCGGCTCCACGATCACGTCCACCCGGTCGAGCGAGCCGCAGGAGATATCGATCGCATCGACCCCGGCCTCGCACAGGCGCGGCGCGATCCGCTCCGCATCCTCGACCGTCAGGCCGCCGTCGAGGAAATCCGCGACCGACATGCGGTACAGCAGCGCGCGGCCACCCAGCCGGGCCTTGACCGCCTTCACCACCTCCAGCGGAAAGCGCAGACGCCGCTCGAAATCCCCGCCCCATGCGTCCCCGCGCCGGTTGACCAGCGGAGAGAGGAATTGCTGCAACAGATAGCCATGCGCGCCGTGCAGCATCACCGCGTCATAGCCCGACGCCACCGCCAGCCCGGCCGCATGGGCATAGCTGGCGATGATGCGATGGATTTCCTCCTCCTCCAGCGCGCGCGGCACGGTATCGAGATAGGGGCTGCGCAGCGGCACCGCGCTCGGCGCGACGGGCGTGCGCCCGATCACGCTTTCCCGCGACTGGCGGCCCGCATGGGAAAGCTGGATGCAGGCCTTAGCCCCCGCGCCCTTGATCGCGTCCACCAGCTTGCCATGGCCCGAACGGTAGCGTTCATTGTCCAGCCGCAGCTGCGGCGCCATCGAGCTGAAGCCGTCCGTGCCGTCGACGCAGGTGAATTCGACGACGACGAGGCCCGTACCGCCCAGCGCCCGTTCGCGATAATAGGCGATCTGTTCCGGGCTGACCGATCCGTCCGCATGGCCGAGATGACTTTCCATCGGCGCCATGACCAGACGGTTCCGAAGGCGCAACGGGCCGATCTGAATGGGCTGAAACAAATGGGGATAGGCCATGGTCATCCTCTGCTTTCTCTTTCAGGGATCATAGCCTTTTTCCAACGGCGAATAATTATCCTAGAATATAAAATATTCTTCTTTATTGCCGAATAATCATGGATCGATTGACCGGATTCGAGGTGTTCGTCGCCATCGTCGACAGCGGCGGGTTCAGCCGCGCGGCGGAACGGCTGGGCATGTCCCCGGCGATGATCTCCACCCATCTCGCGCGGCTGGAGGACCGGCTGGGCGCCCGGCTCATCGATCGCACCACGCGCCGTTTCGCCCTGACGCTGGAGGGGCATCGCTTCCTTCAGGACGCCCGCTCGATCCTCGATGCGGTGGCGGAAGCGGAAGGGGCCATTCGCGGCGGCTCCGCGGGGCCGCGCGGGCTGGTGATGATCGACACGCCCGGCGCCATCGGCCTGCGCTTCCTGCTGCCCGCGATACCGGGGCTGCGCCAGCGCTATCCCGATGTGGCGATCGACCTGAGCTTCAGCGAGCGCAGCATGGTGTTCCGGCCCGAAGGGTTCGACATCATGATCCGGGTGGGCGATCCGCCGGAAGGACGGGGCCGCATCCTGCCGCTGGGCACCACGCGCTTCGTGCAGGTCGCCTCGCCCGCCTATCTGGCGCGGAAAGGCACGCCCCGCACCCCTGAGGAACTGCCGGATCACGAGATGATCGTCCATGCGACGGCGGAGCGGC
Organism: Sphingobium jiangsuense; assembly: GCF_014196495.1. Taxonomy (GTDB): domain Bacteria; phylum Pseudomonadota; class Alphaproteobacteria; order Sphingomonadales; family Sphingomonadaceae; genus Sphingobium; species Sphingobium jiangsuense. The sequence continues at coordinate 247,785 of NZ_JACIDT010000004.1, forward strand.
CTTTGGGGCAGAAATGGCGCTTCTGGAAAGACGGGACGACGCATTGGCTCCGCCCGGCGGCGGTCGCGGCGTTCAACCATGGCGACGCGATCACCGCCGCCGCCGTTTCCGGCGTCGGCATCGCGCAGACGCTGGAAATGCTGGTGGCGCCCGAAATCGCGGCCGGCCAGCTGGTGCCGCTGCTGGAAGACTGGAACGACAATCCGGTCAAGGTGCAGTTGTTCGTACCGGAGGACCGGGCCAGACGCCATGCGGTAATGGCCGTGGCGCATTATCTTGCCGATCATGTGAACTGGCCGCCCGGCGCCTAATCCTGCCCAGCCGGTCAGATTACCTGCTGACGCCGCGCGGCCTGCGCGACGGCGGTGAACTCGTCATAGACGGTCATCGGCTCATGATAATGGCTCATGTCGCCGATCCGGTCGAAATGGGCGGCGATGTCCTCGACCGAAGGCGGCGTCGGTCCCATCGGCGCGACCCAGCCATCGGCGGCGCAGATGCGCACCCGCGCATAGCGGCCGCTGTTGGCGCTGTAGATGCCGTGCGTGGCCGTGCACCGCTCGCTCACCAGATAGACGGCCAGCGGCGTGTTGAAGGGCACGGTGACCCGGTCCGCGCTGGCGGCATAATCCGCGCCCGCCACCGCCTGCGCAAAGGCCGGTATCTCCATGAAGCCGTCGTTCATCTCGTCGGCCAGCCGGGACTGGGCGGTGGGCATCAGCAGGTTGGAGGTGATGCCATAGGCCGATCCCTCGATCGCGACCACATGGCTCAGCCCCATCAGCCCGCCCTTGGCCGCCGCATAATTGGCCTGCCACGCATGGCCGAACATGGCGGAGGCGGAGCCGGTGAAGAGGAAGCGGCCATAGCCATTCCTCCGCATCGCCCGATAGGCGGGCTGGGCAACGTAGAAAGCCCCTTTCAGATGCACGTCGATGATCGCGTCGATCTCTCCGTCCGACAGGTCCTCGAACCGGTTGTTGCGCAGGAAACCGGCATTGTTGATGCAGATATCCACCTTGCCGAACGCATCGAGCGCGGTCTGCACGATGCTTTCCCCGCCCGCGCGGGTCGAGACGCTGTCATGGCTGGCGACCGCCTCGCCGCCTTCGTCGCGTATCTGCTGCACCACCAGATCGGCGGCGCTGTGCGAGGCGCCCTGCCCCGATCCGCTGCCGCCCAGATCGTTGACCACCACCCGTGCCCCCCGCCGCGCCAGTTCGAGCGCATAGTCCCTGCCCAGCCCGTTGCCCGCGCCGGTGACGATGGCGACCCGCCCGTCGAAACCGATATCCGTCATATGCCTGTCCTCCCTGAAAACCCAAATCCCTGCGAAAAGCCCCTGAGGCCCTAATTGATGCTCTGCACCTGCCCGCCATCGACCCTGACATTCGCCCCGGTCATGTAACCGGAGGCGGGGCTGGCGATCATGCAGGCGATATGGGCGATCTCCTCCACCCGTCCCGCCCGGCCGACGGCGACGGGCGTGATCTCCCGCGCCATGCGCCGCTCCGCCTCCTCCAGCGATATGTCGCCCCAGCCCAGCGTGTGGCGAGCGCCCGTGAGCCATGCCGCGACCGCAGGCGTCAGCACCATGCCGGGGCTGATGCTGTTGGCGGTGACGCCGCAGGGGCCGAGCGCCTTCGCCAGGCTGACCGTCATGTTGAGCATCGCCGCCTTGGCCGCGCCGTAATCGGGGCCGAGCGCGATCGGCTGCGTCGCGGCGGCGCTGGCGATGTTGATGATGCGGCCCCAGCCCGCCTGCTTCATCGCGGGCAGCAGGCGGCGGATCATCCGCGCGGCGGCGATGACGTTCAGCTGGTAGGTGCCGATCCAGCCCGCCTCGTCCACCTCGGTCCAGCCCATCGCCGATGTGCCGGCGGCCCCGCCCGCATTGTTGACCAATATGTCGACCGCGCCCGCCGCTTGCGCCACCGCGTCCGCGCCGGCATCGGTCGCCAGATCGCCGATGGCCACGCCCGTCGCGCCGATTTCCCGCGCGACGGCCTCGCTGCGCGCGCGGTCGCGCCCGTGCACGATCACCGCGCAGCCTTCGGCGGCGAGCATCCGGGCGATGCCTTCGCCGATGCCCGAACTGCTCCCCGTCACCAGCGCCCTTTTGCCCGCAAGCTTCAGATCCATCGCCCTATCCTTTCACCACATGCTCGATCGCCGTGATCGTCGCATGGCTGGCCACGAATTCCGCGACGTCCGCGACGATCAGGTCGATATCCTCCTGGGAACGGAACAGCCCGTCCCGCAGCGCCGCCTCATCCGGGAAATGCAGATGCGCGATGCCGAACCACGGCGCGCTCCCCTCCCACGCGGGCGAGAGGCGGTCCTGGACATAGCGCTCCATGCCGACATGAACCGCATTGGCGAGCGGGATATGCTCCGACCAGTGGCGCTCCGCCTCGGCGCGGGGCAGGCTGGCGATCGCCTCTATGAAGGAAAGCTGGGAGAGGCCGGGCGTCACCCCCGGCGGCGGCGCACCCGACCCGTGCTTGCCCACCACCTCGTCGGAAATGCGGATATCGAGCCACGCCCCGGCCAGCGCCGCATCCGCGGCGACGAGAGCGGCGACGGGTTCCTCCGACCAGATTTCGATGACGGCATCGCAGGGCGGCGCCGCGGCGGACACTGCGGGCGGCGCGACGGGCAGTTGCACCGCGATGCGCGAGGCATGCTCCGCCCACGGCCGGTCGCGCAGCAGCGCGGGCAACCCCGCGAGGAAAGCGGCATCGGGACTGTGCACCAATAGGACGGTCTTCATCTACTCTCCCGGCGGATATGGCGGCGCGGACGGCGAAAGCCCCTATCGCTTCCTGCTCGCCCGCTCAGGGGCATATCTGTTTCCAAAGCCGGGCCGGTGACGCCAGCCTCCGCCCGCAAAGATCACAAACATGCTACCTGCGCCCCGCCCGGACGAAGGCGTCCGGCGGATATTGCCCCCTGCTTCCGTCTCTGGAACGCTGGCGGCCGATCGGGAACCGGCAGCAGGAGGAGAGAAATATGGGCCAAAGAGACAAGCGCCGGCTGGAAGGCAAGGTCGCCGTCGTCATGGGCGCCACGCGTCAGGGCAATATGGGGCAGGCCATCGCCCGGCGCTTTCTGGAGGAAGGCGCGCGGGTCGTGGTATCGGGCCGGAACCGCGAGGGGCTGGACGCCTTCGCCCGCGAAAACGGCGCGCACGCCATCGCCTGCGACATCACCCGGCGGGCCGAGATAGAGGCGCTGGCGGAGGCGACGACGGCGCTGCACGGCGGCATCGACATCGCGGTCAACGCCGCCGCCATCGGCTTCCTCGCCCCGTTCGAGGAGGAAAGCGAGGAACAGATCGACTCCATGCTCTCGATCATCTTCAAGGGCGGCCTGTTCTTCCTGCAGGCGATGGTCGGCGCGATGAAACGGCAGGGCAATGGGAAGGGCGGATCCATCATCACCATTTCCTCCGCCGTGGCCGACATCATGTCGGAAAATCATTGCAGCTATATGGGCGCCAAGGCGGGGCTGAACCACATGACCCGCTATGTCGCCTATGAATATGGCAAGCACGGCATCCGCGCCAACATCCTCTCCCCCGGCCTCACCGTCACGCCGATGCTGGGCGATTATATGGCGCCCGGCATGGTCGAGGCCTATGCCCGCGAATATCCGCTCGGCCGCATCGGCACGGTCGAGGATATCGCCAACGCCGCGCTGTTCATGGCGAGCGACGAATGCTTCATGACGGGCGAAACCTTCCATGTGACCGGCGGCCTCAGGCTGCGCCGCAACCCGACGACGGAGGAGATCATGGCGTCGATCGCCGCCCATGCCCCATCGGACTGAACCCCATCAGATTGGCGATGAGTTGACCCGTCCGCCCGCGCCGCATTGACTTGCATCCGGCAGGTTCGGGATGGTCGGGCGGCGAGAGGCAGGACAACAGGCGAGGGAAGAACGGCATGGCAGGCAGGCTGGAAGGAAAGACCGCGATCGTCACCGGCGGCGGTCAGGGCATAGGCGAGGGCATCGCCCGCGTTTTCGCGCAAGAGGGCGCGAGGGTGCTGATCACCGGCCGCACCGCGGACAAGCTGGCGGCGGTGGTCGACGGCATCGTCGCGGGCGGCGGAGAAGCGGCGTGGATCACCGGCACGGCGGGCGTCCGCGCCGACGCGCAGGCCGCCGTCGCCAAGGCTGTCGAGCTGTTCGGCGGGGTCGATATCCTCGTCAACAACGCCCAGACCTCGCGCCCCGGCACCGCGTTCGAGGATCATGACGACGCCCTGTTCGACCTGACGCTGCAATCGGGGCTGTACGGCACTTTCCAGCATATGCAGGCGGCGCTGCCGCACATGAAGGGCAAGGGCGGATCGATCGTCAACATAGGATCGCGCGAAGGCATTTTCGGCGGCGTGGGCTTTGCCGCCTATGCGGCGACGAAAGAGGCCATTCGCGGCCTGTCGCGCACCGCCGCGCGGGAACTGGGCAAGTACAAGGTGCGCGTCAACGTCATCTGCCCCTCCGCGCTCAGCCCGATCGCCATCGATTATCTGGACAGCCACCCGGAGGAAGCCGAAATGTACCGCAAGGACATTGCCCTCGGCTATTTCGGCGATTGCGAGGCCGATGTCGCCCGCGCGGTGCTGTTCCTCGCCAGCGACGACAGCCAATATGTGACCGGCCAGACGATCAATGTCGATGGCGGTCTGGTGATGCTGTGAGCGCCGCCCCGCCCGCCCTCGATCCGCCCGGCCCCGATTTCTCCGGCCGCACCGCCATCATCACCGGCGCGGGCAAGGGGCTGGGCAGCGCCTATGCCCGCTATCTGGCCGCACGGGGATGCGCGGTGGTCGTCGGCAATCGCCGGGCGGCGGACGGCGGTTCCCCGGCGCAGGCGGTGGTGGACGCGATCGTCGCGGCGGGCGGGCGGGCCGTGGCCCATGACGGCCCGGTCGAAACGGCGGCGTCGGCGATGGAGATGGTCGCCCTGGCCGAGCGACATTTCGGCCCGCCGGATATCTTCATCAGCAATGCGGGCGTCCAGCACTGGCGCGACTTCGCCACGGTCACGCTGGAGGAGATGCGCAGCCTGCTGGAAATCAACCTGTGGGGCGTGATGCTGGGGCTGAAGGCGGTGTGGCCGGCGATGCTGGCGCGCGGCTATGGCCGCATCGTGCTGACCGGATCGAGCGCAGGGCTCTGGGGCCAGATGCAGTCGGCCGATTACGGCGCCTCCAAGGGGGCGATGGTCGGGCTGGCGCGCAGCCTCGCCCTGGACGTGCCGCCGGGCAAGGACATCAGGATCAACGTCCTCTGCCCCGCCGCCTATACACCACTGTCGGCAGGCAGCTTCGATCCCAAATGGGCGGACTACGCCTCGCCCGATCATGTCGCGCCGGTCGTCGGCTGGCTGTGCAGCCCCGGCTGCGACACGTCGGGCGGCATCTATCACAGCGGCGCGGGCCATATCCGCCGGGTGCAGATCGTCGAGGGCGCAGTGCACCATCTCTCCGAAGGGCCGGTCGATGCGGTGATGCGCGGCCTCGAAGCGCAGCCGGAATGGAACAGCTCCTTCGCGTCCGGCGCGGAGATCCTGCCGGAAATCGCCAAGGCGTCCTCCTGACCGGCGCGCGGGCGCGGAACGGTCAGCCGTCCGCTTCCCCGTCATCCTCGCCGGGGTGGACATTCTCGAACGGGCGCATGTCCGTCGCCAGCGCCATGATCCGGCGGCTTTCCTCGGCGGTGACGGGGCGGCCCTCGCTCACCATCGGGGTGCCGAGCGCGGGGTCGTGATGCACATTCTCATCGGGCCGGACGTCGGTGGCGACGGCCAATATCGTGCGGCTTTCGTCCTTGCTGATATCCGGGCTGATATCCTTCTCACGAGTGGGCATGCGATCCTCCTCCGGTCGCTGTCGGCCGTCCTCTTCGCGGAACGGCGCTGCCCCCATGCTATTCCGGCTCCATCGCTCTGGCAAGGTCGCGGCGGCGGCCGTGCATCGTCACATAGAGCGCCGTCGCGATGATGACCGCGATGCCCGCATAGCTGTTGCCGGTCGGCAGCTCGCTGAACATCACATAGCCCAGCAGGGTCGTGAACAGGATGCGGACATAGTCGAGCGGCGCCATCAGCCCGGCCTCGCCCAGCGCCATGCCCCGGATATAGCAGGCCTGCGTCACCACCCCCAGCAGGCCCATCAGGCCGAGCAGCGCGGTATCCTCCAGCGTCGGCGTGCGCCAGCTCATCATCGCGAAGGGCGCGGTGAAGAGCCCGCCCAGCAGGGTGGACCAGGTGAGCAGCGCGAGGTCGCTATGGTCGCGCGTCATCGACTTGACGCTGATGATCGACCAGGACACCAGCAGCGCCGCGAGCAGGCCCTGCGCCGCCGGCCAGCCGATCAGCGAATGCGGCGATCCGGGCGCGAGGATGATCAGCACCCCGCCGAAGCCCGCGGCCGTCGCCAGCGCCTTGTGCCGGTCCATGCTTTCGCCCAGCAGCAGCGCGGCCAGCGGCACAAGGAACAGCGCGCGGGTGAAGGACAGCGCGTTCGCCTCGGCAAGGCCCAGCGCGTGGAAGCTGTTGAAGGCGAGGATGATCGAAACGCTGGTGGCGGCGCAGCGCGCCAGCATGATCGCGGGGCGGCGCATGGTGAAGGCCATGCGCGGGCGGCGCAGGATGAAGGGCAGCAGGATGACGAAGCCCAGCCCCTGCCGCACCATGTTCTGCGTCGCGGAGGAATAATCGTCGCCCAGCAGCTTCACCAGCGCCATGGCGAGGCTGTAGGTAAGGCCGGACGCCAGCATCCACAGCGCGCCGCGCGCATTGTCGGGCTTGCGTCCCTGTTCGTCGCTGTTCATCCGGGGGCGATACTGCCCGCGCGGCCAAACCGCAACAGGTCCCGGCCCGGTCGGCCCGCCGCCATGCCCGTCCCCGCCCGCAAAGGCCGGTCAGTCGCCCATGACGAAGGCATGACCGGCCAGCGGCCCGATGCCGGTGACGCCGCCGTCCACCGCCAGCTCCACGCCGTTGATGAAGCGCGCCTCGTCGCTCGCGAGGAACAGCACCGCCTGCGCGACGTCCCACGCGTCGCCCTCTATCCCCAGCGGGCCGACCTTGCGCCGCGCCTCGCGCATGTCGGCGGGGATCTTGCCCATCGCATGGGGCGTCATCACATGGCCGGGCGCTACGGTGTTGGCGCGGATGCCCTGTCGCCCGTGGAGCACGCCGATCTCGCGCGCGAGCTGCGCCATCGCCGCCTTGGACGGGCCATAGGCCAGCGCGCCCATCGCCCGCATCCCGGCGAGCGAGGATATGTTGACGATCGCGCCGCCGCCGGTGCGGGCCATTTCCGGCACCGCATATTTGCTCATCAGCATCGCGCTGGTGAGGTTGGTCGCGAGGATGCGGTTCCATGTCTCCGGCGTCACCGCCTCCAGGCTGACCGGGTTGGAAATGCCGACATTGTTGACCAATATGTCGAGCCGCCCGAACCGCCCTACCGCCGCCGTCACCAGCGCGGCGCAATCCTCCGCCTGGGCGACGTCGCCCGCACAGGCGATGGCCTCGCCCCCGTCGGCGGCGATGCGGGCGGCGGTCGCCTGCGCGCGGGCCGCCTCCAGATCGGCGCAGACCAGCTTTGCCCCCTCCCGCGCCATCAGCAGGGCGATCGCGCGGCCGATGCCGATCTCCTCCCCGTCCGCCCCCGCGCCGGTCACGATCGCAACCTTGCCGGAAAGGCGGCCGAGATAGCGGGAAGGTTCGGGCATGGGCATGTCTCCTGACGTCCGGCGATGGGAAGGAAGGGGCCGACTATCGGCCATCGGCGCGGCCGGTTGACAGGATGATTTTCGTCATTTATCGGACCATTTCAAGCAGATTTTCCCATGTCCGATTTCGCCCTCGTCGCGCTGCCCGGCGCCTATCACAGCAGCGTCGGCGCGCTGGCCGACAGCTTCCTGCTCGCCCGCGACCGGGTCGAGCATATCTTCGCCGATATCGATCCCGTCCGCATGGAAACGGGCCTGCGCATCCTGTCGCAGGACGGCGGCCCGGTGGCGATGAGCAACGGCATCCGCCTCGATGTCGACGGGGCGCTGGATCCCCATGTCCCGCACGCGTTCGTCTGGCTGCCCGCCTTCCGCCTCGGCGGCGGGCCGGAGGCGCTGAAGCAGCGGATCGAAGCCAGCCGCCCGCTGCTGGCATGGCTGCGCGTACAGGCGGAGCAAGGCGCTATCATCGGCGCCAGCGGCGGCAGCGCGATGCTGCTCGCGGCCGCCGGGCTGACCGCCCATTGCGCCATCCCGGTCGCAAGGGCGCTCCGGCCGCTGATGCGCGCGCTGTTCCCCCGGCAGGCGCTGGAGGAGCGGCTGGCGCTGGTGGATCGCGGCGACCTGCTGCTGTCGAGCGGCCTCGGCTCCGACCTCGCGCTGATCGTGCGGGTGATCGAACGCACGCTTTCCCCCGATATCGCGCGCTGGCTCGCCTCGATCATGGGGCTGGACAGCGTGGACGAGGAACTGGTCGCGAACGACCCGCTGGTGGCGCAGGCGCAATTGTGGCTGGAGCAGAATTTCGCCCGGCAGGCGAATATCGCGCAGCTCGCGGCGCTGTTCTCCACCAGCCCGGCGACGCTGAACCGCCGCTTCCAGAAGGCGCTCGGTATGTCCCCGCGCGCCTATGTCCAGCATCTGCGCCTGCAGGCGGCGATCCGCATGCTCGAAAAGTCGGCCCGTTCGGTGGACCGGATCGCGCAGCTGGTCGGCTATTCGGACAGCCGCCTGTTCCGCGCGATGTTCCGCCAGCAGACCGGCATGACCGCGAGCCAGTGGCGCGAGGCCGCCCGGTCGAAAGGCGCCGCGCCCTCGCCCTGAGGTCAGCTTTCGCCGCCGGTCGCGTGATGCGCGGCGATCCACGCGAAGATGAACGACGCGCCGATGCTCGCGCCCGCCGCCGGATAGCAGCGCCCCATCACCGACGCCGTCGAGTTGCCGGTGGCGTAGAGGCCGGGAATGACCGAACCGTCCGGCCGCAGCGCGCGGGCATATTCGTCGGTGACGATGCCGCCCGATGTGCCGACATCGCCCGGAATCAGCTCCATCGCATAGAAAGGCGGCTTCTCGATCTTGCCCAGATTGGGGTTGGGCTTGTGCGTGGGATCCCCGAACCAGTTGTCATAGCCCCGGCCGCCCCGGTTGAAATCGAGGTCCTTGCCCGTCTCGCAATAGCCGTTGAACTTCTCCACCTCGGCCTTCAGCCCCGCCGGGTCGATCCCCGCCTTCACCGCCAGTTCCTCGATCGTGCCGGCGGTTTTCAGGAAGCCGCTGTCGAACCATTCCCTCGGCGTCTTGCCCGGCGGCTGCACGCCCCAGGCATAGCGCTTGCGGTGGCGGCTATCGAGGATGACATAGGCGGGCACGTCGTTCTGATAGAGCCGCTGGCCGTTTTCCATATAGGAGCCGCTCTCGTTGAGGATGCGCCGCCCCTGCCGGTTGACGATGATGCAATGCGGCTTGGAAATATCCGTATTGTGCATGAACGGATAAACGCCCTTCAATTCCGGCGGGATGGTGCCCGGCACCCACCATGCCTGGTCCATGAGGTCGAGCGCCGCGCCGTGCTTCTCCGCGATCTGGATCATCTCCCCGGTGTCGCCGGGGTTGGCGTTGGTCCATTCGACATTGCTCGGCTGCGGCCCGTATTTCTTCCGCATCTCCGCATTGCGGGAAAAGCCGCCCGCGTTGATCAGCACGCCGTCGCGCGCGCCGATGCGCAACTGCCGCCCTTCATGCTCGCACACGACGCCGACTATGCGGCCGTCTTCCTCGATCAGGTCGACGATGCCATGATTGGTCCGCATGTCGATGCCCGCCTTGTCGGCCAGCATCAGCATCCGCCCCTGCAGGGACCCGCCGAAACTCAGCATCGGCTTGCCCCGTTTCTTCACCTGCCGCATGCGCCAGAGCAGCTTGATCCCTTCCCACATGCCCCTGGGCGTGCGGGTGGCGAGCGTGATGTCGCGGGCCTTGTCGGTCGGCAGCGGCATGACCATCGGGCCGAGGCGCAGCTTGTCGAACAGCGGCCCCATTTCCCGCGCGTCGAGCATGGGCGCGCCCACCGACCGGCTGCGCGTGCAGCCGCCGGGGCGGTCGTCGTAATAATCGGCCCAGCCTTCGGTGCGTAGCCATTTCATGCCCCGCTCTTCCAGCCATTTGACCATCACCGGGCCGTTGCGCAGATAGGCTTCCTTGCGCTCCGGCGTGGCGCCGGGGCCGGCGTCGTCGCCGATGGTCGCATCCATATAGGTGCGCCCCGCCTCATGGCTGTCCGCTATGCCGTCGCGGGCGAGCAGGTGGTTGTTGGGCACCCATAGGATGCCGCCGGACATCGCGGTCGATCCACCGAACTTGTCGGTCTTCTCAAGGATCAGCGGCTTCCTGCCGATGGAATCGAGATAGAGGGCGGCGGCCATGGACCCGCCGCCCGACCCGACGATCACGAAATCCGCGACCTCGTCAAACTTCGCCTCATCCATTCACGCATTCCCCCCGACAAAATGGTGATAGACGCGATGGAAGTTGCTGATCTCCACCTCCTGCACCGGGTTCGGACGGGCGACGGTGAAGGCGCGCGACTTCATGCCCTTCTGCACTTCCTCCATATTCTGGAAGTCCTGCTCCAATATCAGGCCCCAGTCGAGATCGCGCCACTTGCCGTTGCTGCCGTCACCGCCGTCCTCGACCTCCACCTGCGGCTCCTCGCCCGGCGCGAACCGTTCCAGCACGTTCACCTCGAAGATGCACTTGTCGGGATCGTCGCCATAGGGGCGCGAGCGGTAGAACAGCACATTGGTCGGCTGGTGCAGGAAGACGAGATTGGGGAAGATGTTCCAGTCCGTCCCCGCCGCCATCTGCTGTTCGGCGGTGATGTCGGGGAAGGGGCGGCCGCTCTTCGCCGCTTCCTCGCGATGGAACTGGGCGAAGGCGACGAACACCTCGAACGGGGTCGCGCTTTCCGGCAATTCCATCAGCCTGCGCCCGGCGGCGAGCATTTCTTGCGTCGCCGTCGCCTTCAGCGTATCCCAGATCTCGCGGTTGAATTCGTAGAGGCCCTTGCGGATATCGCCGCTCTGGTCGCTGATGCGCGGGCTGGGCAGGCCGAACAGCGCGGTCGGCGCATAGCCGAACATCGCATGCTTGCCGAACGCCTGGCTGTAGGTCACGTCGTCATGATAGGCGAGCAGCTGGCGGTGGGTCGTCTGCACATGATAGCCTTCCATGAAGGCTTCCTGCGCCGTCTTCCAGTTGCAGGGCATGATGATCCGCTTGCGCCACACATAGCGCATCTTCTCGATCTCGAACGGATCGAGCAGCGTCCTGGCCTCGCCCAGATACTCCTCCAGGCTTTCGCTGCCGGGGTCCATGTTGATGAATACCCAGCCGCCCCACAGGCCGACCTTGACGGGCTGGAGCGTCACCGCCTCATCGGTGAGGCAGTCGCCCCAGTCGTGGCGGTCGACGATCTCGGTCGGGCGGCCGTCCAGAGTCCATTGCCAGCCATGATATTTGCAATGGAACTTGCCCATGCGCCCGCACCCGGAGGTCAGGCGGCGGCCGCGATGGGGGCAGACATTGTGATAGGCCGCGACCGAACCGTCCTGCTTGCGCACGACCGAGATGGACTCGTCGGCGATATCATAGGTGTAGAAATCGCCGGGCTGGGGAATTTCCTCCTCCCGGCAGGCGATCTGCCAGACGCGCGGCCAGAGACGTTCCTTCTCCAGCTGCACATAATGGGGGGAAATATAGGATTCGACGGGTATGCGATCGGCCGTGATGGCGCCCGGTCCCGCCCTGACATCGCTCATGTCGTTCATCGCCCTGTCCTCTCCCAATCTGTCCTCTACCAAGTCTCTGGTCCGTTCCGTCTTATCCGTTTCTGGCGGGGCCCTGCGGGAAGCGCATGTCGAACACGCCCTCCGCGATGCGGTTGAGCAACACTTCTATCGCCCCGCCCGCGATCATCCAGCCGCGCGTGCGGCGCAGGCAATATTCCACCAGGCTGTCCTGGCTATAGCCCGCGCCGCCCATGATCTGCATCGCCTCATTGGCGCAGTCGAAGCCCGCCCGGTTGCAGGCCACCTTGGCAATGGCGGTTTCCTCCGGCGAAGGCAGGCCCGCATCGGCATTGGTCGCCGCGCGATAGAGCAGCAGCTGCGCCGCGTCGAGCTTCAGCTTCATCTCCGCGAACTTCCATTGCAGGCCCTGAAAATCGCACAGATGGCGGCCGAACTGCTTGCGCGTCTTCGCATGCTCCACCGCCGCGTCGAACGCATAGCGGCCGAGCGCGAGGCTGCGCGCGGTGTTGCCGATGCGCTCCACGTTGAAGCCGGACATCTGCTTCTTGAACCCGCCGGGGCCGAGCAGCACCTTGTCCTTCGGCACATAGACATTGTCGAAGAACAGCGGGTTCCATTCCTCGCCCGACAGGAAGCGCACCGGCTTGCCGAAGGTGAAGCCCTCCTGCCCGCGCTCGATCAGCACCGATCCGATATTGCCGGTGCCCGGCCCGTAGCGCACATAGACGAGGAACACCGTCGCATGAGTGCCGTGGGTGGTGAAGATCTTCTGCCCGGTGACGCGATAGCCGTCTCCGTCCTCGACGGCGGTGGTGGTCAGCTCGGTCACCGCCGACCCGGCATTGGGTTCGGTCATCGCCACCGAGATCAGCCCTTCGCCGCGCAGCAACGGGGCGAGATACTGCTCCTTCTGCGCGTCGCTGGCGAACTGGGCGAAGGTGCGGATCGCGCCGAAATTCCCGGCCTGCACCACATCCGCCGAGCGCGGGCAGACCGACGCCACCGTCTCGATCGCGATCACCGCATCCATCAGCGACCCGCCGAGGCCCCCCTTCTCCTCCGGCACGGTGATGCCGATCAGCCCCTGATCGGCCATCAGCTTGGCGACATCCCACGGATAATCGTCGCTGTGCGCCCGCTCCAGCGCGCCTGCCGCCAGATGGCGCTGGGCGAAGGCGGCCACCGAATCACGAAACATCGCCTGTTCTTCGTTCAAGTCGAACTGCATTGGCATTTCCTCTTATGCGGCCCCCGGCCGCGCATATAATCGTGATACCGGGGTAATCGGCGATCGCCCCGATGCGAAGGGGAAGGCTGCAACCCTTCACATCTGCGATACCTCTGGGGGCATCCCCGCCCGTTTCTTGACAGACAGGCCGCATGGATAGCTTTTGGCCGGAGATTTCATTTCCATGCGTCACGCATGCCAACGGGGCTGAACCATATTTGCCATGACCCAGATTAACGACAGCATCTCGACCCGCACGCAGGGCGATATCGGCTTCATCATCAGCGACAATCCGCCCGTCAACGCGCTGGGAATCGGCGTGCGGTCCGGGCTGGTCGAGGCGCTGGCCGCGCTGAACGCCGACCCCGCGGTCAAGGCGATCGTGCTCTGCTGCGCGGGCCGCACCTTCTTCGCGGGCGCGGACATCACCGAATTCGGCAAGCCGCGCCAGTCCCCCACCTTGCAGGACGTGATCGCCGCGCTGGAAGGATCGGCCAGGCCCGTCATCGCCGCCATCCACGGCACGGCCCTTGGCGGCGGGCTGGAAACCGCGCTCGGCTGCGCCTTCCGGGTCGCGGTGCCGTCCGCGAAGCTGGGACTGCCGGAAATCAATCTCGGCCTGTTCGCGGGCGGCGGCGGCACGCAGCGCCTGCCGCGCCTGATCGGGCCGGAAAAGGCGCTGGAATTCGTGTTGTCGGGCAAGCCCGTCGATGCGGCCAGGGCGCTGGAGCTGGGCATGATCGATGCCATCGGCGAAGGAGATGCGGCGGCGGCCGGCGCCGCCTTCGCCCGCCGGGTCATCGACGAGAAGCTGCCCGTGGTCCCGGTGCGCGACCGGGAGGAGAAGATCGCCGCCACCCGCGCCGATCCGGCCGCGTTCGAGGCGCTGGCGCAGAAGCTGACCGCGCGCGCCAGGGGCCAGCTCGCCCCCGCCGCCAATGTCGAGTCGGTGCGCCGTTCCTTCACTCTGCCGCTGGACGAGGCGCTGGCCATCGATGCCGTCGCCAATCGGGAACTGATGGCAGGCAGCCAGTCGCGCGCGCTGCGCCACCTCTTCTTCGCCGAGCGGGAGGCCGCGAAGATTCCCGGCCTGCCCGAAACCGCCAAAGCCCGCCCGGTGGCCAGGGCCGCGATCGTCGGCGCGGGCACCATGGGCGGCGGGATCGCCATGTGCTTTGCGGGTGCGGGCATCCCCGTCACCCTGATCGACGCGACGCAGGAGGCGCTCGATCGCGGGCTGGACCGGGTCCGGGGCAATTATGCGACCTCGGTGAAGCGCGGCTCCCTCTCTCAGGAGCAGATGGACGCGCGCCTCGCGCTGATCACCCCCGCGCTCGACCGCGCGGCGGCGGCCGATGCCGATATCGTCATCGAGGCCGTGTTCGAGGACATGGCGGTGAAGAAGGAAATCTTCGCCGACCTCGAAAAGCGGGTGAAGCCGGGCACCGTGCTCGCCTCCAACACCTCCGCGCTCGACGTGGACGAGATCGCGTCAGTGCTGGAACGGCCGGGCGACTTCGTCGGCATGCACTTCTTTTCCCCCGCCAATGTGATGAAGCTGCTGGAGGTGGTGAAGGCCGCCCGCACCGGCCCGGACGCCATCCTCACCGCGATGGCCGTCGGCAAGGCGATCGGCAAGGTTTCGGTGCTGTCCGGCAATTGCGACGGCTTCATCGGCAACCGCATGGTGGCCAAGCGCTCCGCCCAGGCGGAACGGCTGCTCCAGCAGGGCGCGCTGCCCCATCAGGTGGACGCCGCGCTGACCAATATGGGCTTTCCGATGGGGCCGCTGACGACCAACGACATGTCCGGCCTCGACATCGGCTATTCGATCCGCAAGCGGCGCGGCACGCCCTTCCCGATCGCCGACGCCATCGTCGAAAGCGGACGGCTGGGCCAGAAGACCGGCGCGGGCTATTATCGCTACGAACCGGGCGACCGCACCCCGCACCGCGACCCGGAAACCGAGGCGCTGATCGTCGCCACGTCGGAAAAGCTGGGCATTGCGCGGCGCGAGATAAGCGAGGCGGAAATGGTCGAGCGGCTGCTCTTCCCCCTCATCAACGAGGGCGCGCGGATATTGGAGGAAGGCATCGCCCTGCGCGCGTCCGACGTCGATCTGACGTGGATCAACGGCTATGGCTGGCCCCGCCATCTGGGCGGGCCGATGTTCTACGCCGACGAAACGGGCCTCGCCCACATCGTCGCGCGGCTGCGCGACTTCGCGGCGGAAACGCCGGGCGACCCCTCGCTCCAGCCCGCCGCCCTGCTTGTCGAACTTGCCGAAAAGGGTCAGACTTTCGCGCAATGGCAAAAGGACCGCGCCGGAGCCTGACGGCGCGGCGCCGCACTACAGAATTTCAGTTCGGAGAAATATATGAGCGACACCGAAAACCAGTTCCAGCGCGAAATCGACTATAGCGAATTCGATTTCCTGACGGTCGATATCGGCGAGGACGGCGTTGCCCTCGTCACGATGAACGATCCCGACAGGATGAACGCGGTGGGGCCGCACAATCACTGGCAGCTGGAGGATATCTGGCTCAAGCTCGCGCGGGACGAGCGCATCAAGGTGATCGTGCTGACCGGCGCGGGCAAGGCGTTCTCGGCCGGCGGCGACATCAAGATGATGGCCGAGCGCGCGCAGACCGAATATGGCCTGAAATACGCGCTGCGCGTGCCGCTCAATACACTGCGCATCTGGGACCAGATATTGATGACGCCGCAGCCGATCATCGCGGCGGTCAATGGCGACGCGATCGGCCTCGGCACCTCGCTCTCCGCCTTCTGCGACATAAGCGTCGTCGCGGAGGACGCGCGGCTGGGCGACACCCATGTCCGCGTCGGCCTCGTCACCGGCGACGGCGGCTCGGTGATGTGGCCGCTGCTGGTCGGCCCGCAGAAGGCCAAGGAATATCTGATGCGCGGCAAACTGCTCGACGGGAAGAAGGCCGAGGAGATCGGCCTCGTCAACTATGCCTTCCCCAGGGAGCAGGTGCTGGACGAGGCGATGAAGATCGCGCGCGAAATCGCCGGTCAGCCGGTCTGGGCGGTGCGCTGGTCCAAGGCCGCGGTCAACAAGTGCCTTCGCGATCAGGTCAACCTGACCGGCGAGCTGTCGATCGCCTATGAGGCGCTGACCATGATGACGCATGACTACAAGGCCGCGACCACGGCCTTCGCGAACAAGGAAAAGCCCGTCTTCAAGGGCTATTGACCGGCATGGCGGGCTTTCGGGACGCAGGCCGCATCGCCACCGTCGTCGCCATCGGCGCGGGGGTGATCGGCGCGGGCTGGGTCGCCGCCTTTCTGGGCAGCGGCCGCTCCGTCCGCCTGTACGATCCCCTGCCCGACGCGGGCGAACGCACCCGCGCCCATGTCGCGGGCGCGTGGGGTCAGATGGCGGAACTGGGGCTGGCGCGGCGGGACGACGACTGGACGCCGCGCCTTTCCGTGCACGGCGATCTGGCGGCGGCCGTGGCGGGCGCGGATTTCGTGCAGGAAAGCACGCCCGAACGGCCCGACCTCAAGCGCGCGCTGTTCGCCGATCTCGACCGGCTCGCGCCACCGGACGTGCTGGTCGCCAGCAGCACATCCAGCCTGCCGGTCAGCGAGCTGCAAGCCGGGCTCGCCACCGCCGGGCGCTTCGTGCTCGGCCATCCGTTCAACCCGGTGCACCTGATCCCGCTGGTGGAGGTGGGCGGCGGCGACGCGACCGACCCCGCCGCGATCGAAACGGCGCGCGCCTTCTACGCCTCGCTCCACAAGGAGACGATCCTCCTCAACCGCGAGATCTTCGGCCATATCGCCAACCGCCTGACCAGCGCGATGTTCCGCGAGGCGGTGCGCCTCGTCGCGGAAGGCTATGCGAGCGTGGGCGACATCGACAAGGCTATCCGCCACGGCCCCGCGCTCAAATGGGCGATACAGGGGCAGTTCACCACCTTCCACACCTCCGGCGGCGCGGGCGGGCTGGCCGAATTCCTGCCCAAATTCGCGCCCGGCATCATCCAGCGCTGGGCGACCATGGCCGATCCCCCGCTGGAGGACGAGGCATTGCAGGCGCTGCTCGTCCGCCAGATGGAGGAGGCCGCGCAAGGGCGCAGCGTGCAGGACATCGCCGCCCGGCAGGACGACAGGCTGCTGGCGATGCTGAAGCTGCTCGGCCCGGAACGGGATGATTGATTTCATCCGTTTGTTGATGAAAATCATCCCTGCCTGTTCCCCCCTTTTGGTGTGTGATGCACCCATAAGATCTGAAGAGAGGAACGAGGATGACCACCGACGTAATCAACCGCCCCGATGCGGAGGATCTCAGCGTCAGCGACATCACCGCGTCGCGCGAATTGCAGAGCTGCAACCACCTGCTCGACGATCATGATGCGCTGGAACGCTTCTATCATGAAAACGGCTATATCCTGCTGCGCGCCGTGTTCGACCCCGGCTCGGTGGAGCGGGCGCGGGACGAGATGCTGGCGGTCGCCGCCAGGCTCGGCATGACCGAGCCGGGCGACCGCGACGGCAAGTGGACGGGCACGCCGCTGCCCGGCAATATGGAAGAAAGCGAGCTTTATGCGGGCATCGCCCGCAAGCTGCTGGAGCATCCGGCCAATCTCGCGGTGTTGGAAAAGGTGCTGGGCGAGCCCGCCCGCGCCGTGCCCATCGTGCAATATCGCACCTATCCGCCCAATGGCCCGATCACGGTCGTGCACCAGGACGGCTTCTACAGCCCCGGCATTCAGGACTACAAGCCGGTCTGGGTGCCGCTGACCCCGTGCACCCGCGACATGGGCGGGCTGGCGCTGGCGGTGGGGCAGAACAAGCGCGGCTATTTCCACAATGTCGGCAAGCCCTCGCCCTACCCCTTCCCGCGCGACGCGGTGCCGGACGACGCATGGGCGACGACCGATTATCATCCCGGCGACGTGCTGATCGTGCACCCCTATACGCCGCATTGCGGCATGCCCAACACGTCCGACCGGCTGCGCATCACCTTCGATTCCCGCGTCCAGTCGGCGGCCAACCCCAGCGCCATCGCGGCGACGGTGAAGGCGGTGACGCCCCATTCGGTGACGGTCGATGCCGAGGGGCTGGGCGAGCGCACCTTCACGGTCGACGCCGACACCTTCATCCGCGTGCTGCACCCCGGCGTGCGGGAAAAGTTCGAGGATTTCGCCGACTATACCACACCCGGCATGCGCCTGGTGGTGGTGCGCGACGGCGACCGCGCGGTGATGCTGCGCAAGGCGGCCGAGGGCTGACAGGCCGCGGACGGAAAAGGGGCTGCGCTGCTGGTTTGGCCAGCGGCGCAGCAGCCATGGTGGGGAGCGAACATCCCTGCCAATTTCGTCACCCCAGCGCAGGCTGGGGTCTGTGGCCCCGTTGCGCGCCGTCGCCTGAGATGCCAGCCTGCGCTGGCATGACGGAGAAAGGGGGGCGTTGGAGGAAAAGCGGAAACTCTCCCAACTGTTCGGGCTGAGCCTGTCGAAGCCCTGTACTTCTTAAGACAGGCTCAGGGCAAACGCTTGTTGTTTTGTCTGGCCTCTGACCGAAACACCATCACGCCGCCGCCCGATAGACCCCGCCCTTTTCCGCCAGCGCCGCGAGATGATGGTCGCGGTCGCCGAGCAGTGCGTCGATGGCGGTCAGGCGCTTGAAGGCGTGGCCGACCTTATATTCGGCGGTGATGCCGATGGCGCCGTGCAGCTGCACCGCCGCCTGCCCGATCAGCCGGCCCGATTTGCCGATCTGCGCCTTGGCCGCCGCGATGTTGCGGCTGCGCTGGTCCGCGTCGCTGTCCAGCGACAGCGCGGCGAGGATCGCCATGCTGCGCGACAGCTCCAGCTCCATCAGCATGTCGACCGCGCGATGCTGCAACGCCTGAAAGCTGCCGATCGTCACGCCGAATTGCTGCCGCGTCTTGAGATAGTCCACGGTCAGATCGAAGGTTTCGGACATGGCGCCGACCGCCTCGGCGACGAGGCCCGCCGTCGCCTCCTCGAACGCCCGCGTCAATATCGCCTCGCCCTGCCCCGCCGCGCCGATCAGCGCATCGGCGCCGACCCGCACGCCGGAAAGATGCACCGACGCCACCGGAACGCCGTCATAGCCGCGCGCGCCCTCCACGCGCAGGCCCGGCGCGTCCGCGTCCACCAGGAACAGCGACAGCCCCTCCTCGCCCTGCGCGCTGACGATCAGCCTGTCCGCACCCGCGCCGTGGAGGACGCCGATCTTGCCGCCGTCGAGAATCCAGCCCTCGCCATCACGCATGGCGCGGGTCCGCGCCGCCGTCGCATGGCGCGGCATCCCCGCCTCATGATGGGCGAGCGTCACGATCGTCTCGCCCGCGACGATGCCCGGCACGATCGCCGCGCGCTGGTCCGCCGAAGCGCCATGGCGCAGCACCGCGCCCGCCAGCACCACCGTCGCGAAATAGGGCTCCACCATCAGGCCACGGCCTATCGCCTCCATCACGATCATCATCTCGACGCCACCCCCGCCGAAGCCGCCGTCCTCCTCGGCAAAGGGCAGGCCGAGCAGGCCCATTTCGGCAAGGCCCGCCCAGGCTTCCCGGCTCCAGCCCGCATCACTTTTCAGCGCATGCTCGCGCTGGGAAAAGCCGTAGGTTTCGCTCACGAAACGCGTCGCCATTTCCTGAAGCATCTTCTGTTCGTCGTTCAGTTCAAAATCCATGGCGCGTCAAATCCCCGTCACAATCCCAGCAGCGTTTTGGCAATGATGTTCTTCTGGATCTCGTTGGATCCGCCGAAGATCGACACCTTGCGCATCGTGAAATAGAAAGGCGCGGCCGCCGCCACCCAGCCGTCCTCGGCATCGTCGCCACCCGCAGGATCGTGCGGAGCCGTGGCGAGGCCCGCTGGCCCCGCCAGCTCCAGCACCAGCTCGGTCATGCGCTGCTGCATCTCCGTGCCCTTGACCTTAAGGATGGAGGCCGCCGCATTGGCGCCCCCGCCATGGGCATCGGCCGCCACGACGCGCAGCTGCGTCAGCTCCAGCGCGCGCAGCTCGACCTCCACCTCGGCCAGCTTGTGGGCAAGCCGCGCCTGCTCCGCCGGCGTCAGCGTGCCGTCATCGGTCAGCCGCCGTTCCAGCGCGCGCAATTGCGACAGCCGCTCCTTCGACAGGCCGATGCGGGCGATGCCGCTGCGCTCGCTGCCCAGCAGATGCTTGGCGACGTCCCAGCCCTTGCCCTCTTCACCAACGACATTGTCGACCGGCACCCGCACATCGTCGAAAAACACCTCATTGGCGTCATGCCCGCCGTCGATCGTCTCGATCGGGCGCACGGTGATGCCCGGCGTCTTCATGTCGAGCAGCAGGAAGGTGATGCCCTGCTGCTTCCGGCCCGAACTGTCGGTGCGGAACAGGCCGAACATCCAGTCCGCATGCTGGGCCTGCGTCGTCCATATCTTCTGGCCGTTGAGGACATAATGGTCGCCCCCGGAATCCTTGACGCGCACGGCGGTGGTCTTGAGGCTCGCGAGGTCGGACCCGGCGCCCGGCTCCGAAAAGCCCTGGCACCACCAGATGTCGATATTGGCGGTGGCGGCGAGGAATTTCTCCTTCTGCGCGGGCGTGCCGAATTTGCACAGCACCGGGCCGATCATGTTGACGTTGAACGGCGAGCCTTCCGGCGCATGGGCCAGCGCCATCTCCTCCTGAAAGATATAGCGCTGCGCGGGCGTCCATGCCTGGCCGCCATATTCCACCGGCCAGTGCGTCACCGCCCAGCCGCGCGCGTTCAATATGCGCTGCCAGCGGACGATATCCTCCTTGCCCAGATGCTCGCGGTCGATCATCTTGCGGCGCAGGTCGCCGGGCAGCGCCTCCTTCAGAAAGGCCCGCACCTCGTCGCGAAAGGCCGTTTCCTCAGGCGTAAAATCCAGTTTCATCGTCACAATTCCTCTTTGGGCCTCTTCGGACCGCGTCCTTCCAGCATCGATTTGCCCCCGTCTGTCAACGAGGGCGCGCGCAGGCTTCACATGCCCGATATCACTCGGCCGAAAGATCGAACTGCACGCGGCCGCCCGCTCCTTGCCGGGCAAGCGCGAGGGCGTGGGCGGCCTCCGTCATGGGCAGCACCGGGCCGACCGGCAACGGCGGCAGGCCCTCTTCCGCAAGCCGCCATATCCCGTCGAACAGGCGATGGACGCCCTCCTGCCCCAACGCCGCTTCGGCCGGGCGCAGGCTGAAGCCCCGGAGGGTGATCTGCCTGCCGGTCAGCGCCTGAGAAGCGATGGCGATCGGCTCGCCGGAAAGATGGCCGAAGACGATGACGCGCCCTTCGGCGGCGAGGCAGGCGGCGAGTCGGGCGGTCGCGCCGCCCGCCACGCAATCGAGCGCGGCGCGGACGGGACGATCCCTGGCCAGCGCCGCAACGGCGGAGGGCAGCTCCGGCCCATCCACCAGCGCCCGCGGCAGGGCGGGGTCGGGACGGCGGACGATGTCGATCAGCTCGACGCCGCGCCGCTCCGCGAGCAGCCGCACCCAGCGGGCGACGGCCGAACCGGCGGCGTTCTGGAGCAACACCTCGCCCCGGCTCGCACCGGACGCATTGAGCAGCAGTTGCGCCGTGGCGGGGTTGATGCGCATCATCGCCGCCGTGGCGGGTTCCATTCCCGGCGGCACGGCGATCAGCGCGGACCGCTCGACGAGACGATGGGTGCACCAGTTGCCGCGATCGAGCGGCAGGACGAGGGCGCCCGGCTTCAGGTCGCGGACGCGCGGCCCGACCGCCTCGACCGCGCCTACCCCTTCCGCGCCCAGCGGCGCGCAAGCGTCGACGGGAAAGGCATAGCGCCCTTCAAGCGACAACAGGTCGGCAGGATTGACCGGCGCGCGCAGCATCCGCACCCGGACCTGCGCGCCAATCGGCACGCCGGGGTCCGGCAGCGCCGCCAGCCGCACCCCTCCCGCTGCGGGGAGGAGGCCGCGAACCCCGCCCATCAATCAGGCGAAATGGCGGCGATAGCTGACGATCTTCGGCGGGTCGGGCAGGCGGACGACATTGTTCATCTCCTCCGTGCCGTCTTCCTCCAGGCACAGCGACCCCAGCCGGTCGCGCTGGCGCAGCAGCAGGGCCAGCATTTCCTCGCCCCGCTCTTCTATCACCTCCGACCGGGCCTGAATGCTGATCGCGAGCCGGTCCATATGGCGGCGATGCGGCAGGAGAACCGCGACGCAGCCGGTGCCGTCCTCTTCCTGCGCGATGATCCAGCCCTTTTCGCGCAGCGCGCTCAACTCGCTGACCACGTCGGAAATCTTCACATGGCGCGCCGGATCGGGCTCGTCCGCGTTCAGGCGATGGACGGCGGAGCGGATATGCTCGTTGCGATAGCTCGACAGCAGCAGCCGCCCCTGCGGGCTGTGCAGCACCGGGCGGGTGTCGCCGCCATGCGCGTCGATCGCGCCTTCCGCATTGCCGTGCAGCACATGCAGGTGCTGGACCACATAATTGGCGTTGGTGGACAGCAGGACGGTCTCGTTGGTTTCCTCCGCGATCTCGTCGATGGCCGACAGCACGGGGCCGCCCCGGAACAGCGACGGCTTCACCCAGGCGCCCAGCAGCGCGACGCGCGCGGTCGGGCTGTAGGTGCGGCGAAAGCGGTTATAATGCAGATAGCCGAGGCGGGTCAGGCAGCGCAGCAGCTCGGACGTGCTCGACTGCGGATATTTGAGGGTGCGGGACATGTCCATGACGGTGGCATGGCGGCGGTCCTGGTCGAAATATTCCAGTATCTCCAGCACGCGGTGCGCGGACTTAATGGTTCGGGAAGCGCTGGTTACCATGGGATCTCCTCTTCCTCTCTCGGACTCACTTCGGCCCTTCTTTGCAGCCATCATATACGCCCCATCGGCAATGGGCAACGGTTTTTCGAATTGCGTTCGAAATTCCGAACGATTATGATGGTGCCACCGATAAAGCGAAAATGGGGGCAGGATGAACGCGAACGGCAAGGACGAACCACGGGTCAGCGGCCCAAGGGCGGTCACGCGGGTTCTCGATCTGCTGCTGCTGCTGGCGGGCAAGCCGGAGGGCCTCACCCTCGCGGAACTGAGCAACGCGCTATCGGTGCCCAAGAGCACCTTTCTCAGCACGTTGCGCGGCCTGTGCGAGCGGCATTTCCTGATCCATGAGGACGGCAGATACCGGCTCGGCTCCAAATCCTATCATTTCGCCAGCAAGATCGTCGCCAACTGGTCCGCGCCGGACATGGTGCGGTTGCAGGTGAAGGCGCTGGCGCGCGAAACCCGCGAGTCGGTCGGCTTCGCCATCGCCGACTGGGAAATCGGGCAGGCGATCTACACCGAGGCCGTCAACAGCACCCAGCCGGTGCATTATGCGATGCGCGCCGGCATCCGCGCGCCGCTCTATGCCAGTGCCGCCGGACGCGTGCTGCTCGCCTATGCGCCGCCCGAGCGGCTGGAGAGCTATCTCGACCGCGCCAATCTGAAGCAGCTGACCAGCAAGACCCGCACCGATCTCGGCTCGATCCGGGCCCATCTGGAGGAGATACGCCAGGCGGGCTATTGCGCCAGCTTCGGCGAGATGCTGAGCGACACCGCCGCGCTGGCCGTGCCGGTGCTGCAATCCGACGGATATATTCTGGGCGCGATGATGCTGGCCGCGCCGCTCGACCGGATGCGGGCCAATTATGAACGCCTGCTGGCCTCGGTGGTCGATGCCGGGCGCAACGCCTCCGCCGGGCTGGAATGACGCGGCGGCGGCCCACCCGGCCGCCATCATATGGGCGATGAGATCCCATCAGATGGCCGATGGATGGGCCGCGCCGCACTCGGCGGTTGACGCTCGCTCGCCATCCCACCTACCCCGGCTGAAACCGCAAGCAGGAGGACAGCGAACATGGCCGAACTGGACGACAAGCAGGAATCCGGCATTGCCTTCATCACCGGCGTCATGGGAGAGAAATTCGGCGACGCCTTCCGCGCCTCCGCACAGGCGGACGGCTTTTCGTCCGACATCACCCGCATGGCGGCGGGCTGGGCCTTTCACGACGCGTGGCAGCATCCGGGCATCGGCCGCAAGGAAAAGAGCATCGCCATCATCTCCGCGCTGATCGCCTCGCGCCAGGCGCTGGAGTTGAAGAACCATGTGAAGATCGGCATCGCCAACGGGCTGACGGTGAAGGAGCTGGAAGGCATATTGGTGCAGCTGACGCCCTATGTCGGCTTCCCCTGCATCGCATCGGCGCAGACCGCTGTGATCGAGGCGATGCGCGAGGCGGGCATTTCGCCCGATGGCCTCGAAACCTCGGAAGAGCGCGGCCTGCTCTGATCGGATGACGACGATGGACGATCGGGGCAGCCCGCATTTTTCCGGCCTGGACATCACGCTGGACCATACGCTCCCGCAGCTGATCGCCCATGTCGCCGATCGCTATGGGGAGACGCCGTTCATCGTCGGCGAGGACGGCGGCATCACCAGCTTCGCGGGTTTTCGCGATCGGGTCGCGCGCCTCGGCCGCGCGCTCATCGCGCAGGGGGTGGAGCATGGCGACCGCGTCGCCATCTGGGCGCCCAACAGCCCGGAATGGATCGTCGCCGCCAGCGCGATCGAGGGCATCGGCGCGATCATGGTGCCGATCAACACCCGCTTCAAGGGCGGCGAGGCGGGCTATGTGCTCGGCAAGACGCGGGCCTGCCTGCTCTTCACCGTCGGCGCGTTCCTCGGCAATGATTATGCCGCGATGCTGCGCGACGCCAATGGCGGTGCGGGCGAGAATGGCCGCCCGGTCGCCGGCCTGCCCGCGCTGCGCCGCATCGTCCGCCTCGACGGGCCCGGTCTGGCCGCGTTCGAGACGGAGCTGGCCGACGAGGCCACGCTCGCCGCGCGCATCGCCGCCGTCCGGCCGGACACCATCGCCGACATCCTCTTCACCAGCGGCACCACCGGCCAGCCCAAGGGGGCGATGCACAACCACGGGCAGGCGATGTGGATGCCCGCGCTGTGGAACCGTTCCAACGACCTGCGCGCCGGGGACCGCATGGTCATCATCAACCCCTTCTTCCACAGCTTCGGCTACCGGTCGGGCTGGGTGTCGGCGCTGATCGCGGGGATCACCGTCTACCCCCTCGCCACCTTCGACGCCGAGGCGGTGCTGACGCTGATCGAGCGCGAGAAGATCAGCGTGCTGATGGGGCCGCCCACCCTTTTCCTCTCGCTGATGGAGCATCCCCGCTTCGGCGATTTCGACCTGTCCTCGCTGCGCGTCGGCCACACCGGCGCGGCCAATGTGCCGATCGAGGTGATCCGCGCGGGGCGGGAGATATTCGGCTTCGACATCTTCCTCACCAGCTTCGGCCAGACCGAGAGCACCGCGCTGGTCACGGTCAACTATCCCGACGCCAGCTTCGAAACCATCGCCCGCACCGTCGGCATGCCGCTGCCGGGGGTGGAGCTGAAGATCGTCGATGCCGAAGGCCGCGCCGTGCCGCAGGGCGAAAGCGGCGAGCTGCTGGTGCGCGGCCCCAATGTGATGCAGGGCTATTTCGAGGACCCCGAACAGACCGCCGCGACCATCGATGCCGACGGCTGGCTGCACACCGGCGATGTCGGCTGCATCGGCGAGGACGGCACGCTGCGCATCCTCGACCGGCTGAAGGATGTGGTGATCGTCGGCGGCTTCAACGCCTATCCCGCCGAAGTCGAGACGATCCTGCGCCAGCATCCCGCGATCGCCGATATCTGCATCATCGGTTGGCCGGACGAGCGGATGGGCGAGGTTTGCGCGGCCTGCGCGATCCTGAAGCCCGGCGCCGCCCTGACCCTCGCCGAGCTGACGGGCTGGTGCCGCGATCGGATGGCGAACTACAAGGTGCCGAGGCATTTGTTCCTCGTCGACGACTTTCCCCGCACGCCGTTGGGCAAGGTGCAGAAATTCCTGCTGCGCGAACGAGTGAAGGATCGGGCGGCGGGCTGAGGACCGGGAGGGACGAGGAAGAGGCCATGCGGATTCCGGGCGATTTCTACCAGATCGGCATCGTCGTGCGCGATATCGACGAGGGCATGGAAAATTATCGCCGCCTGCTGGGCCTCGGCCCGTTCTGGCGGCTCGATACCGATTATGAGGGCCGCTATCGCGACTGGCGCGGGCGCTTCGCCAACCGCAACGCCTTCACCAAATGGGGGCCGGTCTATCTGGAGATGATCGAACCGGTCGTGGGCGAAGGCAATGCGAAGGAATGGCTGGAAACGCGCGGCGAGGGGATTTTCCACCTCGGCTACGCGGTGGATGATCTGTCCTGGCGGCCGGAGGGCGCCGACTGCGTGTTCGAAAGCTGGGGCGCGACGCTGCCCAATGGCGACGCCGCCGTCATCCACCTCGATACGGTGGATGCGCTCGGCTATTTCGTGGAACTGTCGGACCGCGCGCTGGTCGGGCGGCTGAATGCCGGGATCGACCGCTTCCTGGCCGAAAACGGCAAGGAAACGCTGATATGACACCCCGCTTCAAAGACAGGATCGCGATCGTCACCGGCGCTGCGGCGGGGATCGGCAAGGCGTGCATGCACCGGCTGGCGGCGGAAGGCGCGACCGTCCTCGGCGTGGACCGCGATGCCGACAGGCTGGCGCGGGCAGTCGCGGAGGGCGAAGGCGCGATGGTCGCCCTGCCCTGCGACGTCGCCGATGCCGAGGCGGTCGGGCAGATGGTGGACGAGGCGGTCGCCCGGTTCGGGGCGATCCATGTGCTGGTCAACAATGCGGGGATCGGCAACCGCCAGCGCGTGCGCCTGCACGAGCAGACGCCGGAGGACTGGGACCGGGTGATGGCGGTAAACGTGCGCGGCCTGTTCCTGATGCAGCGCGCGGTCATTCCGCACATGCTGCGGCAGGGCGGCGGGTCGATCGTCAACATGGCGTCGATCGGCAGCTATCGGGCGACCGCACTTTCCAGCCCCTATATCACCTCCAAGGGCGCGGCGCTAATGATGACGCGCGCGGCGGCGGTCGATTATGCGAAGGACAATATCCGGGTGAACGCGGTCTGCCCCGGCACGACCAATACCGATATACTCGCGGGCAGCTCGCAGGAGGTCATCGACATGCTGGTGGCCCGCGCGCCGCAGGGCGCGCTGGTCGAGCCGGAGGAGGTCGCCGCGCTGGTCGCCTTCCTCGCCTCCGACGAGGCGCCGCATATCACCGGCGGCAGCTATCTGATCGACGCGGGCCGGTCGGCGTCCTAACCTGACGATCAGGGCAGCAGCCCGCGCAGGTCATGGTCCAGCGCCGCCTGCGAAAAGCGCGCGGCATAGGCGGTGTTGACCGCCTCGGTCTGGAACCGCACCTCGTTGGTCAGGAAGATGAACAGTCCCCAGAGGATCGAGCGGCGATAGTCGAGCCACGCCGCCTCCGGGTCGAGGCGCGGCCCGCCCTCGCGCTCCAGCGCCTTGAGATAGAGGGCGAGCAGATCGCGCTCCCACCCCGCCCGGTCGGCCAGATCGGCGGCGCCGACGATATGATAGGACAGTTCGTGATGCCAAGCGGTGCGGGCGACCTGCGCGTCGAAGAAGCCCGGCGTGCCGTCCTCCGCTATGTAGAGATTGCCCAGATGGGTGTCGCCATGGATCAGGCATTTGGGCTGGCGGCTCTGGATGTCGCCGATCCGCATCAGCGCGCGCTCCATCCATTCGCGGTCGTGCAGGCGGACCGAAACCGCCGCCCCGCGCGGCTGCGCCATGTAGTGATCCCACACGTCCGCCACCAGATAGCGGCGCATATAGTCCAGCCCCCAGCCGTCGAAGCGGCTCGCTATGTCGGCCCAGCGTCCGCCCGGCGCGAAATGCGGGGATTCCCACGTCGCCGCATGATAGGCCGCCATCACCTCCACGCGACGGGCGATCTGCGCATAGCTTTGCGGCTTCAGCGCGTCGCAGAAAATGACGCCGGGCCGCCGCAGGTCCTCCATGATGACGATCGCCTGATGGGAGGAAGGATCGGCCGCCGCGAAATGGCAGCGCGGCGAGGGCATGGGAATGAGCGGCTGGATATCGGCATAGAACCGCGCCTCGTTCGCATACATGGCGGCCATGGACGGGCTGTGCTCCTCGAAGCCGCCCTTGACGATCACCGTCCCGCCCAGCCGCTCCGCGCCCGGCCCCTCGGCCGAGAGCCGCACCCGGATTTTCGTCGAGGTGCCGAGCATCACGTCGGTAATCTCGGCGCGCGTCACCGACACGCCGGGCAGGGTCTGTTGCAAGGCATGCGTCAGCCAGGGCGCGGTGATCTCCTCCGGCGTCAACGGCAGCGGAAGAGCCTCGCTCATTCCGTCACCCGCCGCCGCCAGGCCGCGCGGCGCGCCTCGATCTGGGCCGCGCGCTCGTCCGGGGTCAGGCGCGGGACCGTGGCGGGCAGGATGCGGTCGATATCGGCAAGCGGCACGATCGTCATTTCATGGGCGGGGCCCGGCCCGTTCTCCGGCAGCCCCTGCCAGCGGATCATCGGCAGCAGGTCGCGAAAGCCGCCGGTCTGCACCCAGTTGGCGACGCCGGGGTCCTGCGCGGAAACCACCATCGTCACGCGGTCGCCTTGCTCCACCGCCGCCTGCGCGAAGCTGAGGCCGGACTGGATCTCGTGCGCGTCGATGGAGCGGTACCACCACATCGCCAGTTGCAGGCTGCAATAGGCCGCACCCGCCCGCGCGAAGCGAAAGACCGCCGCCTGGTCGTCCTCCAGATGAAGCCGCCCGATGCCGCTCGCCTGCGTCACCAGCCCGCCGACGCCGCCGACCTTCATCGGCGGCGCCATGCTGTTGACGGCATGGCCCATGGACAGGCGGAAGAACCAGTAATAGAGCGGCACCTCCTCCCGCGCGCGGCGCATCGCCTCGGCCAGCCGCTGCTCAAGATCCAGCGCCGCCGCGCCGTCGCCGTCCAGCCGCTCGATCGACAGGAAGAGCGGCGTTTCCCGCGCCCAGTCCATCATGCTGTCGCGCACGAAGAGGAACTTCACGCGCGGATTGGTGGTCATGTGATTGGGGCGGTCGTCGGCGGGCGTGTCGTCGATGGTGATGACGAAGCCGCCTTCCTCGTCCACCGCGATGCCGGGCAGCTCCAGCGTCTGCGCCGTCATCGACGTGCCCCAATTCTCGACCAGCGTGAACGAGACATGCGCGGGCGCGGCCTCCGGCAGCCGCCCGGTCACGCGATAGCGGCTGCCATGGCGGATGCCTGCGAGGCGATAGCAATTGTCGGGATTGTCCGCCCCCATGCGCGCGTCGGGCACGTCCGCCCCGCGCCAGCGATAGGCGGGCATGAAGTTGCGCACGAAGCGGGGGCGGAAGGGGTCCGCAACCGCCGCCTTGAACAGATAATTGGCGATCCACCCGTCCATCGCCGCATCGAAATGCGGCTCCATCTGCGGGGGCACGTCGACGCCATGGCCGACGCGCCAGAGCTGCGCGCAATGGGCGCGGGCGGCGCGCGCCTCGGCGGTGTCCCACATCGCGCGGACCTCCTCCTCGGCCCGGAACTGGTCGTCGTTGGCGATGGGATTGGTCATGATCCGCCTCCTTCTTGCGCAGCTGTCAGGCGAAACGGCCGAGCCGGAACCGGCGGCTATAGCCTTCGAACGCCGTCTCGATCATCTCGCGCGTCAGGCCGAACGGCTCCATCGCATAATCGTAGCGGCCGTAGCGGTTGGAGGCGTTGGCCGGGTCGGCGAGCCAGCCGCGCATCCGCTCCTCGAACGCCGGGGAAACCTCCATGCCCCAATGGCCGTAGGCACGGCGGATGACGGCGACGGGATCGCGGGTCAGGTCGCGGAAATCGACATGCACGATGCGGGGATCGTCGACCAGCGGATTGGCCATCGCCTGCGCCACCGAATCGGCGATGCTGCGCACGAAGGCCGGGCCGAGCGCGCGGAAATCCATCTGCCAGTTGGTGATGCCGCCATAGAGCACCGCGGTGATCGCCAGCGTCGACGGGTGCACCTCCACCGGGTCGCGATGCGGCCAGATGCACAGCGCGTCGGGATAGGCTTCGAACAGCGCGTCGAGCGCGAACTGGCTGTAGGTGCCCTTCACCACCCAGTGCGCGGCGGGCTGGTTCCATTGCAGATGTTGCAGGAACTGGCGGTGAAAGGCATAGGCCTCCGCGATGTTGTCGGCATCCAGCAGCATCGCCAGCGCGGGCACATGATAGAGCAGCGAGGGATAGGCGTTGTGGAAATCGAGGGTGAATATCTCCTCATCCTCGATCGGGCAAAGGCCGCGCTTGTCCCAATAGGGATGCAGCGTCAGCAGGCCGGGTGCGATGCGCAGCATCTCGTCCAGATCCCTGCCCGTCTGCTCGATCCGCTCGGCGGTCACCGGCACCTCGCCCGGCGGCGGGCTGGGGGAGTGGCTGTGCCACCAGAGCGGCGCGCGGGCCGCCGGGTCCTCGGCCAGCAGCGAGTGGATGAGCGTGGTGCCGGTGCGGGCGAAACCGACGACGAAGATCGGCCGCTCGATCCTCTCCTCCACGATGGCGGGCAGGCGCTTGCGGTCGGCGGCGAGGCGCAGGCGCGTCGCCAGCAGCTTGCGCAGTTGCAGCTCGATCGCGTGCCGCCGCGCCTCCTCCATCGGCGGCTGCTCGTTCAGCCAGCCGACGAAGCGGCGCACCCGCCCTGCAAGCCCGCTTTCGACCGGATCGAAATGACCGGCGATCATCTGCGCGCTGTTCATCAGCGCCTCGGCGCTGACGGCCGGGGGCCTGTCTTGGTCGAACGCTATTCCGGCGGATCGGCTGCGCATGAACCCTCTCCCATATGCTTTGTCCTCCAAGTCATATGGGCGGGCACCCCCGCGTCAATTTCGCATCAATTCTGGCGGTTTCATATCATATAGACGATCATTGAGGCCCGTTCCGCCCCGGTTTCAGGCAAAGATATGGTCGCCCAGCCGCCCGACATGCAGGGTCAGGTCGCCATATTGCTTTTCCAGCGTCAGCAGGCGGCGGAAATAATGGCTGATCGCATATTCGTCGGTCAGGCCGTAGCCGCCATGCACCTGAATGCCGTTGCGCGACACCAGCTGCCCCGCCTCGCCGATCACCAGACGCGCGGCGGAAAGAGCGGCGGCGCGCTCGGCCTCCGGCCGGTCGGCATTGGCCAGCGCATGATAGAGCATCGAGCGCGCTTGATGGGCGGCGACGAACATATCCGCCAATATATGCTGGATCGCCTGGAAGGAACCGATCGCCGCGCCGAACTGCTTGCGCTCCTGCACATAGGTGCCGCAGATCCGGTTCGCCGCCTCCATCGCGCCCACCGCCTGCGCCATCAGCGCGATCGACGCCCGGTCGATCGCCTCGCCCAGCAGTTGCGCGCCGCGAGGCCCCCGCGCCAGCAGCGCCGAGGCGGGCAGGCGGACATGCTTCAGCCGGATATCGGCGGCGCGGGTGCCGTCGATCAGCGGATAGGCTTCCAGCGCCACGCCTTCCGCCTCGACCGGAACGAGGAACAGGCCCAGCCCCTCCTCGCCCTCGATCCGGGCGGAGACGATCAGCCGCGCCGCGCCCGGCGCATCGAGCGCGAGCAGCTTCGCCCCGTCGAGGATGAAGCCGTCGCCCGCCGGGCGCGCATGCGTCGCGCCGACCTCCAGCGCCAGCGGATCGGCGCCGTCTTCCTGATGCGCCAGCGCGATCCGCAGCGATCCGTCCGCGATCCCGCCCAGCGCCTCGTCCGCCGCCGCCCGGTCGTCGGCCTGCCCCAATATATGGGCGGCCAGCACCACGCTGCTGGCATAGGGCTCGGTCGCCAGCGCCTTGCCCAGCACGATGTTGAGCAGCGCCACATCCTCGATCGTGCCGCCCAGGCCGCCCACTTCCTCCGGAACGGGCAACGCCAGCCAGCCCAGCTCGGCGAATTGCGCCCAGCGCGCTTCATCGAAGCCGAAGGGCCGGTGCCGCTGCTCCCGCCAATATTCGACGCCGGACATATCCGACAGCAAGCGTTCCGCGCTGTCGAGCAGCATCGTCTGAATATCGGATTTTGCGAAATCCATGAAAGTTCAGCTCCGTTTCAAAGCCCGAAGGCGAGCCTGGCGAGAATATTCTTCTGCACCTGCTTGGTGCCGCCGTAGATGGTCGCCGCGCGCGTGATCAGCGCGACGGTGGTGCGGCCGGGGACATAATCGGGCCACGCCTCGTCCGGCGCGGGCGGCGGCGTCGGGGCGACGTCGAAATAGCGCGCGCCCTTGAGGCCAAGCAGGTCGACCTGCAACATCGTCACCTCCTGCTGCAATTCCGATCCCCTGATCTTCAGCACCGATGCGGCGGCGGCCTCCGGCGTTTCCAACTCCTCATGCGCGAGCACGCGCAGCACCGACCATTCGAGCGCCAGCAGGTCCGCCTCCAGCCGGGCGAAGCGCGCGCGGATCGCCGGATCGGCGCTCAGCGGGCGGCCGTTGCGCCGCTCGCCCCGCGCGATATCCTTGGCGCGCGCCAGCTCCCGCTTGCTCCAGTAGATGAAGCTCGACGTCGTGCGCTCATGCTCCAGCAGGAACTTGGCGTAGGTCCAGCCCATGCCCGGCTCGCCGATCAGCTGGTCGGCGGGCACCTCGACATTGTCGAGGAACACCTCGCACAAATGGGCCTCGCCGTTGATCTGCGGAATCTGGCGCACGGTGACGCCGGGCGTGTCCATCCTGATGATCAGGAAGGAGATGCCGCGCTGCGGCTTCACCGTCTTGTCGGTGCGGACGAGGAAGAAACCCCAGTCGGCATGCGCCGCGCCGCTGGTCCAGATCTTCTGGCCGTTGACGACATATTTGTCGCCCACCAGCTCGGCCGAGGTGCGCAGCGAGGCGAGGTCCGACCCGGAGCCCGGCTCGGAAAAGCCCTGCGCCCACATCGTCTGCCCCTCGCGGATCATCGGCAGGAAGCGCTCGCGCAGATAGGGCGAGCCATAGCTGTAGATCACCGGCCCCAGCATATGGGTGCCGCCCCAGTCGAATTCCGGCGCGTCGGCGGCGTAGAGCTCCTCATTGAAGATGAACAACTGCATCGGCGTCCAGCCGCACCCGCCGAACTCCACCGGCCAGTGGGGAACGGCGCGTCCATGTTCGTTGAGGATGCGCATCCAGCGCAGCTGGTCGGTCACATCGGCGTTGTTCGCCACCTTCCGGCGTTGCCGCTCCCGCATGTCGGGGGGCAGCACGTCGTTGATGAAGCCCCGGATTTCCTGCCGGAAATTCTCCAGTTCGGGGTCGAGACGCAATTCCATCGGATCCGCTCCGGTTGTTATGCCTGCTTTGCGCAGGGGGACAGCTCCCCCCATGACTCCCGGAAGGAAGCGGCGCAAGAAGATCGCCCCATTCCATCATCAATGCGATGGCTTGCCCACGCCTTTTGACAAGAGTGGCAGGGATGATAGCCCTCGGTCCATGTCTCCCCAGCCGCAAGCCGCCGACAGCCTCATCTGGATTTCCGGCGCGACCGAGGGCATCGGCCTCGGCCTGTCGCGCACCGTGCCCTATGATCGGGCGCGGATCGTCAACCTGTCCCGGCGGCGACACCCGGAGCTGGAAAGCCATTATCTCGATCTGGCCGACCACCGCAGCCTGACGGCCGTGGCGGAGCATTTCCTGCGCGAGCTGGCCGCCTTTCGCGGGCAGCGGGCGATCTTCATCCAGAATGCGCATTTGCGCGGGATGACCGGCTTCGCCGCCGAAACCGGTGCGGAGGACGTCGCCCGCGACATCGCCGCCAATGTCGCCGCGCCGCTCCTGCTGGGCGACGCTTTCCTGCGCGCGGTCGTGGAAAGCGGCTACAGGGGCGAGGCCGGGCTGGTGATGATGTCGTCGGCGGCGGCCCGTTCGCCCTATGAGGGCCAGTCCATCTATTGCGCGGGCAAGGCGGCGCTCGAAATGTGGGTGCGCGTCGTGCGGCGGGAGAATGAGCGGCGCGGCCGGTCCCATATCTGGGTGACGGCGGTGCGGCCCGGCTTCGTCGACACCGGGCTGACCCGCCATGTCGCCGCGATGGCGGACCGCGACTATCCGGTCGCCTCCACGCTGCGCGCGCAGCTGGTGGCAGGCGGACAGGCGATGGACGCGGACAGCGCCGCGCGGCAGATCTGGGCCGCGCTGCCCGCCCGGCAATCGCTGCTGCTGTTCGGCGAGCAGGTTCAGGTCGAGCAGCCCGGCGGCGGCTGATCCCGGCTGGCTGATCCCGGCCGCGCCGTACCTTTCAGCGCGCGTCGGCCAGCACCATGTCAGCGCCTTTTTCCGCGATCATCATCGTCGCCGCATTGGTGTTGCCGGAAACGACATCGGGCATGACCGAGGCGTCGATGACGCGCAGGCCGGTTACGCCGTTCACCTTCAGCTCGGCGGAGAGCACCGCGTCCGGCGCCGTGCCCATCGCGCAGGTGCTGGTCTGGTGATAGCCGGTCGATCCGGCCGCGCGCGCGAAGGCGAGCAGCGCCTCGTCGCTTTCCAGCGCCGCGCCGGGCGTCAGCTCATGGTCGTAATAGGGCGCGAGGGCCGGGCTTTGCAGCACCCGCCGCGCCCAGCGCAGGCTCGCCACCTGCGCCCGCTGGTCCGCCTCGGCCGAGAGGAAATTGGGCCGGATGGCGGGCGGCTGGCGGAAATCGGCCGAGCGGATGTGGATGGAGCCCCTGGATTGCGGCCGCATCACATAGCCGCCCACGGTGATGCCGGGCTCGCTTTCCATCGTCATCGCGCCATTTTTCGCCAGCGCCTCGAAATCGACCGTGGCCGGGCTGGCAAAGAACTGGATATCCGGCAGGTCGAGCGCCGGGTCGGATTTCAGAAACGCGGTGAGGTTGGACCCGCCGAGCGCGAGCAGGCCGGAGCGGGTGAAGGCGAAGCGCAGCATCTGGCCGACAAGGCGCAGGCCGCGCGACATTTCGTTGAAGCCGGGCGAGCCGGGCTTCATGCGCGCCCGCACCATCGCGGCATAATGATCCTGGAGGTTTTCGCCCACGCGCGGCGAATCGGCGACCACCTCCAGCCCCAGCGCGCGCAGCCTCTCGGCATCGCCGATGCCCGACAGTTCGAGCAGCTGCGGCGAGTTGATCGCCCCGCCCGCGAGGATGACCTCGCCCCGCGCGAGGATGCGCCGCCGCGTGCCGCCGCGATAATAGTCGACGCCGACCGCCCTTGTGCCGTCGAAGACGATGCGCGCGGCGTGCGCGCCCGTCACCACCCGCAGATTGGGGCGGGACATGGCCGGGTGCAGATAGGCGACGGAGGCCGACACCCGCAGGCCGCGATAGGCATTGAGCCGCACGCGCGCCACCCCTTCCCGCGTGGTGCCGTTGAGGTCGGTGGCGACCGGCGCCCCGGCTTCCTCGAAGGCGCGGGTCATCACGTCCAGCATCGGATGGCGCATCGGAATGTCGCTGATGTACAGCAGCGCGTCGCTGTCGCCGGAGGCGATATCCTCGCCATGCTGCCGCTCGATCCGGCGGAAATAGCGCTCCGCCTCGTCCCAGCCCCAGCCGGTCAGGCCGCGTTGCCGCCAGCCTTCATAATCTTCCGGCAGGCCGCGCACCCACAGCATGCCGTTGATCGAGGAGGAACCGCCCAGCACCTTGCCGCGCGGGAAGAAATGCTGCCGCCCGTCGCTGCCCGGATCGGGCTCGGTCACGTAGTTCCAGTTGACCCTGGGGTCCTTCAGCATCTTGGTGAAGCCCGCCGGCACATGGATGTTGAGCGCGCTCAACATCCGGGCCGGGTTGAGGAGGTGGCGGCTGGGCCGGTCGTCCTCGCCCGCTTCCAGCAACACGACCCTGTGCCGTCCGCCCGCGCTCAGCCGATTGGCCAGCACGCATCCGGCGGAGCCCGCGCCCACGATCACATAATCGGCCTCCTCGGCCGATGCGGCACCGGATTGCAGGCTCTGGTTCATCTCACATCCTCTCTTTCGATCCCTGCCCTTTTGTTGCCCGGTCCGGGGCGAGGACAACGGCTTTTTCGCCCGCCGCGCCGATCATCACTCTTATGATGGCTGCAACAAGACGGTCGAAAAGCGATGGCCGCTCGCGTTATGTCGGGGAACCATAAAATGGAAAACAGGTGCGAGGACAGGATATGGGAAGGCTTTTCTCTCTTGAGGGGCGGACCGCGATGGTCACCGGCGCGTCGCGCGGGCTGGGCCATGCGATCGCGCTCGGCCTTGCCGAGGCGGGCGCCTCCCTCATCCTCGCGGCGCGCGATGCGGCCAAGCTGGAACAGACGGCGGAGGAAATCCGCGCCATGGGGCGGGAGGCGCGCACCATCGCCTTCGACCTGGGCGATCTGGGCGCGGTGCAGGCGGCCATCGACCGGCTGATCGCGGAAGGCGCGCGCATCGACGTCCTCGTCAACAACGGCGCCATCGGCGGCTGGGGCGCGCTGCACGAATCGACGCTGGATCACTGGGAGACGATGTTCGACGTGAACGTGTCCTCCATGTACCTGCTCTGCCGCGATCTGTCGCGCGGCATGGTGGACCGCAAATGGGGCCGCATCATCAATTTCGCCTCCTATGTCGCGGACCGGGGGCGACCCAATCTGTCGGCCTATACCGCCAGCAAGCACGCGGTGCTGGGCCTGACGCGGGCGATCGCCGCCGACCTCGCCCCCCATGGCGTGACCTGCAACGCCATCGCGCCGGGCTTTTTCGATACCGACATGGCCGCGCCCACCGTCGGCCATCCGCAGCGGGCGAAGATATTCCGCGACGCGATCGCGCTCGGCCGGTTCGGCGACCCGGCCGAAATGGTGGGGCCGGTGCGCTTCCTCGCGTCCGAAGCCTCCGGCTACATCACCGGCCATATGCTGCCGGTCGACGGCGGCGTCGCCAATATTCTTTCCCTGCCCGTGGTCGTCGAGACCTGAGCTTCTCCCCTTCCCTTTCACAAGGACGGATTTCATGACCGAAACGCTCGTAAACCTCGCCAGCCCGGACAAGCTCTTCATCGGCGGCGGCTGGCTGTCGTCCGCCGGGGACGGGGGCGTCGACATCATCTCGCCCGCGTCCGAGGAAAGCGTGGGCCGCGTGGCGATGGCGACGCGGGAGGATATGGACCGCGCCGTCGCGGCGGCGCGGCATGCGTTCGACCATGGCCCCTGGCCGCGCCTGGGCGGGGCGGAGCGGGCGGCCTATCTGCGGCGCATCGCGGCGGAAATGGACAAGCGGGCAGACGATTTCGCGCGGGCCTGGTCGTTGCAGGTCGGCATGCCCTACAGCCAGTCGTCGCAGACCGCGCCCTATATGAGCGGCTATTTCAGCTATTATGCGGGCCTTGCCGAACAGGGGTTCGAGGAAGTGCGCACGCCGATGATGGGCGGCCATGCGATCGTCGTGCGGGAGGCGGTGGGCGTCGTCGTCGCCATCGTGCCGTGGAACGCGCCGCTCGCCACGCTGGCGCTGAAGGTCGCGCCCGCGCTGGCGGCGGGCTGCGCCGTCATCGCCAAGCCCTCGCCGGAAACCCCGCTGGAGGCGCTGATCCTCGCCGAATGCATCGCGGCGGCGGGCGTGCCGGAAGGCGTGTTCTCCGTGCTGACCGCCGACCGGGAGGTGTCGGACTATCTGATCCGCAAGCCGGAAGTGGACAAGGTCAGCTTCACCGGATCGACCGCCGCCGGGCTGCACATCGCCTCGGTCTGCGGCGGGCGGATGGCGCGCGTCACCACCGAGCTGGGCGGCAAGTCGGCCGCGATCGTCCTCGACGATGCCGATATCGGCACGGTCGTGGCGGGCATCATGCCCAATCTCGTCGGCCTGTGCGGCCAGCAATGCGCCGCCTTCAGCCGCATCCTCGTGCCCTCGGCGCTGAAGGACGCGGTGACGGGCGCGCTCGCCGCCGCGATGCAATCGGTGACGGTGGGCGATCCGTTCGATCAGGCGACGCAGATGGGGCCGCTCGTCACCCGCAACCAGCACGGGCGGGTGCTGGGCTATATCGAAAAGGGCAAGGCGGAAGGGGCGCGGATCGTCACCGGCGGCAACCGGCCGTCCCATCTGCCCAAGGGCTGGTTCGTCGAGCCGACCCTGTTCGCCGACGCCAGCAACGGCATGACCATCGCGCGCGAGGAGATTTTCGGCCCGGTCGGCACCGTCATCGCCTATGACAGCGAGGAAGAGGCGATCGCCATCGCCAATGACAGCATCTACGGCCTGTCGGGCGGTGTGTTCACGCAGGATCCGGACCGCGCCTATGCGATCGCCCGCCGCATCCGCACCGGCAATTTCGGCCATAACGGCCGCGTGATCGACTACACCATCCCCTATGGCGGCTTCAAGCAGTCGGGCGTCGGGCGCGAGGGCGGCGTGGAAGGGTTGCACGGCTTCACCGAGGTGAAGGCCGTGTTCATGGCCGAACTGCCGTCGCACCTGCGCGCATGAGCACCGCGAGCACCACCCCGATTTCCGGTCCGACCCCCGGTCCTGCGGCTTCGGCCCCGGCAACGCCCGCACAGCCCCTGCCGGACGCGGGCTGGCCGGACAATTACAGCGCGGTCACCGCCTGGTGGTCGGTGCTGCTGCTGATGCTGTTCCAGATCGTCTCGATGATCGACCGGCAGGTGATGTCGGTGCTCATCCCGGAAATGCGCGCCGACCTCAACCTCAACGATTTCCAGATCAGCCTTGTGCAGGGGCTGGCCTTCGCGCTGTTCTACGGCGTGATGGGGCTGGTGATCGGCGGCATGGTCGATCGCTATTCGCGGCGGAAGATCATGTTCGCGGGCATCTTTCTCTGGTCGCTGGCGGCGGCGAGCACCGGGCTGGCGCGCAATTACGGCCAGCTGTTCCTCGGCCGCCTGATGGTGGGCTGCGGGGAGGCCGCAATCGCGCCTGCGGGCCAGTCGCTCTTGTCGTCCATCTTCCCGCGCCACCGGCTGACGACGCCGATCGCCTGCTTCACCGCCGCGGGCGTGGCGGGCATTTCGCTGTCCTATGCGCTGGGCGGGAACCTGCTCCAGCTGTTCAGCCATTCGCCGCTCGGCGGCCCGCTCGAAGGGCTGGCGCCGTGGCGGCAGGTGCTGATCGTCACCGGCCTGCCCGGCGTCATCGTCGCGTTCCTGGCCTTCGCCATTCGCGAGCCGATCCGCCGCTCGGCCGCCCCGCTCCGCCCGGACGCGGCGGGCTGGGGCGCCTTTTTCCGCTATATCGGC
Source organism: Sphingobium jiangsuense (assembly GCF_014196495.1). Lineage (GTDB taxonomy): Bacteria > Pseudomonadota > Alphaproteobacteria > Sphingomonadales > Sphingomonadaceae > Sphingobium > Sphingobium jiangsuense. The sequence continues at coordinate 287,000 of NZ_JACIDT010000004.1, forward strand.
GCCCATGCGCGGCTGATGATCGGCATCATCCTCGGCTCCGCGATCCTCGCCATGGCGATACAGGGCACGATGATCTGGACGCCGACCTATGCCCGCCGCGTCCTCGGCGTCAGCCCGGCGGAGATCGGCACGATGATGTCGGTCGCGGTGGCGCTGGGCGGCATCGTCGGCGGGCTGAGCATGGGCATGCTGATCGACCGCCAGTTCGCGCGCGGCACGCGCGACATGGCGTTGCGCCTGCTCTCCGGCTTCAGCCTCGTCATTCCACCCATATTGGCCCTCGCCTTCCTGGCGGGCGATTTCACGCTGCTGTTCCTCGCCGTGACGCTGATGATGATGACGATGGGTGCCTGTTTCGGCCCGACCATGGCCGCCGTCCAGATGATCGCCCCGCCGGAGATGCGCGGCCGCTTCGCCGCGCTGACGGTGCTGGCGTCCAACCTGTTCGGCTATGCGCTGGGGCCGATGCTGATCGGGCTGCTGACCGATTATGCGTTCCGCGATCCGATGAAGATCGGCTATGCCATCATCGTCGCGATGCTGGTCGCGGGGCCGGGCTGCGCCTTCCTCGTCTGGCGCGCGCGGGGGGATTTCCTGCGGCTGCTCGACGCTTCATCCCCGCGCTGACCGTGACACATCCTTATCCAAGAGACCGCTTCATGACCACGACCATCCCCGCCCTTCTCCGCGACGCTGCCCAGCGCTTCGGCGGCCGCCCCGCCCTCGTGTCGCAACAGGACGGCGCGATGAGCTATATCGAGCTGGACCGGCAGGCCGATCTGGTGGCGAAGGCGCTGATCGCCGACGGCGCCCTGCCCGGCGACCGCGCGGCGATCTGGGCGCCCAATATGTGGGAATGGATCGCCGCCGCCGTCGGCATCCAGCGCGCGGGCGGCGTGATGGTGCCGCTCAACACCCGGCTGAAGGGGGGCGAGGTCGCCGACGTGGTGCGCCGCGCGGGCCTGTCGCGCCTGTTCGTCATCGGCCCCTTCCTCGGCCGCTATTATCCGCAGATGCTGCGGGACGAGGCGATGCCGGGCCTGCGGCGGCGCATCGTGCTGCGCGCCACGCCCGACCAGCTGGGGCCGGGCGAGGAGCGGTGGGAGGATTTCCTCGCGCTCGCCGGACAGACCACGGATGCGGCGCTGGCGGAGCGCGAGGCGGGCGTGACGCCCGACAGCATCGCCGACATCATGTTCACCTCCGGCACCACCGGCGCGCCCAAGGGCGCGATCTTCGACCATCGCCGCTCGCTGGGCGGCGGCCGGGCCTGGGCGAATATCTCGCGCCAGACCGCCGAGGATCGCTATTGCGTGTTCGGCCCCTTTTCCCACAACGCCTCCTACAAGGCGGGCTGGGTCGCCGGGCTGATGACCGGCAGCACCCTCTATTGGCCCGAAGCCTATGACGCGGTGTCGATCCTCGACCTGATCGCCGGCAACCGCATCACCGTGATGCCCGCGCCGCCGACCGTATTTCAGGAAATGCTCGCCCACCCCAACTGGCGCGACTGGGACATTTCCAGCTATCGCTTCCTGTCGACCGGCGCGACGGTGGTGCCGATCGAACTGATGAAGCGGCTGCGCGCCGAAACGCCGATCCGCGAGATCACCACCGGATACGGCATGACCGAATGCTGCGGCTCGGCCACCCACACCCGCCCCGGCGACAGCATGGAGCGCGTCGCCTATACGGTCGGCACCGCGATCGCGGGGACGGAAATCGCGATCGCCGGGCCGGACGGGCGCAGGCTGGAGCCGGGCGAGCAGGGCGAGGTGCTGATCCGCGACGACAAGCTGCTGATCGAATATCTCGACAATCCGGAGGCGACCCGCGCCACGCTGGATGCGGACGGCTGGCTGCATTCGGGCGATGTCGGCTATCTCGACGCGGACGGCTATCTGAAGCTGACCGACCGGCTGAAGGACATGTACATCGTCGGCGGGTTCAACGTCTATCCGGCGGAAATCGAAAAGCAGATGTCCGGCCTGCCCGGCATCTTCCAGTCGGCGATCATCGGCGTGCCGGACCAGCGGCTGGGCGAGGTCGGCCATGCCTTCATCGTGCGCGCGGACGGCTCCACCCTCACCGCCGAGGAGGTGATCGCGTGGAGCAAGGCCAATCTCGCCAATTACAAGGTGCCGCGCGGCGTCACCTTCATCGACGCGCTGCCGATGAACTCGACCGGCAAGGTCGTCAAATACGCGCTCCGGCAGATGCTGCAATCCGACTGAGGGAGGGGACCGCCCGTCATGAAGCCATTCCGCATCGACGTGCCGCAGGCCGTGCTCGACCGCATCCAGGCGAAGCTGGCCGACAGCCGCATCGGCTATATGCCCGACGACCCGGACCAGTGGAAATATGGCATGGACGCGCGCTATCTGGCCGAGCTGGTCGACTATTGGCGCACCGGCTATGACTGGCGGGCGGAGGAGGAGAAGCTCAACCGCTGGCCGCAATATCGGGCCGAGGTGGACGGCGTGCCGATCCATTTCTACCACGTCCGCAGCCATGCCGACCGTCCCATACCGATCCTGCTCACCCATGGCTGGCCGGGTTCGGTGGTGGAGTTTCAGGCGGTCATGCCGCTGCTGGCGGAGGCGGGGTTCAGCCTCGTCGTGCCCTCGCTGCCCGGCTTCGGCTGGTCCGGCAGGCCCCGCCTTCCCATCGGCCCGGCCACCATCGCGCGGATGTGGCGGCGGCTGATGGTCGATATCCTCGGCTATCCCCGCTTCTTCGCGCAGGGCGGCGATTTCGGTTCCGCCATCACCGCGCAGCTCGGCATCAGCCATGCCGATGTCGTGGCGGCGATCCACCTCAACTTCTTCATGGCGCCGCTGCCCGGCCCGGACGCCGATGCCGAGCTGCTGGACTATTGGGCCGCGGTGCGCGCGACGATGGAGGTCGAAAGCGGCTATCATCACGAGCAGGCGACCAAGCCCCAGACCATCGGCCTCGCGCTGCACGACAATCCGGTCGGCTGGGCGGCCTGGGTGGTGGAGAAGTTCCAGCGCTGGGGCGACACCGGCGGCGATATAGAAAGCCGGTTCGACAAGGATCATCTCATCACCAACCTGATGAGCTATCTGGCGACCGATTCGGTGATGTCGTCGTTCTGGATCTACTATGCCACCGCGCAGGAAAGCCGGGAAAACGGGCCGGTCACGGCACCGACGGCGCTGGCGAAATTCCCCGGCGAATTCTACCCGATGCCGAGCCGGGCGCTGGCAGAGCGGCAATATGACCTGCATCGCTGGACGGAGATGCCCTCCGGCGGCCATTTCGCCGCGATGGAGGAACCGGAAGCCTTTGCGCGCGACCTCATCGAATTTTTCGGGGACGGGCAATGGACGGCGTCCTGATCCGAGAGGAGCCGACCGCAGGGGTGATGCTGCTGACGCTGAACCGCCCCGGCCGGCGCAACGCGCTCGACCTCGCGCTGACCGATGCGCTGATGGAGGCGTTCGGGGAGCTGCGATCCGACCCGCGCTGGCGCTGCGCCATCCTCACCGGCCGGGCGCCCGCCTTTTGCGCCGGACTGGACCTCAACGCCTTTGCCGCGCCCGATGCGCCGCGCGGCCGGGTGACGGAGATGATCCGCTCGATCGCCGCGCTCGGCAAGCCGGTGATCGCCGCGGTGAACGGGGCGGCCTATACCGGCGGGCTGGAAATGGTGCTGGCGAGCGACTTCGCGCTGGCCAGCGAGGAGGCCCGCTTCGCCGACACCCATGCGATGATCGGCGCGCTGTCGGGCAGCGGCATGGGCGCGCGGCTGCCCCATGCGGTGGGCGCCCGCTTCGCGCGGCAGATGATGCTGGCCTGCCAGCCGGTCGACGCCGCAACCGCGCTGCGCGCCGGGCTGGTCAACGAAGTGCTGCCGCCCGACCGGCTGCTGCCCCGCGCGATCGAGGTCGCGGCGGCCATCGCCGCCCACGATCCGGGACTGATCGCCATCGCCCGCGACGTGATCGATCGCGGCACCCATGCGACGCTGGCCGAGGCGCTGACGATCGAGACGGAAGCGCTGGAAAGACGCAAGGCGGCGGGCGCGATGCGCTGGACCCGCTAGGACGGACCGACATTCAGCCCTGACGGCCTGCAAATGGCGAATTTCCGCGCTTCCGGTGCTCACGACCCTTTAGGTCGCTGCGCTCCGGGTCGCAAAATCCACCATGTTGGCCTGCGGCCGTCTGCGACTCCGGCTCGTCATCTTCTGAATGTCGACCCGCTCTAGGAGGGATCAAGGGGACAGGCACCGCGGCCCCTCCCCTTCGTCCGTTCAGATGCCCCAGACCTGCGCCGCGTTCTCGCCGAGGATCTTGCGGGCGGCCGCGTCGCCCACCTTGTCGTATATGCCCTTCAATATGGCGTCGCTATTGCCCATCACCCCTTCCGGGTGCGGATAGTCGGTCGACCACATCACCCGGTCGGCCCCGATGCGGCCAATATTCTCCATCGCCACATCGTCTTCCATGAAGGTGGTGTAGCAATGGTTGAACCAGTACCAGCTCGGCTTGTGCGCCAGCTTGGGCCGCAGTTCGGACGCATAGTCGCGCGCGACCTTGTCCGCATTTTCGAGCGTGCCCGCCACCCAGCTCGCGCCGCCCTCGGTGAACACCACCTTGAGGCCGGGGAAGCGGTCGAACACGCCGGAAAAGACCAGCTGGCCGAACAGGCCGGTGAACGGCATCAGATTGGCGTTGAGATTGGCCCCCAGCGAGCCCCGGCCGCTATAATGCAGATAGGCGCCGATGTGGAAGGACAGCGGAAAGCCGCTTTCCTCGATCGCCGCCCACATCGGATCCATCGACAGGCTGTTGTAGCGCACGCCCTTCGGGTTCACCGGAATGTCGATCGCCTTGTAGCCGAGGCCCTTCAGCTTCTGGAGATAGTCCTTCGTGCGGTCGGGCCAGAAGAAGGTGGGCAGCAGCGCGACGGGGAACAGCCGGTCGGGCGCGGCGTCCTTCCATTCGGCGGCCCATTCGTTGCACACGTCGACGCAGCGGAACCAGAAATCCTTGTCCGGCATGCGGATCAGGCTGTTCAGCCGGCCATGATAGACGATGGCCGCGTCGATCCCTTCCGCGTCCATGTCCGCCAGGCGCTTGTCCACCTCCCAATAGCCTTCGCGGCCTTCGGGGAATTCCGGCGGCAGGCCGGGCACGTCGTAGGACTGGCCGTCGACCGTCAGATGAAAGCCCGTCTCGTCCTGCCAATATTTCGGCGCGCGGTCCTTGTCGGCGCCCTTCAGCCGCTCTTCCCACAAATGGGGTATTTCCATCAGATGGTCGTCGCTGGAAATGACCCGCAGCCCCTCCGGCCTTTTCCATTCCGACGGGGGAATCACGCGATCCCTGGGCCACGGCGTAGCCGAGACGATACTCATTTCTTTTCGATCCTTAGCTTCGCGCGCATTGGCTCCATCATATGCGCTGCCTGACAGTTTGCGTTCGGCTGGTTCGCCGGGTTGGAACGCTTCCGATTATCCGTTGGTCCGCGGGGCGTAGCAAGCAACTGTGCGGCGGCGGCGAACTTGTTCAGAAATGCGATGAGTTGTGCTGCCCCTCTTGTTTATGCGGCGAGCGGTCAAAACAGTCGTTATTATGTCCCTATATAAAATAGTGCGTTCGAATTTTGCCCGATTATCGTTCAACGGCCATTGTCATAAGGTCGAGGGACAAGATGATCGCGGCCCGGAGCGCGCCTCGAAGCGCGGGACGCCGCGCGCGATCGACAGGATATGGAGAAGGTGCAATGCTGACTGAAGCCCCCGCCCGCGATGCCGGCGCCGGAATCGCAATTCGTCCCCTCACCGCCAGTTTCGGCGCGGAGGTGATCGGCATCGACCTGTCCCGCCCGCTGGGCGAGGATGTCGCGGATATCGTGCGGGCGGCGTGGATCGAATCGGGCCTGCTGCTGTTTCGCGGCGCGGACCATGACGACGAGGCGCAGATGCGCCTCAGCCGCCTGTTCGGCGAGATGGAACCGGCGGCGACGGCGGACCTCAACGATCCGGTCAACAAGTTCATGATGACGCTGGCCTATGATCCCGCCGATCCCACCGGCCGCCCCGCCCCCTTCTACAATGTGGACGGCATCGACCGCGCGGGCTGGCTCGGCTGGCATTGGGACCAGGCGTTCATGCCGACCATCGTGCGCGGCGCGGTGCTGCGGATGACCGTCCCCGCGCGGGAAATGGGCGAAACCGGCTTCATCGACGCGATCGAGGCTTATGACCGGCTGTCCGAAGAACAGAAGCGGCGGATCGACAAGCTGGAAGTCGTCTATGAATTCAACCCCGATTTCTGCTCCGGCCAGTTCGGTTTTCCCAAGAATATCCAGCGGCTCGACATCGCATCGAAGGGCGTGAACTATGATTTCCCGCCCGTCGTCCATCCGCTGGTGATCACGCAGCAGGAAACGGGGCGCAAGGTGCTGAAGCTCTCGCCGATGCACGCGCGCTACGTGCTGGGCATGGATCGGAACGAAAGCGACGCGCTGCTGCACGAGATCGCCGACCATCTGGTCGATCCGCGCTTCGCCTATTTCCACAAATGGCAGACCAACGACATGCTGGTGTGGGACAATTGGCGGGTGATCCACTCCGCCAACGGCGTGCCGCTGGATTGCGAGCGGCAGGCGCGGCGGACCACGATCATGGGCGATTACGAGGTCGGCCGCTATCTCGACGAGGCGCTCGACCGCAACCGCAAGGTCAAGCGGCTGGTCGACTGATCGAGGTTCGTGCTCAGCTTCCCTCGAACCGGGGCGGCCGCTTTTCCGTGAAGGCGGCGGTCGCCTCGGCATAATCGCGCGTCATCGTGCCCAATATCTGGGTGCGGTTCTCCGCCGCCAGCGCCGCCTGATAGGAGGACGCATCCAGATTTTCCCACATCAGCTTCTTGGTATGGGCGATGGAATAGGGGCTGTTGGCGAGAATCGCGCGGGCATGGGCGATCGCATCGTCCAGCAAGGCCTCAGGCGCGCTCACCGAGCGGACCAGCCCGATCCGTTCCGCTTCCTCCGCCTCGATCGGCCGCCCGGTCAGCAATATGTCGAACGCGCGCGAGGCCCCGATCTGGCGGGGCAGAAGATAGCTGAGGCCGCTTTCCCCGCCGGTCAGCCCGATGCGGACCGCCGCCACCAGAAAGCGCGCCTGCGGGCTCGCCATGCGGATGTCCGCCGTCAGCGCGAGGGCCATGCCCGCGCCCACCGCCGGCCCGTTCACCGCCGCGATCACCACCTGCGGCATCGCCCGCAGCCGTGCGCCCATGCCCGCGAACTGCTCCTGCCAGTGGAGCTTCTCGACAACGCCGCTCGCGCCACCCCGGTTGCGCTCGTTCGCCGCCTGCAAGTCCTGACCGGAGCAGAAGCCCCGGCCCGCGCCGGTGAGGATGACCGCGCGGCAGGAGGCGTCCGCCGCCAGCCCGTCCAGCACACCGTTGAGCCGCGCCACCGTCCCTCGCGTCAGCGCGTTCAGCCGGTCGGGACGGTTGAGGGTCACGACATGGATGCCCTCCCCGCCGGGAAGCCGCCGGGATATTATGTCCTGATCGCTCATCTTTCGGACTCCATCGCCTGTCCGGCGGACTGTGGGTGATCCCGGTCGGCGATGACAAGGCGGGGCGATCTTCTACACATATGCGTAGAGATCGCGGCGGGGCTGGGCAGGGCCGCCGCCTTGCCGCACGATCGGGCGATGAAGGAGAACAGCCCAGCGACAGCGGCGGCCGCGCCCGCATCCCACAGCCGGTCGATCGTCGAGGAGTGGAAGGCGGCCTGGCGCCCAGGCGTCGCCGCGCTGCTCGCGGGGTCGCTGGGCTATTCCCTCTATCCGGCGGTATCCAGCCTGTTCGTCGAGCCGCTGCAACAGCAATTCGGCTGGTCGCGGGGGGAGATCGCCTTCGTCCACAGCTTCGGCCTCGCCACCGCCTTCGCCGCGCCGGTGGTCGGGCGGCTGACGGACCGCCACGGGGTGCGCCCGATATTGTCGGCGGGCCTGTTGCTGACCGTCATCGGCTATCTGCTGCTGGCGGCGATGGGGGGATCGCTGGGCTATTATTATGCGGCCTATTTCTTCTTTTCCATGGTGGGGATGGCGACCACCGGCATTACCGTCACCCGCATATTGAGCGGCGCGTTCGACCGCACGCGGGGGACGGCCCTCGCGATCGGGCGGTCGGGCCTCGCCTGCGCGGGCGCGCTGATGCCGATGCTGCTGTTCCCGGTGATCAACCGCTTCGGGACGGCGGGCGGCTATCTCCTGCTCGGCGCGCTGATGGGGCTGGTCGCGCTGCCCGCCATCCGGCTGTGGCTGCCCGCCGGGCAACAGGTCGGCGCGCGGCGCGGCGGCGCGGCGAGCGCGGCGCACGCGCAATCATGGCGGGACTTGCTGGCGATGCGCAAGGTACGCATCCTCATCGCCGCGTCGGTGCTCAACTATGTGCCGGTGGTGGCGCTGCTGTCGCAGATGAAGCCGCTGGCGATCGAAAAGGGGCTGGATGCCGTCACCGCCGTCGGCGCGGTGTCGGTGATGGGGCTGGCCGCCGCGATGGGCGCGCTGCTGAGCGGCATCCTCGTCGACCGTTTCTGGGCGCCCGCCATCGCCTTCATCCTCAACCTCGCCCCGGCGGCCGGGTGCCTGCTGCTGCTGCAAAGCGACGTGCCGCCGGTCCTGTTCTACGGCGCGGTGCTGATGATCGGCCTCGGCCAGGGGGCGGAGATCGACATAGTGGCGTTCATGATCGCCCGCTATTTCGGGCTGCGCAGCTATGCCACCATCTACAGCCTGTCGACCCTCGGCATCGCGCTGGGCGTGGCGCTGGGGGCGAGCCTGATCGGGCGGGCCTATGATTATTTCGGCCATTACGACGTGGCGATCGGCGTGGCGGCGCTGTCCTTCGCCACCGCCGCCTGCTTCTATCTCGCCATGGGGCGCTATCCCGACAGCGTCGTGGAGTGACCGTTGCCCGGAATGGCGTCGACATGGCTTTCGGCCCAGTTCTCGAAAGAGGTGGGCGTCACGCCGCAGGCCGCCATTTCCTGCGGCCGCGCGGGATAGTTCACGCTGTTCATCCATTGCTGGGTTTCGACCCAGCCCGCATGCTGGCCGCGGCGGACCACCTGTTCCGCCGCCATCGTGCGGGCGAGGATACGGCGGCCCTTCACCCGCGAGAGGATGGCCGCGATTTCGGGCAGGGTCAGCAGATCGCCCGCCAGCTCCAGCGCGCGGCCGTGGAAGAGATCGGGCCGTTCGATCGCGGCCCGCGCGACGGCGGCGATATCCCCGGCGGCGACCAGCACCATCTTCGTTTCGGGATCGAGCGCCGTCACCAACTCGCCGGCGGCGAGATCGGGGAACATCCAGCCCGCCTTGGGCATCGCGAAATTTTCCATCATGAACGCGGGCCGCACGATCACATGGCGCGGACAGCCGCTGTCGCGCACAAGGGCTTCGGCATCGCGCTTGCTTTCCCAATAGTTGCGCGCCCAACGCCCTTCGTCCCATCCCTCCATCGTTTCGATGCCGCCCGCATGGGATACGGAGCTGTGGACGACCAGATCGACGCCCGCCCCTCGCGCCGCCTCCATCAGCATGCGCGCCTGCCGGCGTTCGCTGTCGGGATCGGCGGTGGGAGCCTGCTGGACCGAGAAAAGCGCGTCGGCCCCCGCCATCGCCGCGCGCAGCGATGCGCCGTCCTCGAAGCATCCCTGCACGAGCGTCGCCCCCGCCGCTTCCAGCGCGAGCGCCGCCTGCCCAAGCGGATCCCGCACCAGCGCGCGGACGGCATGCCCCCCGGCCAGCAACGCCCGCGCGACCGCGCCGCCCTGCGTTCCCGTCGCCCCGGTTACCACTGTGACCATGCCGGTTTCCTTCACCTGTCGGGTTGAAGCCTGCGCAACAGGCATTCCTGCACCGTCGTCGCGATCAGGCGGCCGTCGCGGTCGAATATCTGCCCCTGCGCCAGGCCAAGTCCGTCGCCCGCGCCGGGGCTGCGCGTATGATGCAGCAGCCACTGGTCGCAACGGACCGGGCGATGGAACCACATCGCATGGTCGAGGCTGGAGATGAGCAATTCCCGCCCGTTGGTCGGGAAGGCGTGCGGCAGCGCCGTGACGCCGCCGAGCCAGTAGTCGCTGCCATAGGCCGCGAGGCATTGGTGCCGGCGCGGGTCGGCTATTCCGGCGGCGCTGGGCAGGCGGAACCAGAAATCGCGCGGGCCGCCGCTGCGGGTCAGGAAATAGCGCTCCGGCGCGACGGGGCGCAGCTCGATCGGCGTTGCGCCGCTGAAATTGCGGATCGCGGACGGATCGATCCACGCCCGGTTCTCCTCCACGAACCGCTGGAGCGGCATCACCTCTTCGGGCGGCGGGACATCGGGCATCGCCGCATGCTGATGGGTGAAGCTGTCCTCCGGCGCGTGGAATTCGCACATCAGGGTGAAGATCGTCCGCCCGGCCTGCACCGCGCTGACCTGGCGATTGGCGAAACGGCGGCTGTCGCGCAGGCGGGCGACATGATAGTCGACCGGCCGGTCCGCCTGCCCCGGCGCGAGGAAATAGGCATGGAAGGACGTCAGCGGCATGGCGGCGTCGACGCCCTGGATCGCGGCGAACAGCGACTGGCCGATCAGCCTGCCGCCGAACATCGTGCCGATATGGTTGCGCGCGCCGCCCGCGGCCACGAATATGTCCGCCTCACCCTGCCGCCGCAGGTCCAGTATCTCGCTCGCCGTTTCGGTGGTCGGCAGGCTTTCCCCGTCCGGGAACGGGCAGGATTTCACGCGGACAGGCCCAGCGCGCGGCGCGCGGCCAGCACCGTGTCCATCTCCTCCAGCCCGCTGCGGGGCACGGCGAAGCGGCCGATATCCTCGATCTCGCCGATATGCTGCGCGATATCCTCGCAGCTGGGGGCATCCGGGCCGGGCACGTACCAGCCTTCGGTCAGGCCGACGAAAATCCGCGAATATTTGCCGCCCAGCACCGAATACATATGCTGCGAGCCGGTGCAGGCGCTGCTGGCCATATAGCAGGCCAGCGCCGCGACGAATTCCGGCTTCATGCCCTCGATGAAATGGCGCGACCGCTCGCCCGCCGCCTTCAGGAATTCCACGTCCGGCCGTTCCGACAGCGGCGTCCCGCCCAGCCTGCCGCCCTGCGCATTGGGGAAAAGCGTGTTGATGCCGATGCCCGCCGGGGCCTCCTGCGCGATGACGTTCATCAGGCCGATCAGCGCCGTTTTCGCCGAGCCGTAATTGGCACGGAAGGGATTGCCGAAAATGCCCGACTGCGAGCTGACGAGGACGAGGCGGCCATAGCCCTGCTTCACCATTTCCCGATAGGCGGGCTGGCACACATGGAAGGCGCCCTTGGCATGGACGGCATAGACCGCCTCGATATCCTCCTCGGTCATCTCGCCGAAGGCGGCGTTGCGCTGGTTGCCCGCATTGCTGATGACCGCATCGACGCGGCCGAAGGCGGTGAGCGCGGCATCGATGATCGCCTGCCCCCCGGCGGCGGTGGCCACCGTGTCGTAATTGGCGACCGCCCGGCCGCCCGCTTCGGTGATCTCGCGCACGACGGCGTCGGCATAATCGGGCGATCCGCCCGCGCCGGTGGTGCTGCCGCCCAGATCGTTGACGACCAGCGCCGCACCCCGCCGCGCCAGCTCCCGGCAGAAGGCCGCGCCCAGCGCGCCGCCGCCGCCCGTCACCACGACCACCTGGCCGCTGAAATCGATATCCGCCATCGTCCCTGTTTCCTTTCCCGCGCCGTTGCCCGATCAGATCTGCCACACCAGCGGCAGCCGTTCGACGCTGCCGTTGACGCCGGTGCGGAACCGGGGCGCGTCCTCCGGGTCGAGCGCGAAGTCCGGGATGCGGGGCAGCCATTCCTCCAGCAATATCCTGATCTCGATCCGCGCGAGCATCGAGCCGGGGCAGACGTGCGGCCCGGCGCCGAAGGTGGTCTTGCTGTTCGACTTGCGCGTGAAATCAACACGCAGCGGGTCGGGATAGTCGCGCGGATCGACCGCGCCGAACGGCGTCGCCAGCATCAGCTTGTCGCCCGCGCGCATGGCGACGCCATGGAAATCCATGTCGCGCACGACCGTGCGCCCCGGATTGGTCAGCGCGAAACGGCGCAGGAATTCCTCGGTCGCGGCGGCGGACAGGCCGGGGTCGGCCGCCAGCTGGTGGCGGTGCTCCGGCGAGCCGGCGAGGAAGTGCATGATATGCCCCATCATCGACGCCACCGTATCCAGCCCGCCGATCAGCAGCAGCGTCGTCACGCCGACCGCCTCGTGCAGCGTGATGGGCCGCCCGTCGATCTGCGCGGTGGCGATGCGGCTGATCAGGTCGTCGCCCGGATGGGCGGCCCGCTCGGCGACCCGCTCGCCCGCATAGCGGAACAGCAGCGCCAGCTTCTCCTCCTTCGGCCCGTCGGCGGCGACCTGCGCATTGGCGAGCGGCAGCAGCTCCAGCCTGTCGGCTTCGGGCAGGTCCACCATCCGCATGAAGATCCTGATCGGCAGATGCTGCGCGAATTCCGTCACGAATTCGCAGCGGCCACGGGGCTTCAGCCCCTCGATCAACTCGATGGCGAGCGCGCGGGCTTCCTTCTCCCGCTCCTTCAGCGCGGGCACGATGAAGGCGGGCGCGAACAGGCGGCGGAAGGTCTGCTGCTCCGGCGGGTCCATCTCGATCGGCGCCAGCAGCGGATCGCCGGGCGCGCGCACCTTGTCCACCGACGCGCCCTGGCTGGAGGTGAAGCGGGCGGGGTCGGCGAAGGCCTCCGCCAGATAATCGCGCCGGGACAGGATCCAGTGCCCGCCATTATAGGGCGACCAGAAGATGTCCGGCACCTTCCCCTGCATGCGGGCATAGGGCTCATGATAATAAGCCTCGCCCTTCATCGGGCGATAGGCGTCGAAATCGACGACGAGATGGGCGGGCACATGATCCGGCACCCTGCCGGGCGCCGCCGGACCGCCGCCATTGTGGATATCTGTCTGCATGGGCGCAAGTCTAGGATGGCGGCCCCCGCCCGTCGAGCGCCGCCGCCATGGCCGGGGCGATCATCACAGCTATGATGCCCCTTGCCGTTACCGATCCGCCGGTTCGGCCGCCTTGAACAGCATGCGCGCCAGCGCCGCCTCCGCCACATCCTCGCGCGGCCCCGTTTCCGGGAAGAACCAGTCGCGGAACAGCACCGCCCCGGCCAGCATGCCGAAGCAATAGCGCACCAGCAATTCCGGCTCCACGTCGAAGCGCAGGCCCGCCGCCTCATATTGCGTGCGCATGCGCGACACCGCGCGCGAGAAATAATCGTCCAGCGCGTGCAGCGGCTCCGCCTCCATGTCGCCGGTGGACTTGACCAGCGCGTGCAGCAGGTCGGCATTGTCGCGCAGGAAAGGATAGACGCTGTGCACGAAATGGGCGCTGCGCTGCTCGCGGTCGGGCGGCATCATGTCGCTGGCGCTGAGGAACTCGCTGAAGCGGGCGTTGAACGGCCCGACCACCGCCTCGGCGAACAGCGCCGCCTTGCTGCCGAAATTGTTGAAGATCAGCGGCTCCGCCACCCCCGCCCGCTCGGCGACGAGGCGGGTGGTCGCGCCCGAATAGCCCCGTTCCGCAAAGCAGCTGCGCGCCGCCGACAGGATGAGCGCGCGTATCTCCTCCGTGGAGCGGCGGACGCGGCGCGGCTTGCCCGCGGCGGCGGGTTCGGCGCCAGTTTCAGCGGAGGTTTCAGTCATTCTGTCGATTGGCCATTGTGAGAACCGGCATCCTGCGTTAAATAGTATTTGCTATTTATAAAAGGCGCACCCGTTGAGTCGCCATTCGTCGAGAACGAGAGGACCATCATGAGCCAGCTTTATGACATAATCATTCGCGGAGGTACAATCGTGGATGGCAGCGGCGGCGCGCCCTATGTCGCCGACGTCGCGCTGAAGGACGGCGTGATCGCGCGGATCGGCGCGGTGCAGGGCTCCGCCGCCGAGGAGATCGACGCCACAGGCCTCACCGTCACGCCGGGCTTCGTCGACGTGCACACCCATTATGATGGCCAGATCACCTGGGAAAACCGCCTCGCCCCCTCGTCCGACCATGGCGTCACCACGGTCATCATGGGCAATTGCGGCGTCGGCTTCGCGCCGGTGCGCGAGGGCGACCATCAGATGATGATCAAGTTGATGGAGGGGGTCGAGGATATCCCCGAAGTCGTCATGGCCGAAGGGGTGCCGTTCAACTGGAAGAGCTTCCCCGACTATCTCGACGCGCTGGAAAAGCGCGAGGCCGACCTGGATTTCGCGACGCAGATCCCGCACAGCCCGCTGCGCGTCTATGTGATGGGCGAGCGCGGCGCCAATCTGGAGCCGCCGACGCTGGAGGATCTGGTCGAGATGCGCCGCTATGTCTCGGAAGCGGTCAAGGCCGGGGCGCTGGGCGTCGCCAGCTCGCGCAACCTGTTCCACCGCTTCCGCTCCGGCGCGCTCGCCCCGTCGGTGACGACCGAGACGGACGAGGTGCTGGCGCTGGCCGAAGGGCTGCGCGACGCGGGCAAGGGCGTGTTCCAGTGCAACCCCAATCTCGACAATGACGCCGAAACCGAGCTGGCCCTGTTCCGCACCATCGCCGAGCAGGCGGGCTGCCCCGTGACCTTCAGCCTGATCGCGATGCCGACCCGGCCGGAGAACTGGAACAAATATGTCGAGGGGGTCAAGCAGGCCAATGCCGACGGCCTGACCGTCCATGCGCAATATATGCCGAGGCCGATCGGCGTGCTCTACGGCCTCGACCTCAGCTTCAACCCCTTCTCGCTCAACCCCGGCTTCCGCCCGATCGCCCATCTGCCGCTGGCGGAAAAGGTCGAGCGGATGCGCGATCCCGACCTGCGCGCCCGCCTGATCGCCGAGGAGCCGGACGATCCCAACCCCGCTTTCGTCGGCCTGCTCAAGTCCATCGGCGACCTGTATGTGATGACCGATCCGGCCGATTACGACTTCCGCCCGGAAGACAGCCTTCAGGCGAAAGCCGCGCGTGAGGGGCGGCCGGAGCGGGAGGTGATCTACGACGCGCTGCTGGAGGATGGGGGCAAGGCGATCCTGTGCTCCTATTCCATCGGCGTGCAGACCTATCTCGACATGACCCGCCCGCTCATCGGCCGCGACGAATTCATCATCGCGCTGGGCGACGGCGGCGCGCATTACGGCATGATCTGCGACGCGGCCTATACCACCTATATGCTGGCCGGACGGCGCAAGCGCGACGGGCTGGACCTGCCGGTCGTCGTCAAGGCGCTGACCAGCCAGCCCGCGCGCTCGGTCGGCCTGCTGGATCGCGGCCTGCTGGCCGAAGGCTATAAGGCGGACGTCAACGTCATCGATCTCGACCGCATGGTGCTGCACCGGCCGCAGGTGCGGGCCGACCTTCCCGCCGGGGGCAAGCGCCTGTCGCAGCGGTCGCAGGGCTATGTCGCCACCATCGTCAGCGGCGTCGTCACCTATCGCGACGGCCGGGCGACCGGCGCACTGCCGGGCCGTCTGGTGCGCGGCACGCGCGGGGCGCCCTCCAGGGCGGCGGAAAAGCGTCAGGAACTCGTCTGACGCCATCATCCGCCGCAACGGGCACCCCCGTTCCGGCGGCGCGTGCAGGCGCCGCCGGAATTGCCGCGTTCTGCGCGGCCAGTCGAGGAGGAGAAGAGCATAATGACAAGGAAGCTGCGCGTCGGCATCATCGGCGCGAACTGGAGCCTGAAGGTTCACGGCGCCGCGTGGAAGCGCATCGAGGGCGTCGAGGTCGCGGCGATCTGCACCGCGCACCGGGAAACGGCGGAGCGGGCCGCGCAGGCCCACGCCATTCCCAGGGCCTATTGGAATCACGAGGAAATGGCGGCCGACCCGGATATCGACATCATCGACGTCGGCACCCGCCCCGCCTTCCGCTTTCCCATGGTGATGGCGGCGCTGCGCAACGGCAAGCATGTCTATGACGCGCTGCCCTTCGCGATGGGCCTTGCCGATGCCAAGGCGATGCGCGACGCGCAGCAGGCGGCGGGCGTGGTCGGCGTGGTGGACGCGCAATTCCGCTGGTCGCCCCCGGCGCAGCAGATGAAGGCGATGATCGACGCGGGCTTCATCGGCAGGCCGCTGGGCTTCAACGTGCAGCTGATGCTGCCGCTGGTCGTGGAAAACGGCCACACCTACCCCTATTCCGCCTATTCGGAGCATACCGATCCCTATTACTGGCTGGCGGAAAAGAGCAGCGGGGGCAGCGCCTGGCGCAATTTCGCCAGCCATTCGCTGCTGTTCCTCACCCATCTGATCGGCCCGGTCGCGGAGGCCACCGGCATGCTGACCACCGGCGTGCCGGAATGGCAATTGCCCAACGGCACCACGCTGCGCCCCGAAACCCACGATCTGGGCAGCGCCACGCTGCGCATGGAAAATGGCGCGATCGGCAGCCTGCAGGCGGGCTGGTGCGTGCCCGATACCGAGGGGTGGCGAGTCGAGATATGGGGCGACAAGGGGCGGCTGCTGCTGGTCGACAACAGCTTCGGCAATCTGCTTTCCGCCCAGCTCTTCGCCGGGGACGGGCGGCTGCTCACCTATGGCGCGCGCACCTGCGAGGAGGTGGCGATCGACCCCGCTTTCTACGCGGTGCCAGGCACGATCGGCGGCGAGACGGAACCGCGCCCGTTCGTCGCGATGGACTGGATGTTCTCCGCCATGGCGCAGGCCATAAGGGACGGCACGGAGGGATCGCCCAGCTTTACAGAGGCCGCAGCCGTGCATCGCGTGGTCGAGGCGGTGGAGCTGGCGGACCGGGAGCGGCGCTGGGTGCGCATGGCGGAAATGGGCTGAAGTCGGGCCGAGGCCCCAGCCGCGGCTGGGGTTCAGCCGGCGGCGGCAGCGGCGAGCATGCGCGACCAGCCATGCAGCTTTTCCCACAATATCGCCCGCGTCGAGGCGAAATTGTGCATATGCGCCATGGTCGGCGCGATGAAGATGGTGACGTCGCGCGAGGCGGAATAGGCGGCGGCCTCCCGGTGCGGATGGGGACAGGTGTCCCGTTCCCCGTTCGCGACCAGCACCGGCACGGCCACCCGCGCGGCGTCCTCGGCAAAGGCGCCGGGCAGCATCATGCGCACCGCGCAATGGGGAATGGTGAGGCTGCCGAAATCCGGGGCCGTCTCGCGGATCGGATAGCCGCCCTTCATGTCCTCATGCAATATGTCGGCGGGCACATCCTCCCAATGGAAGGCGTAGAGATAATCGACGCCCTCATGGTCGGTCTGCTCATGGCTGGTGACGCGCCCTTCCGCCACGGGCAGGAAACGCCGCTTGCCCTTTTCCAGCGCCGCCTCGTCCCGCTGCGGCAGCACGGTGTGGATCGCGCTGACGCCGCAGGGGGCGATGGCGTCGAACGGGGCGAAGCGCCCCTGCGTCAGGATCGTGACGCCGCCGCCCATGGACTGGCCCATGCCGACCTTGAACAGCGGCCCCGTGGCGGGGAAGCGCTTGTCCGCCTCGCCCCGTTCCAGCAGGCGCGCGACCTGCCGCACGCAGCTGTCATGCGTGGCGGCGAGGGTCTGGAAATCGATTTTCGACAGATCGGGGATCGTGCTGTCCCCCACGCCGACATGATCGATGGCGACATGGATGATCCCGCGCTCCGCATGCCAGCGCGCCTCGCCATAGCCGTCATGCGCGTCGAAGCGCAGGTCGAAATAGCGCCGGGAATAGCCGCCGCCGGGCGCCGCGAAGATCGCCACCGGGCGGGGCGGCATCAGCGCCGGGTCGGGCAGGCAGAGCGTCACCGCCATTTCCAGCGGCGCGCCGAGCACGGGCGCCGCCTCACGGACGTCGATCCGCTTTTCGAGTATCAGCATCGCCTTCTCCACTCTCGTGATGGGCGGGAAGATAGGCGCGCCGCCGGGCGGAGGCATCGGGAAAATGGCCGCCGCCCATTCCATCAGAACCATGATGTTCCCCTCGCCCGTTCCCCTCGGACGCCGCTTTCCCTATAGCGGCCCGATCGTCCATCTGGAGCAAATGGGGCATCTGGTTCATGCGTACAGCCTATATCGTCTCGCCGGTCCGCACCGCCGTCGGCAAATATCTGGGCGCGCTGTCCGACATTCCGGCCGAGCGCCTCGCCGAGACGGTGATCCGCGCGGTGGTGGAGCGCAGCGGCGTCGACCCGGCCGCGATCGACGATGTGATCTTCGCCCAGAGCTACGCCAATGGCGAGGCGCCCAGCATCGGCCGCTGGGCCGCGCTGGCGGCCGACCTGCCGCTGGAGGTGCCGGGGATGCAGCTCGACCGCCGCTGCGCCGGGGGGCTGACCGCCGTGGCGACGGCGGCGGCGATGGTGCGCGGCGGCATGGCCGAGGTCGTGCTGGCGGGCGGCGCGGAGAGCATGAGCAATGTCGAATATTACACTACCGGCATGCGCAAGGGCATGCGGGCGGGCTCCGCGACGCTGTATGACCGCCTCGACCGCCAGCGGGAGCGATCGCAGCCGGTCGAGCGCTTCGGGGCCATTTCCGGCATGATCGAGACGGCGGAAAATGTCGCGCGCGACTACGGCATCGGACGGGAGGAGGCGGATGCCTATGCGGCCCGCAGCCACCAGCGCGCCGCCGCCGCATGGGACGCGGGCAGATTCGCGGACGAGCTGGTTCCCGTCACGGTCAGGACGCGCAAGGGCGAGGTCGTGGTCGACCGGGACGAGGGCATCCGCGCCGACGCCACCGCCCAGACCATGGCGGCGCTGCGCCCGATCCTGAAGGACGGCGTGGTGACGGCGGGCAATGCGAGCCAGCAGAACGACGCCGCCGCCGCCTGCCTCGTCGTGTCAGAGGAGGCGCTGAAGCATCTGGGGCTGACGCCGATGGCACGGTTCGCGGGCTATGCGGTCGCCGGATGCCACCCCGCGCTGATGGGCATCGGCCCTGTCCCTGCGGTCGAGAAGCTGTTCCGCCAGACCGGCCTCGGCTGGGGCGACATCGATCTGGTCGAGCTCAACGAAGCCTTCGCCGCGCAGGTGCTGGGCGTGCTCAAGGGGTGGGAGTGGAACGACCCCGACCGGCTCAACGTCAATGGCGGCGGCATCTCGCTCGGCCATCCGATCGCGGCGACGGGCGCGCGCATCCTCGCCTCGATGCTGCACGAAATGCGGCGGCGCGGCGCGCGCTACGGCCTCGAAACCATGTGCGTGGGCGGCGGACAGGGCGCGGCGGCGATCTTCGAACGCGCCTGATCGGGCGGGAGGATATGGCGATGAATGAAGCGGAGCGATTACTGGCGCGGATGTTCGGCTGGTCCGCGGCAGGCGCGGACGGCCGGGACATCTTCGTTGATCGCGGGGGCGGCGGCGGAGAAGGATTTTTCCACCCCGATGTCGTGCACAGCCTGTTCGGGCCATCGGGAACCAAGGAGTTGCTGGTCGGGCGGGATGCGTTT
This sequence comes from Sphingobium jiangsuense, assembly GCF_014196495.1. Lineage (GTDB taxonomy): Bacteria > Pseudomonadota > Alphaproteobacteria > Sphingomonadales > Sphingomonadaceae > Sphingobium > Sphingobium jiangsuense. The sequence continues at coordinate 306,465 of NZ_JACIDT010000004.1, forward strand.
TTCGCCTTTGTCGGCCGCTGCGCGGAGGCGCTGTCCGAACGGCGCGACGAGGTGCTGACGATCACCGGCATCGACGGCCAATGCGCCTTCGTCCACGCCCGCGCCTATCGGCGCAGCCGCGCGAACGGGGAGGAAATCGCCTATGAATGGGCGATGCTCTACCGGGTCGAGGACGGCCTCATCACCTATGGCGCGGATATGCTGGATGCGCGGGCGCAGGCCTTTTGGGGCCGGGTGCTGACCCCCGCCGCAGGGGCGGCCTGACCGGCCCTGTCAGCCAAGCCGGGGCCGTCAGCCGGGGTGCGTGCCCCCGCCCGCCACCTCTATCCCGCGCCCGGTGATCATCGCCGCTTCGTCGCTGGACAGGAACAGCACCGTCGCCGCGACCTCGGCGGGCTGCACCGCGCGGGGGATCATCTGATGCTCGCTGGCGATCTCCGCCTGCTGCTCCGGCGTCAGCATCTGCGCGACCAGCGGCGTCGCGGTCAGGCCGGGCAGCACGCTGTTCACCCGGATATTGTCCCGCGCATGGGCGCAGCTCGCATAATGGGACAGGTGGATGACCCCGGCCTTGGCCGCCGAATAGGAAGGCGCCGCCGCCGGGGTGAAGATGCGGCCGGACATGGACGCGGTGTTGACGATGGTGCCGCCGCCATTGGCCTTCATCACCGGTATTTCATGCTTCATCGCCAGAAAGCAGCTGGTCAGCGAAAGCGCCATCGTCCAGTTCCATTCGTCGAGGCTGAGGCCCTCCAGACTGCCCGGCTTCGACCCGCCGACATTGTTGAACGCATGGCGCACCGGCCCGTGCGCGGCGCAAGCCTCCGCCACCATCGCCCGCACCGACGCCTCGTCGGTCGCGTCGGTGCGGACGAAACGGGCGGTCCCGCCCTTCGCAAGGATGGCGTCGCACACCGCCTGCCCCTTGTCGGGGTCCAGCTCCGCCAGCGTGACCAGCCCGCCCTCTTCGGCGAAGGCATGGGCGGCCGCCTCGCCGATGCCGGACCCGCCCCCCGTCACGATGATCGAGCGCCCCTCGAACCGCTGCCTCTGCGTCATCTCATCCTCCTATGGGCTGCCGGGTCAGGCGGGCGAGGCTGTCCTCGCCTTCCTCCGCCCAGAACGCGGTCCAGCTGTCGAAATCCTGCGGCAGATCGGGCGGGGTCGCATGGGCCGCCCAGCCGGTGAAGGGGGCGGCGGGCCGCTCTTCCCAATCGGCGGCATACCAGTGCTTTTCCCGCCGCCGGACGAAATACCATTCGCCCTCGCGCCGCTCATAGCTGTCGAAATAGGCGATCGCCATGACGATCCATTTGCCGCCATCCTCATGCTCGGCGCGGCAGTAAACGACGCCATGGGCATGGTCGGCATCGTCGAATTCGATGCGATGGCCGCAAATCTGGTGGATGGAGCGATAGAAGGTCCGCACCGCCGGTTCGATGATCGAGCGCAGCACGGCCCGCCCGGTGCCGTGGCGGCCGCACTGGACATCGGGCACGAACAGGCCGACCCAGGCGTCCATGTCCCGCCCGTCCACCGCCAGCGCATAGCGGATCGGCAATTGCTGGATCGCCGCGAGCGATTCCAGCCGGTCGATCCGCGCGGCGAGGTCGGCGCCGCTCATGCCAGCCGTTCCAGATTGGCGGGGTCGAAGGGCAGGAAGGGCTCGTCCCGCATCGCCTTGGTGAACCAGTCGGGGTCGTTGAGGATCGCCCGGCCCACCGCGACCAGATCGAACTCGCCGCGCTCGAACCGCTCGACCAGCAGCGGCAGGTTGTTCACCGACTGCTGGCTGGCGTCGATATGCCTCGCGCTGCCCCGCGCCTTGTCCAGCGCGACGCCGCCGACCGTCATCGACGCCTTGCCGGTCAGCTTCTTCGCCCAGCCCGCCAGATTGAGCGGCGAGCCCTCGAAGATCGGCGTGTCGAAATAGCGCTGGCTGGCGTCGAACAGGTCGACGCCCGCATCAGCGAGCGGCCCCAGCAGCGCCCCCAGCGCATCGGGTGTGTCGGCCAGCATCGCGCGATAATCCTGCATCTTGAATTGCGAGAAGCGCAGCACGATGGGCAGGTCCTCGCCGATCTCCGCGCGGATCGCCTTGACCACCGCGACGCCGAACGCCGCGCGCCGCGCCGCGTCGCCGCCCCACAGGTCGTCGCGCCGGTTGGTATAGTCCCAGAGGAAGGCGTCGATCAGATAGCCGTGCGCGCCGTGGATGGCGATGCCGTCCACCCCCAGCGCCACCGCATTGCGCGCGGCGAGGGCATAGGCGGCGATCACGTCCGCGATCTCGCTGTCGGTCATCGCCGGCACCGGGGACAGGCTTTCGTCGCGCCCCTCCGGGCGGAAGGAGATGGTGCCGTCCGGCGGCCCCCATATGCCGGACGGGCGCATCGGCTTGCCGGTGCCGGTCCCGGCATATTCGACATTCCACATCGGCCCCTGATGCCAGAGCTGCGGCAGAATGCGCCCCCCGGCGGCATGCACCGCGTCGACCACCTGCCGCCAGCCGGACAGCACCTCCACGCCGTCGATGCGGGGAATATCGGGATGGTCGGCGGCGGCATAATGGGGCAGCGCCACGCCCTCGGTCAGGATCGCGCCGAGGCCGGTCGCCGCGCGCCGCGCATAATAGCTCGCCACCTCCGCCGTCGGCACGCCGAGCGGCGAGCGGTAGCGCGTCATCGGCGCCATCAGCACGCGGTTGGGCAGGGTGAGGCCGCGCAGGGTGAAGGGCTGCAACAGGGGGTCGATGATGCTCATATCAGATGCCCAGGTCATTGGCCGGTGAAGGAGGGACGGCGCTTCTCGACGAAGGCGGCGCGCTTCTCGGCGGTGTCCGCCGTGGACTGGCTCATGAAGATGGCGCGGTTCTCCATCTCGATCGCCGCCTCCAGGCTGGGCGCGGCGGCGTTGAGCCACATCGAGCTTTTCGTGACCGCGATGCCGATCGGGCTGTTGACCATCACCGCGTCGGCGAGCTTCAGCGCCTCGTCCATCAGTTGCCCGTCCTCGACGCAGCGCAGGACGAGGCCGATCCGCTCCGCCTCCTCCGCCATCACCTGCCGCCCGGTCAGCATCAGCTCGGCCGCGCGCTGCATGCCGACGAGGCGCGGCAGCATGTAGGAAAAGCCCAGCTCATGCCCGGTCCCGGCATTGTGGAAGGCGTTGACGAACCTGGCCGAGCGCGCCGCCAGCGTCATGTCCGCCGCGATCGCGAGGGCATAGCCCGCCCCCGCGGCCACGCCGTTCATCGCGCAGACGACCGGCTGCGGCAGCGCGCGCATCAGCACCGGGATCTGCCCCAGCCTGTCCATCACCCGCCGCTGATATTGCGCCTTGCCGAGGCCCTCGGCCACCCATTCGGGCTGGCCCGCCGCGCGGATGTCATGCCCCGCGCAGAAGGCGCGCCCGGCGCCGGTCAGCAGGACGACGCGCACGTCATGGTCGTATCGCACCGCCTCCAGATGATCGATCAGCTCCGCATACATGGAAAATGTCAGGGAATTGAGCGCATCGGGCCGGTTGAGCGTCAGGCGGCAGACGCCTTCCGCCGGGGTGTCGCGCAAAATATCGCCCATGGGCCTTTCATCCTTCCCTTGTCCTCTGCCATATGGCTCTGGACCATTATGCCGCAAAAGGCGAGCGGCCGCCCACGCGGCGACGCCGCCCGGCGCGGCATATCACAGGTATGAAGAAACATGCCCCGCCCCTTGCCTTCGCCGGGACGGGACGCGAGGACGAAGGGATGATCGTCGACAAGGTGGACCATGGCCCGATTGCCTCTTGAAACTATACGCGTGCTGGACCTGACAAGGGTACTGGCGGGGCCGTTCGGGTCGCAGATACTGGCGGACATGGGCGCGGACGTGATCAAGATAGAGCGCCCGGTGGTGGGCGACGACGCCCGAATCTTCGGCGAGCCCTATCTGCGCGACGGGGAAGGCAGGCCGACGCGCGAAAACGCCTTCTACCTGTCGGTCAACCGCAACAAGCGGTCGGTCGCGCTCAACATCGCGAGCACCGGGGGGCAGGCGCTGATCCGCGAGCTGGTGAAGTCCTGCGACGTGGTGATGGAGAATTACAAGGTCGGCGACCTCAAGCGCTACGGCCTCGACTATGAAAGCCTGAAGGCGGTCAACCCGCGCATCGTCTATTGCTCCGTCACCGGCTACGGCCAGACCGGGCCGCTTGCGGGCAAGCCGGGATATGACGCGGTGTTCCAGGGCGAATGCGGGCTGATGAGCGTGACCGGCGTGCCGGACGGCAAGCCCGGCGCCGGGCCGATGAAGGTCGGTCCCAGCATCATCGACCTGTTCACCGGCCTCAACGTCGCCAACGCCATCCTCGCCGCGCTCTATCATCGCGACGCCAATGGCGGCGAGGGGCAGTATATCGACATCGCGCTGCTGGATTGCGGCGTGTCGGCGCTGTCCCATTATGCGCAGATCTATCTGACGTCGGGCGAGGTCCCGGTGCGGCGCGGCACGCAGGGCAATGGCGGCATGCCGACCAGCATGTTCCCGTGCAGCGACGGCGCGATCATGATCACCTCCGGCAACGACAAGCAATATGTGGCGCTGTGCGACGCGGTGGGCCATCCCGAACTGGCGACCCACCCGCGCTTCCACACCAATGTGCTGCGCGTGCAGCACCGGGACGAGATCACCGAGGTGTTCAACGCGATCTTCGCGACCAACACGGTCGATTACTGGCTGGAGAAGCTGGGCGCGGCGGGCATACCCAGCGGGCCGATCAACGATCTGGCGCAGGTGTTCGCCTATCCGCAGGCGGTGCATCGCGGCCTGCGCGCCCGCGCGCCCCATCCACTCAAGCCCGATCTCGACGTGATCCGCAGCCCGCTCAATTTCTCGGCCACGCCGATCACCGATTATCGCGCGCCGCCGATGCTGGGCGAACATACCGCCGAGGTGCTGGGCGAGGTGCTGAACCTCGATGAGGAAGCGCTGGCCCGGTTGCGGGAGCAGGGCGTTATCTGACGCCCCGGCCCCGCCGCCGCTCAGCCATAGCCCTGCCGCGCCCGGTAGACGGCGAAGCGCTCCTCCAGCCCGGCGCGGGTCAGGCCGAAATCCTCCGGCCGGTGCTTCGGCCCGCCGCCGCCGCTCCGGCGCGGATGCGCGTCGAGCCAGGCGCGCATCGCGCCTTCCGTTTCGGCGGTCAGCTCCAGATCCAGCGCGTCATAGATGCGCCGGATCGTCCCCATCTGATCGCCGGTGAAGTCGCGGAAATCCACGTCTATGAAGCGGTTGGCGCTGGCCGACCGCACCGCATGGGCGCGCTCCAGCGCCTCGGCCCAGATCGCCGTTTCCCGCCGTCCCACCGCCGCCGGATCGGCCTTCGCCCCGCAAAAGGCGCGCCGCGCCGCATAGATGAGGTTGCTGACCGACGGCATCGCCTCCACCGGATCGCGATGGGTCTGGATCACCGTCGCGTCGGGAAAGACGGTCAGAACCTCGCGTAGCGAAAAGAGGTCGGTCGGGTTCTTCAGCAGCCAGCGCCGCCGGTCCCCCGCGCCGATCAGGCGCAGCACATCGGCCAGCCAGCGATAGGAATCGCTGTCGTCGCGCCCCTGATACCAGGCGTCGTAGCGCGGCACGTCCCACATGGAGGGCCACATATTGCTGGCGAAGCTGGCGCCGAGGATGAACAGCGATTCCTCTATGCCCTCGGCCGTCATCATATGATCGGCGGCGGCCTCCGGCGCGGCGGCGAGGAAGGCGTCGAGCGCGGCCTTTTCCGCGCGATATTCGCGGATGGCATCCCAGTCCTCCCGCGCCGGACGCGGCATCGGGTAGACGGTCAGCCAATGTTCCGGCCCCTGAAATTGCGGGTCGAGCGACAGAAGGAGGTGCAGCGCGGTCGTGCCCGACCGCACCAGCCCGGCGATGATCACCGGCGCCCGCACCGGCTGGTCCAGCAATTCGGGATGCCGTTTCAGCCCCTTGACCGCCAGCGCGCGGGTGTCGAGCGACTGGCCTATGCGGAAGGCGCTGGCCGCGACGCAGGCGGGATCGAGGTCGAGCGCGCGGATATCCGCCAGCAGCAGGTCGAGCCCCTCGCGAAAGCCCTCGTCGCCGAAGTCGGCAAGCCCGGTGCGCGCGGTCGAGGCCGCCAGCATCGCTTCGGGCGTCAATGTTTCCGCGCCGTCCATCACCGCCGCCCCGCTCATGCCGCCCTCCACGGGTCGACATGCACCTTGGTTTCGTTCGCGCCGGCGCGCAGCGCCTCGAACAGGGCGGGGAAATCATCGAGGCCGACCGTGCGCGACACCATGCGGCGCGGCTCGACATGCCCGGCGTCGAGCATGTCGGCGCTGTGCTGGAATTCCCGCAGATCATAGGCGAAGGAAAATTTGATCGTCACCTGCTTCCACGTGGCGAGCGACGGCAGGATCGGGTCGGGCGAGGTGCAGAAGCCCAGCGAGACGACCGTGCCGCCGGGCGCGACCAGCTCCACCGCCTTCTGCGTGCACCCGACCGCGCCGGTGCATTCGAACACGATGTCGGGCATGCCGCCCAGCGCCGCCGCGATCCGCTCCCCCTCGCCTTCGCCGAAGGTTTCGAACGCGCTCGCCCCCATGTGCAGCGCGAGGTCCGCCCGGCGCGACGAGCGGGACAGCGCGACGACCTTGCCCGCCCCCAGCAGGCGCGCCCAATAGAGGACGGCAAGGCCGATCGATCCGGCGCCCAGCACCGCGACCCGCGCGCCCGGCTGCATCCCCGACAGGCGCACGCCGCGCAGGCCCACGGCCAGCGGCTCGACCAGCGCGCCGTCCTCGGCGGACATCGCCTGCGGCAGGACGATCGCGCTGGCCGCCGAAATCCGCATATATTCGCCGAATCCGCCGACCAGCCCCTGCATCTGCGCGCAGGCCATCGGATAGCCCGCAAGGCAGGGCGCGCACCGGCCGCACCCGGCCACCGGCATCGCCGTCACCTGCTGGCCCGCCTTCAGCCCCTCCACCCCCTTGCCGAGCGCGACCACCTCGCCGCAATATTCATGCCCCAGCACCGTGCCCGCCGGGAAGTCGTTGCCATGGCCGGAGGTCATGTGCAGGTCGGTGCCGCAGACGCCGCAGCGCGTGACGCGGATCACCGCCTCGCCGGGGCCGGGTTCAGGATCGGCCACGCGCTCCACCACCAGCGGCGTGCCCGCGCCCTTGAAAACAGCTGCTTTCATCTTGCTCTCCACTTGCTCGCCGCGCGGGGTCGGCGGCGCTCTTTTCGTTCAACGGGTGCGCAGGCGGGGCACGCTGCCGAAAAAGGCCCTGCCCCCTTCGTCCAGCCGGATGAACTCGCAATAATGCCCCAGATGGGCGCGCGTATCCGCATAGATATAATCGAGCGCGCCCGGCATGCCGCCATGGAGCGGCACCGCATAGCCCATCTGTCCCAGACGCGTCAGCATCGCCTCATGGTCGTCGATCAGATAGCCGAGATGATGCAGGCGGATCGCCCCGCCTTCATCGCCCCCCGGCAGCGCGTCGTCATAGATGGTTCGCTGCGCCGGGTCCGGCTCGATGATCTCGGTCATCACCTCGTCGATCCAGGTCAGTGCGATCCGCCGCGTGGGCGGCTGGCGGCCGTCGATCGGGCCGGGCTCGCTGACCGTGAAGTCCACCGCGCCGAAGCGGTCGGCAAAGGCGGCGCAGGCGCGATCCAGATCGCGCGTCACATAGCCGAGCTGAAAAAAGCCGCTGAAAAAATTCATGGGCAGGCATCCTCCTTGCGTCGGGTGCCATTTGTCGCCATGGGCCTTCCCGTTGCAATATAGGTACCCTATAGTATCTATAACTCAAGCGGGATGGCCATCGCATCCGTGATGAATCCTTCCGCCCGCCCACGCCGGAGACATGCCGACCATGCAGAGCCGCCTACCCCCGCCCGTCCCGCCCCAGGCCCCATCGCAGGCCAAAACCGCCAAGCAGCCGTGGCGCGGCGGGCGGCTGCCGCAGAGCGAGGTGGAGCGGCGCATCGCGCATCTGCTGGAGGTGGCCGGGCGGGAATTCGCGGCGCGCGGCTTCGGCGGCACCAATCTCGACCGGCTGGTGGCGCTTTCGGGCGTCAGCAAGACGACCATCCTGCGCCGCTTCGGCAGCAAGGAGGGGCTGTTCAACACGCTGATCGACCAGACGATGGTGGCGATCCGCGCGCGCCTTGCCGCCGTCCGCTTCGATGTCGAGCATCCGCGCCGCACCATCGAGCAGTTCATCGACGCCTATATCGAAACCGCGATCGGCAATCCGCTCGGCCATATGCTGCTGGGCGTCGCGATCTTGGAACGCACCGCCTCCCCGCATTTGAGCCGTATGATCCTCGACCAGGCGCGGGAAGGGCTGCGACCGATCGCCGATTTCATCGCCCGGCTGATGGAGCGGGGGATATTGTGCCGCGCCGATCCGATGGAAGTGGCGCTCGACCTGCAAGGGCTGATGACGCAGGGATTCCGCGTCTTCGTCGAAAACCCCGCCTTCCTCACCCGCCCCGGCCGCAGCGGCGAAATCGCCCGCCGCTTCCTCAAGGGCTGGTCCTGACACCCGTTCCATCATCTATGTGATGGCATCCGGGCATGAGGTGTTCGGGGTCGGGGACTCATTTATATCGGGGGGAGGAGAGACGGCGGGTTGTGATCCGCCATAACGGATAAGGAGCGGGGCAATGACAGCGCAAGCGCAGGCCGTCGAAAAGGCGCCTTCATATACGGGTCCGATCTTCGACGCGGATACGCATTTCTGGGAAACGGACGAGGCATGGACCCGCTATCTGCCCCGCGACGCGGCGGAGAAATACGGGGTCAGCTTCCGGCGCGGCGAGGATGGCGACTATGCGATGTATGTCGGCCCGCGCAAGGTGGAGATCAGCGCCGACCATCTGTTCGAGGACGGCCGCGTCCCCGCGCCGGGCAAGCTGCACGAATGGCTGCGCGCGATGAAGGAGGGCAAGGCGGAGATCGACCTGCACGTGCCCAAGACCGCCGACATGCTGGAGCCGCAGGCGCGGGTGAAGAAGCTGGATGCATGGGATGTGCGCTCGTCCATCCTGTTCATCGGCAACATGATCACCGCGATCAGCTTCCTCGACGATCCCGCCTACGCCTATCCGGTGCTGAACGCCTATAATGCGTGGATGTACGACCAGTGGAAATATAATTATGACGACCGCATCTTCGCCGCGCCGATCGTCACCCTCGACAGCGTGGAGGAGGCGTGCAAGCAGCTGCGCGGGGTGATCGGGAAAGGCGCGAAGCTCATCCTTATGCCGATGGGACCCTATAACGGCAAGGCGCCCGCCCATCCCGACCATGACCCGTTCTGGGCGATCGCCAACGAGGCGGGCATCCGCGTCGTGTTCCACGTTTCCGAGGCGATCTACATGAAGGATCATATGGCGCTGTGGGGCGAGGGCATGCAGCAATCGCGCATACGCCAGTCGGCCTTCGTGTGGATGCACGGCTATTCGGAGCGGCCGGTGATCGAAACGCTGTCGAGCTTCATCTTCTGGAATTTCTTCGAACGTTTCCCCAATGTGAAGCTGCTGTCGGCGGAGAACGGGGCCGAATGGGTGCCGTCCATGCTCGTCAAGATGGACAAGTGCCGGGGCATCGCCAAAAACGGCCATTGGCCCGCCGGGCAGCTCAAGGACCGGCCCAGCCGCATCTTCACCCGCCATGTCTCGGTCGTCGCCTATCCGGAGGACAATCTGAAGGCGATCGTCGATCAGGTCGGCAATGCCGACTGGCTGCTGATGGGGTCGGACTATCCCCATGCCGAAGGGGTGGAGGAGCCCCGCCTCTTCGCCGACGAGGCGTGCCGGGGCCTCTCGCCGCAGGACACGCGCAAGATCATGTACGAAAACGGCATGAGGTTCATGGGGCTGACGCCATAGGGACGGCGGCGGACGGGAAGGAAATCCGCGACGGGATATTGCAACGCCTCCTGTCCTGTCATCAAATGGCGATGATGACCGACCCCATGCCCCTCCCCGCCAGGACGCCCTGATGCCGCATATCACCTTCATCAGCAGCACCGGGGCCGTCCGCACGGTGGAAGGCCCGGTCGGCCAGTCGGTCATGGAAATCGCCAAGCGCCACGGCGTCGACGGCATAGTGGGCGAATGCGGCGGGTGCTGCGCCTGCGCCACCTGCCATGTCCATGTCGCGGCGGACTGGCGCGAGCGGGTGGGGCCGCCCTCGGCCGACGAGGCCGACATGCTGGAGTTCGTGTCCGAGCGGCGGGAGGGCTCCCGCCTCTCCTGCCAGATCCGCGTGCGCGAGGCGCTGGACGGGCTGGTCGTGCACACGCCGGAGCGTCAGGGATAGAGGGGACTGGACAGGCGCACGCGCCGATGGCCAGATGCGGCGACACGCATCTTCGATCCGGGAAAAGAGGTTCCGACATGCCGAGAAATCCGGTCAAGCAGGTGGAGGTGGGGCAGACCCATTATGCCGATATGCTGCCCGATATCGGCGTGGAGCATTTCGGCTGCGTCTGGCATCTCTATACCTTGGGGCATCTGGTCCAGACCGACCTCGACAGGGTCGCGCGCAAGATCGGGCTGAGCTTCGCCGACCTCGAATTTCTGGGCATGCTGCCGATCGAACCGCGGCAGTCGCCGCGCGCCACCGACATCGCCTCCTCCCTCTACGTGTCCCACGCCGCCGTCTCCTCCCGCGTCGCGCGGCTGGTGAAGGCGGGCCTGATCGCGCGCGAGCCGGCGGGCGACGACCGCCGCGCCCATGTGCTGAGCGTCACCCCCAAAGGGCGGGAGCTACTCCGCCGCGCGCTCGACATGATCGCGCGGGAGACCAACATCGTCCGCTTCTTCGGCCGCCTCACCCCGGAGGACCGCCAGGCCTTCACCCGCATATTGGGCCTGCTGCACGAGGATTACGATCGCCTGTTCGTCGGTGCCGTCCGGCAGGAGTGAGGGGGGGGTGGAGAGCGGACACTCCCCCCAACCGTTCGGGCTGAGCTTGTCGAAGCCCTGTCCTTCTTCTTTCTCCGGCGCAGAAAAAAGTACAGCCCTTCGACAAGCTCAGGGCGAACGGTTTGTTAAATCCGCCCCTTCCGCATCCCGATCGCCAACAAAAAAGGGGGCAGGCAATCGCCCGCCCCTTTCCTCCAATATCCGAAGATGGGGTCAGGGGCTGGATGGCGTGCCCCTGACCCTTCCCCCTTGCGACCCGCCATCAGAAGCGGAAGCCGACCTCCAGGCCGTAGGTGCGCGGTTCGCCGTAGACGCTGGACTGGAAGCCCAGCCCTTCCGCGATCAGGCCGAGCACGCCGATGCGATAGGTTTCGTCGAGCGCGTTGTTGACGAACGCCGCGACCGAAATGCCGGAACGGCCGATATCGTTGAGTTCCGCGCGCAGGTTGACCAGCGAATAGGGCGCCTGCCTGCCTTCCCGTTCGAAGTCGTCCAGATAGTTCGCGCTGCGCCAGGTATAGTTCAGCACGAAGTTCAGCTCGCCGGTATTCGGGTCGAGCGGCGGCGAGATCACGGCCGTCGCTCCCAGCTGATGCTTGGGCACGCCGCGCTGGGCGATTTCCGGCCCGATGGCCGATGTCGCCCCGCCTTCCAGAACCTTGACCTTGGTATAGGAATAGAAACCGGTCAGCGAGAAGCCCTCGGTATTGAACGTCGCCTCGAACTCACCGCCGGTATTGCGCTGCTTGGCGGTGTTGTCGACGATGGTGAAGACGTTGCCGTTGACGAAGGTGGCGCGCTGCTTCTGCACGTTGCTGCCGTCCTGACGGAACAGCGCGGTGCTGGTGGTCAGGCGGCCCGCGCCCAGCGGGGTGTTGGTCTTGAGGCCGATTTCATATTCGTCGACGAATTCCGGCAGGAACGGCGCCAGCGTCACATAGCTGGTGGCGCGGGTCGAAAAGCCGCCCGCGCGGAAGCCATGGCGATAGGACGCATAGGCGGTCACCTGCTCGCTCGGCTCATATTGCACGGTGGCGTCGTAGGTCCATTCCTTGAACGTCTTCTGGTTCGTGAAACGGCACTGGTCGAACGGAACCGTCTGGGTGCCCGCCGTCGCCGCGTCGATGTCGAAGCTGCACCGGCCGACGGAGCCGTCGCCGTTGACGATGTTCGGCATGGAGGGCGACACTGTGATCTTCCGCTTGTCGTAATTGTAGCGCAGGCCGCCCGACAGGCTCAGTTGATCGGTGACGTGGAGGGTCCCCGCGATAAACGCGGCGGCCGTGCGCGAATAGCCCTCGCCCGGATTGGCGGTGACGAACAGCGCCCCATCGGTGGTCCGGGCGTTGAGGCCCGCGCCGACGATGTTCAGTTCCGGCAGGGTGTTGGCGAGCGACCCGTCAATGCCCTTTTCCTCGAAATAATAGACGCCGAGGATATAGTCGAGCTTCCTGTCGAACGCCTTGCCCTGGATCTGGAATTCCTCGCTGATATTGCGCGAGCGGGAATATTGATAGGGCGTGATCAGGAAGAGCGGTATGCCGTCATAGTCCTGCACCATGTCGCGCCGGACCTTGCGATAGCCGAAGATGTTCTTGATCGTCAGGTTGTCGCTCAGTTCCCAGGTGGTCTTGTTGGTAATGCCCCAGTTCTTGATATCCTCATAAGGCGCGCCGAAAACGTCGAGATTGCCGCCTTCGCCCGCGCCCAGGTTGAACGTGAAGCGCTTGTTGCGGAACAGCTCCTGCGCCTCGGCGATCTGGGCCGTGATATTGCCGTCGATCAGGCCGCCAAGATACAGGTTCGCATAGTTGCTGAGCACCGACGGGAAGCGCGTCGACGTGAGGAAGGCCGCGGTGCCGGTTTCGCTGGACTTGTACCAGTCGAAGACGGTCAGCGATTCCAGTCCTTCCACCGGCTCTACCAGAGCGGATACGCGGAAGGTGTCGTAATTCTGGTTGTCGTAGCGGCGGCCGGTGGTGACTTCGCGCGCCCAGCCGTCGCGCTCATGCGTCTTGCCGGAAAAGCGCAACGCGATCTTGTCGCCGAGCGGCACGTTGACCATGCCGTAGACGTCGTACATGTCGTAATTGCCGTACTGCCCGCGCACCTCGCCCGCGAACTCGCCCAGCCTGGGGTGGGCAGGCTCCACCAGCACCGCGCCGCCGGTCATGTTGCGGCCGAACAGCGTGCCCTGCACGCCCTTCAGCACCTGGACCGATTCCAGGTCGAAGAAGCTCTTGCCGAACCCGTAGGGGCGCGGCTGGACGACTTCGGCGAAATAGGTGCCGACCGGCGGATCGGTGAAAAGCTGCGTTTCCTGCGTGCGCTGGCCGCGCAGTGAGAAGGCGACCGTGTTGCGCTGGCTCTGCGCGCTGGTGATCGAAAGGGACGGCGTGCGATATTGCAGGCCCTGAACGTCCGTCACGCCCGATTTCTGCAATTGCTCGCCCGAAATGGCCGACACCGAAATCGGCACGTCCTGGATCGATTCCTCGCGACGGCGCGCGGTGACGATGATCTCGGTGGCGGACACGGCCCCCTGCTCCGCCACCTGGGCCGCCGCATGATCGGCGTACAGTCCAGCGGTAACGAGGCATGACGACAGTAAAATTGTTCTGATGCGCATTTGCGACAATCCCCTCTCTGACACATGGGCGCATACCCGAAGCATACGCCCCAATTAAATTGGCGACCTTGGATTTCTTCACATTTTCTGTTGTTGCATGAGGATTATCACCCATTGCCGTCCTTGGCACTTGGCGCGCCCGACATATCGGAAATGCGATATGTCATGGTCGCGGCCTTTCCTGTCCTTGTCTTGGCCCGGTGCCCTGCCCGACACCGAAACGACCGGAAAATGAGGAGGATCGAGAGATGCAGAGGCTGAAGGACAAGGTGGCGGTCGTCACCGGCGCGGGCCGCAATATCGGCCGGGCCGAGGCGATGCTGCTGGCCGCGCAGGGCGCGAAGCTGGTCGTCAACGATCTGGGCGGCGGCCCCTATGGCACGGAGCCGGGGGACGACAGCCTCGCCGAGGCGGTGGCGCGGGAAATCCGCGAGGCGGGCGGCGAGGCGGTGGCGCACTGTTCCAGCGTGGCGACTCGCGAAGGGGCGGAAGCGGCGATAGCCAGGGCGATCGACGCCTATGGCCGCATCGACATCCTCATCAACAATGCAGGCATCGTGCGCCCGGCCCGCATCGACCGCATGACCGACGAGGACTGGCGGCTCTGCATGGACGTCAGCCTGACCGCGAGCTTCCACACCTGCCGCGCCGCCGCCGCCCATATGATCGGCCAGCGCTCCGGGGTGATCGTCAACACCGGCTCCCCGTCGGGCTTCGGCCATTGGGGCATGTCCAACTATTCCGCCGCCAAGGAAGGGCTGCTGGGCTTCACCCGCTCGATCGCGCGCGACCTGGGCGAATTCGGCATACGCTGCAACCTGATCCGCCCGGTGTCGCACCTGACAGGCACCTATACGCCGGAGATTCAGGACACCATCGACCAGTCGGCGCGCCTCGGCCTGCCGCTGCTGTGGAACAGGCCGATGGCCGCGCCCCGGATGACCGCGCTGCCGGAGCATGTCGCCGCGCTGGTCGTCTGGCTGTGCACCGACGCCGCCGCGCATATCAGCGGGCGCGACTTCTTCATCCAGGGCGACGAGGTCGCGCTGATCCCCGAACCGGAGGCGATCCGCACCAGCATCCATCCGGGCGGCTGGACGCTCGACGCCTTAGATGAAGAGGCCAACCGCGCCTATATATTCGGCGACATCCCCAACCGCTTCGTCCGTCAGGCGCCACCGGCCTGAATGGGCCCCACGGGCGGCGCGTGATGATCCACCGCCGCCCAGCCGAAGCGCGGCGCGGTCGCGGCGTTATTCTCCTCCGCCTGCCATTCCACCGGGTTCACCATCCAGTAGAACAGGCCGTAGACGATATGCGCGCGGATCGCCTCCCACGCCTGCGGCAGGCCGGGCGGATCGGCGACGCCGTGCCGGGCGAGCGCGGCCAGATATCCGGCGATCAGTTCCTGCTCCCACGTCCGCCGGTCGAGCGGATCGAGCGCGGAGATGTAGAAATAGGCGACGTCCTGCGCCCAATGGCCCCGCCGCGTCGTCTGCCAGTCGAGAAAGCCCGGCCCGCCGTCGGCGCGGATATACATATTGCCCAGATGCGCATCGCCATGGATGACGCAGACCGGCCCCCGCCGCCCGTAGCGGCGCAGCGCCTGCAACGCCGCCGCCATCGTCACCCGGTCCCTGCATCGCGCCGGAACGGCCAGCGCGCGCGGCAGCGCCATATAGCGATCCCATGTCGCGGGCTGGAGCTGCCCGCGCCCGAAATCGCCCCATTGCTCGTCGGGCAGGGGATCGTGGCGCATCAGCCAGCCGAGCGCGCCGTCATCCTCCAGCGCCGGGCTGTTCCACCAGCGGGCATGCAGCGCGGCGAGATCGTCCAGAAAGGCGGCGGCGGCGCCCTTGTCCAGCGGCTCCTGCACGCGGCAGATCCGCGCGCCCGCATGGCGCAGATCCTCCATCACCACCATGCCCTGATCGGCATCGTCGGCGGCGAAGAGTATGCGGGGCAGGCCCATGGAAAGCTGCGGCGCCAGCCGGTCGAAGAAGCGCGCCTCGGTCTGGTAGCAGAATTTCACCAGCTCGCGATGTTCGGCCAGCCCCGCCTTGATGCACAGATGATCGGGCAGTCCGGCGGCCCTGCCCGCTTCATTATAGGCCACCCGCGCCATCATCTTGGTGCCGGTGCCCCAGAGGATATCGCCGACCTCCAGCCGCTCCACCGCCACGCCGGGATGGCGGGCGGACAGCGCCTCGCCCAGCCAGTCCGCCGTCACCTCTTCCACGGTCAGCGGCAATCGCCCTTTCGCCATTCCGGCCCCTCCTCTGTTCGCGGCGGTCATGGCGCGACAATGGACCGGTCCGGGCGCGCAGCACCATCGCCCGCCGCCCGGCCGCGCACGGTATCAGCCATGTGATATATTCATCCCCGCGAGCACCGCCATGCCCTCCATCGTCAGCCCTTGCTCCAGTTCCGCCGCCAGCCGCTCCTTGAGGTGGCGGGTCAGCAGCAGGCGGGTATAGCGATTGGCGAGCGGCGGGCGGGCGGCGATGGCGCGCGCATGCTCCCACGCGCGGTCCGTCAGGCGGTCGGCGGGCAGCACCTCGCCCACCAGCCCCAGCGACAGCGCCTCCCGCGCGGCGATTTCCTGCCCCGTCAGCAGGAAATAGCGGCCCCGGTTCGGCCCCAGCAGCATCGGCCAGACGACGTGCACGCCGTCGCCCGGAACGACCCCGGCGATCGCATGGGCCTTGTCCGCGAACCGCGCGGTTTCGCTGGCCAGCACGATATCGGCGAGCAGCGGGATTTCGGCATGGACGAAGGCCGCGCCGTGCACCGCCGCGATCACCGGCACTTCGATCGCCAGCAGGTTCATCAGCAGGTCGCGCCCTTCCCGCAGGATGACGTCCCACATCGCGGACGAAAGCGGCGGCGGCGCGACGCCGGTGTCGAACCCGGCGCAGAAATCCTCGCCCGTGCCGGTGATAATCACCGCGCGGACATCTGCATCGGCGGCGATCCCCGCGAACGCCCGGCCCAGCTCGCGATGCAGCCCGCCCCATGGCGCCCACAGCGCGGACCCGCCGCGATGATGCAGGCGCAGCTCGACGATCCCATCCTGCCTCGTGATCGCGATCGTGTCGAAATGTTCGTCCATGTCTCTCTCCTTCCGCGCCACTCTATACTATGAAGTAATCA
Organism: Sphingobium jiangsuense; assembly: GCF_014196495.1. Lineage (GTDB taxonomy): Bacteria > Pseudomonadota > Alphaproteobacteria > Sphingomonadales > Sphingomonadaceae > Sphingobium > Sphingobium jiangsuense. The sequence goes on from NZ_JACIDT010000004.1 coordinate 323,193, forward strand.
CTTGATAAGAGATGTTCGACGGCAGCAATCGCGAGAGAGGACAGGAAGAGGATGACGGGCAAGGTCAATGAGGCGGTGCAGCGGACGCTGGACGATCTGGTGGCGCAGGGGCGCGAAATCGGCGTGCAGGTCTGCGCCTGGCTGGGCGAGGAGCAGATCGTGGATTGCTGGGCCGGGTTGGCCGATGCCGATACCGGCGCGCCGGTCGACGGCGATACGCTGTTCAACGTCTTTTCGGTGTCGAAGGCGGTCACGGCCACCGCGCTGCATATGCAGGTGGAGCGGGGCCTGGTGGAGTATGACGCGCCGGTCGCGGACTATTGGCCCGACTTCGCGCAGGCGGGCAAGGGCGACGTCACCGTCCGCCATGTCCTCTCCCATGTGTCGGGCGTGCTGCGCATGCCGCCCGACGTCACGCCCGAACTGATGACCAACTGGGACTGGATGTGCAGTCGCATCGCGGAGATGCCGGGCGTCTATCCGGCGGGCAGCCGCTCCTCCTACCAGTCGATGACCTTCGGCTGGCTGGTCGGCGAGGTCGTCCGCCGCACCGACCCGAAGCGCCGCCCCTTCGGCCAGTTCATCCGCGAGGAGATCGCGCAGCCGCTCGGCGCGACGGACCTGTGGATGGGCATTCCGGCGGAGGTCGAGCCGCGCATCGCGAAGCTGGACGACGTGGCCGTCTATGTCGCGCCCGACGGCAATATGATGCGCGAGGCGCAGCCGCTGATCGTCGACCTGATGCCCGATCCGTTCGAGCGCCCCTATGTGCGCCGCGCCTGCATCCCGGCGGTGGGCGGCATCTTCAACGCGCGCAGCGAGGCGCGCTTCTGGGCGATGCTGGCCAATGGCGGGCAATTGAATGGCGTGCGCCTGCTGTCGGAGGAACGCGTCGCCAGCTTCGCCGCGCCGCGCCCCCATTTCGAGGATGCCGACCCGGTCTTTTTCGGCATGAAGGTGCCGATCGGCTGGGCCGGTTTCTGGCTGGGCGGGGCGGAGGCGCCGCCGGTTTCCAGCCCGCGCAACATGCGGGCGCTCTGCCACCCCGGCATGGGCGGATCGATCGGCTGGGCCGATCCGGACCTGAAGCTGGCGGTCGCCTTCTGCCACAACCGCATGTTCGACACGATCGACATCGCCGAAGACAGCCGCACCATCATCGGCGACGTGATCCGGGGGGCGCTGTGATCTGGGATTATATCATCGTCGGCGGCGGCTCGGCGGGCTGCGTGCTCGCCCATCGCCTGTCGGAAAATCCGGCGAACACGGTCTTGCTGCTGGAGGCGGGGCCGGAGGATCGCAACCCGTTCATCCACATGCCGAGGGGCGCGGCGAAGCTCTACACCGATCCGCGCCATGTCTGGTATTTCCAGACCGAGGGCCATGAGGACGTGCCCTCCGAAACATGGATTCGCGGCAAGATGCTGGGCGGCTCCTCCTCGGTCAACGGCATGATGTATTTCCGGGGCCAGCCGGAGGATTACGACCATTGGGAGGAACTGGGCGCGAAGGGCTGGGGCTGGAACCGCATCGGCCCGGCCTTCCGCGCGATGGAAACGCATGAACTGGGCGGCGATGCGGTGCGGGGCGGCGGGGGGCCGCTGCGCATCAGCATCGAACCCAATCGCGAACCGCTGTCCGAGGCGTTCATCGCGGCGGGGCAGCAGATGGGCCTGCCCCGCGTCGAGGACCTCAACCAGAGCGGGCGCGAAGGGGTCGGCTATACCAGCCGCACCATCTGGAAAGGCCGCCGCCAGAGCGCCGCGCAGGCCTTTCTGAAGCAGGCGCGCAGCCGCCCCAATTTGCGGGTCGTGACCGGCGCGCTGGTGGACCGGGTGGACTTCGCGGGCCGCCGGGCGAAGGGGGTGCATGCCTCGGTCAACGGCAAGGCGGAGTATTTCGCCAGCGGCCGCGACGTCATCGTCGCGGCGGGCGCGCTGATGTCGCCGCAGATCCTCGAACGCTCCGGCATCGGCCGCGCCGCGCTGCTCCGCGATCTGGGGATAGAGGTGGTGGCCGACAGCCCCGGCGTGGGTGAGCATATGCTCGAACACCGGCTGCTGATGATGCAATATGACCTCAAGGGGCCGTTCAGCCATAACCGGCAGCTTCAGGGCCTGCGCCTCATCGGCAATGTGCTGCGCTATTATGCGCTGCGCAGCGGGCCGATGGCGGTGGGCTATGGCACGGTCGGCGCCTTCGCCAAGGTGCTGCCGGAATCGGGCACGCCGGATATCGAGATATTGCTGTCCCCCGCCGTCGCCGCGCCGGACGAGAAGGGCAATATGGTCGCGGACCGGGCGGAAAGCCTGTCGCTGTTCGGCTATCCGCTGCGCTCACGCAGCGAGGGGCAGGTGCATATCGCCTCCGCCGACCCGCGCCAGCCCGCACGGATCAGGGCCGGCTATCTGACCGATCCCTATGACTGCGCGGTCACGGTCGCCATGCACCGCTATCTGCGCGAGTGGATGGGGCAGCCCGCGCTGGCCGCCCTTGTCGGCGAGGAGCGCGAGCCGACCCGGTCGCTGCACAGCGACGAAGAGATTCTCGCCGCCTTCCGCCAGATCGGGCAGGCGGGCTATCATGCCTGCGGCACCTGCCGCATGGGCGGTTTCGACGACGCGGTGCTGGACGACAGGCTGCGCGTGCGCGGGGTGGACGGTTTGCGCGTGATGGATGGCTCGATCATGCCCACCATGGTATCCGCCAATACCAACGGGCCGATCATGGCGGCGGCCTGGCATGCGGCGGACCTGATAATGGAGGGACACAATCACTGAGCGCATGACGACAGCAGCGGCGGCGGCAACGGCGCAGGTGGAGGATATGGCGGAGGGCGCAGGCGACGATACGTCCCGCCCCCGGCGGCGGCGGCGCACGCGCGAGGATGTGAGCCAGCGCATCAAGGATGCCGCCGCCCGGCTCTTCGCCGAGCGCGGCTATGCGGCCACCACGACGAAGGAGATCGCCCGGCTGGCGGATGTCAGCGAGACGCTGCTCTTCCGCTATCATGGCGACAAGGCGACGCTGTTCAGCCAGGTCGTGACCGAACCGTTTCAGGGCCTGATGGACGATTTCATCGCCCGCAACCCGGATCCCACGGCGGCGGACTTCACCCGGCACGCGACGCGCCCCTTCACCCGGCGCGTCTATGAGCTGTTCGAGGAGAATGAGGCGCTGTTTCGCGCGGTCATGGCCGGGCCGCATGCCGGCGCGGAGGAAGGCCGGGTCAACCCGCTCAAGGGTCTGGACGGCTTCTTCCACCAGTCGGTCGATCAGGTGCTGCGCCGCTATGCCAAGAAGGGCGAGAAGCCGTCCTTCGACCTGTCGATAGGCGTGCGCCTCGGCCTCGGCATGATCGCGGCCAGCGTGGTGATGCGCGATTCCCTCTTCCCCGACGGCGATCCCGACCGCGAAGCGCTGATCGGCGCGCTGGAGGAGATAGTGGAACGCGCGCTGGGCGGGCCCCGTCTCGATTAGAGGGCGTCTCGATTGACAGGTGCCCGCTCCTCTCTTATACAGTAAACACTACATAAGAGAGGAGCGGCGATATGGCCAGCAAGATCGCGATCCAGGATTTCGACGACATCACCTACAACCCGTTCGATTCGGACGAGATCAATTTCGGCGCGACGCTCGATCCCTATCCCCAGATCGCCGAATGGCGCGCCACCGCCCCCGTGATCGAGGGCGACTATCGCTCCAAAATGGGCCTCACCTCGGCGCTCTACCCCGATCGCAAGGTGTTCACGGTCGTCGGCACGAAGGAAATTCTCGAAACGCTGACCGACATGGACCGCTTTTCCAACGAGGGGTACAAGTTCAATATCGGCCGCACCTTCGGGGAAGGCAGCATCAGCACCATGGACAATCCGGAACATGGCCGCTGGCGCAAGATCTTCCAGAAAATCTTCCTGCCGCAGAATGTGAAGCCCTGGGGCGAGGAAATCGTCGATCCGATCGTCAAGGGCCTGATGGACAAGTTCATCCCGCGCGGCGAGGCCGACCTGATCGAGGAATTCACCATCCTCTATCCGTTCGCGATCATCTACAAGCAGCTCGATCTGCCGGTGGACGACATCAGGACGTTCCAGCGCCTCGCCATCGGCCAGACCGATTATGTCAACGCGGACAAGGCGATCGAGGCGGGGCGGAAACAGGGCGTCTATTTCTCCCAGCTGGTCGAGGAACGGCGCAAGCATCCGGGCGACGATCTCGTCAGCCTGCTGGCGAACACCGAGGTCGACGGCGACTATCTGCCCGACCTGGTGCTGATATCCTTCCTGCGCCAGCTGATGAACGCGGCCGGAGACACCACCTATCGCGGCACCAGCATCCTGCTGACCGCGCTGCTCGACAATCCCGACCAGTTCGACGCGATCCGCGCCGACCGCAGCCTCATTCCGCAGGCGATCGAGGAGGCGCTGCGCTGGGACGGGCCGGTGCTGGTGCAGCTGCGCATGGCGAAGGTCGACACGATGCTGGGCGGCGTCGCCATTCCGGCCGGATCGCTGCTCGACGTGGTGGCGGGCGCGGCCAATCGCGACCCCGCGATCTTCGCCGACCCGGACAGGTTCGACATCTTCCGCGAGCGCAAGCCGCATTTCTCCTTCTCGCGCGGGCCGCATATCTGCGTCGGCCAGCATCTCGCGCGCGTGGAGATGACCCGCGCGCTGCATGCGGTGCTGGACAATCTGCCCAATCTGCGGTTCGACCCGGACAAGCCCCGGCCGGAAATCCGTGGATCGATGATGCGGGTGCCCCGCCATCTCCATGTCCGCTTCGGCGACTGACCGGAATATTTGGGGGAGGATAGTCATCATGCCAGCCATTACAGTCATCACCCGCGAAGGCGAGGAGCGCGCCGTAGATGCCGGCGCCGGCCTGTCGCTGATGGAGGCGATCCGCGACGCGGGGATCGACGAGCTGCTCGCCCTGTGCGGCGGCTGCTGTTCCTGCGCGACCTGCCACGTCAAGGTCGATCCGGCCTTCCTGCCGCTGCTGCCCGCGATGAGCGAGGACGAGAGCGACCTGCTCGACAGTTCCGAGCATCGCGACGCCACCTCCCGCCTGTCCTGCCAGATCAGCATGGGCGAGGAACTGGCCGGGCTGCGCGTCACCATCGCCCCCGAAGACTGAGCGGAGCCACCGACATGCAGACCGATCAGCAAGAGACCCTTTCCCGGCCCGATCATATCCCGGCCGAACTGGTCCATGATTTCAACCTCTACGACATTCCCGGCGCGGCCGAGGATGTGCAGGCGGCCTATGCGGCGATCCAGCAGGCCGCGCCCGATATCTTCTGGACGCCGCATAATGGCGGCCACTGGGTCGCGACGCGCGGCGAGGATATCATCGCGATGCAGCGCGACTATCATCATTTCTCGCACAAGCATATCGTGCTGCCGCCGATGCCGGAGGGGACGCCGCGCCAGATTCCGCTGGAAATGGACCCGCCCGAACATGCGCGCTATCGCCGCCCGCTGATGCAGGCGCTGATGCCCTCGATCGTCGCGGAGCTGGAGAGCACGGTGGCGGCCGTCGCCATCGAGGCGATCGAGAAGGTGCTGCCGCGCGGCGAGTGCGAGTTCATCGAGGATTTCGCCAAGGTCCTGCCGATCCACGTCTTCCTGGAACTGGTGAACCTGCCCATCGAAGACAAGCATGTCCTGCTTCCCCTCGCCGAGGATTCGGTGCGCGGGCGCGATGCCGAAACCCGGCTGCGCGCCCATCGGGCGATGGGCGGCTATCTGCTCGACCATGTGCGCGCGCGGCGGGACAATCCGGGCGAGGACCTGCTCAGCAAGCTGGTCAATGTCGATCTGGGCGGGCAGCGCATCTCGGAAGAGGAGGCGGTCGCCTATGCAACGCTGGTGCTGTTCGGCGGGCTGGATACGGTGGCCGGGATGATCGGCTTCATCGCCCGCTTCCTCGCGCTCAATCCCGATCATCGCCGCCAACTGGTCGAGCGGATCGACGACGACGCTTTCCTGAAGCAGGCGATAGAGGAGCTGGTGCGCCGCCACGGCCTCGCCAATACCGCGCGCGTCGTCGCGGAGGATTTCGACTATAAGGGCATATCCTTCCGCGCGGGCGACCGCATCCTGCCCGCCAATCTCTTCGTCGGCATGGACGACCGGCTGAACGACAATCCGCTGGTGGTCGATTTCAACCGCGAGAAGCCGGTGCATGCGGCGTTCGGCAACGGCCCCCATGCCTGCCCCGGCGCGGTGCTCGCCCGGCGAGAGATCAGGATCTTCCTGCAGGAATGGCTGCGCCGCATCCCCGATTTCCGGATCAGGCCCGGCACCACGCCGCTATTGGCGACCGGCATGGTGAACGGCGTGCTGCGGCTGGAGCTGGTCTGGCCCTGACCCCCTTGCATCGGCGGGCAGGGCTGGACGATATCTCTTCCCACAGCCAATGAGCGGGGAGAGGTAGAGTGCCGCGCAAACCTGTGGATCAGCTCAATGCGGGGCGCGCCTTCTACGCCCGGTTGCTGCCGGGCGTGGAGGTCGATCATTTCGCCGCGCTCTGGCACATGTTCACGCTCGGCCATCTGGTCGCGACCGATCTGGACGGCATCGCGCGCGATATCGGGTGCAGCTTCGCCGATCTCGACTTCCTCGGCACGCTGGCGATAGACGAGCGCAAGGCGATGCGGGCGACGGACATCGCCTCGGCCCTCTACGTCTCCGACGCGGTGATCTCCACCCGCATCGCCCGGCTGGTGAAGGACGGCCTGATCGAGCGGCGGCGCAGCGACAGCGACCGGCGCGCCTTCGACCTGCGCCTGACCGACCGGGGCCATGCGATGCTGGAACAGGCGATCCGGCTGATCGCCAAGCAGGCGAAGATCGTCCGCTTCTTCCGCCAGCTCGCGCCGGAGGACCGGGAGGCGCTGGTGCGCATATTGGGCGACCTGCACCAGCGCTTCGACCGGGAATATGAGGGCGGCCCCTATCGCGATGATTAGGGGGCTAAAGGCTTTGCCGTTCAACCGCCCGCGCCCCTCCCCTATCATCCCGCCGACAGACGAAGCAGGAGGACGGGATGACCGACAGCAGGGCAAGAGAAACGAACGGGGAAACGGGCGAACGGCGGTTGATGACGAAGGCGGATCATGTCTTCGACCCGCTCGACCCGGCGACCATCGCCAATCCGGGGCCGGCCTATTCGGAACTGGCCGCGAAATGCCCCTTCTACCACTATCAGGGCAAGGACTATCAATTCTACATTACCAGCGATTACAAGGAAATTCGCGACACAATATTGTCCGACAACCCGGTCTGGTCGTTCAAATGGGGCGACGCGCCGATGGATTGGGAAAGCTTCAGCGATTTCGGCATCCTGACCGACCCGCCCTTCCACCTCGATTACATCGCCGCGCTGCGCAAGGGCATGACCCCGTCCCGCATGCGCTATTACCAGCCGGAGGTCGAGAAGATCGCCGAGGATCTGGTAAGCGCGATGGAGAAACGGGAGGACAGGCAGGGCAATTTCCACGATCTCTTCGCCCTGCCCCTGCCCGCGCGCACCATGTGCTTCATGCTGGGCGCCGATCAGGGCCTCTATGCGGACTACAAGCGCTGGGCCGATGAATTGCAGTCGCTGCTGTTCAACGACAAGGACCCGAATGCCGAACAGACGCTGATTTCCGAAATCCAGCCGCATTTCATGGGCCTGATCGAGGAACGCAAGCAGATGCTGCGCGATGCGGGCATCGATGAGCCCACCCATGAGCATTGGGGCACGGTGCTGCCCTTCGACTATATCTCGCTGGGGCTGGTCAGCCGCGTCGAGGGCCGCCGCTTCAACGACATGGAACTGTTCCAGATCTGCACCGCCTTCCTGACCGGCGGGCAGGAAACCACGACCAGCCTGCTCACCAATGTCGTCTGGCGGCTGCTGGAGGAACCGGAGCGCTGGGAACGGCTGAAGGCCGATCCGGGCCTGGTCGAGAATGCGATCGAGGAAAGCCTGCGCTTCGACCCGCCGATCAACTCGCATTTCCGCACCAGCCTCTGCCCGGTGACGATGCACGGCGCGGAATTGCCCGAACGCAGCAAGCTGATGTTCTCGATGATGGGGGCCAATCGCGATCCCGCAATCTTCCCCGATCCCGACAGCTTCAGGATCGACCGCCCGCTCAATCAGGTGAAGCGGCATCTGAGCTTCGGCTATGGCGTGCATTTCTGCCTCGGCGCGCCGATCGCCCGGCTGGAAGCGCAGATCGGCCTGCGCAAGCTGGTCGAGCGCCTGCCGAATCTGCGCCTGACCGGCGACCCCAGGCGCATCAACAGCTGGATATACTGGGGCCAGCGCGAGCTGCCGGTCGCCTGGGACTGATTCCGCGAAAAGCTGGCGGGCGATTCATCGCCTATCTGAATTGTCCGCCCCGCACCCCATCAGGGCCTTGGCGCTGCCGGCGCCATGGTTCACCCTGCGCCTGACGGTCGGCGCGCCTTCCCCTTTTCCGGGCAGGCGCGACGCACAGAAAAGGCAGAATGAAAGAGGATAAGCGCATGGCGGATTTCGATCTCATCATCCGGGGCGGCACCGTCCATGACGGCAGTGGCGGCGCGCCCTTCGTGGCGGATATCGCGGTGAAGGACGGCGTGATCGCGCAGGTGGGCAACGTCACCGGCACGGCCGCCGAGGAAATCGACGCCGCCGGGCGCATCGTGACGCCCGGCTTCGTCGACGTGCACACCCATTATGACGGCCAGATCACCTGGGAAAACCGCCTCGCCCCCTCGTCCGACCATGGCGTCACCACGGTGGTCATGGGCAATTGCGGCGTCGGCTTCGCGCCGTCGCGGCCGGAACATCGCCAGCTGATGATCAAATTGATGGAGGGCGTCGAGGATATCCCCGAAGTCGTCATGGCCGAGGGCGTGCCGTTCAACTGGGAAAGCTTCCCCGATTATCTCGACGCGATCGAGAAGCGGGAAAGCGACATCGATTTCGCCGCGCAGCTGCCGCACAGCCCGCTGCGCGTCTATGTGATGGGCGAGCGCGGCGCCAATCTGGAGCCGCCCACCGACGAGGATCTCGCCCGCATGCGCCGCCTGACGCGCGAAGCGATCGAGGCGGGCGCGCTCGGCGTCTCGACCTCGCGCAGCTTCGCCCATCAGTTCCGCGATGGCCGCCCCGCCCCCTCGGTCAGGACCGAGGATCAGGAAGTGCTCGCCCTTGCCGAAGGGCTGCGCGACGCGGGCAAGGGCGTGTTCCAGATGGTGCCGAGCTACGACGTCACCGCCGAGGAGCGCATGGGCCTGCTCAACGACATCGCCCGGACCTCCGGCCGACCGGTGTCCTTCACCTTCATGCAGACCCCGCAGGGGACCGAGGACTGGAAGACGATGCTGCGCGGCCTCGAAAGCGCGAAAGAAGAAGGGCTGGAGATAAGGGGCCAGATCATCCCGCGGCCGACCGGCGCGCTGCTGGGGCTGGAATTGTCGCTCCATCCCTTCGCCCTCAACCCCAGCTTCCGCGCGATCGAGAAGCTGCCGCTGGAGGAAAAGGTCGAACGCATGCGCGACCCGGCGTTCCGCAAGACACTGATCGCCGAGGAACCGGCCGATCCCAATGATTTCTTCCGCTATGTGATCAGCGATCTGGATGCGCTGTTCGTGCTCGGCAATCCCCCCAATTACAACCCGCGCCCGGACGAGAGCATCGCGGCGCGCGCCCGCGCGATGGGCGTCGATCCGAAGGAGCTCATCTACGACGCGCTGCTCCAGCGCGACGGGCATGAGGTGCTCTATCGCCCGATGGGCAATTCGGAAGGGGAGCGTTTCGAAAGCTCCGGCCGCAATCTGGTGAAGAACGACCGCACCTTCCCCGCGCTGGGCGACGGCGGCGCGCATTATGGCATGATCTGCGATGCGGCCTATACCACCTATTTCCTCACCTATTGGGTGCGCGACGCGAAGGAGGACCGCAAGATCGACCTTCCCTATGCGATCCGCAAGCTGACCCATGAACCGGCCGAGGCGGTCGGCCTCAAGGATCGCGGGCTCATCAGGCCCGGATACAAGGCCGACCTCAACGTCATCGACCTGGAAAGGCTGCACCTTTATGCCCCGCACGTGACCTACGACCTGCCGGCCGGCGGCAGGCGCCTGTCGCAGCGGGCGGACGGCTATGAGGCGACCATCGTCAGCGGCGTCGTCACCTATCGCAACGGCCGTTCCACCGGCGCGCTGCCGGGGCGGCTGGTGCGCGGCGGCAGGCCCGCGCCCGCGGGCGCGGCCGCACCCGCGCTCCAGCCCGCCTGAACCCCGACCGCCCGAAGGAGGCACCGCGACCCATGACCGACACAGATCTCACGCCGGACCTCGTCGCCTTCCTTCGGGAGCAGAAGGACCGGGCCGACATCCAGGCCTGCCTGCTGCGCTACACGCGCGGGGTGGACCGGCATGACCGGGACCTGATGCTCTCCGCCTATTGGCCCGACGCCTTCGACGAACATGGCGTGGCCGAGGGCGTCGCCGCCGATTTCGTGGACTGGGCGATCGGCTGGCATGGCGAGTTCCAGACCAAACATCAGCACATCATCGCCAATTCCACGATCGAGCTGGGCGGCGACACCGCCCATGGCGAAACCTATTATATATTCTGGGGCGAGAATCGCGAAGGCCCGCCGACGCTCGCCTTCGGGCGCTATGTCGACCGGTTCGAGCGGCGCAACGGGGAATGGCGCATCGCCCACCGCGTCTGCGTGAACGAGCTTTCCGGCCAGTTCGTCGCGCCCGAACTGCCGGAGGAATGGAAGGCGCTGATGTTCAAATCCGGCCCCAACCGGCGCGACAAGGAGGATATCTCCTATGTCCGCCCGTTGACCCGCGCGCGCGACAATGCTTGAAGGCCGATGATCGCGGAAAAGCGGAAGAAAGGATGAGGAATATGACATCAGCGCGCACCGTCATCGTGACCGGCGCCTTCGGCATATTGGGAAGCGCGGTCGCCGCCGCCTTCGCCGCGCAGGGCGACCGGGTCGCGCGCATCGACTATGCGCCCGCGCCCGCCGAGCCGTTGCCCGGCGGCGTGGATATCGGCGGCGTCGACCTGACCGATCCGGTCGCCGCGCAAAAGGCGGTGGCGGACGTCGCCGCCGCGATCGGCCCGGTGCAGATACTGGTCAATATCGCCGGCGGCTTCGTGTGGCAGACGCTGGCCGACGGCGGCATCGACACCTGGAACCGCATGTATGCGATGAACGCGGCCACCTGCGTCAACATGACCAGGGCCGCCCTCCCCGCCCTCACCGCGACGGCGGGCGCGCGCATCGTCAATATCGGCGCGGGCGGCGCGATCATGGCGGCGGCGGGCATGGGCAGCTATGCCGCATCGAAAAGCGCGGTGCACAGGCTGACCGAAAGCCTCGCCGCCGAGCTGGCGGACAAGGACATCACCGTCAACGCGATCCTGCCGAGCATCATCGACACGCCGACCAACCGCGCCGACATGCCCGACGCCGATTTCAGCACATGGGTGCAGCCCGCCGCGATCGCCGAGGTGATCCTGTTCCTCGCCTCGCCCGCCGCCCGCTCGATCAGCGGCGCGCTGATCCCGGTGTCGCGCGGGGGCTGAGCGGAGAAGAGAGAGGGAGGCCGGGCCGACCGACCTCCTTTCCTTCCTTTAGCTTACAATCTCGAACAGCGCCGCCGCGCCCATGCCGCCGCCGATGCACATGGTGACGACGGCGTTGCGCGCGCCCAGCCGCCGCCCGGCGAGCAGCGCATGGCCGGTCATCCTCGATCCGGTCATGCCGAAGGGGTGGCCGATGGAAATCGCCCCGCCATCGACATTCACCTTCGCCGGATCGATGCCGAGCCGGTCCCGGCAATAGAGCGCCTGGCTGGCATAGGCTTCGTTCAATTCCCACAGGTCGATATCATCGACGCCCATGCCCAGCCGGTCGAGCAGCTTGGGCACCGCGAATATCGGGCCGATGCCCATCTCGTCAGGCTCGCAGCCCGCGACCTGCATGCCCTTGTACAGCCCCAATATCGGGATGCCGCGCCGCGCCGCCTCGTCGGCGTCCATCACCACGCAGACGCTCGACCCGTCGGAAAGCTGGCTGCAATTGCCCGCCGTCACCGTGCCGCCTTCGAACAGCGGCTTGAGCTTCGCCAGCCCCTCCAATTGCGTGCCGGGGCGGTTGCACTCGTCGCGCGCCAGCGTCACTTCCTCCTGCCCCTGCACGGCAAGCGCCTTGTCGACGATGTTCCGCACCGTGGTGATCGGCACGATCTCCTGATCGAACCAGCCCTGTTCCTGCGCGGTGGCGGTGCGGCTCTGGCTGGTGACGGCGAATTCGTCCTGCGCCTCGCGGCTGACGCCATAGCGGCGGGCGACGATATCGCCGGTCAGGTTCATCGCCATATAAAGTTCGGGCTTGTGCTCCAGCAGCCACTCGTCTTTCGTGCGGAAGCTGTTGCGGTGCGGATCGACCAGCGACACCGTTTCGACGCCGCCCGCCACATAGATGCCCCCCTCGCCCGCGCGGATGCGCTGCGCGGCGAAGGCGATGGTCTGGAGGCCGGACGAGCATTTGCGGTCGAGCGTCACGCCGCACACGCCGATCGGCAGGCCCGCGCGCAGCGCCGCCTGTCGCGCGATGTTGGAGCCGACCGCGCCCTCGCAGCGCGCGGACCCCAGCAGCACATCCTCCACCTCGCCGGGGTCGATGCCCGCCCGCGCGACGGCGGCGGCGATGACATGACCGGCAAGGCTCGCCCCATGGATGTTGTTGAGCGACCCCCGATGCGCCTTGCCGATCGGGGTGCGCGCGGTCGCGACGATGGCTGCTTCTTTCATGACGTCTGCCCTCCAGCTCGATCCTTCCGCGAAATAGGCGCTGCCCGCGCGGCCCGCCATGCCGGCGCCGCATCATCACAATTCCGATCTTTTTCCGCGCCCTTGACCCTCGCCCCGCCGCCCAACAAAGCAGAGGGGAGCAGTTTGCGGCAAGGAGCCATCATGACCATCACCGTCGACAAGCAGGGGCCGGTCGCCATCGTGACGCTGGATCGTCCCCAGACCAAGAACGCGATCACGCAAGAGATGCGCGGCCAGCTTTACGGCGCGTTCGAGGATATCGCGCTGGATCATGAAGTGCGCGCCGTCATCCTGACCGGCGCGGGCGGCGATTTCTGTTCCGGCATGGATGTGGGCGGCATGGGCCGGGGCGGCGTCACCGGATCGATGGACCGGATGCATACGCTCAACCGCATCGCGAGGGCCATTTACGCACTGAAGAAACCCACGATCGCGGCGGTGCCGGGCGTGTGCGTGGGCGTCGGTTTTTCCTATGCGCTCGCCTGCGACATCGTGCTGGCGGGGGAGAAGGCGAAATTCGCCGCGATCTTCCGCAACATCGCGCTCGCCCCCGATGGCGGCCTCGTCTGGCATCTGCGCCAGTTGATCGGCGTGCAGAAGGCGAAGGAACTGGTCTATTCGGGCCGCATCATTCGCGCCGAAGAGGCGGTGGAGATGGGCATCGCCTATGAGAAGGTCGCCGACGGCGCGCTGATGGACCGGGCGATGGAACTGGCCGCCAGCTTCGCCGCCGGGCCGACCGTCGCCATGGGGCTGGCCAAGCGCCAGTTCGACCTCGCCTGGAACGCCAGCTTCGAGCAATATCTCGACATGGAGGCGACGATGCAGCCCATTGCCAGCCGCACCGAGGACCATGAGGAGGGCCTCCGCGCGTTTCGCGAAAAGCGGAAACCGGAATTCCGGGGGGAATGACCGCGATGCTCCAGCCAGAGGCCGAATGGCGCGCCCACCTTGCCGGGGGACGCTTCATGATCCAGCGCAGCCGCTCGACCGGCGGCCATGTCTTTTACCCGCGCGTGGCGGAACCCGGTACCGGCGCGGAGGATCTCGAATGGGTCGAGGCGTCGGGCGAGGGCGTCGTCCATGCCGTCACCGTCGTGCGCAAGAAGGACCCGGCGGACAATTACAATGTCGTGCTGGTCGATCTGGCCGAGGGGCCGCGGCTGATGAGCCGGGTCGACGGCCTTCCCGCCGATCGGGTGGCGATCGGTCTCAAGGTCCGCGCCCGTATCATCGAAGAAGGGGACACGCCTTTGCTCGTCTTTGTGCCCGCATGACCATGACCCACGGATTTCCGCGCGGCCGCGCCGCCATCGTCGGGGCGGCGACCTTCGGCATCGGCAAATGCCCCGGCATCTCGGCGGTGGACATGGCGGCGAAGGCCGCGCTGCTGGCGCTGGCCGACGCGGGCATTTCGCTGTCGGAGGTCGACGCCCTCTATACCTCCGCCCCCTATGAGGCGCTGGGGGGTATGGAACTGGCCGAATATCTGGGGCTGACCCCGGAGATCACCGACTGCAACCGCACCGGCGGCTCGGCGTTCGAGGTCTATGTGCAGCAGGCGGCGCTGGCGCTGGATGCGGGGCTGATCGACTGCGCGCTGATCGCCTATGGCTCCAACCCGGCGAGCAACCCGCCGCCGGGCGTCGGCATGACCCGGCAAAGCCCGTGGGAAGCGCCCTATCGCCCGCTCGCGCCGATCTCCTCCTATGCGCTGGCGGCGAGCCGTCACATGCATCTCTACGGCACCACGCGCGAGCAGCTGGCCGAGGTCGCCGTCGCCGCCCGTCAATGGGCGCGGCTCAACCCCGAAGCGGCGGTGCGCGATCCGCTGACCGTCGACGAAGTGCTGGGCGCGCGCATGGTGTCGGACCCGCTGACGGTGCGCGATTGCTGCCTGTTCAACGACGGCGCGGCCGCCATAGTGATGGTGCGCGCCGACCGGGCGCGGGATTGCGCGAAAGCGCCCATCCCCGTGCTGGGCGCCGCCCATGCCGTCACCCACCGCGAGATCAGCTCCATGCCGGACCTGACGGTGACCGGCGCGGCGATCTCCGGCCCGCAGGCCTTCGCGCAGGCGGGCCTCGTCCCCGCGGATATCGACGTGGTGATGCTCTACGACGCCTTCACCATCACGCCGATCCTGTTTCTGGAGGATCTGGGCTTCTGCCCCAAGGGGGAAGGCGGGCGCTTCGTGTCGGGCGGCCATATCGCGCCCGGCGGCGGGCTGGCGGTCAACACCAATGGCGGGGGCCTCTCCTGCGTGCATCCGGGCATGTACGGCCTGTTCCTGCTGGTCGAGGCGGTGCGGCAATTGCGCGGCGCGGCGGGCGAGCGGCAGATAGCGGACGCCCATCTCGCGATCGCGCACGGCAATGGCGGCGTGCTGTCCAGCGAGGCCACCGTCGTGCTGGGAAGCGCGCAGGCAGCCGGATAATATGAACCAGTTCGGAGAGCGATCATGATAATCAGGCCCATGGACGGCCCGTTCGGCGCCGTCGCGGAGGATGTGGATCTGGCGGCGGACCAGAGCGAGGCGACGATGCGCGCGTTGATCGCCGCGTTGCACGAACATCAGATACTGGCGATTCCCGGCCAGTCGCTCAGCAACGATCTCTATGTCGCCTTCGGGCGGCATTGGGGCACGCCGCTCAATTTCTTCATCGACAGCCACCGGCGCGACGATCACCCGGAGATGATCCGCATCGCCAATGCCGCCGCCACGCCGGAACGCTATCGCGACGGGGCGATGCACTGGCATTCGGACAGCAGCTATGAGGAAGTGCCCGCCAGCGTCACCATGCTCTATGGCGTCGAGGCGCCGGAGCAGGGCGGCGAAACGCTGATCGCCAGCACGGTGCAGGCCTATGACGCGCTGGACGAGGCGATGAAGGCGCGGCTCGACGGCTTGACCGGCCTGCATTGCCTCGGCGGATCGCCCCCGCTGCCGGGCGAGAAAATCCCGTTCAACCCGGAAAGCACCGCCGCCAACGGCATCAGGAAGCATCCGCTGGTGATGCGCCATCCGGTGACCGGCCGCAGGGCACTCTTCCCCTCCGGCACGCTCTTCGGCTTCGAGGGGATGGACCGCGACGAGGGGCGCGAGCTTGTCGCGCAACTGCGCGCGCATGTGACGCGGCCGGAGTTCGTCACCAGCTACAAGGTCGGGGTGGGCGACATCTTCCTGTGGGACAATTTCCAGGTGCTGCACAGCGCGACGCCCATCGACTATTCGGACGAGCCGGGCAAGCGGCGCCTGCTCTACCGCATCAGCACCAAGGGAATTCCCGCCCTGTGCGAAGCCGCCGCCTGATCCGGCCGCGCCCAAACCCGCCACGTCATCGCCGGTCCAGTGCCCAGTCGATGCGGCTGGAAAGAAAATCCAGTACGGCGCGCACATGGGGCAGCGCCATGCGCTCCTGCGCGCTCATCAGCACGACGGCAAGCTCCGCCACGCCGAATTCCGGCATCACCTGCACCAGCCTGCCCGATTGCAGGTCGTCGCGCGCCAGCATCTCCAGATTCTGCGCGATGCCGAGGCCCGCGCGCGTCGCCGTCATGATCGCCGCGCCATCGTTGAAGGTGAAGGCTGCGGGCGGGCGCAGCTTCATCCTGCGCCCATGATGGATCAGCGTCCAGGGATTGCCGCCGGGCGTCTCGGTGCTGGCGTACAAGATGCAGCGATGATGCTTCAGCCCGTCCGGGTCGGCGGGCAGGCCGTGGCGCTCGATATAGGCGGGCGCGGCGAGGAATATCAGGCGCGTCATCCCCAGCGGGATGGTCCGCCAGCCCGACGCCGGCACCTCCCCTGCGCGCAGCACGATGTCGAAGCCGTCGATGCGGAAGAAGGTGCCCCGGTCGCCCAGGCTGAGGTCCAGCGTGATATTGGGATGAAGCCGGTGGAAATCGGCCAGCGCCGGGACGATGAACGCATGGCCCATCGACGCGGGCGCATCCAGCCGCACCCGGCCGCTCAGCCCCGCGCCGGGCCGCATCGCCCGCTCCGCCGTGGCGAAGGCGTCCAGCACGCCGCGCGCATGGTCGAGGAACTGCCGCCCGTCCTCGGTCAGGTCCACCCGGCGGGTCGTGCGGTTGAACAGGCCGACGCCCATATGCTCCTCCAGCCTGCGGATATGGAGCGTCGCCATCGCGGTGGAAATCCGCATCCGCACCGCCGCGCGGGTGAAGGAGCCGGTTTCGGCCACGGCGACGAAGACTTCCAGCGCGGTCATGCGGTCCATGTGCATCCTTCCCGCCATCCATGATCCTTCGCGCAGGATGCCGTTCCTCCCCCGTCCGGGGCAAGCCCGCGCCCGGCCTATCAAGAATGCGATCTGTTGCGCCCGCCCGCCGCCGCCGCTGGCCATCGGCATTTTCCGGCCGCAAGATAGCGGAAATTCGCGGGAGAAAAGCTATGCGGAAGGATTGGCCGGACTATGCCGACCTGCTCAAGGGCGCCGAGGCGCTGCTCGATCGGGTGGGCGGCCCCAAAGACGACAGGATCCGGGCGCAGCTGTTCAAGCAGTTCGCGATGAACCTCTCGCAGGGCTATTTCCTGCATTTCCAGTCGACGCCGGACCATCCCGAATTCGCGCCGTTCGAAAATTCCGTCTTTCTTGCCCAGCCCAATCCCGACGCCGTCTATTATTACGCCCCGGTCGACTGGCGCGGCACCTATCGCGTCAGCGGGGAAAGGGGCAATGCGCCGGTCGCGGGCTTCGCGCTGGGCAGCCGCATCATCGGCATGGACCCGGCGCCCGGCAAGGGGCTGGGCAATTACGACATGGACGATCTGACGCTGGACGAAGACGGGCGGTTCGAGGTGATCTTCTCGGCCGAGCGGCCGGAGGGCCATGCGGGCGACTGGCTGCCGCTGCAGCCGGAAACAGACTTCATCCTCGTCCGTCAATTCTCCTATGACTGGGGGCGGGAGCGGGACGTGCGCGTCGCGATAGAGCGGCTCGACGCGCCGCCGGTGCGCCCGCCGCTGACGGCGGAGGCAATCGACGCGAAGCTGACGCATCTGTTCGGCGGCTATGTGCGCAACCTGTCCGGCATCGCGATCGGCGCGGTCGGGCGCTGCGCGGAGCGCGGCTTCGTCAACCGCTTCAACCTCAACAGCTTTCAGGAGCTGGGCAACGGCAGGGACTGGCCGCAAGCCTATTGGGAAATGGTGTTCGATCTGGCGGAGGACGAGGCGCTGGTCATCGAAAGCGATCTGCCGGACGTGCGCCCCTATTGGAACGTGCAGGTGATCGACGCGCTCTGGAACCAGGTGGACTATGTCTATCGCCAATCCAGCCTCAACGGCCTGCAGGCGGCGGTGGACGACGACGGCAAGTTCCGCGCGGTGCTGGCCCATCGCGATCCGGGCGTCGCCAACTGGCTCGACACCGGGGGCAATCTCTACGGCATGCTGATCGGCCGCTGGTATCGCTGCTCCAGCCACCCGCTGCCCGCCGTCACCAGGGTGAAGTTCGCGGAGCTGGACCGGCACCTGCCCGAAAGCGCCGCGCGCATCGACCCGGCGGAGCGGGAAGAGGCGCTGCGCCGCCGCCGCATCGGTTCCCAGCTGCGCCGCAAATGGTGAAGCGAGGATGAGCGGCTTTCTGGACGAGCGCGCCGCTCTGGGCGGCAAGGTGGCGGCGGTGGTCGGCGGCGGGGGCGGCATCGGGGCGGGGATCGCTCTCGCGCTGGCGCGGGCGGGCGTGGACCTCGCGCTGTGCGATATCGACGGGGAGGCGCTGGCCGCGACAGGCGCCGCCGCCCGGCAAATGGGCCGCGCGGTCATGGCCATGACGCTGGACGCCACCGACGAAGCCGCGCTCGACGGTTTCTACGACGCGATCGAAGCGGAGTTTCCGAGGCTCGACATCCTCGTCAACGTCGCGGGCGGGACGAAACGGCAGCGGCTCGATCAGGCGGGCCGCGACGACATTCGCCGCGATATCGCGCGCAACTATGGCTATGTCGTGCAGTCGGTGCAGCGCGCCGTGCCGCTGATCCGCCGGTCGGGCGACGGGGGCAGCATCGTCAATTTCACGACGATAGAGGCCCATCGCGGCGCGGCGGGCTTTGCCGTCTATGCGGGCGCAAAGGCGGCGACCGCCAACTTCAGCCGCTCCATGGCGGTGGAGCTGGGCAAGGACAGGATCCGCGTCAACTGCATCGCGCCCGACACCACCCCGTCGCGGGGCAATATGCTGGCGATGCCGCCCGAATTCGCCGAAGGCTTCGCGCGGCTGCACCCCGCCGTCCGGTCGAAAGGCATGGAGATGTACATACCACGCGGCGAGCCGCCCCCGGTCGAGGCGCTGGCGGATGCGGTGCTGTTCCTGGCGTCGGACCTGTCGGCCTTCGTGTCCGGCACGACGCTGCATGTCGACGGCGGCACCATGGCGGCCGCCGGTTTCCTGGAGTGGCCCTTCGGCGACGGCTTCGTGCCCACGCCGCTCGCGGGCACGCTCCGCCATATGTATCGCGACGGAGAAGCCGGATGAAGCTCTATGCGTTGGCGCTGTCCCCCTTCGCCGCGCGGGTGCGGCTCGCGCTGCGGCTGAAGGGGCTGGACTATGAAATGCTCCCGCCGCCGGGCGGCAGCACCCGCTCGCCGGACTATCTGGCGATCAACCCGATCGGCAAGCTGCCGGTGCTGGTGACGGGCGACGGGCTGACCGTGCCGGAATCGGAAGTCATCATCGATTATCTGGAACAGCGCTTCCCGGACCCGCCGCTGATCCCCGCCGACCCCGCCCGGCGCGTGCGGATGGGCCTGATCGTCCGCGCCTTCGAACTCTACGCCACACCGGCGCTGTTCCGCCTGTTCGGGCAGATGGACCCCGCCACCCGCGACCCGGCGCGATGCGAGGCGGAAATCCTCCAGTGGCGCAACGGTCTCGCGCTGACCGACCATTTCGTCGCGGACGGCCCCTTCGCCGTGGGCGATGCCCCCGGCAAGGCGGACTGCATCCTGCTGCCCAGCCTGCTGCTGTGCGACGTGACCGCCGGGATTTTCGGGTTGGGCGATATCGTCGCCGACTATCCGCGCCTCGCGGGCTATCGCGAAAAGGCGCGGGCGCATGCGGATATGGGCGCGATCTGGGACGAGACGGCCGACGCGCTGCGCCGGTGGCGCGAGGCCGCAGGCTGAGGCAAAGGCCAATCATCGACAATGTGATGGGCGCGCATGCCTCTTGCTTTCACCCGATGGTCGGTTAGCAGAACGCCGATGTCGAGGGAGTATGACCATGAAAATAGTCGTGCCGATAAAGCGAGTGATTGATTACAATGTGAAGCCGCGGGTCAGGTCGGATGGGAGTGGAGTTGATCTTTCGAACGTGAAGATGAGCATGAACCCGTTCGACGAGATTGCGGTGGAGGAGGCGATCCGTCTGAAGGAGAAGGGGGTGGCGACCGAGGTTGTGGTGGTGTCGATCGGGGTGGCGAAGGCGCAGGAGACGCTGCGCACGGCGCTGGCGATGGGGGCGGACCGGGCGATCCTCATTGAGACCGAGGCCGAGGTGGAGCCGCTGGGCGTGGCGAAGCTCTTGTCGAAGGTGGCCGGGGAGGAACAGCCCGGCCTCGTGATATTGGGCAAGCAGGCGATCGACGACGACAGCAACCAGACCGGGCAGATGCTGGCGGCGCTCTTGGGCTGGGCGCAGGGCACGTT
>NZ_JACIDT010000005.1 GCF_014196495.1 Sphingobium jiangsuense
CCATGGGCATGCTCAACCACCATTTCGCAGCAGCCGCCTGATCGGCGCAGAGCGACAGCCTACCTCTGACTGCCGCCAATCTTTGCAACAGAGCCGCCCGCCGCGACCGCCGGCCCCCGCATCTGCAACGCGCCGGCGGCCACGCCGTCATGGGGCAGCGGGGCGCCGTTTTCGTCCACGATCCGCATGTCGACGCCGAAGGGCACGCGGCCCTGCTTCAGGCGGCTGGCGATCCTCTCCTCGGACGTCATGGCCGCGGTGGCGGGCAGCGGGGCCGACACGCCGCCGACCGGCGACAATTCGGTCATGCCCCAGGCCGCGATCGCCTCTATCCCGCGCGCGTCGAGCCGCCTCAGCAGCTGTTCCGACATCGCCGCCCCGCCGACCACCACGCGCGACAGCGCGGGCAGGCGCTCGTCATGCGCTTCGAGATAGTCGAGCAGCCCCAGCCACGCGGTCGGCACCGCCGCCGCGAAAGTCACCCCCTCGTCGCGCATCCGCTCGAACAGGGTGGCGCCGTCGAGCCTGCTGCCCGGCATCACCAGCCTCGTGCCCACGGCCGGGGCGGAAAAGGCCAGCCCCCAGGCATTGGCATGATACATGGGAACGATCGGCATCACCACGTCGCGCGCTGAGAGGTTGAGCGCGTCCGGCTGGAGCGTGAACAGCGTGTGCAGCACATTCGACCGGTGTGAATAGAGCACGCCCTTGGGGTCGCCGGTCGTGCCGGAGGTATAGCAAAGACCGGCGGCCAGTTCCTCGTCGAAGCCGCCCCAGGCGCATTCGTCGCTGTGGCCCGCGCTGAAATCCTCGACCAGCTGGCCGGAACTCTCACCCTGCGGTGGCGTGAAGAGCAGCAGTTTCTCGATCGACGGGCACCGCCGCGCGAGCTGCCCGGCCATCTCGGCGAAGGCGCCGTCGGCCATCAGCATGCGGTCCCCTGCATGGTCGATGATCCACGCCAGCTGATCCTCGCTGAACCGGGGGTTGAGCGTGTGGCAGACCGCGCCGATGCCCGCTATCCCGTACCAGGCGGCGAGATGCGCGCCGCTGTTCATCGCCAGCGTGGCGACACGGTCCCCCGGCGCGACGCCGTGCGCCAGCAGCGCGTTGGAGAGGCGCGCGGCATCGCGGCGGATGCCTGCATAATCGGTCCGCTCGACCACCCCGTCGTCGCGGAACGAAACGACCTCCCGATCGCCGTGCCAGCGCGCGGCATGCTCGATGAACCGGTTCACCGTCATCGACCAGGGTTGCATGAGGCCCCGCAGACCATCCTCCCGCATCGTCATCCCCCTATCGTCTGTCCACGCCGTCACGGTGCCAGATTATTGCGCGCAAGGAAATCGAAGAGCACCGCATTGAACGCGTCGCGATCTTCCGCGAACGGATAATGTCCGGTGTTCTCGAAAATCTTCATCTCGGCGCCGGGGATCAGCGCCGCCGTCTGCTCGATCAGCTGCGGCTGGGCGACCGGGTCCGCCCGCCCGCCGACGCAGAGCACCGGGATGTCGAGCGCCTGCACCACCGGCGCGCCTTCATAGCGCTGGATGGCCAGCATCGCCTGAATGAACGTCTCGCTCGGCGTCTTGCCCGCGACGTCGAGCACGAGGTCGACCGCCGGTCCGCTCGATTGCGGCGCGAACATGGATTTCAGCAGCGGCATCGCCGCTTCGGCCAGCGTCTTGACCTTGCGCAGCGGCGGCACGCGCTTTTCGATGAAATCGCGGGCGAATTCCTCGCCGCCCTGCGCCAGCGACGCGATCGATGCGGAAATGACGAGGGCATGGATGCGGCCGGGGATCAACTGCGCGACCTTCGGCCCGACGATGCCGCCCATCGAATGACCGATGACGATGTTCCTGTCGGTGCCCAGTTCGGTCACGAGATGGGCGGCATGGTCCGCGACCATTTCGATGCTGTAGTCCTCCGGCAGCGGCGAAAGACCGTAGCCCGGCGCATCCCAGGCGACGACGCGATAGCCCTTGCCGACCAGCTCCGGGATCTCATAGGCCCAATAGTCCTTCGACCCATAGCCGCCGTGCAGCAGGAAGATGGTGATCGGTCCGTCGCCTATCTTCATATAGTCGGGCATGCGCATCAGTCGGTCTCCTCGCTGTCGGATCGGGGGCTATCGGATCGGGGGCTGTCGGCTTGCGGCTGGCGCGCGGCCAGCAGGAACAGGGCGCCGGCGACGGCGAAGAGCGCGCAACCCAGGGCCAGCGCGAATTGCAGGCCGGCAAAGGACGCCTCGCGGCAGGCGGCATCGGCGATCGTCGCGCCATGTCCCCGGCCCGCCGCCGCGCACCGCTCGAAACCGGCGCCGAAGCTGCTGGCGGCGAAGCGGTCGCTGATCCAGCCGATCGCCAGCGGCCCGAGGCCCAGCCCGACCAGATTCATGACGAGCAGCAGCACGGCGGACGCCCGCGCGCGCATAGGGTCGGGAAAGCCGTTCTGCACCGCGCCGAGCGCCGGCCCGACATGCAGGTCGCGGGCGATCGTGGCGACGATCACCAGCACGGCCAGCAGCACGAGCGACGAGGAATAGATGGCGGCGATGTAGAGCGGCGCGGCCGCGATCAGCGCCAGACCCGGAACGACCAGCCGGTCCAGCTTAGACCGCGCCGCGACCCGGTCGGCGATCATGCCGCCCAGGCTGGTGCCCGCAAAGGAGGCCAGCCCGTAGATGATGCCATAGCCGGAGGCCGCCTGAAACAGGTCGAGATCGGTCCCGCGCAGCAGGAAAGGGATGGCGAAGACCACGAGGCCGAAGCCGGTGAAGGCGATCAGCGAATTGGCGATCGCGACATGGCGTAGCCTTTTCGTCCGCCAGAAGCGGGCGACCACGGCGGCCAGCGGCGGCGGCGCCTCGGCCGTGCGCGGGCGGACGCGCACCGGCTCGCGAACCGTGAGTTTGATCACCAGCGCCAATATTATGCCGGGCAGGCCGACGATCATGAACGCCGCGCGCCAGCCGAAATGATGCGCGATCCAGCCCCCGGCGACCGCGCCGAACAGCGCGCCGAGCGGGATGCCGAGCGAATAGATGCCATAGGCGGTGGCGCGCCGCTCGGGCGGGAAATAGTCGGCGATCAGCGAATGGGCGGGCGGCGTGCACCCGGCTTCGCCGATGCCGACGCCGACGCGGGCGAGGAACAGCTGGACGAAATTCTGCGCGAGGCCGCACAGGGCGGTCATGGCGGACCAGATGGCGATCGCGGCGGAGATGATGGTGACCCGGTTGCGCGTTTCGGCCAGCCGCGCGATGGGAATGCCGAGCGAGCAATAGAAGAGGGCGAAGGCAAGCCCGCTCATCAACCCGACCTGCGCGTCGCTCAGGTGCAGTTCCGCCTTGATCGGTTCGGCCAGCGACCCGATGATCGTCCGGTCGATGAAGTTCAGCATATAGGCGAGCATCAGCATCGTCAGGACGAAGCCCGCGCTCGACGGCTGGCGCACGCGCGGGGCGGCTGCGGCGGTTCCGCCGGCGCTCATGCCGCCTGCTCCGCTATCCGGACGATGCCGCCCGCCACCGCCGAGGCGATCCGGTCCGCGTCTATGCCCATGTCCGCCAATATCTCGCGGCTATGTTCGCCCGCGGCGGGGGCATGGAGCGGCGCGGCGGCATCCTCCTGCCCCGGCACGCGCACGCATGGCGTGTCGCCCAGCCCCGGCTGCGCGTTCCAGCCTATCCGGTCGAGCGCCTTGAAATGCGGGTCGTCCAGCAGTTCGCGCACGGTGTTCACCTTGGCCGCGACGATCCCCGCGCGCGCCAGATCCGCATCCCATTGGGCGGCGGTTCGCCTCTTCAGCGCGGCGACGACCGCCCGCTCGCATTCGGTGCGATGCTCGCCGCGCGCCGCGCGCGTCGCGAAGCGGGCGTCGGCGGGCCATTCGGGATGGCCCAATGCCTGCGCGAGCTGGCCGAATTCCCGGTCGTCCTTGATCGCCAGCGCGATCAGCCCGTCCGCCGCCGGAAAGATGCCGGTGGGCACGCCGACCTGCAGGCTGGTCGCGGGCGGCAGCAGCGCCGCCTCGGTCAGCTTGGGCGCGAGGAAGGCGGCGGCGGCCTCCAGCAGGCTGATGTCGATCCGGCGGCCCTCGCCGAAACGGAAACGGGAAATCAACGCCGTCATCGCCGCCTGCGCGGCATAGAGGCCGGTCAGCACGTCGATCGGCACATATTCCATCAGCACCGGCGCGCCGCCGACGTCGCGCAGCAGGTCGAGCCAGCCCGACTGCGCCTGAATCACCGTGTCGAGCGCGGGCCGGTCGGCATGGGGGCCGCGCGTGCCGAAGCCGGAGATGGAGAGATAGACGAGGTCGGGCCTTCCGGCGCCCAGCGCCTCATAGCCCAGCCCCAGCCGGTCCATCACGCCGGGGCGGAAGCTTTCGACGACCACGTCGCACCGGCCCGCCACATGGCGCGCCAGTTCCCGCCCCTCGGGGTGCTTGAGATCGATGGCGAGCGACCGCTTGCCGCGATTGAAGGTGAGGAAGGGCAGGCCGAGCGTTCCCGCCTTGCGCCCGATGATCCGGCCCCACTCGCCCTGCGGCGGCTCGACCTTGATCACGTCCGCGCCCGCGAGCGACAGGAGGTGCGCGGCATAAGGCCCGGCAACGCCAGCGCTGGCGTCGAACACACATATCCCCTCGAGCGCCGCCGCCATGCCCTTTTTCCTCCCTCGCGTGAAAAGCCTGCTTGCCTTTTGCGGTATTTTATTTGATCAATCAATGATTGTCGACATAAAAATGGATGGATGATGACCAAGTCCTTTGCCGATCACCTGAGGATACCGGTTTGCGCGGCGCCGATGTTCCTCGTTTCCGGGCCGGAGCTGGTGCTGGCGGCCTGCCGGGCGGGCGTGCTGGGCACCTTTCCCACCCCCAATGCGCGGACGACGGCTGATCTTGCCGACTGGATGGAACGGATCAGCACCGGCATCGCGGCGATGGAGGCCGAAACCGGGCGGGTCGTGCCCTGGGCCGCCAATCTGGTCACCCATTCCACCAACCAGCGCCTTGCCGACGATCTGGCGCTGATCGCCCGCTATCGTCCGCCGGTCGTGATCACCGCGCTCGGCAGCCCCAGGCCCGCGCTGGAGACGGTGCACGGCTATGGCGGCACCGTGCTGGCCGACGTCACCACCATGGCGCTGGCGCGCAAGGCCATCGCCGCCGGGGTGGACGGCCTCGTCTGCGTCTGCGCCGGAGCGGGCGGCCATACCGGCAGCCTTTCGCCCTTCGCCTTCATCTCCGCCGTGCGTGCCGAGTTCGACGGGCTGATCGTCGCGGGCGGCGGCATCGCGGATGGCTGGGGCGTCGCCGGAGCCGTCGCGGTCGGGGCGGACCTCGCCTATGTCGGCACGCGCTTCATCCCGGCGCGCGAGAGCATGGCTGACCCGCTGCACAAGGGCTATGTCATTTCCGAAACGATCGACGGGCTGATCGTCAGCGATGCGATCACCGGCGCGCCCGCCTCATGGATCAAGGCCAGCCTCCGCGCCGCCGGGATCGACCCGGAGAGCCTGCAACCGGGCGCCACGGCCAGGGATTATGATTCGGCCAAAGGCGGCGAGAAGAAGAGATGGAAGGAAATTTTCGCCGCGGGACAGGGCCTCGGCCGGTCGAAGGACGAACAGCCGGTGAGCGAGATCGTCGCCGAGCTGGAGGCCGACTATCGGCTGGCGCGCGCGCGCTTCATCGGGCTGGGCGGAGAACTCAGTCAGACGATGGCGGCCGACGCCGCGATCGATCTGGGGGCGGTGTCCTTCTCGCCCTGACGGGCGGCATCGCCGCTTCAGGCGGTGCGCAGCCAGCCGGAGAGCAGCGCCGCCGTCGCGGCGGGCTGTTCCAGCGGCAGCAAATGGCCCGCGCCGGGCACGACATGGGCACGATGCGCGCCGACCAGCGCCTCCATCCGTTCGCGCGGGGCGAGCGGATCGCACTCCCCGGCCAGCATCAGCACCGGCCCGGCATAGCCGGTCAGCGTGGCCGTGCGGTCCGGGCGCGTCATCGCCGCCCGGCTGTGCGCGATGAAGCGATCGGGGCCGTAATCGGCCACCATCGCCGCGCGCCGGGCCATGATCGCCTCGTCCTTCAGGCTTTCGGGGTGGAAGGCGGCGGACGCATTGGTCTGCACCATCGCCTCATAGCCGCCCGCCTGCGCCGTCTCGATCGCGCGGCTGCGGTTTTCTCGCGCCGCCTCGCTGTCGGCGGCGGGCAGGGAGCCGACCAGCGCCAGTCCGGCGATCCGCTCCGGCGCGCGCGCCAGCATCGCGAGCGCGACATAGCCGCCGAAGGAAAAACCGCAGAGGTGAAAGCGTTCGGGCAGATCCGCCAGCACGGCGTCCGCGATCGCCTCCACGCTGGCGAGCGGCGGCAGGTCGATCGCGCGCGCGTCGATCGCGGGATCGAGCGCGGCGACGACGCCGTCGAACACCGCCCGGCTGTTGTTGAGGCCGGGCAGCAGCACGAGTGTCGGCCCGCTCATGCGACCGGACGCTCCGCGTGGAGGCGGTCGGCCTCGACCCAACAGGCATGGGTGCCGACCGAAAGCCGCTCGGGCAGGACCACGGTCGCGATCGGTCCCCTGTCGATCTGCTTCGCGTCGAAAACCAGCAGCTCGGAACGGTCGCTGTTCATGTCGGCGACCAGCGACAGCAGATAGCCGTCATCCTCCTCCACCGCGCCGTCGCGGCGCGCCATCTGCGGCTCGCTGCCGAAGCGGCCGGGGCCATATTCGAAGCGCTGTTGCGCGCCGGTTTCCAGATCATATTTCTTGACGCCGGAAAACAGCCAGTTCCCCGGCACATAAAGCACATTATAGCTGTAGCGATAGCGCGCCGCCGCGAAATCATTGCTGACGACCGGGAATTCGGTGACTTCGTCGTCAATATATTCCTCGTGCGTCCGGCCGGTCTTCAGGTTGAAGCGCCAGCGGTGCATCAGCGTCTTGTTGTTGTGCTTGTCCAGATTGGCGCGGATGCGTTCATAGACGGCCTGCCGCCCGCCGTCCTGCTTGCCGACCGGGATCATCTTGTAATCGGGCATGATGCAGCCGTCCATCACCACCTCGTCGCCCTCTTCATAGCAGTTGGACAGGTGGAGGATGTAGCAGCTCGACCCTTCGAACCAGCGCACCTCGTCGCCCTTGCCGAAACGGGGGATGATGCCGAAGCGCGCGGGCAGGTCGCGGTTGAATTGCAGCTTGTGCTCGCCGCGCTTCAGCCCTTCCGGTTCGAAGAACAGCGGCAGGTCGTGCAGGATCGAATAATTGGCGGTGATGCCGAGGTCGTGCGGCCAACGCGCGCCGGGCAGCTCGATCGCGGTATAATTGACCAGCCGGTTGTTCCGGTCGATCACGCCATAATTCATATAGGGCGGATGTTCGGGGAAGTTGAAGAACATCATGTCGCCGGTCGCGCTGTCGACCTTGAAATGCGGGCCGACGCCGTCGCGGACGAGACGCGACCAGTCGGGGTCGGCGCCCAGCGTTTCGAGTGTCTGCGGATCGAGCCGCCATGCCTCGCTGCCCTGTCCCATGCAGGCGAGCAGCTTGCCGTTATGGGCGATCACGTCGGTGCCCGCATTGTCCTTCATCGCGCCGATCGCGCCCCAGCCGCGCCGCGACGCCTTCGCCGGTTCGAGCAGGCCGGGCCATAGCGACTTGCCCGCCGCCTGCTCGGCGAGGAAACCGGTGGTCTGGACGAAGCGGTTGCGGAAACGGACGCGGCCGTCCTCGAACTGGACCGCCGTCAGCATGCCGTCGCCGTCGAACGGGTGATAGATGCCCATCGGCTCGTGGATCTGGTTGTGCGCGTTGCGCACGAAAATGCCGTTGAGGTCGCGCGGAAGATCGCCGATCACCTGCAAATCGCCATAGTCCGCCGTCCATTGCCGCGAGGTCGGACGGAAAGGCCCCTGGAGAAAGGGGTTGTCGTTATCCGGCGCGATAGTCAGCGTGACATCGTCATTATAGTGCAGCATCGCATCATCCTTCAGCTCATCTCTCGACTGGACTTCATTATCGAGCCATAAGGAGGGAGAGTCAATATTGTTGATCAATCAATTATTATGGAGATTGCCCATGCCGAAAAAGACCAAAAAGGAAAGCGGAAGCGGTATGCTGGGCCCGTCCGACCTGCCGGAACCGCGTGACTTCATCCCGCGCCTCATCCGGGCGCACAACAATCTGGTGAACGGTTTCGAGCGGCTGTGCGGCATCCACATCGCGCGCTGGCGACTGCTGTTCAATCTGGCGCGAAGGGGCAGTTCCTCCCAGAACGAGCTGTCGCGCTCCACCACGATCGCGCCCGCCGCCGTCACCCGGATCCTGGCGGATATGGAGCGTCAGGGCCTGATCAGGCGCACGCCGTCCAAGGAAGACAGCCGCCGGGTGATCGTCGAACTGGCCCCGGCCGGGGAGCAGCTGGTCAGGGAAACGGCCGTCAAGCGCGAGCAGTTCATCCAGCAGGCGCTGTCCGGTTTCAGCGACGCGGAGGTCGTGCTGCTCGAACGCCTGCTCGGCGCGCTGGAAGACAATCTCGCCGCCATCCGCTGAAAGCATCCCCCACGCGCAATTGACAGCCTCCTTTCGTTCCACTATGTTTGATTGATCAATTATATATTCACCGGCAACGGCCGGCTTTCAAACCTGGGAGGGACACTATGCGGAATAGGAATATATGGATTGCCGGGGCGAGCCTGTGGGCGCTCTCGACCGCGCCGGGCTGGGCGCAGTCGGCGCCGGAAGCAGGCGCGGCCCAGGCCGATATGGGCGACACGATCGTCGTGACCGCCCGCCGCCGCGAGGAAAATCTGCAGGACGTGCCGGTCGCCATCACCGCCCTTTCCGCCGCCGCGCTCGAATCGCGGGGCATCGAACGCAGCGACGACCTGCAATTCAGCGTGCCTTCGCTGCGCATCGCGCCGCAGATCAGCGCGACGACACCCAATTTCATCATACGCGGGCAGGGCCGCCCGCTGTTCAGCGGCGCGCTGCCCAGCGTCGTCACCTATTTCGCCGATGTGCCGCTGCCGCAGGACGGCAGCATCGTCCCGCTGTTCGACCTGTCGTCCGTGCAGGTGCTGAAAGGCCCGCAAGGCACGCTGTTCGGCCGCAACACGACCGGCGGCGCGATCCTGCTCAGCCCGACCCAGCCCGATCTCGACAAGGTCGAGGGCTATGTCGAGGCGGGCGCGGGCAATTATGACGCCTATACTCTGGCCGGGGCGGTCAACGTGCCTGTCGTCCCCGGTAAGCTCGCCATTCGCGCCGCAGGCGAACTGGCGCGCCGCGACGGCTTCGTCCGCAATCTGGGCGGCGGGGCCAATCTGGGCAACCGCCACACCGATTCCGTCCGCGTCTCGGTGCTTGCCCGGCCGACCGACACGCTCCAGAATCTCTTCATCTTCGACTGGACCAATATCGATGAAAACGGCGCGGCGGTCGTCCCCACCGCGGTCTTCACCGATGGCGCGGGCAACCCGCTGGGCAATGCCGCGACGGCGGCGAACCGCCCCTATTTCTTCGGCGGCACGCTGGCCGACGACATCCGCCTGCAACTCGATCAGGTCAAGGCGGCAGGCGTGATGGTGGCCAACCCCAGCATCGACGACGGCTATGTGCGCGGCAAGGTGTGGGGCATCGTCAACACGACCAGCCTCGATATCGGCGCGATCACGCTCAAGAACATCTTCGGCTATCGCAAGGCGACGATCTACAACCGTTTCGACATCGACGGGCTGCCCGTGGCGCTCAACGACCAGATCAACGCCGACGGCGCCTTTCCGCAGGTCGCGATCGACGCGTTCAGCAACGAGTTCCAGATCGCCGGAACCCTGTTCGACAAGCAGCTCGAATTCGTGCTCGGCGCCTTTTATCTGAACGAGGGGCCGACCGGGGAATCCGGGACGCAGGCGCTGCAATTCTACCGCACCGGGTCGGCGGCGCCGGTCGTGCAGAACATCTATATCCGCAACAAGAGCAAGGCGCTGTTCGGGCAGGCCACCTATCATTTCCGGGGCGCGCTGGAAGGGCTGAACCTGACCGCCGGCTATCGCCGCACCTGGGACGAGCGCGAATTCTGCGTCATGCAGCAGGTCGCGTCGCGCGGGCCGGATGCGTGCGCGGGCATCACGCGCGGCACCAAGTTCGACGCGCCGAGCTATACGCTGTCGATAGACTACAAGCTCAGCGACGAAATTCTGCTCTACGGCGCGCATCGGCGGGGCTATCGCGGCGGCGGCGTCAACACCAACGTGCCGGTCGGGCTGATCGAAGGGATATACCGGCCCGAGGTCGTCAACGACTATGAAGGCGGCGTGAAGACCAACTGGGCCTTTGGCGGCGTGCGGGGGCATTTCAACTTTGCCTATTACCGGGCCAATATCTCCGACTTCCAGGCATCCTCGGTCGTCGCGCTGCCGCTGCCGGGCGGCGGCACGCTCAATTCGTCGATCGTCGCCAACGCGGCCAAGGCGCATACCGAAGGGTTCGAGGCGGAACTGGTCGTCATCCCGGTGCGCGGCCTGACGCTCAGCGCCAATTACGACCATTTCAACGGTGCGTTCGACGAATTTGTAGGCCCGTCCAACTTCCCGGTCGGCAGCCTGCTCGATTTCAAGTTCAACACGCCCAACGACACGCTGAACCTCAACGCCTCCTATCAGATGGACCTGCCCTCCGGCTGGGGCGAGACGCTGGGCTTCACCGTCAACTATTACTGGCGCGGCGACACGCTGATCTCGACCGCGGCGTCGGTGCCCAATGCGATCACCACCGAGCCGTCCTTCGACACCGTCGACCTGCGTCTCGACTGGAAGCGCGTCGCCGATACCGGGCTGGACCTGTCGCTGTTCGTGCGCAATGTCGGCGACACCCGCTATCGCACCGGCATGTCCAGCTCCGCGGCGGCCTTCACCCTCGCCACCTCCTATTATGGCGAGCCGCGCACCTATGGGCTGAAGCTGCGCTACGCCTTCTGATCGCGGCGGGACCCCGGCCTGCGCAAGAAAAGGCCCCCACTTCCGGTCGGGAGTGGGGGCCTTCCCTTTTTCCGCGCGGGAACGGCGGTCAGCGCGCGCCGAGCCGGATCGGCATCGGGAACGGCCGCGTCGCGATGGCGACGGCCTTTTCCTCGGAATAGAAATTGCGCAGGCTCTCTATCCCTTCGCGGCCGACGCCGGATTCCCCGACGCCGCCGAACGGCATGCGCAGGTCGAACATCACCGGCGAATTGACCATCAGCCCGCCGGTGCGCATGCCCTGCGCGGCGGCCATCGTCTCATCGAGCCGGTTGGTCCAGAGATAGCCCGACAGGCCGTAGCGGCTGTCATTGGCGATCGCGATCGCTTCCTCGAACCGGCCATAGGTCAGGATCGTGGCGACCGGGCCGAAAATCTCCTCCTGACAGACGCGCGCGCCCGACGATCGCGCGCGCAGCACGGTGGGCTGCATGAAATAGCCCCGGTCCCTGTCGGCGCGCTTGCCGCCGCAGAGCAGGTCCACATCGTCCTGCGGCGCGCAGAAGGAGAGGACATGGCGCAGATGCGCCTCGAAGGCGAGCGGCCCCATTTCGGTTTGCGGGTCGGCCGGGTCGCCGACGCGGATCGCCCGCGTCCGCTCGACAAAGGCTTCGATGAACCGGTCGGCTATGTCCTCCTGAACGATGATCCGCGATCCTGCGAAGCACATCTGCCCGGCATTGGCGAAGATGCCGAGCAGCGAGCCATCGAGCGCGGTGTCGAAATCGGCGCTGTCGGACACGATATTGGCCGACTTGCCGCCCAGTTCCAGATCGCATTTCCTGAAGCCCTGCGCCGCCGCAAGCATGATCTGCCGCCCCGCCGCGCCGCCTCCGGTGAAGGACACCAGCCCGACATCGGGATGCGAGGAGAGCCGGGCGCCCGTCACCGGGCCGCGGCCATTGACCAGATTGACGACGCCGGGCGGCACGCCCGCCTCGGTCAGCAGCGTCATGAAGCGCGCCAGCGCCAGCGGCGTATGCTCCGATGTCTTGATGACGCAGCTGTTGCCGAAGGCCAGCGCGGGCGCGATCTTCGACGTCGCGAGCATCAGCGGCGCATTCCATGGCGTCAGCAGCGCGCAGATCCCCACTGGCTCGCGATGGACATAGCGCTGGTGCAGATCGTCGGTCGTCACCGCCCGCTCGGCCGCCTGGCTGAGATGGTCGGCGTAGAAGCTGAAATTGCGGATGACCCGCGCCGTGACCATGCCCCTGGCCTGGCTGGTGGGGATGCCGAGGTCCATCGTTTCCAGCGCGCACAGCTCGTCCGCATGCTCGGCGGTCAGCGCGCAGATGCGGCGAAAGACCGTTGCCCGCTGCTCGGCGCTCAGGCGGCGCCAATGGCCTGCCGCGAACGAAGCCTTGGCGGCCGCGACGGCGCGGTCCACCTCCGCCTCGTCGGCTTCGAACAGGATGCCGATTTCCTCCTCCGTTGCCGGATTGATCACCGGCAGGCGATGGGCGTTCGCGCGCGGCGCGACGAAGGCGCCGTCGATGAAGCTCGTGATCTCGCGGCTCATGGCGCCCAGATCCCGCCGTTCACATGCAGCACCTGCCCGGTGATGTAGCTGGCCGCCGGACCCGCGAGGAACAGGAGCGGCCCGGCCATTTCCCTGGGATTGCCCAGCCGCTTGAGCGGCACGATCTGATGATAGCTGCCCTGATTGATATTGTCGCCTTCGCGCTTCTCCCGGCCCGTGCCGCCTTGCAGGAAGGCGGTGTCGAACACGCCGGGGGAAATGACGTTGACGCGGATGCCGGGGGCGTTCTCGGTCGCCAGCGCCTTGCCGAGCGCGACCACGCCCGCCTTCGATGCGGCATAGGGCGCGACGCCGGGCCATACCACCCGATGCCCGAAGGTGGAGGAGATCAGCACGATGCTGGCATTGTCGCCCTTTTCCAGCAGCGGCAATGCAGCGCGGGCGACGAGGAACATGCCGCGCAGGCAGCAGTCGGTGATCGCGTCCCATTCCGCCACCGGCATGTCCTTGATCAATATGGGTTCGCCGGTATAGCCGGCGAGGTCGACCAGCGTGTCGAGCGCGCCCCAATGCCGTTCGATCTCCGCGAAGGCGGCGGTGACGGAAGCCTCGTCGCTGACATTGCAGGCAAGCGTCAGTTCGGCTTCGGCCGGGGCCTGCGCGATCGACCGGTCCAGATCGAGCACCGCGACCCGCAGCCCGGCCTCGACCGCCGCGGCGACGAGCGCCCTTCCCATGCCGCCGCATCCGCCGACGACCGCGATCCGGGTGCCGGGAGGGGGAAGAAAATCGACCAATGCCATTAAGTCTCTCCTTGCCAAGAGGATCCGTGACCGATCCATGGAAAGGAATATGCATGGGGAAAAGAAGGGCAGGGGTCAATATATTTGATTGATCAAATATCTTATGCGTTGTGGTTTGGGTCGGTCGCCTCGCCCGAATGCAGATAGGCGGCCCAGTGCGCCGCCACCGGGCGCGCCGTCCTCGCATGGTGCTATCGCTGTCGTATTTCCTTCAGTCATGTCCGCACTCTTCGTTCATCTCATCATTCTCTTAGGTATCATTCTCATAGGTATCGAGCGCGGCCCGGATGGCGATCAGCGCGCTCTTGAGCTGCCGGAAGACATCGGATTTGCTCCACTGGTCGCCGCCGCGACCTGATCATAGGTTTCGCCGCGCAGGCTGGTTCATGCAAAAATACGCTCCTTCGACAGAGAAACGTATCCGGGCGTCATTCCTTCCAGATCCTGCCCTTTTCTTTTCAGTTCGTCGTCAAGGAAGGAGCGGGTCCGCCGCATATGGCGCGGTAAGGAATACCGCCCGATGCCGCTGCTCGTCAAATATGCCGGGGCAGGCGATAGGGCCGGAAAATGCCGAGTGAAGCCCTTTCGAAGAGGATTCGAAGCGTTTCACACCCGCGTGGCGCATTCCAGTGCAAAGCCCAGCTGTTGCAGATGCAATGCCGGGCCGACATGGTGGAAATCCATGCAGTGGCCCGTCCTCGCGACCATTCGCGCATCCACCAGCGGCGATGCCGTCAGGGCCCTTGCAAATCCACGGATCTCATCCTCGCTGACGATCCACAGATTGTCCCGCTCGGCCTGCCGATAGTGGACGGGGATGCCGATCGCGCCCAATATCCCGGCCGCCGCTCCGTGCCACCATCCAGTGATGGCCAGCAGCTCGGGCTTGACCGCCGGGGCGTCGGCTTTCCGGCTCGCGGCGGGCATGTCGGCGGCATAGCTGCCGGGCGGGCCGAACATCACCTTGTCCTTGATATCGCTCGGCAGTTCCACATGAAGCTGGTCGGGAAGCGCGCTCCACCGTTCATGATCGCCGGGGTTGGTGTTCAACCCGATGCCCGAAACGGCCAACCCCAGCAGGGGGAACCTGCCCGGCCTGCTCGCCACGGTCGCGGCAATGGCGGCGCCGATCGAATGCCCTATCAGGAACAGTCCCGAACAGCCTGCGCCATGGCGATCCCAAATTTCCGCCAGGGCATCCACCAGAAATGCCGCCTGACCGGCAATGTCCATCAGATCGGGCGAAAGGGCAGGACTGTCGCCATGGCCCGGCCGGTCGATCGCAATCGCCGGAATGCCGTTCGCGTCCGCGGCGGCAAGCAGCGACCGTCCGGGCAGGTCGAAATAGGCGGACGAATAGCTGCCGCCGTGAATCGCCACGACAAGAGGCTCACCGTCATGGCGCCGCTCCATGCCCGGCGTGGATCGTCCTGAAAGCGACGGGATTATCTGTCCCACATTCCACTCCATTCTCGCGTTAAATAGGGTGCCTCATGTCCGCCTCCGGGGTGGAGGCGGACACAGCAGCTTTATCGTCCAGGGTTTCGGCACGGATCATCTGCTCGAAGGCCCGGCGGCCGAGCACGCATATATTGTCGGCGCGCAACAGCAGCTCGCCCGGCCGGATCGCGGGTCACCTCGCTGGCCCATGCCGCGACATACCATTGGTTGCGCGGGGCAAAAAACCCATCGGCCAAAGGGTACATGGCGCTTACCTCTCTATTTCCGGATTATGCTGCACCGTTCAGAATTCGTCGAGGTCGCGGCCCAGAATGACCGGTCCCCGGAATGTCTCCCGGACACCGCGCGTATAGCGCGGCGGGTCGATAGGCTCGTCGGTAACCGGCGCTACGTGGGACAACACCACCATGCCGACCCCGGCCTTCGCCGCCAGCTTGCCGATCTCGGCGGGCACCAGATGCTCCTCGACCATATGCTTGACCAGCGGCGCGAGTTGCTCGTCGCTCACCGCATATTGCCGCTTCAACATCCTGTTGGTGGCGTCGATGTCGATGACCTCGCTCACCAATATGTCCGCGTTGCGGGCGAATTTTTCCAGCGCGGCGCTGGGGCCGGTATCCCCGGTGAAGACGATCGTGCGGTCGGCGGTCTCGAACCGGTAGGAATAGGCCCGGTCCCGGCCATAGGCCCGCTTCGGAAGGTCGGTCGCCACATAATGGCTGTTGGCGACGGCAAAGACCCGCAGCCGGTCGTCCTCGAACACCAGTTTTTCCTGCCCGACCTCCAGATCCTGCGGCTGCGCGATCGCGGCCAGCGGCGGATGGGGCGGCAATACCGCGCCATGGATCTCCGCTGGTCCGGTCAGATAGTCGGCGGCCTTGCGAACAAGCTGTTCGCTGCCCGGCGGGCCGAAAACCCGCATGACCTGCCGATGGCCCGACACCCAGTTGAACGCCATCAGCGATGCCAGCCCGGCGGTGTGGTCGATGTGCAGATGGGTGAAGAACACATGGCCGATATCGTTCGCCGCAAAGCCCGCTTTCCGCAGTTGCCCGGTGGTCCCGTCGCCGCAATCGATCAGATAGGGGCGTCCGCCGACCACCAGCAGGCTCGCGGGCTGCGAGCGGTCCGCGCTGGTCACCGGCCCGCCGGCCGTACCGAGCAGGATCAGCCTCGTTCCCTCCTGCGCGACGGCCTGCGTCGCGGGAGAGGGGGGCGGGGAAGGCCGCGCCTCCCCAGCCCATGCCGGGGCCAGTGACAGGCCCACGGCCCCCGCGACCATCAGCGAAAGGAAGGGGTAGCTCATGAAATCACCTCAGAAGCGCACCCGTGCCGAAATCCCGTAGGTTCGCGGCGCGAGATATTGGGTCGCCATCTGGCCGAGCGGGATCGACGTCGCATGCGTCAGCACCTTCGCCCCGGACAGGTTCTTGCCGAACAGGGACAGGTTCAGCCTGTCGTCGGGCGAGGTCCAGCCGACCGACGCGTTGACGACGTCATAAGCGCGCTGGCGCAGGAAATTGTCGGCCTCGAACACGAACGCGCCGCTGCGGTTCTCGGTCACGTTGAAGTTGAGCTTGCCGAACGACAGCTCGGTTTCATAGTTCAGCGAGATCGAGCCGCTGAAGCGCTGCGCATTGGGCAGCCGGTTGCCCGTCGCGCTGCCGGTGCTGTTCGCGACGCCGCCGCCCGGCACCTGCCTGAACAGCAGCGCGTCGGGGAAGTCGGTGAATTCGTCGTGCAGCCAGACGAATCCGCCGCGCACCGAAAGGCCGCGCGCGAGGATCGCCTCGAAATCGACGTCGAGGCCGTAAAGCTCCGCCTTGGCGCCGTTGACGGTCAGTTGCGCGCCGTTGACGAACTGCTGCACCTGCAGGTTGGAATAGTCGTAGAAGAAACCGGCCATGTTGAGGCGCAGTTTCCGGTCGAACAATTCGGTCTTCAGGCCGATCTCGTAGGAATCGAGCTGCTCGGTCTTGTAAGGCGGGTTGGCGGGATTGAGAATGTTGAAGCCGCCGGTCTTGAAGCCCCTGGTCAGCGAAACATAGCCGAGGATGCGGTCGGCGAACTCATGGTCGAGCGCGATGCGCCAGGTCGGCTTCTTCTCGGTGATAGACGCGCCGTCGAAAGGCACGTTCAGCGGCACGATGCTGCCATTGTTCAGCAGGTTCGACTGCGCCGATGAAAATTCGCGCTTCTCATAGGTCCAGCGCGCGCCCAGCGTCAGGCGGGTGCGCGGGAATATCTCGAAATCCGCCTGCCCGAACGGGGCGATGGAGGTGACCTTCTCCCGCCCGTAGATCATCTGCTTGGCGACCGATGTCGGCAGCGGGGCGAGCGGGCCGCCCAGCGACTGGGAAAAGTCGTTGGCCGTGTTGCTGCTATTGAAATAATAGACGCCCACCGCCCAGTTCACGCTGGATCCGAGCGCCGACACCAGCTGCACCTCCTGAGAGAAGCTCTTGGCGCGGGTGTCGGGCGAGTTCACATGGAACACCGCGAGCGGCGTCGCATCGGCATCGAGGCGGAAGGACGACACCGAATTGCGATAGGCGCTGATGCTGGTCAGTTCGGCGAAACCCAGATCCTGCTCGATCGTGGCGCTGATCCCGCCGCCGTGCAGCTTGCTCAGCGGATCGAGGCCGACGATGCTGTCATAGATTTTGGACGGCGTGACGAAACCGGGAATGGCGAGCGGCGTGCCCGGATAGGGCCGGAAATAGGTGGCTTGGTTGTCGGACCGCCGTCCATAGTCACCGATCAGGCGAATACTGGTGCCGGGGCCGGGTTCGATCAGCAGCTGGCCGCGCAACGACCAGTTATAGTCGATCTTGTAGGTTTCCTTGCCGGTGGTGAGGTTCTTGCCCCACCCCTCGCCCTGCGTCACATAGCTGCCCGACAGGCTCGCGGCGATGCCATCGGCAAGGCCGCCGGTGAGATAGGCGTTGGTCCGCACCGTCGCATAATTGTCGATGCTTGCGCTGGCTTCTCCGGCCGGATCGAAGCTCGGCCGCTTCGTCGAGATCTGCACGACGCCGCCGGTGGCGTTGCGCCCGAAGAGGGTGCCTTGCGGTCCCTTCAGCACCGAAACCTGCTCGACATCGTTGAAATCGCGCAACCCTTCGCGCTGCGAGGGATAATAGACCCCGTCGATATAGAGCGCGACCGGGTTCTCGACGTTGATCGCCGCCGTGCCGATCCCGCGAATGGACGGCGAGAAGCTGGAATTGGTCACGCGGATATTGACCGCCGGTATTGCGACATTGAGCTGGGTCGTGTCCGCGACCCCGACGGTGGACAGCTGATCCCCCGTCGCGCTGGCGACCGAGACGGGCACGTCCTGCAGGTTCTGCGCGCGCTTCTGGGCGGTCACGATGATGTCGCTGAGGCCGGAAGCTGCTTCGGCCGTGTCCGCGTCCGCCTGCGGCGCCGCCGTCTGTGCGGTCGCGGACGCCGGCCATGCCATTCCGGCGGCAAGCGCAACAAGGCTGACGATGTAATTCGGTGTGTTTCGCATCTTTCCTCTCCCGGTCGCCGCGATCCTCGTGCGGGATTACTAGCGTGAAACGATTGCCTAGTTTCTGACTGAATACTCACTCAGAATGCTATGGGCATGCAACGCTCTTGTCAATCGCCGAAGAAAAAATCCGTGAAGAGGGTCGGAATCGGGGGCGAGCGCCATGGTCCGCCGTCAGGGATGCACCGTTGAAAACCGGCGGCAAACTGCGGATCGTCAGGGCCGGCCGGCCGTTGATCTCAATGGTTTTCGGGGTTCAGTTCGATGCGCAGTTCCGCCATCGAAAGCGAGGCGAGACGCTTCGCTTCCTCTTCCTTGATCGCGAACATGCGCATGGCGAACAGTGATGCCTTGTGCGCTTCGGCCGAATCGATCACGCCTTCCAGCATCGATTTGGCGATCGCGATCATGACGGCGTGAAAGGCGGTGATCGCGGTTTCGATGTTCATGACATCGAGCGTGCCGCGTTCGACACCCGCGCCGATGGCGATGCGGGCATGCTCGCGCAGCAGGCCGTCGATCATCGGCAGCACCGGCTCAAGCTGGACGACGAAGGCTGCCCATACCTTGTCCGATTCGACCGTTTCGATAAACCGGCGGAAAGCATAGCATGTCGCCGCGGCGATGTTGGACGAAGCGAGCGCGGCCTGCTCCAGCGCGGCGCCGAGGTCCTCGCCCCGCTCGGCGAAGATCGCGCGGGCCAGTTCCTCCTTCGACGTGAAGTGATTGTAGAAGGATCCGACCCCCACGCCCGCCGCTTCGATGATTTCGGCGATCGTGCTGCCCTCGAAACCGTTGCGGCCCATCACTTCATATCCGGCGTCGATGAGCTTGCGCCGCGCCGTCAGCCTGCGTCCCCCCGATGGGGCACGCGCCTTTCTTTCTTCCTGCGCGCCCGTCTTCTGGCCAGTGTCCCGCGTCATGACGGCCGTGTCGCGCATTTTCCGGCCAAGGGCAACCATTTGATTGCGCTCCGTCGCCGCTTGCAAGGCATCCTTCGCAATCAGACGCAGGGCCGGGCGGTCAGAAGCGGTCGAGGTCGTTCGCGATCGTGACCGGCCCGGCATACCAGCGCCTGATGATCGGGATGACCTCCGGGCCGGAGCCGGGATTGTGGGTTATCACGATATGCTTCGCGCCCGTGCGCGCGCCCAGCTTGCCGATCTCTTCCGCCGTCAGATGCTGGTCGGCGAAATGCGGCCGGATGGCGGCCAGCTGCGCGTCCGTCATCGCAGGCCGCGCCTTGCGCAGCGATGCCATCGCCGCATCGACATCGACGATCTCGCAGATCAGCAGGTCGACGCCCTTGGCCAGCCGCTCCACCGCCGCGCTCGGCCCGGTGTCGCCGGTATAGACGATGGAGCGGTCCGGCAGGTCGAACCGCAGCGAGAGCGACTGGAAGCGGCGCGCCTCGGCGCTGCCTTCGGGGAAGGAATAATGCGTGTTCGCGGCGACCGTCACGCGCGCCGTGCCGAGGGAGAAGCTGTCGCCGTCGCTCAGCTCGACCGTTTTCACCAGCGCGCCGGGCACGCGCGGGACATAGCCGGGCAGGCCGGGGCCGACCTCCGCCGCCGGTTGCATCGCCGCCAGCAAACCCTCCACCATCCGCCTGGTGCCGGGCGGGCCGTAGATGGTGAGTTCCCGTTCGACGGCGATCTGCTGATAGAGGCCGAGCAGCGCGAGCAGGCCGCCCATATGGTCGAAATGCAGGTGGCTGATGATCACCGCATCGATGCCGGTAGCCGGAACCCCGGCGCGGGCGAGCTGCCCCACCGCGCCGTCGCCGATGTCGATCACTATGTTGTGGCCGCCGGTGCGGAGCAGATTGGCCGGTTGCGCCCGCGTCGGATTCGGCAGCGGCCCGCCCATGGTGCCAAGCGTGATGAATTCCGCCCCCTCGCGCGGCGGTGGCGCGGCGGCGGTGGGCAGGGCGATGCAGGCGGCAAGCGCCAGCGCCAGCGCGGCCCCCGCCCTGCGCCGCGCCATCAGATCGTCCCCATCATGTCGTTGAATGCGGCCGTCATCGCGATCTCGTCCCCGCGCAGCCGGTTGCGCCGTTCCTGCGCGCCCGGCACGATCACCTCGTCCGCCTCGCCCGCCAGCGCGTCCATGGTATCGTGGATGAACCGGTCGAGCGGCATCGCCCGTTCGTCGGCCTTGCCGTTCAGCAGGTCGGTCTGGACATAGGGCGGGATGATCTCCCGCACCCGGACATGGGTGTCGCGCAGCGCATAGCGCTGGGCGAGGGTGAAGGAATGCAGCGCGGCCTTGGTGGCGCAATAGATGGAGACCTGGCTCAGCGGCAGATAGCCGAGCATCGAGGAGACATGGAGGATCGCCGCCTCGTCCTGCCGCTTGAAATGCTCGATCAGCGCGGAGGTCATGCGCACCGTGCCGATGAAGTTGATGCCGACCATCGCCGTCAGCGCCGCGTCGTCGATCGCGCTGCCGGGATCGTCGACCTGCTGGATTCCCGCGGCGTTGATCAGCATGTTGACCTTGGGGAAATCGGCGAGCAGGCGCGCCGCCGCCGCCGCGATGCTGTCCGGGTCGCCGATGTCCAGCGGGATGAAGGCCATGCCGGGATGGGCATTGGCGATATCCGCGAGCAGGCTCGCCCGGCGCCCGCCGATGATCACCTGATTGCCGCGCGCATGGAATTGCTCGGCCAGCGCCCGGCCGATGCCCGAACTGCCGCCGGTGATGAAGATCGTATGGCCCGTCAGTCGCATGCGTATGCTCCTCCGCCTTTCATATAGGATTACGGCAATCGATAGGGGCAAAGCCCTTTCGTGCGGCAGATAGGTGCCGATATCTGTCGTGATGTCGCGATGGAATCCTGTCGCCGCCGATACCGGAAGGCTATCGGTCGGGTCCGGGCGTTGCGATGCTGGCGCGGTATCGCAAGGCATCATCTGTCATCCTGCAAATCGAGTCCGGTCCTCATATGACAGTGCCGAGGAAGCCCGGAGAACCATGGTGATACAGCCGGAAAGCGCAGAAGACCCCGCCCGCGCGAGCGAGCCGGACGTCGTCATCGTCGGGGCCGGACCGGTCGGTCTGGCGACCGCCATCGAGCTCGCGACCAGAGGCATTTCCTGCCTGCTGATCGAGCGGCAGGAGCGGGCGGGCCATGCCCCCCGCGCCAAGACCACCCATACGCGGACGCGGGAGCATCTGCGCCGCTGGGGCATTGCGAAGGACCTTGCCGACGCCGCGCCGTTCGGGATCGACTATCCCTCGCACATCCTTTTCGTAACGCGGCTGGCCGGGCCGCTGATCGCCCGCTTCGAGCATGCGCTGAACTGCCGCCCCGAGCGGGACGAGCGCTATTCGGAGCACAGCCAGTGGATTCCGCAATATAGGCTGGAGGAGGTGCTGCGGAACCATGTCGCGACGCTGCCGCTGGCGAGGATCCGCTTCGGGCAGGAGTTCGTTTCTTTCGATCAGGATGACGGGAGCGTCCGCGTGCGCATCCGCGATGTCGAAAGCGGCGCCGAGCGCATCGTCGCAACGCGCTATCTGGTCGGCGCCGATGGTGCGCGCAGCACGGTGCGCGACCAGATCGGCGCGAAGATGATCGGCACCTACGGCCTGTCCCGCAATTACAACACGATCTTCCGCTCGGCCGGCCTGGCCGAGGCGCACGGGCACGGCCCCGGCATCATGTACTGGCAGATCAACGGCGACGTGCCGAGCCTCATCGGGCCGATGGACCAGCCCGATCTCTGGTATTTCATGCCCACCATGGTCCCGGAAGGCGTGCGCTTTACCGATGAGGAGACGCTCGACCTGATCCGCCGCTCGACCGGCATCGACCTGCCCTATGAGATATTGAGTTCCGACGAATGGGTCGCGAGCCGCCTGCTCGCCGACAGCTATTCGCGGGGCCGGGTGTTCCTTGCCGGGGACGCCTGCCACCTCCATCCGCCGTTCGGCGGCTTCGGGATGAACATGGGCGTTGCCGACGGCGTCGATCTCGGCTGGAAGATCGCCGCGACCTTGCAGGGCTGGGGCGGGGCCGGCCTGCTCGCGAGCTATGAGGCGGAGCGGCGGTTCGCGCATGAATATGTGCTGGACGAGGCCGAATCCAACCACAGCCTCAATCCCAACCGCCTGTTCCGGCCGGAAATGGAGGCGATGACGCCCGCGGGCGAACAGGCGCGGCGGGAAGTCGCCGATCTGGTCTGGAAGCACAAGACCAGCGAATTCTATGCGCTGGGCGTCGTGCTCGGCTATTGCTACCAGCAGTCGCCGGTCATCGTCGATGACGGCACGATGAAGGACTGGGTCCGTTCGCGCGATTATGTTCCGCAGGCGATTCCGGGGTGCCTCGCGCCGCATCGCTGGATCGACGGGGACCGCTCGCTCTACGATCTGTTCGGGCCGGGCTTCACGCTGCTGGCGATGGCGGATGCGGACGAGGCCGATATCGCGGCGGCGGGCGCCGGGGCCGGACGGCTCGGCATACCGCTGACGGTGCTGCGCCTGCCCGACCCGGCTTTCGCGGAGCTTTACGGCGCGCGGCTCGCCCTTGTCCGGCCGGACCAGCATGTCGCGTGGCGCGGGGATGCATGGCCCGATGCCGATATCCTCGCCATCGTCACCGGGCACGCCCCCGCCGCGTCCGCCGCTCAGGCTGGGCTGGCGCGCTCCGCATAATTGCCGCCGACGCGGCAGATCAGGTCGGCCAGATGCTCGGCCATCGGCGTCAGCGGCAGGTCGCGGCGCCGGGCGAGGTAAACGGACGGCGCGGGAAGGGGCGCGAACATCTTGAGCGGGGCGACGTTGCTCGCCGTCGGTTCATAGTCGAGCCACTGGCGCGGGAGAATGGCCAGTAGGTCGGAATTGGCGACGGTCAGCATCGTCACGAGCACCGAACGGGCATGCACGACCACCTTCGGCATCGGCATGCCCTTTTCCTTGAACCACTGCTCGAAGCCGATGTCCCTGGTGCGGGTGGTGTTGTGGCTCATCGTCAGCGTCGTATCGATCCAATGGGCGTCCGCCAGATCGTCGAAACTGGTCGCGCCGGCCAGCGGATGGCCCTTGCGGGCGATGACGACCCGGTCATTGTCGAAAATCTTCTCGACAAGAAGGCGCGGCGACGCGCCGACATGGGAAATCGGGCCGACATAGAGCTCCAGCTTGCCTTCCAGTATTTCCGGTTCGGCCGCCGGAAACAGGCTTTCCGAGATCTTGAGCAGCGCATCGGGGTAGGTCTTGCGGAAATAGCTGTGGACCTTGGGCCACAGCGCGATGCTCGACGCCGATGAAAGGGCGATCGAAACCTGCCCCGTGGTCTGCCCCTTCAACTGCTTTATCTC
This sequence comes from Sphingobium jiangsuense, assembly GCF_014196495.1. GTDB lineage: Bacteria > Pseudomonadota > Alphaproteobacteria > Sphingomonadales > Sphingomonadaceae > Sphingobium > Sphingobium jiangsuense. Next base: position 23,620 of record NZ_JACIDT010000005.1, read on the forward strand.
TTCCTCCGCGCGGCGCATCTCGGCCTGGATGGCCTCGGCGCGGCGGGCGAAGATGCGGCCCATCTCGGTAAGGCGCACCCCCTTGGCGTAGCGTTCGAACAGGGGCACGCCCAGCTCATGCTCGATATCGCGGATGCTGCGGGTGATGGCGGGCTGGGCTATGCCCAGATGACGCCCGGCCGCCCGCAGGCTGCCATGTTCCGATACCGCCAGTACATCGCGCAAATGTGAAAGCTTCATTCGCCTCTCCTCTTCCGCGGGGCCGGTCGTTTCTCGCCTGCGCCTCCTGCATCCGATAGGTTTTTAGTATCGCATCGCGGTCAACGCCATCTTTTTCCATTGCTTTCAAGAAGGCCGCCCCGCTTTCGGTTGCCGTCCGATACAATAGGGCCGTACGCGCCATTGCGATAACTAACTTATATCGCTGCGGCCAATCCACTATCGTTCGACGACAGAAACGATGGGCTAGACTTTCGCGGTCGGCATGAAGACCTGCGTTCGACAGGCCGTTCAAATATAATGGGGGAGAGATCATGCGAAAGATTTTGCTGGGCACCGCCGCGATCATCATGACCATTCCGCAAGTCGCGTCCGCGCAAGGGCAGGCGGCTGACGACAGCGCAAGCAGCGGGGGCCTTGAGGCGATCGTCGTCACCGCGCAGCGCGTGCAGGAAAATCTCCAGCGCGCCGCCGTCGCGGTCGATGTCGTGAGCGGCGGCGATCTTGTCGATGCGGGCATCACCGATGCGGGGCGTCTGGGCGATCTCGTTCCCGCCGTCACCGTCGAGAAGCTCGGCACCGGCAATGTCATCTTCATGCGCGGCGTCGGCAATTTCACCGTCGTTTCGGTGAGCGATCCGGCCATCGCCTTCAACTATGACGGCGTCTATATCGGCCGGCCCACATCGACGCAGGGCAGCTTCTTCGATCTTCAGCGCGTCGAGGTGCTGAAGGGACCGCAGGGCACGCTCTATGGCCGCAACGCCACCGGCGGCGCGATCAACGTCATCCCGCAGCGGCCGAAGCTCGGCGAATTTTCGGGCTATGCGACGGCCAGCTACGGCAATTATGACGAAATCATCGCCGAGGGGGCGGTCAACGTGCCGATGGGCGACAACGGCGCGCTGCGCGTGTCGGGCAACGTCATCGACCGCGACGGCTATTACCGGGACGGCACGAACGACGAGAAATCCTGGGCGCTGCGCGTCCAGATGATGGCCGAGCTGACGCCGGAGCTGACCGTGCGCGTGGCGGCCGATTATACCGATCAGGGCGGCGTCGGGACGGGCAGCGGCTATGTGGGCCGCTATCAGTATACCGGGCCGGGGGGCTATGTCTTCATCCCCTTCACCGGCTCTCAGGCCGACGGCATCTACAGCGATGCGTCGCAGGCGTTCCGGCGGGTCGCGCTGGCCGGTCCGGCCGGAAGCCCGGTCGGGCCGCTGGAATATTATCCCTATCGCAACAACCAGCATTTCGGTTTCAACGCGGAAATCGAATATGATGCGGGCTTCGGCACCTTCACGCTGATCCCGGCCTATCGCAATTCGCAGCTCGATTTCGTGTCGGCCAATCCGGCCTTCCTGTTCCGCCAGAACGAGACGGACGAGCAGTACAGCCTCGAAGCGCGACTGACCGGCAACCGTATCGGCATTTTCGATTACACGATCGGCGGCTTTTATTATAACGAGAAGATCGACAGCAGGCAGGGCATCTATATCTCGGCGCTCGCCTCCCAGCTGCACGACAAGCTCGAAACCACGTCCTTCGCGCCCTTCGCGCGGCTGACCGCCCATCTGTCGGACCGGCTGCGGGTCGTCGGCGGCGTGCGCTACACGCATGACAAGAAGACCTTTTCCGAGACCGGCGCGGCGGGCACCATCGTCTGCCAGAGCACGCCGCCGGTCTGCCCCAATGCGCCGCTGTTCCCATTCGACAGCGATCTCAACAATCTGCCCTTCCCTTTCCCGGCGGCGGGCCAGATTCCCCCGGTCATGCCGGTCGGCGGCGGGGCCATCGGCATCCGCACCGAGCGCGTGCAGAACAACCGCCTCGTCAACAAGCGGGTGACGTGGCGCGGGGCGGTCGAATTCGACATGGCGCCGCAATCGCTGCTCTATGCCAGCGTCGAGACCGGCTTCCGCTCGGGCGGTTTTTCGGGCGCGGCCGGTTTTCCGACCTATGACCCGGAATATATCACCGCCTATACGCTCGGATCCAAGAACCGCTTCTTCGACAACCGGGTGCAGATCAACCTGGAAGCCTTTTATTGGGAGTATAAGGACCAGCAGGTCAATTTCGTTGGCCTCGACGCGGCGGGAAATACCGCGAACATGACCAAGAATATCGGCCGTTCGAAGATCAAGGGCGTAGAGGCGGAATCCCAGTTCCTCGTCACGCCGACCACGCTGCTCAGCGCCAATGTCCAGTATCTCGACGCGAAGGCGACCTCGTTCGTCTATCAAAGCCCCGCGACGGGCCTGCCGCCGCTGACCGGCTGCGCAGTGTCGCCCAATCCCGATCCGCTGCTGCTGGATGTCGATTGCTCCGGGTTCCAGGCCTATAATTCGCCGAAATGGACGATCAACCTCGCCGCCCAGCAGACGATCCCGCTGGGCGATCACAAGCTGGTCATCGCCGGGGACACCCAGTACAAGACCAGCCGCTATATCGCCTTTGCCTATCTCGATACGCAGCGGGCGCCGTCGATGTGGCGCAGCAATGCGCAAATCTCGTTCATGCCCGAAAACGAGCGCTGGTCGATCACGGCCTTCGTCCGCAATATCGAGAATGAACGCCAGCCCTTCTTCGCGACCAACGCGCCGGTCACCAACTTCCTGGTGACGAGCACGTCCGCGCCCCGCACCTACGGCGCGCGCGCTTCGGTCAAGTTCTGATCGGGGAGGGAGGCCCGGCCGAAGAGGCCGGGCCTCGTCGTCCGGTGAATGCCGCAAAAGCGCGGGCTGCTGATCTTCGGGAATGCGCGGAACGGCGAACCGGGTTGAGCGAAACCGGTTCGCCGTTCCGCCTTGCCTTACGATTCCCGGAAGGAAGCTTTTCTACGCGGGCGAGGGCGCGGCGTCCGCACGAACGGGCCGGGCCTGCAACAGCGCGCGGGCATTGTCGACGTAGATTTTCTGCCGCACCGGATCCGGCAGGCCAAGCTCCTCGACGGAGCGGATGCCGTCGCGGATGAACATCGGCCCGCCCTGTGGATCGAAGGGGCAGTCGCTGGCGAAGACGATATGGTCGGGGCCGAAGAAATCCAGCCCGCAGCGCAGTGCCGACGACGATCCGCCGAGCACCGTGTCGCCGTAGAACATCTTGAAATAGTCCATGAACGGGCGCTTCAGCGTCTTCAATATCCGGCTGTAATCCTCGTCCGCCGTGCGGGAGCCGAGCTGCGCCCACAGGGTTTCGGCCCGTCCGGCGAAATAGGGCAGCATGCCGCCGCAATGATGGGTGATGATCCGCATCGTCGGCAGCCGGTCCAGCATGCCGGAAAAGACGATCCGCGCCATCGCCGCCGTGGTTTCATAGGGCCAGCCCATGACCTGCCAGATTTCGTAGCGCGACCGGGCCTCGGCGGAATAGTCGGTCATCGCCGCCGAGCGGGCGGGGTGCATCCAGATCGGCACGCCATGATGATTGGTGGCGCGCTCGAAGATCGGGAAGAATGCCGGATCGTCCAGCGGGCGGCCGCCCACATTGGTCTTGATCTCTATGCCCTTCGCGCCGAGCGACCCGATCGCCCGGTCCATTTCCCTGAGCGCCTCGGCGACATTGTTCATCGGCAGCGCGGCGACGAAGGCGGGAAATTTCTTCGGATGGCGGGCGCAGATCTGCGCCATGCCGTCATTGGCGAGCCGCGCCAGCATCGGGGATTCCTCCGGCCCGGCGATCTCCTCCGGCGAAGGGGTGGCGAGGGTTACGACCTGCACCACCTCCGGCCATTCGTTCAATATCTCGATCCGCGCATCCATGTCCCACAGCGCGCGGATGCCGGTGAGGCGCTTGACCATGCCGGGGTTCGCATAGCCGCGCTGGACCATCTCCAGATAGGGGCGCGGCATCACATGGTTGTAGATGTCGATCTTGGTCGAGGCGGCGGCGGGAGCCGCAACGGCCGCCGCGCCCTGCGCCGCCGCCGCCTTGCCCGGAGAAGCCGCCGCGCAGCACAGGCCGATGCCGATCGCGCCGGTCATCGCCTCCCGCCGGGAAACAGGGGTGGGGCCGTCCGTCATCGCCTTCCTCCTTCTCGTGCCGGAATCCGCCGGCGGGCCGCGCCGTCCCGCTCAGGCCGCCCTGGGCGGGATACGCGCTTCGGCTGCCGTCCAGAAATCGCCGACCATCGCGTTGAACATTTCCTCGTTCCATTGCGGGAAATGGTTGGGCGCGGGGCAGATGGCGTGCGTGCCGCCGCCCACCTCGGCCGCCAGCTCGTCCGTCTCCATGAAGGCGGCATTGGAGCCGCTCGATATCACCAGCAGCGGAATGCCCGCCTTGCGGACGCTTTCCAGCCATCCGGTCATCAGAGCTTTCGATGGCAGGCGGCATTGCTTCAGCGACGCGCCGAGGCTGGACAGATCGGCCTTGGTCAGCGCGAACTCGTCGGGAATGCCGAGCAGGTCCATCACCTTGCGCGCCCTGGTGGCGTTGGACCAGGGGAGGATGAAGGCCGCCGCCATGCGCAGCAGCACCTTGCGGACGGCCGGCTTGCCCGCCGCCATCTTCAGCAGCGCGGGTTCGATCAGCACCAGCGACCTGACCGCTTCGGGCCGCCGCGCCGTCGCCGCCAGCGCGACCAGCCCGCCGAAGGAATGGCCGACGAGATGCGCGCCGTCCTCCAGCAGATCGGCGACCCATGGGCCATCGGCCTCGGCATCGTCGGGCCGCCCCGGCGCGGGGCTGGCGCCATGGCCGGGCCGGTCGGGGACGATGATCTGCCACCCCTGCGCCGCCAGCGCTTCCTGCGCCCGGAAATTGGCGTGCCCGGCCGCACTGGTGCCCTGCGTGCCGCCGTGCACCAGCACGACGCGCGGGCCGGCGCTGCCCCACCGGGTGATGTGGATGTTCTGGGTCACATGTCCTCCGTTCATGGCAAGCTCAAAAAGGGGCCGGACGGGCCGTCACCGCAACGCCGCCGCGGCGCGTTCCTTGATCGCGTCCAGCGCCGCCTTGTCATAATAGCGGCCCGCGCGCACGACGCCGCTGATCCTGTGCAGATTGTCCGCGCTTTCGACCGGGTTCGCGTCCAGCAGGACCAGATCGGCGGCCTTGCCCGCCTCCACCGTGCCCATCGTCGCTTCCCGCTTCAGATAGCGGGCGGCGTCGAGCGTCGCCATTTGCAGGATATGGAGCGGCGGTATCCCGCTGCCCGCCAGCAGGTCGAACTCATGATGCAGCGACTGGCCGGGCACCAGCCATTGACCGCCGAAATCGGTTCCCGCGGCCATTTTCACACCGCTCTCGTCGAACAGCTTCGCCAGCTTGCGCAGCCGGTCGAACAGCTCGGCCAGCGTCTTGCGCTGGTCGGACGACACTTTGGCGTCGAAATCCTCGCCCACCTCGCGCCACAGGGTCCGCGATTGCGGCGGCACATAGCGCAGCGCCGGGTTGTCGCGCAGCGAGGGATCGTTGCCGAGATACATCGCCTCCAGCCGCGTCAGCGTCGGCATCACCCAGGTCTGGCTGTCCGCCAGCTCGGTCGCCAGCGCCTTGCACCGGGCCTCGTCATAGGTCGCGAGCACGCGCTTTATGAGGGCGTAGCCCTGCGGCGGGGTCAGCAGCACCGGATTGGCCGTCAGCCGGGCGAGGCTCGCCGCGTCGCGACCGAAGTCGATATGATGGTCGTCGGCCGGCGGCGCCTTCGCCATCATGGCGCGGATCGGCGCTTCGTCGGTCGAGCAGGACAGCAGCAGGCTGATCGTCGGCCCCATATGCTCGATCGCGTCCATGCCGTGCCGGATCGCCTCATGTGGCGACACCGTTGCGGGCATGTGTCCGGCATAGGCCAGGCCGAGCGCCTCGGCTTCGTCCGCCCCGGCGAGGAAGGCGTCGTGGGGCGCGTCGACCACCTTGATGAAGTCGGCCCCGGCGGCCTTCTGCTTGCGGATCTCGGCCTTGATGCCTTCCGGCGTCGCCACCGCCGGGCCTGCCAGCACCGGGCCGGGCAGCGCGAGCAGCGCGGGGCCTTCGGCGGGAACGAGCGGATTCCCGGCGGCGCGGGCGGCAAGCTGTTCGGCCGAGCCGACCATCTGGCGGAAGCCGGTGACGCCGTTGGCGAGCATCAGCGGCAGGCTGGTTTCCGGGCTGGCGCTGTTGATGTTGTGGGAATGCATGTCGTTATAGCCGGGGACGACATAGCGGCCCCGCGCATCGACCACGCGCGCATCTCCGGCGGGGATCGAACCGGCGGCGGCGATCCGTTCGATGCGCCCGTCGCGGATCAGGATCGCCCGGTCGGGCGTCAGGCCGCCGTCGCGGACATCGACCACGGTCACATGGTCGAGCACGAGCGCGCTTTCGGGCCCGCCTCCGGCCTGCGCCTGCTGGCCGGTCGTTGCACATCCGGCGACCAATGCCGCCAGCGGCGCAGACAGCATGCAGCGGCGGATGATGCGTTTCATTGTCTGTCCTCCCCCTCGATCCTTCCGGCTGGCGCTGGATGGTCCTGTTCCTTGTGCGGGCCGATGGCGGCAGGCCCTCGTCCCGATGCGGGTTTCTACCGCCTGCCCTTGGAAGATGCATCCCCGGCGGGCGGAGGCCCTCCGCCCGTGCACGATAATCCGCCGCCCCGGATCGCGAAGATTGCAATATCGACGGAGCGATACATGCCTGGTATCGCACAGGGCTTTTCCGGCCGGCTCATTTCTCCACCCAATCGGATATCCGGGCGTGGCCAGGATTGCCCGGTGGATATCGCCAGCTTTGACCAATGATCTGGCCTTCCAATCCCTTTCCGAGGTCATATGGATTGCGGTCATCAGCGCCCTCAGCAGGGTGCCCTGATGCCTTTGTAGATCGTGTCGTCCGCGACTTCGACGTGCTGGGGCGAAAACCCGGACGCATTCCCATCGATAACTGTCCTTTCCAAGCTGGAACCGGGGCTATGGACCTTGATCGTCAGTTCACGTGCGGTTGAGGCCCCGATAGGTCGAGTCTTCGGCATGGTCTCGGTCCTCGCGGTATCGGCACATGGTTGCGCTTGTGGAAAGCCGATCGGGCGAGGATGTTGCCGGATGGGTATCGGCAAAATATCCCGGAAGGACAGGACGGCCATCGGCCGACAGGCGCAGTCCCGGTGTCATGGCCCCGCGTCATCCGGACCGTGATGATGCCTTCGAAGCAACCGGTCGTCTGTCGTTCCAGCTTGTACAATATCCGGGTGCATCGGGCCATAAGCGGCGTTGAGGCCATGAGAAGCCGGTGCGGTGCGCCGACCAGCCGGTGGACGCCCGCCGCGGAATATTCCGGCGGTCCGACATCGTGGGCGATGGTGCTCCCTGTACGCAGGCGATCCAGCCCGCAGGTCGGCCGAGCCGGGGCGCTATATATCACTTGGGTAACAACCCGGCGGAACTGCCATCTATGCCGTTTCCCCCGCAAGCAATACTCCCGGTGGCGAAACACCGCCGGTCATAGCCGGGCGTGGACGATGAAGGGGAGTGGATTATGGCGATTTTTTCTTGCAAAACCCTGCTTCGGCTTTCGGTTGCGATGGCCATCGTGCCCGCGCCGGTGCTGGCGCAGACGGCCCAGCCGGGCGGGGCCGGCGAAACGGGGACAGTCGAGACCGGCGATAACGGCGGGTTGGTCGATATCGTGGTGACGGCGCAGCAGCGCGGGGAAAATCTCCAGCGCGCCGCCGTGCCGGTGTCGGTCGTGACGGGCGCGGATCTCGTCAAGTCGGGCACCACCGGCCTCGGCGCGCTGACCTCGGTTCCGGCGCTGCAGGTCGCGGCGGGCGGACAGGGCAATCTGGTCTTCATTCGCGGCGTCGGCAATTTCTCGTTTCTGCCGAGCAGCGATCCCGCCGCCGCGTTCAACTATGACGGCATCTATGTCGGGCGCTCCAGCTCGACGGTCGGCAATTTCTTCGACCTCGAACGGATCGAGGTGCTCAAGGGGCCGCAGGGCACGCTCTATGGCCGCAACGCTACGGCGGGCGCGATCAACGTGCTTCCGGTGCAGCCGAAGCTCGGCGAAACCTCGGGCTATGCGATGGCGTCCTACGGCAATTACGATGCGATCAACGCCGAGGGCGCGGTCAATGTCGGGCTGGGCGACAATGCGGGCTTCCGCCTGTCGGGCAGCTATACCAAGCATGACGGTTATCTGCGCGACGGCACCACCGCCGACGATTCCGGCGCGGTGCGCGCGCAGCTGAAGGTGGAGCTCTCGCCCGCGCTGACCGTCCGCCTTTCCGCCGACTATGCGCATCAGGGCGGGGTTGCCGGCGGCGCGACCTATCTCGGCAAATATGCGTTCGACGCGACGGCGGGCCGGTTCGTCGTGACGCCCTCCGGCTTCGCGCCCGGCGAGGGGCTGTCCACGCCTGCAGCGTCGGCCTATCGCACCTCGAACGGCGCGGCGGGCACGCTGCCCGGCCGCTTCCTCGATCCGCTCGCGCGCCTGCCCTATTCGAACTTCGACATTTACGGCGCCCATGCGCAGATCGATCTCCAGACGTCGATCGGCACGCTGACGCTGATTCCCGCATGGCGGCATGCGCGCAAGGACAATTTCAACGTCCAGTCGGGCCAGAATGTCGGCAACCTTCAGGATTCGGACCAGTATTCGGTCGAGGCGCGGCTGGTCAGCAACCCCGGCCGGCGGATCGACTATATCCTCGGCGCCTATTATTTCAGCGAGCGGATCGACGACGACACCCATAATTCGACCGGCGCGGTCGCCAATTTCCTGACCGCCCGCTACACCACCAAGTCGCCGTCCGCCTATGCCCGCCTGACCTTTCACGCGACCGACTGGCTGCGCTTCACCGGCGGCCTGCGCTATACCGAGGACCGCAAGACGTTCACCAGCCTGGCGAGGACGCTGCAACTGAGCTGCACCGTGCCCGCCAACTGCCCGACCATGCCGCTGATGCCCTATACGCGGACCTTCGGCGAGCAGCCGGTCCGTCCGGCGGTCAATGGCGGGACTGCGCCCTTCGCGCCGGGCGTGATCGTGCGCCTGCTCGAAACCCCGGCCGCCGGGTCGGCGAAGACCGACAAGCTCACCTGGCGCGGCGCGGTCGAGCTCGATGTCGGGCCGAGCTCGATGCTCTATGCGAGCGCCGAGACCGGGTATCGCGCGGGCGGCTTCAACAATGACGCCCCCTATGCGCCGGAGAATATCACCGCCTATACGATCGGCATGAAGAACCGCTTCTTCGGCAACCGCTTCCAGCTCAACGCCGAGCTGTTCGACTGGAAGTACAAGGACCAGCAGCTGAGCTTCCTCGGCATCGACGGCACCGGGCGCGTCGGCGTCATCACCCGCAATATCGGCCGCTCGTCGATCCGGGGCGCGGAAGTGGAAGCGCTGGCGCGGCCGCTGGCGAACACCACGCTGCGCGCGGCGGTGCAATATGTCGACGCGACCTACAAGTCGTTCGTCTACCAGACTCCGGCCCGCCCGTTCGTCGGCTGCAACGTCACGCCGACCGGCGCGCTGTTCACCGTGGACTGTTCGGGCAAGCGGCTGTTCAACTCGCCCAAATGGACGCTCAACCTCGCCGCGCAGCAGGTTATTCCGCTGGGCGATCTGCAGCTGACGATCGATGCCGACACCCAGTACCGGTCGAGCCGCGAGACGGGCTTCGAGTATATCGCCGAGGAGCGGCAGGGCGCGACCTGGATCTCCAACGCGCAGATATCGCTTGGCCAGGCCGATGGCCGCTGGTCGATCGCCGCCTTCGTGCGCAATATCGAGAACGACCGCTACCAGATCTACGCCACGCCGGTCCCCGGCTCCAACCTGATCGCGGGCATCGACGCCACGCCGCGGACCTACGGCGTCCGCCTGGCGACGCGGTTCTGACATGGCGGCGGTGAGCATCGCTTCCCCGGCAGGCCCCGGCGAGGAGGAGCAGGCTCCCCTCGCCGCCGGGCCGATGAGCCGGCCGCAGATCGTTGCGGCCTGCATCGCCGTGCTGATCGCCGCGCTGGACGGCTATGACCTGCTCGCCATGGCCTTTGCCGCGCCGGCGCTGACGCTGGACTGGGGGCTGGACAAGGCGACGGTCGGCTTCCTGCTGTCTACCGCGCTGATCGGCATGGCGATCGGATCGCTGGGCCTGTCGCCGCTGGCCGATGTGGTCGGGCGCAGGCCGGCGGTGCTAGGCGCGATCGGGCTGACGATCGTCGGGTCGCTGCTGTCGGCGCTGTCGCTCTCGGTCCCGCTGCTCGCGTTCAGCCGCATCCTCACCGGAATGGGCATCGGCACGCTCGTCCCGCTGACGACCACGATCGCGTCGGAATTCGTCAATGCGAAGTCGCGCCCGTTCGCGATCGCGGCGACGACCGTCGGCCTGCCGGTCGGCTCGATCATCGGCGCGCTGGTCGCGGCGCTCCTGCTCCGCCATTTCGGCTGGCATTCGGTGTTCCTGTCCGGGGCGATCGCGGGCACGATGGTGCTGCTGGTGGTCGCCGTCGCGCTACCCGAATCCCCGGCCTTCCTCATCGCCCGCCGTCCGGCCGACGCGCTGGCGCGGCTGAACCGGGTGATGGCCCGGCTGGGCCGCGCGCCGGTGCAGGACCTGCCGCCGGGCAGGACGCGGGAGCGCGCGTCCTACAAGGCGCTGTTCACGCCGGAGCTGATCGCGACGACGCTGCGCTTCGTCGCGATCCAGGTGCTGGTTTCGACCTCGGCCTATTATCTCATCAACTGGCTGCCGCAGCTGATCGCCGACATGGGCTTTTCCCCCTCGACCGCGAGCCTCGCCTCGGCGGCGTCGAGCGTGGTCGGCATCTTTTCCGGCCTGTTGTTCGGGGCGGTGGCGACGCGGTTCGGCCCGGCGCCGCTGGCGGGCGCGGCGATGATCGGCTTCGGCATCGCGATCGCGGTGTTCGGCGTGGTTCCGCCCCATCTTTCGGCGGTGATCGTGGCGGCCAGCGCCTGCGGCTTCTTCCTCAACGGCTGCACCGGCATCTTCTTCGCGACGGTTGCGGCGAGCTTCCCGCCACTCAGCCGCGTTTCGGGCATCGGCTTCGTGATGGGGATCGGACGGGTGTTCAGCATCCTCGGCCCGACGCTCGCGGGCTGGCTGTTCGGCGCGGGGCTGACGCGCGCCGGGGTCTCGCTGATCTTCGGGGTTGCGCCGGTCGTCGCGGGCCTGCTCCTGTTGAGCACGGTGGTGGGGAGGCGGCCCAAGGGCCCCGCCGCCGCCTGACAGAACCGGAGGAACCGCATGCCGTTCACGCCAGTCACCGATGATCTGTTTGTCCTCCGCGGCCCGGTGAACATCTATCTGCTGCGGGTGCATGACGGCTATGCGCTGGTCGACACCGGCTTTCCGGGCAGCGAGAAGAAGCTCTTGCAGGCGCTGGCGGAGCTGGGCGTCGCGCCGGAGGACATCCGGCATATCCTGCTGACCCATGCCCATCCCGATCATATCGGCAGCGCCGCCGCGATAAAGCGCCTGACGGGTGCGAAGGTCTATGCCAGCGCGATCGACGCGCCGATCATCGAGGCGGGCACCGGCTTCCGCCCCGGCACGGCATCGCCGGGCTGGCGCAACAGGGCGGTGATGGCGATCATCTCGCGGATCATCCGCAAGGTGCCGCCGACGCTGGTCGACCATAAGCTGCACGGCCATGACGGCGTGCCGTTCCTCAACGATTTCACCAGCATCCCGGCGCCGGGGCATTGCGCCGGGCAACTGGCGTTCCTGTGGAACCGCGCGGGCGGCATCCTGTTCGCCGCCGACACCACGATCAACCGCGGCGGCGGAATGAAGCTGACCGCCGGGAACGAGGATATCGACGAGGCCCGGCGCAGCCTCGCCCGGCTGGCCGAGCACAGCTTCGAGATCATCTGCTTCGGCCATGGGCCGGTGGTGACATCGGGCGGCGACGCGCTGTGGCGCAGCGTCTGGCTGCATGGTCCCGAAGCCGCGCCCCGATCGTGAAGTGACAGTCCGCCGCCGATCCGGCACCACTATATTCGACCTGAAGGAGTTCTGAAAAATGGCATGTGTTTCAAGGGCAGCGATCATCGGCGGCGGCGTCGCGGGTCTTGCGGCGGGCATCGCGCTTCGCAAGGCGGGCGTGGAATGCGATCTGGTGGAGCTGGTCGGCGGGGCGGAGGGCGCCTCGCTCGGGCTGTCGGGCCGGGCCGCCGAGGCATTGGCCGATCTGGATATCTACGACGAATGCTATGCCAACGGCACGCCGTGGGAGGCCGACACCCGCGCGGCGTCGCAATCGGATGCCGCCGGCAACATGATCAGCCCCGGCCCCGCCCGGCCGAACTGGCCCGGCGCAAGGACGCCGGTCGGCATCTACCGGCCCAAATTGGCGGAGATACTGGAGAACAAGGCCCGGTCGCTGGGCGTGAACATCCGCATCGGCGTTTCGGCGGAATCGATCACCGAAACCGACGCCGGGGCGGTGGTGAAATTCTCCGATGGGGTCGAGGGCACCTATGATCTCGTCATCGGCGCCGACGGCATCAAATCCCGCACCCGCGAGATGATCTTCCCCGATGCGCCCAGCCCGCGTTATTCCGGGCAGGTCAGCATCCGCTGGATGGCGCCGGGGCCGAAGATCGTCGAGGAAGGCTGGTATAACGGCCCGCTCGGTCGGGTGGGCTTCTATTATCTGCCGCAGGGCATGATCTATGTGCCCGCCGTCGTCGACATGCCGGAGCTGCGGCGGATGACGCCGGAAGAGGAATATGCCTATTATGTCCGCCTGCTCGAAAGCTATACCGCGCCCGCGATCGTCGAGCTGCGCCGCCGCCTCACCCCGGACGCGAAGCTGATCTTCCGGCCGTTCAACTGGATCCTGGTGCCCGACATCTGGCACAAGGGCCGCACGCTGCTGATCGGCGACGCCGCGCATGCGACCACCGCCCATATGGGCATGGGCGCGGGAATGGCGCTGGAGGATGCGGTGGTGCTCGGCCAATGCATCGCGCAGGCCGAGACGCTGGAGCAGGCGTTCGAGCGCTTCATGGCGCGGCGCTATGAGCGGGTGAAGACGGTGGTGGAAACCAGCGTCGCGGCCTCGCAGCTCGAACTGCGCAATGCACCGACCGCTGAGAAAATGGCGCTGCTGGCCACCGGGCTGAAGGCGATCGCCCAGCCCTATTGAGCGCAGACTGCCGCCCGGTCGCACGGGCGGCGGCGGGGAGGTCAGACAATCGCGCCGCCATTGATCGGCGCGATTGTCCGGCTTCTGTCTTGCTCCCGTTTCCGCATGGCCGAAGCCGGGCGCCCAAGACGCCCTCAGAGCCTGTCGGGCCTATTGCGAACCGGACGGCCGATGGCGGAACGTGCCGATCAGCAGCGCGGCCATGAGCGGGCCGATGGCGAAAGCCAGCGATACCTCCGCCCGCGACCATCCATGGCTGAACAGGACGCCCGCGAGCGCCGGGCCGATCACGCTCGCGATCCGCGCCGCGCCCATGGCGAACCCGATGCCCGAAGCGCGCATCGCCGCCGGAAAGGAATCGGCCATGATCGCGTACAGCATGCCCGTCGTCCCGGCGAGGCAGAAGCCCAATATACCGGCGGAAAGGACGAACAGGGGGATCGCCGGCGGCACCAGACCCACCGCCGCCAATCCGAGGGCCGCGCCGGTCATCGAAACGGCGGCGATCCGGGTGGGGGCGAAGCGGAAGGAAAAGGCCGCAAAGCCGATGCCGCCCAGCAGGCCCAGCATGCCCGACTGCGCCGAAACCATGCTCCCCTGCGCGGGCGTGAACCCGGCATCGACCACCATCTGCGGCAGCCAGTTGAGGATATAATAGGATGAGATCGCGATGAGCATCGCGACCGACGCCAGGCGCAGCACCACCGCCCTCGGTCCCGGCGCGAACAGCGACCGGTAGGAACCGCGCTGCGCGCCCGCCGTCGCGGCGGGCAGTTCCTGAAGCGGGGCCTGCCCGATGGCGAGCAGCACCCGGTTCACCCGCTGCAACGCGTCCGGCGTCCGGCGCGCGATGAGGAAAGCCGGTGATTCCGGCAGGATGAACGCCGCGAGCAGGAACAATATCCCGCCGCTGATGGAGCCGGTCAGGAACACCCAATGCCAGGTGGCGCCCTTCAATATGGCCGAAGCCGCCACGCCGCCCACCACGCCGCCTATGGGAAATCCTATCGTCGCGATGGCCGCGATCGCGAGGGAGCGGAAGCGGGCATTGGTGAACTCGGCGGAGATCAGCGTCGTCATCGCGACCATCACGCCGATGCCGATGCCGGTCAGCACCCTCGACCCGGCGAGCAGCGGCACCGACGCGGAAATGCCCGACAGCGCGGTTCCCATGGTCAGCAGCAGCAATGCGCCCAGCACCACCTTCCGGCGCCCGACAATGTCCGCCAGCGGGGAAAGCGCGATCGCGCCGATCGCCATGCCGGCGAGGCTGCTCGACAGCAGCAGGCCGATGATATCCTTTTCGAGATTCCATTCCCGCGCCACCGCCGGGGCGGCGAACGCCATCGCCAGCGCATCATAGCCGTCCAGTGCCGCCAGCAATATGGAGACGGCCAGGACCATGACCTGCCGTGGGCGCATCGGCGCATCGTCAAGCGGGCTGGCGATCGTCCGCCCCGCCGGCGCCGCCGTCATGCGCGCGCCTCCCGCTTTTCCCCTGCCGGATGCATGCACCGGCTCTTTCGCGGCCTATTCTTCATCAGCTGTCCTCTCCCGCCTCGGGCGTGCGTCGCTTTCGCTTATCGGACATCGTGATGGAGGCGCCGCGGGGGGAGGAAAAGATGGCAATTTCCAATGTTGTTACCCCGCAGGTATATAATCGGATCCGACTGTTCAGCAGGCAGGGCGGGTCATACGATGGACGGCCGCTCCATGGCCTGCTGGCGCCGGTACAGATAGGCGGAGGCCGCCCGCATCGCCAGATCGTTGAGAAACTCGCTGGCGGGGGTGAGGGGAATGTTGGCGCGCCGCACCGCGCATATCCGGGGCGCCTTCGAAACCTCGCGCACCGGTATCCGCTCCATCGCGCCGGTCGCGCGGATAATCTCTATCCATTGCTGGGGGACGGGGGCCAGCAGATCCGATGTCGCCACGATCACGGCCAGATTCATAGCCGACGAGGCTTGCATGACGATGCGCGGCGCGGGCAAGCCCGCGGCGAGGAAAACGCCGTTCACCTCATTGTCGCTGTCGATCGCCATCGGGGTCGTCACCCAGGATGCGCCGACGAGGTCCGCCAGCGACGTCGCGGAGCGCAGCGGATGGCCTTTCCGCCCGACGATCATCCTTTCATTCTCGAACAGCAATTCGATGACCAGCGCGGGATCGACGAAGCCCTTCGCCACCGGACCATAATAGAGATCGACGATCCCGTCGCGAATTTCCGATTCGAGCATCGGCAGCGAGCCTTCGAGCAGCTTGATGCGGATATTGGGATATTTCACGTGAAAGCGCTTCACGATCATCGGCATCATCGCGATCAGCGCGGCGCTGGAGCAGCCTACGGTGATGACCCCCCGGTCCTCGCCCTTCAGATGCTCCATTTCGGCGCGCGCGCGATCGAATTCCGCATAGATCGCCTTCGCCCGCCGGAAAAGCACTTCCCCCGCATGCGTCAGCTTCATCCCGAACTTGTTGCGTTCGAACAGGACGACGCCGAGTTCCTGCTCCAGCTCCTTGATGCTGCGGGATACCGCCGGTTGCGCCAATCCGAGATGCTTGGCCCCCGCGCGCAGGCTTCCCCTCTCGACTATCGCTATCACGTTGCGCAGATGGTGCAGCTTCATCTGTCCCATCGAATGGGCTCTCCCCTATACCTTATCGGTAACAACCTCACGCAAATCGCGTCTCCTTGCAAGGCCGCTTTGATTGTACGGGGGTAGGCGAAGCGCGCCCGCGCGAACGCAAGGAAGGACGATCGGATTATGCAGCATGGGATCAGTGAGCCGGACGAGGATAACCGCCACCGCGCCATTCAACGTGCCGTGGACAAGGCTGCCATCGCCGAATTGCTGCAAAACTGGGTAATCTGGCGCGATGCGGGGGAGTGGGACCGGTTCGCCACGGTCTGGCATCAGGATGGGCGCATGTCCGCCACCTGGTTCCGGGCGGGCGCGGCCGAGTTCATCGAAGGCTGTCGCAAGGCCTTCGACGCGGGGATGGTCGGCCTGCATTCGCTGGGAGCGATCAGCATCGACGTGGAGGGGACGCGCGCCGTCGCCCAATCCCGCATGGAGATCGTGCATCGCGGCCGGATCGACGGGGTGGAGGTCGATGTGACCTGCCTCGGCCGCTTCGTGGATGCGCTGGAAAAGCGCGACGGACGCTGGGGCCTCGTGCTGCGGCAGCCGGTCTATGAGCTGGACCGGATGGTGCCCGTGCGCCCCGGCGCGACGCTGGACCTCGACGAAGCGCTGCTTGCCTCTTTTCCCGACGGCTATCGCCATCTCGGCTATCTCCAGACCAAGCTGGGGATGGAGGTGTATCGCAACCTGCCGGGGACGAGGGGCCCGGAAATGGCGGAGCTGCGCAAGCGCATGAAACAATGGCTCGACGGCGCCGGCGCGGACTGCCTTGACGCGATGCTCCCCCGCTGAACGAAGATCTCAAATCTATGTTACGACATACCGGCCGGATATGTTTCGTATAGCATCTATGGATAAGGGAGATCAGGAGACGTGGAATATCATTATGGCATATGGCTGTTTAGAAGAAATGCGGGCATGGTATAATATGTCTCTTGATCGATATGGCCATCCTTCAAGACGGATATTGCCAGAGACGCGACGATGAACTGCCCGGTTGCGGGGTAAGCGATGCTCCACGATCGGCTGCACCGATCAGGGAGCGGTTCGCCCCGCCCGACAATCCCCCGCCTACCAGCGATAACCCAGCTGGAAACTGACGCTGCGCGGGCGTTCCAGCACGCAGGAATAGGAGCCGAGCGTCGCCGGCGTGTCGTAACACCAGCTGGAAATCTTCCGGTCCGTCAGGTTCGAGCCGATGACTGCCAGTTCCCAGCCCTTGGCGGGCGAACCGAGCGACAGACGCCCGTCGATCCGGGCATAGCCGCGCTGGTGCAGCATGGGATCGAGATTGTCGGCGAGGAAATAGCCGTCGGTGAAGAACAGCGTCGTCGCCGCCTTCAGCTCCAGCGTGCCGATGGGCTGGACGTAGCTCGCGTTGACCGTGCCGCTCCATTCGGGCGCGCGCTGCGTCGGGCGGCCCGCAAGATCCTGAGCGCCGATGCCGTTGAGCGTCTGGAGGGCCGTCGGCGGCGCATCGGGATAGTCCTTGTACTTGGACACGAGATAGGAGACCGAGCCGCCCAGCCGGAGCCTGTCCGTCACGCGCCAGTCGAGCTCGAACTCCGCCCCCTTGCTGACGGCCTTCGCGGCATTGCCGACGACGAAGGTGAGCGACGTGCCCGCGACCAGCAGGCTCTTTTGCAGGTTGGAATAGCTGTTGTGGAAAAGCGCCAGATTGGTCGTCAGCCGCCGGTCGAACCACTGGGCCTTCAGGCCGAGTTCGAACGCATCGACATATTCCGGTTCGAACGCGATGGGATCGTACAGCTCCTGCTCGCTGATCGTGCCGTCGCCGTTCGCATCGCCGCCGAGCGTGTGCGTCGCGAAGGAAAATCCGCCCGCCTTGAAGCCGTTGGCATAGCTGGCATAGGCCATCACATCGTCGGCGATGTCATATTGCAGGCTGGCCGACGGCATCCAGTCGTCGTTGCGCAGGCGGATGTTCGTGTCGAACAGGTCGATGTCGAGCACGCCCGCGACGATCGCGCTGGTGACGGGATCGGTGAACGGCACGAAAGAATCGAGATAGGGCAGCGAGGAAGCCGCGAAGGGGTTGGTCAGGCCGGTCTGTTCGCCCTTGTGCAGCTTCTTGACCACATCGGTATAGCGCAGGCCGAGATTGAGCCGCGCCCGTTCGCCGAAATGCAGCGTGCCTGAAACAAAGGCCGAAAAGACTTCGTCGCGCTGGTTGTTGAAGAAATTCTGCCCGACCGCCTCGCCCGGCTGGATGCGCCCGGCCAGCGGGGGGATGGTGGCGAAGGGGATGAAGTTGAGGCCCAGCGTATTGCGCCAGTCGATCTTCCCCTTCTGATAATAGGCGCCCACTATATATTCGAACGTCCCGCCGCTGGGGGAGGTCAGCCGCACTTCCTGCGAGAACTGGCGGTAGCGCTCGCGTTGATTGGCTTCGAAGAGGGTCGCGCCCGGAACGAAGATCGAGGCGGCGGAGGTGTTGTCGAGATCGAAGACATTGGTGAAGTTATAGCCGGTATAGGCGGTCACGCTGGTCAGCGTCAGCCCGCCCAGCCGCGCGTTCAGCGTCAGGGCCGCTTCGCCGAAATCCGTGTCGGAGAAGGTGGGATCGCGGCTGAGACTATGGTTCAGCCTGTCCTCGAAGCCCGGCGTGCCGATCGACAGCGCGCATCCGACGCTGGGGGTGAAGGGCGCGGCAGGCGGGCAGGAGAGGATCTCGGCGGGCACCGACCCTTTTTCATGCGTGTTGCCGCCCTCGACGCGCAAGGTGGCGTCGAAATCGGCCGACGGCTCCCAGAGCAGGGTCATGCGGCCGAAATAATCCTTCGATCGCGGCTCGTCCTTGTTGGTGAAGATGTTCTGGATATAGCCGTCCGACCTGTTGAACCGGCCCGCGAACCGGACGCCGAGCGTGTCCGATGCGCGCACGGTCGTCGCGGCTTCCATGTTCCATTCGTCGAAGGCGGGGAGGAAGGATATATTGGCATAGCCCTCGTTGCGCGCGCCGGGCTTCGCCGTCGTGATGTTGAGCGCGCCCGCGATCGTGTTCATGCCGAAGAAGGTGCTCTGCGGACCGCGCAGCACCTCGACCCGCTGGATGTCGACGAAATTGCCCTTGGTGTAGCGGGCGCGGCCCCGGTAGACATTGTCGACAAAGGTGCCGAGCGACTGCTCGAAACCGGCATCCGCGCCGGAGCTGACGCCGCGCAGGCTGAGGAAGTTGGTGTTGCCGCCTTCGCTGACCTGCAGGCCCGGCGTGGTCAGGCTGAAATCCTCGAGCGTCTGCGTGCCGGCCTCGCGCAGGCTGGCGCCCGTCGTGACCGCCACGGAAATGGGAACATCCTGCCGCGTCTGCTGGCGATGCTGCGCCGTAACGACGATCTCCGCAGCATAGGCGTCCGCCGTTTCCGTTGCGCCCTGCGTTTGCGCCGCGGCCATTGCCGGCGCCGAGCAGGCCATCATCCACGACACGGCACGCAGCCCGCGCTTGTTCAGGGTCATCACTCTCTCCCGTTTATTCTGGTTTGTTGTCCACCGGTCCGGCCTGGCGTCTTTGCGGCGCAGATCCGTCACCCATTCACGGGTGGTATCGGCGACTCAGGAAACAAATCAATGTTATATTGGGAATTGCAGATATCATTTTAAATCATGAGTGATATGGGCGGACATATAAATTTAAGTGATATATCCTTTTGAAAGAATGAATTTGTTTTGTTCCATTCCGCATGCTTGCCTTTGCGCAGGCGGTAAGCGGGCCATTTCGACCTGAAGGCCAAGCCCGCACCCGGCCCCCGCATGACAATCATGATGGAAGAGAGCGATGAACAGCAAAGAAGGCGCTGTCGAAACCGGCACGGTTTCGACCCTTGGATATACGACCCATTATTATGCCGCCGGCGAAGGCCGCCCGCTCATCCTGATTCATGGCGGCGGCGCCGGTGCCGATGCCTGGGGCAACTGGGGCGAGCAATCCCTGCCGCTGTTCGCGCGCCATTTCCGCACGATCGCCTATGACATGGTCGGCTTCGGCCGTTCGAGCGCGCCGTCGCCCGATGGCTTTCACTATGACCAGAATGCGCGGATCGCGCAGCTGGTCGCGCTTATCGAAAATCTGGACCTCGGCCCGGTCGATATCGTCGGCAATTCGATGGGGGGCGCGACGGCCCTCGGCGCCGCGATGGTGCGGCCCGAATTGGTGCGCAGCGCGGTGCTGATGGGCAGCGCCGGCCTCAATCGCGGGTTCAACCCGGCGCTCGGCGCGATCGTGAACTATGATTTCACGGTCGAAGGCATGCGCCGGATGATCGCCGCGCTGACGCATGACGGTTTCGTCCCCGGCGAGGCGATGGTCGCCTATCGGCACGAGCTTTCCTGCCGCCCCGACATCCAGCAGGCCTATCGCGCCACCATGGGCTGGATAAAGGAGCGGGGCGGCCTCTATTATGAGGACGACGAGATCGCCCAGGTGAAGAACCGGATACTGATCTTCCTGGGTAAGGACGACAAGGTCGTCCCGATGTCGGAAGGGTTCAAGTTCCTTGAACTGCTGGAAAACTCTTCCGGTTACTTCCTCGACCATTGCGGCCACTGGGCGATGATCGAGCATCCGCAGCTTTTCGCGCGGATAGCCATCGATTTCCTCAAAGATGCCTGAAGCTGCGGCGGCGCGCCACGGCGCCGCCGGCCATTATTAAAAGGAGACGGAGATGACGGCCCTCGACGCCATGAACATCGGCGCGAAAACCGGTGCGGACCTTGACATTCCGACCGAGCAGGAACTGGTCGATCGCGCGATCGCCATGGTTCCCACGCTGCGCAGGACCATGCGGGATCACGACAGCCTCGGCCGTATATCGGACGAGGTCATCGCCAGCCTGTGCGACGCGGGATTTTTCCGCATCCTCCAGCCCAGGGCGTTCGGCGGCTATGAAATGCATCCGAAGAGCTTCCTGCGCGTGCTGCATCAGGTCGCGCGCGGGGCGCCCGCGGCCGGCTGGGTGCTGATGGTGGTCGGCGTCCACAACTGGGAAGTCGCGCTGCTCGGCGCGCGCGTGGCGGGCGAGCTGTGGGGGGAGAATCCCGATATCCGCGTTTCCTCCTCCTATGTCCCCTTCGGCGAGGCCAAGCAGGTCGAGGGCGGCTATGAACTGTCCGGCCGATGGAAATTCTCCAGCGGATGCGACCATTGCGACTGGGCCTTCCTCGGCGGCTGGGTCGATCTGCCGGGCGGCGAGCGCGAATATCGCGTGTTCCTCGTCTCGCGGCAGGATTATGCAATCGACGACGCCAGCTGGAACACCTTCGGCCTGCAGGGAACCGGCAGCAAGGACCTGCTGCTCGAAAACGCCTTCGTGCCCGGCTATCGCACCCACGCGATGAGCGAATCGCTCAATTGCGGCAATGTCGGCCTCAAGGATTTCTCCGCCCCCGCTTACCGATATCCGTTCGGCACCCTGTTCTCCTTCGGGGTCGTCTCCGCCATCATCGGTATGGCGATGGGCGCGCGCGACGTCTATCTGGAAGGGGTCAAGGGCAAGCGCGCCTCCTTCACCGGCGCCGAGCTGGCGCATGACGGCTTCGTCGTGCAGGCGCTCGCCGCCGCCGACGCCGATATCCAGTCCTGCCTCGCCCTGCTCGACCGCATGATGGGAGAGATCGATGCGGACATCGCCGCGGGCATCGTCACCCCGGTCGAACGGCGCGCCCAATATATGGCCTGGTGCGCCGAGATGAGCGGCACCGCGATCGATGCGGTGGTGCGCCTGTTCCGCCGCTCGGGCGCGCGGGCGATCGCGCTCAACGGCGACCTGCAACAGTATGTCCGCGACATTCTGGCGGGCGGCAACCACATCACCATGGATGCCGCGCATATGGGCGCGAATGCGGGCGCGGTGACGCTCGGTGCGCCCAATCAGGTCGCGATTCTCTAGGCTCTGCAAGGAAGGGAGCGCGCATCATGGCAAAGCCGATAACCGAACCCAGGGCATTCCACATCAACCGGATGCTGCAATCCATTCCCCATGATCCGACGGTGGCCATGGGCCTGCTGACCGACCCGGAGGCAACCTACGACCGGTTCGGATTGAGCGAGGCGGAGCGCGCGGCGTTCCGTTCCGGCGATGCCGGGGCGATCCGCGCGCTCGGCATCCATCCCCATCTGATGATGAGCTGGACGCTGCTGACCAACGAGCGGGTGAGGAATTTCCTCGCCATCGATCCTGTGCATGGCGCCAGACTGGCTGGCAAGGGGAAGTGACCAATGGGTAAGATCGTCGGCGGATTCGCCACCTCGCACGTGCTGTTTTCGCGCACCGGCCATGAAAAGCAGGCGGACGCCGTTTTCGACGGCATGGAAGAAATCGGCCGCCGCATCGATGCGCTGTCGCCCGATATCGTGGTGATCGTGAGCAACGATCATATGCTGAACTTCAACACGCAGTTTCAGGCGCCGTTCGTCGTCGGCATCGGCGCGCGCTACACCGCCTTCGGCGATCTCGGCATCCCCAACGACTACAGCATCGCGGGCGAGCCGGATTTCGCGCAGGGCTTCATCGAGCATGCCAATGCGCGCGACTATGACCTCGGCGTCGTGCGCGAGCCGCGCCCGGACCATGGCATGGCCATTCCGTCCCTGTTCGCAAGCCCGCGCGGCGCGCGGCCGATCGTGCCGCTCTACACCAATGTGGACATGCGTCCGGTGCCGTCGACCCGGCGCTGCTATCGCCTGGGCCAACTGCTGGCGGATTATGTCGAGACCGGCCGCCCGGCCGACGAGCGCGTCGTGGTGCTCGGCGCGGGCGGGCTGTCCCACTGGATCGGGGTCGAGCAGCAGGGGGAGGTCAACGAGGCATATGACCGCTGGCTTCTCGAACGGTTCGAGGTGGGCGACGTCGAGGCGCTGACCAGCCTGACGATCGAGGAAATAGAAGCAGCGGCCGGCAATGGCGGGGTCGAGCTGATCAACTGGATCATCATGCTGGGCGCGCTCGGCGGGGCGAAGGCGCACACCATCTATTATGAGCCGATGACAGGCTGGTGGACCGGCATGGCGGGCATCGCGGTCGACGCCTGAGGCCTAAGGCTTGGCATGACGCTGGATCGCGGTGCGCACGGCGTCGCGAAACCAGCTGTGCGCCGGTTTCTTCGATTGCGACTTGGCCCAGACCATGACCAGCCGGATCGGTTCGAACTCGATCGGCGGCTCCAGAATCCTGATCGGCAGAACCCCGGAATAGATGTTCGCGATCGTTTCGGGAATGACGGCGATGTTCCGCGTCGCCGCGACGATCATCGGCAGCAGGGTGAACTCCTGCAGCAAGATCTGGTTCTTCTGCTGAATGCCGAGCCTCTGCATGGTTTCGATCTCCACGCTCGCGTGCAGTTCGCGCCGCAGATAGAAGGCCGCATGCTGCTTCGACAAATAGGTCGCCATATCGATCTGCGCGTCGATGTCGGGGTCGTCCTGCGCGGCGATGCAGACCAGCCGGTCATGCAGCACGACCTCGTAATCGAAGGGGGAATCGGGCGCCTGAAACGGCATGTGGAGCCATTCGTTGATCTGGTCGGGCGCGATGATGAGATCGACGATGCCCTGCTGGATGTCGAGCGACGTGCGCGGCCCGCCGATGATCGTCTGCATCGAGATGCCCGGCGCATGCTCGGCCAGATAGGGCAGCAGGCCCGGCGCGATCAGCGCGGTGATATAGTCGGCGGACGCGACCCGGAACATCCGGTTCTCGGTGGCGGGGTCGAATTCGGGCATGCCGATCAGATGCTCGGCCGATGCCAGCAGCGCCTCGAGCGGGGCGATCAGCTGCTCCGCCCGGTCGGTCAGCACCATCTCCCGCCCGCGCATGACGAGCAGTTCGTCGTCGAACAGGCCGCGCAGTTTCCGCAGTGATGCGCTGATGGCGGATTGGGTCAGGTTCAGGTCCTCGGCGGTCCGCGAAACGCTCCGGGTCCTGAGCAACTGGCGGAGCACCGGCAGGAGGTTGAGATTGACCAGCCGCAATGTCTTGGAACTGTCCATTAGCATCCATTCCCCGATCGCCCGGTTCCCGCTGTGCGCCGGCGGTCAAGTCTCCGCCGGCTTCAGCGGACACCGCCGTGAAAGGCATAGAGACGGCCCGGCGTGAGCGTCAAGGTTTCGCGCCGGACATTTTGGAGCCGGAAATCCGCTGAAATGATCGGTATATAGGATTCGTTACAGGCGGCCGGAGCCGATCCTGTAGAAGGAAAGCTATTTAACCAAATAAAATCAATATATTGTTTTGAATTTCCATCCGGTTGACAGTTGTCCATATGTGGGATAGTTTCCTGTACCGAACGATACAGACAATAATGGAGAGGAGCGGGCGCTGCATGGGCGCCGGTCCGGGGCGATAAGGCGATTGGCTCATGTTGCGCATGGGGCCGCGCGCTGACGCCTGCCTGACCGCGCACCGGCGATGCCCGACAGGGTATGCTGGGCGTAATCCGGAGCATTTGGCCCGGCGGCAGGACCGTCGGGGAGGCGTTTCATGGCGGATAGGAACGCGTCCGACCGCGTCCTGTCCCCGTGGAAGGACGGCGCATGGTGCCTGATCGGCGCCGTGATCGGCTATGCGGTCGGCTTCGGCTTCTTCATGTTCAGCGCCAATCTCTTCATCGAGCCCATGCGGGCCGAGTTCGGATGGTCGTCGACGCAGGCGACCTTCCTGCCCATCAGCTCCCTCGTGCTGGCGGCCATGTTCCCGCTGTCGGGCAAGATGGCGGATCGCTTCGGTCCCCGGTTGCTCGCAATGGCGGGACTGTCCGGCTTCGCGCTCTGCTTTCTGCTGCTCGCCACCCTGCCGCTGACGGTGACGATCCTGCGCATCATCGCGGTGGTGCTGGGCATTTGCTGCGCCGCCGCCGGGGCCGTTCCCTTCAGCCGCGCCGTGGTCAGCTGGTTTCAGCGGGACGCGGGCCTCGCCCTGGGGCTGACCGGCAGCGGCGCCACCCTGGGCGGCGTCTTGGGTGTGCCGCTGAACGCCATGATCATCTCCGAATTCGGCTGGCGCGCGGCCTATATGACGATGGCTGCGCTCGTGCTCGTCATAGGGTTGCCGTTCGTGGCGAAGTTCCTGCTGCTCAGCGACGGGGACGAGCGCGCGCCGTCCTCGCGGCAGGGACAGGAGGAAGGAGCGGCCGGCGCCGGTTCCCTGCCGCTGTCCGATCCGCGTTTCTGGCTGCTGGGCGGGGCGGTGACATGTTCCGGCCTCTCCATCGGCATCTATCTCAATCATCTTCAGCCGATCCTGCGGGAGAGCGGCTTTTCGCTGACCTCGGCCGCCCTGCTGGGCAGCATATTCGCGGCGGCGACCTTCGGCGGCCGTATCGCGGCGGGTTTCCTGCTCGACCGGATCTTTCCGCTGCTCGTCGCCGCGGGCTGCCTGTCGCTCGCCGCCGTGGGCGCGGCCATCATTCCGGGGGCCGCCCTTCCCGCCATGCCGGTTTTCGGGCTGGCGCTCCTGCTCATCGGACTGGCCTATGGCGCGGAGGCCGATTTCGCGGCCTTCTTCGCCCTCCGCTTTTTCGGGCTTCCCCGCTTCTCGTTCACCTTCGGCACGCTGGCGATGATGATCGCGCTGGCGCTCGCCATCGGCGGGTTCCTCACCGCCAGAAGCGCGGACATCCATGGAAATTACCGGCTGGCGGTGGCGCTCGGCCCGGCGGGCTTCGCCTGCGCCGCCGCCATGCTGGTTCTGGCACGCCTGAGCGCGTCGATGCGGCGGGATGCCCACCGCATTTGAAGTCCGATCTCATCGGCCGGACGGGTCGGTGAGGTCGTCAATAAAAGAAACTGTACTAGGGAGAGAGACAATGTACAAAGCCAGGTTATTGGCCACGATCGCGCTTATTCCGGTTTGGGCGCCGGCCGCCTTCGCGCAGGACGGCGCCGCCACGGCGGAGAGCCGGAGCGACGACGACATCGTCGTCACCGCCCAGCGCCGCGAGGAGCGGTTGCAGGACGTTCCGATCAGCGTGAGCGTGACGAACGCCGCGCAGCTGGAACGGAGCGGCGTCGGCAAGCTGGAGGATCTGAACGCAATCGTTCCGGGCTTCAACGTGTCGCACGGCATCGGCTCCTTCACCCCGTCCATTCGCGGCATCAGCACGTCGAGCACCTATGTCGAGAACCCCGTCGCGCTCTACATCGACGGCGTCTATCTGCCGCAGCAGCGCGAAGGGCTGCGCGACCTTTTCGACGCCGAGCAGATCGCGGTGCTGAAGGGGCCGCAGGGCACGCTGTTCGGCCGCAACGCCACCGCGGGCATCATCCAGATCACCACCCGCGGGTCCAGCTTCACGCCGGAGGGCGTCCTCAGCCTCGGCATCGATCACTATCGCACGCTCAAGGCGAGCGCCTATGTGTCGGGCGGGCTCGGCGATACGCTGGCCGCGAGCCTGTCGGCCTCCTATTCGAAGCAGGGCGACGGCTGGGGCAAGAGCCTGACCACCGGCCGCGACGTGTACAAGCTGGACCACAGCCTGTCCCTGCGCGGCAAGCTGCTGTTCCAGCCTTCGGAGGATACCTCCTTCCTGCTGGCCGCCGATTATCTCGACCGGCAGGATACGGGCACGATCCTGCGGCCCTATCCCGGCACGTCCTTCGGCTATCCGGGTTTCGGGCCGACGGAGAGCCGCTATGACACCTATGCCGGCGACGCGGGCGAGAATTCCTTCGAGGGCTATGGCGTCAGCCTGACCGCGAAGCATGATTTCGGCGTGGCGGAAATCATGTCGATCACCGCCTATCGCAAGGGCGACGCGGTGATCGCCTTCGATTTCGACAGCACGGCGGGGGAACTGATCTATTCGCGCGGCGATGCGCCGAACAAGAGCTTCAGCCAGGAAATCCAGCTCCTGTCGCCCGGCGACGGCCCGTTCAAATGGGTGGCGGGCGCCTATTATCTCCACAACGAAAATGCGCTGGAGCCGTTCACCCGCTTCTTCGGCGGGGCGTTCGTAAGGCCGCCTGCCTTCGCGACGCAATTGTCCACCTTCAGCCGGGAAAAGACCGACTCCTTCGCGCCCTTCGCCCAGTTCGACTGGGAGTTCGCGCCCGGCACGACCTTCACCGGCGGCCTGCGCTACACATGGGAAACGCGCAAGATAGACGGCTTTACCCGCACCGTCACCAGCAGCGGCAGCATCACCGACGTGCCCGCCGACCTGCCCAAGCAGACGGTGAAGGAGCCGACCTGGCGCGCCGCGCTCAGCCATAAGTTCGCCGACGACACGCTGGTCTATGCGTCCTACAACCGGGGGTTCAAGAGCGGCGGATTCAACATCGCGACACTGACCAACCCCGGCTATCTGCCGGAGAAACTCGACGCTTATGAAGTCGGCCTGAAGACGTCGATGCTCGACAATGATCTTCAACTGAACCTCAGCGGATTCTACTATGACTACACCAATTTGCAGGTGGCGACGTTCGTCGGCATCACGCAGGTCACCACCAACGGGGCGGCGGCGAAGCTCTATGGGCTCGATCTCGATTTCCGCGCC
Organism: Sphingobium jiangsuense; assembly: GCF_014196495.1. Taxonomy (GTDB): domain Bacteria; phylum Pseudomonadota; class Alphaproteobacteria; order Sphingomonadales; family Sphingomonadaceae; genus Sphingobium; species Sphingobium jiangsuense. Next base: position 51,092 of record NZ_JACIDT010000005.1, read on the forward strand.
CGCCTGACGGGCAGCCTGCGGCTGAGCGGCGCGCTGGAATGGATGCACACCAAGTTCACCGACTATGACAATGCGGTGATCAGCGCGCCCAATCCGGCGGGCGGGGTGATCCTGAGCGCAGGAAGCGCGAACGGCAACCGGATTCCGCTCGCCCAGAAATTCGTGGGCACGCTGGCCGCCGATTATACGGTTCCGGCCGGGAGGGCGGACATCAACCTGAACGTCACCGCCACCTATAATGGCGACTATTATTTCGAGGCCGACAATTTCCTGCGGCAGGACGATTATGTCCAGCTCAACGCCTCGGCCAGCATCGCATTGCCCGATCGCCGGACGACCGTGATCCTGTCGGGCGCCAACCTGCTGAACGAATCGGTGATCGCGCGGAACTTCACCCAGGCCTTCGGATATTTCGTCAATTATTCCAAAGCGCCCCGCACGCTCGCCGCCACCATCAAATATGAATTCTGAAAAAAAGGGACGCCGGGGTTCCGCATGGCGGGATTCCGGCGTTTCCGCCCGTCGCGACGCGATGGGGATCGCCGTCGAATCGATTGACATTTCCTGTAGCGATCGATACAGACATACCATAATAAATCACAAGGCATTTTGGGGAGAGCTATGGAGGAGCATGACATCGTCATTGTCGGCGCCGGACCTGTCGGTCTGATCGCGGCAATGGATCTTGCCAGCCGGGGTATTCGCGCGGTGGTGCTGGAAGCACGGTCCGACGAAGAGCCGATGCATTCCCGCTGCAACACGACCAGCGCGCGCACCATGGAATTGCTGCGCCGCCTCGGCTGTAGCGAACGATACAGGGCGACAGGACTACCCGCCGATTATCCGGTCGACGTGGTCTACATGACGCGGATCAACGGGCAGGAAATCACCCGCTACAAGCTGGCCTCGTCCGGCACCCGCTTTTCCGAGGACCGCTTCTCCCATGACGGCAACTGGCGCTCCGCCGAGCGGTCCCACCGCAGCAGCCAGATGTTCCTGGAGCGCGTGCTGCGCGACCATGCGATCAACGCCATGGGCGTGGACGTCCGCTATTTCCACGAGGTGACGGACGTAAGCCAGGCGGACGGCAGGGTGGAGCTGAGCTTCACCGACACCCGCTCCGGTCAGGAAGGGCGGATCGGCGCGCGCTTCGTCATGGCCTGCGACGGCGGCCGGTCCACCCTGCGGCGCAGGCTCGGCATCCAGATGGAGGGCGGCGCCACCGGCCTTGGCCGCACCCAGTCGGTCTTCTTCCGGTCCGACGATGTGCTCAGGAATTTCGCCGCGACGCCGGGCTGGATGAACTGGGTCATCAACCGCGACTGCTTCGGCAACATCATCCCGATCAACGGCACGGACCTCTGGTTGACCCATTGCATGATCCCGGAGGGCGCCGAAGGGGTGACGGAAGAGGAATATGACCGGCAGATCCGGCAGTTGATGGGCTGCGCCATCGATTATGAGGTCATCGGCATCGAGACGTGGCAGTTCAGCCGCGTCGTGGCGTCGCGCTATCGCGAGGGCAATGTCTTCCTTGCCGGAGACGCGGCCCACGCATGGCCGCCCTATGCGGGGCACGGAATGAACACCGGCATCGAGGATGGCGTGGGGCTGACATGGATGCTGGCCGGCGTGGTGCAGGGCTGGGCGCCCGAAGCCATTCTCGACGCCTATCATGCGGAGCGCCACTCCGTCGGCGGCAAGGTTTCCAACGCCGCCGCCGGGCTGGCCGCCGCCCAGCATGAGATCACGCAGGACATGCGTTTCCGCGCGGCGACCGAGGAGCCGGGCGAGACCGGCGCGGCCGCGCGGCGGCATCTGCGCAATCGCCTGCTCGACACCGACAGCCATCAGTTCAACGCCGAAGGGCTGAACTTCGGCCTGCATTATGACGCGTCGCCGATCATCCTCTACGACGAAGGCGAGGCGCCTCCGTTCGCCGTCTCCACCTACACGCCCTCGACGGTGCCGGGCTGCCGCGTGCCGCATTTCGTGTTCGCGGAAACGGGAACGCCGTTGCTCGACCGGCTGGGCAAGGGCTTCACGCTGCTCGTTTCGGACGACGATATCGACGTGTCCGGGCTGGTCGATGCCGCCGCGGCATGCGGCATGCCGTTGCAGGTCATCGACATCGCGCACGAGCCGAAGGCGAAGCCGCTCTACGACCGCAAGCTGGTGCTGGTCCGCCCCGACGATCGCATCGCCTGGCGGTCCGACAGCGCGCCCGCCAACCCCGACGAGATCATGGCCGTCGTTCGCGGTGCCGCGACGGACGGCGGAACTTCATTCAATGCGAGGAGAACGCAATGAGTTTGCGACTGGCCTATGTTGGCGTGGAGGCGTCGCGCCTCGATGACTGGCAGGAATTCAGCGATCTTGCCGGTTTGCAGGCGGTCCCTTCCCGCGACGCCCTGTTCCTGCGCATGGACGAGAAGGCGCGCCGCTTCATCATAACCGAAGGCAAGGCGGACGATCACGCGTTCAGCGGCTTCGAGGCCGAAAGCGTGGAGGAATTCGACCGCACGCTGGAGCGGTTGAAGCGCGAAGGCATCCCCTTCGCCCATGGCGACGAGGCCGGGGCCGAATTGCGGGCGGTGGACCGGTACGTCCTGTTCCGCGATCCGGAAGGGCTTCAGCACGAGATCGCCTATGGATGCAGGGATGCTGACACGCCCTTCGCGCCGAAGGTCGAAAATCGCGGCTATGTCACCGGCGCCGAGGGGCTGGGGCATATCGCGATCAACTGCAAGGATTATGCGGCCTGCGAAGCCTTCATGACGACGGCGCTGGGCGCGGGGCTGAGCGACCACATCTTCTCCGACTTCGGGCAATCGACGGTCCAGGTCTCGTTCCTGCACCTCAATCCGCGCCATCATTCGATCGCCTATGCGCAATTCCCGTTCGAAACCTCGCGGAAGATCGACCATATCATGATCGAGGCCATGGAACTGACCGACGTGCTCAAGGCGCAGGCGCGCATGATGGACAGGAACATCCCGATAACCATCAGCCTGGGCGAGCATCCCAACGATCATGCGGTGTCCTTCTATTGCACGACGCCTTCGGGTTTCCGGCTGGAGATCGCCGCGAACTGCATCAAGGTGACGCCGGGCGAGTGGGAGGCCACGGTCTACGACTATTTCTCGATGTGGGGTCATCGTGTCTCGGCCTGAAACCGGCATCAGGGCCGGTCAATTCCCCCTGAACGCCTGGTACATGGCGGCATGGTCCAGCGAGGTCGGCGACGGTCTCTTCGCGCGCCGCCTGCTCGGCGTGCCCGTCCTCATCTATCGCCTGCCGGACGGCGAGGTGGTGGCCTGCCGGGATATGTGCCCGCATCGCTTCGCCCCGCTCAGCATGGGGCGCAAGACCGAAACGGGCGTGCAATGCCCCTATCACGGGTTGCATTTCGACCGCACGGGCCGGTGCGACCACAACCCCACCGGCAAGGGCCATATTCCCGCCGGCACCCATTTGCGCATGTTCCGCATCGTCGAGCGGCACCGGATCCTGTGGATATGGATGGGCGACGCCGGGCGGGCCGACGAGAGCCTGATTCCCGACCTCAGCCTCGTGCCGGAGGAAGGCGGCGCGCACGACAATATCGGCAACTATCTGCACGTGAAGGCGAACTGCCTGCTGGAGATCGACAATCTGATGGACCTGTCCCACGTCAACTTCATCCATGAGGGGACGCTGGGGAACGAGAGCATGCGGTCCGCCGAGGTCAAGGTCACGGAACCGGACGGCAAGGTCAGGGCGGAGCTCTGGATGCCGGGCACGACCGGGGGCTTCGGCCCGATGACGGGCCAGCCCTGCGACCAGTGGATGAACATGGTCTGGATGGCGCCCGGCAGCATGATCCTGGAATTCGGGGCCGTTCCGCCCGGCGCGGAGCCGGTGCAGGATCCCTATTGCTACGCCTTCCATATCGTCACGCCGGAAACCGACCGGACGACGCATTTTTTCTTCGGCTCGTCGGGCACCTTCGACGAAACGGAGGCCGCCAAGGCGCAGTTCATCCGCGAGGCGCAGATACGCGCCTTCCTGACCGAGGACAATCCGATGATCGAGGCCGTCGACGAGCGCATGGACGGCGCCGATTTCTGGTCGATGCGCCCGGCGATCCTGACCAACGACAAGGCCGCCATCCGTGTCCGGCGCAAGCTGGAGAAGATGTGCCGGGAGGAGGAGGCGGCGAGAAGGGCGGAGGCGGGCCGCGTCTCCGCATCCGAACCGGCCACGCAATAACACAATAAACCGAGGGAGAGGGAAGATGAAGATCAAGCAAGCCGGACAGGGCGCATATACTATTTCCTCCTGCGCGGCGATCGCCGCGATGCTGCTCGTCGCGCCGGGGATCGCGACGGCGCAGGATGCCGCCGACGAGGTGGCGCAGGGGGCCGGGCAGCAAGGCGGCTTCGGCGAAATCGTCGTAACCGCCCAGCGCCGCGCCGAATCGCTGCAAAAGACGCCGATCGCGGTGTCGGCCATCGGCGGGGACGCGCTCGCGGAGCGGGGGGCGATCGACCTCACCTCGATCGGATCGAGCGTGCCGGGCCTCAACGTGTCGGAACAGATCGGCCAGGCGCGCCTGACCTTGCGCGGCATCGGCGTCGACAACATCTCCACCGGCGCCGAAAGCAGCGTCGCCTTCAATCAGGACGGCGTTTTCTTCTCCCGCTCGGCGGCAGCGCTGGCGTCCTTCTACGACGTCCAGCGCGTGGAGGTGCTGCGCGGGCCGCAGGGCACGCTCTACGGCCGCAACGCCACCGGCGGCTCGGTCAACATCATCACCAACCGGCCCGAATTCGACATGCAGGGCGGGGTGAGCCTGACGGCGGGCAATTATGAAACGATCAATGCCGAAGCCTTCATCACGGGCGGCCTGAGCGACAGCGTCGCGGTGCGCCTGTCGGGGCAGATCCAGAACCATTCGGGCTATGGCCGGAATATCGTCACCGGCAGCGATATCGATTCCCGCCATTCGCAGGCGCTGCGCGGGCAGTTGCTGTTCAAGCCGGACGAGCGGTTTTCGATCCTGCTCGCGGCGGATTATTATCATGCGGACGACCGGTCCAACACCTATCATTATTTCGGCGCGGCCGGCGTGACGCCGACCGGCGACCCGGTCACGCCGACCGCCATCCTGCTGGGCGGCGCGGTTCCCGCGAGCGCGCGCGATGTCGCCAGCGTCCGCGATCCTTCCACCAGGGCCGAATTCTGGGGCGCGCGCGCCGACATCAATTACGAGCTGAGCGACGAGGTGACGCTGCGGTCGCTGACCGCCTACAGAAGCAGCGATTTCACCCTGCAAACGGACATCAACCCGCTGGGGGTCGATCTCTTCCCGCTCGATCTCGGCGAGAAATCGAAGCAATGGTCGCAGGAATTCCAGATCAACTGGGATACCGAGTCCAACAAGCTGGTTCTGGGCGCCTTCTATCTGCATGAGACGATCGACGGCGTGCTGGCCGCGCCGTTCAATCTGGTGGCGCTGGGCGGGCCGGACCTGTTCGTGCAGGGCTTCTACGCCGGGGGCAGGCTGAAGACGAAGGCCGCCGCCGCCTTCGCGCAGGATACCTATTCGCTGACCGACACGCTGCGGCTGACGCTCGGCGCGCGCTACAGCTGGGAACGCAAGACGGTCGCCGATCAGTCGGACTTCGATTTCGACCGGCTCTACGACCCGGCCAATCCGCCGCGCGTCCCGGTCCACAATGCCCGCAAGTCGTTCGAATCCTTCACGCCGAAGATCGGGATCGATCTGGATCTCGGCCCGCGGACCCTGCTCTACGGCTCCTGGTCCAAGGGTTTCAAGGCGGGTACGTTCAACCTGGGTTCGGGCGGACCGGCCCTCGATCCCGAAAAGGTCGACGCCTATGAGCTGGGCTTGAAGACGACCGTTCTCGACGGGCGCCTGCGGGCCAATCTGTCGGCCTTTTATTACGACTATTCCGATTTGCAGGTCGGCAAGGTCCAGGGGCAGCTCGTCGTGCTGGAAAATGCCGCCGCCGCCGAAATCTACGGTCTGGAGGGCGAGTTCACGGTCGAGCCCGTCGATCGCTTCATCATCGGGCTGAACGCAAGCTATCTGCACGCCCGGTTCAAGAGCTACGTCACCGCCGATCAGGCGCGTCCGGCGGGCGACGGCACCACCGTCGACGAAAATGGCGTGCCCGCCTTCGACCTGACGGGCAAGGCCCTGCCGCAGGCGCCCGACTATACGATCGACCTGTCGGCGCAATACAGCTTCGATCTGGCCGACGGGTCGCTCACCCTGCGTGGGGAAAGCTCCTGGTCGGACCGGGTCTATTTCAGCCCGTTCAACCGCGATGTGGTGTCGCAGCCCGCCTATAATGTCCAGAATGCCTTCGTCACCTACAAGAACGAAGGCGGCCTGCGCCTCACGGCCTTCATCCGCAATATCGGCAACAAGACGATCCGGTCCGCCGGCCAGGTGGCGACGACCCTGCTGGGCTCGCCCGTCGTCGGCTTCGTGAAGCCGCCGCGCACCTACGGGCTGACGGTCGCGCTTGAGTATTGAGAACGGCGCAACGGAATTGGAGCGAGAAATGACATGACCATGACTTCGACAGAATTGCTGCCCACCGGCCGGATGGTTCCGCTCGGCAACGGGTGCGAGCTGCACATGAACATCATCGGCGAGGGCTATCCCGTGGTGTTCATCCACGGCAGCGGGCCGGGCGCTTCGGGCTGGAGCAACTTCAAGCAGAACCTGAAGGCGTTCACCGACCGGGGCTATCAATGCGTGGTCCCCGACCTGATCGGCTACGGCTATTCGTCGAAGCCGGATTTCGACTATACGCTGGACATGTTCGCGGGCACGCTCGCCGAGGCGCTGCGCGCGGTGGGGATCGAGCGGTGCGCGCTGGTCGGCAACTCCATGGGCGGCACCATCTCCATGCGCATGGCGCTCGATTTCCCCGATCTGGTCGAGCGGATCGTGCTGATGGCGCCGGGCGGGCTGGAGACGCTCGATTATTATCGCAGCACCGAAGGCATTGTGGACATGATCCCGGTGCTGACCGCGCCCGGCGGCCTTACCCCCGATGCGCTGCGCCAGGTGTTCGGCAAGATGCTCTATGATTCCTCGCTCGTCAGCGACCGGCTGATCGAGGAGCGTTTCTCGATCGCCCGGCTTCAGAACGACGCGATCTACAAGCGATGGTTCATCCCCTCGCTGGTCGAGGAAATCGGCAATATCGCCCAGCCCATATTGGCGCTGTGGGGGATGAACGACCGCTTCTGCCCGGTCGAAACCTCGATGACGCTGATGCGGCGCGTGCAGAATGCGCGGATGATCCTGCAAACCCGGTGCGGCCACTGGTTCCAGCTGGAACATCAGGCCCTGTTCGAACAGTCTGTTCTGGATTTCCTCTCCGAATGAGCGAAATAGACGCAAGCGATGACGGCAAGGTCGTGTCGATGAGGACGGCCAGACGACGGGGAACGAGAATGGCGAAGACGCGTAAGGACATGACCAGTGCGGGCCCGGCGGCCGACGCGGATTCGCGGCAGGCCATATTGGAGGCCGCCGCGCGGATCATGGCGACGAAGGGCTTTTCGGGCACGTCCATATCCATGATCTGCAAGGCGGCGGGCTGCCCGGCCAGTTCCCTCTACTGGCACTTCACCAGCAAGGAGAATCTCTTCGCGGAGGTGGTCCATTGGAAGGCGGGCTATTTCTTCAAGCAGTTCCATCAGGGGCAGGATGCGGACGGAATATCCGAAAGCACGATCGACCAGATCGCCGAGCAGGTCGGGCGGTCGTTGCAGGACGATCCGCTTTTCCTGCGCTTCCTCCTGCTGCTCGGTCTGGAACGCAAGGACATGCCGGACGAGGTGCGCAAGGTCATCATAGAGGTGCGCAACTCCGCGCGCCTCTGGTGGCAGGCGATATTGGAGAAGCAGTTCGCCAATCGCGGCCCGACCGTCGCCCGCCTCGTGGCGGAGGAATATGCCGAGTTCGGCCGCTCGCTGATCGACGGGGCGTTCTTCGCCTGGGATTTCGGCGACGGCCCCGATCTGCGCAAGGTGTTCCGGCAGCTGATGGTGCTGCTGGCGGCGCTCAACGAGAAGATCGGCAGGGAGGAAGCGGCAAGACCGGAGGACCGGACATGACGGGCCCGTCGCTGGCGGCGCGGCGTCCGGCCGGGGGTGGAACCGCATGACGAAGGCGGCCACCGTCCGGACCCGAGCCGACAGGCTGCGGGCGGCGGCGCGGGCGCTGGCCGCCGCCGAGCGGGAGCGTCGCCCCATTCCTCCTATCACCCGTTCCATTCCCGACCTGACCGAGGACGAGGCCTATGCCGTCGCCAGGATGAGGGGCGCGGAAACGGGCCGGGGATCGCTCGGCTACAAGCTGGGGTACACCAGCGCGGCCATGCGCGCCCAGATGGGCATAGAGGAGCCCAATCATGGCGTGTTGCTGGAAGGCAGCGCCATTGCCGGGGACATGCCGGTGCCGCTGGACAGGCTGATCCATCCGCTCGTCGAGCCGGAAATCACGGTCCTGATGGGGCGGGATCTCGGCGGTCCCGGCGTTGACGGAGACGAAGCGTGGGACGCCGTGGACATGGTGTTCCCGTCGCTGGAGATCGTCGACACGCGGTACGAAAGCTACAGCTTCGCCGCGCTCGACAATATCGCGGACAACAGCTCCGCCGCCTGTTTCGTGCTGGGGGATGGCGTCCCGCGCCGGGAGGTAGCGGAACCGGGCGGCAGGGCCGTGCGGCTGGAGCGGGACGGGCAGTCCGTCGACCGGGGGTCGAGCAGCGATGCGATGGGCGGCCCCGCCCTGGCCCTCGCCTGGCTCGCCAACAGGCTCGCCCGGACGGGCTCCTGCCTCCGGGCCGGTCAGCTGGTGATGACCGGGGGATTGACCAGGGCCTATCCGGCGCGCGCCGGATCGCGGTTTTCCGCGTCGTTCGACGGGCTGGGTTCCGTCGCGGCGCAATTCTGAGAAGAGGTCGGACATGGCGGACTTCACCCAGGAGCCTGGGCAGGCTCGATAATCAGCATGTGCCGCTGCGTGGCGGCATGCGCGCCGTCCCGCCCGGCAGGCTCGGCGGCACGATAACCGGACATCGGAAGGCGGCGGCGAGGCCGGACGCCTTCAAGGAGACAGGACGAGGATATGGGATACGTTATAGGCATTGATGTCGGCGGCACATTCACCGATGCCGTCGCGTTGCGACCCGATGGCAGCATGGTTTCGGCGAAAACGCCGTCGACCCCGCCGGATTACAGCCAGGGCGTGCTGAGCGCGATCGATCTGCTGGCGGCGGAGCTGGAGATGCCGGTTTCGCAGCTGCTGAACGAAACCGATCACATCGCCCACGGCACCACCTCCTCGCTCAATGCGCTGGTGATGGGGAAGGTGCCCAGCATCGGGTTCATCACCACCAGGGGCCATCGCGATTCCATCTTCATCATGAATGTGGAGGGGCGCTATCTCGGCCGGCCGCAGCATGAGTTGCAGGACATCATGGGCCAGTCCAAGCCGCGCGGCCTTGTCGAACGCCGGCTGGCGCGGGAGGCGATCGAGCGGATCGACCGCGCGGGCAATGTGATCGTCCCGCTCAACGAAGAGGATGCGCGGCAGGTCATTCGCGAGATCCTCGCCGAAGGCGTCAAGGCGATCGCGATTTCGCTGCTGTGGTCGTTCCGCAACCCCGTCCATGAGCAGCGCCTGCGCGAACTGGTGCATGAGCAGGACCCGACGGCGTTCGTCGCCCTTTCGTCCGAGGTCAGCCCCCGCATCCGCGAATTCGCGCGCCATTCGACCACCGTGATGAGCACGCAGATCGGCCCCGGCCTCAAGCTCTATCTCGATGATCTGGAGGGCAGGCTGCGCGATCTGGGGTTGCGCGGCGCGCTGCTGGTGATGCAGAGCGCGGGGGGCGCCATCGCCGCGAGCGAGGCGGCGGCCTCCGCGATCACCACCATCGGCGGCGTGCTGACCGGCGGCGTGGTCGGCTGCGCCCAGCTCGCGAAGAAGCTGGGGCATGACAATGTGATCGCAACCGATGTCGGCGGCACGACCTTTCTTGCGGGCATCATCGCCGATGGCGAGCCGGTGCGCGCGGCGCAGACCATCGTCAACCAGCATCCGGTCAATGTGCCGACGCTGCGGGTCGATGCCATCGGTTCCGGGGGCGGCGCGATCGCCTGGCTGGATACCGGCGGCAACCTGCATGTCGGGCCACTCTCCGCGCAGGCGGCGCCCGGTCCCGCCTGCTATGGCGCGGGCGGCACGGAGCCGACCAACACGGACGCGAACCTGATCCTCGGCATCCTGCCGGAAACGGGCCTGCTCGGCGGGCTGCGGCCGATCCGCAAGGATCTTGCCGCGGAGGCCATCCGCCGCCGCATCGCCGATCCGCTGGGCATGACCGTGGAGGAAGCCGCCGCCGCCATCTACGCGGTGCAGAATGCGCAGACGGGCGACCTGCTGCGCAAGATCGTGGTCGAAAGCGGTTATGATCCTCGCAATTTCACCGTCTATGCCTTTGGCGGCGCGGGCCCTGCCCATTGCGCGGCCTATTCCGCCCATATCGGCGTCGCCAATGTGGTGGTGCCGCTGGGGCCGGTCGCCTCGGCCTTCTCGGCCTTCGGGCTGGCCTCGTCCGACATCGTCCTCATCCGCGAGCATTCGGATCCGATGACGGCCCCGTTCGATCCGGCCCGCGTGGAGGAGAATTTCGCGCGGCTGGAACGCGAGGTGATGGAGGCGATGAAGCGGCAGGGCATCCGCCTCAACCGCATCGTGCTCCATCGCGAAATCGACATACGCTACGGCCTGCAGCTCGAAGAGGTGACGACCCCGCTGGCGGACGGGCCGGTCACGGCCGCGAGCCTCGAAGCCTGCGTCGAGGAGTTCGAGCAGCGCTATGCCCGCCTCTTCGGCGAGGGATCGGGTTTTGCCGGGGCGGGCATCCACGCCATCACCTTCCGCATCCGGGGCTTCGGCCTGCTCGAAACGCATCCCGTGTTCGAACCGCTCGCGCGGGCGGTGTCGCCGGATCCGTCGGCGGCGCTGCTGGAAACCCGGCCCGTCTGTCTCACCGCCGGCAAGGGCTTCGTCGATACGCCGGTCTACGATTATCACGCGTTGCGCGCCGGGCACCGGATCACCGGGCCCGCGGTCATTCAGGTGCCGACGACATCGGTGGTCGTGCCCGACGGCATGTACGGCGACATCGACGAGATCGGCGTTCTCAGCATCCAGACCAACAGCAATGTCACGCAGTTTCAGCCCAAGAGGAGTGTCGCAGGATGATCCCCGGTTCCGAAGCCTTTGTAACCCGTCCCGTCGACCCCGAGGCGCTGATCCGGTCGCTGCCCTCCAGGCTTCAGGTGCACACCGTCAGCCAGCAGGCGATCGACGATCTCGATCCCCTGACCTATGAGGTCGTGCGCCACCGCCTCTGGTCGGTGACGGATGAAATGGGCGAGACGCTCAAGCGCATGTCCGGCTCGCCCATCGTGACCGATGCCAATGATTTCGACTTCACGATCAACGACGAGGCGGGGCAGCTCGTGCAGGTCGGCCTCTACAACACGATGCTGATCGGCGCGATCGACCTCGCGCTGACATGGACGCTCCAGAACCGGGCGGTCAATCCGGGGATAGAGGAAGGCGACATGTTCCTGTGCAACGATCCGTGGGTCGGCGGCGGGCTGCACCAGAACGACACCGTGGTGTTCCAGCCGATCTTCCATGACGGCAAGCTGTTCGGCTGGACCAGCGCCGTTTGCCACGAGCCCGATCTGGGCGGAACGGCGATCGGCTCGGCGCCGATCGGCAATGTCGACGTGTTCTCGGAAGCCCTGCCGACGCCGCCTGTCAAGGTGATGCGCAAGGGCGAGCTTCAGCATGATATCGTCGATGTGTGGGTCCGCCGCTCGCGCGTGCCGATGGTGGTGGGGCTGGACCTGCGCGCCAAGGTCGGCGCCAACACGATCGGCCGCCAGCGGCTGAAGGCGGTGATCGAGGAATATGGCCCTGATGTGGTCAAGGCCGTGATGAAGAAGATGATGAACGACGCCGAGCATCGGCTGCGTCACAAATTGCTCTCCGTCCCCGACGGCAAATGGACCGCGACCGGCTATCAGGACCAGGCTTTCGCGGGTGACCGGGCGACGCACAAGGTCGTCCTCGCGATGACCAAGACCGGCGACCGGCTGCTGTTCGACTTCACCGGCACGGACCCGCAGGCCGGGGTCATCAGCTGCACGCTGGGCGGCTGCCGGGGCGGCATCATGCTCGCCTTCCTGCCGATCCTGTGCGGCGACATTCCATGGTCCGCCAGCGGCCTGATGCGATGTTTCGACATCATCGCGCCGGAAGGCACGCTGGTGAACGCGACCTTCCCGGCGGCGATCAACCGCGCGCCGCTGGGCACGGGCTGGATGATCGGCAATCTGGTCGCGCAATGCCTTTCGCAGATGCTGGAGCGGGATTTCAGGTTCCGCGACAATGTGCAGGCGAGCTGCTGCGGCACGTTCGACTTCGCCTGCGTCGCGGGCACCGACGAGCGGCCGAAGGAGCCTGTGCCCTTCCTCAACGTGGTGATGGAAACGGTGGCGGGCGGCTATGGCGCGCGGCCCGGCCGCGACGGGATCAATACCGGCGGCAGCTTCTGCATTCCGATGGGCCGCGTGCCCGATGCGGAGGTGACCGAGCTGCTCTATCCCCTTCTCGTCCTCTGGCGGCGCGAGGAACAGGATTCCGGCGGCGCGGGCAGGCAGCGCGGCGGCACGAGCTGCGCCGTCGCCATGACCCCCCACGGCACGTCGCTGCCCGCCCATGTCATCATGTCCACATCGGGCAAGGCGACGGCGCAGAATCCCGGTCTTGCCGGGGGCTATCCCGGCAATCTGGGGCATGACGTCATCGTCCAGGGCGCGGCGGTGGACGCGATGCTGGCGCGCGGCGTCATTCCCACCGACCTCGGCGAACTGGCGGGCGAGGCGGACGCGACCCAATGTTTCGCGACCAGCATGCTGTCGCCGGGGGATGTGCTCTACATGAATTGCCAGGGCGGCGGGGGCTATGGCGATCCCCTGTTGCGCGATCCCGAGCTGGTGGCGCGCGACATCGGCGACGGCCTGATCAGCATGGCCGCCGCGCGCGACATCTACGGCGTGCTTTTCGATGCGGAGGGCCGCGTCGATGCCCCCGCGACCGACCGGCTGCGGCAGGACATGCGGCAGGCCCGTCTGGACCGGATGACGATCGGCTCGATCATCGAGGGGCGGGTGGAGCCGGGCGAGGGGCAACCGGTCGACGACAACCTCGTGATCGTCGGCGACGGCGATCGCGCAAGGGTCGGCTGCCGGCATTGCGGGCAGGCTCTCGGCGATGCGGACGGGCTGCTCCATGTCGGCGCGGTCGAAGGGGAGTCGAGCATGGCCGGGCCCATCGTCCGCTCCGACCCCCATCATTTCGTCGATGAGGAGATCGGCTTTATCCAGCATATATGCCCCGGCTGCGGCACGGCGCTCCACACCTCCATCGCCCCCAGGGACGGAAAGCAGACCATCAGCGGCTTTGCGCTGGCATAGCGCCCATTGACGGGGCGCCGCGGCTCGAAACCGGCAGGGGAAGCCGGTTCGGGCCGTTGCCCGCTGCGCGCCACGCCGCTCCGGTTTACGTCAAACGCCCCATATCCTCTTGCGGCGGGGTTTTCCACATAGGGCAGGTTTCCGAAGGATCAGAAGCCTGCAATGCCCCATAGCCGCCTTTCCCCCGCGCCCCGGCCCCGCCTGCATGCGCCGTGGCGGACGCTGTCCTGCTGGATTCTGTCCGGCGGTTTGGGCCTTGCCGCGCTTCCCCATGCCGCGCTGGCGCAGGATGCCGGCGGCGTGGGCAATGGGATGGCCAACGGCGCGGCCGGCAGCGTAGTAAGCCAGGCGCGCGATGCGTTCGGCCAGCGGATCGGCAATGAGGAGATCGGCCTCTATACCGAAGGGCAGGTGCGCGGGTTCAGCCTTGAGAATGCGGGGAATTACCGCATGGACGGGCATTATTACGTCCGCGCCGCCCGCTTGCCGGACGTGGTCCTCGCCGGTGTCGCGATCGAGGTCGGCGCCAATGCACTGGCCACCGATTTCCCCGCGCCCTCCGGCATCGTGGCCTCCCGCCTGCGCAGGCCGGGCGCGGGCACGGCCGGGCTGACGGTGGAGGCGGGCATCCGTCCGCAATTCGCCCCGATGGTGGAGATGAAGGGATGGCTCGCCAGCGCGGACGGGACGCTCGGCGTCGCGGGCGGGGCGCTGGTCAACCCGCATATCCTCTATTCCGACGGAACGCGGGGGGAGGAATATGCGGTGGGGGCGGTACCGCGCGCGCGGATCGGGGCGCTTAACCTCACCGGGCTGGCCGCATGGCAGCACCGGCGCTTCAACGGCAATTACAGCTTCCGCAGCGCCAACGGCGCGCTGCCGCCGGAGCTGAAGGGCATCCGGCTGTTCGCCCCGCCATGGCAGCGTTTCAGGAACGACATGGTCAATCTGGGCGGCATGGCCGACTGGTCGACGCCCGACGGGTGGGAGAGGAAGGCCGGGCTGTTCTGGTCCTCCTCGTCGCAGCCGGAAAACGACTTCACGATGATGACGCTGAACCCGGACGGCACGGCGCGCACCACGGCGATCGCGGTGCGCGACCAGTATACGCGCTCCCTTTCCGGCGAGGTGCTGGCCGGGCGGCGGTTCGAGTGGCTGGGCATCGCCCACCGGCTGACCGGCGCGGCGCGGTATCGCCGCACCACCACCCGCGCGACGCCGGGGCAATCCTTCGACCTCGGCCTCGTCGACCTCGACGCGCGCGATTTCGGGCCGCCGCCCGTTCTCGACGGCGACATGGTCTACAGCCACGGGCTGGTGAGGCAGGACAGCATCGGCCTCAGCTATGAAATGGATATCGCCGGGCGGGTAAGGATACAGGCGGGTGTCCAGCGAGCCTTCTACCGCAAGACGGTCGCCATTGACGGCGCCGTCCCGCAGGAGACGGACGACCGCTACTGGCTGTACAATGGCGCGCTGATCCTCCCGCTGCCGCGCGGCTGGCTCGGCTATATGAGCTATACGCGCGGGCTGGAGGAAAAGGGCGTCGCCCCCGCCAACGCGGCCAACCGCAACGAGGTGCTGCCCGCCGTGATGGCGCGGCAGGTGGAACTGGGCGTGCGCGGGCGCGTCCACGGCCGGCTGTCGCTGGCCGCCGGGCTGTTCGAGATCGTCAAGCCCACGACCGGGTTCGACGAGCAGGGGCGCTTCGGCCTGCAAGGCACGGTGCGCCATCGCGGCGTCGAGCTGTCGCTGTCCGGTCCGCTGACGGACCGGCTGACCATCGCCACCGGCGCGGTCTTTCTCGACCCGGAAAATTCGGGACCGGCGGTGGAAACGGGCCTCATCGCGCACTGGCCCGCCGGGCAATCCCGCCTCACCGCGCAGTTCAACATGGAATATCGCCTGCCCGTGCCCGCGAACCTGTCGGTCGACGTGCAATTGACGCATAATTCCACGCAGCCCGCCGACATGGCGGACAGGTTCCGCACCGGCGCCAACAGCCTGTTCGACATCGGCGCGCGCTATCGCCTCGCGCTGGCGGGCAGGCCCACGACCTTGCGCTTTCGCGTCCAGAATCTGCTGAACGACCGGTCCTGGTCGGCCAGCGGATCGGGCACCCTGTCCCGCGTCCGCCCGCGCGCCTTCACCCTGACCGCGCTGGCCAGCCTGTAGGCGGTGCATCCTGGACCGGCGCCGCCGCCCCCGCACTACGTCAAATGCCCCTTGGGCGAGGGTCCTCCCCGCCGGTTATGAGGAATGCGGGCAATCTTCATAACAGCGGAGGCAAGAGATGAGCAGGCATT
Source organism: Sphingobium jiangsuense (assembly GCF_014196495.1). GTDB lineage: Bacteria > Pseudomonadota > Alphaproteobacteria > Sphingomonadales > Sphingomonadaceae > Sphingobium > Sphingobium jiangsuense. The sequence continues at coordinate 66,991 of NZ_JACIDT010000005.1, forward strand.
TCCCCGGATATGGGCCCGGATATGGGAACGGGTTGGCCAGAGGGGCCGCGCGCGCCGCCTGTGCGGTGCTGGCGCTGCTCGCCCCCGTTCCGGCGATGGCGCATAATGTATCGGAGCAGGCGCGGCAGATGATGCTGGAAGGCGGCCTGCTGGATGTCGTTCGCATCGGCGCCGAACATATGCTGACCGGCTACGACCATCTGCTGTTCCTGCTCGGCGTGCTGTTCTTCCTCAAAAGCCATGGCGAGATCGTCCGCTTCATCACCGCGTTCACGCTGGGGCACACGATCACGCTGCTGGGCGCGACGATGCTGGGCGTCACCGCCAACGCCTATCTGGTTGATGCGGCGATCGCGCTGACCGTCTGCTACAAGGCGTGCGAGAATCTCGACCTGTTCCGGCGCTGGCTGGGCGTGCGCCAGCCCAACCTGCTGCTGATGGTCTTTCTGTTCGGCCTGATCCACGGTTTCGGCCTTTCCACCCGGTTGCAGCAGATGACGCTGATGGACGACCCGCGGATCGTGCCGAAGATCCTCGCCTTCAATGTCGGCGTGGAGTTGGGGCAGATCGCGGCGCTCGGCCTGATGGTCGGCGTCGTCGGATTATGGCGCCAGACCGCGCTGTGGCGCCCGGTGACGCGCGCCGTCAACGCGGCGCTCATTCTGGCGGGCCTTGGCCTGTTCGCGACGCAGCTCGGCCATTTCGCCGCGGGCGATCGTGACGAGGCGGCGATCGCCAGCCGTTCCACCTCCCTCCTTTCCAAGGAAGCTCGCATATGAAAAAGGCCCTCGCTTTCCTGATGCTCGGCGGCATCGCAACCCTGCCCGCCGCCGCGCTGGCGGAGGACGCCTCCGCCGACGCCGACGATGGCAGCGCCATTGTCGTCAAGGGCCAGCTGGTCGCTGCGACGGCGAGCGCCTGGTCGGTCACCACCCTCGGCACGGAGGAGATCCGCGAGCAGGCGCTCGGCCAGATGGACGACTATCTGCGCTTCGTGCCGGGCATGGCGGTGCGCAACCTCGGCATGGGCGGCGTCGCCAACAGCATCGTCATTCGCGGCTTCGGCAATGGCGGCCATGGCGGCGATCTGGGCGCGGTGATCGACGGCATCCCGCTCAACGAGGCGATGAGCCATGCGGACGGCTATGTCGATCTCAATGTCGTCGTCCCGCTGGAGCTGGAGAGCCTGACCGTCTATCGCGGGCCGGTTTCCGCGCTCTACGGCAATTATAATCGCGGCGGCCTCGTCCGCCTCGATACCCGCAAGGGCGGCGACTATCTCAACGCCGACGCCAGCATGGGCTCATTCGGTACGGGCGATCTGCAAATGGCGCTGGGGCGGGAATGGTCCGGCGGCACGCTCAACCTCACCGGGCAATATTTCCTCTCCGACGGATATCGCCCCCAAACCGATCAGGAGCGGCAGACGCTGTCGGGCCGCCTCGGCCTCGACCTGTCGCCCGGTGTCACGCTGGCGCTGTCGGGCCGCTATCATCATGCCGATGCGCAAAATGCCAGCTATATCACCGCCGCGCAGTTCGAGACCGACCCTTATGGCATCGACCCCGCTGTGCAGAATGACGGCGCGCGCAAGCATTTCGGTACGGCGCGGGCGGACCTCGGCATCGCGCTTTCCCCCTCGGCCAGCCTGCTGGGCTTCGCCTATGGCACGCGGCAGGATTTCACCCGCTGGTTCTCCCGCCCCGTTTCCGGCGCATGGCGGCAGCGAGAGGAAAGCTATGACCGCGCCATCTTCGGGGCGGGTACCAGCCTCAACGGCACCATCGCTGCGGACTGGGCGACAGAGCCGATCCGCTATGTCGTCGGGGTGGAGCTGTTCCGGGAACGGACCGACTATATGTTCTACGACGGGCTGGACCGGCGCAGGCGCGTGAGCCCGGCGCTGGCCGATCGGCGCACGCGGCTCAACAGCCTGTCCGCCTTCACCGAGATTCAGGCGCCATTGCACCGGCTGTTCGACCTCTCCCTCGGCCTGCGCGCCGACCGCTTCACCGGCGGCTGCGCGGTGCGCGGGCCGGAAACCGGGGGCGACCCCTGCGGCAGGCTGCGGGTGATCGAGCGGCTCAGCCCCAAGATCGGGCTGCGCTCGCAACTGGCCGAGGCGCTGCAATTGCGGCTCGGCTGGGCGGAGGGCTTCGCGCTGCCCAATGCCTTCGTCAAATATGCGACCGGCGGCCAGCCGCTCGACGCCAGCGTCTTCCGCCAGACCGAAATCGGCGTGAAGCTGACGCCGGGGGAGGGCCTCACCCTCGATGCCGCCGCCTATCGCCTGACATCGAGCGGCGAGGTTCGCACCGTCGCGCCGGGCATTTACGAGAATTACGGCTCCACCCGCAATCAGGGGGTGGAGATCAGCGCCGAATGGCAGGCGACGCCGCGCCTCTGGCTGCGCGCCGTCTATGGCCATACCGATACCGAGGTGCGCAAGAACGGCGACCCGGCGCTGATCGGCAACAGCGTCGCCGGGGTGCCCCGCGACAGCGCCAATGTGGATTTGCGCTGGCAGCCGATCGGCGGATGGGAACTGGCGGGCAATTGGCGCTATGTCGGCGCCTATCAGGTCAATGCCGCCAACAGCCTGCAAGCCGACCCTTATGACATAGTCGACCTGACCCTGTCGCATGAAGGCCGCGCGCCCTTCGCCTATCGCGCCTATGTGCGGGTCGAGAATGTGGCCGACACCCGCTATGCCGCCTCCGTCTCCCTGATCGGCGGGCAGACGCTGTTCTCCCCCGGAGCGCCGCGCACCGTCCGCGCGGGCATCCAGATCACGTTATGACAGAAAGGACCCCCTGATGCGCTCACGCCTTGCCGCGCCACTGATTGCATTCGCCTGCTTCGCGCTGGCCGCCCCGGCGCACGCCCATACGGTCTGGCTGGTGCCCGAAAAGGCCGGGCGCTGGCATGTTCTCTTCGGCGGCCATGCAGGCCAAACCAACGCCTATCCCGCCGACAAGCTGAAGACGGTGCGGGCGATCGCCGCCAACGGCAAGACGCTCCCCGTCCGCCGTACCGTTGCGCCGGACGGCGTGCATCTTGCCATAGAGGGGAAACCGAGCGTCATCCTCGCCCATTATGACAATGGCATCCACACCAGCCGGACGGACGGCCCCTCGGTCGAAAAGCCGATGAACCAGGTGCCGCATGCGACCAGGGGCGTGCGCGCGATCAAATATCACAAGACCCTTGCCGACTGGACGCCCGCCGTCGCCCGCAGCTACGGCCAGCCGTTCGAGCTGGTGCCGCTTTCCGCGACCCGGCCCGTCGCGGGCAGGCCGATGAAGCTGCGGGTGCTGATCGGCGGCAAGCCCGCCCCCGGCATCGCCATTGCGCGCAACGAGGAAGGCCGGGAGGCCGTCACCGACGCGCAGGGCGTGGCGAGCTTCACGCCCGTCGCCGGGTTCAACCGCATCTGGTCCGGCAGGCGCGTGCCGGTAAAGGGCAACCCCGCCTTCACCGAGGACAGCATCGAATATTCGCTGGGATTCTTCGCGGAATGAGGCGGCTGCTATCCCTCGCGCTCGCCGGTGCGGCGCTGCTGTTCTCGCCCGCCGCGCTCGCCCATGGCCTGCTGATGAAGCTGGAGCGGGAAGGCGATGCGATCGCCGGGACGCTCTATTACAGCAACGGCCAGCGCGCGGGCGGCGAATGGATCGAGCTGTTCGACGAGGCGCGGCCCGGCGCGGCCGTGCAGACCATCCGCACGCAGGGCGACGGTTCCTTCCGCCTGCACGGAGAGCAGGGCCATCGCTATCGCGTGCGCGCGTCGGGCGAGGAGGGGCATGAAATCACCATGACCATCGCCTTCGACGGCGCGCAAGCGCGGGGGAAGATGGTGAGCGGCCCGCAGGAAGAGGGCGCGGCCCCCTCCGAAGCGGAGGCCGTTCCCGCCTGGGCGGTGCTGGGCGGGCTGCTCGCCCTGTCGGCGATACCGGCGCTGTGGCTGCGGCGGCGCGCGCCCGCCGCAACCCGCGATCATCGGGATTAGACGCCCGGCTACGTCAAATGCCCGATGGCATGCCCCGCCGGTCCGGCCGAAAAAGGACCGGTTTCGCCCGCCTTTCCTCTACGGACCGGCGCGGGCGGCACGAAGGGAGCGCAAAGGAGACATCATGCCCGGTTCAGGCCATCCCCCCATCGATCGACCGCCCGCCCGCCGAACGCATAGCGCCAGGACCCTGTGGAAGCCGGCGCTGGCGCTGTCCGCCGTGACGCTGCTCGCCACCGCGGCGGTCGCCAATATGGACCGGGCGCCCGGCATCACGCGCGCGCCGACGCCCCCCGAACCGATCGAGATACCGGAAAAGCTCCAGTCCAGACTGTCCGGCCTCAGCGCCGAGCAGATGGACTATCTGAAAAGCGGCAAGAGCCGCCGCATCGTCAACCCGGAGGTGATGTTCAGGCGCTTCGAAAGCCTGTCGTCCGAAGAGATCACCGCCTATGTCGATGCGCTGCTGTCGTTGCAGGACCAGATCGACTACAAGGCCGGGCGCGACAAGGCGTCCATCCCGCTCGATACCTCATCGCCTTCCTTCAACGCATGGAAGATCAGGCGCCCGGCGGAGCTGAACCCGTGGCGCGAGGACGGGCCGATCGAGCTGGGCCGCTATCTCGGCGGGCGCGGCAGCGGCTTTGCGACCTTCGCCAACGCCCCCGTCGCGCTCGGCCCGAAGGATCTGATCGCCGACGGCATAGAGGTGGCGATCGTCGGCGCGCCGCTCGACATGGGGTCGGGCTGGCGCGACGCCCGCAACGGACCGCTGGCGCTGCGCACCGCGGGTGCGGTCGGCGGCTATGGCAATGACATGTTCTCGATGATCGATCCGACGCGGGTGCTGAAGATCGCCGATTACGGCGACATCGCCATCGACCAGCAGAGCACCGAGCGCAGCGTCCATCATGTGCGCGAGGTCGTCCGCGAGATCGCGAAGACCGGCGCGATCCCCATCGTCATCGGCGGCGACCACAGCCTCGAATATCCCAATCTGGCGGCGATGGCCGATGTGCACGGCAAGGGCAATGTCGGCGTCGTCCACTTCGATTCCCATTACGACATCGGCAGCGACCGGGTGCACCTGATCGACCATGGCCAGCCGGTCTACCGCGTGCTGCACGAAGGCCATGTCCGGCCCGACCAATATGTCGAGGTCGGCCTGCGCGCCCGCGGCCCGGACAAGCCGACCTTCCAGTGGATGCGCGAGATGGGCATGAACTATCATACGATGGTCGAGGTCGAGAAGAACGGCTGGGCCAAGGTGATGGAAGCCGCGCTCGCCAATGCGCGCAAGAGCGCGAAGAAGATCTGGATATCCTTCGATATCGACGTGCTCGACCCGGCCTATATGCCCGGCACCGGCACCCCGGTCCCCGGCGGCCTCACCATGCGCGAGGCGCAGCCGATCATGCGCCGCCTGTGCGCGGAAAACGACATTGCCGGGATCGATATCGTCGAGGTCGCGCCCTATCTCGACGTCAGCTACAAGACCGCGCTCAACAGCGCCTATCTGCTCAACGCCTGCCTCACCGGCATCGCTATGCGCAAGAAGGGCCTGACCAAGCCGCATTGGCTCGATCCCGTTTCCTCCAGCAGCCGGAAAGGAGCCTGAGCCATGACCGCGACGGCGAACACGCGCATCGGGGCTTTTGCCCTTCCTTCCCTGCTGGCGATGGCCTGCGCGCTGGGCATCATGCCCGCCGCCGCCGAGACCGTCCGCTATTCCGCCGCGCTCGCCGCGCGGATCGCCGCCCTGCCGGCCGAGCAACAGGCGTTCCTTACCGACAGCGCGATGCTGGACCGGGTCGGGCTGACGGCGGACGAGGTGGCGCTCGCGCTGCAGGGGCGCACCGACGAGCAGGCGAGCGCCTATGTCGGCGCGCTGGTCCGGGTGGTGGCGGACGCCCGGTTCGACCCGGCGACGGACATGGCGGAAATCCCGCTCAACCCGGAAGCCACCGCGTTCAACCTGCCCACCACGCTGCGCCCGGCCCTGCTGGACAAATTCTACCGCGCGCCCGGCCCGTTCAGCATCGCCTCCTATATGTATCAGCCCGCCGGCATCCCCACCTTCGCGCAGGCCCCGATCGCCCTGCGCAAGGAGGATCTGGTCGCGGGCAAGGTGGAGGTGGCGTTCGTCGGCATTCCGCTCGACTTCAGCAACGGCCATCGCGACGCCAAGCACGGGCCGATGGCGTTGCGCGCCAGCGACGGGCTGGTCGGCACCGACATCCATACCGGCCTCGACCCCGCAAAGCTGCTGCGCATGGCGGATTATGGCAATATCGCCGTCGACAATATGAGCGTCGAACGGACGGTCGGGCATGTCCGCACGATGGTGGCCGAGATCGCCTCCACCGGGGCGGTGCCGTTCATCGTCGGCGGCGACCATGCGCTGATGTACCCGGATGTCGCCGCGATGGTCGATGTCTACGGCAAGGGCAAGGTCGGCGTGATCCAGCTCGACGCCCATTATGAGGGCGTCGCGGAGGATGCGCATTATATCTCCGACATCCAGTCGGTCAGCCGCCTGATCCGCGACGGCATCCTCAGCGGCGGCGACATCGTGCAGATCGGCATAAGGGGCGCGGGCATGTCCGGCGCGGACAAGGCCCGCGCGACCGCGCAGGGCATCCGCATGCACAGCATGGCCGATATAGAGAAGGACGGCTGGCGGGCGGTGGTCGACCGGGCGCTGGCGCAGGTGCGCGCGGGGCCGGAGCATCTGTTCGTCTCCTTCGACATGAGCGTGCTCGACCCGGCCTATGCCCCCGGCGTCGGCCGCCCCGCGCCCAACGGCCTCACCATGCGGGAGGCGGTGCCGCTGGTGCGGACCCTGTGCGCGCAGAACAAGGTGGTGGGTTTCGAACTGCTCGACCCCGCGCCGATCCTGGATATCAGCTACAAGACCGCGCAAAACGCCAATTACATCCTGCACAGCTGCCTGGCCGGAATGGCGCAGCGTAAGGCGGCTGTCACAAAAGCGCCCTAGATTTTCCTTTCATCGAGAAGACGGCACTCACCCCCGGAGCGATCCGGGGGTATTTTTGGTTATGCTTGTGGGAATAGGGCCATGCGATGGCGGGTTTTGGGTGGGAGCAGACGTCCGCCTCACTCGTCACCCCGGCGAAGGCTGGGGTCGCAGGCCATGTGGCGCGCCTCCTCCTGAGATGCCAGCCTGCGCTGGCATGACGGGGTAGAATGGTGGTTTTGGGGGATTAGGCGCCGCTAACCCAAAACCGTTCGGGCTGAGCCTGTCGAAGCCCTGTACTTTCTTTCTTGGCCCCACGAGAAAAGCAGCCCTTCGACAAGCTCAGCCCGAACGGCTCTGGTCAGGATCCGGTCTGGACCAAATTCTCAGATATGCACGAGATGCGCTACCGTGTCCGCCGTCTCCGTCCCGGTATCGCCGGACCTCACGATCCGCCCGCACTGCATCGCCGCGTAGAGATCGGCGAGGCGCCAGGCGAAGTCGAGATATTGCTCGACGACGAGGATCGTCATGCCCATTTCGCTGCGCACATGGCGCAGCGCGTCCTCGATCTGCGCGACGACATTGGGCTGTATCCCCTCGGTCGGCTCGTCGAGGAGGAGCAGGCGCGGGTCGCCCGCCAGCGCCCGCCCGATCGCAAGCTGCTGCTGCTCGCCGCCCGACAGCAGCCCGCCCTTGCGGTGGCGTATCGCGTCGAGCTTCGGGAAAAGGTCGAAGATGAAACCGGGGATCGTCCGCCGCCCGTCCCGCCGCGCGGCGAGGCCGGACAGCAGATTCTCCTCCACCGTCAGGAAGGGAAAGACATGCCGCCCCTGCGGCACCAGCGCGATCCCTGCGCGGGCGCGCTGATGGGTGGAAAGGCGGCTGATATCCCGCCCGTCGAACAGCACCCGCCCGGAAATCAGAGGGCGCAGCCCCATGATGGTGGAGAGCAGCGTCGACTTGCCGACGCCGTTGCGTCCGATCAGTGCGGTGGCCTTGCCGCGTGGCAGCGCGAAATCGACATCCCACAGGATGCGGCTCTGGCCGTAGCCGCTCGATACCCCTTCCAGACGAAGCAGCGCGTCGCTCATGCCGTATGCCCCAGATAAACCGATGCGACCTCCGCATTGTTGCGGATCGCCTGCACGTCGCCCTGCGCGAGGAAGCGTCCCTGGTGCATCACCGTCACGGTGGCGCCCAGCTGCTCGACGAAGCTCATGTCATGGTCGATCACCAGCACCGTGCGGCTGTCGCCGAGGCTGTGGATCAGTTCCGCCGTCCGTCGCGTTTCGGCGGGCCCCATGCCGGCCGTCGGCTCGTCGAGCAGGATGAGCTCCGCGCCGGTGGCGATCACCATGCCGATTTCCAGCCATTGCTTTTCGCCATGGGCCAGCAGCCCGGCCTGCGTCGCGCGGCGGGCGGTCAGGCCGACCTGTTCGAGAATGTCGTTCACGATCGCCTGTTCCCCGGCCGGGATGCCGAAGCCGAGGCTGCGCCACCAGCGCCGGTCCCGCCGCGCGGCGAGGCCGATATTGTCGGCGACGGTCAGGCTGGGCAGGATGCCGGGCGCCTGAAACTTGCGGCAGATGCCGCGCGCCACGATCAACTGTTCGGGCAGCGCGCTGATATCCTCGCCGCGGAAAAGGATCGCCCCCTCGGTGGGCCGCACCCGGCCGATGATCGTGTCGCACAGCGTCGATTTGCCCGCGCCGTTGGGGCCGATCACCACGCGCGTCTCGCCGCGCTGGAGGGTCATGCTGAACCCGTCCAGCGCCTTGAACCCGCCATAATCGACGGTGACGCCGTCGACCGCCAGCAACAGGTCCCTGGTGCTTTCGTCCTTCATCGCGCGCGCGCCCTTTCGATCAGGTTGCGAGCGGCGCCCGCCAGCCCGTCGGGCATCAGCGTCACGACGAGGATGAACAGCGCGCCCATCACATAGAGCCACAGTTCGGGAAAGGCGCTCGATATGCTGTCGCGGGCGATGTTGATCAGCAGCGTGCCGAGTATCGCCCCCGCGAAGCTGTAGCGCCCGCCGATCGCGACCCAGACGATCATCTCGATCGACGGGATCACACCCACCAGCGCCGGAGAGATCACCCCGGCGTGCAGCGTGAACAGTGCGCCCGCCATGCCCGCCAGCAGGGCGGAGAGGGCGAAGGCGGCGACCTTCACCGGCGTCGGGCTGTAGCCGAGGAAGCGCAGGCGGTTCTCCCCGTCCCGCGCCGCGCGCAGCAGCATGCCGAAGCGCGAGGCGAGCAACAGCCTCAGCCCCAGATACGCCGCCACCACTATCGCCAGCGTCACCCAGTACAGCCCCTGCACCACCGAGGGGCGCGTCAGGCCGAAGCCGAACAGGCTGGAAAACTGGGTGAGGCCGTTGAAGCCGCCGGTCACGTCCTGCTGGCTGACGAGCAGCGTCGCGAAGGCCAGCGCCAGCGCCTGGCTGATGAGCGCGAAATAGGTGCCGCCGACCCGGCGGTGAAACACCGCCCAGCAGAAAAGGCCCGCCACCAGCGCGGGAAGCACCAGCACCGCCAGCAAGGTGAACATGGGGCTGGAAAACGGCTCCCACCACCAGGGCAGGGCGGTACGCCCGCTCCATTGCATGAAATCGGGGATTTCGCCTTGCGGCAGGTCGGCCAGCTTCATGTGGATGGCCAGCGCATAGCCGCCGAGGCCGAAGAACACGCCATGGCCGAGGCTCAATATACCGCCATGGCCCCAGATCAGCACGATGCCGAGCGCGAGGATCGCCATCGCCATGAAGCGCGCCAGCAGGTTGAGGTCATAGGCCGACAGCAGCCATGGCGCCGCCACCGCAAGGCCCAGCGCCAGCCATGGCAGCGCCTTGCCCACCGGCGCCAGCCGGGCGGCCAGAGGTGCAGTCAGAGGTGCAGCTCCCGGTGCGGCCCCGGCAGCGGAAAGGATCATGGGATCAGGATCAGACATCGAGCGCGCGACTCCGCACCGCGACCACCCCTTGCGGGCGGATCTGAAGGAAGAGGATGACCAGCACCAGCATCAGCATCTGGGCGATCGACACATCGAAGAAGATCTGGGCCAGCGCCGAGAACAGGCCGAGGATCAGCGCGGCCATGCTGGTTCCGGTCAGGCTGCCCAGCCCGCCCATCACCACCACGAGGAAGGCGGGGACGATATAGACCTGCCCCGCATTGGGCGTCACCGGCCCCAGCAGCGCGAGCAGCACGCCCGCCAGCCCCGCCACCCCGGCGCCGGCGCAGAAGACGGTCAGCTCCACCTTGCGGACGTTGATGCCGGTGGCGCTGGCCATCATCCGGTCCTGATTGACGGCGCGGATGTCGAGGCCGATCCGGCTGCGGTTCAGCATCAGCGCGATGCCGCCCAGCACGAGCAGGGTCATCACGATGATCATCAGCCGTGCCGAGGGAATGACCACATCGCCAAGGCTGATGCTGCCCGCCAGCCAGTCCGGCGCGCGCACTTCCACGCCGATGGCGCCGAACAGGTCGCGCGCCGCCTGCTGGAGGATGAGGCTCAGCCCCCATGTCGCGAGCAGCGTGTCGAGCGGCCGGTCCGCCAGCCGCCGGATCAGCCCCATATGTACCAGCGCGCCGATCGCCGCCGTGCCGAGGAACGCCACCGGCAGCGCCAGCAGGATGCCGAACGCGCCCGGCACCACCATCAGCGTCAGCCAGGCGAGATAGCCGCCCAGCATCAGCATCTCGCCATGCGCCATGTTGATGACCCGCATCAGCCCGAAGCTGAGCGCCAGCCCCACTGCCGCCAGCAGATAGAGCGAGGCGACCGACAGGCCGTTGAACAATTGGGGCAGGAAAAGCGCTACGCTATCCATCGTCTCTGTCCATCGCCTCTGTCCCCTGGGGCGACACCGGGCGGCGGCCCGGCGTCAAAGCGTGCAGCTCTTGCCGGGGAAGGCGAGCGGGTCATAGGGTTCCGGCTGGATCGCCTCTCCGCTGTCGGAGAGGATCTCGAACTGGCCGTCCGCCTTCAGCCGTCCGATATAGGCCTTCTGCACGAGGCTCTGGTTGGCGGCGAAGGATACAGGGCCCATCGGCGTCGCGAACGATCCCAGCGTCGCGGCGGCCTTGCGCACCTTTTCAGGGTCGAAGCCGCCCGCTTTCTCGACGGCGGCCTTCCACGCATAGACGTTGAGATAGCCGTGCACCATCGGGTCGGTGATCGCCGCGTTGGCGTCGTATTTCTTGCGATAGGCGGCGATGAACTTCGCATTGTCCTCCAGCGTCAGGCTCTGGAAATAATTCCAGCTCGCATAGCTGCCCTCGACCAGCCGGGGGCCCATCGCCTGCGCCTCCTGCTCGCCGATGGAGAAGGACATGACCGGCAGCTTCGTCGGCGACAGGCCCGCCGCCTGCATCTGCTTGAAGAAGGCGACGTTGCTGTCGCCGTTCAGCGTGTTGATGATGATGTCGGGCTTCGCCTGCTGGATCTTCGCGATCACGCCGGAAAAGTCGGTGCCGCCCAATGGCACGTAGGATTCGCCCGCGACCTTCAGCCCGTCCTTTTCGATATGCTTCTTCAGAATCAGGTTGGCGGTGCGGGGATAGACATAATCGGACCCGATCAGGAAATAGCTCTTATAGCCCTGCCCGACCGCCCACTGGAGCGCGGGCAGCGCCTGCTGGTTGGGCTGCGCGCCCGAATACATGATGTTGGGCGAGCATTCATTGCCCTCGAATTGCACCGGGTACCAGAGCAGGTTGCCGGTGCGCTCGAACACCGGCAGCATCGCCTTGCGGCTGGCGGAGGTCCAGCCGCCGAAGACGGTGGCGACGCCATTGTCCTCGATCAGCTTCGAGGCTTTCTGCGCGAAGGTGGAAGGGTCGGACGCGCCGTCCTCGACCAGCGCGGTGATCTTCCGGCCCAGCACGCCGCCCGCCGCGTTGATCTCCTCGATCGCCAGCATCTCGGCGTTCTTCACCGTGATCTCGCTGATCGCCATCGTGCCGGTCAGCGATTGCAGCACGCCGACGGCGATGCCGTCCCCTCCGCTGCCGCTATCGGCCGACTGCCCGCCGGAACAGGCACCGAGCGCAAGGCTGCTCGCCATGCAGGCAAGGGCAAGAACGCGCCGACGAACTGAAATCATGAACACCTCCGAACGAAATTCTGGCCGAACGAACCTTTGGCCGAACAAACCTTTGAACGGTGCCGCGACAGGCCGCCGATCCTGCCTTGAAAGCTAGTGAGGGCCGCCCCCGGTCCGATATGCGTCATTTGACGTAGGCCGGGCGCGGGCAAAAGGCATATCATGCCGCCATGCACAGCCCGCGCCCCGTGGAAATCCGCCGGGTTCCGGGCATCGCGACGCAGAAGGGAAAAGGCCCGCCATGCAGGCAAATGCTCTGGTTCGACGCTTCCGTCCGGCGGGGGGAGGGACCATCCCGGCATCGGCCGGGCGTCTGGTCCGCGACCCGCTGTTCCTGTTCCTGATCGTCGGCGGGGCGATCTTCCTCGCCTGGCATCTGACGCAGCGGAGCCGCGCCGACCCCGTCACCTACACCCCGGCGATCGAGAAGCAGCTGGTCGAGAATTTCGAGCTGGTTTCCGGCCGCAAGGCGACGCCCGCCGACCGGGAAAAGCTGCGCGACGACTATATCGGCGACGAGCTGATGTTCCGCGAGGCGCTGGAGCGCGGCCTGCACCTGAGCGACGCCGAAACGCGCGAGCGGCTGGTGGATCAGTTGCGCTACATCGTCGCGGGCGCGCCGGTCGAGCCGACCGAGGAGCAGATGGTCGATTATTACGCCTCCCATCCGGATCTTTACCGGACCGAGCCGGGCATCAGCTTCTCCCAGGTCTTTTTTGCCAGCCGCCCGGCGGACGAGGCGGCGATACTGGCCGCGCTCAACCGGGGCGAGGCGGTGAGGGGCGACGATTTCTGGCTGGGCAGGGACTTTCCCGATTATGGGCACAGCATGATCCGCGGCATGTTCGGCAAGCCCTTCCTCGACCGGCTCGAACAGGGCGTGGCGGGGGTCTGGCAGGGGCCGGTGCAGAGCAGCCGGGGCTGGCATTTCGTGCGCAAGACCGGGACAAAGGCGCCCGCCCGCATCCCCTACGCCACCGCCCGCCCGCAGGTGCGGCAGGATTTCATGATGAGCAGCACGCGCGAGGCGCTCGATCGGGAAGTCGCGAAGCTGAAAGAGAAATATGATGTCGAAATCACCGGCTAGGCTTGTCCGTTTCCTGCTGCTGCTGTGCGGCGTGCTGCTGGCGGCTCCGGCATCGGCGGACGTGTTCCGCGCGGGCGAATTCACGCTGATGAACGGCGAGGACGCGACCAGCTTCACCTTCGTCGCCTCGGTGCCGGACCTCGCGGATTCGACCGAAGCGCCGGTCTGGCCCGAAGGGTGCGAGCAGATTTCCGCGACCCGCCATCTCGTCGGCACGCGGACGCAATATGGCTACGGCTTTCGCTGCGACCATGTGCTGCGGGCAGGCGACACCATCCTCACCCCGTGGAAGCTGGACGGCGCGAGCTTCCGCTCCAATGTGATGGGGGTAGAGGCCAGCCGCTCGCTCAGCGGCGGCGATAGCGGCATCGCCATCCCGATCGGCGGCGCGCTGTCCGGCGCGCGCAGCATCGTGGAGATCGCCTGGGAGTATCTGATACAGGGCGTGCTGCACATCTGGATGGGGTGGGATCATCTCGCCTTCGTTCTGTGCCTGTGCATGATCGCGCGGGGGCGGCGCCTGATCGCGCTCGTCACCGCCTTCACCATCGGCCACTCGCTGTCCCTGTCGCTGGCCTTTTTCGAGCTGGTGCGGCTGCCGGTGCCGCCGGTGGAGGCGATCATCGCGCTTTCCATCGCGATCATGGCGCGCGAGGCGCTGCTGATGCACAGGCGGGATGAGGGGTGGGACGGGGGACGGGACGGGAAGGGCGACGGCGCCCTGCCCCATTTCCGGCGGCAGATGCTGGTGGTCGTGGCCTTCGGGCTGCTGCACGGGCTGGGCTTTGCCAGCGCGCTGTCGGAGCTGGGCGTGCAGCAGGCCGAGCGCGTGCCCGCGCTGATCTTCTTCAACCTCGGCGTCGAGGCCGGGCAACTCGTCTTCGTTGCGGCCATGACGGCGGCGCTGGCCGCCTTGCGCGTGGTTGCGCTTGCCCGCCCGATGGAGGCCGCGAGCATGACGGCCGCGGGGTGCCTCGGCTGCTTCTGGATGGTCGAGCGCATCGCTGGTTTCCTGCAGGCATGAGCGGGGCCGCGACCGCCCGTCTCGCCGAAGCGCGCGACGCTCTCGCGCGGGGCGAGATCAAACGCTGCGCCGGTATGGCGGGCGAGATGATCCGCGCCGATGCGGGCAATGCCGAGGCGCTGTTCCTGCTGGCGCTGGCGCTGGCGGAGATGGGACGGGTCGGCCTTGCGCTCCAGGCGCTGGAGCAGGCGGTGGAGCGGGCGCCGGACCGGGCCGACTATCAGGCCCAGCTCGCCCGCCTGCTGTCCCTCGCCCGGCGCGAGCGGGAGGCGCGCCACACCGCCGACCGGGCGCATATCCTGGCCGAGCGGCGGAAGGATCGCGACGCGCGGACCTGGGACACCATCGGCTGCGTCTATGCGCGGCTGGGCGATCATGGCGCCGCCCTTCCCCTGTTCGCGCGCGCCGTCGCGCTGTCGCCGCATGACGCCCGCTGGCGGCTCAACCATGCGATCAGCCTCGGCTTCTTCGGAAATGTCGCGGCGGCGGAGCGGGAATATGAGGCGGTGCTGGAGCGGGAGCCGCAAAACGGCCGCGCCCATCTGGGGCTGGCGGGCCTGCGCACGCAGAAGGAGGACGCCAATCATATCGAGCGGCTGGAGCGCGCGATCCGGCAGGGCGCGCCCGAAGCGGACCTGCTCCGCATCCGGCATGCGCTCGCCAAGGAATATGAGGATATCGGCGCGCATGACGCCTGCTTCGCGCAGCTGTCCGCCGCCAATGCCCGCCTGAAGCAGGGCCGGGGCTTCACGCTGGCGGCGGACGAAGCGCGCGTCGCCGCGTTGATCGAGGCCTTTTCCGACCCCGGCTATTTCCGGTCGTCCGGTTTCCGCGCGGGGGACGATCCGATCTTCATCACCGGCCTGCCGCGTACCGGCACGACGCTGGCGGACAGGATCCTCTCCTCCCATCCCGCCGTCCGCGCCGCCGGGGAATTGCAGGCGATGCCACTCGCGATCAAGCATCTCGCCGGCACCGGCTCTCGCTATGTGCTGGACCCGGAAACGATCCGCGCGATGCGGGATGTCGCGCCCGCGCAACTGGGGCAGGCCTATCTCGACCGCGCCCGCCAGCATGAAGGGGCGAGAAGCGGGCGCTTCACCGACAAGCTGCCGCTCAATTTCCTCAACATCGGCCATATCGCGCGGGCGCTGCCCGATGCGCCGATCATCTGCCTGCGGCGTCAGCCGATGGATACGGTCTGGGCGACCTACAAGATGCTGTTCGCGCCTGAATCGCCTTATTATGGCTGGTCCTACGACCTGCTGGACTGCGCCGGATACTATGCGCTGTTCGACCGGCTCATGGCGTTCTGGAAGGCGCTTTTCCCCGGCCGCATCCTCGAATTGAACTATGAGGCGCTGATCGCCGATCAGGAAGGGGAAACGCGGCGCCTGCTCGATCATGCTAGGCTGGAATGGTCGGGCCGCTGCCTGCGCTTCCACGAAAGCGACGGGGCCGTCGCCACGCCGAGCGCGCAGCAGGTCCGCAGCCCCCTGAATGCGCGCTCGATCGGCAGATGGCGCGCCTATGCCCGGCATCTGGAACCCGCCCGGCAATGGCTGGAGCGGCAGGGCATCTCCACCGACTGAAGCCGGTTTGGGGATGGTTCGCGGACACTAGCCTTTACCGTCACCCCAGCGCAGGCTGGAGTCATAAGCGATGTTGCGCGCTGCCTCCTGAGATGCCAGCCTGCGCTGGCATGACGGGGAAATAGCATTATCCCCACCCCTGTTCGCCCTGAGCTTGTCGACCCGAAGGGCGACCGAAGGTCAACGGCTGTTCTTCCTTCTTCCTCCCTCCAAAAGAAGGACAGGGCTTCGACAAGCTCAGCCCGAACGGCTTTCTATATCTGCAACTTGAAACACCAACTCCCCGCAATTCCCATGCAAAAGGGCCGCTCCACAGGGGAGCGGCCCTTCGCTGGCCGGGGAGGCAGGATCAGAAACTCTTGGTGAACTCTATTCCGACCTTGCGCGGGCTGATGATCGTGTTCGCATAATAGCGGGACACCACCCCGTCATTGAGGATGCGCCGGGTCAGGTCGTTGCCGACGCTCGCCACCGCGAACTTGTCGAAGATGTTGTCGGCATAGAGGCGGATTTCCATGCCATCCAGCTTATAGGCGACCGATGCGCGGTGCAGCGTATAGGCGGGCAGCTTCTCGCCCCCGGCGCGGCCGCCCACGCGGGTCAGCACATTGCCGGTGTAGGTCGCGGTCCAGTTGAGGTCGATATCCCCGTCGCCCGCCGGAACGGTGTAGGTGACGCCGAGGCTGCCCGAATTCTTGGTGGAGCCGGGCAGGCGGTCGCCCGACAGCGCCGATACCTTCGGCCCGCCATTGACGTCCATCAGCAGCGGCACGTCCTCGGTCAGATGCGCGTCGTTATAGCTGTACGTGCCCATGATGCGCAGCGCGTCGATCGGCCGGGCGCTGAAGTTGAACTCGACCCCCTTCGACACCGCCGCGCCGCCATTGGTGGTGATGCCGATCGCGCCGTTGATCGTCTGGCCGGCCAGCTGGATGCCCGCCCAGTCGATATGATAGACCGACAGGCTGGCCGACAGGCGCCTGTCGAACAGCGTCGCGCGCACGCCCAGCTCGGCATTCTTGACCGTATCGGGCGCGAAGAACAGCTCGTCGGGCAGGGCGCACAGATTCTGGCCCGCCGGCAGCGGCAGCACGCAGGGCGCGACGCGGTTCACGCCGCCGATGCGGTATCCCTTGCTGTAGGTCCCGTACACCATCCATTCGGGCGAGAGCTTGTAGGAGGCGTTGAATTTCCAGACCATGCCGTCGTCCGCCGTCGTGCCCTCGCGTGAGCGGAAGTTGATCTGCGGATAGGTCTGGAACAGCGGCAGCGCGGTGCCGCCGATGATGTAGGAGTCATATTTGAAATAGCGCGCGCCCGCGGTCAGCGTCAGCCCCTCGACCGGTTCCAGCGTCGCTTCGCCGAAAACCGCCTTTTCCGTATCCTTGCTTTTCACATAGGACGCATATTCGACCGCGTCCGGACGGTATATGCCCGCCCATTCGGGATAGCCGGGCAGGATTTCCCGACGGTCGCTCCTGTATTTCAGCTTGTTGTAGAAGCCGCCCAGCACCCAGCTCAGCGGGCCGCCATGGGTGGAAACGAAGCGCACTTCCTGCGTGAACTGGCGATAGCTGGTGTCGCCCGTCGCATAGCCCGCAAAGGCCGGGAACATCTCATAGCCATAGTCGAGATCGAGCAGCAGGTCGGTCACGTCCGACTTCGACCGGATCTTGCGTTCGGACCATGCGGTCGAGGAAACCAGCTGCGCGATGCCCGCCAGATCCAGCTCGATTTCGGCGCTGAGCATCTGCGACTTGCGCTTGACCGGCTCCAGATAGCGCCAGGGCGCCTCATATTTGCCGGTGCCGAGCACCCCGCCGCCATTGGACTGGCGGCCATTGGTGCTGGTCTGCTGATAGAGATAGGTGAGGTAGACGTTCAGCCCGTCGAACGGGAACAGGCCCAGCTGGTTGCGGGTGGAATAGGTCAGTTCCGAATTCGCGTCCTTGTAGGACCAGAGATTCTGCGCGATCTGGTCCGGCGTGCCGATGGAGCCGTCCCATGTCGTCGGGCTGCCGGGCTGGGGGAGCGAGACGCCCGGCGTCTGCACCAGATAGTTGTAATCGATGAAGCCGGGATCGTTGTAATAGCCTGCGGTCGAGCGCAGCGCGACCTTGCCGGGGATGATCGGGATGTTGATCGTGCCGTCCACGCTGAAACCCGGATCGGACGCATGGGCGACGTCGTAGAGGCGGCCGTGGAACTTGCCGGACCATTTGTCCGGGTCGGGCCGGGCGGGGATATAGCGCATCGCGCCCGCCATGGTGGCGGACCCGTAAAGCGTGCCCTGCGGCCCCAGCAGGGTTTCCACCCGCTCGATATCGAGGAACTTGACGTCCAGATAGAGCGGCACCTCGCCCATATAGGTGGTCAGCATCGTGCTGTTGTTGCTGCCGGTGGAGCTGGCGTCGTTGGCGCTGAGGCCGCGCATCACGATGGTGCCGGTGTTGCCGGGGCCGGTGTCGCGGATCGTCACGCCCGGCGTGAAGGCGGCGAGATCGCGGACGTTCTGCACGCCCTGTTCCTGGATCTGCTCCGACGACATGGCCGCGATGTTGATCGGCACGTCCTGCAACGATACGGCGCGGCGCGTGGCGGTGACGACGATCACGTCGCCGGACTCGGCATTGGCGGCGTCGGCTTCCTGCGCCTGCGCGGGGACGGCGGAAAAGCCCGCCAGCGCGGTCGCCGACATCAATGCCAGACGGGTAAGAGTGTGAAACTGCATGCTACCCCCTTTTTCAGGTATCTTGTTCAACGCCTTTTCAGACCATGCCCCCCTCCCGAGGCTCGCGCTCTTGCGGCGCATGGGGCGAGGACGCCTGCGGTCCTCTGGATCCTTGTCCGATGGGGTGACGCTATGCGCCGGGGGGCGGGCCAGCCATGGGGCGTTTGACGTAGGCGCTGCGGCACCCTGCCAAGCAATTGATTTTACATGAAAATAATGCGGATTGTGGCCGGGTCGGCTTTGCATTACCCTCAGGCGCAAAGTCGAACGAAGACTCGACGGAACAACGCAGGAGTGAACAGGATGCCTTTCTCCCTGACCCATGGGGCAGCTGCGGCTGCGCTCGCCTTCTCCCCCTTCATCATGGCCGCCGGCACCGCGCAGGCGACCCCGTTCGCCAGCGAGCGGGCGGCGGTCAGCACGTCCGGGCTGGACCTCGCCACCGACAGCGGCCGCGCGGCGCTGGACGCCCGCATCGCGCGCGCGGCGGCCGAGGTCTGCGGCAAGTCGGTGCATCATCTGGGCGCGTCCGCCACGACCAGGGCCTATCAATGCCGCCAGGAAGTGATCGCGGAAACCCGCTCGAAGCTGCTCCTGCGCTGATCGTCAGGTGACGGAGACGGCGGCCCCGGCCCCGTCTCCGCCTCCGTCCTGACCGGCATGCCTGCCGCCTTGCCCGGCGGCGGGCGGGGAACGCTTCGGGGCAACGCTGGCGAGCAGGTGGACGAGGTCCGTCCGCCCGCTGACCTCGCTTTGCGCCACGATCATCCCGGCGCCGTCGATGATCATCGCGTGCGGCAGCGGCGCGCCTTGCGCGGCGGGCCTGCGACGGAGCGGCGGCCCCTTCGGTCCGCGCGCGCCCGGCCGGGCGCCGCGCGGCGGAATCCATGCGCTTCCGTCCTGCCCGTCGCGCGCGAGGACGAGGCGCATATTCTCGGCCCGCGCCATCAGCTCCGCATCCTCGGCCAGAGTGCGGCCGAGGATGCAGTTTTCCGCCATATGGATCAGCAGGGTGACGCCATCGGGACGTTCGGGCGGGACGGCGGGCAAGGGCTGTTGCCGGCTCGCGCCATTGCCCTGCCGGCGGGCGCGGAAGACATTGCCCATGCCGGAGCCCGCGGCCCGGATATGGCGCGCCATCGCGATGAGCGCCACGGTCTGGAGCAGCACGACGATCCAGAGCAGGAAGCTGGAAACGATCAGCATGGCCGGTCGCTTTCCCGGCCGCTCTTCCTGCGCCCCGGCGCGAGGCGCGGCCGGGTGAAAAGGCGGGCGGGCATCATGATCGTCTCTCCGGCATGGTGTTCTCCGTTGAAGGAGGGGGAAGGGCCGTCGAACCGGCTGCATCCGTCGGGCAGGCTGCCCGCAATCGCCCTTTTCCGCCATCGGGCAATTGACGTAGAGGCGGGCCTTTTCCCGCGCCGGTCCAGCGCAAGGGCGGGCTACGTCAATCGCCCCATAGCCCGGAGGGCTCGACCGGCCTAGCCTGCCGTCCTCAGCTACAGCAACGGCCTAAAGGGGGCAGGCGGGAATGGCGATGCGGGACTGGATCACGGGGGCGGCGCTGGCCGCCGCCGCGCTGACATCGGCGGCGGTCATCGCCGAAAGCGGGAAGCCGCAACTGCCGCCCGAACTGGCGCAGAAGGTCGCATCGCTGCCGAAGGAGAAGCGCGATTTCCTGACCTCGGAAGCCGCCGAGGGACTGGCCGGATCCTTCGCCAAAATGTTCCAGCGCCTCGAAAACCGCACCACAGGCGAGATAGAGGCCTATATCGACGGGCTGATGAGCGCCGCCGAGGCGTTGAAATACAACCCGGAAACCGATGTCGCCTCCATCCCGCTGCGGACCGAGGACCCGTTCTTCAACTCGTGGAAGCTGATGCGCCCGCGCACGATGGACCCGAAGCGGGAGCCGGGGCCGTTCGGCCTCAGCCGCTATATGTTCCAGCATGGCGCGCAGGGCATGTACGGCAGCGGCATCGCCACCTTCGCGGGCGCGCCGGTGGCGATCTGGCCGGAGGATCTGGTGGCAGGCAAGGTCGATGTCGCGATCGTCGGCGCGCCGCTGGACATGGGGTCGGGCTATCGCGGGGCGAAGGGCGGTCCGGCGGCGATGCGCAATCAATATGGCATGGGCGGCGTCGACATGGCGACGATGGTTGACCCGTCGAAGGAGCTCAACATCGTCGATTATGGCGATATCGCCGTCGACAATATGAGCACCGAGCTGACCGTGCAGCATGTGCGCGAGCGCGTGGCGGAGATCGCCCGCACCGGCACCGTCCCGTTCATCGTCGGCGGCGACCACAGCCTCGAATATCCCAACGTCGCGGCGATGGCGGACATCCACGGCAAGGGCAGCTTCAGCGTCATCCATTTCGATTCCCATTTCGACGCCGGGCGCGAGGGCATTCATTTCCTCACCCATGGCGCGCCGGTCTATCGCGCCGTCAAGGAAGGGCATGTGCGGGGCCAGGATTATATCCAGGTCGGGCTGCGCGGGTCGTGGCCGGGCGCCGAGGGCTTCGAATGGATGCGCGACAACGGCATGAGCTACTACACCATGCCGACGGTCGAGAAATATGGCTGGGCCGCGACGATGGAGCGCGTGCTGAAGAACGCGAAGGAAAACGGCAAGAAGCTCTATATCTCGTTCGACGTCGACATTCTCGACCCGGCCTTCATCCCGGCGACCGGCACCCCGGTTCCGGGCGGCCTCACCATGCGCGAGGCGATACCGATCGTGCGCCGGCTGTGCGCGGAAAACGACCTGATCGGGTTCGAGATCGTCGAGCTCGCGCCGCAGCTCGACACCAGCTATCGCAGCGCGCTCAACGCCAATTTCATCCTGCACGCCTGCCTGACGGGCGTGGCGATGCGCAAGAAGGGCATCAGCGCGCCGGGCTTCCTTTCCGAGCTGACGACCGACCATAGGCAGCCCGGCGCGGGCCGCACGGGTGCGAAGGACGGCAAGGCGGAGAAGATCGACCCCGATTATGGCGACCTGCGCAGGTCCCGCCCGCGCATCTGACAGGAGAGTTACGGAACAACCGGGGCCTTTCGGGTCATAAAAGGCGCCTCACGCACCATTTCCCCGGTTGGCGTGAGGCGCCATCATCCTTTCCCGCGCGGCGGCCATACGTCAAACGCCCCATGTCGCCGCAAGCGGCCCGACCGCACCTTGCCGTCATGGAGCAGCCAGCGTCTTTACCGGAAAGGAACAGGGTTTCCGCCCCCTCCCTGCCTCCCCGTCATCAGCGCGTCGACGGCCATGCCCGCATCCGCTTTTCCAGCCATGGCGTCGGCGATCTCTACCAGCGCGCGCCCTGCCGCATGCTGTTCCCCGACCGGGAGCAAGGCGAGGCGCCGCTCGCCGTGCTCATCACCACCAGCGGCGGCCTGACCGGCGGCGACCGCATCCGCCTCGATATCGAGGCGGAACCGGAGGCGCGGGGCACGGTGACGACGCAGGCGGCGGAAAAGCTCTATCGCGTGCTGCCGGGCGAGGCGGATATCAGGATCGACACGCGGATCGAGATAGCGCGGGGCGCGGTGGTCGAATGGCTGTCGCAGGAGGCGATAATCTTCGACCGCAGCCGCTTGCGCCGGTCGCTGGACATCCGCCTGCACGGCGATGCGCGCCTGCTGGGCGTGGAGATGACGATGCTGGGCCGCGACGCGATGGGCGAGCGGTTCGCGACCGGCCTCGTCCACGATGCATGGCGGATATGGCGGGACGGCCGGCTGGTCTGGGCCGATGCGCTGCATCTGGAACGGGCGGGGGTTGCCTCCCCCGGCCCGCGCTTCGGCATGGGCGAGGCGCGGGCGATGGCGACGCTGGTCTATGCCGGGGCCGACGCCGCCAGCCATCTCGACCTTGCCCGCGCCCTTGCTCCGGCGCCATGGGGCGGCGCGACGGCGATGCACGACCTGCTGATCCTGCGCCTGATCGACCGTGACGGCATGGCCCTGCGCGCGGCCGCCGTTCGCGCGGTGACGGCGCTGCGCGCCGCCGCGCTCGGCTCCCCCGCCCGCCTTCCAGCCCTGTGGACCTGCTGATGCAACTGACCCCCCGCGAAAAGGACAAGCTGCTGATCGCCATGGCCGCGATGGTCGCGCGCAATCGCCTGCAACGGGGCGTGAAGCTCAACTATCCCGAAGCCATCGCCCTCATCACCGAGCATGTGGTCGAAGGCGCGCGCGACGGCGCCAGCGTGGCCGATCTGATGGCGAGCGGCGGCCATGTGCTGACCGCCGATCAGGTGATGGAGGGCGTGCCGGAGATGATCCACGACGTTCAGGTGGAGGCGACCTTTCCCGACGGCACCAAGCTCGTCACCGTCCACCTGCCCATCCGCGCGAAGGGAGGCGCCGCATGATCCCCGGAGAGATACTCCCCGCGCCGGGCGAGATCGTGCTGAACGCCGGGGCGGAGGCGACGACCCTGACCGTCGCCAATAGCGGCGACCGGCCGATCCAGGTGGGCAGCCACTATCATTTCGCGGAGGCCAACCCCGCGCTGCTGTTCGACCGCGCCGCCGCGCGCGGGCGCCGCCTCGACATAGCGCCCGGCACCGCCATCCGTTTCGAGCCGGGCCAGAGCCGCGAGGTCGCGCTGATCCCCTTTGGCGGCGCGCGCCGGATCATCGGCTTTCGCGGCGACATCATGGGGGACCTCTGATGCCTGTCGCGATGAGCCGCCGCGTCTATGCGGGCATGTTCGGACCGACCGTGGGAGACCGGGTGCGGCTGGGCGATTCCAGCCTGTTGATCCGCATCGAGAAGGATTTCACCGTCCATGGCGAGGAGGTGAAGTTCGGCGGCGGCAAGGTGATCCGCGACGGCATGGGGCAGAGCCAGCTGTCCCGCGCGCAGGGGGCGGTCGATACCGTCATCACCAATGCCGTCATCCTCGACCATTGGGGCATAGTGAAGGCCGATGTCGCGCTGCGCGACGGGCGGATCGCCGCCATCGGCAAGGCGGGCAATCCCGATGTGCAGGACGGCGTCGATATCGTCATCGGCCCCGGCACGGAGGTCATCGCGGGCGAGGGCAAGATCCTGACCGCAGGCGCGATCGACGCGCATATCCATTTCATCTGCCCGCAACAGGTGGAGGAGGCGCTGTGTTCGGGCGTCACCACCATGCTGGGCGGCGGCACCGGCCCGGCGCACGGCACGCTCGCCACCACCTGCACGCCCGGCCCATGGCATATCGGGCGGATGTTGCAGGCGCTGGAATCGCTGCCGATGAATTTCGGCCTGTTCGGCAAGGGCAATGCCAGCCAGCCGCAGGCGCTGGAGGAGATGATCCGCGCCGGGGTGTGCGGGCTGAAGCTGCACGAGGACTGGGGCACGACCCCGGCGGCGATAGACTGCTGCCTGACCGTGGCCGACGCGCATGACGTTCAGGTCACGCTGCACACCGACACGCTCAACGAAAGCGGCTTCGTCGAAAGCACCATCGACGCGTTCAGGGGCCGCACCATCCACGCCTTCCATACCGAGGGCGCGGGCGGGGGGCATGCGCCGGACATCATCCGCGTCGCGGGCCTGCCCAATGTGCTGCCCAGCTCCACCAACCCGACGCGGCCCTATACCGTCAACACGCTGGACGAGCATCTCGACATGCTGATGGTGTGCCATCATCTCGACCCGCGCATCGCCGAGGATGTCGCCTTCGCCGAAAGCCGCATCCGCAAGGAAACCATCGCGGCGGAGGATATTCTCCACGATCTCGGCGCCTTTTCGATGATGTCGTCGGACAGCCAAGCGATGGGCCGGGTGGGGGAGACGATCATCCGCTGCTGGCAGACGGCGGACAAGATGAAGCAGCAGCGCGGCCCGCTTGCCCCGGACGACAGCGAGGCGGACAATTTCCGCGCGAAACGCTATATCGCCAAATATACGATCAACCCTGCGATCGCCCATGGCATCAGCGCCCATGTCGGATCGGTCGAGGTCGGCAAGATGGCCGATCTGGTGCTGTGGTCGCCGGCCTTTTTCGCGGTGAAGCCGGACCTCATCCTCAAGGGCGGCAGCATCGCCGCCGCGCCGATGGGCGACCCCAATGCCAGCATCCCGACGCCGCAGCCGGTGCATTACCGGCCGATGTTCGGCGCGCTCGGCCGGGCCTCCACGGCGTCGTCGGCGCTGTTCGTCTCCGCCGCGTCGATCGAGGCCGGAATTGCGAATGATTACGCGCTTGCACGCGATCTTGTTGCGGTGCACAATGTTCGTGGAGGCATCGGGAAAAGCGCGATGATTCACAATGACAGCATGCCCTTTATCGAGGTTGACGCCGAAACCTACGAGGTGCGCGCCGATGGGGAATTGCTGCGCTGCGAACCGGCTGACACCCTGCCTTTCGGCCAGCGATATTTTCTGTTCTAGGGGGAAGCGTCCGATGCCGGTTGCCCATATCGTCCTTTCCCCCTTCGACTGGTCCCGCGCCCGCGCGGCGGATGTCATCACGCTCGACCATGACGCCCGCCATCGCCGCCGCATCAGCCTGGTCGCCGACGGCGGCACGGCGTTCCTGCTCGACCTGCCCCGCGCGGCGGTGCTGCGCGACGGCGATGCGCTGCAACTGGAGGACGGGCGGCTGATCCGGGTGGCGGCGGCGGCCGAGCCGCTGATGCACGTCGCCGCTGGGTCTTCGGTCGGTCTTGCCCGCCTCGCCTGGCATGTCGGCAACCGGCACCTGCCCGCGATGATCGGGGACGATCATCTGCTGCTGCGCGAGGATCATGTCATCGCCGCGATGCTGGAGGGGCTGGGCGCGACGGTCACGTACGTCAGCGCCGCCTTCACCCCCGAACAGGGCGCCTATAGCGGTACGGGCGCGCATGACCACGCCCCCGCGCAGGGGCAACATCACCACCACCACCACGACCATGCTCACTGACGCCGCTCTTCAGCCGCTGCTGGCATGGACCTCCCCCGCCTATCCGATCGGGGCCTTCACCTATAGCCATGGCCTCGAAACGGCGGTCGACGATGGCCGCGTCCGCACCGCCGCCGATATCGTCGCCTATGTCGAAACCGTGCTGTCGAGCGGCGGCGGCTGGGTGGACGCGGTGCTGTTCGCCCATGGCTGGCGCGCAGCGGGCGACGAGGCCGCGTTCGACGAGCTGGCCGATCTCGCCGCCGCCTTTCGCGGCAGCAGCGAGACCCTGCTCGAAAGCGTGCAGCAGGGCCGCTCCTTCCTCGCCGTCACCCGCGCGGCATGGCCGCATCCGGCGCTGGACGCCTTCGCCGCGCGGCGGGCGGACCTGCCCGTCGCCCATTGCAGCGTGATGGCGCTGGCCTGCGCCGCCCATGGCCTGCCGCTCGCCCCTTCGCTGCACGCCTGTATCCACGGCATGGCGGCCAATCTGGTGTCGGCGGGGGTGCGGCTCGTGCCCCTCGGCCAGACCGACGGGCAGATCGCGACGGCGGCTCTCTCCCGCCTGATCCCCGCCCTCGCGGACCGCGCGCTCGCCACCTCGCTCGACGATCTGGGCACCGCCTCCCCGCTGCTGGAGCTGGCGTCCTTCCACCACGAAACCCTCTATACAAGGCTGTTCCGGTCATGATCCCATCCAGCGTTTCGCCAGCCCCCGCCGCCGCCTCCCTCAGCGGACCGCTGCGCGTCGGCATCGGCGGGCCGGTGGGGTCGGGCAAGACCGCGCTGACCGACCGGCTGTGCAAGGCGCTGCGCGACCGCTACAACATCGCGGCGATCACCAACGACATCTACACGCGCGAGGACGCGGAATTCCTGAACCGGTCCGGCGCGCTCGCTCCCGAACGGATCATGGGCGTGGAAACCGGAGGCTGTCCGCACACCGCGATCCGCGAGGACGCCAGCATCAACCTCGCCGCGGTCGAGCAGATGACGGCGCGCTTTCCGGGGCTGGAGATGATCTTCATCGAAAGCGGCGGGGACAATCTCGCCGCCACCTTCAGCCCGGAACTGGCCGATATAACGATTTACGTGATCGACGTGTCCGCCGGGGATAAGATTCCGCGCAAGGGCGGGCCGGGCATCACCCGGTCGGATCTGCTGGTCATCAACAAGATCGACCTCGCCCCGCTGGTGGGCGCCAGCCTTGAGGTGATGGACCGCGACGCCCGCAGGATGCGCGGGTATCGCCCGTTTCTGTTCACCAACCTCAAGGACGCTATCGGGCTGGACGAGATCATCGCCTTCATCCTCCGCGCGGGCGGGCTGCCGGAAAGGCCGCTCGCCCCATGACAAGCGCAGCGCCGGTCTTTCGCGAAAAACGGCTGTACAACAAATGGGTCGCCAGCCAGACGCTGGAAGATTATGCGCTGCGCTACACCGCCGACCATGCGCGCAAATGGACGGTCGGGCGGGTCGTGCACACCGCGCTGGGCGCGGCGGCCTTTCTGGCATGCGAGGCGATCGGCGCGGGGATAACGCTGGCCTACGGTTTCGCCAACAGCATCGCCGCGATTGCCGCCGCCATGGTGGTGATGTTCCTGATCGGCCTGCCCATCGCCTTCCGCGCGGCACGGCACGGCCTCGACATCGACCTGCTGACGCGCGGGGCCGGGTTCGGCTATCTGGGCTCGACCGTCACCTCGCTGATCTACGCCTCGTTCACCTTCCTGCTGTTTTCGGTGGAAGCCAGCATCATGGCGGTCGCCCTCGTCGCGCTGACGGGCATGCCGCTCGGCCTCGCCTATCTTCTGAGCGCGGTCGCGGTGCTGCCGATCGCGCTCTACGGGATGAAGTCGATCTCGCGCTTCCAATGGGCGACGCAGCCGCTGTGGCTGGTGCTGCAACTGGCGCCCTTCGCCTATCTGCTGTGGCTCGGCCCGTCCGCCATCGCGCCGTGGACCGAGCTGATCGGCGGCGGCGGGGAGGGGAAGGGCGGCCTCGACCTGCTGCATTTCGGCTTCGCCTTTTCCATGCTGATGTCGCTGATGCCGCAAATCGGCGAGCAGGCGGACTATCTGCGCTTCCTGCCCCGCCCGCGCGGCCGCGCCTCCGCGCGCCGGTGGAGGATGGCGGTCGTCATGGGCGGCCCCGGCTGGGCATTCATAGGCGGCGCGAAACTGGCGCTGGGGTCGCTGCTCGCCTGCTACGGCATGGCCCATGGCGTGGCGGACCCGGCCAGTCCGACCGGCATGTTCCAGGCGATCTTCGCCGCGATGACCGGGCACGACCGGCTCGCCCTGCTGCTGACGGCGATCTTCATCATCACCTGCCAGCTCAAGATCAACGTGACCAATGCCTATGCGGGGTCGATCGCCTGGTCGAACTTCTTCGCCCGGCTGACCCACAGCCATCCCGGCCGGGTCGTCTGGCTGTTGTTCAACATCGTGCTTGCCGTGCTGCTGATGGAAATCGGGCTGGGGCAGACGATCGAGGGCCTGCTGATCCTCTACGCCAATGTCGCGGTGGCGTGGATCGGCGCGCTGGCGGCGGACCTCGTCATCTCGAAGCCGCTGGGCCTCAGCCCGCCCGGCATCGAATTCAAGCGCGCCCATCTCTACGACATCAACCCGGTGGGCGTCGGTGCGATGGGCCTGTCGGTGCTGGTGTCGAGCCTCGCCTGGTTCGGCCTGTTCGGCCCGATGGCGCAGGCGTTCGGATCGCTGCTGGGCCTGTCGGTCGCGTTCATCAGCGCGCCGGCGATCGCCCTCCTGACCCATGGCCGCTATTATCTGGCGCGCCAGTCGAAGCTGCCTTCGGGCGATGCCACCCATCGCTGCGTCATCTGCGAGAACAGCTTCCAGCGCGTCGACATGGCCAGCTGCCCGATGTACGACGCGCCGATCTGCTCGCTCTGCTGCACGCTGGAGGCCCGCTGCTACGACCGCTGCAAGACCGACAGCCGCGCGACCCAGCAGGCGTCGATCTGGCTGGAAAAGCTGCTGCCCGCCGCCATCGCCCGCCATGTGCACACGCCGGTCGGGCATTTCATCGCCATCTTCGCGCTCATCCTGTGCGGCAACGCGCTGCTGATGCTGCTGATCGGGGCGAGCCATGCGCATCGCCAGGCGGACGAGCGGGAGCTGATACGGGGCATATTGATCAGCCTGTTCCTGCTGCTCTCTTTCGTCGGCGGCATCGCGGCGTGGATCGTCGTCCTCGCCCATGAGAGCCGCCGCACCGCGATCCGCGAGACCCGCCATCATCTCCGCAAGCTGAGCGAGGAGATCGCCGCCCATGAGATAACCGATGCGCGGCTGCAACGCGCGAAGGAGGCGGCGGAATCCGCCAATGCCGCCAAGAGCCGCTATCTGGTCAGCGTCAGCCACGAAATCCGCTCGCCGCTCAATTCCATCTACGGCTATGCCCAGTTGCTGGAACGGGGCGGCAACGACGTCACCCCGGTCAAGGCCGCGCGGGTGATCCGCCGCAGCGCCGAGCATCTGACCAATCTGGTCGAGGGCCTGCTGGACATATCGCAGGTGGAAAACGGCGTGCTGCGCCTCAGCAACGACACGGTGCAATTCGCCCCCTTCCTCGACCAGATCGCCAGCATGTTCCGCTATCAGGCGAAGGCCAAGGGGCTGAAATTCCTCTACGACCGCCCTGAGATATTGCCGGATTTCGTGCGCACCGACCAGAAGCGGCTGCGCCAGATCCTCATCAACATCCTGTCCAACGCGATCAAGTTCACGCGTGAGGGGCATGTCCGCTTCCGCGTCCTCTATCGCAGCCAGATGGCGACGTTCGAGATCAGCGACACCGGCCCCGGCATCGCGCCCGACGAGCTGGACCTGATCTTCGTTCCGTTCGAGCGGGGCAACAATCCGCAGGCGCGCGAGCAGCAGGGCGTCGGCCTCGGCCTGTCGATCACCCATGCGCTGGTGCAGATATTGGGCGGCGAGATCGGCGTGAAGAGCCAGCTCGGCAAGGGCACGCGCTTTTCCGTGCGGCTGATGCTGGGCGAGGCGGCCGGGCATGCGGCCGACCCGGCGTCGAGCGGCGCCATCATCGGCTATGATGGCCCCCGGCGGACCATCGCGATCGTTGATGACGACCCGCAGCAGGTGTCGCTGATCCGCAACCTTCTCGAACCGCTCGGCTTCACGATGGTGGAGGCGGGCGACGGGCTGAGCGGCGTGACCCTGTGCGAGGAGCGCCAGCCCGACCTCGCGCTGCTCGACATCACCATGCCGGGGCAGAACGGATGGGCGGCGGCCAGGGGGATACGCAAGGCGCTGGGCGAGCATGTGCGCATCGTCATGCTGTCGGCCGACGCCCATGAATATCGCACCGACCGGAGGCCCGACGACGCGCACGACCGCTTCCTGATGAAGCCGGTCGATTTCGGCGCCCTGCTCGACAGCATCGCCGAACTGCTGAAGCTCAGCTGGATCGTCGAGGAAAAGCCGGGCGGGGACGGTGAGGCGCGGCCGGTGGCCGACACAGGCGATGCGCGGCGCACCGTCACGCCGCTGCCCGCGACCGCCCGCCCTCATCTCGACGATATCGCCCGGCTGGTGCGCATCGGACATGTGCGGGGGATAGAGGGCACGATCAAGGCGATGGTGGAGGCGGTGCCCGAAAGCGAGCCGCTTTCCGTGCAGCTGCTGCTCTGCCTCGATCGTTTCGACCTGCGCGCCCTTTCCGACCTGATACAAAGGCATGCCGCATGACAGCTTCCCCGCCATCCGATCCCCGCATCATCGGCGATACTGTCCTGATCGTCGACGACACGCCGGATTCGCTCCGTTTCCTGACCGATACGCTGGAGGCGTCGGGCCTGACGGTGCTGGTCGCCACCACCGGCGAAGGGGCGCTGGACCTGCTGGCGCATATCGAACCGAACCTCATCCTGATGGATGCCGTGATGCCCGGCATGGGCGGGTTCGAGGCGACCCGCGCGATCAAGGCCAACCCGGCTTGGGCGCATATTCCCGTCATCTTCATGACCGGCCTTACCGAAAGCGAGCATGTCGTCCATGGCTTCGACGCGGGCGGGGCCGATTATGTCCGCAAGCCGATCGACGTGGACGAACTGCTGGCGCGGGTGCGGGTGCACATCAACCATGCGCGGGCGCGGCAGGCGAGCGAGGCCGGGCTGGACGCGACCGGGCGCCTGCTCGCCGCCGTCGACACGCGCGGCGCGCTGCTCTGGTGCACGCCGCTGGCGCGGCAGCTCATCCTCCGGCATGCGCCCGGCTGGGCGGAAAGCAGCGGCACGCTGCCGCCGCCCTTTCGGGCGCTGGCGGCGCGCCTCACCGCCGCCGGCGCCCCGCTCGGCACGCCTGCCCGGATGGACATGGGCGAGGGCCTCTCCATCGAACTGGTGCTGATCGCCCGCTATCGCGACAATGAATGCCTGCTGCGCCTCAACGAGATCAACCCCGCCGCCGATATCGCCCGATTGCAGGAGCGGCACGGGCTGACGCTGAGAGAGGCCGAGGTGCTGCTGTGGATAAGCTATGGCAAGCCCAATCGCGTCATCAGCGAGATCCTCGCCATCAGCCCGCGCACGGTGAACAAGCATCTGGAGCAGATATTCGAGAAGCTGGGCGTGGAAACGCGCGCGGCGGCGGCGGCGGTCGCCGTGCGCACGGGCAGCCATTATGGCTGACCGTCCCTCTGCCCCGGCGGCCCTCGACCGGAAGGACGGGGAAGGCGCGGCGACGCAGGCCAATCTCCAACGCCTCACCATCTCGCTCGGCGTGGCGCTGGGCGCCGAACTCGATCAGCTGGTGAAGGAAAGGCAGTATAGGAGCCGGTCGGAAGCCGTCCGCGACCTGATCGGCGAGGGGTTGGAGCGCTGGCGGACGGAGATGACGGGCAGCGCGCTGTGCGTCGCCAACCTCTCCTATGTCGTCGACCGGCGGATGCGCGCGCTGTCGCAGAAGATCGCGGAGCTGCAACATGCCCATCACGATCTCGTCGCCTCCAGCACCGTGGTGCGGCTCGACCATTTCCACAGCCTGGAAAGCGTGATCCTCAAGGGACCGACCGGCGCGGTGCGGGCCTTTGCCGATCGCCTGCGCGCCGAGCGGGGCGTGCGCTTCGGCGCGCTCAACCTGTTGCTGGTGACGCCGGGGGACGATCACGACCGGCCGGACGATCATTCCCATGACGGCCACCGGCATCTGTCGCCGACGCTGTAGCGGCAGCACCAACGGAAGGCCGTTAGGCTGGCCGGGCGGAGAATCCTCGCGGTGAAGAGGTGATGCTTCGCGAGGCTGGAGGTGCGTTCACTTCCCGGCGACCGGCACCACGCTCGCAGGCGCATCGGCGGAGGGCGTGTAGCTTTCCTTGACGGCGGGCCGCTCGCGCATTCGCTCAAGCCACGCCAGGGTGCGCGGCGTGTCGGCGTCGGGGCCGAGTATGTCCGGGAAATAAAGGGCGATCCGGTCGACATAGGGCAGCAGGTCGATGTCGGCGAGCGTATAGGCCTGCCCCATCAGCCAAGGTCCATCGCCGACGCCCGCTTCTATCTTCTCCACGATGCGCTTTGCCGACGCGCGCGCTTTCTCGTGATCGTGCGCCGAAAAGCTGTTGTCGGCCGCCTTCCGCCACTGCTCGCGCCGTTCATCGGTCGGCACCTGGGCGATCACCTTCTCATATTCATCGGCGCTCAGCCTGGCCAGGACCGGCTGATAGAAAGCCCAGGTGTTCGGGACGACGGCGGCCAGGCCATAATTGTCCGCCAGCTTCGTCCACAGCCGCATCCGCGCCAGGGCGAGGGGATCGGCGGGGCGCAGCGGCGGATCCGGGAAAACCGCATCGATATATTCGTTGATGAGCATCGATTCGAGGATCGGCTCCCCGTCATGCACCAATGCCGGCACGACGCCGTTCGGGTTGATCGCGAGATATTCGGGCCGGTGATGCTCGAACTTGCGCAGGTCGAGATAATGGCTGCGGTAATCCAGTCCTTTTTCGGCGAGACAGAGCCTGACCTTCTTGGAGCAGGTGGTCAGACCGGCATGATAGAGTTCCAGCATGAATATTCTCCAGATTTCGGCGAGGAACCGCCAGCCCCATGCGCCGAAATGGATGGCGCAAGCAGCGCTGCCGCGTCCGGCCACAGGCGGGCCCGATCTGTCGCGGCGGTAGAACCGTCGATTCAGGATCGGTCGTTCGGGTCGGCGCCCGGCATAACCGGCTATCTCCGACTGCGTACTAAATCGATCATGTTCAGTTATTGATACTGTGGGAATTGCGGGTGTCAAGCCCGCCACTCCATTCGACGACGCTTTTGCAACGGCGGCTCAAGCGCTTCTCCTGCTTGACGTTTGTGATCATGATCATTATTGATCAGAATCTGGTCATATCTATAACATCCTTGCTCATGGCGCAGCGTACCCGTGACGCAAATTTCGAGAGGAGAATTTGATGTCCACCCTGGTTGCCAATCGTCCGATTCAGAAAAGCACGAGCGCAAGGGACCGCATCATACCGACCAATATCCCGATTCCGCGGGAAACATGGTATGTTGCGGCCTTCTCCGACGAAGTGTCGGAAAAGCCGTTCACCCGCCGGATAGCCGGCATCGACATGGTGTTCTTCCGCGATGAAGCCGGGCAGGTCGTTGTTCTGGAAGATCGCTGTCCCCATCGCGCCATGCCGCTTTCGATGGGGAAGGTCTGCGGAAGCCGGATCGAATGCGGCTATCATGGCTTCATGTTCGACCGGGACGGCAATTGCACCGACATCCCGTCGCAACAGACGATACCGCGCGCGATGGCCGTCCGGTCCTTTCCGGCCGCCGAACGCTGGCAGTGGATCTGGGTCTGGACGGGAGAGCGGGACAATGCCGATGCCTCCCTTATCCCGGACCATCACAGCCTGGGGCTGGACCGGGACGGATATGGGAATATCAAATTTTTCGTGCTGGAAATTAACGGGCACCTGCAACTGCTGCACGAAAATCTCCTCGATCTTACCCATATCACCTATCTGCACCCCGGCCTTCTGGATGCCGGCAATGCCGCCGCGGCCGGGTTCCGCACGGAATATGAAGGGAACGTCATCCGCCTGATCCGGGAAATGCCCGCCGGCGTCGCGGGTAAGGCATTTGCCCATCTCTTCGCCATCGATGAGGACACCATCATCACCAGAGAGCTTATTACCGAAGCGCATCTGCCGAATTTAAGCGTCGTGCGGAATATCATCCGACCGGCCGACCGCCCGAACGAAATTCTGCGCGAGTTCATTTCGCCTTTCGCCATCACCCCGCGCGATGACGAAAACACCTATCAATTCGTTGCGGGCTCTTCGTCCTTTTCCGAATTTTTCGACA
The DNA here is from genome assembly GCF_014196495.1 of Sphingobium jiangsuense. Lineage (GTDB taxonomy): Bacteria > Pseudomonadota > Alphaproteobacteria > Sphingomonadales > Sphingomonadaceae > Sphingobium > Sphingobium jiangsuense. The sequence goes on from NZ_JACIDT010000005.1 coordinate 100,763, forward strand.
CGGAGGAGCGGGTCAGGGAGCATGTCGAAGGGGTGAAGATGATCTTCGAGCAGGACAGGCTGGCGATCGAGGCCATCCAGCGCGAATATGATCGCCTCGGCGATCAGGTTCAGGAAGTCAGCGTCAGGGCGGACGAGGCTGCGCTTCGCAGTCGTCGTGTCATGTGCGGAATGGCATGACGGGGGTCGATTGAGCTCCTTCTTCCCGATTTACAGTAATCGTACAGGGTCAGCTTCCAACGCCCCATGAACTCATCGGTACAGGACTTATGAGTTCATGGCCGGCGGGCGCAAAATCCATGCAGCACCAGCGCCGCACCGGTATAGGCCGCAAGGATTACCACGGCCATCGGCAGCGCCGTGCCGTCATCGAACCAGCCCGCCGTCGTCGCGCCCAGCGCGCCGCCTCCGAATTGCAGGAAACCCACCAGCGCCGATGTCGCGCCCGCCCGCTGCGGATCGTGCGCCATCGCCCCCGCCAGCGCATTGGCCTGGGTGAAGCCCATCATCGCGACCATGAAGAACAGCGGGACGGTCACGCCCCACAGCCCGCCGAAGCCCCCGGCGGCGCAGGCCAGCAGAGCCGCGGCGGCCATCACGCACCCCAGATTGGCGCGGCGCAAGATATAGTCGTAGCTCAGCCGGGCGAGCAGCCGCCGGTTCAGATAGTTGGTCGTCACCAGCCCGATCCCGTTGATCGCGACCACCCAGCCATAGGCCTGCGGCGAGATGCGGAACCCGTTCACCAGCACCGAAGGCGACACCGCCAGATAGGTGAGCAGCCCCATATGCGACAGGCCTGCGACAAGCGCATAGCCCATCACCCGCCGCTCGCCCAACAGCGACCGATAGGCGGCAAAGGGGGATTCGGCGCGGGCATGGGCGGCGGTTTCGGGGGAGCGCGTCTCCGGCAGGCCGACCAGGGTGGCCACGCCCACCAGCACGCCGAGCGCAGCCAATATCCAGAAGATCGCCCGCCAGCTGGCGATGAGCATGACCCAGCTGCCGAGCAGCGGGGCGATGATCGGCGCAAGGCTCATTACCAGCAGCAGCAGGGAAAAGACATGGGCGCTTTCCTGGGGTGAGAAGCGGTCGCGCACCGATGCACGCGACACGACCATCCCCGCGCACCCGCCGAGCGCCTGGACGAAGCGCGCGACGATCAGCAGTTCGATCGACCGGGCGAGCGCGGCGCAGACGGCGGCGGCGATATAGAGCGCCAGCCCGCCCAGCAGCGGAAGGCGGCGGCCGATCCGGTCCGACAACGGGCCGTGCACCAGCTGGCCGAGGCACAGCCCGGCGAAGAAGGCCGCGACGGTCAGGGATCCTTGCGCCGCGCCTGCATCCAGATCATGCGTCATCGCCGGCAGCGCGGGCAGATACATGTCGATGGAGAGCGGCGCAAAGGCGCTGAGGCCCGCCAGCACCAGCAGCAGGGTGAAGGGAATGCGGGGAGCGGTGTCGGAACGGATGACGATGCCTTTCTGCGTGCCTTGCCTCGATCCGGTGCGGAAAGGCCGGTTCCGGGCGGCTATATGCCCGAAATCCGCAGCATCAGGAACCGTAAAGCCTCCGGGCTTTCAACCCGCCCGCGCAAAGGCGCACAGCTTATGGCCATCCGGGTCGCGCAGATAGGCGCCGTACATATGGCCGGGGGATTCCTCCCTGATGCCGGGCGGGCCTTCGCAGGTCCCCCCGTTGGCGAGACCGGCGGCGTGGAACCGGTCGACCGCCGCCCGGTCGGGCGCCGCGAAGCCCAGGGTGAAGCCGTTGGAAGGCGCCGTCTCGCCGCCGTCGCGGGGCGTGGCGACGATAAGGCCCTGCGTCGCGGAATGATAGGCCCATCCCCGCGGATGGGGCCCGCCCTCGAAACCGAGCGCGCTCATCACCCCATCGTAGAACCGCTTCGAGCGTTCCGTGTCGTTCGAGCCGAGGAACATATGCGTGAACATGGTCTTTCACCTTTTCATCTTGATTGTCCACGCGGCAGGGGTGCCGGACGCGGGCGTCTGTCAGGCCGGTTCGAAGGCGCCGGCCACTTCGTAATTATGGACGAAATCGTCGGGCACTTTCGGTCCCCAGCTCGCAAGACTATCCGCCATGTCGTAATTGGTCGGCGACCAGAGATCATAGTCGTCGATGAAGTCCATATCCGCATAATATTCGAACCAGCTGCCCCACGGGTCCTGAATATAATGGAAAAAGTTCGATCCGATGGTGTGGCGGCCGAAACCCCAGTCGCCCCGCCGGCTCCTGTCGGCAAGCGCGCGTCCGGCGCGGCCCGCCTCGTCCGGGTCCGCCACCTGAAAGCTCGCATGGTGAAAGCCGATGCCGGGCGATTTGGCGAAGGCGAGGACATGATGGTCGCTGTTCGTGCGCGCGCAGCAAAAGGCGATGACATCCTGGGCATGATCCGCCAGACCCATGCCGAGCGCCTCCGACAGGAAGCGCACGCTTTCGGGAACGTCCGGCGTAAACAGAAGCGCATGGCCCATCCGCAGGGGCCGGGCCGGGGGATAGGCGGCGCGGGGAAGAATGGCCGATCGCCGCGTGCGGACGATGCGGCCGGGCGCATTGATCCGGAATTCCGGGCCTTGGGGCAGCTCCGCATCGGCCGCGCAATCGACGAGATGGAACAGGCCGCCATGCGGGTCCTCCACCCACAGTCCATCCTCCGCGAACCCCTCCGGCGCCGCGACGAGCTTTCCGCCGTTTGCAGGGACCCTCTCCGCGATCTGCGGCAGGTCGGCGGCGCGCAGCGCGACATGGTGGAGGCGTTTGCGCGGCCGTCCGCCCAGCAGCACGATGGAGGGGCGATCCTGCCCGGCACAGCGCAGTTGCGCGTCAGGGCCGACGCGATCGCAGAGCAGTCCCGCATCGGTATAAAAGCCGATGCCCGGCTCCACGTCCGGCACTTCAAGCGTTACCGACAGCAAACCCGTAACTGGCATATCAACCTCCCATGGATCGTTATCCGGCCCCCCGCCCTGCGGCTGCCCGGCCTTACAGGTCGATGCGCAGCACCGGCGTCAGCGAGCGCGAGCAGCACAGGGCGATCTGTTTGTTGGATGCCTTCTCCTCGTCGCTCTGGATGAGATCCCGGTGATCGGGCGTCCCTTCCAGCACGTCGCACAGGCAGGTGCCGCAAATCCCCTGCTCGCACGACACGGGCACATCGATCCCCGCGTCGAGCAGCACCTGCGCGGGGCTTTTGCCGGGCGGAACGATGAAACGGCGGCCGCTCCGTTCGGCGATCAGCTCGAAGCTCCCGCCGCTCAGATCGACGGCGGCGTCGAAGCTTTCGGAGTGGATCTGGTCGTCGGGCCAACCGACGCGCCGGGCCTCCGAGCGGACATGGTCGATGAACCCCGCCGGGCCGCAGACATAGAGGTCCGTTCGCCGGTCGGCCCCGGCGAGCAGCGCGGCGACATCGAGGCGCTGCTCGGCCGCGCCGTCATCGAAATGGACCTTGCAATGCGGCGCGAGCGCTCCGGCCCCGATCTCGTCGAGAAAGGCCGCGCGCGAGGCGTCCCGCACGCAATAATGCAGCGCGAAGGAAGCGCCCGCGGCCTCCAGCTCATGGGCCATCGCCAGGATCGGGGTGATGCCTATGCCGCCCCCGAACAGGAGAGCCGGGCGCGCCTTGTCCCGGATCGGGAAGAGGTTGCGCGGCATCCCGATGTCCACCAGCTCGCCTTCGGCAAACCCCGCATGGATCGCCGCCGATCCGCCACGGGATTGCGGGTCCAGCAATATGCCCAGCCGGTAGCGATGGCGCTCGCGCGGATCGTTGCAGAGCGAATATTGGCGGATCAGGCCGTCGCCGGCGCGCACATCGACATGCGCGCCGGCGGCGAAGACCGGCAGCGGCTCGCCCGCCGGGTCCTCAAGATCGAAGGCCACGATATCGCGCGCGACGATGCGGCGATTGACGACCTTCAGGCGCAGCCATTTCGCCGCCTCTTCCTGATCGAGGCGCGGTTCGGAGGCGGAAATGTGGGACATATGGGTCAAGCGGCTACTCCGCGCCACCCAGCGGAAGCAGCCCTTCCGGGCGTTCCCATGTACGCAGCGGACGCCCTTCGGCCAGCGCCGTCAGCTCTTCGGTGTAGAGCCTGCGTATGGCGACGATCCCCGTGTCGGACGCGCCGAGATTTTCGATGCCGCGACGGCGGTCGGCGATGACGCCCTGACCGACCTGCACCACCTCGTCCTGCGCCAGCGGCACATGGTGGCATTTTTCCGCGATCGCATCATAGGGCAGTTCGCCGCTCAGGACCTTTGCCGCGACCTCGTGCGCCTCCGCCTCGGCGTCGGAGAAATCCTCCCACCGCTTCTTATAGTCCTCGCTCGGTTCGCCGTCGATGAAGACGGCGATGGCGTGAACCTGAAGATGGCTTTCGTCATCGACGGGCACGCGATAGTCGAGGAACATCTGCCAGGCGGATTCCTCGGCGTTCCGCTCTTCCCCCTGCCGCTTGATGTTGTCCGGGTGGACGGCGAACATGCCGATGTTCGGCATGCCGAACAGGGTCGCGCGGCGGCGCCCGTCGGGGAACAGCGAGGTCTGGCTCAGCCCCCAGGGCGTCTTTTCGGTCTTGATCTTCGGGATCTGCGTCAGATCGAGATCCTCGAAGGCGGAGCGCCGGTGCGTGAAGAAGACATGGCCTTCGTCCTGGAAATTCTCGACATTCTGGAACCAGTTGCAAGGCCGCGTATCGATCTGGGCCGAAACGAACTTGGCGTTTTCCCATTCGGGATAGGTCGGAAATTCCGGCGGCTCCCCCTCGCCGAGATAGGCGAACACAAGGCCGAGATATTCCCGCGTCGGATAGCCGCCGATGCGGATGTTCTTCGCATATCCCGCCGCTTCGAGCGGCTGGTGCACGCACTGGCCGTCCGGGCCGAACGCCCATCCGTGAAAGGGGCAGCGTATCACATCGCCTTCGACCCAACCGGTGCTGAGCAGGGCGCCGCGATGGGCGCAGCGGTTTTCCACGCAATGCACCTTGCCGTCCTGGCTGCGATAGAGCGCCAGCTTCTGGTTCATGATGGTGAGCGGAACGGCGCGGCCTGCCTCCAGCTTGCGGCTGACGTAGATCGGCTGCCAGAAAAGCCGCAAATAGGTGCCCGCAAGTGTCCCCGGCCCGGTGTGGATATAATCGATCGTGCCGGGATCGGTCAGCGGCGGCGGCGGGGTCTGAATGGCGACCTGTTCGTTCATTAACGCTCTCCTTCAAAATTCGTGGAAGCCCATTGCGCGGCGCCGCGTGCCAGTTCCTGCGCGAGGTCGAGGTCGTGGCAATGGATGCCGACGCCGCCCGCCGGCTCGTCCTGAGGGCCAAGAGGATATCCGCCGGGCAACGCCAGCATGGGGTAGGGGACGGTGGCCAGCAGCCTGTCCAGCGCGGCGGAATAATGCTTCTGCGCGGCAATTTCGCCGGACGCGACGCCGAAGTTCACCGACGCCACCGCGACGGCGGCGGCCACGTCCACGCCCATGGGCGGCGCGCCGTCCATGCGGTCGAGCGTGACGACATCGCCCGCGGCATCGACGATCGCCATCGCGACCCTGGCGCCCTTGTTTGCGGCTTCGCCGACTATATGATCGGCGATCGCCTGCGCCCGGCCGAGCCGCGCCTGCGCGCTTGCCCTGGGCGCAGGGGACAGGCCGGTGCCCTTGATGCCGGGATCGGGCGGGCCGCCATAGGCATCGACCCAGCGGGCCATATCGTCGCCATGCTGCGGGCTATAGTCTATGCCCAGCGCATAGCTGATGATCAGGTCTTCGAGATTGGCGGGCTTGCCGTCCACGATCAGCTCCGAAGGCTCGACGCCCGCCAGCTTCACGAACGGCCCGATGCCCAGGCCCGTGGCCATCGCGCCGAGCGCCGTGCCTTCCTTCTCGACCAGCATCGCCCCGCCGCCAGGGAAAGGCTGGTCCCGCAGCACGGCCTGATAGCTGGCGAAGACGGCCGGGCTGAACTTGGCCATGCGCGCCGCGAAGCTGGCGCTCGGTTCCCCGTTCGCCGCCGCGCCGAAGGCCTTCGCCCGGACGATCGCCAGCGCGCCGGGGGCGCATCCATCCATCCGGGCCGCGCTGACGGGCGATCCCGATGAATCCACCACGATGAATGTGCCGGTTTGGCGCAGGGCCTCGGTCTTGTCGACGGCGCGAGCCAGCAGCGAGCGCGCCGTGGCGAGCGAAAGCCGGGCCGGGGAGGGGAGGGAACCCACATTGTTCTCCATCTTAATCGAACTGATTCTTTTTTGATTACGATCAATATAAAACTATGTCTTGAGTCGAGTCAAGGCGGCTGGCACATTGGCCGGAGGTACCAGGAATGCAGTATAGGTTACGCCAATGCCCCCAAGTCTGCGTGAACGCCGCAAAGCGGAGAAGCTTCAGGCGATCCGTAATGCCGCGCGCCAGTTGTTCACGACGCATGGTTTCCACGAGACCCCGATGCGCGAGGTTGCGCGCATCGCCGATGTCGGCTTCGGAACCGTTTCCGCCTATGCGAGCGATAAGGCAGGGCTGGCGGCGATGCTGTTCGTGGAGGATCTGGACCAGCTCGACCCGATCTTCACCGAGGTTCGGCCCGACGTGCCGCTGCTCGATCAGGTGGTGGACAATTTCGCGTTCACCTTCCGCTTCTGGGCCAGCAAGCCGGAGCTGAGCCGCGTCGTCCTGCCGATGCTGGGCAATACCGACAACCCCTATGTCGACATCATCATGCGCAGGCGCGCCGGCGTTCGCGCCGCGCTGATCGCCTGGCTGTTCCAGTTCAAGCAACAGGGCCTCATCGGGCATCAATGGAACCTTGAGCAGGCCGGGGAGCTGCTGTTCGCGCTCTACATCGCGTCGGTCAACGAATGGCTGAGCGCGAACGAGTCCGACGTGGAAAGCGGCATCGAACGCATGCGCTATCTGATGGAAATCCCGATCCTGGCCCTTGTGAGCCGGCCGTCGAGGAAGTCGGGCAAGGACGCCAAATGAAACGGCGCGATCACCCGATCGCGCCGCCCATCGTTTAGCGCCTCCCTAGAACCGGACGGACAGAGTCACCCCGTAGGTGCGCCCTTCGGCCGGCGTGGTCAGGTCGCCCACATCGGTTTCCGCCAGGAACGCGGCGTAGACCTTGTCGAACAGGTTCTTGCCCCACAGCGACAGGGTCAGCCCGTCATTGGCCGTGCTGTAGGCGATCGACGCGTTGACCAGATCATAGGCGGGCTGCCTCACCCTGTTCTCGACCTCGGCATACCATCCGTCATTATGGTAGTAGTTGGCGTTGAGATCGAGATGGCCGTTGCCCATGTCGATCCGGTAATTGCCGCCGATGTTCAGCGTCCAGTCGGGCGCGGCCTGCAACCTGTTGCCGGTGGCATCGTCGGTCCCGATGACATTGCCGCCATTCGGCCCGGCGGCCGGCGGCGGAAAGACCGGCACGCGCGGCGTCGCGGTGAAGGCGTTGGTGAATGATTTGTACCGGTGGTGCAGCCAGCTCGCGCCCGCGTTCAGCGTGAGGCCGCCGGTCACGTTGACGGTCAGGTCGGCGTCGACGCCATAGAGCTTGGCGCCCGACCCCTGATAGGCGGTTATCAACCCGTTGTTGATTAGCTGGACCTGTATGTTCTTGTAATCATAATAGAAGCCGGCCAGGTTCAGCCGCACGCGGCGATCGAACAGGTCGCTCTTTATGCCGGCTTCGAACGCATCGAGTATTTCGGGCTTCAGCACCTCGGCGGGGTAGGCCTGGATCAGATAGGCGCCGCTCTTGAAGCCGCGATTATAGGAGGCATAGGCGAGCAGCTCCGGCGAAAAGCGATGGTCGAGCGCCAGACGCCAGCTGGCCTCGGAGAAGCGCTTGCGCCCGGTCGAAATATCGGTGGCGACGATAAAGCCATTGGGAAGGACAATATCCCTGCGGCCGTTCACCTTGCGAAGATCCGTGGTGTAGCGGATGCCCGCCGTCACATTGGTGTCCTCGCCGAGCGGCAGCGTCGCCTGGCCATAAGCGGCGAGCGATTGCACCGAGGTCGAGGAGTTCTGGACCGACGAGGCGCCGGACGGAATGGCGAGGCCGTTCGTCACCGTCGGATCATAGCCCGACTTCGCCCAGAAATAATAGCCGCCGACGATCCACTGCAACCCGCCTGCGGACTGGGGCTGGATCTGGAATTCCTGGCTGAACTGGCGGTCATATTGTCCGATATAGGTGTTGACGATGGGCAGGAACGTCGCGTCATAATCCAGATCGGTGTTGTTCGTGGACTTGCGCGCCGCGGTGATGCTCTGGAATTCCAGCGAGCCGATATCCTGCACGATCGTCAGGCTGCCGCCATATTGCTCCAGCCTTGCATGGGGTTGCAGGCTCGCGCTGACGTCGAAGGGGCCGCCGGTGAAAGGCAGGCCGATCGCGTTCAGGCCGCCGTCGATAACGCGCATGCCCGGCAGCGAGCCGGTCGTTTCGGCATAGTCGCCGGAAAGCGTGACGGTCGTCGTCGGGCCGGGCTGCCAGCGGATCTTGCCGCGCGCGGCGATGTTGCGGCCGGCATAGACGTCCCGGCCGTTGGCGAGATTGGTGCCGAAGCCCTTGCCGCGATTCTGGTAATAGACCGAGACATTGGCGGCGAGTCCGTCGGTGAGGCCACCGTTGAGATAGGCCGAGCCGGTGACGGTATCGAGATTGGCATAGCCGATGCTGAAGTCCATCGCGGGGCGTTCTTCGGGCTGGCGGGTGGTGATCTGGATGAGGCCGCCCGTCGCGTTGCGGCCGAACAGGGTGCCCTGCGGGCCCTTGAGGACGGCGACCTGCTCCACATCGGTCAGGTTGAGCAGGGACGCACTCATCGCGCTGATATAGACGCCGTCAATATAGGTGGCGACCGGGTTCTCGATGCCGGGACCGTTGCTGCTCGTCCCGATGCCGCGGATCTTCGGCTGCGCGAAGATGCCGGCGGCCACCGTGTAATTGAGGCCGGGGGTGATCGCGATGAGGCCGCTGGTGGCGTCGATGCCCGTCGAGGCAAGCACATCGCCGCTGATCGCCGTGATGGCGATCGGTACGTTCTGGATATTCTCCGCCCGGCGCTGCGCCGTCACGATTATGTCCTGGATCGATGCGCTATCGGGCGCATCCTGGCTCCAGGCCGGCTCCGCCAGCAGCAAACCGCCCAGAGCCGCAGACATCATGAATGAAGATTTTCGCATAACGGGCACGCTCTCCTCCCTCTCTCTTTTTATCGCCAAACCCCACCGGTTTGACCGTATTCTATTATGATTATGATCAAAAAAGATTTGATGGTCAATATATCGATTATGCAGATTTCCTTAATCGCGATCCCGTGCCGATTTCCATGTGGCGCTCACCTTGATCCAGGCCCGGTCCGGCGCGCTCTTCATGTTGGATATGCCGGTGCGATGCCCCGCGATCGGGGTGCGGTCGGGTACAGCGTAGCAGCGGTGAAGGAGCGATGTGCTTTCATAGGCTTATGGATGAACGCGGAGGAACGCAACTGAGACAATCCGGGCCTCCCTGATTTCATCCGCAAGTCTCTTTTCCGGCCGGTCCTGCAGGAAATTTCGCCTTTGCTCTAGACATAATCGATTGCGATCGATTATGTACATGTTCTATTCAAAAACAGGACGATTCTTGCTGCTTTGCCCCCAAATCGAGGAGAGCGGGTGTGGAAAACCGGAAATATTTGCTCAACTGCTGGTATGGGCTCGGATGGGCGACGGAAATCGATGACGGCCAATTGCTGAGCCGTAAGATTCTGGGACGGAATCTCATCGCCTTCCGGGATGCCGAGGGCCGCCCGGCCGCGCTGCGCGATCGCTGCCCCCACCGCATGGCGCCGCTGAGCCGTGGCGTGCTGCGGGACGGTGTCGTGCAGTGCCAATATCACGGCCTGTGCTTCGACGGCGCCGGCCGCTGCGTCGAAAACCCCCTCGGCCCTCTGCCCGAACGCGCCAGGGTGGAAAGCTTCGCCGTCGTGGAGCGGGACAAGATGCTGTGGATCTGGCCGGGAGATGCCGCGCTGGCGGACCCGGACCAGATCCCGGATTACAGCTTCCAGAATCATGACGGGGTGGACGGCGACTGGGTGGTGTTCGGCTACACCCATGTCGAGGCGGATTATCAGCTCGAAACCGACAATCTGCTCGACCTGTCGCATACCGAATTCCTGCATGCCGGTTCGTTCGGCGGGCGGGGCTTCATCCAGAACGGCGAATTCCAGCTGCGCGATTTCGGGAATGAAATCCATTCCAACTGGTGGATGCCCGATATCCCGTTCATCGACCCGAAAACGCGCACGCCGACGGGCAAGCGGCTCGATCATTTCCTCGACATGCGCTGGAATGCGCCCAGCAACATGCGCCTGCATGTCAGCTTCCTCCCCCAGGGCGTCCATGCCGACCGCAAGGATACGAAGCGCGACGACCTGCCCGGCCAGTTCTCGGCCCATATCATCACGCCGGAGGACGACGGGTCGTGCCATTATTTCTGGAGCGCGAACAAGCCGACCGGTGCCGGTCCGTTCGTGGGTGGGCTCGACAAGGATGCCGGCCTCGCTCTCTTCAAGCTCGCCTTCGAGGTCGAGGACAAGCCGATGATCGAGGCGGTCGAGGCGAACATGGAAAGCGATTTCTGGGGCGAAGAGCCCGTCATCCTGCCCAATGACGCCGGAGGCATAAGGGCGCGCCGCCGCCTCGCCAAACTTATCCGCGACGAACAGGCGGCCGCGGGCGGCAAGGAGGCTCAGGCCGACAAGCAGCGGCTTGCCCAGCCCGCCGAATGAAGCCCCGCGCCGGGGCCGCGCGGATCAACCGAACATAATCCTGAACGAAATTGGAGAGCCGAGTGAGTGAGAAGAGAAAGGCCGCACTGGTCACGGGTGCCGCGACCGGCATCGGCCGCGCCATTGCCATCGCCCTTGCGGAAAATGGCTTCGATGTCGCGATCAACTACAGCCGAAGCGAAGGCGCGGCCCTTGAAACGCTGGCCAGGGTCAAGGAAGCCGGCGCCGTCCGTGCGGCCGCATTTCGCGCGGACGTGAGCGACGAAGCGGACGTCGGCCGGATGATCGCCGAGACGGAGGCGCTGTTCGGCGGCGAGCTGGACCTGCTCGTCAACAACGCGGGCACCACCAGCGAGGTGCCGCCCCATAAGTTCGACACGATGGAAGTGGAGGATTTCGACCGGGTTTTCGCGGTCAATGTGCGGGGGACTTTCCTCGTCACCAAGCATGCCTGCCGGCTGCTGAAGGCGATGCCGAAGGCGAATGTCGTGAACACGGCGAGCATCGTCGGCCTGCGCCCCGGCCCGCAGCCGCTGCCCTATTCGTCGAGCAAGGCGGCGATCATCTCGATGACGCAGACCATGGCGGGCGCGCTGGGGCCGAATATCCGGGTGAACGCGGTGGCGCCGGGCTGGCTGGAAGGCGACTGGATGGAGCGGACGCTGGGCGACAATTACGAACGGCTGATGGAACGCCGGGCGAAGATGACGCCGCTCAAGCGCTGCGCGCGCGTCGAGGATGTCGGCGAGGCCGTCGTCACCCTGGCGACCCGCCTGCCCTTCTCCACCGGGCAGACCATCGTGATCGACGGCGGGTACAGCTTCGTCAACTGATCGAAAGATGCGGCGTGAAGGCCGCGCAAGCAGAAAAGGATTTCCGATGAGAGGCGTCACGCCCTTTCCCCCCGAATTCGCGGCCCGCTATCGCGCCAAGGGCTATTGGCGGGACCAGCCGCTGCGCGTGGTGTTCAAAATATGGTGCGATGCCTTTACCGATCGCATCGCCGTCAGGGATACCGAGCGGGCGCTGACGTTCAGTGAACTGGACGCGGCCTCGACCAATCTCGCGCTCAATCTGCTGGAACTGGGCATCCGTCCGGGGGAGCGGGTGGTGGTTCAGCTGCCCAATGTCATCGAGTTCGCGGTGCTGCACTTCGCCTTGCAGAAGATCGGCGTGATGCCCGTGCTCGCGCTGCCGCCGCACCGCTTCCGGGAAATCAGCTTCTTCGTGAAGACGGCCGAAGCGGTGGCGGTGTTCTCACCCGTGGCGCACCGCGATTTCAGCTTCACCGACATGATCGTCCGCATCCGGGCCGAGGCGCCCTGCCTCAAATATGGCATCGTGATCGGGGACGCGCCGGAGGGCTTCTTCTCGCTCGCCGAGCTGATCGCGAAACCGGCGTCCGGCGACCCGTCGGCGCTGGACGCTATTACGATCGATCCGACCGATCCCGCGCTGTTCCTGCTTTCGGGCGGCACCACCGGCATCCCGAAGCTGATCCCGCGCACCCATAACGACTATGCCTATAACAGCCGCATGGCCGCCTCGGTCTGCGGTATCGACAAGGACAGCGTGCTGCTCGACGTGCTGCCGATCGGGCATAATCTGCCGCTCGGCTGTCCGGGGCTTCAGGGGTTTCTCCTGAACGGCGCGACGACGCTGCTGCATACCAGCACGGCACCGGAAGAGATTTTCCCGTTGATCGAGCGGTTCGGCGTCACCCATATCCATGCCGTGCCCGCCTTGCTCGTCCGCTGGACCGAAAGCCCGCTGGCGAGCCAATATGACCTGTCGAGCGTGCGGGTGATCCAGAGCGGCGGTCAACGGTTGCAGCCGGAAATCCGCAGGCGCACGGCGCGGGTGTTCCCCAATGTCACCGTGCAGGAGAATTTCGGCATGGCCGAGGGGCTGCTGATGTTCGTCCGCCTCGACGATCCCGAAGATGTGCGGATGGAGACGGTCGGGCGGAAAATCTGCGAGGATGACGAAATCCTGCTGCTCGGCGAGGACGACCAGCCGGTGGCGTTCGGCGAGGTCGGCGAGCTTTGCTGCCGCGGCCCCTATACGCTGCGGGGCTATTATGACGCGCCGGAGCATAATGCCCGCGCCTTCACCCCGGACGGCTTCTACCGCTCCGGCGACCTGATGCGCCAGCATCCCTCCGGCAACTATATGGTCGAGGGGCGCAAGAAGGACCTGATCAACCGGGGCGCGGAGAAGATCAGCGCCGAGGAGATCGAGGAGCTGATCCTCCAGCATCCGGCGGTCGAGAATGTCGCCTGCGTGCCGATGCCCGATCCGGTGCTGGGGGAGCGGAACTGCGCCTGCGTCGTGCTGCGCAACGGCTCTTCGCTGGAACTGGGCGAGCTGGTCGATTTCCTCGGCCAGTTCGAACTGGCCAAGTTCAAATATCCCGAACGGATAGAGCGCTTCGAGGAGTTTCCGCTCAGCAATTTCGGCAAGGTTTCGAAGAAGGATCTGACGGCCATCGTCGCCGGGCGCGTGAGCGCGCAATGAGCCTTGTTCGCATGGAAAGCCATGGCGGCGCGCGGCTGATCGTCCTCGATGATCCCACGCGTCGGAACCTGCTGTCGGGCGAGCTGTGCCGCCAGATCAGCGAGGCCGTGGCGCGGGCCAATGCCGATCCGGCGGCGAGCGCGATCGTCATCACCGGCGCGCCGCCCGCCTTCTGCGCCGGGGCGCATCTCGACGATCTGGAGGCTGCCGCCGGGGGAGAGACGGAAACGCTCCATCTCGTCTATCGCTCGTTCATCGACGTCGCCGACAGCGCGCTGCCGACCATCGCGGCGGTGAACGGGATCGCCGTCGGCGCGGGCATGAACCTCGCGCTCGCCTGCGACATCAGGCTGGCGGCGGAGGACGCCCGTTTCGACTGCCGCTTCCTCAAGATCGGCCTGCATCCGGGCGGCGGCCATGGCTGGATGCTGCTGCGCGCGGTCGGCTGGGCGGAGGCGGCGCGCATGCTGCTGCTCGACCGTGCGCTGAATGCCGACGAAGCCCGCGCCGCCGGCCTCGTTCAGGAGGTGGTCGCCGGCGGGACCCTGTTAGACAGCGCGCTGGCGCTCGCCCGCCGCACCGAGGCGCTGCCCCGCGACCTGCTGATCCGTGCGAAAGAGACGCTGCGCATGGCGGTGGCATCCGATCATGCCGGGGCGCTGGCGCGCGAGACGGAGGAGCAGATGGCGTCGCTGCAACAGCCCGCCTTCAAGGCGCTGGTCGCCCGCCTGAAGGGCGAAATCGGAAAGCGCTGATGACCGAGCCTGTTCTTCTGGACATTAGCGGGCCGGTCGCCCGGCTGACGATCAACCGGCCCGAGCGGATGAACGCGATGGATTCCGCCGCGCACCTCGCCCTGAGCGAGGCGCTCGACCATCTGGCCGGGGATGAGGCGGTCCGCGTGATCATCCTGACCGGCGCGGGCGAGCGGGCCTTTTCGGCGGGGCGCGACCTCAAGGAACTGGCGGCGGACCTGACCGGCGAGGAGCGGGCGGTGATCGACGGCCGCTGGGCAAGGACGACAAGGCTCACCGACCGCCTCGAATATCCCAAGCCGCTGATCGCGGCGGTGCGCGGCGTGGCCTTTGGCGGCGGGTTCGAGATCGCTCTGGCGTGCGACCTCATCATCGCCAGCGAGGATGCGCGGTTCGCGCTGCCGGAGCCGAGGCGCGGGCTCATGCCCTTTGCCGGGGGCGTGCACCGCCTGCCCCGCGCGATCCCGCGCCATGCCGCCATGGGCTATCTGCTGACCGGGCGCGAGATGAGCGCGCGGCGCGCCTATGAACTTGGGCTGGTCAACGAGGTCGTCGCGCCCGCCGAGCTGATCGCCACGGCGGAGAAATGGGCGGCGGATATCGTCGCCTGCGCGCCGCTCGCCATCGCCTCCATCCGGCAATGCGTGGCGCGCGGGCTGTCTCTGCCGCTGCGCGACGCCATGGCCCTCGACTATCCGACCGAAACGCTGCGCCGGACGAGCGAGGATTCGATCGAAGGCCCCCGCGCCTTCGCGGAACGCCGGCCCCCACGCTGGACCGGGCACTGATTTTTGCCGTGATTTCCAAGCCAGCAAGTGACCCACTTGCTTCGAAATCACTCTAAGAAAGGACCGTCATGCGCGTTATCGATCTGCATTGCTACCCCAACACCAGGACATGGATCGACTGCCAGGGCCCCTATGTCGATGCGCTCGCCAAATATTGGAAGCGCGACTGGACCTGGAAGGAAGAGGAGGACGTCGCGCAGGAGTTTCGCGACAATGGCATCGAGGCCTGTCTGGTGGCGCTCGACCTGACGACGACGATCAACACGCCGCCCTGCTCGAACGACTATGTCGCGGGGATGCGCGACCGCAACAGGGATTGCATGATCGCCGCCTGGGGCGCGGTCGAGCCCGCCATGGGGCAGGCCGCCATCGACGAGGCGAAGCATGCGGTGCGCGATCTGGGCATGATCGGCTTCCACTTCCATCCGATCATGCAGCATTTCAGCGTCGACGATGTGCGCTATTATCCGCTGTTCGAAGAAATCAGCGCGCTCAAGGTGCCGGTGATGATCGACGTCGGGATGACCGGCATGGGCGCCGGGATGCCGGGCGGAATGGGCGCCAAGACGCGCCACGCCCATCCGGCCGCGATCGATGCGCTGGCGGCGGATTTCCCGGACCTGACGATCATCATGGCGCATCCAGGCTATCCGTGGATCGACGAGACGACCGTGGTCGCGCTGCACAAGGCCAATGTCTTTTGGGAGATGTCGGGCTGGGGCCCCAAATATCTGCCCGAGCAGATCATCCGCGACATGCGCGGACGATTGAGGGACAAGATGATGTTCGGCAGCGACTATCCCAGTATTCCCTATCCGCGCCTGCTCAGGGAATGGCATGAACTGGGCTTCAAGGACGAATTCCTCGAAGCCTTTTTCCACGGCACGGCCGAGCGGGTGCTGGGGCTGTGACGGGCCGGAGCGTCGCTATCGTCTCGACGGCCCGTACGCCGATCGGGCGCGCCTATAAGGGCGCCTTCAACGACACGCATGGCGCATTGCTTGGGGGGCATGTCGTCCGCCATGCGGTGCTGCGCGCCGGTGTGGAGAAGGAACGGATCGAGGATGTCGTGCTGGGCTGCGGACGGCCCGAAGGCGCTACGGGGGCCAATATCGCGCGGCAATCCGCCCTGATGGCCGGGCTGCCGGTATCGGTGAGCGGCCTCACCGTCAGCAGGATGTGCGCATCCGGCTTGCAGGCGATCGCCATCGCGGCCCAGCGCATCCTGTGCGGCGAAGCCGACATCATGGTGGCGGGCGGGCTGGAATCCATCTCGCTCGCGCAGAACGCGCGGACGAACGAGTGGCGCAAATATGCGCCCGCGCTTCAGCAGAGCAACGTCTATATGCCGATGCTCCAGACCGCGCAGAATGTGGCGGACCGCTATGGCATCGGGCGCGAGGCGCAGGATGCCTATGCGCTCGCCAGCCAGCAGCGCACGGCGACCGCGCAGGCGGCGGGCCGTTTCGATGCCGAGATCGTGCCTCTCCCGTCGAGCAAGGAGCTCCCCGCGACCGACGCGCCGGAGTCCACGCATGAGGCGGTGACGCTGCTGCACGATGAGGGCAATCGGCCCGATACCACGGCGGAGGGGCTGGCGTCGCTGAAGCCGGTCACCGGGCCGGAGGGATCGATCACCGCAGGCAATTCCAGCCAGCTTTCCGACGGGGCGAGCGCCTGTGTGCTGATGGAGGCCGGGCTGGCGCAAAGCCAGGGCTTGCAGCCGCTGGGCCTCTTCCACGGCTTCGCGATCGCCGGTTGCGAGCCGGACGAAATGGGCATCGGCCCGGTCTTTGCGGTGCCGAAGCTGCTTGCCCGCCATGGCCTGACGGTCGGGGATATCGACCTGTGGGAACTGAACGAAGCCTTCGCCGTCCAGGCGCTCTATTGCCGGGACACGCTCGGCATCGATCCCGATATCTTCAATGTCGACGGCGGGGCGATTTCCATAGGCCATCCCTATGGCATGTCCGGCGCGCGCATGACCGGCCACCTGCTCATCGAGGGGCAGCGACGGGGGGCGAAGCTGGGGGTGGTCACGATGTGCGTGGGCGGCGGCATGGGCGCGGCGGCCCTGTTCGAGATCCTCGGCGGGGCGTAGCTCTTCGGAGATCGGCCTTGGGAATGCCAGAGGAGCCTTTCCCCGACAGGCGTGCTTGTCAGTTTGCGGGCCCTTCGAGCGGGCACCGATCGGCTGCGGTCGTCGCCGGAAATGCGGCGAAGCTGCCCCATTGGTGCCGCCAGTGATCCATAGCGCCGATAAATCGCGATCAAAACCCCGATAACCGCTGGCTCACAATGCCTGAGGGCGCGCTATTTCCTGCTGAAGTGTCCTCCAAATAAAAGCTATTGCGTCTTGATTGCAATAGAGATAGACGCCCCCTATTCACATAAGGGGATAGACATGTTCCGCGCTTCAGCTGCATCTTTCGCCATGGGCATCGCCCTGTTTTCCGCTCCGACCGCCGCCCTTGCCGCCGCGAATGAAGCCGCAGAAAACAGTGCGGCGGAGGAGGCAGAGGCCAGGCGCGGCACCATCATCGTCACCGGCCATCTCGCCAAGGATACCGCGATGGCCGCCAAGGCCGACATCCCGATCCTCGAAAACAGCCAGGCAATCTCGATCATCTCGAAGGAGACGCTCGATCTTCAGGGCGTGCGTCGCCTCGGCGATGCGCTGTTCAACGTCGCGGGCGTGTCGCGCAACAACACCTATGGCTTTTTCGACGGGTTCAACATTCGCGGCTTCAGCGCCTCTGCGGGCGCGACCTATCTCGACGGGCTGCTCGACGATCCCGGCGTCAACTACGCCACCACCGAACTGGCGGGGCTGGAACGCGTCGAGGTGGTGAAAGGTCCCGCCTCCGGCCTGTTCGGCCAAGGCCCCCTTTCCGGCATCGTCAATCTCGTCAGCAAGCGCCCGCAGGAGGAAGCCTTCGTCGACGTCTCGGTCGCGGGCGGCTCCTATGATCTGTTCGAGGCGCAGATCGACGCCAATTCGCCGATCACCGCAGACGGCACTTTGCTGGGGCGGATCAGCGCGGTGTTTCGCGATCAGGATTTCTTCGTCCACGGGTCGGGCCAGCGGCGCATCTTCATCGCGCCCTCGCTGACATGGAAGCCGTCGCCCGACACCAGCCTGACTCTGCTCGGCCGCTATGTCGACGACAAGGTCAATCCCTGGTCGCCGACGACCGCCTATGGCACTGCCCTGCCCAACCCCAATGGCGATATCTCGATCAAGCTGTCGATCAACGACACCGAATATCCGGCGATCCAGAAGAATGATTACTGGACTTTGGGCTATGTGCTCGACCACAAGTTCAGCGACGCGATCTCCTTCCACCAGTCGGTGCGCTATCAGGATTTCCACAACAGCTGGGATCACTGGCTGTTCGTCAGCAGCATCTCCTCGGACTATCGCCAGGTCGCGCGCTTCTATTACGGCCCGTTCAATGAGAACGGCACCTATTTCCGCGCCGACAGCAATCTGAGCGCGCGCTTCGACACCGGGCCGCTCAACCATTATGTGCTGGCGGGCATCGATTATGGCCGCAAGAAATATGACCAGTCCAACCTGTTCGACGGCGGGCCTTATTATCTCGACCTTTATGAGCCGGTCTACGGCACCGTCAGCGGCCCGGACCCCGCCGTCGCCTCCACCACCTCCGGCGGCATCAACAAGCAGCGCGGCTTCTATCTTCAGGACCATGTGAAGCTGGGCGAGTGGCTGACCGTCACGCTCGGCGGACGCTGGGACAAGGCGAGCAGCCATAACAGCAGCGGCGGCGTTTTCGGCGCCAAGGTGACGGACACCGCCTTCAGCCCGCGCGCGGGCCTGACCTTCGGGCTCAGCAATGCCGTGTCGCTCTATTTCAACTTCGCCAAGTCGTTCAGCCCGCAGGGCTCCTACCGGTCTGCGGACGGCTCCACCCTGCCTCCCGAACGCGGGGTGAACTATGAGGGCGGGCTCAAGGTCGCGCGGCCGGACGGGACGCTGACCGGCATGGCGACGATCTTCCAGCTCACCCGCGAGAATGTCGCCACGGCGGACCTGTCCCCCAATGCGCCGCCGAACACCTATGTCCTGACCGGCGAGCAGCGCACACGCGGCATCGAGCTGGAGGGCGCATGGCGTCCCGTGCCCGGCCTCGACCTAACGGCGGCCTATACCTATCTCGACGCCGAGGTGACCGCCGACAGCCGCTTGCTGGTGGGCTCGCGCCTGGGCAGCGTGCCACGTCATATCGTCAACCTGTGGGGGCGCTATACGATCCAGAGCGGCGCGCTCGCCAATCTGGGCGCGGGTCTGGGCCTGCATCATGAAAGCAACCGCCCGTCGAGCACCGCCACGGCCAGCGCGCCGCCGTTCATGCTCGACGGCTATGTGCTGGTGGACGCGGCGCTCTATTACAAGATCGGCGCATGGTCGGTGCAGGCCAATGTGCGCAACATCTTCAACGAGCGCTATTTCCCGACCGCCTCGCTGACCCGCACCACGCCGGGCGAACCGCGCACCTTCATGATCAGCCTGTCGCGCCGGTTCTGACGGCCGTGCTGGTAAGCCGCCGCATGTGTTATCTTCTAATGCAAATCATGTGTAATAAGGCGTCGTCGTGATTGGTGCGAACGCACTATGTCATCCTCCAATAGGGGAAATATCGTCATGAAAATCCTGAACGCCGCCTCCTGTCTCGTCATGGCGCTGATCGTCTCCGCCCCCGGCGTCGCGCAGCAGCCGGTCGCGGCTCCCGCCCGTCCGGTTGCCGCCACTGGCGAGGCCGCCAAGGTCGAGCGCAAGGCCCTTGCCAAGGGACTGTATGAGCTGGCCTACAGCCCGCGCCAGAATGCGGTGTTCGTCGCCTCTTCGGGCGGCTTCGGCGCGGATGCCGATGCGCCGAAGATCCTGCGCCTGAACCCGCAGACCCTGGCGGTGGAGCGCGAGATCCCGCTGGAGCGCAAGGCCTTCGGCGTGACGCTGGATGATGCCGGCGGCCGCCTCTATGTGGGCAATACGGTGGACCTTTCGGTCACGGTGGTGGACATCGTGAACAACCGCGTGGTCGGCGTGGTCCAGCTCGAAGAGAAGGTGAAGGGCGAGGACGGCAAGGAACGCTACCCTCGCGACCTGCGCGAGCTGGCGGTCGATCCTGCAGGCAAGCGCCTGTTCCTGCAGGGCCATTCGGATGACAGCGTACTCTATGTTGTGAACACCGAGACGCTCAAGGTGGACAAGGTCATCCCCGGCCTGGGCAAGGCGAAGGCGCCGGGAATGACCTTCGATCCGGCCGGGCAGCGCCTGTTCGTCACCAACCTGCTGGGTGAGCTGATCACCATCGATACGCGCACGCTGGAAATCGCCAGTCGCGTCAAGACCGAGGCCGAGCAGCCGCTGAACATCGCCTTCGACCCGGCGTCGCAGCGCCTGTTCGTCACCGATCAGGGGCTGGAGATGATCCGCAACTTCCAGACCAGGAGCATCCCCGGCTTCCAGTCCCGGCATCCCGGCAACCGCATCGCCGTGTTCGACGCCAACAGCGGCAAGCAACTCCACAGCATTCCCACCGATGCGGGTCCGATGGGCATTTTGCTCGACGCGCAGCGCCAGCGCCTCTACGTGACCAACCGCGCGGCAGGGAATGTGGGCGTGTATGACAGCCGCAGCTACGCCTTGTTGCAGACCATCCCGCTGCCCACGCATCCGAACAGCTTCGCGCTCGATGCGCAGCGCAACTCGCTCTATGTCAGCATCAAGAACGGCGAGGCCGATCCCAAGGGCGCCCCGGAAAGCATCGCGCGCATCCAGTTCTGAGGCGAGGCCCGGCCTTGCAGCGTCGCGGCCGCATTCGAGACCGCGACGTTGGCGGCTCGACCGAACCTGGCGTTGACCGGATTCCGTCGACGCATTGACGTGCGGAGTTGCGCAAGCGCATGAAACAATGGCTCGACGGCGCTGGCGCGCATTGCCTTGACGCGGAGATGTCCGCCCGGAAGGAGGGATGATGGTGGCCTGCACCGCTGCCGTCAGGACAGAACGGCTGATGTATCTGGATGATCCGTGGACGCCGGCCGCCCGCTTCATCGACTGGCAGACCATGCCGCTTTTCGCGCGCCGTTGGCGTGGTGCTCAGAGCATCCCGAAATTCTTGAGATAGGTGCGCAGCACGTTGCGGGTAATGCCCAGCGCGGCCGCGGTGCGGATCTGGTTGCCGTTGTGACGCTGATAGGCCAGCCGTACCAGATGCTCCACCGTCCGGTCGAGCAGGGCGTCATGCCCCTCCGCCAGCAGGCGGTTCATGACGGCGGCCAGCTCTTCCTCCAGACCGGGCGCGCCTGCTGCTTCCCCCGGCCCGTCGCCCCGGCCGACGGACGCTGCCGCAAGGCCGCCGCCGGTCAGGCCGAGCGGCCCCAGCGCCAGATCGGCAGGCTCGATCAGGCCGTCATGGCAGGTCAGGGTCGCGCGGTGGATCGCGTTTTCCAGCTCGCGGATATTGCCCGGCCAGCCATAGGCGAACAGCGCCTCTTCGGCCGCCGGGCTCAGGTCCAGCCGGGCCGCCGACATGCGCGAGCCGTAGAGTTCGAGGAAATGACGGGCGAGCGGCAATATGTCCGCCCGGCGTTCGCGCAGCGGCAGGATCGGGATCGGCACGACCTGAAGGCGATAGAAGAGGTCCTCGCGGAACCGGCCCGCGCTCACCGCCTTGGCCAGATCGATATTGGTCGCCGCGATCAGCCGCACATCGAGCGGGATGGGCTTGCGCGCGCCCACGCGCACCACTTCCCGTTCCTGCAACACGCGCAGCAGCTTGACCTGAAGGCCCAGCGGCAGGTCGCCGATCTCGTCGAGGAACAGGGTGCCGCCATTGGCCGCCTCGAACCAGCCCGCACGGCTTTCGGTCGCGCCGGTGAAGGCGCCCCGTTCATGGCCGAACAGCTCCGCCTCGATCATCGTTTCGGAAAAGGCGCCGCAATTGACCGCGACGAACGGCCCCTTCGACCGGTCGCTCAGCGCATGCACATAGCGCGCCACCAGTTCCTTGCCCGTGCCCGTTTCCCCGATGACGAGGACCGTCGCGTCGCTGGGCGCCGCCCGTTCGACCAGCGGCACGAGCGCGCGCGAGCGCGGGTCGGAAAAGACGAACGCGCGCGCGCGGATGGCCGGTATGGCGGTATCGTCCGGATCCAGCGACAGCACGGTCCGGGCGAGGTCCAGCGGCTTCCTTTCCATCTCTTCCCTCTTGCGCGAGACGGCCATTCTACCCTCCATGGTTCGACGGCCCGACTATGCGCCCTTTCATTGTCAATTGAAATGGTAGATTAATTGGGGCGGCAGATAATCCTGCTTGTCCGCGTCCGGCTGCGACGGGTTGTCCCGCCGCGTCAGAGGGCGGGTTGCCGCGCCTCGTCCTCGCCGGTTCCGCTCGACGAGAGATAGGCTTCGTAGAGCGCGGCATAGTGGCCGCCCCGCGCCATCAGCGCGTCATGGGCACCGATCTCCACGATGCCGCCGTCGCGGATGACCGCGATCCTGTCCGCCTGCCGGATCGTCGCGAGGCGGTGGGCGATCACCACCGAGGTGCGCCCTTCGCACACCACGCGCAGCGCCTCCTGAATGCGCCGCTCCGTGCTGACGTCGACGGCGGAGGTCGCCTCGTCCAGCACCAGCACCGCCGGGTCGGCAAGATAGGCGCGCACCAGGCAGACGAGCTGCCGCTGCCCCTGGCTCAGCTGCGCGCCCAGCGCGCCGACCTGCGAGTGATAGCCGTGCGGCAGCGCCTCCAACACCTCATGCGCGCCGATGACGCGGGCGGCGGCGATCAGCTCTTCGTCGCTCGCCTCGGGCCTTGCGAGGCGGAGATTGTCGAGCACCGTGCCGCCGAACAGCACATTGTCCTGCAACACCACGCCCACCTGCCGCCGCAGGCTGGCCTCGGAAATGGCGCGGATGTCGTGGCCGTCGATCAGCACCGCGCCCGAATCCACATCATAGAAACGCGTCAGCAGCTGCACCAGCGTGCTCTTGCCGTGGCCGGTGGGGCCGACGATCGCCAGCACCTCGCCCGGCGCGATGGTGAGGTCGAGGCCGTGGATGACCGGCTTGCCGGGCAGATAGCCGAAGCGCACGTCGCGAAACTCTATCTCGCCGCGCAACCGGGGCAGGGCCACCGCATCGGGGCGGTCGCGAATGTCCGGCTCGGTATCGAGCAGCAGGAAGATCCGCTGCGCGCAGGCGGTGCCGTTGGCGAAGCGCTCGAACAGGTCGCTGAACTCCTGCAACGGCGCGAGGAACAGGAACACGTAGAACAGGCTCTGCGCCAGCTCGCCCAGCGTCAGCGTGCCGAGCGCGATGCCGCGCCCGCCGATCAGCAGGATGAGCGCGATGCCGGCGGTGGTCAGCAGGCCGGTGAACGGCGCGAACCAGCCCGACCGCGCCGTCCCCCGGATCAGCGAGGTGTTGAAATCGTCGAGCAGCCCCTTGTAGCGCGCCAGATTCTCCTTTTCGCGCCCGGCCTGCTTGATCAGCCGCACGGCGGCCACCGTCTCCACCAGATGCGCGGTGAAGCGGCTGCGGTTTTCCGCCACCCTGGCCCAGCTGCGCTGCGCGATCCGCTTGAAGAGAATGGTCGCGACGATCAGCACCGGCACGATGGCCGCCAGCCCCAGCAGCAGCGCGGGCGCGAGCAGCCAGAGCAGCAGGCCCGACAGGCACAGGCGCAGCACCGCCGAAAGGAATTCCGGCGGCCCCTGGATCAGCAGCGGCTCCAGCATGTCCACGTCGCGGTCGGCGCGGGCGATGATGCGCCCGGCGCGGGTGCGGTCGAAATAGCCGACGCTGAGCGTCTGGACATGGGCGAAGACGCGCGCGCGCAGGTCGTTGAGCAGGCGGATCGCCGCGACGCCCGCGAAATAGTGCGACAGACCGCCGAGCGCGAAGCGCCCGCCCCATGTCGCCGCCAGCCCGATACAGGCCCAGAGGATCAGCGGCAGGTCGATCCCGCCCTGCGCATGGCGCAGCCCCCGGTCGATGACGAGGCCGATCAGCAGCGGCCGGGCGAAGATCACCAGCACCTGCACGATCTCGATGGAAACTACCGCCGCGATCTGCGCGCGGATCGGCGCGACCAGCGGCAGCAGGCGGCCGACCATGCCCCGGTTCAGCGCCTTCTTCGCCAGCTTTTCCTCAAGCTCTATGTCGGAAAGGGCCGTATCCCCCCGGAATGCGTTCATCGTCAGATACCCATAAGCGCGCGATAGGCGGGATTGGTCGCGGCGAGCGTGGCATGGGTGCCCTCGGCCACGATCTGCCCGGCGGACAGCACCAGCACCCGGTCGGCGGCGAGCGTGGTGGACAGGCGGCTCGACACGATCAGCATGGTCAGCGGCCGCGCGCTTTCGCGGCGCAGGCGGCGGATATTGTCGATCGCGCGCCGCTCCGTCGCGGCGTCGAGCGCGCTGGTCGCGTCGTCCAGCACCAGGATGTCGGCATCGGCCAGCAGCGCGCGGGCTAGGCAGATGCGCTGGCGCTGGCCGCCGGACAGGGTCACGCCCCGGTCGCCCATCCGCGTGTCGAGGCCGTCGCTCAGCCGGGCCAGCACTTCCCCGGCGGCGGCCATGTCCAGCGCGCGCTCCAGCTCGGCGTCGCTCGCGTCCGGCGCGGCGAGGCGCAGATTGGCGGCGAGGCTGTCGGAAAAGAGGAAGCTTTCCTGCGGCAGCACATGCACTTGCCGCCGCAGCTGGCTGAGGTTGAGATCGCGCACGTCGTGCCAGCCCGCCGCGTCCGAGCCGATTTCCAGCCTGCCCTTGTCCACATCGACGAGGCGCGGCAGCAGCGCGGTGAGGATGCTCTTGCCCGATCCGGTCGCGCCGACCAGCGCGACGACCTCTCCCGGCTGGACGGTCAGGCCGATGTCGTGCAGCACCGCCGCGCCGTCGCCCAGCGGGGAGGCGGAGACATGGGACAGGCGAAAGCCCAGCGGCCCTTCCGGCGGCACTTTTCCGCCGGAGACGATGGCCGGTTCGGCGTCCAGCACCTCCCAGATGCGCGCGGCCGAGGCGCGGGCGTCGGCGATGACCTGCAACAGCCGCCCTATGCCCTCGATGCGCAGCACCAGCGTATTGACCACCAGCAGCGCGGCGACGAGCGCGCCCAGCGTCAGCTCGCCCCGGCCGACCATCCAAGCGCCGAAGCCCAGCACCCAGGCATGGCCGAGCGCGATGATCGTCTGCGGCAGCGGAACCCGCCGCGACGCATGGACGATGGCCGCGCGCGCCTCGCGCCGGAAGACGTCGACATGGTGGCGGAAGCGCCGCGTGCGCGCGTCGCCCAGCGCGAACGCCTTGATCACGCGCACGCCGTTCACCCCTTCGGACAGGTCCTGCGTCACCGCGTCATAGGCGTCGCCGATGCGGCGGTCGAGCGCGACCAGCGCGTCCGCCTCCGCGCTCAACAACGCGATGCCGAGCAGCAGCAGCGCGAGCGGAACCGCCGCCAGCCAGGGCGAATAGAAGAACAGCAGGCCCAGCGAGATGAGGACGATCAGGCCGGTTTCGAAGATCTGCCGCCAGAAGTTGATGAGCGCGTCGCGCACCTTGTCGGCGTCGCGCGTCATCCGCGTCACCATCTCGCCTACGCCGTGCCGCCAGTGATAGGCGAGGTCGAGCCGCTGCACCTGCACCAATATGCGCTCGCGCAATATCGTCAGCAATTGCTGGCCGATGGCGAGGGACAGCAGCCCCGCGCCATATTGCACCACCGCCCGCGCCAGCGACAGCGCGAGCAGGATGCCGATCCAGAACCAGACGCGGCCATAATCCAGCCCGCCCGCCGCCTCGACGGTGACGAGCTTGCCCGCCTGCGCCTCCTGCACCGCATGGCCGACCAGCACCTGCTGCCCGACCAGCGCGATATTGACGCCCGCCAGCATCAGCGCGGTCGCCGTGAACCGCCACGGCATCTCGCCATAGATGGCGAGACAGCGGAGCAGCGGGCTGCCGCGCAGCGGGGGGAGGCGCGCCTGCGTCATGCCGCGACGAGCGCGCGCGCCGCCTCCAGCGGGCGGGCGTCGATCCACTCGCCGATGTCGACGCGCTGCGGGATGAAGCCCCGGCGGTGGAGGAAATCGGCGAAATCCTGAATGCCCACGACCGACGCTTCGGAAAGGTCGGTGCGCAGCCGCGTCTGCGCATCCTCGCCATAGGCGACGCTGACCCAATATTCGCTGCTGTTGGTTTCGCGGGCGAGATAGCGGCGCACCTCTGACGGGTGATCCTGCGCCCAGCTTTCCGCGCGCAACACCTGCTCGACGATGGTGACGGCGGCGTCGAAATGATGGTCGAGCAGATGCCCGTCCACCGCCAGCGTGCGCGGCGTGCCGTTGTTCGCGCGGACGAGAGGGTCGGGATGCGCGCCGGTGTCGATCACCGTGGTGAGGCCGAATTGATGCGCCGCCTGCGCGCCGTGCACGCCCTTGAGGAAGATCGCGTCCACCTCGCCGCGCAGCAGCGCGATGAGTTCGAGGTTATTGGCGCGCGCCCGGCTGGTGGTGCGGCCCTGCCAGCTCAGCGTGCCGCCGATATTCACCGCCTGCCCTTCGCTGTAATGCGTCTCTATGTCCTGATCGACCAGCTCCACGTCGGACACCTCCAGTCCTTCGAGCCGCAGCGCGTTTTCCAGCCCGCGCAGCGCCTGCGCCCGGCTGAAGTCGATCTCGACGCTCTTCCAGTTGGGCAGGCCGAAGCGGCGGCCCTTGAGGTCGCGCACGCTGGCGATGCCGGACTCCGGGCGGGCGAGGATGAGCTGCGTCTCGTCCGCCCAGGACAGGCCGATCACCCGCGTGTCGCGCCCGCGCGCCCTGGCGCTGATCGCCGGGATGTTGCCGCCATGGCGCACCGAATTGCGCACCGTGTGGGAGAAATGGGATTCGCGTTTCGAAAAATCGTCGGATTCGAGCAACGAGGACAGCTTCGTGCCCTGCCGCCGAAAGGCTTCCTCCAGCCAGCCCTGCTGGATGGCGATGCCAAGGCCGGTGGGAACGGGGCAGCGTGTGTACCAGAGGGTGTCGAGCGGTTCGGACATGGTGATCTCCTCGGCAAGGAAAGGGATGGGGCAGGCCGCTTCTAAAGCGCGGCTTCTTCGAGCGGCTGCGGCGTGGTCCGCCGCCGGTTGGGGTTGGCGGGACGCGGCAGGCGTAGATGGTCGCGCAGCGTCGTGCCTTCATAGTCGGTGCGGAAGATCCCGCGCCGTTGCAGTTCCGGCACCACCTGATCGACGAAATCGGTCAGCGATCCGGGCAGCAGCGGCGGGATGAGGTTGAAGCCGTCGGCGGCGTCGCGCTCGAACCAGTCCTGTATCTGGTCGGCGACATCGACCGCCGTGCCCAGCACCACCCGATGCCCGCGCACCGCGTTGAAGCGCAGGAAGAGCTGGCGGATGGTAAGGTTCTCCCGCCGCGCCAGCGCCGTCAGTTGACGCCAGCGGCCCTTGCCGTTTTCCGGCTCCGGCAGGTCGGGCAGCGGGCCGTCGAGCGGATAGCCGCTGACGTCCTGCCCCATCAGGTTGAGGTCGCCGGAAAAATCGACCGCTTCCTCCAGCGCGCCGAACCGGTCCTGCGCCTCCTGAAGGCTGGAGCCGATGGTGTAGGACAGGCCCGGCATCACCTTGAGCGTGTCGGGATCGCGCCCATGGGCGGCGGCGCGCGCCTTCACGTCGGCATAGAAGGCCTGCGCATCCTCGATGAATTGCGCGGCTGCGTAGATCATCTCGGCATGGCGCGCGGCGAAATCGCGCCCGACCTCCGAATTGCCCGCCTGCGCGAACACCGGATAGCCCTGGATCGGGCGCGGCATGTCGAGCACCGAATCGAGGTGATAATAGGGCCCGTCATGGTGGACGGGGTGCACCGCGCCGGCATCGAGATAGATGCCGTTCGCGCGATCGGCGCGGTCGAACGCATCGTCCTCCCAGCTGTCCCACAGCGCCTTGGCCAGCGCGACGAACTCGTCGGCGCGGGCATAGCGTTCCTTATGGGTGAGCGGTTGATCGACGCCGAAGCTGCGCGCGGCGCCGTCGGCCAGCGAGGACACGATGTTCCAGCCGATCCGCCCGCCGCTGATATGATCGAGCGAGGCGAAGCGGCGGGCGAGCGCATAGGGCTGCTCGAAATTGGTGTTCACCGTGGCGACGAGGCCGATATGGCTGGTGATGCCGGCCAATGCGGCCGTCACCGTCAGCGGCTCGAAATCGAGAAAGGCGTGGCGCCGGTCGATGCCCCTGGTGCTGTCGCCGCTTTGCCCGACGAAGTCCGCGAAGAAGGCTGCGTCGAGCTTGCCACGCTCGGCGGTGCGGACCAGATCGGCCCAATAGCGGAAATCGGGAAGGCCGGTGTCGGCGGACTGCGGCTGGCGCCACGCGCCGGGATGGTGGCCGTGGCGGGTCAGGAAAACGGCAAGGGCAAGCTGGCGCTTCGTCGTCGTCATCGAGGATCGCTCCGTGGAACAGGCCATGGGATGCCGGGCGGGCCGCCGGGAAGGTCCGGCGCCCGCCCCGGCAATTATTCCGCGGCCTCGGCGGCGGCGGTTTCGGGCAAGTGGATGGTGCCGTCATCGTCCACGCGGGCATTGGGCGGCACCAGCTTGCCCATCTTCCACTGCTGCTCCAGCACGCCGGGGCCGAAGGGCTTCGACCCGCCCAGCGCGGCGGCGAGCACCTGGAAGCGCGCGCCTTCCTCCAGCAGGACGATGGTGTTGACGAGGTCGCGCAGCCCCTTCCAGCTCCAGATGGTCGCGCCGCCGTTCGCCTCGACGATGCCGGGCACCTCGCGGTCGGCCTCGATCGCGTCGAGGATGAAGTCCGGCTCCGGCTGGCGGCGGTTGATGTAGACCGGCAGCTGCGCGGTGAAGCGGAAGCGGCGGTTGGGCACATAGAGCAGGGGCAGTTCCGAATGCGCCTGCGAGTAGGCGCCCAGATGCGGCGTATGTACATGGCTGATCGCGCGGAAATCGGGATATTTGCGGAACAGCTTCAGATAGCGCGCCTCGCCGCCCGCCTGCTCGCCCCAATAGAGGCGGCCGTCGAAATCGAGGACGCTGGTGCGCGGCTGGTCGGGGTCGTCCTCCCACAGCCCGGCATAGCTGAGCGTGACGATCTTGTCCTCGCCCGGAATGCGCAGCGCGAAGCCCAGCGTGCCGCTGGCCGAGATGGTGTGGGTTTCGCGCAGCAGGCGGAACGCCTTGCGGGCGTCCTTTTCGGCATTGGCGACGAACTGGATGGCGTCCTTGGAAAGACCGGGGATATCAGTCATGGCAATTCCCTTTCAGGCTGGAACGGTGGAGGATTGGGCCGTCTGCGCATTGAGCGCGCGGGCGGCTTCTAGCGGGCGGGGATCGATCCAGTCCGCCAGATCGAAATCGGCATCGAGGAAGCCGTGGGTGAACAGGAATTTCTTCTGCTGGTCGAACAGCGCCAGCCGTTCGGCGTCGAGCGTGGGGTGCAGCCCCTCGTGCAGATGGGCATAGGCGCGATCGACCGCATCCGCGCTGCCCTCGGTTTCATATTCCAGTATCTCGCGCAGGCGGTTGGGCTGCCGCGCCACCCAGTCCGCTGCGCGCAGCGTGACGGCGAGGAAGCGGACCAGCAGGTCGAAATGATCGTCGATCAGGCTTTGATGGACGGTGATCGGGCGCGGCGTGCCGTTGTTGACGCGGAAGCGCCGGTCGGGAAGGGCGTCGAGGTCGATCGCAACGACAAGGCCGTTTTCCCGCGCCTGATCGAGCGCGGCGGCCCCCTTCACATAGATGGCGTCGACAGCGCCATTGACCAGCGCCTCGATCGGCCACAGCCGCCCGACGCCGCTGCGCTGCTTCTCCCCGCGCGGCAGCAGATCGCGGCCCGAACCGCCGATATTGCGCAGGCGGTCCTCGGTCTCCACCAACTCGACATCGTCGAAGGTCAGCCCGGCCGAGGCCAGCGCGCCCTTGTACCCGGCGAGCGCCATGCCGCGCGCGATGCTGGTGCCGCGCACATGGCTGGGGATGTCGTTATGGCTCCAGCCCGGCAGCGCCAGCCGCTTGCCCTTGAGATCGGCGGCGGACCCTATCCCGCTGTCGGGACGGGCGAGGATGAGCTGGCTTTCCTCGATCCAGGTCAGCCCGACCAGCCTGGTCGGCTCCCCTTGCGCGCGGGCGGCGATGGCGAGCATGTTGCCGCCTTCGCGGATCAGCGTGGGCAGGCGATGGTCGTAATGATGGCGGCCCAGTTCCGAGCCGGATTCCTGCAAGGTGCGCAGCGCGATGCCGTCGCCCTCGAACGCCTCGGTCAGCCAGCCCAGCTTGTAGGCGATGCCCGTCGCGGTCGGCACCGGACAGCGGGTGAACCAGATTTCATCAGGGCGGGTGGGTGAGGCCATGCCATCTTCTCCATCGGGATTGTTCGCGGGAGAAAGGATCGCAAGAGCCATGCCAGAATGAAAAAGCCCGCATATGCGGGCCTTCCGAATGGAGCGGAGCGAGAGGGTGCGCGATATTCAGCAGGAATGCTGTTGCGAATTCACCGCATCGGCCCGCCGCTTCATCACCGCGTCGAGAGGTTCGCGGCAGATCCAGCGGTCGATGTCGACGGGCGCCTCCAGAAATCCGTGCACCCACAGGAAGCCGGCCTGCACGCGCAGCATCTCTATCCGGTCCTCGGACAGGTCGGGGTGGAGGGAGCGGCGGAAATTGTTGCGATAGGCCGCGTCCACGCCCTCTATGCCGGACAGCGTCTCATGCGCGATGATCGGCTTCAGCTCCACCGGGTTGAGCGCCGCCCAGTCCGCCGCGCGCAGGCTCTGTTCCAGAAAGCATTCCACGAGATCGCGATGCTCGTCCAGCATGTGCTGGTGCACGGTGATCGGGCGCGGCGTGCCGTTGTTGATCCGCGCGAGGCGGCTGGGATAGGCGTCGAGATCGATCGCCACCGCCAGCCCCAGGCGCGACGCCGCCTCCGCCGCCGCGCTTCCCTTGACATAGACCGCGTCCACCCGGCCGGCGGCCAGCCATTCGAGGCCCAGCCACAGGCGGCGCATGCCTTCCCGGCTCGGTTGCTCGCGCGGGGGTGCGGGCACCTCGACCAGATCGATATCCTCCAGCGTCAGCCCGCCCAGCGCCAGCGCGCTCTGTATGCCGTGCAGCGACATGCCGCGCGCGATGCTTTCGCCCCGGCTGCGTGCATAGCCGGGCAGGC
Organism: Sphingobium jiangsuense; assembly: GCF_014196495.1. Lineage (GTDB taxonomy): Bacteria > Pseudomonadota > Alphaproteobacteria > Sphingomonadales > Sphingomonadaceae > Sphingobium > Sphingobium jiangsuense. The sequence continues at coordinate 131,847 of NZ_JACIDT010000005.1, forward strand.
CGAAGCGCAGGCCCTTGAGGTCGCGCGGGTCCAGCACCTGCATGTCGGGGCGCACCATGATCGCCTGCCGTTCGTCGATCCAGGCCAGCCCGATCACCCGCGTGGGTATGCCGAGCGCGCGCCCGGCCAGCGCCTGGATGTTGCCGCCCTCGCGGAACAGATGGCGGTCGCGTTCCTCCGGGTCATGCTCGACGAGGTTGAGGCCGTCCTCGATCACCCGCTTCACCCCGATGCCGTTGCGGCCGAAGGCTTCGTCCATCCAGCCCAGCCGATAGGCGACGCCGGAGGCGGCGGGCACCGGGCAGCGCATCATCCAGATATTTTCGAGCCGGGGCGGCCGCCCGATCCCCCCACCATGTCCCGGCATCTCGTCGCTCCTTGATCGTCCTGCCCATCCTTGCGCCATGGAAAGACGCCGTCCGACAGGGAGATTATGTCCTTGCGCCGGCAGAGCAAGGGCCATGCCAGAAGAGGTGCGCGCCGCATGCCCGCAGTCCGCGGTCGCATCCCGGCCCCGAAGCGTTTCATTTTGAACAGTCGCGCCGCCGCGCTGCTGAGATTTCACCAGTTTTTCCGTTTTCCCGGCGCGGGCGAGGCGCGTTTCCGGCGATCGCGCCATTTGGCACGCGACATGCAACGCCGGAAGGGATCGTTTCCAGCCTCATGCCAGACAGGCGACAGATACGGAGCCGGACAGTGACAGTTGAGTATTCCCTTCCTCCCCGGATCAGCATCGCGGCGCGCTGGCGCCGGGCCGTCGCGCTCGTCATGTCGCTGGTCGCGGGCGCCGCGCTTTCCGCCTGCAATCCGGCCGGGGAGGACGGTCAGACCGGCCCGGCGCGGAGCGTCACCATCGCCTCCATCGCCTATCCCTACAAGGGCGAGCAGGTGTTCAACGGCCTGACCGGCGTGGTCATCCAGCAGGGCTGGCTGAAGGAGCAGCTGGCGCAGAAGGGCGTCGCGCTGAACTTCACGCCGGTGCCCACGGCGGTCGGCGGGCCGCTGATCAACGAGGGCTTTTCCGGCAAGCGCATCGATTTCGCCGCCTATGGCGATTTCCCCGCGATCATCGCGGTGGCGGGCGGCGTGCCGCTGCGCATCGTCGCGCCGGTCGGGCAGGGGCAGGAGGTCTATCTGGTGGTCCGCAAGGGGCTGACGGCGCGGGGCATTGCCGACCTCAAGGGCAAGAAGATCGCGCTGCATCGCGGCCGTCCGTGGGAATTGCCCTTTTCCAAGCTGCTCGACGCCAACGGCCTGAAGCTGGGCGATTTCAGGATCGTCAACATCAACCCGTCCGCCACCCCGGCCGCGCTCGAATCGGGCAGCGTGGATGCGGCAGTGCTGCTGTCCGACGGGCTGCTGGTCGAACAGCGCGGGATCGGCCGCGTGATCTGGTCGACCAAGGAGGCCCCCGCCGACTGGAAGATGCGCGCCGAGCTGTTCGCGCGGAAAGGCTTCGTCGATGAGAATCCCGAACTGACGCAGCTGGTCGTGGAGGCGTTCGTCCGTGCCGCCGCCTGGTCGTCGGACGAGGACAACCGCGCCGAGGTCGTCCGCAATGCGGCGCGCGGCGCGCTGCCGGAAGAGATCGTCGACAAGGATTACGCCCATTCCGGCATACCGTGGAAGGAGCGCTTCTCGCCGCTGTTCAGCCCGGCGGTGCGCACCCATTATCACTCCGTCGCCGACTATGCGTTCGATCGCGGCCTGATCCGCTCTAAAGTGGATGCCGACGCCCTGCTCGACGACCGCTTCGTGAAGCAGGCGCTGCGCGACCTGAAGCTGGAGGGTTTCTGGGCGGGGCAATCCGCAACCGCCGCCGCGCCCGCGCAGGCGGGGGGCAAGAGCTGATGGCGAGCCGTCCCCTTTCCACGCCGGCGGGCGCGGGCAGGCGCTTTTCGCCGGGGGTGATGCTGCCGCCGCTCGCGCTTCTCGCGCTGTGGCAGGCGGCCTGCCTCACCGGGCTTTTCCCCGCGCAGGTGCTGGTGCCGCCGAGCGAGGTCGCCCGCTCGCTCGCCGCGATGACCGCATCGGGCGAATTGCAGGCGCATATCGGCGACAGCCTCTGGCGGCTGCTGATCGGCTTTGCCATCGGCGCCGTGGCGGGCCTTGCCTTCGGTTCGCTCATCGCCCTGTCCCGCCTTGCCGAAACGGCGCTGTCCCCGCTGTTCCTGACCTTGTGGCAGGTGCCGGTGATCGCCTTCGTGCCGATGATGGTGCTGTTCCTCGGCATCGACGAGCCGTTCAAGATCGCGGTGGTGGCCATCGCCGCCTTCTTCCCGGTGGCGCTCGCCACCTTCGACGGCATACGCGGCGTGCCCAGGGCATGGTTCGAGGTCGCGCGCGTCTATCGCACGCGCCTGCCCGATCTGGTCCGGCGCATATTGCTGCCCGCGACGGTGCCCGCGGTGCTGACCGGCCTGCGCGTCGCGCTGACCCGCGCCTGGGTCGTGCTGATCGCGGCCGAGCTGCTCGCCGCCGACAGCGGTATCGGCCAGATGATGGAAATGGGCCGCCAGCTCTTCCGGATCGACGTGGTGCTGGCGGGCGTGGTGGTCAGCGGGCTGATCGGCTTCCTGCTCGACCGGGGCGCCCGCGCCATCGAGCGTCGCGCCACCCGGTGGAGGACCGCATGACCGGCCTGCTTTCCCTTTCCCGCGCGCCGGTGCGGTTCGCCATCGGCCTCGCCGCGCCTGTGCTGCTGCTGCTCTGGTGGCAATGGCAGGCCACGGCCCATATTTCCACCTTCGCCCCGCCGGGCGCGGTCGGGCAGGCGGCCGCCGCGCTGATCCGCGACGGCACCTTGCTGAACGACATGCTCGCCACGCTGGGCCGGGCCTTTGGCGGCCTCTTCATCGGCGCGCCGCTGGGCGTGGCGACCGGGGTGGCGATGGGCATATGGCGGCCGCTCGACCGGCTGCTCGGCCCGCTGCTTCACGGGCTGCGGCAGGTGCCGATGATCGGCTGGCTGCCGCTGATCGGCCTCTGGTTCGGCGTCGGCGAGGGCACGGAGCTGATCGTCGTCAGCATGTCCGCCTTCTTCCCGGCGATGCTCAACAGCCATGCGGGCGTCGCGCAGGTGGAGAGGCGCTATGAGGAGGTCGGCCGCATCTACGGCTTCGGCACGGTGCAGCGCATCCGCTTCATCCTGCTGCCCGCCGCCATGCCGCTGGTGCTGACCGGCCTCACCCAGTCGCTCGCCTTCGCGTGGATCGCGACGATCGGCACCGAGATACTGACGGGCGCGGGCAGCGGCCTCGGCGTCACCATGCAGCTCGCCCAGACGCAGCAGCGGCTCGACATCATGCTGGTGACGATCGCCGCCACCGCCCTGCTGGGTTTCGTCATCAACCATCTCTTCCTGCGCCTGCGCCGCCGGCTGCTGCGCTGGCAACCCTCTTCGCTGTAACTGGAGCATCCGCATGAGCGCCGATACACGCCCCGCCCGACCCGGACAGGACCATCCCGGCCAGAACCATCCCGGCAAGGAACGCGGCGCGCTGTCCATCGCCGGGCTGAACAAGAGCTTCGTGATCGGCGGGCGGCCCCGCCGCGTGCTGGAGGACATCAACCTGACCGTGCGGCCGGGGGAATTCGTCAGCATCGTCGGCGCGTCGGGCTGCGGCAAATCGACGCTGCTGCGCCTGATCGTCGGCCTCGACGCCGACTATGCCGGGGATGTCCGGCTCGACGGGCAGCGCATCTCCACCACCAGCCTCGACCGCGGCATTGTGTTCCAGGACCACCGGCTGTTCCCGTGGATGACGCTGGAGCAGAATATCGAGCTGGCGCTGCTCAACACTGACACGCCGAAGGAGCGCCGGGCGCAGATCGTCGCCGATCATATCGCGCTGGTGAACCTCAAGGGCTTCGAGAAGGCGTATCCGCATCAGCTTTCGGGCGGTATGGCGCAACGCGCGGCGATCGCCCGCGCGCTGGTGACGGAGCCCAAGCTGCTGCTGCTCGACGAGCCGCTGGGTGCGCTCGACGCGCTGACCCGCGTGCATGTGCAGAACGAGATCCAGCGCATCTGGATGACGCAGCGCTCGACCATGGTGATGGTGACGCATGATGTGGAGGAGGCGCTCTATCTCGGCGACCGGGTGGTGGTGATGTCGCCCAATCCCGGCCGTATCCGCCGCATCGTGGAGGTCGATCTGCCGCATCCGCGCGACCGGCGCTCGCCGCTGCTGCACCGGCTGAAGGACGAGATACTCGCCGAACTGACATCGGGCGCGGGGCAGGGGGAGGAGGAGCCGACCAACCTCGTCCATCTGCCCAACCGGGAAGAGCGCTGACGGGCGGCCCGCCCGCCCGCGATACCCGACCGCGAACGCGCGGCGGCGACGATCCTGCCGGGGAAACCGTGAAACCTGTCTTCATTCAGCAAAGGAATGCAGCATGACCATCAGCAGCTATTGGCAGATCGACACCGCCGCCGAGCCGCGACGGGCGGAGCCTTCGCTCCGGCCCCGGCTCCCCGCGCTCGTGCGGGACCGGCGGCGACCGTCGCAGAACCGTTTCGATTATTATGCACAACTCGCGCAGGCCGCCGCGCAGACCGGCTTCGACGGCGTGTTCCTGCCCTACCGGCGGGACGCGGACGAAAGCCGCATCGTCGCGGCGGTCGTAGCCCGCGCCGCGCCGCGCATCGTCGTGGTGCCGGAATTCCCGGCCTCGGTCGGCTCGGCCGTCTATGCCGCCAAGCAGGCGACCACCTTCCAGCGCTCCACCGGGGGACGCTTCGGCTGGGCCATCGCCCCCGATGCGGACGCCGCCACCCGCGCGGCTGAGGGGGACGATATCGGCGACGATGCGCTCCATGAGCGGACCGACGAATTCCTGACCGTCGCGCGCGGCGTGCACGACCGGCGCCCCTTCACCTTCGCGGGCAGGCATTTCGAGGTGAAGGACGGCGGCTTTGACGCGCCGCTCAACCGCCTGCCCTTCCCGAAGCTGTTCCTTCAGGGCGAGGATGAGAAAGCGCTGGCCCTTTCCGCCCGTCATGCCGATGTCCACCTGTTCCGTGCTGCGCCCGCCGAGCGGCTGGCGGCGGCGATCGCGTGGCTGGGCGAGCTTGCCGCGCAGGCCGGGCGCCGCGTCGCCTTTGGCCTGATCCAGCCCGTGCTGGTGCGCGAAACGGAAGAGGAAGCCCGGCAGGAGGCCGCGCGCGGCGCGGCGGGCGAGGGCGCGCTGGTCGGATCCTTCGACGGCGTGGCGGCCGATCTTACCCGGCTGGCGGATCTCGGCATCAGCCACTTCGTCCTGTCGTCCACGCCTTCGCTGGAGGAAGGCTATCGCGTCGGCCAGCATCTGCTGCCGCGCCTCCATTCGCTGACCGGCGCGCGCCGCGCCGTGGCCTGAAGGAGTATCGAGCATGAGCATCGACTTTTACTGGCGCCTGCCCACCCATGGCTGCCACAGCAGCATCCATCGCGGATCCTACGATCGGGGCGACTGGTCGCCGCCCGGCCCTCACAACATCGCGCCCGGCTTCGGCCGCGATCAGGAAGAGGACGGCTTCGCCTATATCGACCATCTGGCGGAAATCGCCAAGGCGGCGGAGAGCGTGGGCTTTCTCGGCGGCCTCATCCCGTCCTTTCCCAATACCGACGATCCCTGGGTCATCTCCCCGCTGCTGGCGCGCGAAACGAAGAGCTTTCGCTTCATGATCGCCTTTCAGCCGGGGTTCGGCAATCCGGTCCACACCGCCCGCGCCACCGCCAGCCTCCAGCGGGCGACGGGCGGGCGGACGCTGTTCAACATCATCACCGGCGGCGGCGGTCCCGCCCAGCTCTGGTGGGGCGACAGTTTCGCCCATGACGATCGCTACGGCCGCACCAGCGAATGGCTGGACGTGTTCCGGGGCGTCTGGTCCGGCGAGGGCTTCTCCTACAGGGGCCGCTTCTACCAGGTCGACGGGGCGGGCCTGCCTGCGCTGCTGCGCGAGGAGGAGTTTCCCGAACTGTGGTTTTCCGGCTCGTCCGAGGCGGCGTTGCAGGTCGCGTCGAAGCATGCGGACTATTATCTCTCCTGGCTGGAGCCGTTCGACCAGCTCACCGACAAGTTCGCCAAGGTGAAGGAGCGGACCGCCGCGCTGGGCGGGGAGCAGAAATGCGCGGTGCGCGTCGATCTGGTCGCCCGCCCGACCGAGGAAGAGGCATGGCGCGACATCCGCATCGGCTTCGAGAACGTGACCGACGCGACCCGCAACCAGTGGCGCGGGCAGGCGACGGATTCGGTCGGCGCGGCGCGTCAGGCGGCGCTGCGCCCGACCGAGGCGCGCCGTTATGAGGACCTGATCGTCGCGCCCAATCTCTGGGGTGGGTTCAACCTGCTGCGCGGCGGCCCGGCGCTGGGCATCGTCGGCAGCTATGAGCAATGTGCGGCGCGGCTCGACGAGCTGATCCAGCGCGGCGCGGACGGCTTCATCCTTGCGGGAACGCCGCATCTGGAAGAAGCCTGGCGCATCGGCGAGGAAGTGCTGCCGCTGCTCGGCCGCAACGCCTCCAGCCTGTTGCAGGCCGCCGAATAGATAGCCGCCACGGCGCGACGAGCGCAAAAAAAAAGGGGCGCGGGAAGATCGTTCCCGCGCCCCTTTTGTTTTGGGCAGTCCGGTTGGGGTGGAGAGCGGAGTTCTATTTTACCGTCACCCCAGCGCAGGCTGGGGTCGCAGGCCATGTGGCGCGCCGCCTCCTGAGATGCCAGCCTGCGCTGGCATGACGCGATAGAGATGGCAGGAATTGACCGAACCCGCCCTCCAACCCATCGCTCTGCGGGGGAGGAGCCAGTCCTCCTCCCCCGCTCATCCCTCAGAAGCGGTAGAGAGCAGACACGCCGAAGGTCTGCGGGTCGGCCCAGGCGACGGTGTCGCCCGTCACGCCCAGCGCGGCGTTCGCGCCCGGCAGCGCGTGGTTGAGATAGCGCACGTCGAACAGGTTGTTGACGAAGCCGGAAACGCTGATCTTCTCGTCCGCCGTGGTGAAGGTGGCGCGCAGGTTGGTCAGCGTATAGGGCTTCTGCGTCAGATAATAGCGGCTCACTATATCCTGCGGCGTCACATAATAATATTGCCGCGAGGTATAGCGCGCATCCGCCGCCAGTTGCAGCGTGCCCGCGCCGCCCAGCGGCAGATCGTAGGAAATGCCGCCGTTGAGCGTCACGCGCGGGGACCGCACGAAGCGCGCGCCCGCCAGATTGGCACCGCCGTTGCGCACCTGGAACCGCTTGTATTTGGCGTCCAGCAGGCCGAGCGCCAGATTGAGGTTGAGCCCGTCCACCGGCTCGGCGATCAGTTCGAACTCCGCGCCGTTCACCCGCGCCTTTTCCGCATTCTGCAGATAGGAAACGGTCGCGCCGCCCACCGCGCCCGGATTGGGGCCGACGACATTCACCTGCACATCGTCATAATCGTAGCGGAAGGCGGTCGCGTTGAAGGTCAGGCGGCCGTCGAACCATTGCGACTTGTAGCCCAGCTCATAGGCGTCGAGCTTTTCGGGCTTCACGTCGACCAGCGCCACCGGCAGGGTGGCGGCGGTATTGAAGCCGCCCGACTTCACGCCATGCGAGAATTTCACGTAGAGGAGGTTGTTGTCGTCGATCTTCCATGACGGGGTGACATCATAGGTGAAGGCGTCCCATGTCTTGGACAGATCGCCGCTGAACGTGCCCGCGCCGCCATAAGTACCGGTATAGCTGTTCCACCACTGCGCATAATTGCTCCACGAAGCCGCGGCGGCATTGGGCGCGGCGAGGCGATCGAAATCCAGCGTCTTCTTCTCCCGCGTCCAGCGCGCGCCGACCGTCAGCTTGACCGCATCGGTGACGGCGAAGGTGCCGCTGCCGAACGCCGCGCCGCTTTCCGCCTTGTGATCGAAGCTGGTCAGCGAATAGGCGGCCGCCGCCGTGCCCGCCAGCGCGGGCACGCTGCCCTGCGGCAGGGCGGCGGACCAGGCGTCCGAGCGGATTTTCTCGTTGAAATAGAACAGGCCGAGAATCCAGCTGAGCCTGTTTTCCTGCGGCGAGGTGAGGCGCAGTTCCTGCGTCCACTGGCGCGAGCGCGCCTTGGTGTAGGTGCGCGATATCTCCAGCGGCGTATAATCCGAATCCCCCGCGCCGCGCGTGCTGAACCGCTCATAGCCGGTGATCGACGTCAGCGTCAGGTCGCCGATCGTCCAGTCGAGGGTCAGCGATCCGCCCAGCTGGCGGTTGGCGCTCCATTCCGGCGCGTTGGTGCTGATGTCGTTGATGTCGGTCGACGGCGCATAGCCGCCGCGCACCACGCCATTGGCGGCATAGCTCGCGGTCGTCCAGTAGCTGCCGTCTGTGTTGTAGCGGCGGTAATGGACGCTCAGCAGCGCTTCCAGGCTGTCGGTCGGCCTGGCGAGCAGCTGCCCGCGAAAGACGCTGTCGGAAATGGCGTTGGACTTTTCACCGGTATAGAGATTGTCGAACCGGCCGTCGCGATCGTCGATGCGGAAGGAGAGGCGCGTCGCCAGCTTGTCATCGACCAGTGTCGCGCCGACGCCGCCTTCGGCGATGCGGTTGTCGTAGCTGCCATATTCCAGCTTCACATAATTGTCGCTCTGCCCGTTGAGCGAGGGACGCTTCGAGATGACGTTGATCGCGCCGCCGGTGGTGTTCTTGCCCCAGAGCGTGCCCTGCGGGCCGCGCAGCACCTCCACCCGTTCCAGATCGAACAGCGGCAGGCCGGTGGCGCTGGCGTTGCTGATATAGACCTGATCCAGATAGAAGCCGACCGGGCTGGCGAGGTCGATCTGCTGCTGGCCTGCGCCGACGCCGCGGATCCACCAGCGCGGGCGGCCGTGCTGCTGGGTGCCGGCCGACGCATTGGGCACATAGTTGAGCACCTCGTTGGCGGAACGGCCGAGGCCGCCGACCGCGAACTGCTCGCTGCCCAGCGCGGTGACGGCGGTGGGCACGTCCTGAAGGCGTTCCTCGCGGTGCTGGGCGGTGACGACGATGGCGGACCGCTCCGCATCGGCGGCGGCGCTATCAGGCGCGCTGACGGCCGCGTCGGCATCGGCCTCCGCCGCCAGCGCGGGGCTGGTGGCGGCGGCCAGAACCAGCGCGAGCGCGCTCGCCCCGGTCAGGGTGAAGGCGGAAAGGGTAAGGCGATTGTTGGACAAGGATTTTCCCCCGGCTTGTGTCTGCATGCGGCGCCGGTTGCGCCGCTCTCCGGAGGGAGGCACAGCAAAGGCTGTGCCATCTTTTGCAAATCCTTGTTTTACATGGGTTTATCGAAAAACTGCCGCCGTGCCGCTGGTGCGAACACAACATTCCGAAAAGCCGCGCTGTTGGTTCTGCAACACTGTCGGGGATGGGCCGTTCGGCGTGGTTATCGGTGGCCGGACGCTTTGCGGCCGTTCTTCTCGGCCGTCGACCCGGTTTCGGCAGGCCAATAGCCCAGGACCGGATCGGTTCCGCCTGTACTCTCCGATCCCCGCCATATCGCTCGCCCCGTCCTTCAGGCAGACGCGTCACCGGCGCGCGACATGGGGCAGGTCCGGCGACAGGCTGTCCGATCCCGTGTCATTGAACATGCCTCCCCTTTCCGCAGCAGCGGTTTCGATTCCCGGCCATGATCTTTTTCTGCCCCGAAGAGCTGCTTTTCTTCGTCAGGATTGCGCCTGAAGCTTTCTGACTATGACAGATATGTCATTCTGGCAAGGCTGTCTATAGGGCCACGGCGCAGCTTGTCGCCCTTGCGCAAAGGCGCGGTAAACGGCAAGGCGGTGGCCGGGCCGACCTTCTTGCCGATGACGGAAAAACCTATGTCCAGAAATGACATTCCTGTCTCTCCGCTGCGGGGGAAAGCGCATGGCTAGGGTGTCCATGCCGGAAAGCCGGTGGAAGGCGGTGCTGCTCGCGGTTGCCGTCCTTGCCCTTGCCGGCATGGCGTTGGCGTGGGTCACCGCCCTGTCGCCCTTCCGTTCGTCCCCCGCGCCCGCCGTGCCCGCGCTCGCCACCCGGATCGGCGAGGTGCGGCAGGTCGCGCTGGCGGACGGTTCCCAGCTCATATTGGATACTGACACGCGCGTCCTCACCGCCTTCACTCGGGAGCAGCGGTGGATTGAATTAGAAAAAGGCCGCGTCCGGGTCGTCGTCGCCAGGGACAAGATACGCCCCTTCATCGTCCGGGTGGGGGGCCGCGAGATCGTGACGGCGGGCGTCATGTTCGATGTGAGCCACAGGGACGGCATCGACATTCATATGCTTCACGGCAGCGTGGAAATCCGCGATGCGAGTCATAGGAAGGGGTCGGAGAAGCTGGAGCTTCAGACCGGCGAGCGGCTCGTGATCCCGGCGGCGGCGAACGCGGCGCCGACAAGATCGCGGGCGCCGGACGCGGACCGGCAATGGGTCGATGAGATTCAGGGCTTCAAGGATGTTCCCGTCCGCGACATCATCGACCGGGCCAATGCCTATGGCACGGAGAAGATCGAACTGGCCGACCCCGCGACGGGACACCGGCGGATCAGCGGGCAGATCAATATCCGTAGCCCCGCCGCGGCGGCGGAAGCGATCGCCGGGCATCTCGGCCTGGCGGTCGACCGCTCCCGCCCCGGCCGCATCGTCATCGGCCCGGCGGGGCGCTGATCTTCCCTGACGGGGCCGTTCCTGCGCGGCTCGCTTTCCAACGCCGCGCTTGCCTGCGATACGTCTTTGGCGCAATAGATTGGCATGCCCAAGCCGCCCGCAGCGATACAGACCGGACAAGCCGCTCCGCGCAGCCAGACCAGCGCCACCTATGCGCGGATAAAGGCGGATATCCTCGCCGGAAAGATCAGCCCCGGCAAGAAGCTGAAGATCAAGGATATCGCCGCCGAGCTGGAAGTCAGCCCCGGCGCGGTGCGGGAGGCGCTCAGCCGCCTCGTGCCCGAAGGCTTCGTCGTGTCGCAGGACCAGCGCGGGTTCACCGTGGCGCCGATTTCCATCGACGATCTGCTCGACCTCACCCGCCTGCGCTGCGACATCGAGGAGATCGCGCTGCGCCGCTCGACCGTGGAGGGAGACGCCTCATGGGAAGCCGCGATCATCGCCAATCTGCATCGCCTGCTGCATACCCCACGGGTGGTTGACGGCCGGCCCAATGCCGACTGGTTGCTCGCCCATGAACTTTTCCACCGCGCGCTGGTCAACGGTGCGGCCAGCCCAAGGTTCATCGCGCTCAATACGCAGCTCTACCAGCAGCTGGAACGCTATCGCCTGCTGGGCTGGAACGCCGATCGCCAGCGGGACGTGGATGTGGAGCATCGGGCGCTGGCCGATGCGGCGCTGGCCCGTGATGCCGACCGGCTCGTCGCGCTGGCGCGCAAGCATTTCGAGCGCACGGCCGAGCTGATCGTGGAAGCGACGCAAGCAGACGCGGCGTCCTGACCGCGCCGATCCTTCGCGGCAAGTCGCCGCCGTCATCAACCCGTCACATGCATCCTCTTTGAAGCGCCATCTGCCGTCGCCGATTCGAGGCGCGGCATCCATGGGACGATGGGCGGCGGGATCAGATGGGCGATCAGTGCGACACCGTTGCGGCCTGGATAGCGCGCGAGATCGTGCCGCATGAGGCCGCCATCCGCCGCTGGCTGGCGCGCCGCTGGGGCCATGCCGTCGATGTGGAGGATGTGATCCAGGAGGCCTATTGCCGCCTCGCCGGGCTTGCCTCGATCGATCATATCGACAATCCGGCGGGCTATTTCCACCGCACCGCGCATGCGGCGGCGAGCGACCTGATGCGCCGCGCGGGCATAATTAATTTCACTTTGATGACCCGGATCGAATGGTCGGACGTCATGGATGGTGAGCCATTGCCCGATCAGGCGATGGAGGCGAGCCAGGAACTCGAACGGGTGCGGGGTCTGATGTCCGCCCTTCCCGATACCTGCCGCCGGGTTATCGAATTGCGGCGGGTCGAGGGCCTGTCGCGCAAGGAAACGGCCGAGCGGCTGGGCGTGAGCGAGAACGACGTGAAAAACCATCTCGTGCGCGGCCTGCAAAAGGTCATGAAAAGGATGGCGGAGCAGGACGCGCGCATGGACGGCGACGAACAGGCGGATGCCGGCAGGAAGGCGGAACGGATTGGCAAGCACCGGCCCCACTAACGGCATAGACGATCAGGCCGCGATCTGGGCGGTGGAGGCGGCTCATGGCGACATGACGCCCGAAAGCCGCGCCGATCTGGAACGCTGGCTGGCGGCGGACAGGCGGCATCGCGGCGCCTATATCCGCGCCCGCGCCTGGCTGCGCGCCGCCGAAGAGGCGGTGGTGGAGGCGCGCGCGGCTGCCGTCTCGCCTCCAGTCGCCGCCGCGCCCCTCGTTTCGGATAATGACAATGAACGGGATCATGGGGATCAGTCCCGGTCCTTTGCCGCCCCCACGCCCGCGCGCCCGCTCCGGCGCGCGCTGCCGTGCTGGGGCGGGCGGATTGTCGCGGGCGGCGGCGCGCTGGCCGCTTCGCTGGCGGTGCTGCTGGCGCTCGGCGTGCCGCTGCCATCCCTGTCCGGCGGCGGCGGCGCGGCCGAGGAGGGCGCGGGGCAGATCGTGCGGCTGCGCGACGGGTCGGTTGCCCGGCTCGGCCCCGATGCGCGCATCCAGGTCGTGCTGGCGGACGATATCCGCACCATCACCCTGCTGAGCGGCGAGGCGACCTTCGAGGTCGCGCGGGACAAGGCGCGGCCTTTCGTCGTGCGGTCGGGCGACGTCTATGCGCAGGCGACGGGCACCGTCTATTCGGTCGGCCGCGTCGGCGACACCGGCGGCACGGTGAAGGTGCTGGAAGGCAGCGTGCTGGTATGGCCGCGCGACGAGCGCGATCAGGCGGTGCGGCTGGCGGCGGGCGGCACGGTCACGCTCGATCCGGGGCCGGAGCCCGCGCCCGCCCCCGACGCGCCGCCCGTCCGCCGCCTGTCCCCGCCCGACATGGCGCGCATATCGCTCGACAATGTGCCGATCGCCCAGGCGGCGCAGCGGTTCAACCGGGTCAACAGCACGAAGATCGTCATCGCCGACCCCGCGATCGGCGAAATCAGGATCATCGGCCATTACAAGTCCAACGATCCGGAACAGTTCGCCAGGGCCGCCGCAATGATATCGGGCGGACAGGTGCGGCATGTCGACGGTGATATAGTAATATTCATGAAATAATGATGTAATGGAATATTAATATTCGGAAAGTTGATCCAAAGCAGGAACTGCCCCGTCGATAGGTTCGGAAGTTCGGAAACGAACATCGAACAGCATCAACAACAGGGGTCATCCGAAAATGCACGCTTCTTTCTTCCGTTCGGCCGTGTCGCTGGCCGTGGTCGCGGTGGCGATCTGCCAGCCCGCCGCCGCTTTCGCGCAAAAGCGCGGCTTCGCCGTTCCGGCCCAGTCCGCATCGGCCGGCATTCGCGAGTTCGCGCGGCAGGCGGGCATCCAGATCACGCTGGCCGGGCGCGACGGGGACGGGCGCTCCACCAATGCGGTGCGCGGCGATCTGGACGTGCGCGAGGCGCTGGACCGGCTGCTGGCGGGCACCGGCCTGCTGGTGCGGTCGTTCGACGGGCAGGTGGCGATGCTCGCCGCCGATGCCGCGCCGGTGGCGGAGGCCGAACCGGCGGGCGGCGAGGGCGCCATCACCGTCACCGGATCGCGCATCGCGCGGCCGGAGCTGGAAAGCGCGATGCCGATCGGCGTCGTCGACATGGAGGTCGCGCGCAAGGCGGGCAACACCTCCGCCTATGAGACGATCTTGCGCGACGTCGCGGTGGGGCCGGGCAACGGGCCCTATAACAGCGCGCCCGAAGGCCAATATGACGGCGGCATGGCGACGATCGAGCTGCGCAACATGGGGGTCAGCCGCTCGTTGACGCTGGTGGACGGCCGCCGCCGGGTATCGGGCGCGGCGTCGTCCTCGGCGGTCGACATCAACATGATCCCGACGGCGATGATCGAGCGGATCGAGATCGTCACCGGCGGCGCGGCGGCCATCTACGGCGCGGACGCGGTGACGGGCGCGGCCAACATCATCACCCGCAGGAATTTCAACGGGCTGGAAATCTCCGCCACCACCGGCACCACCGAGGCGGGCGGGGGCAGCAAGTCGCAGGTCTCCCTCGTCGCGGGCACCGGCTTTTCCGACAATCGCGGATCGATCACCATCGGCGGCACCTGGATGCGCAACAAGCCCATCTATTTCCACCAGCGCTATTCGCGCGACACCAATATCAGCTACCAGATCAACTCCGCCAGCAAGGGGCCGGACGACGGCATTCCGGATCGCACGATCCGCTACAACATGACCAACATGTATCTCCAGCCCAATGCGAACATCTATGTCGGCGGCAAGACCTATCTGCTCGCGCCCGACGGGTCGGCCTATGTCGGCCAATATGCCAATGGCTGCATTTCCGGCTGCGGCACCTCGCGCGACGGCGGCGACGGCGGCTTCCCGCAGAGCCAGTATTGGAGCGACTTCCTGATCGCGCCGATCGAGAATTATTCCGTCATCGCCCGCTTCGATTACGAGCTGTCGGACTGGCTGAGCTATTCCGCGCGGTTCGATTACGGCCGGTCGCAATATGACGCCTATCGCCGCCCCTATCGCGATGACGACCGGCTGACCTGGCTCAACGGCGCGGGCGGGGCCACCGCCTATCTCGACAACCCCTATCTGCCGGATTCCTTCCGCCAGATCATGGTCGCCGCCGGGCTGACGTCGACGGCGGTGCGCCGGTCCTATGAGAATTTCGGGCAGATGACCGATTATAGCGACCGCCAGAGCATGACGGTCGGTTCCGGTTTCAACGGCAAGCTGCCCGGCGGCTTCGAATGGGATGCCTTCTGGCAATATGGCCGCAGCACCAACGATATCCACGCGGACAATGTGCCGATCGCCTCGCGCTTCATCGCCGCGCGCGACGTCATCGCCGATCCGGTCACCGGCGACCCCGTCTGCCGCGACCCGGCCGCCCGCGCGATCGGCTGCGTGCCGTTCGACATTTTCAGCGAGGCCCCGCTGACGGCGGAGCAGCGCGAATGGATGATGGCGACGCGGCGCAAGCATCGCGAGCAGACGCAGACCATCTACGGCGGCACCATCGGCGGCAGCCCGCTGACGCTGCCGGGCGGGCCGGTGCAGATGGTGGTGGGCTTCGAGCACCGCCGCGAATCGATCCACAATATCGATGACAACGGCGCCGCCCCGCCGGACCGCGAATTGTCGCATCTGGGCGCCTGGGCCCCCTATGAGCCGGAACTGCGCGCGTCCAACCATGTGTCGGAAGCCTATGGCGAGCTGGTGGTGCCGGTGCTGCGCGACCTGCCCTTCGCCCATCGGCTGACGGTGGAGGGCGCCTATCGCTATTCCGATTACAGCGATTTCGACTCGACCAGCACCTGGAAAGTCGGCGGCAGCTGGTCGCCGATGCCGGAGGTGACGTTGCGGGCGGTTCGCTCCCGCAGCGTGCGCGTGCCCAATTTCGGCGAGCGCTATTCGGCGCGCGCGGTGCAGGAAATCGGCGTGCGCGATGCCTGCCTCGAAACCAGCTATCGCGCCAATGCGACGCGCCAGGCCAATTGCGCGCTGTTGATGCAGCAGCTGGGCGTGCCCACCCCCTATCTGCCCAGCGAGATCGGCACCGGCCGCGTCATCACCGGCGGCAGCGCGGATGTGACGCCCGAAACGTCGAACAGCCTCACGCTGGGCGCGGTGTTCCAGCCGCGCTTCCTGCCGGGGTTCGACCTGACCGTCGATTATTGGAGCATCAAGCTCGACAACATGATCGCCGCGATCGCGCAGCAGGACATCCTCAACCTGTGCATGGACCTGCCTTCCATCGACAACCAGTTCTGCGACCGGATAACCCGCGACAGCCGCGGCTATGCCGAAGGGGTCGACACCAGCTACATGAACGTGTCGGAATCCGAGGCGAAGGGCATCGACATCGGCGTGAACTATCGCAGGATGGTCGGTCCGGGTCAGCTCAGCCTGGCGTTGCGGGCGAGCTATCTGCTCAAATTCGAAACCACCACCCTGCCGGGCGTGGCGACCAGCCGCATCATCTATGACGGCGGCTATCAGAACCCGCGCCTGCGCGGCAATCTGTTCGCCAATTATCGGGTGGGGGACTGGGATATCGGCCTCAACACCCGCCTGTGGGGCAGCGCCGTCAACTACACCAATGTGTCGGACGAGGCCTATGAAGCCAATGAGTTGCCGGCCAAGCTGTATAACGACCTGAACGTCGGCTGGGCGATGAACGACAACATGACCCTGCGCGTCGGCGTCAACAACCTGTTCGACGTGCAGCCGCCCTATCGCCCGCGCACCTATTATCAGGGCGGCGGCGGCGTCTACGACGTTTATGGCCGGTATTTCTTCGGCAGCGTCAACTTCAAGTTCTGACGGGAGGCATGGCGATGAAGAGGTTCGCGCGATCGAAACTGTTGCGCCCTGCGGTTCTGGCGCTGGCGGCGGGGGGCATGATGCTCCCCGCCCCGTCCATCGCTGCCGCGCCTGCGACTCCTGCCGCCGGCAAGGCGGCCGAGGGGCAGGCGGGCAAGCGGGCGATGAAGGTCATCGCCCATCGCGGCGGGGCGATGGCCCGGCCGGAAAACACCATGGCCGCCTTCCACCACGCCGCGGGAATGGGCGTCGACTATCTGGAATTCGACATGATGATGACGCGCGACAACCGCGTGGTCGTCCATCACGATACGGCCATCAACCCGGAATTCTGCAAGTCCGCGACGGACACGGCGCCCGCCCCGGTGCGCGACCTGAGTTTCGCGCAGACGCAGGCCTTCGACTGCGGCTCCGCCGTGCGGCCCGCCTATGCGGGAAGCCGCTTCCTCGCCGTGCCGGGCGCGCGCATCCCCGGTCTGGAGGAGGTGCTGGCGACCTTCGCGGGCGGCGATGCGCTGTTCTTCGCCGAAACCAAGATACCGCAGGGCGCGGATATCGACCCTGTGCTGTTCGCCACGTTGCTGGAAGATGCGGTGCGCCGCCACGGGCTGGAGGACCGGCTGATCCTGCAATCCTTCGATTTCCGCACGATCGATGCGCTGCACGCGATCAATCCGCGCATCCGCACCTGCCTGCTGGGCGTGCCGCGCCAGACGCGCGACTATCTGGCGATGCTGCGCCGGCACCATGCCGGATGCATCGTGCTCAGCCATGACGAGGTGGACCGGGCGGGCGTGCGCGCGCTGCAACAGGCCGGGGTGCTGGTGTTCTCCGGCGTGGCCGACACCGAGGCGGACTGGCGCAAATATGCCGATCTCGGCTTCGATGCGTTGTTCACCAACGAGCCGGAAGGGGCGATCGCCTTCCTGCGGCGGTAAGTCCCCGATTTGCAACAGAGCGCGGCTATGGCTGTCGCGGCGCGCTGCATCCCGATCAACGGCAGCCAGGGAAACAGGAAACCGGTCATGCATTCGGATCGTCGCACTCTCCTCCGGGCCATGGGCGGCCTGACCCTGCTGGCGGGGCTGTCGCCGCGCGTGCTCCCGGCCCAGCCGATGTTCACGGGGCCGGTGTTGCGCGATCCGCTCGGCGCTGACCCCTTCACGCTCGGCGTCGCGTCCGGCGATCCCTGGCCCGACGGCTTCGTGATCTGGACCCGGCTCGTCCCGCGCCCGATGGACGAGCATGGCGGCATGCCCGCCGCGCGCGTGCCGGTGCGCTGGGAGGTGGCGGAGGATGAAGGCTTTGCGCGCGTGGTGCAGCGCGGCGAGGCGATGGCGATGCCGGAGCTCGGCCATTCGGTGCATGTGGAGGTGAGCGGTTTGAGGCCGCATCGCCGCTATTTCTACCGCTTCGCCACCGCCGGATCGGATATCAGCCCGGTGGGCATGGTGCGCACTGCGCCCGCGCGCGACGCGCTGGTGCAGCGCGTGCGCATCGGCGTCGCCGGGTGCCAGAATTACGAGATGGGCTATTATGACGCCTGGGCCCATTTGGCGAAGGAGCCGGATCTGGACCTGATCTTCCATTATGGCGACTATATCTATGAAGGCGGCGCCACGCCGCCGGGGCCGCAGGCCAATGGCTGGACGCCGGTGCGCCGGCATGTCGGCAACGAAATCTACAGCATAGAGGATTATCGCCGCCGCTATGCCCAGTATAAGAGCGACCCGGCGTTGCAGGCGGCGCATGCGGCCTGCGCCTTCGCCTGTTCTTTCGACGATCATGAGGTCGACAATAATTTCGCGGGCGATTTCGATCAGGACGGCTCGGCGCCGGAGATATTCGCGCTGCGCCGCTTGGGCGCGTTGCAGGCGTGGTATGAGAACATGCCGGTGCGCCGGGCGCAATTCCCGACGCTGGGCGGGCTGACCGCCTATCGCCGCCTCGATTACGGGCAGCTGTTGCGCACCCATGTGCTCGACACCCGCTCCTATCGGTCCGACCAGCCCTGCAATGACGGCAAGGTCCAGCCCTGCCCGCGCAGCGCCCTCACCGCGCCGGACATGCTCGGCCGCGCGCAGGAGGCATGGCTCGACGAGGGGCTGGACGCGGCCAGGGGCAATGCGGCGGCGTGGAACCTGCTCGCCCAGCAGGTGATCGTCATGCCGGTCGATTTCCGCGCCGCCGATGCGGAAGAGGGCAAGTTCGCCACCGACCTGTGGGACGGATATCGCCCGGCGCGCGCGCGGTTGATCGACACCATCGGCCGCCACCGCCTCACCAATGTCGTCATCGCCACCGGCGACCATCACCGCCATCTGGTCGGCAGCGTGCCCGAAAAGGACGAGGCGCCCGACGGCAGGAAGGTGGCGGTCGAATTCCAGGCCGCCTCGATCAGCTCCAACGGCAACGGCAAGGGGGAGGCGGGGCTGGAGCATATGATGCGCAACAACCCGCATTTCGACCTCTACACCGACCGGCGCGGCTATCAGCTGTTCGACGTCACGCCCAAGGAATGGCGCACCGATGTGAAGGTGATGGATCAGGTCGAGCGGCCCGGCGGCCGGATCGGCACGCTGGCGAGCTATGTGGTGACGCCCGACGCCGCGCGGCTGCATCGGGGCTAGGGTAGCGGCCGCACCGGACGTGTGCTAGCGGTCCAACCGGAGGCATCGGGGAGGATCGCGTGACCGCCAATCATTATATCCGGCGGGAAACGCTGGTGAATGTCGCCATAAACTGCTTTTTCGCGGCGCTGTTCTTCTTCGTCGTGTTCGGCGGGCAGGACAGGGTCCCGGTCTGGGGCCTGGGCAACTGGGTTTTCGATTTCATCCCGCAAAGCTTCATGATCGCGCTGCTGGGCACGATCATACCCGGCGCGCTGGCGGCAAAGCGGCTGAGGGCGGGGGCGGTGCAAGCCCTCGTCCGCCCCTCGCCGTTGCCGCGCAACCTGCTGCTGCGCGCGCTGCTGCTGGCGGTGGTGTCGGCCGTCATCGGCGCGACCGCCGTCGCGCTGCTGATGACGGCCACGGATGCGGGCCATCTGGAGCCGCTGCCCGCGCTGCTGCTGAAGATCGGCTATGCCGCGCTGCTGTCGATCGTGATAACCCCGCCGGGGCTGCGCGCCGCGCTGACACTGCCCGCCGCCGCCTGACCGATCCGGCGGCCCCGCCCGGCCTGCTGTTCGTCGCAGGGGCTTTGCTGTTGGCGGCCGGCGGAATATTGGTGGTGGACCGCCATACGCCGCCGGTGCGCGCCGGGCCGCGCCGGGGCCGGGAGCTGGCGGCGGGCTGACTGACGGGCGGGCGTGGAGGAAAGGCGAACCATGGCAACGATTCTGCTTATCGGAAGAGACGACGTCCTGTCTTTCCTGCGGGATCGGGTGATGCCGCTGCTCGATCCGGCGCATGAGGCGCTGCTCTTCTCCGAGCGGGACGCCATTCCCGCCGCGCTGCTGGACCGGGCCGAGATACTGGTGGCGCTCGACGCCCGCTGCGACCGGGCGCTGCTGGAGCGCGCGCCGCGCTTGCGGGCGATCGTCTCGCCGACCATCGGCATTGACCATATCGCGCTGGACGATGCGACCGCGCGCGGCATCATGGTCGTCAACGGGGCGGTTCGGGAGAATGCCGAAAGCATGGCCGAGGCGACCGTCATGCTGCTGCTCGCGGCCTTTTACGACCTGCAACGGAGCATGGAGCGGCTCGACCGGCCGCAGGACCAGGCCCCCACCGCCCGCATGCTGGCGGGCAAGACGCTGGGCCTGCTGGGCTATGGCGCGATCGCGCGCGGCGTGGCGCGGCGGCTGGCGCCGTGGGGCGTCCGCCTGCTGGCGCACAGCCGCACCGCCCGGCGGGACGAGGACGGCGTCGCCTTCGTGCCGCTGGAAACCCTGCTGCGCGAAAGCGACGGGCTGATGGTGCTGGCCAGCCTGAACGCCGACAGCCGCCATCTGCTGAATGCGGAGCGCCTGTCGTGGATGAAGCGGGGCGCGATCCTCGTCAACACCTCGCGCGGGGCGATCATCGACGAGGCGGCGCTGGCCGATGCGATCCGCAGCGGGGCCATCGGCCGGGCGGCGCTGGACGTCTTCGAAACCGAGCCGCTGCCGCGCGACAGCGCGCTGCGCGGCCTGCCCCATGTGCTGCTGACCCCGCATTGCGTCGGCCACAGTATCGAGAGCTATGCCGCCATTCCCGCCAAGGCGGCGGAGAATGTCGCGCTGCTGCTCGCCGGGAAGGTGCCGGACTCGCTGTGCAATCCCGAAATCCTTGCCAGCGGCGCGCGGCGTTCGTCCTAGGCGGTTATGGGTTCCAGCACCCTTATGCTGCCGCGCCCGTCCATCTCCACCTCGGCGCCGACCGGCAGGCAGAGCTGGTCGGCGATATGGCCGATATTCGCGCCGCGGAAGGCCGGAACGCCGAGCGGGCGGATATACTGGTCCAGCAGCTGCGGCACGGTGAAGCCGATATAGCCGGGCAGGCGGCTGGCGCAGCGCGTGCATTGGCCGAAGATCACCCCCGCCACCTTCCCCAGAACGCCTGCCAGCGCGAGTTGGTTGAGCATCCGGTCGATCCGGTATTCGGCCTCGTTCACATCCTCCAGGAACAGGATCGCGCCCTCGAAATCCGGCAGCCAGGGCGTGCCCACCAGCGTCGCGAGGACGGAGAGATTGCCGCCGATCAGCCGCCCCCGCGCCGTGCCGGGGCGGATGGTCGCGACCCGTGGCGAGCCATCCGCCCCCTCCACATCGGGGCCGAGCGTTTCGGGCGGCTGGAACAGCGGCGCTTCCCCGGCGAAGGCGAGCCGCCAGAAGCTGTCCCAGCTCGTTTCGTACCAGCCGTTCGCCGCATTGGGCGCATGGAGGGTGGGAAAGCCCGCGCGTGCGGCGAAGGCGAGGTGCAGCGCGGTGACGTCGCTGAAGCCGATCAGCAGCTTCGGGTTCGCCCTTATGCGGTCCCAGTCGAGATGGGGCAGCAGCCGCGCGCTGCCCCATCCGCCGTTCACCGCGAAGATCGCGCGGACCGCGCTGTCCCCGAACATCGCGTTGATATCGGCGGCACGCTGTTCGTCCGTGCCGGCGAGATAGCCGTAGCGGGTGGCGACATGGCGGCCGAGCCGGGGCACCAGCCCCATGCCCGCCACCACGGCCTTCACCCCTTCAAGCTGCAACAGGTCGTCGCTGAAGCTGGCGGGCTCGATCAGCCCCACCACGTCGCCCGGCCGCAGGCGCGGCGGCCGCGTGGGCGCGCGGGCGACGAGGGGGGCGGGCATCATCAGGCCCGCCATCAGGCCGCCAAGGCCGCCGATCATCGAACGTCTGCTGGGCATGGCCCTGAATAGCAGCGCGGCCGGGCGTTGCACAATCCCGCTGCTCCCGCCATCTGCCCCCTCTCTATCGATGCCGATTGAATATCGATCGATACCGGCGGCCGCGTTGATCGTTCGCGCGGCAGCGGCCACTGTCCCTGCTGACAATCAGGGTAGAGGATCGAAGGATGACGCGCGACCCCATCGCGGAAATGAAAGTGTCGCTGGCCTGGCTGCCGCTGGCGCAGCCGATCAGCGACGCCAAGGTCTTCACCGGCCGCCAGCGCCCGCTGACGCAGGTGGCCATGCTGTTCGCCGAGATCCGCACCGAAAGCGGCCGGGAAGGCATCGGCTTCAGCTATTCGAAGCGCGCGGGCGGGCCGGGCCTCTATGCCCATGCCCGCGAGGTCGGCCCGGAGCTGATCGGCGAGGACCCGAACGACATAGAGCGGCTGTGGACCAAGCTGGTCTGGGCCGGCGCCTCGGTCGGCCGGTCGGGGCTTTCGACGCAGGCGGTGGCGGCGTTCGATATCGCGCTGTGGGACATGAAGGCCCGGCGCGCGGACCTGCCGCTGGCCAAGCTGCTGGGCGCGTCGCGCGATGCGGTGCCGTGCTACAACACGTCGGGCGGGTTCCTGTCCACGCCGCTGGAGGAGTTGCTGGAGAATGTCGACCGCTCCGTCGCGGCGGGACTGGGCGGCATCAAGATCAAGGTCGGCCACCCCGACGCGCGCGAGGACCTGCGGCGGCTGGAGGCGGTGGCGAAGCGGATCGACGGCCGGGTCGCGCTGATGGTCGACGCCAACCAGCAATGGGACCGGGCGGCCGCGCTGCGCATGGCGCGGGCGATGGAGCCCTTCGGCCTGGTGTGGATCGAGGAGCCGCTCGACGCCTATGATTATGAGGGGCATGCGGCGCTGGCGCAGGCGATCGACACGCCCATCGCGTCGGGCGAGATGCTGGTCGGCCCGGCCGAGCATTTCGAGCTGATCCGCAACCGCTCGGTGGATTTCATCCAGCCCGACGCCGCCCGCGTCGGCGGCATCACCCAGTTTCTGCGCGTGGCGGCGATGGCGCGGGAATCGCATCTGTCGCTGGCCCCGCATTTCGCGATGGAAATCCACCTCCACCTCGCCGCCGCCTATCCGCATGCGAGCTGGGTCGAGCATTTCGACTGGCTCGACCCGCTGTTCAATGAGCGGCAGCAGCTGCGGGACGGGCGCATGGTCGTCAGCGACCGGCCGGGGCTGGGCGTGACGCTGAGCGAACAGGCGCGGCAATGGACGGTGGCGTCCTGCGTCATCAGCCGGTCCGGGGTGGTCGACGGCTTCCATTGAGGGGGATGGGCGGCGTCGGCGGCTGGAGCGTTTTCAAGTCAGATGGAACATCCGATGACTCGGAAAACGCGGAAGGAATATCTACTCCTCGCCTTCGCCCATCCGCGCCAGCTGCACGCGCGAGCACTCGCCCAGCATCCGGGTGAAGCGTCGGTATCGGTCCGCGCCGATGACGAAGGGGTTGGCGTCGCCCGGCATCGCATAGCGCAGCAGGACCTGCTTTTCGGTCGCGTCGTTATGGGCCGGATGATTGGTCAGCAGCACGTCCACGCCCGCCGCCGCCGTCAGTTTCTCCCACCGCTCCAGCGAGGCGATCTGCCGGCGGATCGAGGCGCTGTCCCGCCCGCCGCCGCTTCCGCCCATCAGCCCCGCCCAGTGCCGCTTGCCCTTGTCGGTGACCGGGAAGATCAGGGACAGCGTGCCGGGCGTGTGGCCCGGCGTCACATGCAGCCTGACCGTCGTGCCGCCCAGCGTCACGCCGTCCCCGTCCTTCGCGACGATATCCCGCCGGGGCGGCGCCAGGGCGGCGAAGGGGCCGGGCTGTGGCCCGTTCATCAGCGCCCAGTCCGCCTCGGCCGCGACGACGCGCGCGCCGTACCGGTCCTGTAGATATTTCGCGCCGCCATAATGATCGCCATGGCCATGGGTGACGATGACATAGCGGATGCGCCTGGGGTCCAGCTCCAGTCGCTCCATGTTGGGCACGAGGATGTCGCGCGCCTCCTCCGGGCCGTTCAGCGCATCGATGACGATGATCCCGTCCGCGGTGTCGAGCGCATAGGCCGACACGGCGTTCTGGCCGATCGAGTAGAGCGCGTCGAACAGCCGGGTCGGCGGGACCAGCCCGTCATGCTGCACGCCGGTCACCTGCTGGCGGTCGAGCGGGCTGACGAGGCAGCGCCAGCGGAATTCGGACCAGAGGTCGGTTGCCGCCAGCGCCCGCGCGCGCGACAGATGGCGGGCGACCGCATCCCTGTCCTCATCGGGAAAGCTGGCCTGCGGCGGATAGTCGGCGACCGCCGCCGGTGGCCGGGCGGGCAGGGGCGTGGACATCAGGCCGAGCGCGAGCCCAGCCCCTGTCCAGTTACGAAAAGCCGTCCAGTTACGAAAAGCCGTCCGGTTGCGAAAATATATCATGCGGCCTCTCTCCCTGTCCTGTTCCGTGCGGGCATGCGCATCGGCACTGGCGTCGGAGAGTAGGGAAGCGGGCCGGAAACGCCAATTTTTTGCGGCAATCGAACGATGCTGAAACGGGATCGACGGCCGGGCGCGCCTCAGGCGGCGAGCAGCGTGGCCGTATCGGGCGCCTTTTCCAGAAAGGCGATCAGCCCCCGTTCCGCGCGGGAAAGCCAGCGGGTGCTGCGCGGCAGGGGCGTCAGCCGCAGTTCCTGCTGCGCGGCGGCGTCGCCCGCCAGCCTCAGCAGCGCGGGATGGATATAGGATTTGCGCGCGATCGCCGGGGTGTTGCCCAGCCGTTCGGCGACATGGGCGAGCATCTCCTTCATCGTCACGGTGCCGGGCGCGTGGCGGACCAGCTCGAACGCCTGCACGGTCGCGGCCCAGGTGCGGAAATGCTTGGCGGTGAAATCCTCGCCCAGCGTCGCGCGGAGATAATCGTTCACGTCGCCGGAATCGACCGGCACCGGCTGGCCGTCCTCGCCCAGGAACTGGAACAGATGCTGCCCGCGCAGATCCTGCATCGCCCGCACGAAGCGCAGCAGGCCGCGGTCGGTCAGCAGCGTCTCGCGCATCTTGCCCGACTTCGCGCGGAACCGCAGGCGCAGCGCCCGTCCCACGACCGCGACATGCCGCATGCGCAGCGTGGTCGCGCCGAAGCTCTTGTTGCTGCGCGTATAGGCTTCGTTGCCGACGCGCAGCGCGGCCTGGTCGAGCAGGCGCACGACGCAGGCGATCGCCCGTTCCCGCGTCAGCCCGCGCGCGGTGATATCGGTCGCCACCCGCCGCCGGATGCGGGGCAGCAGCGTGCCGAAGCGGGCGAGAGCGTCGAACTTCAGGCAATCCCGCTCGGTGCGGAACAGCGGGTGATAGCGATATTGCTTGCGTCCGCGCGCGTCGATGCCGGTGGCGAGGATATGCCCGTCCGCGCAGGTGCAGAACCAGGCGTTGCGATAGGCGGGCGGCAGGCCGACGGCGTTGAGGCGGTCTATCTCCTCCCGCTCGACGATGCGCTGCCCCTCCGGCGTATAATAGGCCCATCCCCGCCCCGCCCGTTTGCGGCGGATGCCCGGCAGGCCGGTATCGACGAAGACAAGCTGGCAGGCCATGGCGCTATAGCGCCCCGCCCCGTCAAGGGTTCCGCGTCGCCCGCTTTCGTCGCATCGCGGGAGAAAATCGATACGGATTCCGCATCGAATGATCCTCTTATGGACAGGAAGGCCCCGCTCCCCTCGCCAAATGGCGAAAATCGGTTATGGAAGGGCTTGCATGGCGCTTATGAAAGCGCATACAGTCGTGAGGCTGCGGAACGGCGCCACTGAAGGGGCGCGGTTTCGACCATAGGCGACCGGCGCCGAACAAGGGCCGGAACAGGAACAAAAGGGGAGGAACTATGAAATATCTTTTGCTGGGGACGTCCGCGCTCATGCTGGTGTCGTCCGCCGCCTTCGCACAGACCGCGGGCGGCGGGGCGGGGGCAGCCGCCAATAGCGGTGAAAGCGCTGGCATAAACGAGATCATCGTCACCGCCGAACGCCGCGCCCAGAGCGCGCAGGACGTGCCGGTGTCGATCGTCGCCATTTCCGGCAACACGCTGCGCGAGCGCGGCGTCGACGATCTGGACGATCTGCAGGCCGAGGTCCCCTCGCTCAGCTTCGTCGACAACGGCAACAGCAAGTTCGTCAACATTCGCGGGGTTGGCCTGACCGAGGCGGCGCCCAACCAGACGATCGCCGTTGCCGTCCATCTCGACGGCGCCTATATCGCCCGCGAATTCACCTTCAACGACGCCTTTTTCGACCTTGCGGGCATCGAGGTGCTGCGCGGGCCGCAGGGCACCTATTCGGGCCAGAACGCGTCGGGCGGCGCAATCTTCATCAACTCCGCCCGGCCGGACCTGCAGGAAACCACCGGCTACGCCGAGCTGACCCTCGCCGAATATAACCGCAAGCAGATCAGCGGCGCGATCAGCGTGCCGCTGTCCGACAAGGTCGCCGTCCGCGTCGCGTTGCAGAATGAGCGCCGCGACAGCTTCTACACCAATTTCGGTCCGACCGGGCAGACGGACGCGAATCTCGTCCAGTCGCAGCCCGGCAATGTGGAGCGCTTCCTGGGGCGCGCGCAGGTGCTGGCGAAGCCGACCGACCGTCTCGAACTGCGGCTGATCCACCAGTTCAGCAACGTCGAATCCGATGGCGTGGCGCGCAACGCCTATAATGCCGCCAATCTGGCGCGGCCTTTCATCATCAACTATGATTCCACCGACACGCTGCAACGGGTGGAATATAACCGCACCACCGGCATCGTCGCATGGGATGCGACCGACGCCTTCCGCGTCAACGCCAATTTCGCCTATCAGAAGACGCGCAACGACCAGCGCATCGATTCCGACCGCACCAGCGTGCTGGTGGAGCCGACGGTGCGGCAGGAATATTCGGTCTACGACATTCGCGACCGCTATTATACCGGCGAATTCAACCTCATCTCGACCGGCGAGGGGCCGTTCGAATGGACCGTCGGCGCGACGATGCTCGACTATCGCCAGAAGGCCTATCTGTGGACGCCGAAGGGCCCGCAGATCGCGGCGGGCACCGGCACCTATCTCTTCCTCGACGCCTATCGCAAGAACTGGGCGGTGTTCGGCGAGGTCGGCTACAGGCTGACAGACACGATCGAGGTGAAGGTCGGCGGCCGCTACAATCATGAAAAGAACGGCTTCCACCCCGAATCCTACCGGACGAGCGGCGGCCCCGATGCGGCGCCGGCGTCCTATTTCATCGTGCCCGAACAGACGTTCAAGAACTTCACCGGCCGCGCGCTGGTGAACTGGAAGCCGGACAGCTCCACCCTCGTCTATGCGACGGTCAGCAAGGGCTACAAGCCCGGCGGCGCTGCGCCCGGCGGGGACGAATATGGATCGGAAACGGTCGTCAATTACGAGCTGGGCTGGAAGGCCGACTGGCTGGGCCGCGCGCTGCAAACCTCGATCAGCGCCTTCTACATGGATTATGACGGGTTCCAGGCCTCCATCGCCACCGACCCGGACAACCCCACCACGCGCGTGACGAGCAATATCGACAACACCCGGATCAAGGGCGTGGAAGCCCAGATCTCGACCAATATCGGCGGGTTCCACGGCGACCTTTCCTTCTCGGTGCTGGATGCCAAATATGGCTCGCTCACCGTGTTCATGCCGGTCGGCGGGTTCAACAACACCGCTCCGCTGCCGGTCAATCTGGGCGGGCGGCAGATCAACTATGCGCCCGAATTCTCGCTGTCGGGCGGCCTTGCCTACGACATTCCGCTCGGCGGCGGCGAACTGACGCCCAGCGTCCGCCTGTCGCATACCGGCAAGCAATGGGCGTCCTTCTTCCAGCTGCCCTATCACGAGATACCGAAGCGCACGCTGGTGGACCTGCGCCTGACCTATGCGGCGGACAGCAACTGGAAGCTTGCCGCCTTTGTGACCAATGTGTTCGACAAGACCTATATCAACGTCGCCTCGACGGCGGTGGACGGCGTCGGCGCCTATGGTCTGGGCGCGCCGCGCCAGTTCGGCGGCACGCTGAGCTATACTTTCTGACCTCTCCCCTGGGGTGTGGCCGCGAAAGCCTCTGGTTTTCGCGGCCGCGCTCGATCAGGGCCGGGTGAGGGCGGGCGCGCCGCCTTCTTCCTGAGCCAGCAGCCCGTCCAATATCCCCAGCACCGGCGCCAGCGCCGGGTTGGAGCATTGCTCTCGCCACGCGGCGTACAGCTCCACGACGGGCCCTGCATCTTCCAGCGCATCGAATTCCACGCCGACCGGCCGCAGCAGGCTGGCGGTTTCGGGCACCAGCGCAAAGCCGTGCCCGGCCGCGACCATGATCAGGATCGAGTGGATCTGCACCAGCTGCTGCGTCACCTTGGGCTGCGCGCCGACGCTGGCGAACAGGCCGGACACCAGCTGATGGAAATAGCGCGCCTTGTCCGGCGCATACATGACGAACGGCCGGCCGTCGAAATCGGTCAGCCTTTTCGGCCGCTCCGATGCGGGCACGGCCGAGGGCGAGCAGATCACCAGCCGTTCATGCGCCACCCGGCGATGGCGGAAATCCGGACGCACCGGCGGGCGCAGCAGCGCGAGGTCGAGGCTGCCGGCTTGCAGCCCCTCGGCCAGATCGCCGCTGACCGACTCCTTCAGCAGCAATTGCACATCGGGAAGATGCTCGGCCAACTGCCCGACCAGGCGCGGCACGAAGCGATAGAGCGACGCGGCGGTGAAGCCGATCGTGACCATCCCCTGCCGCCCTTCGGCCGCCGCCCGCGCCGTCACCAGCGCATTGTCCGCCATATGGACGATACGCCGCGCCTCCGGCAGGAAGGCGACCCCGCCCGGCGTCAGCTTCACCGTGCGGCTGGAACGGTTGAACAGCTTCACCTGAAGCACATGCTCCAGCACCTGGATATGGCGACTGAGCGGCGGTTGCGACATGTTGAGCCGCGCGGCGGCGCGCCCGAAATGCAGTTCCTCGGCGACGGCGACGAAACAGCGGAGATGAACCAGCTCAAACACATTCCATCCCTAGTTGCAGGTCGCTTCCGGGGCAAGGCGGACGACGGGATGGAGAGGCGCCACCGTCACCCTCCCCATTTGGGGAGGGTGATCGTTGCGATGCCCGTCTGCGGCCCGCGTGCGGGGATGCGGGAAAGGGCGGCGGGCCGTCCAGCCGCCGCGCTGCACGTCATTCCGGGTCGATGCCCTTCTTTTCCACGCGCAGGTCGCCGGTCACGCACAGGCGGCAGACCGGGCCGGTGAAGCTGCGTCCGGCGCTCTTGTCGCCGCGCAGTTGCCATTCCAGCCAGTCGACGGAAATCTGCGCTGCCCGTCCGCCCAGCAGCGTGCGGAACGTGCCGCCATGGCCGGTGTTCATGTCGACCAGCACCGCCGGCACCGTGTCGATGCGCCGGAAATCGTCGGTGCCGTTGGGATAGGCGACGTCGGTGGGGCCGCCCATGATGTAGAGGATCGGCGCATGCAGCTTCTTCAACTGGCCCTTGTCGATATAGAGGCCCTCCACCGGCCGGGGATTGTTGGCGAAGATGCCGCTGTTGTGGACGATCGTCGTGGCGATGCGCGGATCCTCGGAAATCTTCAGCGCCTGAAGCCCGCCGCAGCTGTGGCCCGCCACCGCGATCGCCTTTTCGTCGATCCGGCCCTGATAGGGGCTGCCCTTGCGGCGGTTTTCGGCCAGCGCCCAGTCGAGGCCCTGCACGACCTGATCGACGGTGGTTTTCGGCTGCTTCGCGCCCGGCGCCAGCGGGGGCGGGGCGACCGCGCCGGTTCCGGTATAATTGCCGCCGGGCGCGATGACGAGATAGCCATAGGACGCGATTTCGAGCAGATGGGTGCGCGCCGACGCGCCATTGTTGCGGCATCCGCCATTGCCCCAGATCATCACGCCCATCTTGCGGTTGCCCAGCGCGGCCAGATCGGCCGGGCGATAGACGACATGATCGGACAGGGTGGCGGCGACCTCCTTGATTGCCGGATAGGGGCCGGTGCCGGGCATGTCGACCATCTTGTCATAGGCTTCGCGGATGAGGTCGCCGTCGAGATCGCGTGCCTCGGCCAGCGTCAGCGCGCCGGTCGGGCGGGCCGCCGGTTGGGCCAGCGCCGGCAGGGCGACGCAGGCGAGAATCAGCCCCGATATTATGCGCATCCTCTTATCTCCTCCTCCTGTTGGGAAGCGGATAAAAGTGCAGTTATCGCAGCTATGCAAGTGCTTACACAAAAAAATAAGGGCATATGACGGATTTTCGTTGATTCTTCTTTGAAAGTGCTTTCATCTGTTGCGATCCAGCAAGAATGAACAAGGGCGCCCGGCGAGCGCGCCCATGATCCGGGGAGAGGGAAATATGGCGTCCATGCGATATGCGGTGCTGGCGGTCATGGTCCTGCCGCTGCTGTCCTGCGCGAGCGGCGGAGCGGGCGGCGTGGCGAATGCTCCGGTCGGCGCTGCTCCGCCGAGGGAGGCGGCCGCATCGCCTGCGGCCTGCGCAGCCCTCGCCGGCCGCATCGGCGACCTCATGGTGACGGCGGCGACCCCGGTGATGCCCGCGCCCGCCTGGACGGTGGAGACCGACAGCAGCTATGAGCCGCTGCCGGTCACGCGGCCGCTGTGCCGGGTGGAAGGCACGATCGAGGGCAATATCGGTTTCGAGGCCTGGCTGCCGCACGACTGGAACGGCCGCCTGCTCGCCGGGGGCGTCGGCGGGCCCGCGGGGCAGTTCAACTATCGCGACATGTCGCGCCGGACGGAAGAGGGCTTCGCGACCTTCTCCACCGACAGCGGCCACAAGAAGACGCAGACGCGCTGGATGGCCGACGCCAAGGCGCGGGAGGATTATGAGCATCGCGCGACCCATCTTTCCGCCGTCGCGGCCAAGGCGCTGGTCGAGCGCTTCTACGGCGCGCCCGCCCGGCGCAGCTATTTCCTCGGCTGTTCGGGCGGCGGGCGGCAGGCGTTGAAGGAAATGCAGGTCTATCCGGCCGATTTCGACGGCGTCATCGCCGGCGCGCCGGGACCGAACATGCCGCTCCAGTCGGTGCGGATGATGTGGTTTTCGCTGCGCGCCAAGCAGAACCCCGCCGCCGCGCCGACCGACGCCGACTGGGACCTCTATGAAAAGGCCGCGACCAATGCCTGCGATACGCTCGACGGGGTGAAGGACGGCATCATCTCCCATCCCCCCGCCTGCCGCTTCGACATAGCGGCGCTGGCCTGCAAGCCGGGCGAGGCGAAAGCCTGCCTCGCGCCCGAAAAGGTCGCGCTGATGCGGGAGATCATCGCGCCGCTGCGCGACGAGGCGGGCAAGCCGATGGACGGCGGCCTCGTCGCCGGGGTGCGCACGCGGCCCGGCCCGCCTTCGCCGCTGCTGCGCGCGATGTGGGCGGACGGCATTTATGACGACCCGGACTGGGACGAGGACAGCTTCCGCCGCACCGCCGACCTCGCCGCCGTCCATGCGAAAATGCCGCAGCTGCGCGCGGACAGCACCGCGATCGATCCCTTCCTTGCCGGAGACCGCAAGGCGATCATCTATCAGGGCTGGGCCGACCCCTCGACCAATGCCGGACCGACGATCGACTATTACAGCGCGCTGGCCGAGAGATATGGCGGCTTCGACCGGATTTCGGACAATGTGCGGCTGTTCATGGTGCCGGGCATGTATCATTGCCGGGGCGGGCCGGGGCCGGAGGCGTTCGGCGGATCGGGCCACCCGACATGGCCGGGCCAGCCGGATCGCGATATCCTCTGGGCGATGATCCGCTGGGTCGAGCAGGGGCAGGCGCCGGAGCAGCTGAACGCCACCGGCAAGTCGGCGGACGGCAAGTCTTTCGTCCGGCCGCTCTGCCCCTATCCGGCGCGCGCGGTCTACAAGGGTGGCGGTGCCGATCCGGCCTCGCCCGGCGCGTTCGAGTGCGCCCGGTGACGGGTTGGGGGGTGAGCAGGCTGGCGCTGGCCCTCCTGCCGCTGGGGTTCCTCTCCACGGCGGCGGCGCTGGCGCCGGAGCAAGTCCACGCCCGCGCCGAGGCGGCGGGTTACACCCGGCAGGCCCATTATGTGCCGATGCGCGACGGCACGCTGCTGGCTGTCAGCATCTATGCTCCGGCGGGCAAGGCAGCCGATCGCCATCCGGTGCTGCTCTGGCTGTTGCCCGACCGGCGCGAGACGATTGATCCGCGCACCGGCGCGATCGAACCGAAGATGCCGCGCGCCGACATCGCCTTCTTTACTGCACACGGCTATGCGATCGCGCTGGCCGAGATGCGCGGCGGCGGCGCCTCCTTCGGCGGGCGCGAGATCGACCGGGGACCGCAGATCGGGCGCGACGGCAAGGATCTGGTCGACTGGATCGCCGCGCAGCGCTGGTCGGACGGCACGGTGGGGATGATCGGCGCCTCCTATCAGGGCTTTGCCCAATATGCGACCGCCGCCAACCGCCCGGTCGCGCTGAAGGCGATCTTCCCCGAAATCGCCGGGTTCGACGATTACGGCTCGATGTTCCACCCCGGCGGCATCCTCAATGTCGCGCTATCGGATTATGCCTCGGGCAGCATCGCGCGCATGGCGCAGAACCGTTTCGATCCGGCGCGCAAGGAATTCCCGTCGCCGCCCGTCGTGGACGAGGACGGCGATGGTGAGCTGGCCGACGAGATCCCGCTCGACCGCAACGGCGACGGCTCCTTTCTGGACGAAGGCGAGCCAACCTATGCCGACGGCCAGCCGCGCCGGCACCTCTATTACCGGGCGACCGTCGAGCATGCGGGCAATTTCAACCTGACCGTCGATGCGATCGCCGCCGCGCCCTTCCGCGACAGCAGGCTGGGGACGACGCCCTACAGCTATCATGATGTCGATCCGGGGACGAAGCCGGTCGATATCGCGAAGGCGGGGATCGCGGTCTATAATCGCGGCGGCTGGTTCGATTATCATGCGCGCGACACCGCGCTCTGGTATGCGACGCTGGAGGGGCGGACGCCGGTGCGTATGATGATGGCGCCGACCGGCCATGGCGGCCTGCCGTCCAGCGGGACGGAGGATCTTTATCGCGCCGGGCCCTATTTCCGCCATTTCGCGGACCCCACCACGAATGAGCTGATGAACCGCGAAAAGCTGCGCTTTTTCGATCGCCATGTGCGGGGCATCGACAACGGCTTCGACCGCGAGGATCCGGTGCTGCTCTATGTGATGGGCAAGGGCTGGCGGCGGGAAAAGACATGGCCGCTGGAGCGCGCGCGGCCGACCCGGCTGCATTTCGGCAGCGGGCATAGGCTGCTTCCCCGGCCGGACGCGGGCGGGGCCGACAGCTATCGCGTGGACTTCGCCGCAAGCTCGCTTTCCGGCGGGGCCAATCGCTGGAACTACGGCATATCCCGCGCCCGGCAGCCGATGACGCTCGACGGCGACGCGGCCCGTCGCCTCGCCTATGTCGGCGAGCCGCTGGCGGGCGATGTCGAGGTGACGGGCCACCCGCTTGTCGACCTGCGGCTTTCCTCGACGGCGGCGGAGGGCGATGTGTTCGTCTATCTGGAGGATGTGGCCCCGGACGGGTCGAGCCTGCTCGTCAGCGAGGGCCAGTTGCGGGCCAATTATCACCGGCCGCGCCCGATCGAGACCATGCTGGCGGCGCCCGCGCGCGGCTTCGGCGTCAAGCCGCTGTTGCCGTGGCAGGGGTTCGACCAGGCGGATTACGACCCGGCGCCCTTCGCCGACGGGCGAGAGCTGCGCCTGCGCTTCGACCTGATGCCGACGAGCTGGGTCTTCCGCAAGGGGCACCGCATCCGCATCTCCATCGCCGGTGCGGACAACCCCAGCTTCGCGATCCATCCGGGCCTCGCCGACACCGCGCGCAAGGGCGAGGCGCCGGTCTGGACGCTGCGCCGGGGGGCGGACGGATCGTCGGTCGTGCTGCCGGTGATAGCGGACTGACCGGCGCGCTATCCGCCTTCAGGCGAAGACCTGCCTCACATCGTCCACGGTGTCGATCGCCAGAATCCGCTCCGCCAGCTGGCGCGCCCGATCCGGGGCGAGGGGCACGCGGGCACGGCCGGTGCAATCGACGAATTTCGCGACGAGCTGCTCGCGCGCCAGCGGCCGCTCCGGCGAGCCGAGCGGGGTCGCGAATTCACCGCGCAGCATCTCGCCATTCTTCAGCTCCACCGCCAGGAAACCACCCGATCCGGCGGGCCAGCCCGGCGCGTCGGCCTCGACCGGCGCGACCAGCGCGGCCATCGCCAGCACATCGGGATCGGCCAGCGAGGCCGCGTCGAAATCGTCGAGCGTCACCTTGCCGCGCACCGCGGCCAGCGCGATGGTGAAGGGAATGCTGAACTTGGCGTCGATCGCCACGGCGGGCGCCTGCTTGCGCGGCAGCGGGTCGATCAGCATGCGCGTCACCGCGTCGATCCCGGCGTGGATGCGGGCGATCTGTGAGGCGTCGATCCCGGCGCGGTGGATGAGGCCGATCGCCAGCTCGATATAGGCATGGGTGCCCCGGCAGGAGGGCCAGGGCTTGAAGCTGAGCATCTGGCCGTGGAACCAGTCCCCCAGCCGGTCGAGCATCACGCCGCCGTCATACTCACCCCCGGCATAGAGGTCGAAAAAGCCGTCCCTGCCCTCGATCGGCGCGTCGAAGCCGGTGACGCCGCCCGCCGCCAGCCGGGCGCAGTGGATCGCCGCCTGCGCCGGGAACGCCTCGCGGATCGCGCGAATATTGGTGTCGCGCGAATGCTTGATCGCGCCCGGCATCGTCGCCTGGCAGAGCATGAGCGAGAGGGCGTCGCGGGTCCGGCGCTCGTCCAGCCCCAATATCCGCGCGCAGGCCGCCGCCGCGCCATAGGCGCCGATGATCGGCGGCGGATACCAGCCGCCCGCCTCCATCGGCCGCCGCAGCGAAAGGCCCAGCCGGCACACCAGGTCGCAGCCGATGGCGAGCGCGGTCAGCAGCGTGCGCCCGTCGGCGCCGACCTCCTGCGCCAGCGCCAGCGCGGCGGGGATCATCGAGGCATTGGGGTGGCTGGGCGCGGCGTCGAACGCATCCTCATAATCGAGCGCATGGGCCATCGCCCCGTTGGCGAAGGCCGCGTTTTCCGCCGAAACCTGCATCTCCGTTCCCAATATGCGGGCGGGCCCCGCGGCCTGCCCTGCGGCGATGGCGAGGAAGGGGGCGGCGTCCGCGCTCATTCCGCTCGCCGCCCAGATCACGCCCGTTCCGTCGAGCAGCGCGCGCCGCATCATCTCGCGGCAGGCTTCGGGCAGCGCATCATAAGGGGTGTTGGCGATATGGCGGCACAGCCTGTCGCTCAACGACAGATCGTCCGGTGTGGCGGCGGCGCTTGCGAAGGTCATGGCGGCATCCTTGAATTAACTGCTTGCCACATTCCATGGTCTTGCGCTTAATGCAAACGCTTTCATGAGGAGGGCTCGTTCGCGGCCGGTGCGGCGCGATCGTCACAAAGGGGAAGGATCGGGAATGGATGACGCGATGGAACGCCGGATCGGGCGCAAGGTGCTCTGGCGTCTGGTGTTGCCGAGCGCGCTGTTCATCCTGATGGGGTCGATCGACCGCGCCAATGTCGGCTTCGCCGCGTTGCAGATGAATCAGGCGCTGGGGCTGAGCGGGTCCAAATACGGCTTTGCCGCCGGCATATTGTTCGTCGGCTATCTCGCCGCCAAATATCCCAGCGTGCTGCTCTACGAGGCGATCGGCATGCGGCGCTGGCTGGCGATCATCACCCTGTCCTGGGGCGTGTCGGCCTCCGCCATGTCGCTGATCCAGACCGAATGGCACCTCTATCTGCTGCGCGTCGTCATCGGCTTCACCGAAGGGGGCCTGTCCTCCGGCCTGATGATCTATCTCAGCCACTGGGCGAGCGAGCGCTACCGGGCGTCGGTGCTGGCGCTGCCGATCATGGCGATTTCCATCGCGCAGATCGGTGGCGCGCCGATATCCGGCCTGCTGATGGAAACGCAGAACCCGTTGGGCTGGGAGGGGTGGCGCTGGATGTTCCTGGTGGAGGGCATTCCGGCGGTGCTGCTCGGCCTCTTCGCGTGGTTTTATTACCCCGATGGCCCGCGCGCGGCGACCTGGCTGTCGGATACCGAGAAATCATGGATGGAAGCCAATATTCGCGGCGCGACCAAGCCGAAAAAGGGCGAGCGGCAGCCGGGGCGCTGGGCGGTGCTGCGGCTGCCGGTGGGCTGGGTGTCGGCGCTGATCTGGTTCTGCATCCTGTCCGGCAATTACGGCATCATGTTCTGGCTGCCGCAGATCGTGCGCGGCCTTGCCGATCTCAGCGCGACGGAAACCGGGCTGATCGTCGCGCTGCCCTGGGCGGGAAGCGCGGTCGGCCTCTACCTCAACGCGCGTCATTCCGACCGGACGCAGGAGCGGTTCCTGCATGTCGCGGTGCCCGCGCTGGTGGGCGGCCTCGGCCTGCTGACCGCCTATGCCTTCGGCCCCGGCCTGCCCGGCCTTGCCGCGCTGATCGTCGGCGGGGCGTGCATCGGCTGCACGGTCGCGGCCTTCTGGGCGATCCCGACGCGGTTGCTGCCGCCGGAGGCGCTGTCGATGGGCATCGTCGCGATCAACATCCTCGGCAGCCTCGCGGGCGCGACCGTGCCCGCCGCGATGGGCTATTTGCGCGACGTGTCGGGGTCGTTCCTGCCGCCCACGCTGCTGCTGGTGGCGATCCAGCTGATCCTCGCGGGCCTGTGCCTCGTCGGGCGCAGGCTGGAGCGCGACGTGCTGGCGGGGCGCTGAACCGGGTTCAGCGCTCCTCCGCCTTCGCCTCCCGCACGGCGGCGAAGGTGCGCGGCGCCACCGACAGGAGGACGATCGCGCCGATCAATATGCCCGCACCGATCAGTTCCGACCGGCTCGGCATCTCCAGCCCCCATATCCACGCCAGCAGCACCGCGCCGCCGACGCCCGCGACCAGGCTGGCCGCGCGTTCCAGCGGGACGCAATAGCTGTTCTCGCTGGGGTGGAGCAGGATGATGATCGCGAACACCGACACGATCGTCAGCGTCAGGCCGATCAGCGCGATCTGGAGGATTTCCGGCTGGGTCCAGACCTCGACGAAGCCCCATTCCAGCCCGCTGGTGTTCCTGTCGATGCCGCTCATCGACAGCGCCGCCAGCGCCACGATCGCGAGCGGCAGGGCGACGATCTTCTCTTCGACGAAATATTTGCGCACCGACGCATCGTCGCCGGTCTTCGACACCTTGGTCATGATGGCGAGGCGCAGGAAATAGCCGAAGGTGTAGAGCAGGATCGTCGCGATCGCGATCGGCGGCAGGTTCAGCCCGCCCCGGTCGGATATCGTCAGCACCATGGCGATGGCGACCATCACCAGCGCCAGCCAGCTCCACCAGCGCACCCGCCGCCCGAACGCGATGTCGACCAGCGGCGCGATGAGCAAAATGTCCCCGCGCATCAGCAGCTGCATGAACGGAATGGAGACATTGGTGATGGTGAAGGACAGCGGCACGGTGAAGAGAACCAGCGCGGTGCCGATGCCCGACAGGAAGGTGTAGCGGGTGGGAAAGGGAATGCGCAGCCTGCCCAGCGATATCTTGTTGGCGTCGCGGTGCCAGCCCGACAGCCAGATGAACACATAGGTGGTGACCAGCGAGATGATGAGGGAGGCAGGCAGCGTCTCCAGCCCGGTGATCGGACGGCCCAGCGCCGCATTGGGCTGGCTCGTCACCAGCTTGGTGAGGATCACGTTGGGCAGATAGGACAGCAGGTAGAGGAGGACGATGAATTCGAGCGGAAAGCGGAATGCGAGTTTCATGCGGCCTCTACCTCTACCATGTCGCCGCCGCGCCGGAAGCGGGTGGCGAAACCGGCCTCCTGCGTGACCGCGGAAAGATAATCGATCACCTCGTCATAATGGCTGCTGCCCGGCGCCTGCGGGTGCGGCACCGCGTCGCGGCCGATATAGAGGGGAATGAACCCGCTGCGAAGCACCTTGCCCCCGGCGATTTCCAGCCGGGCGGCGATGGCGAGGCGGGATGCCTTGGGGAAATTGTAGAGGCCCTCGAAATCCGGTTCCCATTCCTCGGCCAGCACGCGGATCTCGTTGAAGCTCTTCGATTGCGCATGGGCCTCGTCCATGCGCAGGTCGCAGGCGAAATTGCAGAGGGAATAGAAGACCGGCACGCTGCCGATCATCTCCACGCCCTTCAATATATGGGCATGGCCGCCCAATATCGCGTCGGCCCCGGCCGCGACGGCGGCGCGGGCGACGACCGGCTGATATTCGGCGATGGCCGCGCGCACGAAGTGGATGCCCCAGTGCAGCGAGACGATAACGACGTCATGATCGCGCTTGGCCGCGCGGATATCCGCCTCCATCGCCGCGAGGTCGTCGATATGGGGCCAGCTGCGGATGCGCGGCGGCGTGCCGGGCTGGTCGTGCTCGATCTGCTCATAATGGGTGAAGGCGCGCATCGGGGCGCAGCCGGGACGGCGCTCGTCGGCCCAATAGGATTGGGGCAGGATGCTCGAATAGGCGAGGATGGCGATCCGGCTGCCGTCCTTCAGCGTGAAGCTGGCCGGCTTGCGCGCGGCGGCGATATTCTCGCCCGCGCCCACCGGGACGATGCCGACGCGCTCCAGATTGGCCCTGGTCTCGAAAAAGGCGTCGTTGCCCCAGTCCATCACATGATTGCCCGCCATCGAGATGACGTCGAACCCGGCGCGGGCGAGGGCGTCGGCGCCGTCCGGGCGGGCCATTACCGCATGGCGGGCCTGCGGCGCGCGCACGCCTCCGCTCGCGAACGAGGTTTCGAGCTGGCCGAAGCTGATGTCCGCTTCCCGCAGCATCTGCCGGGTGGCGGCGAAATTCTCGTCATAATCGTCGCGATCCATCGCGAGGTCGCCGACCGCAAGAAGAATGCCTGTCACTGGGCTTGATCCCTTTTCCTGCACGGTCGGGGGATGGATGAGGATATGGGTGCGCGGCGCACGGTCGGCTTCTCCCGGAAGATGACTGTCTTGTCGTTGAGATAGGGGCGGGCCGCATCTTAGAGCATCCGGGGGATCGTGCAAGCCCTTACATATAGAGCGAGAGCTTGTCCCTGCCGCGACTGGGCAGCCGCCGACACGCGGTCTCTGCGGCAAAATCACTGGGAGTGCCCTTCCGGTTTCGTCAGAAAGCGCTTACACGCGTAAGAAAAGGAGATTGCAGCCTATGCCGGACCGGATCGTCATTGCGGGGGTGGGGGATATCGGACCGCGCAGGGAACACCCGGCCGGGATGTTCGCGGGCGTGCGGGACGCGCTGCGCGCCGATCTGCTGTTCGGGCAGATGGAATGCGTGCTGTCGGATCGCGGCACGCCCGCGCCCAATGCCCGGCTGCCGATGCGCACCGCGCCGGGGGTCGCCCCCGTTCTGGCGGATGCCGGCTTCGACGTGCTGTCGCTCGCGGGCAATCATGCGATGGATTATGGCGCGCAGGCGCTGGGCGATACCGTCGCGCATCTGCGCGATGCCGGGATCGCGACCTGCGGCGGCGGCGCCACGCTGGCCGAAGCGCGCATGCCCGCGCTGCTCGAAACGAAAGGCAGGCGCGTGGCCTTCCTCGCCTATAATGCGATCCTGCCCCATGGCTATGCGGCCGAGCCCAACCGCGCGGGCTGCGCGCCGCTGCGCGTGCATACCCATTATGAGGCGGTGGAGCCGGACCAGCCGGGCACCGACCCCCGCATCCTCACCTTTGCCGCGCCCGCCGATCTGGCGGACCTGCTGGCCGATGTGCGGGCGGCGCGGGCGCGGGCCGACCATGTTATCGTGTCGATGCATTGGGGCATCCATTTCGTGCGCGCGGCGCTTGCCGATTATCAGCGCGAGGTCGGCCGGGCGATCATCGACGCCGGGGCCGACGCCATTTTCGGCCATCATCCCCATTTGCTGAAGGGCGTGGAGTTCCATCGCGGCCGCCCGATCCTCCACAGCCTCGGCAATTTCGCGATCGAGCAGCCGTCCGCCTTCATGGAACGGCTGACCGAAGATCGCGGCTTTCGCGAGATCAGCCGGCTGAACAAGGGCTGGCAGCCGGGCCGGAAATATATGAACCCGGAGGAAACCCGCCATAGCGTGATCGCGCGCCTGACGCTGGGCGAAGGCGATGGCGGCGAGGTCGGGCTGACGCTCGTGCCCTGCCGGATCGACGATGAGTCCGTGCCCCATGCGCTGGGGCCGGGCGCGCCCGCCGTCCGCGACCTGCTCGACTATCTTGTCCAGATCACCGGGGAGGCGGGGCTCACCACCGGCTATGCGCTGGAGGCGGACGGCATGATCCGCGCCTTTCCCTTAGAATAGCGCGCGGATCTCGGCCCGGCGTTGCGACTGGGACGGGATGGCGTCCGCTTCGGGATCGTCGATCGGCTGCGCGCCGGTTTCCCAGCGCGTCTCCACCGGCATGCCGGGCAGCAGGCGCCGCATGGTTTCGGCGATCGCCTCGGCCCTTTCCTTCGCCACTTCCGGCCGTTCGGCGATGGTGCGGCCCGACAGGGTGACGGGATCGGTCGCGGCAAAGCCGGTGACGACCAGCTTCTTCGGCCTGGCGGCGCGTATCCATGTCGCGGCATTGTCGATCAGCCAGTCGTCATATTGATAGACGAGGAAGTCGCGGTCGAACTCGAAATAGACCGGGAAGACGCGCTCCGCATAGGGGCCGGGCGGCGTTTTGCGCGGCACGAACAGCGGGTCGATGTTCCGGCGCGGCAGCACGAAGCGCCGCCCCGCATAGCCTTCCGCCGGGATGAGGTGGCGCGGGCAGGGCGTATCGAGGCGGGAGGTGCGCACGGCGTTCAGCACCTTCGCCCCGCAGGCGGTGACCGGCTCGTCCGAAACCCGGCCCTCGACCAGCACCTCATAATTCCAGTCCGGCTTATAGGGGCTTTCGCTGACGTCGTAGCGGATGCCGGTGGCATGGTCGTCGGCCAGCCAGCAGCCCGATTTCCGCCCCGCATCGGTGTCGCGGTAGATGGGGCAGGAGATGAAGCGGACGAGGTCGCCGGTCTGTTGCGCCTGCGCGGAAAGCGGGGCGGCGAGGGCGAACAGCAGGACGGGAAGGGCCGGTTTCATAGCACGCTCATGAGGTTGACGAGGTCCTGCTTTTCCTGCTCGGTATAACCGATGGAATAGCGGCGCTCATAATAATCGACCACGCCGCGCAGGTCCCTGGCCAGTCCGTTGGAGAAATAGGGCGCGCGGGCGGACAGGCCGCGCATCGATTGCAGCGTGATCTTGCCGACATCCTCGCACCGCCCGCTGGTGAGCGCGAAGCCGGGATCATAGGTGTGGATCACCCGGCCATAATGCGGATGCGGGCGGCCGAGACAGGTGATGCGGAACAGCGGCAGGTCGTTCCACGGATCGGCGAAGGGCAGGGTCGTGGTGCCGAGGTCCACCTGACCCGGCGCGACGTCATTGCCCATCTGCGTCATGTTGTGGCAGAAAACGCAACTGTTGCGCACCGGATTGCCGAAGCCGACGCGGCTGTTGATCCCCGCCGAATCGGTGATGAGGAAGGTCTTTTCGCGGAACACCCGCGCGCCGCGCGCAACCGACTGGCGAAAGGCGAGCTGCTGCGGCGTCAGCTTCGCGGCCTCTTCGGGCGAGATCTTCTCCCACCCGGCGAACTCGCTCCACACCGGCTCGCCGATGCTGCCGAGCGCGCCCGCCTGCGAATCCCGCAGGCGCGCGGGGCCGGCCTTGGCCCCGCCGGTGTCGACCGCGCCGCCCGTCTTGCTGAACTGCTGCGCGGTGAAGATGCGCAGCTCGAAATCCTCCAGCCGCTTGCGCTGTTGGGGCGTGAGGCGTTTCAGCATCTGGAGGTGGCTCGACGCTGCGTCCTCCATCTGGAGGCGGAGGCTGCCGGAGCGGTTGTCGGCCATCAGATTGCCCGATTGCGGCAGGCCGCTGTCGGGGTCGAGCGGCAGCGCATAGCCCTGCTTCGGGTCGAACGGGAAGCCGACGGCCAGCAGATATTTCATGTTCGCCACCGGGCGCGGGCGGCGATAGACGGAGATCCTGCCCGCTTCGGGGCCGTAATGCGGGCCGCTGTTGCAGCCATTGGGATCGCGCAGCACCTCTATGCGGAAATCCGGCGTGACCGGCTTGCCGTTGAAGCTGCGCACCGGCCAGGGCCGCTCGATGCGGATCAGCCCGCGCTGGAGCAGCAGCGAATGCGATTCCGCCTTGTCCTGCGGCAGGGTGGGGCAGTTGGAGCCGTCATAGGCGGCGAACAGCGGGTCCTTGCCGCCGGTGCGCTGCCACTGGCGCTGCACGCTCTCGACCGACAGGCTCATCGCGTCGGACGGCTGGTGGCAGGTGACGCAGGCCCGGCCGGTGGGGCCGAGCGGTTCGAAAAAGGGATGCCCCCTGGTTTCCATCGGCCCGCCCACCAGCAGCGTGCGCAGCGTGCCGTGGCCGTTGTCATAATCGAGGCTGGCAGGGAAGACCCGCCCTTCCCCCGGCGCCCACCAGCGATCGGGCTCCTTCTCCCCATGCGCGTTGACGGAGAGGGTGAGCGCCAGCCCCAGCGCCCCCGTTGCGGCGATCAGCGGGAACAGACCCGTTCGAAAGGATTTCTTGCCTGTCATTTGCTCGTCTGGACCCTTGTTTCCGGCCTGCCGCCGGGGGTGTTGCCGGGGCGGCGTGTTCCGGCCCTGCCGGTCACGCCGCCTCCGCCGCCGCGATACTCGCCCGCGTCAGAGCGGGCCGAGCTTCACGCGGACGCGCGCGCCGAACTGGCGCGGCGCGCCGTAGATGATGCCGCCATCCGCGCTCGACGCATTCTGCACCTGCGACGCGATGTAGAGCTTGTCGAACAGGTTGGTGACGAAGCCCTCGATCAGGAAGCGCTCATTGGGCTCCAGCGTCGCGCGCAGATCGACGATGTCGCGGCCCGGCACGATGGTCGCCACCGCCGGGAAGGGCGTCGCATATTGGCTCGACACGTGCGACCACTGGACGCGCGGCGTCAGCGTCGCATTGCCCAGCGGGATCGCATATTGGATGCCGCCGTTGATCGTCCATTTGGGGGCGAAGGGCAGGCGGCGGTCTTCGGGCACGAAGTCGTCGGCCGTCGTCGGCGTGGCGGACGAGGCGCAGCGCACGCGGTCGCCGCCGGGGTTGTTGGTGTTGTTGAGGCAGATGGACTGCGCGAACTTCGCATCCAGATAGCCCACGCCCATGTTGAAGGCGAGCGCGT
Source organism: Sphingobium jiangsuense (assembly GCF_014196495.1). GTDB lineage: Bacteria > Pseudomonadota > Alphaproteobacteria > Sphingomonadales > Sphingomonadaceae > Sphingobium > Sphingobium jiangsuense. The sequence continues at coordinate 174,851 of NZ_JACIDT010000005.1, forward strand.
CGAACTGGCCGGTGACCTCCAGTTCCGCGCCCTTGGAACGGGCGCTCGCCGCGTTCTGGGTGACGGGTAGGCCGTTGAACAGGCTGGAGAACTGGATATCCTTGTAATCCGAATAGAAGATGTCGCCGTTCACGCGCAGATGGCGGTCGAGCAGCGAGGTCTTGAAGCCCAGCTCATAGACGGTGTTCTCTTCCGGCCCGAACGGCGCGACGCCGGTGGAGAGGTTGACGCCGCCCGCCTTGTACCCGCGCGAGGCGGTGGCGTAGAGCGTCACATTCTCGGTCGGGTAGAAATTCACCGCGATGCGCCCGGTCAGCTTGTCCGACTTCTGCACGTCGGTCGCACCGTTGCGGGTATAGACCTGCTTATCCTCGGAATAGCGGGCGCCGACGATGAACTCGATCGCGTCGGACGGCTTGTAGTTGATCTGGCCGAAGCCCGCCTTGGTGGTGTTGGTCGCATCGGCGAGGATGGTCGAGGTCGACGATACGAAGGTCACCGTATTGTTGTTGTCGCGCCGCTGATCGAGCCCGACGTCGCCATGCATGTAGAAGGCGCCCACGACCCATTGCAGCGGGGCATTGCCGGTCGACAGCAGGTTGGTTTCGGCGATGAAGATCTCATGCGTCGTGTTGATCAGGCTGACGCGGCCGGTGTTGGACGCAGGGGGACGCGGCAGCGCGGTGTCGGTGCGGTCGCCGTCCGCCTGGTCGCGGGTATAGGCGTCCTGGTAGGAGATGTTGGTGCGCCACCGCACCGCGTCGGACAGGTCGAGCCTCACTTCGCCCGAATAGCGGTTGCCGACATTGCGCAGGAAGGAAATCGCGTCTTCCTTGACCACGCGCGGGCCGACGGTCGGCAGCAGCGTGCGGTTGGTGACGGCGTTGTTGTCGCTGTCGTTGTTGAAATGCTCCCAGCGCAGGTTGATGCCGAGGCTGCTCGAAGGTTCGATCAGCAGGTTGCTGCGGAAGGCGTAGAAATCGACATTGCCCGGATTGCTGGGGCTGGTGCCGATCTGCTTCGAGAAGCTGTCCCGTTTGTCGTAGATGCCCGCCACGCGCAGCGCGACATTGCTGGAAATCGGCACGTTGACCGCGCCGATGGTGCGGAACTGCTCATAATTGCCGATGGTTTCCTCGATATAGCCGGACAGGCGCGAGAAATCCGGGTCGGGGGTGCGGACATAGAGCGCGCCGCCGGTGGAATTCTGGCCCGTCAGCGTGCCCTGCGGGCCGCGCAGCACCTCGACCGAGGAAAAGTCGAAGAAGGAAAAGCCGATATACTGCTCGTTCGGGATGAACACGCCGTCGATATAATAGGCGACGCCGGTGCTGGAGGTGGGGGCCGACTGGGCAATGCCGACGCCGCGGATGTTGATGAAGGTGGAGCGGTTATAGGTGTTGATCGCGACCGAGGGCGCCACCTGCTGGATGTCGCCGAGATTGGCGACGCCCTTTTCCTGAAGATCATCGCCGGTGAGGACGGTGGCGGAGATCGGTACCTTCTGGAGGCTCTGCGTGCGCCGCTCGGCGGTGACGACGATATCCTGAAGGCCGCCGGAGGACGCATCGTCGGCGGTCTGGGCCAGCGCCGGAATGGATGCGCTTGCAAGGAGGAGGGTGAGGGTGGAGCGTGTGACAAATATCTTGGAAATCATGGCTTCGTCTCCCTGAAGCGGCTGTGCTTTTGTATCGGAGCGCCCTTATCACATATGCAAGCACTTGCATAGCCCGATTGGCGGCGTCCGTCAGCGCTTCAGCGCGCCCAGAAAGGCAAGGCCGGTGGCCAGCGCCAGGCCGATGGCGAGGCGCAGCGGATCGATCGGGGAGAAGGCGCCGAGCGCCATCATCCCGGCCCCGCTCGCCAGCATCTGCACCGCTCCGGCAAGGCTGGCGGCGGTGGCGGCCAGCCCTTCCTCGGCGAAGATCACATTGTTGATCGCCGCCGGGCCGGCCAGCCCCGCGCCGACGCCGAGCAGCAGGATCGGCGCGATGAACGGGACCGGCCCCTCGATTCCCAGCAGCGCGAGCGCCAGCGCGACCAGCGCGCCCCCGGCGCAGAAGGCGGTGCCCGTGACCAGCGCGTCGCCGCGCCGCTCGATCGGCGCGACGAAGCGGGTGCCGACGATGCTGGCGACGGCGATGCCCAGCAGACACCCGCCTGCCTCGGCGGGGGAGAGGCCGAAGCGGTCGATCAGCAGGAAGGAGGAATTGGCGAGGAACATGTAGAGGCCGCTGCTCGCCCCCGCGAGCGCGGCGGTGGTCAGCAGGAACTGGCGATTGGCGAACAGGCGGCGATAGCTGCGCAGCAGGGACGGGGACCGTTCCTCACCGCTCGCGCCGCCCGCCGATATGGACCGCCGCTTCCGCGCGGTTTCGGGCAGGCGGCGCCAGGCGGCGGCAAAGGCGATGGCGCCGCACAGGCCGAGCAGGGCCAGCACCGCGCGCCAGCCGATCCATTCCGTCACCGCGCCGCCCGCCAGCGGCGCCAGCGCGGGCGAGATCATCACGATGGCCATCAGCGTCGCCTGCTTTCCGGCCGCTTCGCCGCGCGGGAAGAGGTCGCCCACCATCACCCGCGCGGCGACGACCCCGGCCGCGCCGCCGACCGCCTGCATCATTCTGGCCGCGACCAGCATCGGCAGTGCATGGGCGGCGGCGCCCAGCAGGCCCGCCAGCGCATAGCCCGCAAGCCCTGCGAGCATGACCGGTCGCCGCCCGTAGCGGTCCGCCAGCGGCCCCGCCAGCAACTGACCCCCGGCCAGCCCCCAGAGATAGATGCTGATCGTCCATTGCGCCTGCGTCGGCCCGATGGCGAATTCCGATGCCATCAGCGGCAGCGCGGGCACCAGCATGTGGATCGCCATCGATCCCATCGCGGCGATCGCCGCCAGGATCAGGATGGTTGCCTGCCCGCGCGGGCGGCAGGAGCGCGCCGTCATCTCGCCGCGTCCGTCATCCGATTTCCCCTCGCGCATGGTGCGGCCTATCCCCTCTTCGCGCCGATGATGGCAGCGCTTTCATAAGCGGGCCGGGGCAAATGTCCAATCCCGATCGAGGTCTTGGCCATCTGGCGGGGCTGTCAGGCGCTTTCGCGGGCGATGAGGCGGAAGCCCACGTCGACGATATTGTCCCTGTTGTCCGATCCGTCGCGTTCGCGCCCGATGGCGGCGATCGCCTCGCGCGCGATGCGGGCGCCGTCAATGTCGACGGTGGTGATGGTCGGCCGCATCTCACCCGCCAGAGAGGCGTTGCCGAAGCCGATCACCGCGATGTCGTCGGGCACCTTCAGCCCGGCGAACTGCGCCTCGACGATGATCCCCTGCGCCAGATAGTCCGACCCGCACACCACCACGTCGGGCATCGGGTCGAGGCGGCGTATCTCCGCGAAGGCGCGCCGGGCCTGGCCGAAGCGGGACGGGATGGCCACCGAATCCTGGGTCGGCGTGGCGCCGCCGCCCGCGATCCATTCCTCGCAAAAGCCGTCGCGCCGCAGCGCCGCGCGCTTGCCCTCGGCGGTGATGATGTGCGGATGGCGATAGCCGCGCGTCGCGAGGAAGCGGGCGATGTCGCGGCCCACCGCGCGATGGGAGAAGCCGATGGCGAGGTCGATCGGATCTTCCGGCAATTCCCATATCTGGATGAAGCGCACCTTGCTCCGCCGCAGCAGATCCTCGGTTTCCGCGTCCATCGGGCCGGTCGAGATGATCGCGTCCACCCGCCTGCTGAGCGCGGCCATGATCAGCTTGGCGGTGCGCTCGGTCGACACGCCGGTCAGGCCCAGCATCACGTTGGTTCCGGCTGCGGCCAGTTCCTCGGCCATATTCTCGATCGTGTCGTTGAAGATCGAATCCGACAGATGCGGGATCAGCACCGCGACCAGGCGGCTGCGATTGGAGGCGAGACCGCCCGCCAGCATATTGGGGATGTAGCCGATCTCATGGATCGTCGCGCGGATGCGTTCCGCCGTGGCCTTGGCGACCACGTCCGGGTTGTTGAGGAAGCGCGATACCGTCGCGCTGGATACGCCGGCGCGCTGGGCGACGTCATCAAGAGTCGGCTTTCGTTGCGTATCGTCCAAGCTTTGCTTCCGTTTCCCGGAGGTCCCCTTTGCGTTGTGATACGCAAAGGCCGGGGATTTGCAAGCTCGTCAGTGGTACAGGCGCGTCAGTCGATCCGGCACCCCTCGAAGCGCAGCGGCACGGTGACCGCACCCACTTCGGGCCAGCGCGTCATCCTGATCTCGCCGTTGAGCGAAAAGCCGGTGGTGCGGGTCAGCAATTCCTCCAGCGCGATCTTCAGCTGCAACCGGCCCAGCTGCGCGCCGGGGCAGTTGTGGGGCCCGCGCCCGAAGGCGAGATGGTCGCCGATATTGGGGCGGCGCAGGCGGAAGCTGCCAGCATCCTCGAACACCGCCTCGTCGCGGTTGGCCGACGCGTAGACGAGGGCGATCGCCTCCCCTTCCGCTATCGTCCGGTCACCGAACCGCACGTCGCGGTTGGCCGTGCGCGCAAAGCCGCGATAGGGCGAATAGAGGCGCAGAAATTCCTCGACCGCATCCTCGATATCGGCCGGATTGGCGCGCAGCGCCTGTTGCAGATCGGGGTGGCGGGACAGGTGCACCGCCATATTGCCGATCATCACCATCGGCGCGACGATGCCGACGACCAGCAATTGGCGCACGGTGCCGACGATCATCTCGTCCGGCAACGGATTGCCCGCGCCGTCGCGCGCCGCCAGCAGCGCACTGGTCGGGTCGTCCTCCACCGGCAACGGGTTGCGCCGCCGCTCGGCGATCAGTTCCCGCGCCATGTCGTAGAGGCGCAGGCTGGTCGATTTCATCTGCTCCTCATTGTTGAGGTGGACCGACAGGATGAAGGCGCGGCCCGCATCGTGCAGGGTTTCGAGCGCGCGGTCGCGGATGTTCATCCAGGCGCCGAACACATGCACCGGCAGGTGCGACGAGAATTCGCCGCAAATATCGCCTTCCCCCCGCGCGAGCAGCGGGGCGAGCAGATCGACGGTGATCCGCCGCACCGCCGGTTCCAGCGCCAGCGTCTTTTCCCGCGACAGCAGCGGGTTGAGCGCGCGGCGATAGGGGGTGTGTTCCGGCGGGTCGAGGTGGAGCGGCGGGCGCCGCCCGGTGAAGGCGACCTTCGGGATCACATTCTGCACCGAGGTGATGAAGGTCGAAGCGTCGCTGGCCGCGCGCTTCACGTCCTCATAGCGGGTCAGCGCCCAGAAGCCGCCCCATTTGTCCGTATGGGCGACCGGGCATTGCGCGCGCAGCCTGTCGAACTCGGCATGGGGGCTGTCGAAGCTTTCCTCGACTTCGGGGTCGAAATCCGAATGGTCCTGCCGGTCGTTCATGGATGATGATGCCTGATGCCTAAAGGTGTAACAATCGTTCCTTGCATAGCGGCCCGGCCGGGATATTGCAAACGCTTACAGTGCAGATTTTGCAGATATTTGAGCAAGCCCGGTTGCGTCTTTTGACGCTGCCTCCCCTCCTGCCGCCCTGATTTCGAACGATTCCGGCGCGGAAAACGGAAATCGGGAAGAGTCGGAGGCATGGCTCTGCGGATGAAAGCCATTGCAACGGCCCTGTGCGCCCATCATAAATCATACCGCCCGCACGGAGCAAGCCGTGCCGTAGGAGGCTGGCAGGCGCTTGGGCAACAGCAAGGAACGTCGATGCATTTATCGTATCAATCGATGCGGTAATCGGCTTTGATGGATATCGATCCCGCTCTTACCAAAGCCGGCAGGCGATCTCATCGCACGACTGAAACTCTTGCATGGTGGAATGATATGAGCGGGATGAATCCGGCCGGAATGGCGAAGCAGATCGGCAGCGGCCTTTTGTCTTTTCCTGTCACGCATTTCGACGGGGACCAGGCTTTTGCCGAGGGCCCCTATCGCGAGCATTGCGCCTGGCTGATGGAGCATGAGGTGGCAGGCCTGTTCGCCGCCGGGGGTACGGGCGAATTCTTCTCCCTCGCGCCCGAAGAGGTCGGGGCGGTGGTGAAGGCCGCGGCCACCGAGGTCGGGGGCAGGATCCCGCTGCTTGCAGGTTGCGGCTACGGCACCGCGATCGCCACCGACATCGCCCGCCGGGTGACGCGCGCCGGGGCCGACGGCCTGTTGCTGCTGCCGCCCTATCTGGTGGGCGCGCCGCAGGACGGGCTGGCCGCGCATATCGAGGCGGTGTGCCGCGCGACCGATATCGGCGTGGTCGTCTACAACCGTGACAATGCGATCGTGAACGACGAGACGCTCGCCCGGCTGTGCGAGCGCAACCCCAATCTGGTGGGCTTCAAGGACGGCGTGGGCGATGTCGAACTGATGACCCGCATCCGCGCGCGGATGGGCGACCGCCTCACCTATATCGGCGGCCTGCCCACCGCCGAGACCTATGCCGGTCCCTATCTGGAAATGGGGGTCACCACCTATTCGTCGGCGATCTTCAACTTCATGCCCGCCTGGGCGGTGCGCTTCTATCAGGCGGTGCGGGCGCATGACGCGGATCGCATCCTCGAAGGGCTGCGGAATTTCGTGCTGCCCTATATCGCGATCCGCAATCGCCGCGCGGGCTACGCCGTATCCATCGTCAAGGCCGGGATGCGCGCGATCGGCCGCCCGGCTGGCCCGGTGCGGACACCGCTGACCGACCTCGACGACCGGGAATTCGCCGATCTCAAGGCGCTGATCGAGGCCAATGCCGATTGGGGCAAGGGCGAATGAGCCTTTCGCCCGACCTGTTCATCGCGGGCACGCGGCGCGCGGGCAGGGGCGATCCCGTCCATGCGGTCGCGCCCGCGACCGGCGAGCGGATCGGCCCGGCCTTCGGCGGCGCGACGGCGGAGGATGTGGCGGATGCCTGCGCGGCGGCGGCGGCGGCGTTCCGGCCCTATCGCGCGGCCGGTCTGGAACGGCGCGCCGCCTTTCTGGAAGCGATCGCCGAGGAGATCGAGGCGCTGGGCGATACGCTGATCGAGCGCGCGGTGCTGGAAACCGCGCTGCCGCCCGCCCGCATCCTGGGCGAGCGGGGGCGCACCGTCGGCCAGCTGCGCCTGTTCGCGCGGGTCGTGCGGCAGGGCGACTGGCAGGAGGTGCGGATCGACCCCGCATTGCCGGATCGCCAGCCCGCACCGCGTCCGGACATCCGCATGGGTCGCATCGGGCTGGGCCCGGTCGCGGTGTTCGGCGCGAGCAATTTCCCGCTCGCCTTCTCGGTCGCCGGGGGAGACACCGCGTCCGCCCTCGCGGCGGGCTGTCCGGTGGTGGTGAAGGCGCATCCCGGCCATCCCGGCACCTCGGCGCTGGTCGCCGAAGCGGTGGACCGGGCCGTCGCCCGCTGCGCGATGCCCGCGGGCGTGTTCTCGATGGTGGCGGGCGCGAACCATGCGGTCGGCGCGGCGCTGGTGACGGACGAGCGGATCTGCGCGGTGGGCTTCACCGGATCGCGGGCGGGCGGGCTCGCGCTGATGGCGCTGGCCGCCGCGCGGCCGCGGCCCATCCCCGTCTATGCCGAGATGAGCAGCATCAACCCGGTGCTGGTCTTCCCCCACGCCCTTGCGAGCCGGGCCGAGGCGGTCGCGAATGCCTATATCGCCTCGCTGACGCTGGGCGGGGGGCAGTTCTGCACCAATCCCGGCCTGCTGCTGCTGCCCGAAGGGCCGGGGGCGGAGACGTTCCTGCGCGCCGTCGAAAGCGCGCTGGCGGCGCAACCCGCCGCGACCTTGCTGTCCCCCGCGATCCACGCCGCGCATCAGGCGGGACAGGCCGCCCTTGCGGCGACGCCCGGCGTGGACTGCATCGGTACGGGGGCGGAGGCGCGCGGCCCCTGCGAGGCGCGGCCGACGGCGTTCGTGGTCGATGCCGCCCGGTTCGACGCCATCCCCCATTTGTCGGACGAGATATTCGGCCCCACCGGCCTTGTCGTGCGCTGCCCGGATGCCGCCGCGATGGCCGGGATCATGGAGCGGATCGAGGGGCAGCTGACGATCGCGCTCCACATCGACGCGGCGGATGAGGAGGCAGCCGCCACGCTGCTGCCGGTGCTGGAGGAAAAGGCCGGGCGGTTGCTCGTCAACGGCTTCGGCACCGGCGTCGAGGTGTGCGATGCGATGGTGCATGGCGGCCCGTTCCCCGCGACCTCGGACGGGCGCAGCACCTCGGTGGGCAGCTATGCGATCGAGCGGTTCCTGCGGCCGGTCTGCTATCAGGACATGCCGCCAGCGCTGTTGCCCGAAATGCTGCGCGACCGCACCCCCCAACAGGCATAAAAAGGCCGCAGCGAAAGGACGAGGATGGAGAAGGCGAAGGGCAAGACCGGCGGGCCGCCGGGGCGGGTGCGCTATCAGATCGCGCTGATCCTGTTCCTGCTGACGACGATCAACTATGCGGACCGGGCGACGCTGTCCATCACCGGCAATTCCATCCAGCATGAACTGGGCCTGTCGCCGGTGTCGATGGGCATCGTCTTTTCCGCCTTCGGCTGGGCCTATGTGCTCGCCCAGATCCCCGGCGGGCTGCTGCTGGACCGCTTCGGCTCGCGCCGCGTCTATTGCTGGTCGATCGCGCTCTGGTCGCTCTGCACGCTGGCGCAGGCCTTTGTCGGCGTGTTCGAGGCAGCGGGCGCGATCGTCGCGCTGTTCCTGCTGCGCTTCCTGCTGGGGTTGACCGAGGCGCCCTCTTTCCCTGCCAACGCCCGCATCGTCGCCGCCTGGTTTCCGGCGGCCGAGCGCGGCACGGCGACCGCGATCTTCAATTCCGCGCAATATTTCGCCGTTGCCGTCTTCGCTCCGCTGATGGGGTGGATCACCCATATATATGGCTGGCATCATGTTTTCGTGCTGATGGGTGTGCTGGGGCTGGCCGGGGCGGTGCTGTTCCGTGCGCGCGTCCACGCGCCGATGGAGAGCCCGTTCCTCTCCGTGGCGGAGCGCGAGCATATCGCCGCGGGCGGGGCGCTGGTCGAGATGGACAGCGCGGCCCGGCCCACCGCCCGGCGCGGGCGGCCCGACTGGGCATCGATCCGGCCGCTGCTGACCAGCCGCATGCTGATCGGCATCTATATCGGCCAATATGCGATCACCGCGCTGACCTATTTCTTCGCCACCTGGTTCCCGATCTACCTTGTCCAGCAGCGCGGCATGTCGATCGTCGAGGCCGGTTTCTCCGCCGCCGTGCCCGCGCTGTCCGGCTGGGTCGGGGGCATATTGGGCGGCATCTGGTCCGACCGGATGCTGCGCGCCGGGCATTCGCTCAATATTTCCCGCAAGGTGCCGATCTTCTGCGGCATGGCGCTGTCCGTCTCCATCGTCGGCTGCAATTTCGTCGAATCGGAAATACTGGTGGTGGGCCTGATGGCGCTGGCCTTTTTCGGCAAGGGCGTCGCCGCGCTCGGCTGGGTGGTGATCGCCGACGCCGCGCCGCAGGAACGCACCGGCCTTGCCGGCGGCATCTTCAACGCGATCGGCAATATCGCCGGTATCGTCACGCCGATCGGCATCGGCCTGATCGTCGCCGCGACGGGCAGCTTCGACCTCGCGCTGGTGTTCGTCGCCCTCCATTCGCTGCTCGCGATTGCGAGCTATGCGGTGCTGGTCGGGCCGATCCGCCGCCTTTCCCTTCCCTCCGCCGTCCCTTCTTCCGGAGTAGCCCCGTGATCCTGCCTTCCCCTGCCTCCTCGCCCCGCATCGTGGAGATGCGCGTCGTCCCCGTCGCGGGGCGCGACAGCATGCTGCTGAACCTCAGCGGCGCGCATGCGCCCTTCTTCACCCGCAACATCGTGCTGATCACCGACGAGGAAGGGCGCACCGGCCTTGGCGAGGTGCCCGGCGGCGAAGGCATCCGCCGCACGCTGGAGGAGGCGCGGTCGATCGTGGTCGGGCGCGCGGTGGTGGAATGGACCGCCATCCTCACGCACATGCGCGCCGCCTTCGCGGATCGCGACGCGGGCGGGCGGGGATTGCAGACCTTCGATCTGCGCATCATGGTGCATGCGGTGACGGCGGTGGAATCCGCGCTGCTGGACCTGATGGGGCAGCATCTGGGGCTGCCGGTGGCGGCGCTGCTGGGCGAGGGGCGGCAGCGCGACCATGTGCCGATGCTGGGCTATCTCTTCTACATCGGCGACCGTACCCGCACCGACCTGCCCTATGCCGACGGTGCCGGCGGGGCGGATGCGTGGGAGCGGCTGCGCACCGAAAGGGCGATGGATGCCGATGCGATCGTCGCCCTGGCGGAGGCGGCGCAGGCGCGCTACGGCTTTCGCGACTTCAAACTGAAGGGCGGCGTACTGGAGGGCGAGGCGGAAATCGAGGCGGTGACCGCGCTTGCCCGCCGCTTCCCCGACGCGCGCATCACGCTCGACCCCAACGGGGCATGGTCGCTGGACCAGGCGATCGCGCTGTGCAAGGGCAAGAACGGTATATTGGCCTATGCCGAGGACCCGTGCGGCGCGGAAAACGGCTTTTCCGGGCGGGAGATCATGGCGGAGTTCCGCCGCGCCACCGGCTTGCCGACCGCCACCAACATGGTCGCGACCGACTGGCGCCAGCTGGGTCATGCGATCAAGCTCGACGCGATCGACATTCCGCTGGCCGACCCGCATTTCTGGACGATGCAAGGCTCGGTCCGCGTCGCGCAGCTCTGCCATGAGCTGGGGCTGACCTGGGGGTCGCATTCGAACAATCATTTCGACATCTCGCTGGCGATGTTCACCCATGTCGCGGCCGCCGCGCCGGGCGACATCACCGCGATCGACACCCACTGGATCTGGCAGGACGGCCAGTATCTGACGCGCGACCCGCTGCGCATCGTGAACGGGCAGGTGGCGGTGCCCGACCGCGCGGGCCTCGGCGTCTCGATAGACGAGGACGCGCTGGCGGCGGCGCATGCGCTGTACCGGGACCATGGGCTGGGCGCGCGCGACGATGCGCTGGCCATGCAATATCTGATCGACGGATGGAGTTTCGACAACAAGCGCCCCTGCATGGTGCGCTGAGGCGCGCCGTTCCATATAGAAGTTGATAACGAAAACAATTCGCATTAATCGCGGCGGAAACCCGGATGAAGGAAACCGCATGCGCCAGCTTTCCACCGTTACCGCCACCGCCGCCGCAAGGATGAGGCGTCTGCTCTCCCCGCTCGCCGCGTTCACGCTGCTGCCCGGAGTGGCCGCCCTTGCGCCGGCCGCTCCGGCCGTGGCGGCCCCATGGCAGCTCGAACGGTCGGACGTGGTGACCGTGCCGGGGCCGGAGGGGGACGACTATCGCGTCATGATTTCCTGGCCCGAAGGCGATCCGCCCGCCGGGGGATGGCCGGTGCTGTGGCTTCTCGACGGGAAACCCATTTCCCGACGGCGACGCTGATGGCGCGGCGGACGGGGCGCGGGCGCGGCGGCGCCAGCCGACCCGCCGGCATCATCGTCGCGATCGAGGCCGGGCCGGTGCGGCGGCGGTCGCGGGATTATACGCCGTCGGTCGCGGGCTACGCCATTCCGGGCGGCGTTCCCGGCACCGGCCTGCCGACCGGCGGCGCGGACGCCTTCCTGACCTTTCTGGAAAAGGATGTGCGCCCGCTGGTCGAGCGGCGCTGGCGGACCGACCCGGCGCGGCAGACCCTGATGGGCCACAGCTTCGGCGGGCTGCTGGCGCTGCACGCGCTGGCGCGGGGGAAGGCGTGGACCCGCTATGTGGCGATCAGCCCGTCCCTGTGGTTCGGCAACGGCGTCATCCGGCAGGAACTCGAACAGGCCAATCTGCCCGCAGGGCGGTCGCTATTGATCGCCCATGGCGACGCCGAGCGCGGCGGCAGGGGGGAGGCGAATGCGGCGGCCTCGCCCGAAACGCTGGCCGCCGACCTGACCGCGCGCGGGGTGAAGGCGCGCTATGAACTGCTCGTCGGCCAGAGCCATGGCTCCACCATGGGGGCGGCGATGGGCGACGGCATCGCCATCGCCTTTGCCGCCGAAACGCCCTGACGGCTGACCCGCGCCTTCGTGCGGGCGCGGACAGGGAGGAAGGAGGACGCGTGGAAAACGCGGCCTCCAAGGGAGAAGGTTCAGGCGGCCGCCTGCATTTCGGCCAGCTTGATCTGGACCAGCATCGACAGCTCGTCATAGACGACCCATTCGTCGACGATCTTGCCGTCCTTCACATGGAAATGGGTGACGCCCATCACCGACAGATGGTGGCCGGTGGGCGCGCCGAGCGAGCCATAGCCGAGATGATGGCCGTCCATCAGCCAGCGCACCGCATATTTGACGCCGCCTTCCTCGCTCTCGTTGGAGCAGATATGCTGCGGCACGAAAGAGCAGTCGGGCATCAGCGCGACCAGCCGCATCGTCTGCTGGAGCACGGCGGCGATGCCGTACAACTCGCGCATCAGCGGGCCGTGCCACTGGCAGTTGGGCGCGTAGATTTCGTGGATCTTGCCGAACAGCCGCTTGTTGTAGATGTGGTGCAGCCAGCGCAGCACCTCCGCCTCGCCGTCATTATGGGCGATGGAGACGTCCGCCTCGCTTTCCGGCGGATATTGGCCCAGCAGGCGGCGGTTTTCCGACAGGTCGAGCACGGTTTCGCCATTGTCGAACTTCTTGCGGGCAATGCCTTCCGCATAGGCATGGGGATCGACGCCGACCTGGATCAGCGGCCCCATATTGTCGCGGACGATCCACTCCTTGTAGATCTTGTTCTCCAGGATCATGCAGTCCGCGACGGTGCGGGTGCAGAAGGTGCGGCCCGTCGGCTTGCCCCAGGACCCGAATTCGGTGTGACGGCCCAGGCCATGGGTCATGTGGCTGGTGTAGAAGCCGTCGACGTCATTGCCGCGCCACAGCACCTGCTGCGCCATGCCGCGCCGGTCGGGGAATTCGACCAGCCGCTGGATGGTGTCGCGAATATGCGTCTCGCGGTCGTACATCGTGCCCAGCGTCGTGTAGGCGACGCAATTATGCGTGTAGTGGGTGTAGATCAGGCCGACGTCGCGCTCGTCCCAGATCTTGTGGGTGCAGCGGATGATGTAATCGACGATGTCGGTATAGCAGTCGTCGAAGCCCTTCATGCTCTGCACGCGCGGCCGGTCGGTCGGGACGAGCTGGGTGAAGTCGCGCCGCTCGACGTGCAGCACGTCGCTGTCGGCCTTGCCGGACGCGACCTTCACGCCCTTGCCATTGGAATCGGTCATGGTTCCTCCTCGATTTGTCCGTTGATGTATGTGATCGGATGAAAGCGTGCCTCTGTCCACGCCGCCGTCCACGCGCTTGAGCCAGCGGGCGACGGCGGCGGCGGTGGCGTCCGGGTCCTCCAGCGGCGCGAAATGGCCGGCGCCGGGCACCAGCACCAGCTCCGCGTCGGGCAGGCCGGCCGCCAGTTCCCGCTGCATGTCCGGGGTGCAAACCCGGTCCTCCGCGCCGCCCAGCACCAGCGCGGGCATTGCCATGCGGGGCAGGCGCGGGCGGTTGTCGCCGCGCGTCAGCGCGACCTCGATCTGGCGGGCGAGCGTGCCGGGCGGGCAATCGCGGGCCATGGCGACGATGAGCGCGCGCAGTTCCTCGTCCCCTTGCCGCGACTCGGCCACATAGGACGGCCAGAGCGTGACGCCGACATGATCCGCAATGGATGCGGCGGCGTTGGCGGCGGCGTTGGCGGCGGCGGCGCGGCGGTCGGCATGCTGCTCGGCCGGAATGTCGCCGCCATTGGCGTCGATCAGCGCCAGTCCCATCACCCGGTCGGGCGCGGTGGCGGCCATTTCCATCGCCACCAGCCCGCCCAGCGAAAAGCCGAGCAGCGCGAAGCGGGGCGGCGCGGCGGATAGTATCCTTTCCGCCAGCCCCTTGGCCGAGTCGCTGCCCAGCATGTCGCCGAACAGCAGCGGTCGGCCGGGCAGGCGCTCGGCCAGCGGCGCGAACATCCGTCCGTCGCACAGGGTGCCCGGCAGGATCAGCAGCGGAAGAATCCCGCCTTCCGGGCGGTGCTGGGTATCGGCCTTCATGCAGGACTCGCTGTATCCGTAAAAGGTTGGGCTTGCGTTGTGACGCTGCTTGTCTTAGCAGCATTGCATTCGAATGCAACATCAGGAGTCAATCGTGACCGAATGGACCCAGGACGCGATGAACGCGCGCCTCGTGCGATATGCCGATCTCGTCCCCTGCCGGACGGCGTTCATCGATACGCGCACGCCCGGTTCGACCGAGAAGGAAAATTTCACGATCATCGGTCCCGGCGTCTCCGAAAGCGCGGACCAGTTCGTGCACATCACCGAGAAGCACGGCTTCAACGTCGGCGCGGCGCGCCAGCCCTTCGGATGCGTCAATTCGCAGCACAGCCACGAAACGGCCGAGGTGTTCGTCGTCCATTCGGGCCATTGGCGCCTGCTGTTCGGCCCCAATTGCGAGGACGGATCGCTGGAAGTCGGCCCTGGCGACGTCGCGTCGGTTCCCATCCACATGTTCCGCGGCTTCGAAAAGATCGACGAGGGCAAGGGCTTCCTGTTCGTCGTGCTGGGTGAGGACGACCCCGGCAAGGTGACGTGGGCGCCCGCCGTGTTCGAGGCCGCCGCCGACCATGGGCTGAAGCTGGTGAAGGGCGGGCGCCTCATCGACACGTCCGCCGGCGAGTATGAGCTGAAGGACGTGGAACTGGAGGAAGGGCTGGACGAGGCCGCGCTGGCCGATCTGCGCACCCCTCCGCTCGAAAAGCTGGGCGAATGCGTGCTCGCCGCGGGCGAAGGCGAGGCCAATCCCGAATCGCCGCTGGCGGGCGAGGGCGTCGCCGAATATGGCGTCATCGTGCCCCGCCGCACGCGGGACGGCTTCGCGCCCGGCCCGATCAAGGGCTGGTGGCCGCACGGCTTCAACCTGCGTCGCCTCGTCCTCCAGACCGGCGCCTATGTGCCGATGCATGCCCGGCACGAGGCCGAGGTGCTGTTCGTGCAGGAAGGCACGGTCGAGGTCCGCTGGGAGGACGGCAGCATCGTCATGGGCGCGGGCGACACGCTGACCGTGCCGGTCGGCCTCGCCCATTCGTTCCGCAACACGGCCTCGGTCCCCTGCACGCTGTTCGTCGTGCGCGGCACCGAGGATCCCGCCATGCCCAGCTTCGCCTCTCCGGCGCAGTAACGGGCAGGCCAATCATTCCATCCGGGGAAGCGTTCATGTCTCATCTGGTCGACCATATTTCGAGCAGCGCGCGGGTGCTGCCGTCGCTCGACGGCGAATATCTCGGTATCGCGCGCGCCTCCGGGCCGTGGCTCTTCGGCGAGGACGGCAGGCGCTATGTCGATACCGCCATGGGCTATGGC
The DNA here is from genome assembly GCF_014196495.1 of Sphingobium jiangsuense. Taxonomy (GTDB): domain Bacteria; phylum Pseudomonadota; class Alphaproteobacteria; order Sphingomonadales; family Sphingomonadaceae; genus Sphingobium; species Sphingobium jiangsuense. The sequence continues at coordinate 190,162 of NZ_JACIDT010000005.1, forward strand.
GGGTCGATCCTCGGCCATGCGCATCCGGCGGTGGTCGAGGCGTCGGTCGCGGCGGTCCGCAACGGCTCGCTGCCCGCCTTCCGCCATGCGGGAGAGGAACGGGCCGCCGCCGCGCTGGTCGAGCATATGCGTCCGCTCGACAAGGTGATCTTCACCAGTTCCGGCAGCGAGGCGGTGCATCTGGCCTGCCGTATCGCCCGCACCGTGACCGGCCGCGCGCGCGTCGCCAAGATGGCGGCTGGCTTCGACGGCTGGCTGGACGAGATCGCGTTCGGCAATGTCGGCACCGCCGAGGCGGACTTCGCGGACGGCGCGCGGCCGGGCAACGAAAAGACCACGCTGCTGCGGTTCAACGATTTCGAGGATGTGGAGCGGCTGTTCGCCGAGCAGGACGATATCGCGGCGATCATCTATGAGCCGATGCTGGCCAATGCCGCCTGCCTGATGCCCGCGCCCGGCTATCTGGAGCATGTGCAGCAGGTCGCGCGCCGCCATGGGGCGCTGCTGATCGCCGACGAGGTGCTGATGGGCTTCCGCCTGCACGCGGGCCTGACCAGCCATTTGTTCGAGCTCGATCCCGATATCGCGACGGTCGGCAAGGCGATCGGCAGCGGCATTCCGGTTGCGGGCGTAGTCGGCAAGGCGGCGGTGATGGACGACTTCCATGCGGCCAAGGGGCTGCGCGGCGGTACCTATGCGGGCAATCCGCTCGCCTGCGCGGCGGTCGAGGCGACGATGGCGCAGCTCGACAGCGAGGATTATGCCGCGCTGGAGGCGACCGGCGCCGCGCTGCGGCGCCATATCGGCGCGGCGTTCGCGGAACAGGGGATCGCGGTTTCGACCAGCGGCTACGGCCCGGTGTTCAGCCTGTGGTTCGCCGCCGAGGCGCCGCGCGACTATGCGCAGGCGCACCGGCTGGCCGACGGCGCGCGGGCGACCGCGCTGCACCTGGCGGTCCGCCGCCACGGCGCGCTGATCATGCCCTCGCCCTATGGCCGTCTCTACACCACCTTCGTCCATGACGCGGAGGCGATGGGCGTGCTGTCCGACGCATTCACGGCGGCGGCGGAGGCGTTGGCGGCAGAGGGGCTGGCGGCGGCGTGAACCATTTCGTCATGCCAGCGCAGGCTGGCATCTTCCTCGATAGTGCGCAGCCAAGCCTCTAAAGATGCCAACTGCGCTGGCATGACGAGGATGGAAAAAAAGGGCGATCCCACCGGGGTCGCCCTTCTCAGTTTCGGGGGTCGTCCGCAGATCTTCAGCGCATGAACTTGTTCACATAATCCGCGCCGAGGCCGATCTTCTCATAATGGGCCTTGGCGGCGGCTGCCTTGGTGAACACGTCCTCGACGCCCAGCGGCGTGCCGAACGGGTCGACATAGATATAGGCGCCGCTGACGTGGAACAGAGTCATCATCTCCTCGACGCCGTCGGGCACGACCAGCGTGTGGACCTCGCCCGGCGGCTCGGTGGCGTAATCGCCCGCCTCGGCGACCCAGTCATGTTCCAGATAATGCCATTTGCCGCGCAGCGTGAACGCGTGAACGGTGCCGACATGGCGGTGGCGCGACAGCACGCCCGATTTGCGCACGCGCAGGATGTTGACGAAATAGCCGTTGCTGACGCTGAACAGCAGCGGCTTGAACGCCACGCCCTCGGCCTGCGGCACCCAGTCCGCCTCATTGTCGAGGTCGAGCGCGCCCTTGACGATGAATTCGGGCATGCAGCCGAAGGGCTGCGGATATTGATAGGGGATCTTGGACCGGTCCGGCTGCAATACCGGGGCGCGATGCCGTTCGGCATCTTCGGCAAATAGCATCTTGGTTCTCCTCTTTTCTCACCGGCTTTTTCGCCGGCGCCTATGTCGGCATGAATCCCCGCGAAGGAACAAGGGGAGCCGTCATGACCTCAATGTCTTATTGCATTCGAATGCAAATGTCATCCGTCAATCTGCCGATCAGGGGCTTTCTTCCTGTGCCGGATCGGATATGGCGGAAGGAGCGGGTGGTGGGGCGATGCCTTTCGTCCTCCCCCCGTGCGAAAACTATGTGTGAAACAGGATTGGGGCGATCATGGCGAGGCAGGGGCGGACACGGAAGGAAACCGGCGCGGAAGAGACCGGAGCAACCGGCGCGGCCGCGTCGCCGCGCCCGGCCAATACGCCCCGTACGGGACGCCGCGTCACCTCCTATGACGTCGCGCGGGAGGCGGGGGTTTCGCAGTCGGCGGTGTCGCGCTGCTTCGCCGCCGGCGCGAGCATCGCCCCGGCGACGCGCGAGCGGGTGCTGGAAGTGGCGCGGCGGCTGGGCTATGCGCCCAATGCGCTGGCGCAGGGGCTGATTTCCGGGCGCACCAATCTGGTCGCGCTGCTCATCACCAGCCTGACCAATCGCAACTATCCCGAGGTGCTGGCCGAGCTGACGCGGCGGCTGACGGATCGCGACATCCGCGTGCTGCTGTTCACGCTCAATGCCGAAAGCGAGGTCGACAGCGCGCTGGACCAGCTGTGGCGGCACAGCGTGGATGGCGCGATTTCCGCCGCGCATCTGTCCGACGACCAGCTTCGCCTGTTCGCGCAGCACCGGGTGCCGCTGGTCCTCTACAACCGCGTGGCGGACGGAATGCCCGCCGCGTCGGTCAGCTGCGATTCGGTCGCCGGGGAACGCGAACTGGTCGGTCGCCTGCTGGCGGCGGGCCACCGGCGGTTCGGCATCGTCGCCGGGCCGGAGGACAGCTATGTCGGCGAGGACCGCCGCCGCGCCGCGCTGGCCCGGCTGGAGGAGGCGGGGATCACCGGCGTGCCGGTGGTGCGCGGCGATTTCAGTTATGAGAGCGGCGCGGAAGGATTGCAGGCGCTCATGGCACAGGACGGCAAGCTGGAGGCGGTGATCTGCGTCAACGACATGATGGCGATCGGCGCGATCGACGCGGCGCGCGACCGGTTCGGCCGCACCCTTCCGGATGACCTCTCGATCGTCGGCTTCGACGGCTCAGGCCCGGCAAGCTGGTCCAGCTATCGCGTCACCTCGATCCGCCAGCCCGTCCGCCGGATGACCGAAGCGGCGGTGTCGATGTTGGTCGAGCGGATCGAGGATGAGAAGGCGACGGTGGAGCGCCGCCTGTTCGCCGGGGAACTGATCGAAGGACGGTCGGCCCGACTCGGCTGACGCCGCACCTCGTTGTAAGCGCATTCGTAATCACCATAGCGGTGGATAACTACCGTTATGTTACCAACTATATTGCGATATTTTCTCGTCGTTCCCGGCTAGCTGGAAGAAAATTCCTGTAAATACAGTCATATAATGAAATTTCTCTCCAATCCCCTGTCCATGTGCACGAATGAATTCGAATGCAAAATTTTCTGGACAGCGCCTCGCCGTCTTGATACGCCTTGCGTCACAAGGCCGAGGAGCAGGCCGACAGAAAAGAGAAGGGAACAGGGAATGGGTGGATTGAGATTCTTTGGCGCGTCCGCGCTCGCCATCGCGCTGTGGACGCCGGGCGCGATCGCGCAACAGGCCGCTGCGCCGCAGGCCGCCGAAGCCGTCGTCGACGGGGAGATCATCGTGACGGCCCAGCGCCGCAACGAACGCCTGGTCGATGTGCCGATCGCCATCACCGCCGCCTCCGCCGAGGATCTGAACCGCGTCCGCATCACCGACGCCAGTCGCCTCCAACTCGTTGCGCCGGGCCTCACCTGGGGCTCGCAGGGCGCGGACGCCTTCCCGGCCGTGCGCGGCGTGCGCACCCAGCTGGTGAGCGCGCAGAGCGATCCGGTCATCGGCTATTATATCGACGGCATCTACCAGAGCCGCACCCAGCAGCAGAGCTTCCCGCTGTTCGATATCGGCCGGGTCGAGGTACAGCGCGGCCCGCAGGGCACGCTCTACGGCCGCAACACCTTCGGCGGCAATATCAGCGTCGTCACCGCCCAGCCCACGGACGAACTCGCGGCGGGCCTCAACGGCCAGATCGGCAATTACAATCTCGGCCGCATCGACGGCTTCGTCAACCTGCCGCTGGGCGAGAAGGCGCAGTTGCGCGTGTCGGGCATCCATGTCGAGCATGAGGGCTATGTCCGCTCGCTGACCAATCCCTCCATCGACATCAATGACGAGAACCAGGATGCGGTGCGTGCCACGCTGCGCCTGCTGCCCACCGAGTCGCTGGAAGTGACGCTGACCGGCGCCTATTGGGATCGCCATGAAAATGGCGGCGGCGCCTATGGCTATCGCATCGGCGGCACGCTGATCGATCCCGTTACCGGCCAGCAGTCGATCAATGGCGTTCCGGTCGCGGTGAACCCGACGGTGCGTAACGGCACCGCCTTCGTCAACGGCGTCGATGTCGGCGTTCCGGTCGCGGGCAATGCGTGGCAGAATGAATGGGACTACACGCCCTTCCTCACGCTGAAGGAATATTATTTCACCGGCCAGATCGCCTATGATGCGGGTCCGGTCGCGCTGAAGTCGATCACCGGCTATAATAATTTCCGCGCCAACCGCAGTGCCGACCTCGACCAGAGCAGCGTCGTCTTCCCGGCGGCGGGCGTTTCGGGTGGCTTCTCCGGCTCGGGCTATCAGGCGGCGAACACCGGCGTCGAAACCTTCAGCCAGGAATTGCAGATCGCGTCCAACGACAAGAGCAGTCCGCTCGAATGGATCGCCGGCCTCTATTATTTCCACGACAAGATCGCCGAGAATTACAGCCAGGTCTACACCGCGCCGTCGGCCACCGCGCTCAGCACCCGCTCGCGCACGCGCATCAACACCAAGGCCTATGCCGCCTATGCGCAGGCGAGCTATGCGCTGGTGCCCGACAGGCTGAAGGTGATCGGCGGCATCCGCTATTCGGAAGAGACCAAGGGCTATCACATCACCAACTACACCGCGCCGGTGGGGACGGAGGATTTCGCCACCCAGACCCCGGCGCAATCGAGCGGCGATCCCAAGTTCAAGAAGGTCACGTGGCGCGGCGGCCTCGAATATAAGGCGACGCGCAACAACATGGTTTACGCCACGGTATCGACCGGGTTCTCTTCGGGTGGCATCAACAATAATTCCAATAATCCGCTGGTACCGGAAAGCTATGATCCGCAGACGGTGACGGCCTATGAAATCGGCACGAAGAACCGGTTCATGGGTGGGCGTCTCGCGGTCGATCTCAGCCTATTCTACAATGATTTCAAGAATCTGCAGATCACCATCCTCGATGCGGTGACCAACATCTCCTATTATGCCAGCGCCGGCGCGGCGCGCAGCTACGGCGCGGAGCTGGACGTCAAGACGATGCCGTTCGACGGCTTCCACATCGATGTGACGGCCTCGCTGCTCAACGCCAAGTTCACCGAATATCTGCGGCCCAACCCCTTCTATTCGGCGACCAACGGCGATCCGGTGCAGGTCGACCTGTCGGGCAAGCGGGTGCCGATGTCGCCGAAGCTGAAGACCACGACCAATGTCTATTACGACATCGATCTGGGCGACAATGGCAGGCTAACGCCGGGCGCGACCTGGCTCTATTCGACCAGCTATTATTCGACGGACTACAACACCGCGCTGGACCGGCAGAAGGCCTACAGCCTGTTCGACGCCAGCCTGCGCTGGACCACCGCGTCGGAGAAGTTCTTCCTCGAAGGCTATGCCAACAATATCGGCAACAAGGCGGTGCTGTACAGCTCGACCGTCGGCAACCGGGCGCGCATCCAGCAATCCTTCGGCCCGCCGCGCACCTACGGCCTGCGCGCCGGCGTGAAATTCTGATAAGCAAGATAGGATGCGGCAAGCGGCGTCATCTCGCGGGACATATCCTGCGAGGGGCGCCGTTTCCGTTCGAGGAGCGAGGACATGAGCAGCAGCGCGGCCGTGGAGCGGGAACCGATCATCGCGAGGGCATCGGCGGCGGCGGAGCCTGACGCCGGGAACTATCCCCCGACGATCCGCGCCGTCCTCGCCTTCGCCTTCCTGCTGGTCGCCGAATTCTTCTACGGCTGGGCGTGGAACACGGTGGACGTGCTGCGCCCCTGGCTGCGCGACAGCCTGCACCTGACGCTGACGCAGGCCGGGTCGGGCTATTCGGCGCAGGGGGCGGGCGCGCTGATCGGCGCGATCGTCATGGGGCAACTGGCCGACCGCTTCGGCCGCCGCAACATGCTGGTCGTGGTGATGATCGGCTACGGCCTGTCGCTGATCGCCGGGGTGGCGGTGCAGAGTTACGCCCATTATCTGGCGCAGCGCTTCGTGCTCGGCCTGTTCATGGGCGGGATATTCCCGATCGTCGTCGGCATCTACACGGGCCTTTTTCGCAGCAATGTCGGCGGGCGGCTGGCGAGCCTGATCAATGCGGTGTTCAGCAGCTCGATCGTGATGCTGGGGCTGGCGTCGGGCTGGCTCGCCGGGCACGACTGGCAATTGCTGCTGTGGATCGGCGGGGTGCCGCCGGTGCTGCTTTCGGTCATCGCCTGGTTCGCGATTCCCGCTTCCTCCGACGGGGGCGGGCCGACGCGCAGCGGCACGAAGCTGCCGATACTGGAGCTGTTCCGGCCGGGCCTCAGGAAGCAGACGCTGCTGCTGGCCGCATTGACCGGGCTCAATTTCTTTTCCTATCAGGCCTATAGCGGCTGGCTCACCACCTATTTGCGCGACATTCGCGGGCTTTCGGCGGTCACCATCGGCGATCTCGTCGCATGGCAGTTCGCGGCCAATATCATCGGCGGCTTCGTCTGGGGCTGGGCGGGGGACAGGCTGGGCCGCCGCTTCAACGCGCTGGGCTTCCTCGCGGCCGGGCTGGCCATCGGCGTCTATCTGGCGGTTCCGTCCCACCCGCTGTGGCTGGGCGTGATCGGCGCCGTCTACGGCTTTATGCTGTCGGCGAGCGTGATCTGGGGGCCATGGCTGACCGAGCTTTACCCCTCGCACCTCAAGTCGACCGCCGCGTCGATCTTCAACTGGGGCCGGATCGTCAGCTTCTTCGCACCGCTTATCACCGGCGCGCTGGCCGACCGGTTCGGGCTGGGGCTGTCGATGGGCGTGTCGGCGGTGACGTTCGCCATCGCCGGGCTGATCTGGCTGAGCCTGCCGGAAACCCATCCGCGCCCGTTCCTTGGGCGCGGACGGGTGAAGCGGTAATCCGTCAGGCGCGCCCGCGGTCCAGCAGGTCCGCCGCGCCCGCGAGCAGGAAGCTGTGGTCGGAGCCGAGCAGGAACAGCGACGCGCCCCTCGACGCCCAATAGGGCACGTCCTCGATCCGCGCGAGGAACATGCCGACCGGGCGGCCATGCCGCAGACCGGCGGCGCAGACCGCCTCCACCCCGGCGAGCACACGCGGATCGTCCTGGCTTTCCGCGCCATAGGCGACGGTGAGGTCGACCCGTCCGACGAACAGCGCGTCGATGCCGTCCACCGCCGCGATCTCGTCAATGGCGTCGATCGCCTCCGGGTCCTCGATCTGAGCGATGACGACGGTGCGCTCGGCGCTCGCCTGCCTGTGCGCGGCCATCGGTCGGGTGGTGTATCCCGCCGCGCGCGACGACCCGGCATAGCCGCGCCCCCCCGCGCCATAATGGCTCATCCGCGCCAGTTCCCGCGCCTCTTCGGCGGAGCGCACATGCGGCGCGACGATGCCGGTCGCGCCGCAATCCAGCGCGTTGAGCACATGTTCGGGCGAGAGGGCGGGGGTGCGCACGACGACATCCTTGTCCGCCGCTCGCGCGGCGGCGACGCAGGCATCGATCGCGAGCCGGTCGAACGGCGCATGCTCGGCATCGATGCACAGGCAGTCGAGCCCGGTCAGGCCCAGCACCTCGACGATGATCGGGGACGGCGTCTTGACGAAAGTGCCGATCAGCCGGTCGCGCTTCGCGAGCCGTTGCTTCAGCGTCATGCTCTTCTCCTTGGCAGAAAGCTCTGCCGCGTCCCTAGCATGATCGTTTTTGCATTCCAATGCAAAGGCGCGAATGCGGCCCTATCGGCAGGAATAGCTTTCGCCGCGCCGGGGGTCGCCCCTGCCGCGATACCGGGCGGTCTGTGGCCAGGGGCAGAGCGGGCGTTCTGCCGTCACCTTGCCTTCCTCCCGCTTCACCGAGAGGATCGGGCCCGGCGCGACGCCGCTGTCCAGCCATAGTTCGAGCGCGGAGAGCATGTCATGCTCCGGTCGCCGGTCCAGCCCCTCGCCGCCGGTCGCGCCGAACAGGTCCGGCCCGGCCCCGCCGACGCAATGCTCCATGCCCGGCACCATGTAGAGGCGCAGGAAATCGGAGACGTCACCGTCCCTGCCCATATGCCGCGCCACCGTGTCGAAATAGGCGAGGGTCGATTGCGCCAGCACCAGCGGATCGGCCCAGCCCTGATAGAAGATCAGCTTGCCGCCGCGCCGGCGAAAGGCGCCGAGGTCCGGATTATCGGCATGCAGGTTCATCACCTTGTCGATCGCGGGCAGATCGTCGGCGATGCGGAAGGTGGAGGCGTCCCAGTCCGGGTCGCGATGCACGCCCTGACCGAACAGCACCGTCGCCAGATAGGCCGGCCCTGGCGTGAACGGTTCGGGCAAGGGCGTCGCGCTGACCGGCACGCCGGGCAATATGCCGTCATCGATCCGCTTGCCGTTCTCGTCATGCAGCGGGCCGTAGAGGCGGCGCACCAGCGCGATCTGATCCGCATTCAGGCACTCGCCCTTCCCGCCCGGCTTGCACAGCAGCGTGCCGATGTCGAAGCGGCAGGCGGCCGGATTGGCGACCAGCCCATCCTTGATGCCGTCATCCCCGTCGCACGCCGCCACGCCGCGCCGCGCGACCAGCGCCCAGTCGGCCTGCGACATCAGCCCGGCATGCTTGCGATGCTCGATCATCTCCCACATCCGCCGCGCGCTCATTTCCGGGGTGTTGACGCCAGGCGCGCCCACGATGATGCCGTCATAGTCGCCGGGGTAGCGCTGCGCCTCGGTCATCGCCTGCCGCCCGCCACCCGAACAGCCGACGAACAGCGCGCGGTGCAGCGGCTTGCGGTAATGCGCCGCGATCATCGCCTTGACCTTGACCGCCAGCAGATGATTGGCGCGCTCGGCATAGTTGACCGCGCGCATCGGGTCGCCGAGCAGCCAGTTGCGATCGGACGCCTTGTGCCCGGTATCGGTGCTGGCGCTGGCATAGCCGCGCGCAACGCCGCGCGCCAGTTCGCGATAGTTGAAGCTGCCAGCCTGTCCGCCGACCCCGCCGGTCAGCAGGCGGCCGTTCCATTCCGCTTCGGGCGGCAGCCACAGCTCGAAGCCGATTTCCTTCTCGATCACCCCCTCGACACGGCAGAAGGCGGCGTCCACCAGCGGCGCGCGCGTGTCCGGCGAGGCGAAGCCGCTGTTCGCCGCGATGGGTGTCGCGCTGACGATGCGCACATCCTCCACCGCCAGCCGCTTCACATCTCCGCAAGGATCGCCGCCGCCCGCCAGCGCGGCGGCAGCGGCGGCGAGCAGGGCGACGAGGCCCATCAGCGGCCCGCGGGAATGACCGGGATCGCAACCGAGGACGGCCGCGCCGGATCGGAATAGAGGGTGATGCGCGGCGGCGTCGCGATGTCGCGCGCCCGCTCGCGATGGTCGGAGCCGGTCAGCGTGATCTGCATCCGATGCCCTTTGCGAAAGACATAGGAGGTCGGCATCATGTCGAAGCGCAGGCGGACAGCCTCGCCGGGTTTCAGCGGCTGCGCGTCCTGCGCATAGGCGCGGTGCCACGGAACGCCCTCCGGCATCGTCCAGGGCGCGGTCGCTTCCTTGCGCAGCGACGCCTTGAGGCGGCCTTCGGTCACGACGGTGACGCTGCCGTCGGGCGCGACATCCTCCAGATAGGCGAAGATATTGGCATCCGGCTGGTCCGACGCGATCCACAGATCGGCGATCGCATTGCCGGTGACCTCGGTGTCGGCGGCCAGCGCCGGTCCTGCCATGCTGGCGCCGGAACCGGCGACATGGCAGGGCTGCACCCGCGACCCGCTGCCCGCATCGGGGCAGGCGACGTCATAGCGGGCGGTGAAGCTGACGGGCCTGGCCCTGGCGGCGCGCGGGGAGAGCGCCGCGCCGTTCAGGAACAGCGGCTGCATCCGCGCCTGGGGGAGGGGCCATTGCGCGGTGGCGCGCCATTGCGTGCCCTCCGGTGCATTGACGGTATAATAATGGATCGGCGCATCCTTATCGATGCCGGTGTCCACGCCCTTCAGATGGCGGTCGAAGAAGCGGTGCATCTCCTCCAGCAGCGTGAAATCGTCGCTGTCGCAATGCTTCCACGGGCCGATGACGACGCGCGATCCGGGGACATTGGCATGGGCGATGAACGCCTGGTCGCGCAACTCGTCGCGCCAGCCGCCCTGAATATAGAGCGGCACGCCGGAGAGGCGGATCTGCTCGGCATAGCTGGCCGCGCTGCCTTCCGCCCAGAAGCGGCTGGCGACCAGCGACGACCAACTGTCCCGGTAGGGAAGCTGCTTCCACATCTCGAACAGCGGGGTGGACAGTTGATGCTCCTCCGCCGCCTCGCGCAGGATCGTCTTGCCCTCGTCGCCATCGACGGGCGAGAGCTTCATGTCGTCCTCGACCGTGCGGGTGGGGCCGGTGCCCCATTGGGCGAAGATGCCGCCGCGCCGGAACGCATCATATTTGTGCCAGGAAAAGCAGCCCGCGAACACGGCGGCGAGCGCGGGCGGGCGCATCGTCATCACATGCAGCGCGGCGTCGCCGGTGTTGGAGCAGCCATAGACGCCGACCTTGCCGGTGGACCAGGGCTGGCGGGCGAGCCATTGCGTCATGTCGAACGCGTCCTGCGCCTCGTTGCGGTCGTGATAGCCGCGCCGCACGCCGGTCGACTGGCCGTTGCCGCGCCGTGCGACCTGCACCACGACATAGCCGTGGCGCACCAGTTCCTGCACCCGGCGGAAATCGCTGACCCGACCGCCCGCACCGTCCGAGGTCTGCTGCGAGATGGAGAGAGTGTGGTGCCAGATCACCGGAAAGCGGCCCTCGACCAGTTTGCCGCCCTGCGTCGGCCGGTCGATCCGCACCGCCAGCCGCACGCCGTCGCGCATCGGCACATAGAGCGAGGAGGAAGATATGCCGTCATAGGTGGCCGCAGGCTGGTATCGGGCGAAATCCGCCTCGGCCGGGGCGGCCGCCGCGCTCGCCACCGCGCCGATGCCCGTCATCGTCACGGATAGCGACAGGGCGCACAGGGCCAGGGCGAACGGCTTCATCATGCTTCTTCCTTATTTTCCGAATTGAACGGCAGCCTGCTGCCGGGTCAGCGCCTTCAGACGCACGGCATCCTCCGGCAGCAGCCAGCGCTGCTTCACCATCGTACCGATCGCCGCGTCGTAGCGCCGGATATAGGCGGCGGCGGAGCCGTAGCGGGCCTTGAGCGTCGCCGCGTCGATATTCTGGCGCAGGAAGATCGGCCGCCCGGTTTTCGCGACGCAGGCGGGCAGGTCGGTCCCGGCATAGGCGCCGTAGGAGGCCAGCGGCGCCGCGAATTCCGCCACCGGCATGCCGCCCAGCGGATTGCCGCTGCTATCGCGGGCGATTTTGCCGTCGGCGGTCCATTGCAGCTGCGGCGCATGGGGCGGGGGCGTGCCCTGCTCGACCCAGCGGCGCAGATTGTCGAGCGCCGCCCGCGCCAGCGCGCCATGGGGCACGTCGCTGACCGGCAGCGGGCAGCTGTTCCCGGCCTCCTCGCCGCGCACCTGTGCGACCGGATAACCCTTCGCCGCCAGCTGCACCATATTGGCGCGGCGCTCGCGCGGTGGATTGCCGTCCACCAGGCTCGATCCGTGGATCACGCCGCCCAGTTCGTAGAGCCGGTGCGCGCCGGGATTCGCATCGCTGTCCGGTTTTTGCGGCCCCGGCCCGGTGGCGACCTCGAACTCGGTCAGGAACTCGATCACCGGCACGTCGATCGCGCGCAGGTCGCGGCGCGGATCGTCCTTCTTCACCGGCGCCTCTTCGGAATTGAGCGGCACATAGCCGCCGCCGTTCCAGCGCGAGGAAATGCCGATCAGATAGCCGTCGAACACCGGCCTGCCGTCGGCCAGCCGCGCCCGGTCGTGAAAGCCTTCGTTGATGAAGGTGCGCTGCACGCTGCCGGTGAAGGACCAGCCGCCGACGAAGATGCGCCGGACCTTCAGGCCCTTGAGCGGATTGTCGGCCCGGTCGCTGCGCAACAGCGCGCCGAGATCGGCCATGACCTGATAGCGGATGCCGTCCTCTTCGGGCCAGTCGATCGGGCGATAGCGCTCCGGGTCGAACCAGTGCAGCACCTGGCTCTGCGCATTGGGGACCGGCCCCTTTTTCGACGTCGCCCGCGTCGGCGCGTCGTCGCCCAGACCGGCCGCGACATAGATGTCGCCCCGCGCCATCAGATAGTCTGCCGTCGCCAGCCAGTGGCTGGTGCCGCCCTGCGACGGGTGGATCGGCTCGAAATGCACGATCCCGCTGAATTTCGCGGCCGATCGCGGCCGCCGGACGATGATGCGCGTGCCATAATGCACATCCTTCGCCAGCGCCGCGAGCCGGCCGGAAGGATCGTGGCGGAACGCGTCCGCCGTGCCGTGGAGGAAATATTCCTCCTCGACATAGTCATGGGCGGCAAGGTCGATGACGGGCAGGGCGCCCGGCACCGTCGCGGCGTTGTAGATGTGGCTGGTCGCCGTTTCCGGCACCGGCCCGTCCACCCGGTCGATGCCCGCGAAAGCGGGAACCGATGCCGTCAACGCGATCAGGGCTGTCGCCAGCCGCCGCGCCTTGCCGCCCATGCGCATCAGAAGCTCTTGCTGAGCGAGACGGCGATGATGCGGCCGATCGCGTTGGACGCCTGCGGGTCGAACCCGCCGCCGCCGCCATTGCTGGTCGGCGCGAGATCGACGAAGGGCGGATCCCGATCGAACAGATTCTGCACGTCGAGCCCGATCTTCACCCCTTCCGTGCCCGGAATGCCGGTGTTGCCGAGGTCATAGGCCAGCCGCAGATCGACGGTGGTGTAGGATTTGATCTTCTCCACCGGCGTCACATAGGTGTTGTTGTAGCCATTTTGCCACGCCACCGCGATGCCGGCGTCAAACCCGCCATTCGACCAGTTCACCGTGCCGCGCGCGCGCCATTTCATCGGATAGTCGATATTGTTGGCCTGATCGATGACCGGCGCCGTTGCGGTCAGGCCGACCTTATAGGCGAAGAAGTGCGTGCCCCGCAGCGAAAAGCGGAAATCGCCCGCATTGTCCGTCCGCACCGGCACGACGAGGCCGAAGTCCAGACCGCGCGTGATGGTGACGCCCTGATTGGTCGACCGTCCATCGACGAAAAGCGTGGAGGCGAGCGCGTTCGCTTCCGTGCCGCCATTGACGCGCAGGCCGGATGCGACGAGATCGGCGATGCGGGTCTGCGCGGCCGCGCCGCGGGTGATGATGGAGCTGAAGAGGCTTTCCTGACGCAGGATGTTGAGGTTCGACAGGAAGCCCGCGATCTGCCCTTCATAGACCAGGTCGAAATAATTGAGGCTGAATTGCGCGCCGGGCAGGAAATCCGGCGTATATTCGGCGCCTACCGACCAGGTGCGCGCGGTTTCCGGCTTCAGGTCCAGATTGCCGCCCGAAAGCGCCACGCCCTGCACCGTCGTGCCCGCGGTCGGGTCGAAATAATTCTGGATGTAGAGCTGGCTGCCGCCCGCGCTCACCAGATTGGTCAGCAGCGGCGCGCGGAAGGATTCGCCGTAGCTGCCGTGCAGCTTCAGGTTGCGAACCGGTTCCCAGTTGATGCCGATCTTCGGGTTCTTGGTGGTGCCGACATCGCTATATTCGTCGATGCGGCCGGCAAGGTCGAGTTCCAGCTTGCGGAAGCCCGGAATGGCGTTTTCCTCGCCGAAGATCGGCACCAGCACTTCAAGATAGGCCGATTTCACGTTGCGGCCCAGGCGCTGATCGGTGCCGGTCTGTTCGCCGCGACGCCCGCGCACCTGCCCGGTGCGCAGCTTCAGCTTGTAATATTCGGCGCCGACCGCCAGCTTCACATCGCCGCCGGGCAAGGAAAACAGCGAGCCGTTGATGCTCATCTCGGCCGCGCGCATCTTGCTGCGGCCGTCGGTGTCGGTGACGTTGTTGAAGATCGCGTCGATGACGCTGCGGCTGTTGACCGACGTGCCGAAGGGGTTGAACGCGGTCGCGGGATTGCTGCTCGCCAGCGCGGCGGTCAAGGCGGCGGAATCCGTCTGGCCGCCCACGCTGTACACATGGTCGTGATTATAGCCGACGGTGCCGTAGAGATCGATCTGCCAGTCGCCGAACAGGTCGGCGTTGATCCCGGCCGTGCCCTGTATCGACTTCGACACGATGTCGGACGTGGAATAGGGGCCATAATCGTTGACGAAGGAATATTGCACCGTCTCGCTCGCCGGATTGGTTCCGGCGGGGGCGACGAAGAAGGCGTTGCTTCTCGGCACGGTCAGGTTGACCGCCGCCACCTGCGACCGGCGCAGCATGTCGCGCCGCGACGCATAGGCATCGGCATAGAAGCGGATGCCGTCGCTGATCTCCTGATCGAAGGTCAGCGTCGCGCTGTTGAGTTCCTGCTGCGGAACGAGGTCGATATCCTTGAGGTTGTCGCACTTGTTGACCGTGCCGGGGATCAAGGTGCCCGGCGTCGCGCCCCCGGCGGGGATCGCATGGCTGACGCCGCCGACCACGACATTGCCCGGCGCGCACTGGGTCACGCGATAGTCCGCCCCGCCGCGCGAGGTCAGGTCCGCGCCGTAGAAGTCGCGATGGGCGCCGCTCAGATTGCTGCGATAGGTGTGCTGGAAGGCCGCCGTGATCTGGCCGGTCGCCCATTTGTGGCCGGCGATGAAGCCGATCTGGCTTTCCTTGTAATGGTCGGCCATGCCGTGCTGCACCTCGATCTGCGCGCCCTGATAGTTGCGGCGCAGGATCAGGTTGGCCACGCCCGCGACCGCATCCGACCCGTAGATGGCCGAGGCGCCGTCGGGGATGATCTCGACGCGTTCGAGCGCGAGGGTCGGGATGGTGGACGGGTCGATGGTGGCGCCCACCGTGCCCTGCGGCACGGCGCGGCGGCCGTTGATGAGCGTCAGCGTCGCATAGGGGCTGACGCCGCGCAGGTTGATGGAGTTGCCGTAGACGATGTTGCTCGCGCCGCCGGTGCCGCTGCGCGACGTGTCGGACACGCCGTAGTTCAGCACCTGCGGGGTTTCCTGAAGGATGCGGATGGTCGTGGTGGCGGCGGACTGGTCGATTTCCTCGCGCCCGACCGCGACCAGCGACGAGCCCACCGGCGCGACGCCGCGGATGCTGGTGCCGGTGACGATGATGTCGGAGGTCGAGCTTTGCTCCGCGGCCTCCTGCGCGATGGCGGGAACGGCCGACAGCGCGCAGGCGGCGATGGCGATGCGGGAAACCGGACGACGAAGGATATTGCGTGACATATATGCACCTCCCAACCCGGCGCTGGGCCGGGGTCTTATCATTGGCGATGGGCCAGCCGCGAAGGGGAAGGAACAGCAACAGCCCCTTTTTCAGGGGCGTGGTATCGGCCTCTCCGTCACGCGGCGGCGTTTTCGCCGTCCATGAGCGCATTGCTCGCGCTCTTTCAGGGACGCGACGATAATGAACTTAAATCGTGGATAATGTCAACTATCGTTTTAATATACGAAATTGAAGGGCATCACAACGGTATCCCCTTCTGGTCGAACGCCTGGTACATCCGGTCCAGAAGCTCGCGCAGAAGGCCGAGTTCGGCCCTGGAAAGCTGGTGCAGCACGATGTCCTCGGTCCGGGCCATGATGTCGAACAGCTCGTCCAGATAGGTCTGGCCAGCATCCGTCGCGAACAGCGCATGGCGGCGGCGATCGGTCTGCGACCGCTTGCGGACGGCCAGCTGCCTTTTTTCCAGTTCGTCCACGATCTGCACGGTAATCGACTTGTCCAGCCCGACCGCGCCGGACAGTTCATTCTGCGAGATGCCCGGATTCGCGGCGATGATCGCGAGCGAGGAGAAAAGGCCCGATCGCAGGTTCCGGTCCGCCGTCGCAGCGGCGAAATCGCGTGAGAGCTGATTCTGGATGCGCCTCAGCCGGAAGCCGATGAACTCATCGAGTCGGCCAAGCTGTATTCCTGTTTCCGGCCCCTGATGGCCCGGCTGTTTCCGTCCGCTCTGCGTCACAAAATACCCGATCGATCTAAATAGTTTTATTGACAGATTGTTGAATTAATCTACTATATATGACTTCCTAGGTCATTAGACGGTTGAACCGCAGGGCTGTCAATAAGGGGCTGTTCCCCGGCCCGTGTCGCAGGAGAGGAAAGTGCACAACGATCTGGATGCTGGCGAAGAGGCGCCATCGACCCCCGAAGGGGAAAGCGTCGCCGCGCGCGTCGCCTTTCTGATTGGCGGAACGGGCCTGTTTCTAGCCATGGCGACCGACGCCATCGCCGTGCTGGGCCGCCATACCGGCTTTGCCCTGCTGGGGTCGATCGAGGTGGTGCAGGCCTGCATCGTGCTGATCGCTTCTTCCGCCATGGTGTTCGCGACGCTGAAGGGCGCCCATGCCGCCGTGCATATCCTGACCGAGCGACTCGATCTGGCGATGGTCGCGCGGCTCGCCCGGCTTTCGGCTGTCCTCTCGGCGCTCATGTTCCTCATCCTCGCCGGCGGATGCCTGTGGCTGGTGGCCGATCTCTGGTCCGGCGCGGAGCGCACCGAACTGCTCCATATCCCGATCGTGCCGTTGCGCCTGCTCCAGATCGTCGCACTGCTGTTCATCGCGGCGCTGTTCCTGCGCACGCTGTTCCGCCGGGGGACGCGATGACCCCTGAGCTTATCGGCCTTCTCGGCATAGCGGCGCTGCTCGTGCTGCTCGCGATCGGCGTGCCGATCGGCGTCGGCCTCGCGGGTGTCGGCCTGCTGGGCCTTGCCGTCCTGATCTCGCCGGAGGCGGCGGTCATCAAGGGCGGCGTGATCGCCTTCGAAACGGTGATGAAATATGAGCTGGGCGTGCTGCCGCTGTTCCTGCTGATGGCGCATCTCTGCTTCGCCGCCGGGGCGAGCCGCGACTTCTTCGATGTCGCCGCGCGCTTCGTCGGGCATCGCCGGGGCGGGCTCGCGCTCGCCTCGATCGCGGGCTGCGCGGGCTTCGGCGCGATCAGCGGCTCCAGCCTCGCCACCGTCGCGACGGTTGGCTCGGCCGCGCTGCCGGAAATGCGCCGCGCCAACTACCAGCCCGGCTTCGCGGCCGGAGCGCTGGCGGCGGGCGGCACGCTGGGGTCGCTCATCCCCCCGTCGGGCGCGCTGATCGTGTTCGGCATCATCGCCGAGCAGTCGATCGGCAAGCTGTTCGCCGCGGCGATCATCCCCGGCCTCAGCCAGGCTTTGTTCTACATGGTGGCGATCGGCATCATGTGCTATTTCCGCCCGGCGCTCGGCCCCAAGTCCGCGCGGGTGGGCTGGCGCGACCGGCTGATCGGCCTGGGACGCATCATCGACATATTGCTGCTGGTGGTGTTCGTGATCGGCGGCCTGATGATCGGCTGGTTCACCCCGACCGAGGCCGCCTCGGTGGGCGTGGTCGCCGCCCTCGGCCTGTGCGTGCTGCGCGGCGCGTTCAACCGCCGGGCGATCGGCGACGCGGTCGCTTCCACGCTGCGCACGGCGGGCATGATCTATGTCGTGATCATCGGCGCGATCCTGTTCGCCAGCTTCATCAGCGTCACCGGCATCGCCGACGTGATGTCGCAATGGGTCCGCGACATGCACGCCAGCCCCGTGCTCGCGATCGTCTTCATGGCATTGCTGCTCCTCCTCCTCGGCTCCTTCCTCGACGGGCTGGCGCTGATGCTGCTGACCACGCCGATCTTCCTGCCGATCGCGGTGGAACTGGGCTACAGTCCGATCTGGTTCGGCATCTTCCTGACCCGCGCGATGGAGATCGGCTTCGTCCACCCGCCGCTGGGCCTCAACGTCTATGTGATACAGGGCATAGCCAAGGACATACCGCTGGGCGCGATCTTCCGGGGCATAGTCCCATTCCTCGTCGCCGATTTCTTCCACCTCGCCCTCATCATCGCCGTGCCGGCGCTGACTCTGTGGCTGCCCAGCGTGACGGGAGGCTGATCCGATGCGCCGCTTCCTCATCCCCCTCGCCGCCGCGCTGGCCCTGGCCGCCTGCGGGCCGGCGCCGAAGCAGGCCGAGCATGTGCTGACCTATGCCAGCCCCTATCCGCCCGGTCACCCGTTCAGCCGCGCCGACCGGGAATGGATGGCGGAGATGGAGCGCGCCAGCGGCGGCCGCATCGCCTTCCGCCCCTACTGGTCGGGCGCGCTGCTTTCCAGCGACATGAGCATGGAGGAGATCCGCCACGGCGTCGCCGACATCGGCCTCATCACGCCGATCTATGCCAAGGGCGGCGCGCATCTGCTGCGCGTGCAGTCCGGCTTCTACGGCGGCGTGCGCGACATAGCCGAGCAGATCGCCGTCTATGACTGCCTCGCCGGGCGCTTTTCCGGCTTCGCGAAGGAGCTGCACGGCCTGCATGTGCTGGCGGTGCAGGGCGGCAATTTTCCCGGCGTGCTGACCCGCACCCGCCCGATCCGCCATCTGGAGGATTTCAAGGGCCTGCGCCTGCGCGCGCAGAGCGATGCGGTCGACGTGCTGAAGGAACTGGGCGCGGACCCGGTCAACATGCCGATGAGCGAGGTCTATTCCGCGCTGGCCAAGGGCGTGATCGACGGCGTGATCGCCCCGGCCGACACGATCAAGAGCCTGCATTTCTCCGAAGTGGCGAAGCATTTCACCAGTATCCGCTTCAGCCGGGGCGCCTACCCCGCGCGGGCGATATCGGACAAGGCGTGGCGCCGCCTGCCGCAGGACCTGCGCGACCTGCTGTCCGACGGGCGCCGGACATGGGAGGCCGCACTCAACCGCGAGCTGTTGCAGGCGGAGGCGGACGGCATCGCCTTCGGCAGGGAGAACGGCATCGATTTTGCGTCGCTGCCGCCTGAGGAGCAGGCGCGCTTCGATGGCCTTTATAATCGCGATGCGGCGCGGCAGGCGGAGCGGCTGCGCTCGATCGGCATCGACGGCGTGCCGGTGTTCGAGGCCGCCCAGCATCTCATCACCACCGGCTCGGCCGGACGCTGCACCAGAGGAGGGAAGCTTTGACCCTGCCGCTTGAAGGCGTGAAGATCGCCGATTTCTCATGGGTGGGCGCGGGCCCGCGCGCCACCAAGGACATGGCCGATTTCGGGGCCACGGTCATCAAGATCGAATCGCGCAAGCGGCTCGACCTCGGCCGCCTGTCGCCACCCTTCGCGGGCAAGGGGCGCGATCCCGACGCGTCGGCCTTCTTCGCCATCACCAACACCAGCAAGATGGGGGTGACGATCAACCTCGGCGACCCGCGCGGGGTGGAGGTGGCGAAGAAGCTGGTCGCCTGGGCCGATATCGTGGTCGAGAATTTCAGCCATGGCTATATGGACCGGGTCGGCCTGTCGTTCGAGACGCTGAAGAGCATCAAGCCGGATATCATTCAGGTAAGCGTCAGCGTCGCCGGGCGGGAAGGGCCGCTGGGGACGCTGCGCGGCTATGGCAATTCCGCCGCCGCCCTGTCCGGCCTCGCGGCGCTGTCCGGCTGGCCGGATCGCGACCCGCAC
Organism: Sphingobium jiangsuense; assembly: GCF_014196495.1. Classification (GTDB taxonomy): domain Bacteria; phylum Pseudomonadota; class Alphaproteobacteria; order Sphingomonadales; family Sphingomonadaceae; genus Sphingobium; species Sphingobium jiangsuense. The sequence continues at coordinate 209,845 of NZ_JACIDT010000005.1, forward strand.
ATGCCGCCCTTCGCCTATGGCGACGTGGTCGCGCCGATGTTCGCGACCGTCGCCATGCTGGCCGCGCTGGAGCATCGCGACCGCACCGGCGAGGGGCAGCATATCGATATCTCGCAGGTCGAGCCGCTGGTGCACGTCCTCTCCGATTGCCTTGCGCGCGAGCAGGCGGGTGGCTTCGCCAAGCCCGGCAACCGCTCGCCGTCCATGGCTCCGCACGGTGCCTTTCCCTGTCGCGGCAAGGACCAGTGGTGCGCGATCGCGGTGGCGGATGACGCTCAATGGACGATGCTGGCCGAACTGGTCGGCGTGGGCGGCGATGCGCGTTTCGCGACGCTCTCCGGTCGCAAGGCGAATGAGGATGCGCTCGAAAGCCTGATCGCCGACTGGACCGATGGGCAGGACAAGCATGTGCTGGCCGATCGGCTGAGCGCGCTCGGCATCGCGGCCGAGGCGGTCAATGACGGGCGCGACGTGTTCACCGATCCCGAACTGGCGACCAACGGCCATTATCACCGGATCGACCATCCGAAGCTCGGCCGCTGCGACCTGCCCGGCCCGCCGATGCGCTTTTCGGCGGCGGAGATGCGCGTCGAAAACCCCCCCTGCCTCGGCGAGCACAACCGCGCGATCTTCGTCGACCTGCTGGGCATGGACCCGGCCGAGGTCGACGCCCTCGTGCAGGAAGGAGCGCTGGCATGATGCTGCAATCCCTCACCGTCCTCGACCTGACGAGCGGCCTCGGCGCGATCGCCGGGCGGATGCTCGCCGAGCTGGGCGCGACCGTCACCAAGGTGGAGGCAGGCGCAGGCGACCCGCAGCGCGCCGACGCCCCCGCCTTCGCCGCATGGAACCATGGCAAGCGATCCAGCGGTGCCGATCTGGCGGCGCTGGTGCCGCAGGCCGACATGGTGATCCGCAACCCCGGCCTCGATCATGCGGCGCTGCTCGCCCTCAATCCGCGCCTGATCGATGTGGTGCTCGCCCCGTTCCTGCCCGGTCCCAACCGGGACCGCCCGGAAACCGACCTGACGCTGATGGCGCGTTCCGGCCTGATGGCGATCGTCGGCGATCCCGATCGCGCGCCGCTGACCATGCCGGGCGAGCAGGCCCATGCGCTGGGCGGCATTCAGGCCGTTATCGCCGCGCTGACGGCGCTGCGCCACCGCCGCGCCACCGGCAAGGGGCAACTGGTCGAGGTGAGCGCCTATCAGGCCGCCGTGCTCGCCAATTATCGCGAGCCGCTGACATGGGAATGGACCGGCCGCGTCGGCGCCCGCACCGGCAATCTGCTGGTGCGCGGGGCGTCCGGCGTGCGGCAGGTGTGGCGCTGCAAGGACGGGTTCGTCACCTGGGCGCTGGTCGACAATCCGCCGATGATGCGCGGCATGGTGACGGTGATGGGCGACGCCGCCGGGCCGCTGGCCGAGGTGGACTGGAACGCGATCCTCGTCGCCGATACGCCGCGCCCGGTGCTGGAGGCATGGGAAGCGCGGGTCGAGGCCTTCTTCCTTGAGAGGACGCGCGCCGAGCTGGGCGAGCTTTCCGCGCGGCACGGCCTCGGTCTGTCGTGGATCGACGCGCCCGCCGACGTGCTTGCCAGCCCGCATCTCGCCGCGCGGGGCCTGTGGCGCGAGGTGGACGGAATGAAGCTGCCCGGCCGCCTCTGGGTGTCGTCGCTCGATGCGTCCGCGCCCTCCGGCCATGTGCCCGGCTTGGGGGAGGAGGACGCATGAGCGCGCCGCTTTCCGGCCTGAAGGTCGTGGATTTCTCGAAATTCCTGCCCGGCCCCTATTGCACCTGGATGCTGGCGGACCTCGGCGCGGAGGTGATCCGCATCGAAAATCCGCGCGAGCTGGCCAAGCAGCGCAAGGTGTTCGGCTGGGACAGGCTGAGCGAGGAGGAGAATGCCCGGTTGCGCGCGCATGACATCTTCACGCGCGGCAAGAAGAGCGTGCTGCTGGACCCCGGCGCGGAGGCGTGCCGCGCCGCCATCCACGACCTGATCGCGCAGGCCGACATACTGGTCGAGGATTACCGTCCCGGCGTGATGGAGAGCATGGGCTATGGCTGGGAGGCGATGGCCGCGCTCAACCCGCGTCTCATCTATTGCTCGGTCACGCTCTGCGGCCAGACCGGCCCCTATGCGCGCAAGCCGGGGCATGATCCGGTCGCGCTCGCCATCGCGGGCGCGCTGTCGCGCATCGGCGAGGATGCGGAGCGGCCCGGCTTTCCCGGCGTGCCGGTGGCCGACCTGCTGAGCGGCTCCAACGCCGTCATCGGCATATTGTCCGCCGTCATCGCCCGCGCGGCGACCGGGCGGGGGCAGCGCGTCGATATCGCGATGTCGGATGCGTCGATGGCGCTGATCGCCACGGTGCTGTCCCGCAACCCCGATCTTTCCAGGGCGCCGCCGCGCGGCATGCACCGCGCCGATTCCGGCATCTGGCGCACCAGCGACGGCCTCTATCTCGTCACCACCGATATGGAGCCGCGCTACTGGCGGCTGTTCTGCGAGGCGATCGGCCTGCCCGATCTGGCCGACCGCCAGATGGACCGCGCCAGCTGGCCCGCGATGAAGCAGCGGATCGCGCAGGTGATGGCGACGAGGACACAGGCCGAATGGTGCGTCCTTCTGGAGGCGGCGGGCACCCAATATGCGCCGGTCTATTCGGTCGCCGAGGCGCTGGCCGATCCGCACAACCGGGCGCGCGGCATGGTGTGCGAGGTGCCCGCGCCCGGCGGCGACCCGGTGACGCATATCGGCTCGCCCATCCATCTTTCCGACACGCCGGCCGTCCCGCCGGCCGCCGGCCGCCCGGCCGGGGCCGACACCAGAGCGGTGCTCGCCGGCCTTGGCTATGACGACGCGCGGATCGCCGCGCTGACAGGGGAACAAGCATGACCACTAATCCAACGGGCAACCTGTTCGGCGCGAAGGAGCGCCCGCTCGAAGGCCTCCGCGTCATCGACCTGACCCGCGCGCTGGCCGGGCCCTATGCCACGCTGCTGCTGGCGGGCCTCGGCGCGGAGGTCATCAAGATCGAGGATCCGCGCGGCGGCGACCTCGCCCGCGAGAACAGCCCCTATGTCGGCCGTGACGGCATCGTCGTGGAGCGGTGCCATGAGGATGACGTCTCCGTCTCCCACCTCACCCGCGCGCGCGGCAAATATGGCGTGGCGCTGGATTTCAAGAAGCCCGGCGCGCAACAGGTGTTCCGCGATCTGGTGCGCGGCGCCGACATCGTGGTGGAGAATTTCACCAGCGGCACAGCCGATCGCCTCGGCATCGGCTATGATGTGGCGCGGGAGGAGAATCCCGGCATCATCTATTGCTCGCTCAGCGGCTTCGGCGCGACCGCGCCCGAAGGCGGCAAGGCGATGGACATCATCATCCAGGCGCTGTCGGGCGCGATGTACGCCAGCGGCGGCCCCAACGAGCCGCCGGTGCGCATCGGCATCCCGATCGCCGACATGCTCGCGCCGGTGTTCGCGGTGATCGGCATCCTCGCCGCGCTGGAACAGCGCCACCGCACCGGCCACGGCCAGCATATCGACGTGTCGATGCTGGGCGCGCTCACCAGCTTCGTCGCGATTGAGAACTGGTCGGCGATGGCGGCGGCGGGCATGCAGGCGCGCACCGGCCTCACCGTGCAGCGGCTGTCCCCGTTCGGCGTGTTCGAATGCGCGGACGGCTATGTCGCGGTCGTCGCCGTGCATGAGAAGCTGGCGCAGGGCCTGTTCCGCGCGATGGAGCAGCCGGAGCTGTCGCAGGACCGCCGCTTCTGCAACCGCGACGCCCGCGTCGCCAATGCGGCGGAGCTGGAGGCGCTGATCAACGGCTGGTCGCGCACGCTGCCGACGCAGGTGGTGGTGAAGAAGCTGGAGGCCGAGGGCGTGCCCGTCGCCCCCGTCCGCCACCCGGAGGACGCGCTGGTCGACCCCCGCGTGGTGGCGCGGCAGGAAACGATGGAAGCGGCGCATCCGAACTACGACACCCATATCGACCTGCGCACGGCGGGCATCCCGATCGTCTTTTCCGACGCGCGCACCGGCTTCGACGATGTGCTGCCCGTCCGCGTCGGCGAGCATGGCGAGGCGATCCTGTCCGGCCATCTCGGCTACACGCCGGAGCGGATCGCCGAGCTGCGCGCCGGCGGGGTGATCTGATGCCGGTGCCCGGAGCGTTTTCAAGCCAGAGGGAATCCTCTGACGGTTCGGAAAACGCGGGAAAGAAGGGACATTCGCTGCTGCCCGATATCGGCGCCGGGGCGGCCGATGCGCTCGCATCCCGCCTGCGGGCGGAAAGGCATCGGGTGATCCGCGTGCTGGGGCAGGATGCGCCCTATGACCTGCTGCGCGCATCGGGCTTCACGCCCGTCCGCCTCGTCGCCCGGCCGGAGATGGAAACGCCCCGCGCCGACGCGCTGGTCGGCACGGCGACCTTGCCCAAGCGCGGGCGGTCGCTGCTGGAGCAGATCGTGCGCGACGACAGCGGCGACCCGCTGCTCATCACCCATGCCGACAGCGAGCTGCCGCAGATATTCGCGGCGTTGCGTGCGCTGCTGGCGGAGGGGGAGATGGCGCCGAGGCCGGTGCATTTCCTCGATTTCCTGCATCTGCCGCGTACCTCGTCGCGGGACTATAACGCGAAACGCCTCGCGCGGCTGGAGGCATGGCTGGCGCAGCTGGGCGGCGCGCCCACCGGGGAGCAGGCGGAGTGCGCGCAGGCGCTGCTGGCCGAGGCTCGCGCGCTGCGGGAAGCCGCCGCGCCGCAGGTGAGCGGGAGCGAGCTGCTGCGCCTGATCGCCAGCGCCCATATGCTGCCCGGCGCGGAATGGCGGGCAATGGCCGAAGCCTTTCTGGCCGAGGCTAGGTCCCGCGCGCCGCAGGCGGGGGAGCGGCTCGTGCTGTTCGGTTCGCCCTGTCTCGACGCCGGGCTGCACGACAGGCTGGCGGACCGGGGCTTCCACATCGTCGCCGACGAGCAGGATTGGGGCGACCCGTTGCTCGCCCCGCCGCCCGCCGATCCCGCCGACCCGGTCTATCGCCGCCCGGCCTTCCTGACGTCCGCGCGCGATCGCGCCGCCGCGATCCTCGCCCGCGCCCGGTCGCTGGGCGCGACCCATGCGCTCTGCGTCACCGGACAGGAGGACGAGGCCGCCGCCTGGGATGCCGAAATTCAGCTTCGGGTGCTGCGCGAGGCGGGGATCGTTGCCGATCGCCATCGCATCGGCAGGGACGATCTCGACCGGCTCTTCGCGCCCGCCGATCCCGCGCCGCAGGCGCCCCCGGCCCGATCCGGCGCGCCCCAGGCCGCGCGCAAGCCCGCCGCCCGCGCCGATGGCCAGCGCAGCCGCAAGGCGCTGCAATCGGTGGCGGCGTTCGGCAGCTATCAGCGCGACTGGTTCGCCGGGGTGCGGCAGGATGTCGCGGCGGGCGCGCCCTTCGCGGTGGTCAACGCCAACAGCCCGCAGGAAATGCTGCGCGCGCTCGGCATTCCGTTCGTCGTCAACCAGTGGTGGGCGTCGATCGCCGCCGCCAAGCAGCAGTCGCCCCGCTATTTCGACCTGCTGCGCGCCCATGGCTATCCCGCCGATGTGGAAGCCTATAGCGCGCAGGGCCTCGCCGCCGCCTTCGACGAGGATGCGGAGCAGGCGCCATGGGGCGGCCTTCCCCGGCCCGATTTCGTGCAGGCGGTGCTCGGCACCGATGCGACGCCGCGCATCTACGACCATTGGGCGCAGGAAACGGGCGCCGACCTGTTCCTGTTCGAGCGCACCGTCGACCCCCGGCTCGACATCAACGCGGATTGGTGGGACCGCCTGCCCGACCATTGGGACGAGGAGCTGGAGGCCGAGCGGCTCGACCTGATGACCGCCGAGCTGCGCGCCGCCATCGCCGCGATGGAGGAGAAGAGCGGCCGCCGCTTCGACGCGGAGGCTTTCGCCCGCATCATGGATATGGTGAACGAGCAGGAGGAATATTATCTCAAGACCCGCGACCTGATCGCCCGCAGCACCCCGGTGCCGGTCGGCATCGCCGACACCATGCCCGCGACCATGGTGCCGCAATGGCATCGCGGCACGCGCTGGGCGCGCGACGCCGCCAAGGCCTTCTACAAGGAGGTGAAGGCGCGGGTCGAGGCCGGGGAGGCCGCCTGCCCCGACGAGCGGCTGCGCCTGATGTGGATCGGGCGCGGTATGTGGAGCGACATGGGCTTCTACCAGCGCTGGCAGGAAAGCCATGGCGCGGTCTTCATCTGGTCGATGTATCTCTCGCTCGCCGCCGACGGCTATATCCGCCGGTTCGATGGGGGGCGTGATCCGCTGCGCGCGCTGGCGGCGCGGTTCATCACCATGGGGGACGAACTGCGCATGCCGACATGGGCGGGCGCATGGCATGTGCGCGAGGCGCATACCCATGGCATCGACGCCGCCATCGCCCTGTCCGACGCCGATCCGTTCGTGCTGCGCGCGCTGGAGCGGGCGGGCATTCCGGTGCTGGCGCTCGATCTCGACAATTATAATCGCGAGGCCAGCGACGCCGAGGCGATCGACCGGCAGATCCGCGCCTTCCTCGAAGGACCGGCGAGCGATCACGCGGCCCGCAGGCGCTGACCGCGCGCCGGAATGCTGACGAGTCGGCACCGGGTCGGCGCGTCTGGCGCACCGTTTGCCGCACGACACGGATATTTTCCCATCGTTAACGGGTTGGTTCACCTGCGTTCGCGCAAGGGCGGGTTCCTGTTCCGGGCGGGCGTCCTATTCGCAAGGGAGAGACCCATGACATTTCGATCCATCGCCCTGCTCGGTCTTGTGCCGCTGGCCCTCGCAGCCTGCTCCAAGACGGAGGAGGATGTCGCCGCGGTGCCGCCACCCCCGCCCGGCTCGGTAGCGGGCAGCACGGCGGCCGATCGGGACGGGGACGGGATCGTGGACGGCTATTACACGTCCGACGGCATCTACCATCCCTATGCCCCGCCCGCTCCACCGCCCCCGCCGCCCGCCCCGTCGCCGCGTGGGGAACGAGGCTGAGCGCCCAGTAGTGAAAGGTCGAAGTAAAGGCCAAAATCGAGGGATGCGGTGGCCGATGCGGCGCTGCATCCCTCTGTTCGTTGTGCTCGCCGCCCTTGGGGGAGCTATCGCCGTTCCCGCCCCGGCCCGCGCCGCGTCCGGGGAAAAGGCAGCGCCCGCGACGATCGCCCAATCGCTGCGGGAGGAAGCCGGCGGCGCGCTCCGCCGTTTCTATGCGACCCGCGATTTCAAGCCCCTCTGGGTGGCGAAGAGCGGGCGGATCGGCCCGGCGGCGGACCGCTTCTTGGGCTATCTGGAAACCGCCTCGCTCGATGGGCTCAAGCCCTCTTCCTATGATGTGGACGAGCTGCGCGCCGCCCTCGCCGGTGCGAAGGGCGGCGCGCCCGATGCGGTCGCGCGGGCCGAACTGCTGCTGACGGAAAGCTTCGCCCGCTTCGTGCGCGACCAGCGGCGGCCGGTGAATGTCGGCATGGTCTATGCCGACCGCAAGCTCAAGCCCAAGCGCCCGAAGGTGGAGGCGGTGCTGCGCTCCGCCGCGCTGTCCGGCCCCTTTGCCGATTATGTGGCCAATATGGCGTGGATGAGCCCGCATTATGTGCGGCTGCGCAACCTGCTCGCCCATGCGCGCAAGACGGGGGCGGGCGAGACGGAGCTGGATCGCATCCGCCTCAACATGGACCGGGCGCGCGGGCTGCCGGGGCCATGGACGATGCATGTGGTGGTCGATGCCTCGTCCGCGCGGCTCTGGTATTATCAGGGCGGCAAGCAGCTCGGCACGATGAAGGTCGTAGTGGGCGCGGCGGAAACGCAGACGCCGATGATGGCGGGCATGCTGCAATGGGCGATCCTCAACCCCTATTGGAACATCCCCGACTATCTGGTGCAGAAGAACATCGCGCCCAAGATATTGTCCGGCCGCTCGCTCGCGTCGATGCGGATAGAGGCGCTGTCGGACTGGAGCGAGAACCCCAGCACGCTCGACCCGGACGGCATCGACTGGGCGGCGGTGGCGGCGGGCAAGCGGGACGTTCGCCTGCGGGAGCTTCCCGGCGGCGCCAATTCGATGGGCAAGGTCAAGTTCCTCTTCCCCAATGACGAGGGCATCTATCTGCACGACACGCCCAATCGCGACCTGCTCGCCAAGCCGGACCGGCATTTGTCCAATGGCTGCATCCGGCTGGAAAACGCGCCCGCGCTGGCGAAATGGCTGTTGCGCAAGCCGATCGGCACCGCGTCGAAAACGCCGGAGCAATATGCGCCGCTGCCCGTGGCGGTGCCGGTCTACCTCACCTATCTGACCGCCGCCGCGACCGAGAAGGGCGTGGCCTTCCGGCCCGACATCTACGGCCGGGACAAGTAGCGCCTCCTCACCCCTCCCATCTTCCGGCATCTTTCGGCAAAAGGCTTGCCGGAGGACCGGGCGCGTGCACCCTTCCGTGAGGGGGCCTCTTTTTGGTTTGACGAATGCCTGCCTCGGCTTGTAGGACTATATCTCATAATATGATACATAGTTCAAGATTATGAGACTATAGCCGCCAGACTATGCCGAGGAGGATTGCCCGACCATGATCCGTAAGCCCCTGCGCCTTGCTGCCCTGCTTGCCTGCGCCGCCTCCTTCGCTGTTCCTTCCTGGGCGGATGAACTGGCGGACGGCTTCCACAATCCGCCGCAATCGGCCCGGCCCCGCGTCTGGTGGCACTGGATGAACGGCAATGTGACCAAGGACGGCATTTCGAAGGATCTCGACTGGATGCAGCGCGTCGGCATCGGCGGCGTGCAGAATTTCGACGCCAATCTGAGCACGCCGCAGATCGTGCCCGAGCGGCTGATCTACATGACCGAGCCATGGAAGGACGCGTTCCGCCATGCGGTGCGCGAGGCCGACGCCAGGGGGCTGGAATTCGCCATCGCCGCCTCTCCGGGGTGGAGCGAGACGGGCGGGCCGTGGGTGAAGCCGGAAGATGCGATGAAGAAGCTGGTCTGGGCGGAGGCGGAGCTGCGCGGCGGCCAGCGGCTGAAGGGCGCGCTGCCCGCGCCGCCGTCGATCACCGGCCCATTCCAGAGCGCGCAATTCCACGAGGCGCTGCCCGGCGGCGCGGAGATGCAGACGCTGCCCGCCTTCTATCGCGATGCGCGGGTGCTCGCCTATCCGCTGGTTCCCAAGGCGCTGCCGCGTCCGGCGGTGAGCGAAGGGGACGGCAGCCCGGTCGACGCCGCGCCGTTGCTGGACGGCGATCTCGAAACCGTCGCGCGCATCGGCAAGGGCGATGCCGCCCGGCCCGGCACGATGGTGCTCGATTACGGCAAGCCCGTTACCGTGCGATCGGCCAGCCTGTTCGTGCCCCATGCCCGCCCGCCCTTCGGCGACCCCGATTATCGGCCCGCGCTGGAGGTGGAGCAGGATGGCGGCTGGCGGCGCATTGGCGCCTTCCCGCTGACCGAGGTGGCGACCACCATCAGCTTCGCGCCGGTGACCGGCCGCCGCTTCCGTCTGGTGCTGGCGCCCAATGACGCGCCCAGGGCGCCCGGCCTCGGCGAGGGCGCGCCCGGCGCGATCACCATGGACGTGTTCGCCCGCCCGCAAAGCGACACGCTGGCGATCGGCGATTTCCGCTTGCTGGCCGAGGCGCGGATCGACCGGTTCGAGGCGAAGGCCGGTTTCGCCCTCGTTTCGGATTATAACGCGCTGGCCGAAAAATCGGCGGCGGACCTGCCCGCGATCGATCCGGCGAAAGTCGTGGACCTGACCGATCGGCTGCGCCCCGACGGCACGCTCGACTGGACCGCGCCCGCGGGCAGCGACTGGCGCATCGTCCGGATGGGCTATTCGCTGACCGGCAAGACCAACCATCCCGCGACGCCAGAGGCGACCGGGCTGGAGGTCGACAAATATGATCCCGCTGCCGTGCGCCGCTATATCGAAACCTATCTCGGCCTCTATCGCGACGCGGTGGGCGCGGAATGGATCGGCAAGAAGGGCATCCGTGCGCTGCTGACTGACAGCATAGAGGTCGGCGCATCCAACTGGACGCCGCGCATGGTCGAGGAATTCCGCGCGCGGCGTGGTTATGATCCGGTGCCGTTCCTGCCCGCGCTGACCGGCGCGGTCGTCGGCTCGGCGGCGCGCAGCGATGCGTTCCTGCACGATTTCCGCCAGACGCTCGCCGATCTGCTGGCCGATGCCCATTATGGCACCATCGCCAAGGTCGCGCATGAGCAGGGCCTCATCGTCTATGGCGAAGCGCTGGAAAACGGCCGCCCGGTGCTGGGCGACGATCTGGCGATGCGCGCGCACGCCGATGTGCCGATGGCCGCGCTGTGGACCTATAATCGCGGTTCCGCGCCGCGTCCGACGCTGATCGGCGACATGAAGGGCGCGGCGTCGGTTGCCCATATCTACGGCCAGAACATCGTCTCGGCCGAATCGATGACGGCGGCCTTCGCCCCGTGGGCGTTCGCGCCTGCCGACCTGAAGCGCGTGATCGATCTGGAATTCGTGTCCGGCGTCAACCGCCCGATCGTCCACACCTCCGTCCACCAGCCGGTGGACGACAAGCTGCCGGGGCTCAGCCTCGCGATCTTCGGTCAATATTTCAACCGGCATGACAGCTGGGCGGAGATGGCCAGGCCCTGGGTCGATTATATGGCGCGCACCGGCTTCCTGCTGCAACAGGGGCGCGACCATGCCGATATCGCGTGGTTCCATGGCGAGGACATGCCGGTCACCGCGCTGTTCGAGCATGGCGAGCCCGCCGGGCTGCCCCGCCGCCATGGCTATGATTTCGTCAATGCCGACATCCTCGCCAAGGTGCTGAAGGTGGAAGGGGGCGAGCTGGTCGCGCCCGGCGGCGCCCGCTATCGCGCGCTTTATCTGGGCGGGTCCAGCCGGGTGATGACGCTGCCGACGCTGCGCCGCATCGCGCAGCTGGCCGAGCAGGGGGCGACGGTCATCGGCGCGGCGCCCGAACGCTCGCCCGCGCTTCAGGACGATCCGACCGCCTTCCGCGCGCTGGTGGCGCGGCTGTGGAGCGGCGCGCCGGTCACGCCGGTCGGGCAGGGACGGGTGATCGCCGAAACCGACGTGGAAAAGGCGCTGGCGGGCATCGGCATCGGCCCCGATTTCAGCTTCGCGGGCGCCGGGCCGGATGCCGACCTGCGCTTTCTCCATCGCAAGCTGGCCGATGGCGACCTTTATTTCATCCGCAACGGCCTGTTCCGCCCCGAAAAGATCGAGGCGCGGTTCCGCGTCACCGGGCGGCAGCCGGAATTGTGGCGGGCGACGGACGGGACGGCGCAGCCGCTCTCCTACCGCACCGAGGGCAGCCAGACGGTGGTTTCGCTGGATGTCGGGGCGGAGGACGCCTTCTTCATCCTGTTCCGCAAGCCTGCCGATGCGCCTGCGCTGACGATCGCGCAGCCCGACATGCGGCCGGTCGCCACCCTCTCCGCGCCGTGGAAGGTGACGTTCCAGCAGGGGCGGGGCGCGCCCGCGTCCCTCACGATGAAGACCCTTGCGCCGCTCAACGAGTCCGCCGATCCGGGCGTCCGATATTTTTCGGGCATCGCGACCTACACGACCAGCTTCGCCCTGCCCAGGGGCGTGAAGCCGGGCGCGCCGCTGTCGATCGATCTCGGCGCTATCGGGGATCTGGCCGAGGTGCGGGTGAACGGGCAGCTCGCCGGGGCAAGCTGGTTCGCGCCGCATCGCCTCGATATCGGCAAATGGGTGAAGCCGGGCAGCAACAGGCTGGAGGTGAAGGTCGCCAATCTCTGGGTCAACCGCCTGATCGGCGACCAGCAATCCGGTGCGGAAAAGATCACCTTCACCGCCGCGCCGACCTATCGCCCCGATGCGCCGCTGCGCCCGTCCGGCCTGATCGGGCCGGTCACGCTGATCGCGGAAACCGGGGACCGATGAACGCAGTTCCGCTGCCGATCCGGCCTTTCGCACGGCACGAAGCTGTATTAGGACCGGCGGCACCCCTGCGGGGATCGCCATCCCGGACGATCGTCGGGGTGGAAAGAGGAAATGACCGTGACGTCCGATCAGATGGTGGACCTGCTGCTCGCCCGCCTGGTGAAGGAGCGGGGCGGCGGAAAGTTCCGCTGGCGCCGGGTCGTCGGCCCGGTCCGCCTCTACAGCCTTGCGACGCATCCGCATTGCAACTGGGCGATCACCCCCGCCGGAACCTCGGCCGAAGTGGAGGCGGTGGAGCGGCTGGCCGACGATTTGCGCCTGTCCCATCCGATCCTGTCGGGGCGCTGAGCCGGATGGGGCGGCGCGGATGAAAGGCGGCCCCTGCCTCGCCATCGACTGGGGCACGACCAATCGGCGCGTCCATCTGCTGGACGCGGGCGGCGCGGTGCTTTCGACCGAGCGGAGCGATCGCGGCATCCGGGCGATCGCGCCGGGCGGCTTCGGCGCGGAGATCGCCGCGCTGCGCGAGCGCTTCGGCCCGTTGCCGGTGATCGCCGCCGGAATGGTCGGCTCCACGCGCGGCATGCAGGAGGTGCCCTATGTGCCCGCTCCCGCCGACATCGCCGCGCTGGCCGCCGTGCTGGCCCCGGCGGCGGGCGTCGAGGATATGTGGATCGTGCCGGGCGTGTCCTGCCGCACGGGCGGCCATGCCGACGTGATGCGCGGGGAGGAAGTGCAGGCGCTGGGCGCGGTCGCGGCCGGGCTGGCGCCCGCCGATGCGCTGGTCTGCCAGCCGGGCACGCACAATAAGTGGATCGAGCTGCGCGCGGGGCGCATTACCGGCTTCGCCACCGCGATGACCGGCGAGCTGTTCGCCCTGCTGCGCGACCACAGCATCCTCGCGGAGATGCTCGATGGTCCGATCGAGGACGGTCCGGCCTTTCGCGCCGGGGTGGCGGCGGCCGGGCAGGGCAATCTGCTGGAGCAACTGTTCGGTGTGCGCGCCGCCGTGCTGCTGGGCGATTTGCCCCGCACGCAGGCGGCCGCCTTTCTCAGCGGCCTGCTGATCGGCGCCGACGCGGGCGGCCGGGCGATTGCCGGGCGGACCGTGCATCTGCTCGCGGACCGGCAGCTGGGCGGCCTCTATGCCGCTGCCATCGAGGCGCTGGGCGGAGTCAGCCTGTTCATCGACAGCCGCGCCGCCTTCGCGGCGGGCATCCATTGCATAAGAGGTTTGTCCCATGTCTGACGCGCTGGCCCTGTTCCGTTCCGCCTTTGCCGCCTGCCCGCTGGTCGCGGTGCTGCGCGGCGTGACGCCGGGCGAGATCGACGCCATCGGCGACGCGCTGGTCGAGGCGGGCATCCGCATCATCGAGGTGCCGCTCAACTCGCCCGATCCCTATGACAGCATCGCCCGGCTGGCCCGCCGCCATGGTGACGGCGCGCTGATCGGCGCGGGCACGGTGCTGACGGCCGATCAGGCCGCGCGGGTCGCGGGCGCGGGCGGGCGGCTGATGGTGTCGCCCAATGCCGATGGCGCGGTGATCGCGGCGAGCGTCGCCGCGGGCATGGTCGCGCTGCCCGGCTTCTTCACCCCGACCGAGGGTTTCGCGGCGCTGGCGGCGGGCGCGCATGGGCTGAAGCTCTTCCCCGCCGAAGGGGCGAGCCCCGCCTTCCTGAAGGCGCAGCGCGCGGTGCTGCCGCCCGAGGTGCCGGTGCTGGCGGTGGGCGGGATCACGCCGGAGGTGATGCCCGCATGGCGCGCGGTGGGGGCGGACGGCTTCGGCCTCGGCTCCAACCTCTATCGCGCGGGCAAGCCGGCGGCCGAGGTGGCGGCGGACGCGGCGGCCTTCGTGGCGGCGGCGCGGGCGCCGCGCTGAGCGCGGCCGCCGCCTATTTACCGAAGACCTTGAATTCCACCAGCCGGACGGCGCGGCCCCTGGGCTGGCGGAAGGCCAGCCGGATCCGGCTCGCCTTGACCGGCCGCCACTGCACCGGCGTCACCCCGTTGGCGAGCGGCCTGCCCTGCGGCCGGGCGAGGGCCTGCCAGCGGCCGTCGATCCATGCCTCGATCCGATAGTCGAGCGGCGCGGCGAAGCGCTTGGCGTCGGCGAAGAAGGCCAACTCCGCGCGGGCCATGTCGATCGGCTTGCCGAAATCGATCGCATACCATTGCTCGGCGGGCGAGGGGGCGGACGACCAGCCATTGGGCAGTTCGGGGAAGAACCACAGCCGCCCGTCGATCGCATCGTGCAGATTTTCCGCCTCGGTGCCGCTGGAGGCCGAACCGATCGGGAAGCGCCCGCGCACCAGCTGCACCGCGCGGTTGATCGGCCGCGCGGGCTCCGGCGGTGCGGCGCGGGGCAGGTCCACCGTCAGGCGGCCCAGCGTTTCCCGCCGGGCGACCTCGCGCCCGTCCACCTCGATCGCCAGCCCCTTGCCCCGGCGATAGCGCGTGCCGTCGCTGTCCCAGCGGATCGCGATAAGGTGGCCGTGATAGGGGACGTTCTCGACCCGGAACCAGTCGAGCGCCTGCGGATCGCCCTCCGGGGGCAGCAGCGGGTTCACCTCCAGCACGTCGTCGGCGCGGGGGCGGATGCCGACCGGCCCGGTCAGGATCAGGTCGACATAGCCCGAATGGAAATAATGATGGCTGCGGTCGAGGCCGACGATCGGCCGGCCGGTTTCGGGGTGATAATCCTCCTCCAGATCCAGCCGGTCGCCCTGATAATGCAGCGCCGTATATTGGCGCAGCAGGCGCATATAGTCGCTGCGCGTCACCGGACCGCGCTCGCGGTAATGATCGAGCAGATTGGCCATCGCGTGCAGCACCTGCGTCGTCTGATAGGGCCAGACGGGGCCGTTCCACTGGCATTCGGGCGCATCGCCGAGATAGCGGTACTGGCGCATATAATGCTCATAGCCCGCCTCCACCGTGCGCATGCCCGCCTTGCCCGCGAGCGAGGCGGGGGAGAGCAGATGCGTCCAGGCCGCCGCGTAACGGGCATCGTCGGGCACCAGATCGAACATCCACGGCAGATAGCCGACCAGCTCCCGATTGCGGATCGGCGCCCAATATTTCACATGCTCGTTGTCGACCTGATAGCGGTCGATGAAATGGGTGAGGCGCTCGCTCCACAGATCGGCGAGCAGGCGGGCGCGCAGCGCCTCGGCGCGGGCGGCATGGTCGCGGGCCATCGCCGCATCGCCCGCCATTTCCGCCAGGCGGGCAAGCGCGCGGGCATTGGCGGCCATATAGCTGTTGATCGACGGGCGGAAGCTGTCGCCGCCGCGAAACCCGTCCTTGCCGCCCGATGCGTCGATGGAGGACACCGTATATTCGGTCGCGTCGAGCAGCGGCTCGACGAAATAGAGGCCCTTGGCGAAGTCGAACTTCTCGTCCCACAGGCGATAGATGTGCCGCATCACCGGCAGGTGCCGCAGCGCGGCTTCGCGGTCGCCGTCGACGAGAAAGCGGCCCCAGACGGAGTCCGCCATATGGTCGGTGAAATGGCGGTCGTTGCCGCCCCGGTACATGAAATTCACATAGTCGTCGGCAGGGCGCCGGTCGCGCAGCCAGCGCCCTTCGCCGAGGTGAAAGCCGGTCGCGTCGTTGAGGCTGGCATAGGGTTCGCGCTGCCACGGCACATCGTCGAGGAACTCGGTCGAAATATAGCCTTCCTCGCCCAGATCGCGCTGATGCGCGCGATAGAGCGCCCAGCGATAATAATAGACCGCGTCGATCTTCGGATCGGCGGTTTCGAGGAAGGGGATGCGGTCCTCATACCAGCGGGCGTCATTGCCGAAGCGCTCGGCCGCGATGCGGTGGCGGTCCAGACCGGACGGGGGAAGAGGGGAAGGAGGGGCGGCCGTGCCTGCGGCCCCGGCGGTCAGCAGCGCGGCGGCCGCGAGCAGGGTGGCGGCGAGACGGCCGAAGGGGCGGCGGGGCATGCTTGTCCTCCCGTTTCGGAAAAAAGCGACGGCCATGAGGGAAGTGGAGAAGCTTCCGCCATGGCCGCCGGGGAACGGGATGCGGGGGGAGAACCTGCATCCCTGGGCATGGATCAGTCGAAGGTGTAGCGGACGCCCAGCGCGAAGGTGCGCGCCAGCAGCGTGGTGCCCAGATTATATTTCTCGGCGTCGCCCGCGCTGTCGAACCGGTAATAGGTCTGCTGCTTCGACTTGGTGATGTTCACCGCGTCGAAGGTCAGGCCCAGCCTGTCCGAGAGGTTCCAGGTCAGCTGGAAATCGAGGCTCTTTTCCGGGGTGCGCCACACGCCGATCGGGTTGGCGAACAGCCGCGCCTCGTTGTTGGCGAGGAAGGCCTTGCGCCAGATGTAGGAGAGGCGCGCGCCGATCGGTCCGTTATCATAGGCCAGCGTCGCATTGTAGGAGAGGTCCGACACGCCGAAGAAGGACGAGGAGGACTGGCCGATGATGTTGCCCGCCCCGTCGCTTTCCGGGATGTTCTGGTTGGAATCGAGGATCGTCAGGCTGCCGACGAAGCCCAGCCCGTCCAGCGGCCCCGGCAGATAGTGCGGGAAATAGGTGACGCCCACTTCCACGCCCTTCAGCACGCCGTTGGACGCGTTGACCGGACGGGTGATCGCGAAATTGTCGGTCGCCCCGGCGATGATGCCGTTGTTGGGGATATATTCCATGATGGTGAGCGGCACCACCAGCCCCTCGATCTCGCGCCGGAAACCGGTGACGTAGATCGCGCTGTCGCGGTCGAAATACCATTCGAGGGCGAGGTCGTAATTCTTCGAATGGGTCGGCTTCAGCGTCGCCGTGCCCGCCGTGCCGCTGCCATAGCCCACATTGGTGAGGTCGCCGGTCAGCGTGTAGTTGGGGTTGATGTCGGTGAAATTGGGCCGTCGCAGCGTTTCGCCATAGTTGAACCGCACGCGCAGGGTATCGGTGATCTCGTAGCGGGCGGTGAAGCTCGGCAGGAATTTCTTCGACTGGCTCGACACGCGGGTCAGCGCGCCGTTGTTGTAGCGGTCGAAGAAATTATAGTTGGTGTCGATCGTCACGAAGCGCACGCCGCCCTGCACTTTCAGCGGACGGCCGAAGATCGACAGCTCCCCGTCGGCCTGCGCATAGAGCGAGATGGTGTTCTCGTCGATGTCGAACACCTTCTGGAGCGCGAGCTGGTCCGATGTCCTCACGCCGTAGAGCGAGCGGATGGTGTCGGCGTTCTTGTGGAGCCAGTATCCGTTCGGCAGCACCCAGCTGGTCGGAATGTCGCCCCGGCCCTCGAAGAAGTCCGAATTGGTGAAATAGGCGCCTTCGTCCAGCGTCGAGAAGTTGACGAGGCCGGGCGCGCCGGCGTCCTGCGTGCGCACCGAGGTCGCCGCCTTGCGGTCGTCATAGCGGAAGCCCGCCTTGATCCGGCGCAGGAAGCCCTCGTCCCAGCCATAGTCGCCGTCGAGCGTGAAGGTGATCGCGCTGCCCTTGTCCTTCGACGCATTGTCGTAGAACTGCGCCAGATTCCAGACACTGGGGTCGGTCAGCAGCGAATCGTCGTCGAAATGATAGGAGGGGATGCCGCCGCCCGCGTTGAAATCGGCCGAGATCGAGTTGGCGACGCGATCGGTCCGCAGCGCGATGAACGAGGTCTTGTAGGTGCTGGTCTGATAGGCGAGGTCGGCGACGATCCTGCCCTGTTCGCCCAGATCCCATTTGCCGTTCAGCGCATAGACGAAGCTGTCGGTCTTGTTCTTCGTGAAGTCGCCGCTGTTGAAGCCGTATACGTCGGCCACGCCGGTGCGGGATTTCACGATGTTGGTGCCGTCATACAGCTCGACGGTGCCGGGGTTGCCCCACCAGTCGACGAAGCTGAACTGAAGGCTGTTGAACGTCTCGCCCCGGAAACCCGCATAGAACACCTCGGCGGTGTAGACCGAGCTGCTGTTGGGCGCCCATTGCAGCGCGACGTTGAACGAGGGCCGCTCGCGCTTGCCGTAGAGGTCGGAGCTGAAGATCGCATCGCGCGAGAGATAATAGGGCACGTCGACGCCGTTGATGTTCAGTGTCGAGCCCGGCGCGGTGGGCAGGCCGTAATTGAGGCCGGGGGTCCAGTTCTCGTTGTCCGCGCCGGGGAAGATGCGCTCCAGCGGCGAGAGGCCGGAGCCGGCGGTCGGATTTTCCGTCGCGAACGGCACCATGGCGCCCGCCGTCACGGTCATGTCGCGATATTTGGTCCGGGTATAGCTGCCGTTGACGAGGATGCCGATGTCGCCGATGCCGGTTTCCCAGCGGTTGGAGATCAGCAGCGCGGCGTTGGGATTATAGCTGTCGGCCTGTTCGTTGTAGATGCCGCGCACCAGGCCCGAAATGGCGAAGCCGTCGAAATCGAGCGGGTGGCGACGTTGACCTGCCCGGCAAGGCCGGTTTCGATCTGGTCGGCCGAGCGGGTCTTGTAGACGTCGACCTGGCGCACGAGGTTGGCGGAAATATCCTGAAGCGAGAAGGACTGGCCGGCCGCGGTGAAGATGTTGCGGCCGTTCAGCGTGGTGAGCGCGTCGGGCAGGCCGCGGATGGAGATGGCCGCCGCCTCGCCGCCGGTGCGGTTCGTCACCTGGATGCCGGTGACGCGCTGGAGCGCCTCCACCACATTATTGTCCGGCAGCTTGCCGACATCCTCGGACACGATCGAATCGACGATCTGGGTCGATTCCTTGCGCACGTTGAGCGCGCCGACGATCGACGCGCGAACGCCCGTGACGATGATCTCGCCCGCGTCCACATCCGCCTGATCGCTTTGGGAAACCGCGCTTTGCGGCTGGCTGGCCCCGGCCTGCGCATGGGCTGCGCCCGCCGTCAGCAGCGCGGCGATGGACGCGGAACAAAGGGTAATCGGCTTGAGATTCATTTCCATCCTCCCCATGAACCGGCCCTTTGCCGGCCCATAATTACTCGGACTATTTATTCTTGAGAAAGATCCGGTGCAAGAGAGAATATCGCGCCTGGCAGAACGAGGGTCGAACTGTTGCATCAATGCAGCACGTCAAAGAAATAGGTTTAATATCAGATGTTTATTTATGATATCCAGTAGGCGCCCACGCAAAAGCAACGGGGGAAGGATGCACTCCCTCCCCCGCCGGATGAATATATTTTGCCGAACTTAAAGGCCGGGACTCAGTCGATCCGCCAGCCCGACGCCTTGCTGCCGCGCGGCGCGAGGAGGATGCGATTCCCTTTCACCGCCAGCGCCTTGCCCGGCACGGCGACGGCGATGAAGCGTTCCGTCCCGTCATCCTTTACCCGGAGGAATTGGCTGCGCCGTGCAAAGGCCGGGCTGCCGTCGTCGGCCGCCAGCGCAACCGCGCCGTCGGCATTGGCCACGATGCGGAGGTCCGGCCGGGTGATCGGGGCGAGGCGGACGGTCTCCGTCCCGTCGCCGACGGGCAGCATGCGGAATTGCGTCGCGGGCAGCGACGGCGCCGCGCCGCACTGCAGGCCGCGCTCGTCATGGAACAGGAAGCTGCCCGCGTCGCCCGAAGGCGACAGGCGTTCGGGCAGCGGGCCATTGCCCACCGGTATGCCGAAATCCGGCGTGCCGTCGGGCTTGTAGTAGAGCCGCTGGATGCGGGTGTGGCGATTGGGGTCGAACAGCGGATCGCCGCTGATCGCCTCATAATCGCGGCCGTGATAGACCAGAATGTCGCGGCCCTGTTCGTCCACGGTGAAGCTGTTGTGGCCGGGGCCGTAGACGCCGGTTTCGCGATTGGTGACGAACACCGGCTCCGGCGACTTCACCCAGACGTCCGGATCCATGATGTCGGCGTCGGCGGGCGCGGTCAGCAGGCCGAGGCAATAGCGCGCGTCGGTGGCGCTGGCCGAATAGGTCATGAACAGCCGTCCGTTGCGCTCCAGCACCGCCGGGGCCTCGGCCACCTTGAACCCCCGGATTTCCCAGTCGAGCGTCGGCACCGTCAGCCGCGTCGGCCTGGCGCCCAGCGTCAGCGGCGTGGCCAGCGGCGCGAGATAGAGGTTGGAATTGGTCTCGATCCCCGGCTCGCGCTGCGCCCATGCGACATAGCGGACGCCGCGATGGACAAAGACGGTCGAATCGAGGTTGAAGCTGTCCCACGGCGTCTGGAACTGGCCGAGCACCGACCATGTGCCGGTCATCGGATCCGCCCCGTCGCAGGCGACGGCATAGGTGCGGATGCGGAACACATCCTCGCCGCCGCCGCTGGGACCGGCGGCGAAATACATGATCCAGCGCCCGTCGATATTGTGCAGTTCCGGCGCCCAGAGAAAGCCGGACATCGGCCCGCTCGCCTGATGGCGCCACAGCACCACTTCCTCCGCCGTGGCGAGGCCCGCCAGCGTGCGCGACCGGCGCAGCACCAGCCGGTCATATTCGGGCACGGAGCCGGTCATGTAATAATAGCCGTCGTCATGGCGGAAGATCTGCGCGTCGGCGCGCTGCTTCACCAGCGGGTTGACCGCGCCCGCGCCCGCATTCGCCTGCGCGGGGGAGGCCGCGCGGGCGAGGCGGGGCGCGGCGGAAAGGGCGGCGGTGGTGGCGATGAAACCGCGTCGGGACAGGGAAAGGGTCATGCTCGATACTCCGATTGGTTCCTCATGAAAGGCGGCGGGCGAAGGGAAGGGGCGCTTTGGTTCGCTCCGTCAATAATCGGCGACCGGCCAGCCGTCCGCGCCCCAGCGGACCGGCGCGATGCGCAGCGTCGGCGCGCCGTCGGCCTGCCGGTCATAGGCGTGGTAGACGACATAGTCCTTGCCGTCCCTGTCGCGCAGCCAGCCCGCATGGCCCGGCCCGCGAAAGCGCTGCTGCTCCCGCAGGTCGGCGCGCAGGAAGATCGTGCCGCCGCCTTCCATCAGCGCGCTGCCGTCCTTGCCCAGATAGGGTCCGGTGATCTCCTTCGAGCGGCCGATCACCGTATAATAGGTGCTGTTCACGCCCTTGCAGCAATAGTCGTAGGACACCATCAGCCAATAATAGCCGCCATGCTCGACGATGAACGGCGCCTCCACCGGCGCGGGGCCGCCAGCCGGGGCGGGGCGGCGGGCGATGGAATAGGGCTTTTCGCCCGGCTTCAGCGGCTTGCCGGTCTTGGGGTCGAGCTCGAACAGCTTGATGCCGGTCCAGAAGCTGCCGAGCGAGAGCCAGTGGCGGCCTTCGCGGTCGATGATGAAATTGGGGTCGATCGCGTTGAAATCGTCCTGCTCGGTCGACATCACCACCGGCCCTTCGTCCCGCCAGCCATAGCCGGGCGCGGCGGGATCGAGCGTCGGGCTGGTGGCGAGGCCGATGGCGGAGCGGTTCGATCCGAAGGTCGATACGGAATAATAGAGGCGGTAGCGGCCGTTCACATAGGAGATGTCCGGCGCCCACATGCCGTTGGAGCCGCGGATCGCCTTGCTTGCCCAGCCGGGCAGGGCGGTGAACAGCGGCTTGCCCGCCGTCCAGTGCACCAGGTCCCTCGACGTGCGCGTCTCGATCAGCCGCTCGCCATGGCCGGTGGAGAACACATGATAGACATCCCCCTCGCGGATGATGACCGGATCGTGGGTGGGCGCGAGGTCGCCGGAAAGGCGGCTGTTGAGCGTGGTTCCGGTTTGGGGCGCGGGTTGGGATGCGCCCTGCTGCGCATCCGCCGCCCCGGCGATGGCGAGCATCGCCGCGCCCGCCAGTGTGATGATGTAGGGCATCGTCATGCGAGCCTCTCCCCTGATTGCCGTCTTGTGCGAAAAGCGCGGGCGGCGCGTCCTTCGCCGCCCGCGCCGGGTCATTGCAGGTCGAGCACCACCACCGACTTGGGCGGCAGCGCGACGGTCAGCGTGCCGCCGTCGATCCGCGCGCCGGTGAACGGGGCGGGCTTCACCGCTTCGGGCGCGTCGAAGCTGTTGTGCGCATTGATCGCGGGCGCGGTCAGCACCCGGCCCGACACCGTACCGGCGGAAAGGCCCTCCAGCTTCACCGTCACCGTGTTGGCGACATTGGGATCGAGGTTCGACAGGCCGACATGGACCTTGCCGTCCTTGCCCCGCACCGCCGATCCGCTGACGGCGGGCATGGTGAACCGGTCCTTGCCGTACCAGGGCGTGTCGATGGCGATCGGCAGCACGGTCGCGTCCTGCCAGGGCTTGTACATCTCGAACACATGATAGGTGGGGGTCAGCACCATCTTCCTGCCTTCGGTCAGGATCATCGCCTGAAGCACGTTCACCATCTGCGCGATCGCCGTCATCCGCACGCGGTCGGCGTGGCGGGCGAAGATATCGAGATGGATCGACGCGATCAGCGCATCGCGCAGCGTGTTCTGCTGGCGCAGGAAGCCGGGATGCGTGCCGGGATCCTGCGCATACCAGGCGCCCCATTCGTCGACGGCGAGGAACACGCGCTTTTGCGGATCATATTTGTCCATGATCGCGCTGTGCTTCGCGATCAGTTCCTCCATGCGCCAGGCCCCGGCCAGCGCGTCGGCCCAGCCGGTTTCGTCGAAATCGACCGCAGGCGCGCGGGGCGGCCAGCCGCCCGCCGGGTGGACATAATAATGCAGCGACAGGCCGTCGATCTGGCTGCCCGCGATGCGCATCATCGCGTCGGTCCAGCTATAGTCGTCGACATTGGCGCCCGCGGCGATCTTCACGATCTTCGTTCCCGCCGGGGCCTTGACGAAGGTGGCGAAGCGGCGGGTCTCGTCGGCCGCGAACTCCGGCCGCATGTTGCCGCCGCAACCCCACAGCTCGTTGCCCACGCCGAAATAGGGGACCTTCCACGGTTCCTTGCGGCCGTTGCGCGCGCGCTCCTCGGCGAGGCTGCCGGCGGGCGCGGTCATATATTCCACCCATTCGGCCATTTCCCGCGCGGTGCCGTTGCCGACATTGCCCGCGATGTAGGGCTCGGCGCCGATCTGCCGCACCAGTTCCATGAACTCATGGGTGCCGACGCTGTTGGGCTCGGTCACGCCGCCCCAATGGGTGTTGACCTTGACCGGGCGCCTGGCCTTCGGGCCGATGCCGTCGCGCCAGTGATATTCGTCGGCGAAGCAGCCGCCCGGCCAGCGGATCGCGGGCACGTTGAGGTTGCGCAGCGCGGCGACCACATCGTTGCGGAAGCCGTTGGTGTTGGGGATCGACTTGTCGTTGCCGACCCACAGGCCGCCATAGATGCCGTTGCCCAGATGCTCGGCGAACTGAGTGAAGATCAGCCGGTCGTAGACCGGGCCGGGCTTGTCCGCCTGGATGGTCGCGGTGGTCGGCTTGCCGCCGGTCTGGGCGACGGCGGCGACGGGCGCGGCCAGTGCGGTGGCCGACAGGAGCAGCGCGGTGGCCGCATGGCGCAGGGCTTTGATCATGTTTCCCCTCCCTTATCGTGGGTTTTCAATCGTAAAAGGCGTCGGTCGTTTCCCGCCTGCCGCGCAGGAAGGCGTCGGCGACGAGGCGCAGCGGATCGATGTCGACATCGCTGCGCCCGCCCCGGATCAGCGTTGCGAAACGGCTGTAGAGGCCGGGATATTCGACATCCTCGCTATGCTCCGTCCCGCTGGGGAGGGAGAGGACCGCGCCGCCGTTCGCCAGCTTCAGCGTGCCCGCGTCGGTTTCGACGACGATGTCCCAGCTTTGCGGGCCGGTCTGCCGCCAGTCGAGATCCATGTGGATCGGCGCGCCCGCCGTGTCGCGGAACTGGATGTCGGCGGCGATCGGCGCCGCGCGGTTTTCCGGCAGCACCAGCGTCGCTTCCTTCAGGAAGAAGGGGCGCGGCAGGATATGGGTGACGATGGAGAGCGCATTGATGCCGGGGTCGAACACGCCGAGGCCGCCCGGCTCCCAGATCCAGTCCTGCCCCGGATGCCAGACGCGCACATCCTCGCGCCAGACGATCGATACGGCATCGATCCGCCGCTCGGCCAGCCACGCCCGCGCCGGGGCGACCCCCGCCGCGAAGCGCGAATGCCAGGAGGCGAACAGCGTCGCGCCGGTCTTTTCCGCCAGCGACTTCAGCGCCGCGACTTCCGACAGCGTGGCGCCGGGCGGCTTTTCGAGGAACACATGCACGCCGCGCCGCAGCGCCAGCGCGGCGAGGTCGTAGCGGACCTGCGGCGGGGTGCAGAGCGCCACCGCGTCCACCGCCGGGCCTTCGTCCAGCAGCGCGTCGAGCGCGCGATGATGCGGCACGTCCTCCAGCCCGCTGTCGCGCGGGCTGACCGTGGCGGCGAGGCTGAACGCGTTGTTGCCGAGGATCGCGGGCACATGCTGGTCGCGGGCGATCTTGCCCATGCCGACGATCGCGATGCGGATCGGGTCCATCGCCTTACAGCGCCTTCACCGCGACGGGCGCGGGGGCCGCGCGCGTCAGCGCATTGCGCACCGGCAGGGTGAAGGGCGCGGCGCTGATCTCGAACACGTCGCCTTCCTGTGTCTGTACCCCGTCGGTGAAGCTGAGCGTCGCGGTGCCGAAGAAATGCACATGCACGTCGCCCGCGCGGCGGAACAGGTCATATTTGAAATGATGATGCTCCAGATTGGCGATGCTGTGCGACATATTGTCCTCGCCCGACAGGAACGGCTTTTCCCAGACGGTCTGCCCGTCGCGCAGCAGGCGGCTGGTGCCCTCGACATGGGCGGGCAGCTCGCCGATCAGCAGTTCCGGACCGAGCGAGGCCTGCCGCAGCTTCGAATGGGCGAGCCAGAGATAATTGTGCCGCTCGGTCACATGGTCGGAAAATTCGTTGGCGAGCGCGAGGCCGAGCCGGTAGGGCGTGCCGTCCCCGCCGATGATGTAGATGCCCGCCAGTTCCGGCTCTTCCCCGCCGTCCTTCGCGAAATCCGGCATGGCGAAGGGGACGTTGGAGCCGATGAGCTGCGAGCCGTCGCCCTTGTAGAACCATTCGGGCTGCTGCCCCTCGGCGCCCGGTGCGGGCTTGCCGCCTTCCAGCCCTTCGAGGAACATGCGCATGGAATCGGTCTTGGCCTCGGCGGCGGCGGCTTCCTTGTGCATCTTGTCGCGCCCCTCGGCGGAGCCGAGATGGGTGAGGCCGGTGCCGGTCAGCAGCACATGCGCGTCGTCCTCATGGTCGATCGGCGCGAGCAGCGTGCCGGCCTCGAACTCGGCGGCGATGTCGACCGCATCGCCCTTGCCCCTGGCGGTGGCGGTGTCGGCGAGGCTTTGCCCGGCGGCGATCGCCTCCAGGGCCAGCGCGCGGACGCTTTCCACGCCCGGCAGGAACCAGGCCTGCGCGCCGTCGGCCAGTATGACCGAGCGCTTGCCGCCGGCGCCGCGATGTTGCAGCAGACGAAGTGCCATAGCGAAATCTCTCCTCTGGGCGCCGCCCGCACAGAGGGCGGCGCGATAAACGGTGGAAAAAGGCGGGCCGTTCCCGGCAGGGCCCGGCCCGCCACGGGGGGTGTCAGGCGATGCTCAATGTCCCGTCGACCAGCCTCGGCACGCCGTCGCCGCGCGCCTCGTCGCGCAATTCGGCGGGCAGCAGGGCGGGGGCGAGGTTCTGATAGGAAACCGGGCGCAGGAAACGGTCGATCGCGAGGCTGCCGACCGAGGTGGTGCGGCTGTCCGAGGTCGCCGGGAACGGGCCGCCATGCACCATCGCATGGCAGACCTCGACCCCGGTGGGCCAGCCATTGGCGAGGATGCGCCCGGCCTTGCGCTCCAGCAGCGGCAGCAGCCGCGCGGCGAGCGCGGTGTCGGCGTCGTCCATGTGCAGCGTCGCGGTAAGCTGGCCTTCGAGGGTGGAGAGGACGGCGCGCAATTCCGTCTCGTCCGCGCAGCGCACGATCAGGGAAGCGGCGCCGAACACTTCATGGCCCAGCGCCCTGTCGGCGAGGAAGGCCGCCGCGCTGGTCTGGAACAGCGCGGCCTGTCCGCGCGTGCTGCCATTGCCGTCCTTGCCCCGCGCCAGCGTCTCGACCGCCGCCGCGTTCCGCAGCGCCTCGGTGCCCTTGCCATAGGCCGCGCAGATGCCGGTGGTGAGCATGGTCTGTGCCTCCGCCGCTGCGATGCCGCTGGCGGCGGCGGCGGTGAACGCGTCCAGCCCCTCGCCCTCGATCGCGAGGACCAGGCCCGGATTGGTGCAGAACTGGCCCGCGCCCATGGTGAGCGAGCCGACGAACGCGGCGCCGAGCGCTTCCCCGCGCGCCTTCAGCGCTTCGGGCAGCAGCAGCACCGGGTTGATGCTCGACATTTCGGCATAGACCGGGATCGGCACCTCGCGCGCCTGCGCCAGCTTCACCAGCGCGAGCCCGCCCGCGCGGGAGCCGGTGAAACCCACCGCCGCAATGCGCGGATCCTGCACCAGCGCGGCGCCCAGTTCGTTGCCGGGGCCGACGAGGTGGGAGAAAGTGCCTTCGGGCAGGCCGCACGCCCGCACCGCGCGACCGATGGCGGCGGCGACCAGCGCGCCGGTCTGCGGATGGGCCGGGTGGCCCTTCACCACGACCGGGCAACCGGCCGCGAGCGCGGAGGCGGTGTCGCCGCCCGCCGTCGAGAAGGCGAGCGGGAAGTTCGACGCGCCGAACACCGCGACCGGGCCGAGCGGGACCATGCGCAGGCGCAGGTCTGGGCGCGGCAGCGGCTGGCGGTCGGGCAGCGCGGGGTCGATGCGCAGCCCTTGCCAGTGCCCGGCGCGCACGACGGCGCCGAACAGGCGCAATTGTCCGACTGTGCGGCCGCGCTCGCCCTCCAGCCGGGCGCGCGGCAGGCCGCTTTCGCGCATCGCCGCGACGATCAGTTCATCGCCGGTCGCCTCTATCTCTTCCGCGATTCGTTCGAGGAAGGCGGCGCGGCTTTCCCGGTCGGTCGCGCGATAGATGTCGAACGCGGCCTCGGCCGCGGCGCAGGCCGCCGCGACGTCCGCCGGGCCATGAACGGCGAACGCCTCCCCTTCGGGCAGGCCGGTTTCGGCCGTCACGGAGCGAAATTCGGTCATTTTGAATCTCCTTATTTACTCCGACATATTATAGAGAGAAGCGGAACGCAATCATTGTAATGAATGTTTGTGCCTTTGCGATCTTTGCCATTTCGCCCCGCGCGGGAGACTGGTAGGGATCAGAGGGTGGAGGAAGACAGCGTGGCAGAAACGAAGTCCGAACGGGGCGGCATGGCCGTACCCGCGCAGGCGGAAGCAAAGGCATCCGGCCCCGGCCGGCAGGCGCGCGGCCCCGGCCGCCGGCTGCACGGGGCGATAGCGCACAAGCTGGGAACCGCGATTTTGTCGGGGCAATATCAGCCGGGCGACACCCTGTCGGGCGAGGTGGCCTTTGCCGAGGAACTGGAGGTATCGCGCAGCGCCTATCGCGAGGCGATTCAGGTGCTGACCGCCAAGGGGCTGGTGGAAAGCCGCCCCAAGGCGGGCACGCGCGTGCTGCCGCGCAACCGCTGGAACCTGCTCGATCCCGAAGTGCTGGCCTGGGCCTTTGCCGGGGAGCCGGACGTCGAATTCGTTCGCAGCCTGTTCGAATTGCGCGCCATTGTCGAACCGGCGGCCGCGCGCCTCGCGGCGGAGCGGCGGGACAAGGCCGATCTCAAGGCGATGAAGGAAGCGCTCGCCGCGATGCGCCGCCATACGCTGGCGACCGAGGCGGGGCGCGCGGCCGACCGCGATTTCCACAATGCGATCCTGCACGCGACCCGCAACGACGCGCTGATGGTGCTGAGCGCCAGCATCGGCGCCGCCGTCAACTGGACGACGCAGTTCAAGCAACGCTCGCGCGCGCTGCCGCGCAATCCCATCCCCGATCATATGCGCGTCTATGAAGCGATCGCGGCGGGCGACCCCGCCGAGGCCAGCGACGCGATGCGGGTGCTGGTGGATCTGGCGCTGGAGGATACGCGCAGTTCCATGGCGTCCTGAAGGCGGGGTGAGGCGGAACGGCTGCTTTCGGCCGGGAGCGGACGTAGAAGATTGGTTTCACGCGGAGGCGCGGAGACGCGGAGAGATAGTAGCGCGAAGCGCTTTCCCTCGTCATTCACCCCGGCAACCGACGCAAGGAGAATGAAATGGGGCCTGCGGCCCGGAACGTCCTTCTCCGCGCCTCCGCGTCTCCGCGTGAACTTTCTACTCCAGCACGATATGTCCGCTAACCACCCATACCCGCACCCCTATCGCCTAAAAAAGCCCGGCTCCCTCACATGGAAGCCGGGCCTTTCCCGTTTCGAAGGGGCGTTCCTCAATCGATCCGCTGGTCGGGCAGCGCGTGGGTGGGGCGCGATCCCCAGAGTGCGTAGAACAGCACGTAGAGTTCGCAGGCGGCGGTCAGCAGGAACGAGGTCTGGAGGCCGTAATGGTCGGCGATCCAGCCCTGCACCACCACCAGCGCGCCGCCCGCGATCGCCATCACCAGCAGGCCCGATCCTTCCTCGGTCAGCGGGCCGAGGCCCCGGATGCCGAGGGTGAAGATGGTCGGGAACATGATCGAATGGAACAGCCCGACCGAGATCAGCGCCCACATCGCGGCATGGCCGGTGGCCGACGCCGCGATCATCATCACTGCGAAGGCGCCGATGGCGGCCACCGCCAGCACCCGCTCGGGCGGCAGGTTGCGCATCGCGAAGCTGCCGACGAAGCGGCCGACCATCATGCCGCCCCACAGCAGGAACAGATAGCGCGAGGCCTGCTCATGCGTCAGATTGCCGATTTCCGGCTGCGACACGAAGTTGATGAACAGGTTCGACACGCCGATTTCCGCGATCAGATAGATGAAGATCGCCGGCACGCCGAGCACCAGATTGCGGTGATTCCACAGCGAATGATGCTTGCGTTCCTCGCGCGCGGCGCGTTGCGTCGCCTTGCCCATCGACGGCAGCGGAAAGCGGGCGATGACGATCGCGAGGAGGATCAGCACGCCTGCGACGATCAGATAGGGCAACTGCACCGACTGCGCGTCGGCGAGCCGCTCCGCCTGGGTCAGCACCGTGCCCGCCTCCGCCGTGCCCGACGTCGAGCGGCCGAGGATCAGATAGCCGCCGAACAGCGGCGCCAGCGTCGTGCCGAGCGAGTTGAACGCCTGCACCAGATTGAGGCGGGACGAGGCGGTTTCCGGCCTGCCGACCACCGCGACATAGGGGTTGGCCGCCACCTGCAACAGGGTGATGCCGCTGGCGATGATGAACAGCGCGATCAGCGTGACGGTATAGGAAGGAATGCGCGCCGCCGGGATCATCCCCAGCGCGCCCGCCGCCATCACGCCCAGGCCGACGACCAGCGACCTTTTGTAGCCGATCCGCTCGATCAGCTTCGCGGCGGGGATCGAGGCGACGAAATAGGCGATGAACCACACCGATTCGATCATCGTCGTCTGGGTGTAGCTGAGGTCGAACACGCTGCGCAGGTGCGGCAGCAGCGTGTTGTTGATGACGGTGATGAACCCCCACATGAAGAACAGGCTGGCGAGCAAGGTGAGCGCCGGGCCGTAGCGCGTGCCGGAAGCGTCGCTTTCCGGTGCGGGAGCGGTAGTCGTCGATATCGGTGAAGCCATACTCACCCTTCTCCAAATTAAGTTCGCCCTGCTTTGGCCCGGTCGTTTCTACACCGTCGCGGCATGGCTTGCGCTTGTTTAATTTGTCGGACTATATATGTAGGGGCGGCTCGTCAATGGGGCGTCCGGCATCGGGAGGACAATATGGTTGGGACAGGAAAGGCAAGTGCGGCCTCGATCGCGCTGGCGGCTGCGCTTTGCGTCGCGGGCGCGGCGCATGCGGTCGAGGTGGAGCGCAAGCCCGCAGGCACGCTGGCGGACGGCACCGCGGTCGAGTCGATCCGCCTGACCGCCGGAAACGGCGTATCCGCGACGATCCTCACCTATGGCGCGACGCTGCAATCGGTGGTCGCGCCCGGCCGCGACGGCAAGCCCGCCGACGTGGTGCTGGGCTATGACGATCTCGATTCCTATGTGAACCGCCCCAATTTCTTCGGCGTGACGGTGGGCCGCTATGCGAATCGCATCGCCGGCGGGCGCTTCGTGCTCGATGGTCGGACTTATCAGTTGCCGCTCAACGACAAGACCAATTCGCTGCACGGCGGCGGCGCCGGTTTCGACAAGCAGGTGTGGAAGGTAGCCTCGGTCAAGGCGGGCCCGGTGGCGCGCCTCGTCCTGTCCCGCGTCAGCCCGGACGGCGAGGCGGGCTATCCCGGCAAGCTCGACGTGACCGTCACCTATTCGCTGGACGAGGCGGGCGCGCTCACCATCGCCTTCGACGCGCAGACCGACAGGCCGACCATCGTCAACATGACGAACCACGCGATCTTCAACCTCGCAGGCGAAGGGTCGCCGGAAGGCGCGACCGGCCATCTGCTGACCGTTCCGGCGAAAGCCTATACGCCGGTGGACGCCACGCTGATCCCGACCGGCGAACTGCGCCCGGTGGAAGGAACGGTGTTCGATTTCCGCCAGCCCCGCCGCATCGCCGACGGCATTCGCGACGGCCGCGACGAGCAGATCCGCTTCGGGCAGGGCTATGACCATAATTTCGCGCTCGACAAGGGGCTGACCAAGGCGCCCGAACTGGCCGCCCGCCTGGAGGACCCGGCGTCGGGCCGCGTGCTGGAGGTGCTGACCACCGAGCCGGGCGTGCAGTTCTACACCGGCAATTTCCTCGACGGCACCTATGTCGGCAAGCAAGGGCACCTCTATCGCATGGGCGACGGCATCGCGCTGGAGCCGCAGAAATTCCCCGACGCGCCGAACAAGCCCGCCTTCGTTTCCGCCCGCGTCGATCCCGGCAAGCCCTACCGGCATGTCATGATCTACCGCTTTTCCACTCGCCCCTGACGGGAACCGCAATGACAGACACCCCGAAAAACCAGCTCCGCTCGCGCGCCTGGTTCAATAACCCCGACAATATCGACATGACCTCGCTCTATCTGGAGCGCTATCTGAATTTCGGGATCAGCCTGGAGGAATTGCGGTCGGGCAGGCCGATCATCGGCATCGCGCAGACCGGCAGCGACCTTTCCCCGTGCAACCGCCATCACCTCGTGCTGGCCGAGCGCATCCGCGAGGGGATCCGTGAGGCGGGCGGGATCGCGCTGGAATTCCCGGTCCACCCGATCCAGGAAACCGGAAAGCGCCCCACCGCCGGGCTCGACCGCAACCTCGCCTATCTGGGGCTGGTCGAGGCGCTCTACGGCTATCCGCTCGACGGCGTGGTGCTGACGACCGGGTGCGACAAGACGACGCCCGCCTGCCTGATGGCGGCGGCGACCGTCAACATTCCCGCGATCGCGCTGTCGGTCGGGCCGATGCTCAACGGCTGGCACAAGGGCGAGCGCACCGGGTCGGGCACGATCGTCTGGAAGGGGCGGCAGATGATGGCCGCGGGCGAGCTGGACGAGGAGGGCTTCATCAAGCTCGTCGCCTCGTCGGCGCCCTCGACCGGCTATTGCAACACCATGGGCACGGCGACGACGATGAACAGCCTCGCCGAGGCGCTGGGCATGATGCTGCCCGGATCGGCGGCGATCCCCGCGCCCTATCGCGACCGGCAGGAGGTCGCCTATCACACCGGCAAGCGCATCGTCGACATGGTGCGGGAGGACCTGAAGCCCTCCGACATCCTGACGCTCGATGCGTTCCGCAACGCGATCGTCGTCAATTCGGCGATCGGCGGATCGACCAACGCGCCGATCCACCTCGCCGCGCTCGCCCGCCATATCGGCGTCGACCTGCCGCTCAAGGATTGGGAGACGCTGGGCCACAAGATTCCGCTGCTGGTCAACCTGCAACCGGCGGGCGACTATCTGGGCGAGGATTATTATCGCGCGGGCGGCGTGCCCGCGGTGATCGCGCAGCTGATGGCGCAGGGGCTGATCCGCGAGGACGCGCTGACCGTCAACGGCCGGACCATCGGCGAGAATTGCCGGGGCGCAATGATCGAGGACGAAAAGGTCATCCGCCCGTTCGACCGGCCGCTGAAGGAGGAAGCGGGCTTCCTCGTGATGACCGGCAACCTCTTCGACGCCGCGATCATGAAAACCAGCGTCATCAGCGAGGAATTCCGCCAGCGCTACCTTTCCAACCCGGACGATCCCGACGCGTTCGAAGGCCCGGCGGTGGTGTTCGACGGGCCGGAGGATTATCATCGCCGGATCGACGATCCGTCGCTCGGCATCACGCCGGAAACGCTGCTGTTCATGCGCGGCGCGGGGCCGATCGGCTATCCCGGCGCGGCGGAGGTGGTGAACATGCGGCCGCCATCCTACCTCATCACCGAAGGGGTGAACGCGCTGCCCTGCATCGGCGACGGGCGGCAGTCCGGCACGTCGGGCAGCCCGTCGATCCTCAACGCCTCGCCCGAAGCGGCGGCCAATGGCGGCCTTGCGCTGCTGCGCACCGGCGACCGGGTGCGCATGGACCTGAAGAAAGGGCGGGTGGACGTGCTGATTTCCGACGAGGAACTGGCCGAGCGTCGCGCCGCCTTGCTGGCGCAGGGCGGATATCCCTATCCCGAATCGCAAACGCCGTGGCAGGAAATCCAGCGCGCGGTCATCGGCCAGATGAACACCGGCGCGATACTGGAAGGGGCCGAGAAATATCAGCGGATCGCGCAGACGCGCGGCCTGCCCCGCGACAATCATTGAGCGGCGGCACTAAGCAGCGGGCACTGAGCGGCGCGCCGATATCGGGAGAGAGAGCATGAACCAGTGGCGGCGGATAGAGCGGGACACGCTCGACCTGTTGGGGGAGGGGACATTGTGGTCCGCCCGCGACAATGCCGTCTACTGGGTCGATATCCTCGCCCCCGCGCTCAACCGGCTGTCGCTGGGCGACGGGCGGATCGAGCGCTGGGCCATGCCCGAACCGCTGGGCTGGGTCGCGGAGCGGGCGTCCGGCGGCTTTATCGGCGGGTTCAGGAGCGGTTTTGCGCGCATCGGCCTCGACCCGCTGGCCATCGATCCGCTGCACGATCCCGAACCGCATCTGCCCGGCAACCGGATGAACGACGGCAAGGCCGACCGCAGCGGCGCCATCTGGTGCGGCACGATGGACATGGCGGAGGGCGAGGACAGCGGCTCGCTCTACCGCCTCGCGCCGGACGGCGGCTGCGCGGTGATCGACAGCGGCTATCGCGTGCCCAACGGCCCGGCCTTCTCGGCCTGCGGGCGCTGGCTCTATCATTCCGACACCGCGCGCCGGATCATCTACCGCTTCGCGCTGACCGAGACCGGCGCGCAGGACAAGCGGCCCTTCATCCGCTTCGGCGAGGAGGACGGCTATCCCGACGGCATGACCGTCGATCGCGACGGCGGCCTGTGGGTCGCCCATTGGGGCGGCGGGCGCATCAGCCGCTTCACGCCGGAAGGCGCGCTGGACCGCAGCATTGCCCTGCCCGCGCGGCAGGTCACCAACATCAGCTTCGCCGGGCAGGAGCTGGACCGGATGTTCGTCACCTCCGCCGCCATCGGCCTGCCGCCTTCCGCCGATGACGGCGCGCTGTTCGAGGTGGAGAGCGGCGCCGTCGGCCTGCCGGGCTGCTACTATCGCGGATAGCCGGTCGCGCCCGGTGCGCTGCCCCCTTGCCCTTCCGGGCGGCTTACGCCAAGGAAGCGGGCGTGAGTTCATCTATCGTCATAGGCACCGATCCGAACGGGGCGCCGGTCCCGGTCGACATGGAGGAATTGCTGGCCACGCGCCTGCTCGTGCAGGGCAATAGCGGGTCCGGCAAGTCGCACCTGTTGCGCCGGATGCTGGAGGAAAGCGCCCGCATGGTGCAGCAGGTGATCATCGACCCGGAGGGCGATTTCGTCACCCTGTCCGAGCCGTTCGGCCATGTGGTGATCGACGGCGCGGCCCATGACGGGCGGGAGATAGAGCGACTCGCCTCGCGCATCCGCGCCCATCGCGCCTCGGTGGTGCTGGCATTGGACGGGTTGGAGCTGGAAGCGCAGATGCGCTGCGCCGCGCAGTTTCTCTCTACCCTGTTCGACGCGCCGCGCGACCATTGGTACCCGGCGCTGGTGGTGGTGGACGAGGCGCAGATGTTCGCGCCCGCCGCCGCCGGGGACGTTTCCGACGATACGCGCCGGCTCTCGCTCGCGGCGATGACCAATTTGATGTGCCGGGGGCGCAAGCGCGGCCTTGCGGGCGTCATCGCGACGCAGCGCCTTGCCAAGCTCGCCAAGAATGTCGCGGCCGAGGCGTCGAACTTCCTGATGGGGCGCACCTTCCTCGATATCGACATGGCCCGCGCCGCCGACCTGCTGGGCATGGAGCGCAGGCAGGCCGAGCAGATTCGCGATCTGGAGCGCGGCCGCTTCCTCGCGCTCGGCCCGGCCATCTGCCGCCGTCCGGTGTCGGTGAAGATCGGCAATGTGCAGACCAGCGCGCGCACCTCCTCGCACAAGCTGATGCCGCTGCCCACCGCGCCGAGCGAGGAGATGACCGCGATGCTGTTCGAACGCAGCGAGGGCGAGGAGGAGATGCTGAGCGTCGGCGCCCCCGAACCGGCGCATGCGGAGCAGGACAGCGACGCGCTGATCGACCGGATATCGCATTTCGAGCTGGGCAAGACCGACGAGGAAAAGGCCGAAGAAGCCGGCCGCCCCGCCGTGGCCGACCTGTTCGACACCAGCGATGAGGTGATGACCGAAATCCTCAACGAAATGGTGGAGGACCCGGACTGTGCGTTCCAGCCCATCGCCGCCCTCTATCAGGATTTCACCGTGCGCTGCCGGATGCGGCAGCTCGCTCGCGCGCCGATCGACCTGCCCGCCTTCCGCCGCCGCTATGCGATCGCGCAGGCGGGCATCGCCAACCCCGCCGACCCGCGCTGGGCCGACGCGCTGACGCTGTCCGAGCGGGTGAGCGAGGACATATTGGCCCCGTTCCTGATGCTTGCCCATGCGGCGATCGAAGGCGCGCCCTGCCCCAATGACGAGGATATCGCACGCGCCTACGGCACCCAGTCGGCGGGCCGCGTGCGCCGCCTGATCGAGTATATGGAGCGCAACAACCTGATCGTCATCCGCACCGATTTCGGCGGGCGGCGGTCGATCGGCATTCCCGAACTCGGCCTCACCACCGCGCCGATGGAGGGCTGAGCGGATGGACCTCGACATATTGCTCCACCATTATTTCGGCACGGCCTCGCTGGAGGAGGCGGACGAGGGAGCGCTGGTTCTCGGCAAGGAACGGCTCGCCATCGATTTCGGGTCGGAGCGGGAACCGGGCCGCCGCTTCGCGCTGTGGACGCTGATGGACGCGCTCGGCACCGCGCCGGTCCCCGCCGAGGCCTTTGCGGAAGCCGAGGACGCGCCATTGCGCGCGGCGGCGGAGGCTTATCTGACGGCGGCCTGGCGGATGGAGCGATATGGAGAGGGGGATGAGTGATCCGCGCGAACCGGCGGTGCTGTTCGTCTGCCTCGGCAATATCTGCCGCTCGCCGCTCGCCGAGGCGGCGTTCCGCGCCGAGGCGGAACGGGCGGGGCTGGCGGCGTTCGCGGATTCGGCGGGCACCGGCGACTGGCATGTCGGCAATCCGCCCGACCCGCGCGCGCAGGCCGAGGCGCTGCGCCACGGCCTCGACATTTCGCGCTACCGGGCGCGGCAGGTGAGAGTGGAGGATTTCCTGCGCTTCACCCATGTCTTCGCGCTCGACACATCGAATTTCGACACTCTGCGCCGCCTCGTCCCCGGCAACGGGCGGGCGAGCCTCTCGCTGCTGATGGATCTGGTGCCGGGGCGCGAGGGCAGCAGCGTTATCGACCCCTATTTCGGCGGGCCGGAAGGATTCGAGGAAACATGGGCCGACGTGTCCGCCGCCGCGCGGGCGCTGGTCGAAAGGCTCGCAAGGTGATGCGGCAGGCGACGACGATGCTGGAAGTCGCCACGCCCGGCACCGGCCTCGTCGAGATCACCGATGCGGTGACCCGCTGGGTGGCGGAACAGCGCATGGGCGAGGGGCTGCTGACCCTGTTCTGCCGCCACACCTCGGCGTCGCTGCTGATCCAGGAAAATGCCGCGCCGGAGGTGAAGGACGACCTGATCGCCTTCTTCGCCCGCATCGCGCCGGAGGATGGCCGCTATCTCCATGACGATGAGGGGCCGGACGACATGCCCGCCCATATCCGCGCCGCGCTGACGCAGGCGCAGCTTTCGGTGCCGCTGGTCGGCGGGCGGCTGGCGCTCGGCACCTGGCAGGGCGTCTATCTGTTCGAGCATCGCCGGCGGCCGCACCGCCGCACCGTCGCGCTGCACCTGCTGGGGGAATAGCCATGAGTCTGGAAAGCGCGCGGCGCTGGCTTGCCGAGCATGCGCCCGATGTCGCGATCATCGAGGCGGAGCAATCGACCGCCACCGTGCAGGAGGCCGCCGCCGCTTTGGGCGTCGCACCGGCGCGCATCGCCAAGACGCTGGCGATCCGGGTGAAGGACGAGGTGTTCCTGCTGGTGACGCGGGGCGATGCGCGGCTCGACAATGCGAAGACCAAGGCGGCGTTCGGCGCCCGCCCTCGCATGCTCGACCCGGACGAGACGCTGGCGCTGACCGGCCATGCGGTGGGCGGCGTCTGCCCCTTCGGCCTCGCCACCGACCTGCCGGTCTGCTGCGACCGCTCGCTGGAGGCGTTCGACACGGTGTTCCCGGCGGCGGGATCGCTCAACAGCTCGGTCGAGCTGACGCCCGCGCGGCTGGCGGCGCTGACCGGCGCGCGCTGGGTCGACATCAGCCGCCTGCCCGAAGATGCGGCCAGCGGCGCATGACCGGCAACCTGCTCCATCCGTTGCCCGATGCGCGCGGCGGGGAGGTGTTCGAGACGCTGCTCGCCCGGCCCGGCGTGCGGGTGGAGCGGATCGTCTCGCACGGGCAGGCGACGCCGGAGGAAGCGCCCTATTGCCAGCCGCACGACGAATGGGTGCTGCTGCTCGCCGGGCAGGCGCGGCTGTGGATCGAGGGCGAGGGGGAGATCGCCCTTGCCCCCGGCGACCGGCGGCTGATCCC
Organism: Sphingobium jiangsuense; assembly: GCF_014196495.1. Classification (GTDB taxonomy): domain Bacteria; phylum Pseudomonadota; class Alphaproteobacteria; order Sphingomonadales; family Sphingomonadaceae; genus Sphingobium; species Sphingobium jiangsuense. Next base: position 246,725 of record NZ_JACIDT010000005.1, read on the forward strand.
GGCGGGGACGGCGCATCGCGTGACATGGACCGCGCCCGACGAGCCGACCGTCTGGCTGGCGCTGCATTTCGGGGAGGAGGAAGGCTGATGGGCGACGTGGTCAATCTGCGCCAGGCGCGCAAGCGCTTCGCCCGCAAGGCGGCCGAGGACAAGGCGGCGGAAAACCGTGCCCGCCACGGCCTCACCAAGGCGGAAAAGCTGCGGCAGCGCGACGAGGCGGAACGGCAGGCGCGGGCAATCGACGGCGCGCGGCGCGAAGGGGCGGACGGCATGGAAGAGAGGAAGGACTGATGCGATCGACCTTCGGCGGCGCGACGGTGCGCCTCTATCATCTCGACGACGCGGCCGAGGGCGGCGCAGCGACGACCCTGCTCTACGGATCGCTGGACGAGGCGCTGCGCGTCGCGGCGAGCCAGCCGGAGGAGGTGCAGGCGGGCCTGTTCATCGCCACCGACAATGACGTTATCGCCTATCTCGATCTAATCGAGGAATAATCGGGCTGTAGACATATTTTGTCACGAAACGGAAAATACCGGAAATACTAAAGAAAATACCGGTTCACAAAATGTTGCTCCAAAGCAACGATTCAATAATAATGTGCTGCACCTGCGAACAAACGCTTCGCGATCCGGAAAAGAGGAAATAGAAAATCCTCATCGCCCGAACGCGGTCGCGCAAAGAACCGTGGCGGGTCGATGCAGGAAGGGACACTCCATTGAAAAGGGAGATCCCATGAAGAAAATCACTGCCTTTGCAGCCCTGCTGCTTTCCAGCACCCCCGCATATGCGCAAACCGAGGCGCCGGCCGGACCCGTCTCCGTTTCGGGCAGCGTCGCGCTCGTTTCCGACTATCGTTTCCGCGGCGTATCGCAGAGCGACAAGGAAATGGCGGTTCAGGGCGGCCTGACCGTTTCCCATGAAAGCGGCGTCTATGTCGGCACCTGGGCGTCGAACCTCGCCGGCTGGGGCACGTTCGGCGGGTCCAACATGGAGCTGGATCTGTTCGGCGGCTATGCGATCCCGCTCGGCGGGGCGACGCTGGACGTGGGCCTGACCTGGTATATGTACCCCGGCGGCCTCGACACCACCGATTTCGCCGAGCCCTATGTGAAGCTGTCGGGCGATGTCGGCCCGGCCAGCCTGCTGCTCGGCGTCGCCTATGCGCCCAAGCAGAAGGCGCTGGGCAATACCGACCCGACCGTCCACCCGGCGGGCCGTCCCGGTGACAAGGAGGATAATCTCTACATCTGGGCCGATGCCAGCACCGCGGTTCCCGATACGCCGCTGACGCTGAAGGCGCATCTGGGCTATTCGGACGGCAACCCCGGCCTCGGCCCCAACGGCACGAGCATCGCGCCGACCGGCAAATATCTCGACTGGATGCTGGGCGCCGACCTCGCGGTCGGGCCGGTGACGCTGGGCGTGTCCTATGTCGATACCGATATCGGCCGGTCCGAAGCGGCCCGCCTGGGCGGCGGCTTCGCCTCGTCCAAGAACGGATCGTCCATCTCCTCGGGCCGGGTGGTCTTTTCGGTCTCGGCGGGATTCTGAGCCAAGGTCCGTTCGCGGGCGCAGGAAGGGCCGCATCCTTGGGGTGCGGCCTTTTTCATGGTGATGATTTGGGTGAGCCCATGGCTGCGGAATGATGGGTTTGGGTAGGTTAGCGGACATATCGTGCTGGAGTAGAAAGTTCACGCGGAGACGCGGAGGCGCGGAGAAGGACGTTCCGGGCCGCAGGCCCCATTTCATTCTCCTTGCGTCGGTTGCCGGGGTGAATGACGAGGGAAAGCGCTTCGCGCTACCATCTCTCCGCGTCTCCGCGCCTCCGCGTGAAACCAATCTTCTACGTCCGCTCCCGGCCGAAACCTGCCGCTTGATCGTCCCTCCCCGCCATGTCCGCTCGAAAGCGCCGATTGACGGCGGATTTTCGGGCGGGATATGCTCCCCCGACCATCAGGGGAGGCGTCGGATGACAGGGAAGGCCAGAGCCGGAATACCCCATGGCCGCTACATGCTGTTTCTGGCGCTGCTGATCCTGCTGCCCGCGCCGCTGTCGCTGGTGCTGCCCGCCGGTGTCGCGCTGGTCGCGGCGTTCGATCTGGCGGTGGTCGCCTTCCTCGTCTCGGTCTGGCCGCTGTGGCGGGAAGGCCGCCCCGACGACATCAGGCGGCAGGCCGAGCGCGATGACGCCGGGCAGGTCACGCTGCTGCTGCTCACCGCCGCCATCATCATGGCGATGCTGGTGGCGGTCGGCCTGCTGCTGGCGGAAAAGGGCAGCCTGCCCGCGCTCCACATCGGGCTGCTGGTGGCGACGCTGCTGCTCGCATGGCTGTTTTCCAACCTCGTCTACACCTTCCATTATGCCCGGCTCTATTATGCGCAGGGGCCGGGCGGCGGCGACCATGGCGGGCTCGATTTTCCGGGGGATGAGGAGCCGGTGTTCGCCGATTTCGTCAATTTCGCCTTCGTCATCGGCATGACCTGCCAGACCGCCGACATCGATATCGCCAGCCGGCGCATGCGGCGCGTGGCGACGGCGCACGGATTGCTGGCCTTCATCTTCAATCTGGGCGTGCTCGCGCTCACCGTGAATGTGGTGGCGAGCGCGATCTGAGGCGCGGGTGCGGCGTTTCCTACAGTCACCCGCTCTGATAGAGGGGAAGGATGAGGGGCCTCATACCGTTTCTCGCGGCCGCCGGTTATGCGGCGATGCTGTTCCTGCTCGCCGCGCTGGCCGAAAGGCGGCGGACGCGGCTCGACGCCTCGCGCCTGCGCCTGCCCGCCTATGCGCTGGCGCTGACCGTCTATTGCTCCAGCTGGACCTTTTTCGGCGCGGTCGGCAGCAGCGTCGCCGAAGGGTGGAACTACGCGCCCATCTATCTGGGCCCGGCGCTGCTCTACCTGCTCGCCCCCCGCTTCCTGCGCGCGCTGGTGCGCGAGGTGCAGGCGGAAGGGGCGTCCTCCATCTCCGATTTCATCGGCTCCCGCTTCGGCAAGAGCCGGGGCGTGGCGGCGCTGGTGACGCTGCTCGCGCTGTTCGGCTCCATCCCCTATCTGGCGCTGCAATTGCGCTCGATCGGCACCGGCTATGCGATGATCGCCGGGCCGGAATCGGTGTCGGCGGGCAACCCGGTGATGCCGATGATGGTCGCCGCCGCGCTGCTCGCCATCTTCGCCATCGCCTTCGGCACGCGCCGCTATGTCGCGTCCAGCCGCAGCGAGGCGGTGCTCTACGTGATCGCGGTCGAATCGCTGGTGAAGCTCGCCGCGCTGACCATGGTCGGGGTGTTCGCCGCGCTGCTGTTCCTGCACGCGCCCGCGCCGGAGCGGCTCGCCGGCATGGCACAGTTCCGCCGCATCTTCGCGCCGTCGGCGATCGACGGCGATTTCCTGGTCCTCACCCTGTTGTCGATGGCGGCGGTGCTGTGCCTGCCGCGCCAATTCTATGTCGGCGTCATCGGCGCGACCCGGCCGGAGGACGTGTCCGGCGCGCGCTGGCCGTTCATCCTCTACATGGTGGTGATCGCGCTCGTCGTGCTGCCGATCAGCCTTGCGGGCATGGCGGTGCTGCCCGCGGGCATCGCGCCCGATCTGCTGGTGCTGGGCCTGCCGCTGGCGCATGGCGCGCAATGGCTGGCGTTGCTCGCCTTTCTCGGCGGCTTTTCGGCGGCGACCGGCATGGTTGTGGTGGAAACCATCGCGCTGTCGACGATGCTGTCCAACGATCTGATCGCGCCGATGATGCTGCGCCACCGCCGGATGAGCGCCGGGGCGGATCTCGGCCGGCTGATGCTGAACGTGCGCCGCGTGGGCATCGTCGCGGTGATGGGGGCGGCGCTGGGCTATGCCTGCATGGTCGCGGAAAGCGAGCGGCTGGCAGTGATCGGCCTCACCGCCTTCGCCGCGATGGCGCAGTTCGCCCCGGCGCTGATCCTCGCCGTGCGGCGCGGCAACCGGGATGCGGCGGCGGCCAAGGCGGGGCTGCTGACGGGCCTCGCGGTCTGGGGCTATACGCTGTTCCTGCCCGAATTGCTGACCCGCGACCTGCTGCGCCCGCTGGCCGGGACGCTGCTCGATCCGCTGGGGCTGATGGGGATGAACGGCCTGTCGCCGATCACCCATGGCACGCTGTGGAGCCTGGGCGCCAATCTCTTCGCCTTCGCGCTCGTCTCCGCGCGCGGGGTGCGGGCGCCGCTCGCCACCGGCTTCGGCCGCAATCCGCGCATCGCAGAGGCGCGGACCGTCGGCGACCTGATGGACATGGCGGCGCGCTTCGCCGGGCGGGAGGAGGTGCGCAACGCCTTCGGGCCGGATCGGGACAGGACCGCCGCCATCGGCCGCCGCGACGCGCGCCTCGCCGAGCGGCTGATCGCCGGGGTGATCGGTGGCCCGTCGGCGCGGCAGATCATGGCCTCGGCGCTGTCGGGCGCGCGGCTGGGCGTGGCGGATATCGCGCGCCTGCTCGACCAGTCGGCGCAGAGCCTGCATTTCTCCAAAGGGCTGCTCGCCGCGACGCTGGAGAATATCGACCCCGGCGTCAGCGTGATCGACCGCAATCTGCGCCTGATGGCATGGAACAGCCGCTATCTGGAGCTGTTCGATTATCCGCCCGAACTGGTCTATGTCGGCGCGCCGGTCGCCGACCTGATCCGCTATAATGCCGAGCGGGGCGAATGCGGGCCGGGCGAGGTCGATGCCCATGTCGAAAAGCGGCTCGACCATATGCGGCGCGGCACCGTCCACAGCTTCGAGCGGGTGCGGCCGGGCGGGCGGGTGCTCAAGACCGTGGGCGGGCCGATGCCCGACGGCGGCTATGTGATGTGCTTCACCGACATCACGGCGGAGGCGGAGGCGCGCGCCGGGCTGGAGCGGGCGCGCGCGGAACTGGAAAGCCGGGTCGAGCAGCGCACGCAGGAACTGCGCGACGCCAATGCGCAATTGTCGCGGGCGGACGCGGAAAAGACGCGCTTCCTCGCTGCCGCGAGCCACGACCTGTTGCAGCCCATCCATGCCGCGCGGCTGTTCACCGCCGGGCTGGACCGGCAATTGCCGGAAAATCTGCGCCCGCTGCTGGGCGGCATATCCGGCTCGATCGAGGCGGCGGAAAGCCTGTTGCGGGCGCTGCTCGACATATCGAAGCTGGACGCGGGCGGCATCCAGCCGCAGCCGACCCGCTTCGCGCTGCGGCCGCTCCTGCTCGAACTGGCGGAGCTGTTCGCGCCGCAGGCGGCGGCCAAGGGCCTCTCGATCCGCGTGGCCCCCGGAGATGCGATGGTGGAAACCGACCGCGCGCTGCTCCATTCGATCGTGCAGAATTTCCTCTCCAACGCGGTGCGCTACACGGTGCGCGGCGGCATCGTGCTCGGCGTGCGGCGGCGCGGCGGGCTGGCGCGGGTCGAGGTCTACGACAGCGGCCCCGGCATCGCCGATCAGGATCAGCGGCGGGTGTTCCGAGAGTTCGAGCGGCTCGGCAATGGCGACGATGCGGGCATCGGCCTGGGGCTGGCGATCGTCGAGCGTACCGCGCGGCTGCTGCGCGCGACGGTCGATCTGCGCTCGGTCGAGGGGCGGGGCAGCCGGTTCGCCGTGGCGCTGGCGCGGGTGGACGGCGGGGCCGAGGCGGCTGTGGAGGAGGAAGCCGCGTCGGTCGGGCAACGGCGCGCGCGGGCGCGGCGGGTGCTGGTGATGGACGACGAGCCGGAAATCCGCGCGGCGACCTTGTTGCTGTTGCGCCAGCACGGGTTCGAGGCGCGGGCGGCGGAAAGCGATGCGCAGGCGCTCGCCTCCGCGCAATGGGCCGATGCGGCGTTCGTGGATTTTCACCTGGGCGGGCAGGGCGACGGGTTGAGCGTGATCGCCGCGCTGCGGGCGGCCAACCCGGCGCTGGCCTGCGCGCTGGTGACGGCGGACCGCTCGCCCGAAACGGCGCGGCGGTGCCGGGAGGAAGGGATAGCGCTGTTCCTGAAACCTGCGTCGCCGGATGCGCTGCTGCGCTGGCTGGGTGAGGGCGGGATGGAAAAGGCGGCGGAGTGAGGCTTCTTCGGTTGGGCGAAGCACGGACTTAAAAAAGCCGTTCGGGCTGAGCTTGTCGAAGCCCTGTCCTTGTTCTTGCCCCAAGAGAAAAGCAGCCCTTCGACAAGCTCAGGGCGAACGGTTCTGTTTGAACAAACTGCTACTCAAAGCAGCCATCAGTGTATTATTCCACCGCCGGTGGCGTAAGCCCCAGGGTACGCGCGGCCAGCACCGCCTGCGTCCGGTTGGCGACGTCCAGCTTGCGCAGGATCGCGGTCATGTGCGCCTTCACCGTCGGGATGGCGATGCCGAGGTCGTGCGCGATCTGCTTGTTGAGCCGCCCGGCCAGCACCCCGTGCAGCACCTGAAGCTGCATCGGCGTCAGCCCGGCGAGTTTGCTCGCCATCGCGTCCAGCGGCGCGTCGGCGGGGGCGGCGATGCGTTCCCCGGCGAGGGCGGCGGCGATCACCTTTTCCATCGTCGCCAGATCCTCATGCTTGCCGAGGAACCCGGTCGCGCCCAGCCGCACCGCCTCGCGCGCGCTGCCCGCGGCGTCGGCGCTCGATACGACGATGATCGGAACATCGGGCCGCTGCGCATGCATCAGCGCCACGCCCATGAAGCCTTCCGCGCCCGGCATGCGCAGGTCCAGCAGTACCAGCGCGAGTTTTTCCGCGCCCCGCGCGGCTTCCAGCGCGGCGGCAACGGTGCCCGCCTCGATGATGGCGGCCCCCGGTCTGACCCCCCTTACCGCCATGGCCAGCGCCTGACGGAAAAGGGGATGATCGTCGGCGATGAGGATCGTTTCCTCTTCGCTTGCGCTGGTTTCTGGCATCACGCCACTAGTTGACGATGTTCCAGCAGATGGTCAACCACGGACGGATCGGCGAGCGTGGAAATGTCGCCCAGATTGCCGATATCGTCCTCGGCGATCTTGCGCAGGATGCGGCGCATGATCTTGCCGGAGCGCGTCTTGGGCAGCGCGGGGGCGAACTGGATCACGTCCGGCGTCGCGATCGGGCCGATTTCGTGCCGCACCCACTGGATCAGCTCGCGCCGCAGCTCCTCGGTCGGTTCCTCATGCGCATTGAGGGTGACATAGGCGTAGATGCCCTGGCCCTTGAGCGGATGGGGCATGCCGACCACCGCGGCTTCCGCCACCTTGGCATGGGCGACCAGCGCACTTTCGATCTCCGCCGTGCCCATGCGGTGACCGGATACGTTGATGACGTCATCGACCCGCCCGGTGATCCAGTAATAGCCGTCCGCGTCGCGGCGGCAGCCGTCGCCGGTGAAATATTTGCCCGGATAGGTGGTGAAATAGGTCTGGAAGAAGCGCTCATGATCGCCCCAGACGGTGCGCATCTGCCCCGGCCAGCTGTCGGTGATGCACAGATTGCCGTCGGTCGCGCCGTCCAGTACCTTGCCGTCGGCATCGACGATCTGCGGTTTCACCCCGAACATCGGGATCGCCGCGCTGCCGGGCTTGAGCGGGGTAGCGCCGGGCAGCGGCGTCATCATCGTACCGCCGGTTTCGGTCTGCCACCAGGTGTCGACGATCGGGCAGCGCTCCTCGCCGACGACATGATAATACCATTCCCATGCCTCCGGGTTGATCGGCTCTCCGACCGAGCCGAGCAGGCGCAGCGACTTGCGGCTGGTCTTCTTCACCCACTCGTCGCCCTCGCGCATCAGCGCGCGCAGCGCCGTGGGGGCGCCGTAGAAGATATTGACCTGATATTTGTCGACGATCTGCCAGAAGCGGCTGAAATCCGGGTGGTTGGGCACGCCCTCGAACATCACCGTCGTCGCCCCGTTGGCGAGCGCGCCATAGACGACATAGGTGTGGCCGGTGACCCAGCCGACGTCCGCCGCGCACCAGAAGATGTCGCCGGGGCGATAGTCGAACACATATTCATGCGTCATCGACGCCCAGACGAGATAGCCGCCGCTGGTGTGCAGCACGCCCTTGGGCTTGCCGGTGGAGCCGGAGGTGTAGAGGATGAACAGCGGATCCTCGGCGTTCATCGGCTCGGCCGGGCAATCGGGCGAGGCCGCCGCGATCGCCTCGTCATACCAGATGTCGCGGCCGTCCTGCATCGCGATGGTGCCGCCGGTATGGCGGACCACCAGCACCTTCGACACGCTGCCGCAATTCTTCAGCGCCTCGTCGACATTGGCCTTGAGCGGCACGCGCTTGCCGCCGCGCAGCCCTTCGTCGGCGGTGATGACCAGCTTCGAGTCGCAATCCTCGATCCTTCCACCGAGGCTGTCGGGCGAGAAGCCGCCGAACACGACCGAATGGATCGCGCCGATCCGCGCGCAGGCGAGCATCGCGAAGGCCGCATGCGGGATCATCGGCAGATAGATGGTGACGCGGTCGCCCTTGCCGACGCCATTGGCCTTCAGCGCGTTGGCGAGGCGGCTCACTTCCTCATGCAGCTCGCGATAGGTGATGCGCCGCTCGGCGCCGGGGCTGTCCGGCTCCCAGATGATCGCGACTTCGTCCGCGCGCTCGGCCAGATGACGGTCGATGCAGTTGGCCGCGACGTTCAGCTCGCCGTCCTCGAACCATTTGATGCCGAAATCGGCCTCGTTGAACGAGGTGTTCTTCACCTTGGTGAAGGGCTTGATCCAGTCGAGTCGCCGGGCCTCGCGCCGCCAGAAGCTGTCGGGATCATTGGCGGCCTCGGCATAGAGGGCTTCATAGCGGGCGCCATCGATCTTGGCGTTCGCTGACCATTCCTGCGGCACAGGATAGATCGCATCGCTCATTTTAGTCTCTCCTAATATCCTGCCCCGTCTTAGCAGGCGGCGGCAACACCCGACACCAATACTAAGGTCTATGGTGGCCATCTACCAAGGTCTATCTGGCTAAACCGCTTGCCGGAAAGGCATGTTTCCATCCTGTCGCGCGACATTCGCCCCTTCAGACGGCGAGGCGCGCGACGCTCAGGAGAGAGAGGATGGCCAAGGTGTCTATCGCAACGCAAATCAAAGGGGGTGCGCCGCCGCACCGGCTTCTGCTCGCCGGGGCCGCGCTGATCGCGCTCTGTCCGCTGCCCGTCCATGCGCAGACGGGCAGTCAGGCGGAGCTGGAGGCGCGGCTGCGTCTGCTGGAACAGGCGGTCGCCGACCTGAAGGCGGAGCTCGCCACGGCGCGGGCGGAGCAGGCGCAAGGGCAGACGCAGGTGCAGCAGCAGGTCGCCACCCAGGCGCAGCAGGCGCAGGCGGTGGAAACGCGCGTCGCCGCCGTAGAGGCGCGGCCGGCGCCGCCCGCCGAAGGGTTCAAGGTCGGCAGCACCACCTTCAAGCTCGGCGGTTTCGTCAAGGTCGTCGCCAGCGCCACCCGCTACAGCGATGGCGCGGTCGATACCGGCGCGCTCGGCAAGGAATTCCACCTGCCGCAGCAGATTCCGGTCGGCCAGAATTTCAGCAGCCACGACATGGTCGGCCATGCGCGCCAGACGCGGCTGGTCTTTTCCTCGGCGACGCCGGTGGGCGGCAAGGACCTCAAGTCGCTGATCGAGTTCGACTTCGCGCTGGCCGCCGCGCCCGTGGGCGCGCAACGCTCGACCAACCCCTATACGCCGACGCTGCGCCGCGCCTTCCTCAGCTACGGCAACTGGCTGATCGGGCAGGAATGGACGACCTTCCAGAACCCGGCGCTGTTCCCGGAAAGCACCGATTTCATCGGCGCCACCGACGGGTCGATCTTCGTGCGGCAGATGATGGTGCAGTACAGGCAGCCGCTCGGCAACGGTCTGGCGCTCATGATCGCGGCGGAAAATCCGCAGACCGAGACGCTGGCGAGCACTTCGGCGAGCGGCGCCTATGTCGACAACGATCATGACCGCCTGCCCGATTTCGTCGCCAAGCTCGGTTATTCGGGCGGCCTTGGCGAGCTGCATCTCGCCGGGATCGTGCGCAGGCTGACGATGGAGAATATGGGGTACGACACGTCGGCCACGGGCTGGGGCGTCAGCGCGGGCGGCAAGATTCCGTTCGGGCCGGACAAGCGCCACGACCTGCGCTTCACCGCCACCTATGGCAAGGGCATGGGCCGCTATCTCGCGGTCGGCTATGTCGCCGATGCCGCCTATGACGCGACGGGCGCCACGCCGGACCTGCGCCCGATCGGCAATTTCGCGGGCTTCGCCGCGCTGAAGCTGGGCTGGACGCCGACGATCCGCTCCTCCTTCATCGCCTCCTATCAGGATGCGGACTATCCCGGCGGCATCGTCATCCCCGCGCTGGCCAACAAGCGGGCGTGGAGCCTTGCCGGCAACCTGTTCTGGTCGCCGGTGAAGAATCTCGATGTCGGCATCGAATACCGCCATGGCGAGCGCGAGATTGTCGGCGGCGCCAAGGGGCAGATGGATCGCGTGGAAATGGCGGCGAAATATACGTTTTGACAGGCGCGCCCGCCGCAAGGAAACAGATATGGACAAGGAGAGGGACTATGGCCACGGTCTATGAAGACAGCCTGCCCCAGCATCATGAGGCAACGCAGAACGAGAAACTCGTCATCGCCGCCTCTTCGCTGGGCACGGTGTTCGAATGGTATGATTTCTATCTTTACGGATTGCTGGCGACCTATATTTCGCAGCAATTCTTTTCCGGGGTCAACGAGACCACCGGCTTCATCTTCGCGCTTGCCGCCTTCGCCGCCGGTTTCGCCGTGCGGCCGTTCGGCGCGCTGGTGTTCGGGCGGATCGGCGATCTGGTCGGGCGCAAGAACACCTTCCTCGTGACGATGGGCATCATGGGCCTGTCGACCTTCGCGGTCGGCCTGTTGCCCTCCTATGCCTCGATCGGCATCGCCGCGCCGATCATCCTGCTGATCATGCGTCTGTTGCAGGGGCTGGCGCTGGGCGGCGAATATGGCGGCGCGGCCACCTATGTCGCCGAGCATGCGCCTAACAACAAGCGCGGCCTCTATACCAGCTGGATCCAGACCACCGCGACGCTGGGCCTGTTCGCGGCGCTGCTGGTGGTGATCGGCATCCGCCTCGCCATGGGCGAGGAAAGCTTCGCATCATGGGGCTGGCGCCTGCCGTTCCTGATCTCGATCGTCCTGCTCGCGGTGTCGATGTGGATCCGGCTGCAACTCAACGAAAGCCCGGTCTTCAAGAAGATGAAGGAGGAGGGCAAGACCTCCAAGGCGCCGCTGACCGAAGCCTTCGGCCAGTGGAGCAATTTGCGCTGGGTGCTGATCGCGCTGTTCGGCGCGGTCGCGGGGCAGGCGGTGGTCTGGTATTGCGGCCAGTTCTACGCGCTGTTCTTCCTCGAAAAGACGCTGAAGGTCGATGGCGCGACGGCGAACATCCTGATCGCGATCGCGCTGGCGCTGGCGACGCCTTTCTTCGTCATCTTCGGCTGGCTGTCCGACAAGATCGGCCGCAAGCCGATCATCCTGGGCGGCTGTTTTCTGGCGGCGATCGCCTATTTCCCGCTCTACGGCGCGCTGACCGGCGCGGCCAACCCGGCGCTGGCCCATGCGCAGGCCGCCGCGCCGATCACCGTCAGCGTGAATCAGGAGGAATGCTCGTTCCAGTTCGATCCGGTGGGCCGGAACAAGTTCGACAGCACCAGCTGCGACATCGCCAAGGCGTGGCTGGCGAAGGCGGGCGTCGATTATCATAACGCCGAGGGGGCTGTGGGGGCCGCCGCGCAGGTGCGGGTCGGCGACACATTGCTGACCGCGCCCGATCCCAAGGCGTTGTCGGGCGAGGCGCTGACGACCGCGATCGCCGGTTTCCAGGGCGAGATGAAGGCGGCGCTGGCCGATGCGGGCTATCCCGCCAAGGCCGACGACGCGCAGATGAACAAGGTGGCGGTGGTCGCGATCCTGTGGGCGCTCGCGATGCTGGTGACGATGGTCTACGGCCCGATCGCCGCGATGCTGGTGGAACTGTTCCCCAGCCGCATCCGCTACACCTCGATGTCGCTGCCCTATCATATCGGCAATGGCTGGTTCGGCGGCTTCCTGCCGACCACCGCCTTCGCGATGGTCGCGGCGACCGGGAACATCTATTACGGCCTCTGGTACCCGGTGGTCATCGCCGCGCTGACGGTGGTGGTCGGCCTGCTGTTCCTGCCCGAAACCTTCCGACGGAAGATCGAGGACTGACCAAAGCGAGGTTTCGCTGAATTCACCGGCGTCGGCAGCAGTGCCGGCGCCGGTTTTTTGTGGGCGTCGGGTGGTCGGGCAACTTCAAGCCCCTCCCCTTCAGGGGAGGGGATCATCAGGTCCGCTTCCAGCCGTCACCCGGCGCAGGCCGGGGCCGTGGGCCATGGTGCGCCACCTCCTGAGATGCCAGCTTCGCTGGCATGACGGATAAGATTCACCGACCGCCCAAAAGAAAACCGGCCGGAGCCCGAAGGCCCGGCCGGTTTCTCATCCGATCATCGGATCGCGGCGTTATGCGACCCGTTCGGCATATTCCTCGATCTGGTCGAAGTTCATGTAGCGATAGACCTCGTCCTTCGCTTCGTCGATCACGCCCATCTCGGCCATATATTCCTCGACCCTGGGCAGGCGGCCCAGCTTGGAGGCGACCGTCGCCAGCTCCGCAGAGGCGAGGAAGACGTTGGTGTTCTTGCCGAGGCGGTTGGGGAAGTTGCGGGTCGAGGTCGACACCACGGTCGCGCCCTCGCGCACCTGCGCCTGGTTGCCCATGCACAGCGAGCAACCCGGCATTTCCATGCGCGCGCCCGCGCCGCCAAGGGTGGAATAATGCCCTTCCTTGGTCAGTTCGGCGGCGTCCATCTTGGTCGGCGGGGCGACCCACAGACGGGCGGGGATGTCCTTCTTGCCCTTGAGCAGCAGCGAGGCTGCGCGGAAATGGCCGATATTGGTCATGCACGAGCCGATGAACACCTCGTCGATCGGCGTTTCCTGCACCTCGGAGAGGAGGCGCGCGTCGTCCGGGTCGTTCGGCGCGCACAGGATCGGCTCCTTGATCTCGGCAAGGTCGATCTCGATGATGGCGGCATAGTCCGCATCCGCATCGCCCTCAAGCAGCTGCGGATTGGCGAGCCATGCCTCCATCGCGTCGATGCGGCGCTGGAGCGTGCGGGCATCCTGATAGCCGTCGGCGATCATGTTCTTCATCAGAACGATGTTCGAGTTCATATACTCGATGATCGGTTCCTTGTTGAGGTGCACGGTGCAGCCCGCCGCCGAGCGTTCCGCCGACGCGTCGGTCAGCTCGAACGCCTGCTCGACCTTGAGGTCGGGCAGGCCTTCGATTTCGAGGATGCGGCCGGAGAAGATGTTCTTCTTGCCCGCCTTCTCGACCGTCAGCAGCCCCTGCTGGATCGCATAATAGGGGATGGCGTGGACGAGGTCGCGCAGCGTGATGCCGGGCTGCATCTCGCCCTTGAAGCGCACCAGCACCGATTCCGGCATGTCGAGCGGCATCACGCCGGTCGCGGCGGCGAACGCCACGAGGCCGGAGCCTGCCGGGAAGGAAATGCCGATCGGGAAGCGGGTGTGCGAATCGCCGCCGGTGCCGACCGTATCGGGCAGCAGCAGGCGGTTGAGCCAGCTGTGGATCACCCCGTCGCCCGGACGCAGCGCGACGCCGCCCCGGTTGGAGATGAACGCGGGCAGCTCGCGATGGGTCTTGACGTCCACCGGCTTGGGATAGGCGGCGGTGTGGCAGAAGGACTGCATCACCATGTCGGCCGAGAAGCCGAGGCAGGCGAGATCCTTCAGCTCGTCGCGGGTCATCGGGCCGGTGGTGTCCTGCGATCCCACGGTGGTCATGCGCGGCTCGCAATAGGTGCCGGGGCGCACGCCCTGGCCTTCGGGCAGGCCGCAGGCGCAACCGACCATCTTCTGCGCCAGCGTGAAGCCCTTGCCGGTGTCGACCGGGGTGGCGGGCTGGCGGAACAGGTCGGAGGCGGGCAGGCCGAGGAACTCGCGCGCGCGCGCCGTCAGCGAGCGGCCGATGATCAGGTTGATGCGGCCGCCGGCGCGCACCTCGTCGAACAGCACCTGATTCTTGAGCGCGAACTGCGCGACTTCGGCGCCGTCCTTCACGATCTTGCCCTCATAGGGATAGATGTCGATCACGTCGCCCATGTGGAGTTGCGACACATCGACCTCGATCGGCAGCGCGCCCGAATCTTCCTGCGTGTTGAAGAAGATCGGCGCGATCTTGCCGCCCAGCGTGACGCCGCCGAAGCGCTTGTTGGGGACATAGGGAATGTCCTGCCCGGTCGCCCAGATCACGCTGTTGGTGGCGGACTTGCGCGAGGAGCCGGTGCCGACCACGTCGCCGACGTAGGCGACGAGATGGCCCTTCTTCTTCAGGTCCTCGATGAACTGGATCGGGCCGCGCTTGCCGTCCTCTTCGGGCGTGATGCCGTCGCGGGCGTTCTTCAGCATGGCGAGATAGTGGAGCGGAATGTCCGGGCGCGACCAGGCGTCGGGCGCGGGGGACAGGTCGTCGGTGTTGGTCTCGCCGGTCACCTTGAACACGGTGACGGTGATTTTTTCCGGCACTTCCGGGCGGTCGGTGAACCATTGCGCGTCGGCCCAGGACTGGACGACGGCCCTGGCGTTCTCATTGCCCGCCTTGGCGAGTTCGGCGACGTCGTGGAAGAAGTCGAACATCAGCAGGGTCTTCTTGAGGCCCTCGGCCGCGACGGCGCCCACCTCGGCATCGCCCAGCAGGTCGATCAGCGGCTTGACGTTATAGCCGCCGACCATCGTGCCGAGCAGTTCGGTGGCGCGCTGGCGGCTGATGAGCGCGACCGGGAAATCGCCATGGGCGACGGCCGAGAGGAAGGACGCCTTCACATTGGCGGCGTCGTCGACGCCCGGCGGCACGCGATGGGTCAGCAGGTCGAGCAGGAATTCGGTATCCTCGCCCGCCGGAGGAGCCTTGATAAGCTCGATCAGGTCGGCGGTCTGTTGTGCCGAGAGGGGCAGGGGCGGAATGCCGAGAGCGGCGCGTTCCGCGGCATGTTCACGATAGGACTGAAGCATCGAGGACATTCGGTCGGGCTCCATGATAAGGATCAGACATTGGTGGGCCTTGCAGCCCGGCACGCGGGAGTGCGTTATTCCCATTCATTCGGCAGCGCAACATGGAATCCGGCGATTCCGGTCCCGATCGGGGCCATAGACGAAAAAGTTTCTGCACTTGATTTGCATTTGAAATAAGGCTTCGTGCCTTCGGTCTCGCCGCTATGGACCGGGGCGGGGCAAGTATGCGAAAGACAAGAAAGACCTTTCTTGCTTTTCCGCATCTTTCCGCATCGGGGAAATCGCGGGGCCGGACCCGCCGGGCATTTGCGGACCGGTGCCGCGACCGGCGGCACATCTGCCGCGTCATTTTGCCGCTATTGGCCGAAAAGCCCTTGCAAAAGGCCGCAAATCATTGACTCCTGACCGGAGGGCATTATCTCGCAGCGGGGATGAGAGGGATCATTCCGCTTTGACCGCCGACGGATGGACAAGAGGCAAAGCAGTTGACCGGATGCCGAATTTTCGGGACGATGCTGTCTCCGTCCATCATTCCCCAGCCGGAATGGCCCAAGCGCTTTAGCGATGGAGACACATCACATGACTGCAATCGGACAGGACAGTTTGGGCACGCGCCAGTCGCTGGCGGTGGGCGGCAAGACCTACGCCATCTATTCGCTCAGGAAGGCGGCGGAAAAGCTGGGCGACGTGTCGCGCCTGCCTTTCTCCATGAAGGTGCTGCTGGAAAATCTGCTCCGGTTCGAGGATGGCGGCTTCACCGTTTCCACCAGGGATATCCAGGCGATCGTCGACTGGCAGAAGAACCCCGTCACCGGCGATGAGATCCAGTACCGCCCGGCGCGCGTGCTGTTGCAGGATTTCACCGGCGTGCCCTGCGTGGTGGACCTCGCCGCGATGCGCGACGCGATCGCCAAGCTGGGCGGCGACACCAGCAAGATCAACCCGCAGGTGCCGGTCAATCTCGTCATCGACCACAGCGTGATGGTGGACGAATTCGGCCATCCCCGCGCCTTTCAGGACAATATGGAGATCGAGTATCAGCGCAACATGGAGCGCTACGACTTCCTGAAATGGGGGTCGAAGAGCCTCGCCAATTTCTATGCCGTGCCGCCGGGCACCGGCATCTGCCATCAGGTCAATCTGGAGCATATCGCGCAGGCGGTGTGGACCAGCGTCGATGCGCAGGGCGAGACGGTCGCCTATCCCGACACCTGCGTCGGCACCGACAGCCACACGACGATGATCAACGGCCTCGGCGTGCTGGGCTGGGGCGTGGGCGGCATCGAGGCGGAGGCCGCGATGCTGGGCCAGCCGGTGTCGATGCTCATCCCCGAAGTGGTCGGCTTCCGCCTGACCGGTGCGTTACAGGAGGGCGTGACCGCGACCGACCTCGTGCTGACCTGCACCAACATGCTGCGCAACCATGGCGTGGTCGGCCGCTTCGTCGAATATTTCGGCCCCGGCCTCGCGTCGCTGAGCCTTGCCGATCGCGCGACGCTGGCCAATATGGCGCCGGAATATGGCGCGACCTGCGGCTTTTTCGGCATCGACGACAAGACGCTCGACTATATGCGCCTCACCGGCCGCGAGGAAGAGCAGATCGCGCTGGTCGAGGCCTATGCGAAGGAGCAGGGCTTCTGGATCGACCCCGCCGTCGAGCCGGTCTTCTCCTCGACGCTGGATCTGGACCTCGCCACGGTCGTCCCGACGCTGGCCGGTCCCAAGCGCCCGCAGGACAAGGTCGTGCTGCCGGAGGTGGACGACGTGTTCAACGCCGACATGGAAAGCGTCTACAAGAAGCCGCAGCAGCGCGTCGCGGTCGAAGGCAAGGATTTCGACATCGGCGACGGCGACGTGGTGATCGCCGCGATCACCAGCTGCACCAACACGTCGAACCCCAGCGTGCTGGTCGCCGCCGGTCTGGTCGCGAAAAAGGCCAATGAACTGGGCCTCAGGCCCAAGCCGTGGGTCAAGACCTCGCTCGCGCCGGGCAGCCAGGTCGTCACCGACTATCTGGAAAAGGCGGGCCTCCAGCGGCATCTCGACGCTATCGGCTTCAATCTGGTGGGCTATGGCTGCACCACCTGCATCGGCAATTCGGGGCCGCTGGCCGAACCGATCAGCAAGGCGATCAACGAAAACAACCTCGTCGCCGCGGCGGTCATTTCCGGCAACCGCAATTTCGAAGGGCGCGTGTCGCCGGACGTGCGCGCGAACTTCCTCGCGTCGCCGCCGCTGGTCGTTTCCTATGCGCTGAAGGGCACGGTGGTCGAGGATTTCACCACCACGCCGATCGGCAGGGGCGGCAACGGGCAGGACGTCTATCTGCGCGACATCTGGCCGACCAATCAGGAAGTGGCCGCCACCATCGCGGAGTGCGTCGACCGCTCGATGTTCCAGGCGCGCTATGCCCATGTCTACAAGGGCGATGCCCATTGGCAGGCGATCGACGTCACCGGATCGGAAACCTATCAGTGGCGCGCGGGCAGCACCTATGTCGCCAATCCGCCCTATTTCGACGGCATGACGATGACCCCGGCGCCGGTCGCCGATATCGTGGAGGCGAAGCCGCTGGCGATCCTGGGCGATTCGATCACCACCGACCATATTTCGCCTGCGGGGTCCATCAAGGTGGACAGTCCGGCGGGCAAATGGCTGATGGAGCATCAGGTCGCCAAGGCCGATTTCAACAGCTACGGTTCCCGCCGCGGCCATCATGAGGTGATGATGCGCGGCACCTTCGCCAATATCCGCATCCGCAACGAAATGGTCCCCGGCATCGAGGGCGGGATGAGCCGCTTCGGCGAGGAGGTGATGCCGATCTACGACGTGGCGATGAAATATAAGGAGCAGGGCACGCCGCTGGTCGTCATCGCGGGCAAGGAATATGGCACCGGCTCCTCGCGCGACTGGGCGGCCAAGGGCACCAACCTGCTGGGCGTGCGCGCGGTGATCGTGGAGAGCTTCGAGCGCATCCACCGTTCCAACCTCGTCGGCATGGGCGTGCTGCCGCTTCAGTTCAGGGAGGGGCAGAGCCGCCAGACGCTGGGCCTGACCGGCGACGACAGCTTCACCATCCTCGGCGTCGCGGACCTGAAGCCGCGCCAGGATGTCGAGGTGAAGGTGACGCGGAAGGACGGCAGCAGCTTCACCTTCACCGCGCTGTGCCGCATCGATACCGCCAACGAGGTCGAATATTTCCGCAACGGCGGCATCCTGCATTATGTGCTGCGCAAGCTGGCGGCCTGATCGGCATTTGATGGAATAATGCAATGAGGCAGGGGCACCATGCGATGTCCTGCCTCATTGCATCTTCACGCTAGAATTGCAGGTGGCATGTATTTGCGCTATATCGCACCAATAATATGATTTTTGGAGCAGAGGCGATGGGAACGGTCCGCAAGACCATTACCTTGACCGAACAGCAGGATGCATGGATCTCCGCGCAGATCGCGGCGGGCCTTTACACCAATGACAGCGAAGCGATCCGCGATCTGATCCGGCGGGAGCAGGAGCGGACTTTCGAGATGGACGCGATCCGTCGCGCCCTGATCGAGGGGGAGCAGAGCGGAGAACCCGAACCGTTCGATTTTGCGGCATTCAGAAGGCGAAAAACCGCCGAACATGGCTGAATATCGCTTCAGCCCGAGGGCGCTGCGCGATCTTGAATCGGTGTTCGATTACACGGTTGCCCGATGGGGAGTGTCTCAGGCGCTACGCTATACCGATCTTATCGAGGTCGCTTGTGCGCGATTGGCCGCCGCGCCGCATCAATCGCAGGACTGCGGCGCTATCCGGCCGGGCTATCGCCGCCATGCTGTGGAGCAGCATATGATCTATTTCCGGCCAACGGCCTATGGGATTGCGATCATCCGCATTCTGCATCAGCGGATGGACCCGGTTCGCCATATATGAAGGCGGTGCGGCTGGTTGGGAGTGGAAGGACAAAAAGGGCACAGGATGACGAATTGGCTGATCGAAATCGCCGGATGGCTGGGCGGGGGGCTTATCCTGCTGGGCTATGTGCTGGTGTCGTCCGGGCGGCTGGAGGGGCGGTCGGTCGCCTTTCAGTTGCTCAACCTGTTCGGATCGCTCGGCTTCGTCACCAATGCCGCATGGCATGGCGCGATCCCGCCGATGACGCTCAACATCATCTGGTGCCTGATCGCGCTGTGGACCCTCGCCACCCTCGCGCGGCGCAAGGGGAGGGCGCGCGCCTGACGGGTCAGCGCTTCAGCTTTATCTCGTAGAGGCTGGGCCAATTCTTGCCGGTGACGAACAGCCGGTCGTGCTTCGCGTCATAGGCGATGCCGTTCAGCACCGCGTCGGCATCCGTCACCGGCTGCCTGCGGGCGAGCGGGGTGAGGTCGATCCAGTCGATCACCTTGCCGGTCTTGGGGTCGATCCGCGCGATCCGGTCGGTCAGCCAGATATTGGCCAGCACCTCGCCCTTCACATATTCGAGCTCGTTGAGCAGGCGCACCGGCTTGCCGTTCCAGCTGACGTTGACATGCCCCGTCTCCTCGAAACTTTCCGGGTCGAGGAAGCGGAGCCGGTTGGTGCCGTCGCTCAGGATCAGGCGCTTGCCGTCCTGCGTCAGGCCCCAGCCCTCGCCGGAATAGCGGAAGGTGCCGGTCTGGCGGAAGGTCGCCCGGTCCCAGCGGAAGCCGGTGCCGTGCCGCCATGTCAGCGACAGCAGCTCGCTGCCCCAGTTGGTCATCCCCTCGCCGAAATAGCGCATCGCGATCGGGGCGGAGCGCAGCACCTTGCCGTCCTTCAGCCGCACCTGCCGGATTTCCGACGCGCCGTTGCGGCCGGTGCTTTCGTATAGCGCCCCGTCGAGGAAGATCAGCCCCTGCGTGAACGCACCCTTGTCATGCGGGTAGGTCGCCACCAGCGTCCATTCGGTGTCGGCGCGGGCGGCGGGCGCGGTCGCGAGCAGCAGCGCGGCCAGCGGGGCGAGCCAGCCTTTCATGCATCCTCCGCCGTGTCGGCGGCGATGGCGGCGGCCTGCCATGGCGGCAGCGCCAGTCCGGCCATGTCCTCGACCCGGCGATGGTCGATCGCAAGGCCGAGATTGGCCAGCAGCGTCCGCTGCCGCTTCGGGTCGGATTGTCCTTCCGGCACCACCACCAGCCGCCGCCCGACCTTGTTGCGGTAATGCATGCGGGCGGTGTTCTCCTGCCCGACATAGCAGCCCTTGGTGTAGCTGACGCCGTTCAGCTCTTCGGCATTGGCCTCCAGCCAGAGCGTCTGGTCGCTGCCCAGCTCCGCCGTCCCCTCGGTCACGCCGAGCGAGAGGCGATGGGCGCGGAAGGCGGGGGCGGCATCGCCGTCATCCTCCGCCACCGGCGCGATCCAGCGATGGCCGAGGCCGGGCAGGCGCGGGTCGGTGGGCTTTCCCCCCGCATCGGCCGACCAGTGCACGTGCAACCCTTCCTCCCGCTCCAGCGCCACCTTGCGGCGCAGGCGATAGAGGGTGAGGCGGCGTTGCAGCGCCTCGGCCTGCTCCGCCTCGCAATCGATCAGCACATCGTCGCCGTCGGCCCACAGGATGAAATCGAACAGCGCCTTGCCCTGCGGCGTCAGCAGGCCGGACCAGCGCGGCGCGCCTTGCTCCAGCGCCAGCACGTCCTGCGTCACGAGGCCCTGGAGGAAGGGCCGGGCTTCTTCCCCCGAAACGCGGATCAGCGCGCGGTCATAAAGGGTGGTATTCTCTGCCATGCGCATTAGGTAAGGCGGACAGTGCAATTCTCCAAGCGAAAGCCTCACCATGCCCCAGACCTTCGACACGATCCTGAAGAACGGCACCGTCCACACGCCCGGCGGGCCGGTGGCGGCCGATATCGGCGTGCGCGGGGGCAAGGTCGCGGCGATCGGCTCCGCGCCGGGCGATGCGGGCGAGGTGATCGACTGCGCCGGGCTCGACATATTGCCGGGCGTGATCGACAGCCAGGTCCATTTCCGCGAGCCGGGGCTGGAATATAAGGAAGACCTCGAATCGGGCAGCCGCGCCGCGGTGATGGGCGGGGTGACGGCGGTGTTCGAAATGCCCAACACCAATCCCAATACCGACAGCGCCGACCGCGTGCACGACAAGCTGAAGCGTGCGCATCATCGCATGTGGTGCGACCATGCCTTCTATGTCGGGGCGACCGCCGACAATGCGGAGGAACTGGCCGAGCTGGAGCGGATACCGGGCACCGCCGGGGTCAAGATCTTCATGGGCGCCTCGACGGGCAGCCTGCTGGTTGACGATGACGGCGCGCTGGCCCGCGTGCTGGCCTCCGGCCGCCGCCGCGTCGCCATCCATGCCGAGGACGAGGCGCGGATGAACGCGCGCAAGGATCTGCGGGTGGAGGGCGACCCGTCCTCCCACCCGGTCTGGCGCGACGACGAAAGCGCGATGATCGCGACGCGGCGGATCATCGCGCTGGCCCGCGCGGCGCGGCGGCGCATCCACATCCTGCATGTGACGACGCCCGCCGAGCTGGCTTATATCGCGCAGCACAAGGATATCGCCAGCTGCGAGGTGACGCCCCAGCATCTGACGCTGGCCGGGGAGGACGCCTATCCGCGCCTCGGCACCTATGCGCAGATGAACCCGCCGATCCGCTCGGCCGCGCATCGCGAGGGGCTGTGGGAGTATCTCAACCTCGGCGTGCCGGACGTGATCGGCTCCGACCATGCGCCGCACACGAAGGAGGAGAAGGCGAAGGCCTATCCGGCGAGCCCCAGCGGCATGCCCGGCGTGCAGACGCTGGTGCCGCTGTTCCTCGACCATGTGGCGAACGGGCGCCTTTCCCTGCAACGCTTCATCGACTTGACCAGCGCGGGGCCGCAGCGGGTGTTCGGCCTTGTCGGCAAGGGGCGCATCGCGCTCGGCTATGACGCCGATTTCACCGTGGTGGACCTGAAGAAGCGCTGGACGGTGGGCCGCGACTGGCTCGCCTCGCGCTGCGACTGGTCGCCGTTCGAGGGCATGGAGCTGACCGGCAAGGCGGTTGGCACCATCGTGCGCGGTCATCGCGTGATGTGGGAAGACAGCCTCGCCAACGACGCGGTGGGCGAGCCGGTGCGGTTCGAGTCGGTGGAATTTGGTTTCTGAGAGCTGGGGCGGCGGTATCTGCGGCCCCTTCATATATCGTCATCCCAGCGACCCGAAGGGCGACCGAAGCTCAACGCTGGGATCGCTGGAGGCTTGCCCCCTCGCCATCGCGAACGATGCCAGCCTGCGCTGGCATGACGGCTAAGGATGTCGGGGGAAGAATGGTGCTGCTGGAGAGGATTGAACTCTCGGCCTCTCCCTTACCAAGGGAGTGCTCTACCACTGAGCTACAGCAGCATACCGTTCGGAGCCGCGCCTATGGCCTTCCCTTGGGCGGATTGTCAAGGGACGCTTGAGCACGGCGCGAATTTTTGCTTGAGAGGAGCCATGAGCGAGACGGAAGCGGAACGGAAAAAGCGGTTGGCCGAGGCGCTGCGCACCAATTTGCGCCGCCGCAAGGCGCAGGCGCGGGAAAGCGATGTTGCCGGCAAGACGGGCGCGGCCGGGAAGGCGCGGGACTGATTCGCGCCTTTTCTCCTGTCGCGGGTCCTATCGTGGGCGATGCTCGGTCCCGCGTCCCGATGTGATGAAGAGCGCGGTTGCTTCCTCCCCCGTGCCGATATCGGCGGTGTGCCAGACGCCCGGAGGGTTGATCGCATAGTCGCCGGGGCCGAGGGTCACTCGCTCGACGCGGCCATCGGGAAATTCCTGCGTCAACGCCATCCGGCCCGACAGACACAGCACCAGTTCATCGCCTGCCGGATGCCGTTCCCAACTGTCCCAGCTCGCCGCGAAGCGATAGAGGCTGACGAGCCGCCCTTCGTCGCCGTCGGCCGCCGTCCGTTCGATATAGCCGGCATACCAGTCCATACCGGTGAATTCGGGCTGGGGTAGCACGCGCGCGCCCTTTCCCAGATGCACCGGATGGGTGAAGAGGTTGCGGGTGGCGGTCATTGCTGGCTCCTATCCGATCGGCGCACAGGCGGCGCGCAGCCAGCCCTGCACCTCCTCCGGCACCAGCGGCGCGACGCGGCGCAGCGTTTCGGCATGATAGGCGTCGAGCCAGTCCCGCTCCTCCGGCGACAGCAGCGAAACCTCCACCAGCGCGCGGTCGATCGGCACGAAGCTCAGCGTGCGCAGGCCCAGCATCGGCTTTTCCGCGCCCGCGATCGCCCGTTCCTCGACCAGCACCAGATTTTCGATGCGGATGCCGTAGCCGCCGGTCTTGTAATAGCCCGGCTCGTTGGAGCAGATCATGCCGGGGCGCAGCGGCTCGGTGCTGCCGCCGAAGGTCGCGATGCGCTGCGGTCCTTCGTGCACCGAGAGGAAGCTGCCGACGCCATGGCCGGTGCCGTGCGCGTAATCGAGGCCGCGTTCCCACAGCGCCCGCCGCGCCAGCGTGTCGAGCTGGCCGCCGCTGGTCCCGGCCGGGAAGATCGCGCGGGCCAGCGCGATGTGGCCTTTCAGCACCAGCGTGAAGCGCTCGCGCATTTCCGCCGTGGGCGTGCCGATGGCGAGGGTGCGGGTGATGTCGGTGGTGCCGTCGCGATATTGCCCGCCCGAATCGACCAGATAGAGCATGTCCGGCTCGATCCGCCGGTCGGTTTCCGGCGTCACGCGATAATGGACGATCGCCCCGTTCGGCCCCGCGCCGCTGATCGTGTCGAAGCTGAGGTCGACCAGCGCGCCCGTTTCGGCGCGGAAGGCGCGCAGCCGGTCGGCGGCGGACAGCTCGGTCTGCGTCCCCTTCGGCCCCTCGATGCCGATCCAGTGGAGGAAGCGGGTCAGCGCCGCGCCGTCGCGCAGCTGCGCGGCGTCATGGCCGGCGATCTCGGCCGGGTTCTTGATCGCCTTGGCCAGCACGGCGGGGTCGCGCACCGGGTCGATGACCGCGCCGCCCGCCTCCAGCCGCTCGAAGATCGCGGCCACCGCGCGTTCGGGATCGACCGCGACGCGCTTGCCGCGATAATCGGCCTCCAGCGCGGCGGCGAAGGCGTCGCGATCCCGCAGCGCCACCCGGTTGCCGAGATGGGCGCGCAACTCGTCCGTCAGCTTTTCCGGCGCGATGAACAGGTCCGCCGTGCCGTCCGCCTTCGCGATCGCATAGGACAGCGCGACCGGCGTGTGGTCGACGTCGCTGCCCCGGATGTTGAACGTCCATGCGATCGAATCGAGCGCGGAGAGGATCGCCGCATCGTCGCCGCGCCGCGCCAGCCAGGCGGCGATGTCGTCCAGCTTCTCCTCATGCGCCTTGCCCGCATGGGCCAGCGGATGGGGCGCGGCCGGGGCGAGCGAGGGGGCGGGGCGATCGGTCCACACCGCATCGACGGGATTGTCCGCGATCGCGACCAGCGCCGCGCCCTTCGCCGCCAGCAGCGCGCCGAGCTCGCGCACCTCGTCGCGGGTGTGGAGCCACGGGTCGTAGCCGATGCGGTCGCCCGCCCGCACCTGTCCGGCCAGCCATGCGGAAGGCGGCGCGGCGGGCAGGTCGCCATAGTCGTAGAGCGCCCCGTCCACCTGATCGCGCACCTGAAGCGTGTAGCGCCCGTCGGTGAAGACCGCCGCCTTTTCCGCCAGCACGACCGCGCTGCCCGCCGATCCGCCGAAGCCGGTCAGCCAGGCGAGGCGCTGCGCATAGGCGCCGACATATTCGCTCCGGTGCTCGTCGGTCAGCGGCACGATGAAGCCCTGAAGGCCGCGCCGCGCCAGTTCGGTGCGCAGCGCGGCGAGGCGCCGTGCGGCGTCCTTGTCCCGGACCGGGGCTTCGGGGGCGAGGGAGGCGGTAGACATTCTTCCATCCTTGCAGCATGGCGACAGGCGACCAACATAAGGACGGGCGGGCCGTTCCGCCACCGCTCAGATACGGGATATCGAATGCACGACCTTTCCCCTTCCCTCTCCCCCATGGTTTCCGCGCCCGTCGCGGAGCGCCGCCCGCACCGGATCGAACAGCATGGCCGCGTGCTCGACGATCCCTATGCGTGGCTGCGCGATCCCGGCTATCCGGAGGTGAAGGACAAGGACGTGCTGGCCTATCTGGAGGCGGAGAACCGCTGGTTCGAGCAGGCGATGGAACCGCACAAGGCGACCATCGACGCATTGTTCGAGGAGATGAAGGGCCGCATCAAGGAGGACGACCGCTCCGTCCCGCAAAAGGATGGCGATCATATCTACTGGCGCGCGTTCGAGATCGGCGCGCAATATCGCAAATGGTATCGCAAGCCCGCCGGCGGCGGTGAGGACCAGCTGATCCTCGACGAACCGGCACTGGCCGAGGGGCATGAATATTTTCGCCTGGGCGCGGTGTCGGTGTCGCCCTGCGGCCGTTATCTCGCCTTCGCCGTCGATACCGATGGCGGCGAGCGGTTCGAGGCGCGCATCCGCGACCTCACCACCGGCGAGATGCTGCCCGATGTGATCCCCGGCACCTTGTCGGCGCTGGTGTGGACCAGCGACAGCAAGGCGCTGCTCTACAGCCTCGCCAACGAGAACTGGCGCACCGACAATGCGCGGGTGCATGTGCTGGGCACGCCGATCGGGCAGGACCGCGAGATTTTCCACGAGGATGACGAGGGCTTCCGCGTTTCCATCGGGCTGTCCTCCTCGGAGAAATGGATCATCATCGGCACCGGCGACCATGTGACGAGCGAGGCGTGGCTGGTCCCCGCCGACGATCCCTTCGCGCCGCCCCGGCTGGTGTCGGCGCGGCGGGAAGGGCGCGAATATGATGTCGATGAGCATGAAGGCACGCTCTACATCCGCGCCAACGACACCCATCCCAATTTCCGGCTGGTGAAGGCGCCCGTCGAGGCGCCCGACCGGTGGGAGGAGGTGATCGCGGCGGATCCGCATTTCTACCTGACCGATTTCACGCTGTTCAAGGGCTTCTACGTCACCGAAGGGCGGCTCGACGGCCTCGACCAGATCGAGCTGCGCGATTACGAGACGCATCGGGCGAAGCGGCTGGCGTTCCCGGAGGCGAGCTATACCGCCTCGCTCGACGACAATCCCGAATATGACGTGACGAAGATCCGCATCGGCTATGAATCGATGGTCACGCCCGACACCATCTATGATTACCACCTCGCCACCGGGGAGTGGGAACTGCTGAAGGTGCAGGAAATTCCGTCCGGCTATGACGCGTCGGCCTATGCGACGCAGCGGCTGACGATCCCGGCGCGGGACGGCACGCAGATCCCGGTGTCGATCGTCTATCCGAAGGATTTCCCGATGGACGGGACCGGGCGGCTGCATCTCTACGGCTATGGCGCCTATGGCCTGGCGATGGAGCCGGGCTTCTCGACCGCGCGGCTGTCGCTGCTCGATCGCGGCTTCGCCTATGCGATCGCGCATATCCGCGGTGGCGACGATCTGGGCCAGCAATGGTATCTCGACGGCAAGCTTGACAAGCGCGTCAACACGTTCAACGATTTCGTCGATGTGGCGAAGGGGCTGATCGAGCGCGGCTTCACCGCCAAGGGGCGGATCAGCATTTCCGGCGGATCGGCGGGCGGCGAGCTGATGGGCGCGGTGCTGAACAGCGACCCGGACCTGTGGGGCGCGGCGGTCGCGCATGTGCCGTTCGTCGATGTGCTGAGCACGATGCTGGACGCCTCGCTGCCGCTGACGCCGGGCGAATGGCCCGAATGGGGCAACCCTATAGAGGACGAGAAGGCGTTCGACTTGATCGCCTCCTATTGCCCCTATCAGAATGTGCAGCGCCAAGCCTATCCGCCGCTGCTGGTGACGGCGGGCCTCAACGACCCGCGCGTCACCTATTGGGAGCCGGCCAAATGGGTGGCGAAGCTGCGCGCCACCAAGACGGACGATAACGTGCTGCTGCTCAAGACCAATATGGGCGCGGGCCATGGCGGCAAGTCCGGCCGGTTCGAATCCCTGCGCGAAACGGCGGAGGAGTTTGCGTTCATCCTCTGGCAGATGCCCGAATAGGGCGGTCGAGATTCCGCTCATGCGGGCCTGCGAGCCGGAGGCGACCGAAGGTCAACCGCGCCATTCTGCGCTTCGGTGCTCACGACCCTTTAGGTCGCTGCGCTCCGATGCTCGAATAGCACGCTTCTCGGCTCCACCTGAACGAAATCTCGACCGCCCTGGGCTCTTCCTAACGGGCGGCGGGCGCGGGCGTCGGCGCAGGCTCCGGGGTCAGCGACGCGCCGCTTTCCTCCTCGTCCGGGTTGACCGGGGGCGGAGGGGCGACCTGCATCGATCCGGCGCGGGCGCTGCTGGGCACGCTGCGCGGCTCCAGGATCGCGGCGGCCTCGATCACGTCGAGCGCGCGGCGGGCCTCGTTATATTTGCGCGCCATCTGGATCCAGCTGTCGGCCTTTTCATGATCGGGCAGACGCTCGATTTCCCGCAGCGCGGAATTGACCCGCTCCGACGAGATCATCAGCCGGGTGCGCGCGATCACCTGCTGCGGCACCGGCGACGGCGCATCGGCCTTGCGGATGATGATGAGATTGGCCAGTTCGCGCCGGGTGGCGGCCCACCAGTCGGTTTTGCCGCCGCTCTTGCCCAGCAGGGCGGGGGCGACCTCCTCCAGCTCGGCTTGCAGGTCGGCGATGGTGACGGGCGCATGGGCGGCGTTGATGATGGTGGCGACCGCGCGGGGCTGGCTGTCGCCGAAGCGCAGGCGCAGCTCCCCCTCCAGATAGCCGAGCGGCGCCCCGCGATCGAGCGCCCGGCGCGTCGCGAAGGCGATCAGCAGGCCCTCCGCCCGCGCGGCATCCGCGCCGGCCGCGTTCGCCTGCACGGAAATGCCGTCCAGCCGCGTCGAAACGGCGGCGAGGCGGGCCTCCAGCGCCGCGACGCTGAGCGGATTGACATCAGGCGGCAGCGTGGCGGCGGCAGGAACGCGGTTGCTCACCCGGCCGTCCAGCAGCGCCTGGCTGCCATTGTCGATCGCCGCCTGTTCCGAACCCTTGTCCCTGTTCCACCAGCCTTCGAGCTTCGGCAGCCCCCAGAGCGTCGCCCCGATGCCGCCGCCGAAGGCCAGCAGCACCAGCACCGGCAGCAACCAGCCGGCGCGCGCGGGCCGTGGGGGATGATAGGCGATCGGGCCGGGCGGCGGAGGCGGCGCGGGCGCGGTATGGGCTTCGTCTGCGAAAGGGCCAGCCTGACCGGGAATGTCGCTGCTCATCTATGTCCTTGGCGCCGTGGTGGAAAAAGGGTGCGCCTTCATTGGCATATTTGACGGGCCAAGACCAGTAGGGCCGGATCGTCGGGGGTCGGCGCCGCCAGCGCGCGCCGCCAGCCTTCGCCCGCCGCGTCGCGCGCGGCCGGGGAAATGGCGACGAGGGCGAGGCGCGCCCGCGCCTCCGCCGGGATGAGCGCGGCCAGCCGCTGCGCCGCGCGGGGGGAATGGGCGAGGACGATATCGGCGCGTTGCAGGAGAGGGGCCAGCTCCTCGCCGCTCCCAGCCTCGACCGCGCGATAGACGGGGCGGCGGACGATGCGGAGCGCGCCGGGGTCGGCCTTGCGATAGTCCGCGCCGCACAGGTGCAGCACATGGCGATGCCCGGCCTCGCCCAGGGCGGCGATCATCGCCCGCGCATCCGGCCCGGCGACGGTCACGCGGCGAAAGCCATGGGCGCGCGCCGCCTCCGCCGTCGGCTCCCCGACCGCGACGACCGGCAGGTCGTGATAGAGCGCCAGCTTCGGCCCGCCATGGCGCAGGCCGTTGGCGCTGCTCAGCATCAGCGCGTCGAAAGCCGCGGGGTCTGGCGCGTCCCATGCCAGCGGCTCGACCCGGAACAGCGGGTAGACCAGCGCTTCCATCCCCATCGCCCGCGCCCGCCGCGCCGTCGCCTCGGCCCCCGGCTGCGGGCGGCAGACGAGCAGCGCGGGTGCCGCCCCGGTCATGGCGTGAAGAGCGCCCGCAGCGACGGGCTGGCGGCGGCGAGCAGTTCCCGCCCCAGCGCATAGGCCGCCGCATGGTCGCCCCGGTCGATCAGGCGGACGTCGGCGATATGCTCGGTGCCGTCGGGCGAGAGAATCTCCGCGCGCAGCCGGATATGCCCGCCCTGTTCCACCGTGCCCAGCGCGGCGATCGGCGAATGGCAACTGCCGTCCAGCCCCTCCAGCACCGCGCGCTCGGCATGGACGCAATCGCTGGTCGCGCGATGATCGACCGCCCCGACCAGTGCGGCGATGGTGGCGTTGCCCGCCAGCACCTCGATGCCGATCGCCCCCTGCGAGGGCGCGGGCAGCATCTGCGCCACCGGCACGGGCGTTCCCACATGCGTCTGGCCCAGCCGCGCCAGCCCCGCCGTCGCGAGCAGCGTCGCGTCGGCCTCGCCCGCCTCCAGCCGGGCGAGGCGCGTCGCGACATTGCCGCGGAACAGCACCGGCATGATATCGGGCCGCAGCCGCCGGATCTGCGCCGAGCGGCGCGGCGAACTGGTGCCGAGCCTGCCGCTCTGCGGCAGCGCCTCGATCGAAGCCGCGCCGACCAGCGTGTCGCGCACATCGGCGCGGGGCAGCATCGCGGCGATGCACAGTGTTTCCGGGCGGATCGTCTCCACATCCTTCATCGAATGGACCGAGGCGTCGATCGTGCCGTCATGCAGCCAATGGTCCAGCTCCTTGGTCCACAGCGCCTTGCCGCCGATATCGGCGAGCGGCCGGTCCAGCACCTTGTCGCCGCTGGCCGTCACCGGCACGATGACGACGCGGTTCTCCGCCCAGCCATGGGCGTCGCACAGCGCGCGCGCGGCGAGCCGGGCCTGCGCCATGGCGAGGGGGGAAGCGCGGCTGCCGAGGCGCAGCGGGCGATGGGGAGGGGCGGTGTCGGTCATATCGGCCCTTGCTCTAATCGCCACGGGGTTTAGAGGAAAGGCGCAAATGACGATCATCCTGGGCCTTGAATCGAGTTGCGACGAAACCGCCGCCGCGCTGGTGAGCGGGGACGGGCGTGTGCTCGCCCATCGCCTCGCCACGCAGGAGGCGCAGCATCGCCCCTATGGCGGGGTCGTGCCGGAAATCGCCGCGCGCGCCCATGCCGAGGCGCTGATGCCGCTGGTCGACGCCGCGCTGGAAGAGGCGGGGCTGGCGCTGGCCGATGTGGACGCGATCGCCGCGACCGCCGGGCCGGGGCTGATCGGCGGGGTGATGGTCGGCCTCGTCACCGGCAAGGCGCTGGCGCTGGCGGCGGGCAAGCCGCTGATCGCGGTCAACCATCTGGAAGGCCATGCGCTGTCCCCGCGTCTGGCGGACCAAAGCCTGCAATTCCCCTATATGCTGCTGCTGGTGTCGGGCGGGCATTGCCAGTTGCTGCGGGTCGAGGGCGTGGGGCGCTATCGCCGCCTCGCCACCACCATCGACGATGCGGCGGGCGAGGCGTTCGACAAGACCGCGAAGATGCTGGGCCTCGGCTATCCCGGCGGGCCGGAGGTGGAGAAGGCGGCGCTGCGGGGCGACCCGAAGGCTGTGCCGCTGCCCCGTCCGCTGGTCGGCAGCGGGGAGCCGCATTTCTCCTTCGCGGGTCTGAAAAGCGCGGTGCTGCGCGCGCGCGACAGCGGCAAATACAGCGTCGAGGATATCGCGGCGAGCTTCACGCAGGCGGTGGTCGATTGCCTGGTCGACCGCACGCGCCTTGCCCTGGACCAGAGTGAGGGGCTGACCGCGCTGGTCGTCGCGGGCGGGGTCGCGGCCAACCGGGCGGTGCGCGAGGCGCTTTCCGGCCTCGCGGAGAGCCGGGGCCTGCCTTTCGTCGCGCCGCCGCTGTGGCTGTGCACCGACAATGGCGCGATGATCGCCTGGGCGGGGGCGGAGCGCTTCCGCCTCGGCCTGACCGATGGAATGGACATCGCGGCGCGACCGCGCTGGCCGCTCGACCCGACCGCCGAAAGGGCGCGCGGCGCGGGGGTGAAGGCGTGAACGGGCGGAGGCTATTCATCCGCAAGGGGGAGGAACGGCAATGAAGATCGGCGTAGTCGGGGCCGGGGCCTGGGGAACCGCGCTGGCGCAGGTCGCCGCGGCCAAGGGCGACGCGGTGACGCTGTGGGCGCTGGAGCCGGAGGTCGTGGCTTCGATCAACGATGCCCATGAAAACAGCCTCTATCTGCCCGGCGTGACGCTTTCTCCCACGATTCGCGCTGTGGACGATCTGGCGGCGCTGGCGGATTGCGACGCGCTGCTGGTCGTCGTTCCGGCCCAGCATCTGCGCGCGGTTCTGCGCCGCCTGCCGCGCGGCGAGGCGGCGCTGCTGCTGTGCGCCAAGGGGATAGAGGCGGGCAGCGGCCTGCTCGTCTCGCAGGTGGCGCAGCAGGAACGGCCCGACGCGCCGATCGCGGTGCTGTCCGGCCCGACCTTCGCCCATGAGGTCGCGGCGGGCCTGCCGACGGCGGTGACGCTGGCCTGCGCTGACGCGGAGCTTGGGCAAAGGCTGGTCGAGCGCATCGCCCTGCCCGCCTTCCGCCCCTATCTGTCCGACGATGTGATCGGTGCGGAGGTCGGCGGCGCGGTGAAGAATGTGCTCGCCATCGCCTGCGGCGTCGCCGAGGGGGCGGGCATGGGCCTCAATGCGCGGGCCTCGCTCATCAGCCGGGGCTTTGCCGAGATGACGCGCTTCGGCCGGGCGCTGGGCGCGCGGGCGGAAACGCTGTCGGGCCTTTCCGGCCTCGGCGATCTGGTGCTGACCTGCTCGTCCACCAATTCGCGCAATTTCTCGCTGGGCAAGGGGCTGGGCGAGGGCGCGCGCGCCGCCGATCTGCT
Organism: Sphingobium jiangsuense; assembly: GCF_014196495.1. GTDB lineage: Bacteria > Pseudomonadota > Alphaproteobacteria > Sphingomonadales > Sphingomonadaceae > Sphingobium > Sphingobium jiangsuense. Next base: position 278,518 of record NZ_JACIDT010000005.1, read on the forward strand.
CGCCAACCGCCGCACCGTGGCCGAAGGCGCCTTCACCGCGCCGGTGCTACGCGACGTGGCGCGGCGGCTGGAGGTGGAAATGCCGATCGTCGAGGGCGTGTGCGCGCTGCTCGAAGGAACGGTGGACGTGGCGGACATGACCGGGATGCTGCTCGCCCGCCCGCTGCGCAGCGAATGACAATATACTTGATGCGCGGCATGGCTTATGATCGCCGCGCTTTAGGAGGGTTAGCGGGTTGATATCTGACGAGGCGCCTGACGCCAAAGCGCGGGAAGATAGCGACATCGCTGCCCTGGCAAAGGGCGGACGCACCAATATTTTCGGCTTTCTGCTGCGGCTTGCCGCGCGCCTGCCGTTCCTGTTCATCGCCGGGCGCATCTACGGGCCGGACGTGCTTGGCCGTTTCGCCTATGCGATATTGGTGATCGAATTCGCGGCGCAACTGGCGACGCTGGGGCTCAAGCGCGGTCTGGCGGGCGCGCTGGCGCAGACGAAGCGGCCGGAAAACCATGTGCTGGCCGACGGGCTGCTGCTGACGCTGCTCTGCTCGCTGGCGGCGGCCGCGCTGCTGATGCTGTTTCCCCATGCGATGTTCCCGAACAGCGGGGTCAACGGCCTCGACCGGCTGCTGCCGCTCATCATCATCGCGGTCGCCGGATCGGACGTGGCGCTGGCCGCCTGCGCGTGGCGCTACGACATCGCCGCGACGGTGCGCGCGCGCGCGATCATCGAGCCGTGGACGATCAGCATCGCGGCGTGGGTGCTGTCCTATTATTCGCTGCGGGACGGGCTGATCCTGTCCTATGTGCTGTCGATGATCGCCGCGCTGGCGGCTTCGCTCTGGCCGATGGTCCGGCATTTCGGCGTGCCGCGCGGCTGGGCGCCGCATCCGCTGCGGCTGTGGCGGATGATGCGGATCAACGTGCCGCTCGCCGCCGCCGATGCGGTGGAATGGGGGTCGCGGCGGCTCGACCTCGCGATCCTCGGCCTGTTCGTCAGCCCGGCGGTGGTCGGCGTCTATTATGTCGCGCAGCAGGTCGCGTCGCTGCCGCAGAAGCTCAAGACCAGCTTCGAGCCGATTTTGGGCCCGGTCATCACCCGCAACCTGACCGAGAACAACCTTGCGGCGATCGCGCGGCAGGTCAGCCAGGTCGGCTTCTGGATCATCGCCGCGCAGGCGGGCATCGCGCTGGCGCTGGGCTTGCCGGGCGAGGCGGTGATGGGGCTGGTCGGCCCGCAATTCGTCGACGGCACGCTGGCGCTCGGCTTCTTGCTGGCGGCGGAGGTGGTCGCCGCGACCGCAGTGGTGAGCGAGAGCGCGCTGGTCTACCTCGCCCGGCATCGCAACCTGATGATCTCGCTGGCGATGATCGCGGTGCAGGCGGGGCTGAGCTTCCTCTTCATCCTGATGGCGCGGCAGGCGGGGTACGGCGCGCAGGTGCTGGCCGCCGCCCCGGCGCTGGCGCTGGCGCTGGCGCTGGCGTCCAGCTCCATCGTCAAGTCGCACCTGTTGCAGCGGCTGCTGCGGTGCCGGATCGCGACATGGCGCCCGGCGCTGATCGCCGCCGCGCTGGTCGCGGTGGGCGTCGGCGGGCTGTTCGTCGCCCTGCCGCGCAATCTGGAATGGGTCGAGCTGGTGGTCGGCGTTCCGGCCATCCTCGCCGCCTATGGCGCGGTGATCTGGCGTCTGGGCTTCGGCCCGGAGGACCGCGAACTGTTCGCCCGGCGCAAGGCCCCGGTGGCGCAGTCCTGATCATGGTGTGAGGGGGACGTTTCCCCCTTGCCGTCACCCCGGCCTGTGCTGGCGTGACGCTGCCCAAAAAAGGGGCTGCGAACCGTGGTCCGCAACCCCCGTCATGCTTTGGGCAAAAGGATCAGAAGGCGACCGAGACCGTGCCGTAGACGCCGCCCTTGGCGAGGAAGCGGTTGCCGTTGGTGAAGAAGCCGGGCGCGTCCGGAGAATCGGTCTTCTTGATGTCGGTGTCGACATAGGTGACGCCGAAGCTCAGCTGGTTCCAGGTGTAGCTGGCGTTGAGGCTCCAGTCGGTATAGTTTTTCAGGCCGCCGGTCAGGAAGCTGCGGCCGAAGCTCTCGCCGACATGGGCGGTGACCGAGATCGGCGTGTTGGGTACGCTGCCGGACAGCTCGCCATAGACATAGGTGTTGTCGTCGCGATTGTGGCGCCAGCTCAGCGCATGTTGCTTGGGCGCATAGGCGACGCCGACCTTCGCGCTGACCGGGCCGAGTTCGCCCTTCACGCTGGCATAGGGTTCCACGAAGTCGGAATTGACGCCGCCCGAACCCGGATAATAGTAATAGAGCACGCCGACATCGAAGGTCGCGGCGCCGACGGTCCGGCTGTAGCCGAGGACGAAATCGATTTCCTGATCGGAGCCGTTGGCGACATAATCGTCGATCGAGGAGCCCCAGACGCTGCCATACAGGCCCGAAGCGTGGCTGACGGTGAGGCCGCCCTGCACGGCGAAGCGCTTGTCGGTCTGCGACACGCCGCGGAAGCGATAGTCGCTCACCACCGTGGCGCTGCCCGAAACGGTGAGGTCCGCCGGGGCGTCGCTGTCCTGCGCGAGCGCAGGCGTGGCCGCGCATGCCAGCACGAGCGCCGACACGGCAAAAAACATCTTGTTCATAAAATTTCCCTTCGTCGAGTCGATCAGACAGATCGTCCCACCTGCGTTCCGGTCGATGCCTCTCTGATCTCGCCGGCAGGCCTGGTCCTCCTGCGGGCGCTGGTCTGACCGGGGCCGGTCACCGCGAACACCGATTTGATGACGCGATATTTCGCGCCGCACAAGATGAAATCAGCGCGCCGGGTCGGAGTTGCCGCCGATGTGTTGCACGGATGCAACTTTCCGCGGCGAACCGTGGCCTTGCCGCCTCAGCCCGCGCGCCTGATGCGGATCGCGGATTTCCGTCTTGTTTCAGCCGGTTCGGCCCGTAAGGCTGCAAGCCGCGAACGCCTTTTCCAGATCGGCGATCAGGTCCGCCGCGTCCTCCAGCCCGATATGCAGCCGGATCAACGGGTCGCGCGCCGTCCATCGTGTTGCGGTGCGGATGGTATGCGGATCCACCGGCAGCGCGAGGCTTTCGAACCCGCCCCAGCTATAGCCGATGCCGAAATGGCGCAGGCTGTCGATGAAGCGGGCGCGCATCGCGTCGTCGCCGTCCTTCAGCGTGAAGCTGAACAGGCCGGTGGCGCCGGTGAAGTCACGCCGCCAGAGGTCATGGCCGGGGCAGTCGGGCAGCGCCGGGTGGCGCACTTCGCCGACCTCCGCCCGCGTCTTCAGCCAGCGCGCGACGGCGAGCGCCGTTTCCTGATGCTGGCGCAGCCGCACCCCCAGCGTGCGCAGGCCGCGCAGCGCCAGCCAGCAATCGTCGGGGCTGCTCATCTGCCCGAACATCCACGCCATCGACTGGATCTGCGGCCACCAGCCTTCATGGGTGGTGACCGATCCCATCATCACGTCGCTATGGCCGACAATATATTTGGTGCAGGCGAGGATCGAGATATCGACGCCATGGGACAGTGCCGGGAAGAAGAGCGGCGTCGCCCAGGTATTGTCGATCAGCGTGACGAGTCCATGCGCCTTCGCCACCGCGACGATCGCAGGCACGTCCTGCACCTCCATCGTCAGGCTGCCGGGGCTTTCGAGAAAGATCGCGCGGGTGTTCCCGTCGACCAGCGCTTCTATCGCCGCGCCGATCAGCGGGTCGTAATAGACGGTGTCGATGCCCATCGGGCGCAGCACCTTCTCGCAAAAGGTGCGGGTGGGGTCATAGGCGCTGTCCACCATCAGCAGCCGGTCGCCCGGCTTCAGCACGGCCATCAGCGCGCAACTGATCGCCGCGACGCCGGAAGGGTAGAGCATCGTGCCCTTCGCCCCCGGCTCCAGCTCGGTCAGCGCGTCGGCCAGCGACCAGGCCGTCGGCGTGCCCTTGCGGCCGTAGAACCAGCGTTCATGCTGATCGGTCCGCGCCGCGCGCAGATGGGCGACGTCCTCGTAGAGGATGGTCGAGGCGCGCCACACAGCCGGGCTGACGATGCCGCCCGGCTGGCCGGGGATGCTGGTCCATTCGGCGCGCCGCCCGGCCTGCGCCAGCCGCGTGTCGGGGGCGATATCGGTATTGGTGAGGTGGTCGTGATCGTCCTGTCTGCTGCTGCTCATGCCTGTCCTGTCGCCTTGGGCGTGTCGGGGTCCGCGCCCCATTCGCTCCAGCTGCCGTCATAGAGGGCGACGTCCCGCTTGCCCAGCAAATGCGCCGCGAAGAGGATGTCGGCGGCGGTGACGCCGCTGCCGCAGGTGGTGATGATCGGGCGGTCGAGGTCCACGCCCGCCTCGGCGAACAGGCCGCGCAGCTCTTCGCCCCGCTTCCATGTGCCATCGGCGTTGAACAGGCGCGCATAATGCAGGCAGACGGAGCCGGGGATGTGGCCGGAGGCGAGGCCGGGGCGGGTTTCCCGTTCCTCCCCGGTGAAGCGGGCGAGAGACCGGGCGTCGACCAGTTGCGCTTTCTCCGTGGAGAGATTTTCGAGCACGTCCGCCTTGGTCGCAACGCTCATGTCGCCCTGTGCGGTGGCGAAGGCGGCGGGGCGGCCCTCCACCGGGCCTTCCTCCACCGGCCGTCCTTCGGCGATCCATTTGCCGAGGCCGCCGTCGAGGATCGTCACCCGCGTGGCGCCATACAGGCGGAAGAGCCACCATGCGCGCGCCGATGTGTGCAGCGGGCTGTCGTCGTAGAGGACGATCCGGTCGCGCCCGCCCAGCCCCAGCGCGCCCATGCGCGCCGCGAACTCGTCCGGCGGCGGGGCCATGCCGGGGCGGGGATCGCTGCCGTCCTTCACGTCGGCAAGGTTCAGGAACAGCGCGCCGGGAATGTGCCGCGCCTCATATTCGGCGGCGGCGTCGCGGCCCATTTCCGGCAGGAAGGAGGTGGCGTCGAGGATGCGCAGATCGCTCTCGTCCCTATGGTCCGCCAGCCATTGCGTCGTCACCAGCATGTCCATGATGTCCGCGCCTCCTTCGCCGTCCCGTCTGGATAGGGAAGGGCGGGGCCGGTTTCCAGCCTTTTTGCGGGCTGGGCTATTGGTGGTGGGCGAGCTGGGAGTGGTTAGCTGCCATTCCTCCCCTCCCCGTGCCGGGGAGGATTGAAGCTCGCCTCCCTCCCCGCCACCCTTTGCTCCGGCCCGCTTATCGCCTATAGGCGGGCCATGACCCCACTTCATCTCGGCCAGACCAGCGCGCTGCCTGCCTCCCCGGCGGAAGCGGTGCTCGATTATGTTCCCAACCCGCGCGCGGGCACCCGCTATCTGGTGCGCTTCGCCGCGCCGGAATTCACCTCGCTCTGCCCGGTGACCGGCCAGCCGGATTTCGCGCATCTGGTGATCGACTATGTGCCCGGCGACACCATCGTCGAATCCAAGTCGCTGAAGCTGTTCCTCGGTTCCTTCCGCAATCATGCGGCCTTTCACGAGGATTGCACCGTCGGCATCGGCCAGCGCCTGTTCGAGGAAATGCAACCGCTGTGGCTGCGCATCGGCGGCTACTGGTATCCGCGCGGCGGCATTCCCATCGACGTGTTCTGGCAATCGGGCGCGGCCCCGGCGGATGTGTGGGTGCCCGATCAGGGCGTGGCGGGCTATCGCGGCCGGGGCTAGGGCAAGGCGCCGCCTCAGGGCTGGAAAATCTCCTCTATCTTGAGCCCGAACAGCGCCGCGATCGCGAAGGCGAGGGGCAGGCTGGGGTCGTAGCGGCCGTTTTCGATCGCGTTTATCGTCTGGCGGGAAACGGAGAGGGCCTCGGCGAGCGCTCCCTGGCTCCAGCCGCGCTCGGCGCGCAGGTCGCGGATGCGGTTGTTCATCGGTAGCGGCGCTGCGCGACGATAAGGCCCAGCACCCACAGCACTGCCATCAGCGGCCACACCGCGAAGGCGCGCAGATGCGGCAGGCCCGCCCCTTCGGCGAAGCCCCAGCCGAAGGTGAGCAGCGCGGTGCCGAGGAAGGAGAGGGCGATCGCGTCGAGCTGGATACGGCGCTGCAACTCGTCCATGCGCCAGAGCCCGCGCAAGATCGCCCAGGCGACGGCGCCCGCGCCGATCATCGGCGCCAGATTGATGATGAGGCGCGGCAGCCCTTCCGGCTGAACCGCCCGCGCCAGCGCATTGGCGCCCAGCAGCATCGCCCCATAGAGCAGCATCGCTCCGCCCAGTTCGAAAATATAGCGGCGTGAATGGATCATGACGGCCTCCTTGTAAAGGAAGCTTTACATGGGTGCGGGCGGGAGTGTCAGGTTTCCTTTCCATGCCTGACCTGTTGCGCCTGATGCGGTTTTGGATTGGGCAGACTCTCCCTCCTAATCGTCATCCCGGCGCAAGCTGGGGTCGCAGGCGATGTCGCGCGCTACCCTCCTGAGATGCCAGCCTGCGCTGGCATGACGCGATGGAAAGGGCAGGAACAGCAGGAATCGTCTATCCAATGGGTCCCATCCGCGGGCGTGGCACCCAACGAAAAAGGCGCGGCCCCTTCCGGCGGCCGCGCCTTTTTCGTCAGAACCAAGGCCGTGGACTTATTTCTTGCTTTCCTGATAGCGCTCGATCGCCTCAAGCACGATCTGCGCCGCTTCTTCCGCGCCGCCCCATTTGCCGATGCGGACCCACTTTTCCTTTTCGAGGTCCTTATAGTGGGTGAAGAAATGCTCGATCTGCGCGAACACGATTTCGGGCAGGTCGTCCTTTTCCTTCACGTCGGAATAATAGGGAAAGGTCGAATCCACCGGCACGCAGACCAGCTTTTCGTCGCCGCCATGCTCGTCCTCAAGGTTCAGCACCGCGATCGGGCGGGCGCGCACGACGCAGCCCGGCATGAACGAGGAGCGCGCGACGACCAGCGCGTCGAGCGGGTCGCCGTCGGGCGACAGGGTGTGCGGCACGAAGCCGTAATTGGCGGGATAGCGCATCGGCGTATGGAGGATGCGGTCCACGAACAGCGCGCCCGACGCCTTGTCGAATTCATATTTCACCGGCTCGCCGCCGACCGGCACCTCGATGATGACGTTGAGGCTGTGCGGCGGGTTGTCCCCTACCGGGATAAGATCAATATTCATGAAATCCCTGACTTTAGCTCTGGTTGCGTTCCGGCGATTATGTTTTCGGTTGGAGCAGCCTGTCGAGGCTGCCCTCTCCCTCTCCTGTTTTGCGGAGGCGCGGATAGCGCAAGCCGAGCGAATAATCGAGACTAATATTGCGGTAGAGCTTGCCCTGCCGGACGACCAGCTCCATCGGCTTTCCGGTCGCCCTGGCCTGCATCAGCGCGGCCCGGAACTGCTCGCCGGAAAATTCCGCGCCGTTGATCGCGACGATGCTCATGCCGACGGCCAATCCGGCCTTGAAGGCCGCGCTGTCCCATATCACGCCGGTGATCTCGCCTTCATTCTTCACCACGAGGCCGACGCCATAGCTCTGGTCGACGCCCTTCAGGTTCTTCTCGACCTCCCGCGTCGTGCTGTTGGGGGTGTCGCCATAGACCAAGGTATAGCCCCCCATGTCGAACCCGGCCTTGGGCGCTTCCAGCGTGGGGCGGTCGACATGGGCGGCGAAGAAGGCCGCCCAGTCATAGGGCTGGACGCTGTTCAGGGTGTCGATCACGTCCTGCCGGCTGTAGGTCAGCTGCCCCCAGTCGCCGGGGCGGACGCCGAAGAAGGCGCGGGCGAAATCGTCGAGGCCGCGCGCGCCCTGGCTGTTGCGGCGGATGATCGCGTCGGCCTCCAGCCACATCAGCAGGCCTTCGTTGTAATAATCCTCCGACCGCTGCCAGCTGGCCCAGCCCTTGGGGCGGCGGGCGGAGATGATCGGGTCGAGCGTGGTGTCGACCATCGGCCGCCATTGCCGCCCCTTCGCCGTATCCAGCCGCGCCGCGATGGAGGCGAGCGCGTCGAGCGTCTGCTCCTTGGTGTAGAGGCCCGACCGGGCGCCCAGCACATAGCCCCAGAATTGCGTCTGTCCTTCATAGACCCAGAGCAGCGTGTCCTGCATCGGCGTGCGATAGTCGGGCGTCCACAGCAGTTCGGGGCGGCGGAACTTGCCGTTCCAGCTGTGGACGAATTCGTGCGGCAGCAGGTTGCGGTCGCCCGGCCCGTCGTTCCAGCGGGTGAAATAGCCGGGATCGACCGCGTTTTCGGAGCTGCGATGATGCTCCAGCCCGATGCCGCCCAGCTCGCTGGTGATCGCCAGCAGGAAGTCGTAATAGTCGAAATGCCTGGCGCCGAACAAAGCCAGCGCCTCGTCCACCATCTTCCGGTGCAGCGCGATCTGTTCCGGCGTCGCGGCCAGCTCCGCCGGATTGTCGGCGACCATGTTGAGCTTCACCTCGTTGCCGAGGTCGATCGCCTTCGCGTGGCGGCCCGCAAAGACCGGCGAATCGATCAGCGTCTCGTAATCGGTCGGGTCATAGCGGACGGCCGCGCCGCTCTGCTTGCCGCGCAGCGCGGTGAAGGCGGTCCACCCCTGCGGATAGGTGACGGTCGCCTGCACCGGAATCCGCCGCGCATAATAGCCCGCCGGATAGAGCGAGACGGTTTCGAACTGAAGGTTCAGCATCGACGGGGTGACGGCGATGCGGCCCTGATTGGCGGCGGTGGGGTTGAGGAACTGGAACTCCGCGACGATCTCCCGCGCGCCCTGCGGCACGTTCACGTGGAAGGCGTAGACGTCGAGCGGGTCGCGGGTCCAGCCGATATCCTTGCCGTTGGCGGTGATGACGAGGCCCGCCAGCTTGTCGATCTGCCCGCGCGGCCCATGTTTGCCGGGCAGCCATTCGGGATAGAGCAGCGTCAGCGGCCCGGCGGAAGCGACCGGGATCACCTGCCGCACGCGCCAGATATTCTGCATCGTGTCGCTGGCGTCCACCGTCAGGCTCATCGTGCCGGGATAGGGAATGTCGCGCGGCGCGGGCACGGTATCGACGATGGGCTGCATCACCGGCGCGCTGTTCCGGGTCGCGGCGGTCTGCGGCGCGTTCTGGGCATGGAGGGCGGGGGAGGCAAAGGCGGCGGTGGAAAGCAGCAGGGGAAGAAGGAAGGAACGGTGCATGGATCGATGGCCCCTTATTGTTCTCTGATTATCTTCTCGACTGGATTTATGTTCTCGACGGGATGCCCGGCAGAGCAGGCCATCACCATGGCCGGTGAACATCCTTCCGTCCACCCCCGGAACCGCACAACTCGTCGCGATCATCGCATGTTCCCTTGGGCGGCAAAAATCGGTAGAGGGCGCGCATGAGCAGGATACAGACTCCCCGGCCGATCCGGGGCACGCAGGACATGCTGGGCGGCACGCCCGACAATCTGGCGGATCGCTTCGCCCATGTGGTCGATGTGTTCGAGCGCGTGAGGAAGCTCTACGGCTTCCGCCGCGCCGAAGTGCCGGTGTTCGAGGCGACGGCGGTGTTCGCGCGCTCGCTCGGCGAAAGCACCGATGTGGTGTCGAAGGAAATGTACACGTTCGAGGATCGCGGCGGCGACAGCGTGACGCTGCGCCCGGAATTCACCGCCGGGATCGCGCGCGCCTATATCACCGAGGGGTGGCAGCAATATGCGCCCTTGAAGGTGGCCACCCATGGCCCGCTGTTCCGCTATGAGCGCCCGCAAAAGGGCCGTTATCGCCAGTTCCACCAGATCGATGCCGAGGTGATCGGTGCGGGCGAGCCGCTGGCCGATGTGGAGCTGCTCTGCTTCGCCGACCATCTGCTGCGCGAACTGGGCGTGGCCGAGGGCGTGACGCTGACGCTCAACACGCTGGGCGACGCGGCGAGCCGCGATGCGTGGCGCGACGCACTGGTCGCGCATTTCGAGGCGCACCGGGAGGCGCTTTCCGAGGACAGCGTGGAGCGGCTCGCCCGCAACCCGCTGCGTATCCTCGACAGCAAGGATGCGGGCGATCAGGCGGTGGTCGCGACCGCGCCGGGGATCGATGACTATCTGACCGACGAGGCGGCGGACTTTTTCGAAAAGGTGACGGATGGCCTCGCGGCGGCGGGCGTCGCGTGGACGCGCAATGCGCGGCTGGTGCGCGGGCTCGATTATTATCGCCACACCGCGTTCGAGTTCATCACCGACCGGTTGGGCGCGCAGGGCACGGTGCTGGGCGGCGGGCGCTATGACGGCCTCATCGAGAATATGGGCGGCCCGGCGACCCCGGCGGTCGGCTGGGCGGCGGGTATCGAGCGGCTGGCGATGCTGCTCGACGCGGGCGGCGAGCACAGGATCGACGCGGTGATCGCGCTGGAGGACGACGCGCAGGTGGCGCGGGCGCTCGCCTCGCTGCGCGCGCTGCGCGAGGCCGGGCTGTCGGCCGAGCTGGTCGCCAGCGGATCGCCGCGCAAGCGCTTCGACAAGGCGGCGAAGATCCCGGCCCATGCGCTCGTCTCCATCGGCCAGCGCGACGGCGCCCCCCACCTCAATGTGCGCGGCGAGGGCGAGATTGCGGCGCGGGTCGAGGCGGCGGTCCGGCAGGCGGGTTGATGCGCATTTCCCCCACAAGGATCGCGCAGATCGAGCGGCGCTATGAGGAAGCCGAGGCGGCGATGGCCCGGCCCGATCTCGCGCCCGACGAGTTCGTGCGCCTGTCCAAGGAATATGCCGAGCTGGAGCCGGTGGTGAAGGCGGCGCGCGCGCTGTCCTCACTGCAAAAGGAGGCCGCCGATCTCGACGCGATGCTGTCGGGCGGCGAGGCCGATGCCGAGATGCGGGCGCTGGCGCAGGAGGAGGCGCAGGCGATCCGCGCGCGGCTGCCGGAGGCCGAGCATGCGCTGGCGTTGCAGCTTCTGCCCAGGGATGCGGCGGATGCGCGCCCGGCGATGCTGGAAATCCGCGCCGGGACGGGCGGGGACGAGGCGGCGTTGTTCGCGGGCGACCTCTATCGCATGTATCAGCGCTATGCCGACAGCCAGGGCTGGAAGATGGAGATGATTTCCGCCAGCGCGTCCGAGGCGGGCGGCTTCAAGGAGGTGATCGCCAGCGTCAATGGCGTGGGCGTGTTCGCGAAGCTGAAGTTCGAGAGCGGCGTGCACCGGGTGCAGCGCGTGCCCGTCACCGAGAGCGGCGGGCGCATCCACACCAGCGCGGCGACGGTGGCGGTGCTGCCGGAGGCCGAGGATGTCGACGTCGCGATCAACGACGCCGACCTCAAGATCGACATCTATCGCGCGTCGGGCGCGGGCGGCCAGCATGTGAACACCACCGACAGCGCGGTTCGCATCACCCACCTGCCCAGCGGCATCGTCGTCACCCAGCAGGACGAGCGCTCCCAGCACAAGAACAAGGCCAAGGCGATGAAGGTGCTGCGCACGCGCCTCTATGAGCTGGAGCGCGAGCGGGCGCAGAGCGAGCAGGCGGGCGCGCGCAAGGCGATGGTCGGATCGGGCGACCGGTCGGAACGTATCCGCACCTATAATTTCCCGCAGGGGCGCGTCACCGACCACCGCATCAACCTGACGCTGCACCGCCTGCCGGAGATATTGGAAGGCCCCGCGCTCGATGAGGTGATCTCCGCCCTCATCGCCGAGGATCAGGCGGCGCGGCTGGCGCAGCTGGACGGCGCGGCGTGAAGGCTGCCGAGGCGCTGCGCGCGGCGGCGGAACGGCTCGGTCCCGTCAGCGACACCGCGCGACTCGACGCCGAGGTGCTGATGGCCCATGCGGCGGGCCTGTCCCGCGGCGAGCTGCTGCTGCGCCTGCGCGACATGGAGGCGCCGGAGGGATTCGCCGTGCTGGTCGAGCGCCGCGCCGCGCACGAGCCGGTGTCGCACATCGTCGGCACGCGCGATTTCTGGACGCTGACGCTCGCCGTGTCGCCCCATGTGCTGACCCCCCGGCCGGACAGCGAGACGCTGATCGAGGCGGCGGTCGGGCATTATGCGGGGAGCGAGGGGCCGTCGCGCATCCTCGACCTCGGCACCGGATCGGGCGCGCTGCTGCTCGCCGCGCTGGACCAGTGGCCCGCCGCGACCGGCCTTGGCGTCGACATCAGCGCGCAGGCGCTGGCCGTCGCGCGCGCCAATGCGCGGCGCTGCGGGCTGGAAGCGCGCGCGCAGCTGCGACCCGGCAACTGGTGCGACGGCATCGTCGAGAGATTCGACCTGATCCTCGCCAACCCGCCCTATATTTCGACGCGGGCGCAATTGCCGCGCGACGTGATCGATCATGAACCGCATCTCGCGCTGTTTTCCGGCGAGGACGGGCTGGATGCCTGCCGCGACATCGCGGCGGGGCTGGCCGGACTGATGGCGCCGGATGGGCTGGCGCTGATAGAAATCGGTCATGATCAAGGGGATAGCGCCACGGCCCTGTTCGCCGCCCATGGTTTCGCGGTGGAACTGCGCCGCGATCTGGCCGGGCGGGCGCGCTGCCTGATGCTGCGCCGGTGATCCGCCGACAAAAGGATGTGAGGATCCGCACGAATTTTCTTGGTTTCTCGGCCGGGAGAGTCTAGGAGGGGGAAAGGCGATGCCCGGCCAATGCAGTCCGGGCAATGTCGGCTCCCCATCTCGTCGGACGGCTGCGGACTGTCTGGTGCAAGAAGGAAGCCCGGACCGGAAACCGGTTCGAGCCGGTGCGGCGCTACACGCCCGCCGGGTGCAGTGCGTTAAGGATGGCATTGAAGGCAAGGATCCACCATTGATCAATAATCGTCAGGCCGGCCGTCGCAATCGCGGCCGGAACAATGGTCGCCAGAACGGTGGCAATCGTGGCGGCGACAACGGCAACCGGATTGACAGCCGGGCCCGTGGCAATGCGCCCCAGCTGCTCGAAAAATATCGTAATCTGGCGCGCGATGCCCAGCTTGCCGGCGACCGGGTGAACACCGAATATTATCTCCAGTTCGCGGACCATTATTTCCGCGTGATCGCGGACAATCGTTCGCGGCAGGAAGAGCAGCAGGCGCGCTATCGCCGCAATGACGAGGCGCTGGATTATGACGCCGGTGACGGCGAGGGGCTGGGCGACGATCTGGCCGTCGCGTCCCTGCCCGGCGATGTCGACGATATCGGCAATGAAGGCGACGACCGCCGCGCCCGCAATGCGGGCCGTCAGGATCGCGCGCGCCCGCCGCGTCCCGACCGCGCCGACAATCGCCAGCGCCCGGACGCCGAGGACGATGGCGAGGAGCGGGGCGAAGAGCGGGGTGATCGGCGCCGCCCGCGCCGCGCCGAGAAGATCGTGATCGCCCGCCGTAGCGAGGCCGGAGAGGAAAAGCGGGAGGACGCCGTCGAGGCGCCCGCCGCCGCTCCCGAAGCTCCTGCCGTGGCCGAAGCGGAAGAGGCCGCGCCCAAGCGCGCGACCCGCGCCCGCAAGCCCCGCCAGTCCAAGGCGGAGGATGACTCGCCGGGCCTCGACCTCGCGGTGCTGCCGCCGGCCATTTCGCGCGCGGACAATGACGATGGCGCCGACGCCGGTGACGAAGGCGGCGAGGACAAGCCCGCGCCGCGCCGTCGCGGCCGTCGGCCCAAGGCGGCCGAAGCGGCGGAATAAGCCCGCTTCCCTCTCGAACAGCATCATGGCGAAGGGCGATCCGGTTCCATCGGGTCGCCCTTCGCCTTTTTCGTTCATCTTGCGATCATCCGCTTTGGACGATGAAGGGGCCGCGCCGCGCAACAGGGGCTGGACCGGCGCGGCGCCGCGCCATAGGGTGCCGTCAACGAAGGAGGACCGCGAATGGCAGCTCGTTTCACCGCAACCCGTTTCACCATGGCCGGCCTGTCGGCTTTGGCGATGGCAGGGGCCATGATGGGGGCCATGCAGGCGGCGCAGGCCCAGACCGGCGAACCGACCGCGCAGGGCGACGTTTCCGTCACCATCTACAACGACAATCTGGCGCTGGTGCAGGATGTGCGGCAACTGAGCATTCCCGGCGGGGTCAGCCGCATCGAATTTCCCGACGTGTCGGCGCAGATCCGTCCGGAAACCCTCTCCTTCTCCGCCCCCGGCGCAGCGATCGTCGAACAGAATTTCGACTATGACCTGCTTAGCCCCGACACGCTGATGGAAAAGGCGGTGGGGCAGGTGGTGACGATCGTGCGCACCAACCCGGCCAGCGGCGCCGAAACGCGCGAGCAGGCGAAGGTGCTGGCGGTCAATGGCGGCGTCGTCCTCCAGATCGGCAACCGGATAGAGGTGCTGCGCGACGACGGGCTGCCGGTCCGCGTGATCTTCGACAAGGTGCCCGCCAATCTGCGCGCCCGTCCGACCCTTTCGGTGCGGGTGAACAGCGACCGGGCGGGCACGCGTCCCGCCTCGATCCGCTATCTGACGCCGGGCCTGGCGTGGAGCGCCGATTATGTCGCGCTGTTCGATGCGAAGGCGGGCAAGGTCGATGTGCAGGGCTGGGTGACGCTCACCAACACCAGCGGCACCACCTACACCAACGCCAACACCCTGCTGGTCGCGGGCAGCGTGAACCAGCGGCAGGCGACGCCCTATGCCCGCCGCCCGATGCCGCCGGGCATGGCGGCGACCTCCATCCGCAACCCCGGCACCGAGACGGCGGGGCGCGAGCAGCTGGGCGATTTCTATCTCTACCCCATCGCCAACCGCACCACCATCGCCAGCAACCAGACCAAGCAGGTCAGCTTCCTCGACGTGCAGGGGGTTCCGGCGCGGGCGGGCTATGAATATGTGAATGGCTGGCTGACGACCAGCACCGAGGCGCAGAGCGCCGACAGCGTCGTCAGCTTCTCGACCTCCGCCAGCGGCGGGCTGGGCGACGCGCTGCCCGCCGGGACGGTGCGCTTCTACCAGAAGGATGCGAGCGGCGCGCCGCAGTTCACCGGCGAAAACCAGCTCGGCCACACGCCGATGGGCAGCCAGCTCGCGCTCGCCACCGGCAAGGCGTTCGACGTCAAGGTGCAGCCGGTGGTCGAGCAGCGGCAGAAGCTGGGCGACAGCAAATGGCGCACGACCATGCGCTATGAGCTGACCAACGCGCGGCCCGATGCGGTGACGGTCGATCTGGTGCAGCAGGGCCTCGATTTCGCGTGGGCCGATACCCGTATCGCCAGCGAATCGCTGAAGAGCGAGCGGCGCAGCGCCGATGCGGTGGCCTGGCATGTGCCGGTTCCGGCCAACGGCCGAGCGACCGTGACCGCCACCTTCGAAACCCGCTATTGACGAGGGCCGGGGTGCTCCGCCGCCTCTGGCTCGCGCCGCTGCTGGCGCTGGCGCCCGGATCGGCGCTGGCGCAGCAGGCTGTCGTCGTGTCGCAAGCGCCGCTCTCCTCCTCCGTCACCGTCTATCGCGATACGAACCGGGAGGAGGGGCGCTTCAACCTGCGCTGGCTGCGCGGCTATGCGCTGATTTCCGAGAAGCGGCGGGTCAGCCTGCCCGCGGGCGATGCGGTGGTGCGCTTCGAAGGCGTGGCCGACGGCATGATCGCGGTGAGTGCGGTCGTTACCGGCCTGCCCGGCGGAATCGAGGAGAAGAACCGCGACGCCCGCCTGCTCTCGCCCGCCTCGCTGCTCGACGGCAGCCTCGGCAATCGCGTGCATCTGCGCCGCACCGACCGGGCGACCGGCAGGGTGACCGAAACCGACGCGATCATCCGCTCCGGCCCCGACAATGCGGTGGTGCTGGAAACGCCGCAGGGCATAGAGGCGCTGCGCTGCTCCGGCCTGCCCGAAACGCTGGTCTATGACCGCGTGCCGGAGGGGCTTTCGGCCAAGCCCACCTTCTCCGTCCAGACCCGCAGTCCGCAGGCCACCGAGGCCGAGGTGACGCTGACCTATCTCGCCACCGGCTTCGACTGGGGCGCGAGCTATGTCGCGACCATCGCGGAGGACGGGCGGACGCTGGACCTGTTCGCCTGGCTGACCGTCGCCAACGGCAATGGCGCGCAGTTCGACCGGGCGCAGCTGCTGGCGGTCGCGGGGCAGCCCAATCGCAGCAGCGATTTCGACGCGTTGGTGGAGCGGCCGCCCCCGCCGGTGCTGCGCCTGTCCTGCTGGCCGATGGACAGCACCAGCACGCGGCCCGGCCCGCCGCCTCCTCCACCGCCACCGCCCGCGCCGATGATGGCGGCGACGGCGGACATATTGGTCACCGCCCAAAGGCGCACCGAAAAGGCGGGCTTCTCCGTCATCGCCGCGCAGGAGGAACTGGGTGACCTCAAGCTCTATCGCGTGCCGGTGCCGGTCGATGTTCTCCCCAATGGGCAGAAGCAGGTGGCGATGATCCAGCGCGAGGGCGTTCCGTTCACCTCCTTCCATGCCGGGGCGCTGGAGCCGTGGCGCGAGGAAACCGCCTCCGTTCCGCTCGCCCGCATGCTGCGGATGGACAATCGCGAGAAGGGCGGCCTCGGCCTGCCGCTGCCTTCGGGCAGCGTCGCGGTGATGCGGCGGCGGAGCAGCGATGAGCTCCTGCTCGCCGACTCGACCATGAAGGACCGCGCCATCGGCGAGAAGGTGGAGATCGCGGCCGGGCTTTCCGACCAGCTCCGCCTGAGCCAGACGGTAACGGCGTCGACGGAGAAGGAAAGGCGCTATCGCCTGGTGCTGACCAATGCGACGAATGCCGGGGCGGCGGTGGAGATCGCAATCCCCCGGCTGGACGGCTTCGACCTCGCCACGCCGGGCAGGCTGAAGGACAAGGACGGCGGCAAGCTCTGGTCGGTGACGGTGCCTGCCAATGGCGAAGCGAACCTCGACGTCGTCTATCGCCGCCAATAGGCGTTGCGCGGGGAAGGGCAGGGGCGGAATCGCCGCCGCTCAGTCCTCCCCGTCGTGCTCGATCTCCTTCTTCAGCAGATCCTCGATCTGCTCGTCATGCCCCGTTCCGCTCGACAGGAAGAGCAGCGACATCAGGCCCGTGCCCAGCATGAAGGTGCACCACACGCCGATGCTGGTCGCGATGACCATGTGCAGCGGCATCGGCGTATCCATCCAGTAGAGCACGCCCAGCACGGCGAGCACGCAGGCGACCCCGCCCAACGCCATCCACCGCATCAACCGGCGGAAGCGGGCCCAGGCGGCTGCGGCGATCCGGGGATCGTCCAGGGCGGTCTTGCGTGCCATCTCTTTCTTTTGGCCCAGAAACATGGGAGCATCAACCCACCGGCACAGACCGGAGTCGACAGAACGGAGGTGGACTATGACGATTGCGGCGATTCTCAACGGCAAGGGGCAGGTTATCAGCATCGGACCGGATGCCAGCCTGCAACAGGCCGCCGCGCTGCTGGCGGAGCGCCGTATCGGCTGTTTGCCGGTGATCGACGGCGGAGAGGTCGTCGGCATGCTGTCGGAAAGGGATATCGTGCGCTGCGTGGCGCAACGGGGGGCGGAGGCGCTCGACAAGCCGGTGCGCGAGCTGATGACCAGCCAGGTGGTCACGGTCGGTCCCGATCTCGCCGTGATAACCGCGCTGTCGCTGATGACCAAGCGTCGTATCCGCCACCTGCCGGTGGTGGAGGGCGGAAAGCTGACCGGCTTCGTGTCGATCGGCGATCTGGTCAAATACCGGATCGACCGCATCGAGGCCGAGGCGGCCGCCATGCGCGATTATATCCAGAACGCCTGAGTCGCTTTCGAAAGGGGAATCGCCGGGCCGGATTCGAATCGTCGCGATCGATTCCTCCGGCCCCTGAACGAACCGGAATGCCGAGGATCTGCGCGGGAAAGCCGTCCTCTGCGGGGTGGGATCAAGGGTGGCGGAGGAGGGGCGGCGCCGGAAAAATTCTTCGCGCCGATCCTGCCTGTCTCGATCGGCTTGCAGAAAAAGCACAGTCGCTGTCTCTGGAAATAAGTCGGCATTTCAACGGCTTGAATAGATCATCCAAAATTTGTGCAACAAAAATGCAAAAAGGGTTTGACGGTCCGGCACCTGCCCCATATATGGCGTTTCACCGACGCGGTGCTGACGGTGAGTTAGCGCTGTGTATGGTTGCCGACATAGAGGATTGGATTTCTCCCTGGTTTTTGGATTGGGGGGAGGGCATGGTTTTCTCTGGTGTTGGCTGGATCTTTGACATTGTTAGTATGATGAAGGGACATGTGGGC
This sequence comes from Sphingobium jiangsuense, assembly GCF_014196495.1. GTDB lineage: Bacteria > Pseudomonadota > Alphaproteobacteria > Sphingomonadales > Sphingomonadaceae > Sphingobium > Sphingobium jiangsuense. The sequence continues at coordinate 296,573 of NZ_JACIDT010000005.1, forward strand.
GGCGGCTCCGG
>NZ_JACIDT010000006.1 GCF_014196495.1 Sphingobium jiangsuense
AGGTGGCGGAGCTGCGGTTCGCGTTGATTGATGACATTCTTGCTGCCCGTGAATGGAGACGCAAATGACCGATGACCTGAAAGCGCGGCTGCGGGAGATCGCGCGCGAACATGGTGTTGCTGGGTTCGGCAGAAGTCATGCGATCCTCGAAGCCGCCGACCGCATCGAGGCCCTTGAGGCAGCGGTAACACTCGCCCTGCCTGTCATAGAGCGCGAACTTTTCGTCATGCTCGATTCCTGCTGTGCAAAGGATGACGCGGGCCGACTGATCCGCTCGACGCTGGAATACCCCAGCGATGATGTCACCCAGATGGAGGCAGCGATAGCCGCCTGCCGCAATGCGCTCGCAGGAGGTGGGGATGAGTAAAATCCACGACGATTGCTATATCGTCATGTCTCAATACGGCATCCAGCGCATGACAAAGCGCCCTGGAAAACTCGCGCGAGGCGAGGTGTCCGTGCGTGTCCGCCTCACATTGCCTGAATCTGTGTTCGACGAACCTGCGTTCAGCGCTCATGTCAGCGTGCCGGAAAGCGCCGTAATCAAGCGCGAGGCTGACGTTGAGGTCGTAGCGCCAGATGGAGGTGGGGATGAGTGAGAAGCGCTATGAATGCATGATCTACGACTGCGATTTTCCTACGCAAACCGCGCGCTTTCGGATGCCGTCAGATTTTCTTGTCGCTGGCGGCATTTATGAAATCCGGCGACTCAGATCATCGACTGATGATGATCGCGCGGTTTGGGCTGGATTACCGGACCCGCCAGAATATGAGGAGGGCCGCCCCGATGCAGATTGACCGGGAAATATGGCGTGACCGCTGTCACCCGGCAGATGGTGGGCAGGTCCGATATATGGCGCAATCAGGAGGCTATGTGATGGTCCGGCGACCGCGCGCCATGCCGTTCGTCATGCCGGAGAAGAAATGGCGCAACCTGCCTCTATGGATCGACGCCGGAAAGGGGGATGGATAGCATGGGCATTCAGTTCAGCACATGGCCGCGTCTCATGAAGCGGCAGACCGCCTGCGCTTATGTGGACATGTCCGCCGCTGAATTCGAGCGCGAGATTGCAGCCGGTCGCTTGCCCATGCCTGTAGACATGGGGCGCGGGCCGCGTTGGAGCCGGGAAGAGATAGACCGCTTCATCGAGCGGCTGACCGGGGAGGCCGATGTCACGACAGCCAACGATTGGCGGGCACAAACAAAGCTATACGGCAATGGCTAGAATCATCCAATATGTGAAGCGGACGAAGGCAAAAGGCCGCTTCTACTATTATTTCGACACCGGGCAGGTGGATGAGAAAGGCAAGCGCATCTGGAAGCGCCTGCCCGATCCGTCCGACCGCTCCTTTGGGAGCATCTATGCTGCGCTACTGGGACACCGCAGCCGCCGCGAAAATGTCGAGGCGCTGCTGACGGTCAAGAAACTGGTCGACCTGTATTTTGCCAGCCCGCAGTTCAATGACCGGAAACCCGCGACCCAGAAAATCTATCGGATCTACCTTGCCGAATTTGTGGACCAACTTGGCGTGGCCCCAGCCGAACAGATCGAACGTAAAGATATCGTCCTGCTGCTGGACAAGATGGCTGACCGGCCAGCCGCAGCGAACATGGTCCTGAAGTCATCCCGCGCCTGTTATGCATGGGCGAGGAAGCGCGGCCATATCACCAACAATCCCTTTCAGGATATAACGCCGTTTGATTTGGGCGAGCATCAGCCGTGGCCGGAGGAAGCGTTGCAGGCTGCGTTAAGCACTGATGATGCTCTTGTGAGGCTCGCCACACATCTGCTCTATTATACAGCGCAGCGGATCGGCGATGTCTGCCGCCTAACGTGGCGCGACGTAGGCGGTGACGATATTATCCTCACGCAGGAAAAAACGGGTGCCACATTGCGCATCCCGATCCACGAATCCTTAGCCGCCGAACTGGCGCAGCACCCGAAGAGTCTTGGCTGCATTCTGGATAATGGGCCGGAGCGGTCGAGGGTCGATCGCGTGCGGAAAGCCCTGCAGGCATTTTGCATCCAAAATGGGGTTAAAATCGTGCCGCATGGCCTGCGCAAAAACGCGGTCAATGCGCTCCTAGAAGCAGGATGCAGCGCAGCCGAGACGGCGGCCATCAGCGGCCAATCCTTGCAGATGGTCGAGCACTACGCGCGCCGCCGGAGCCAATCGAAATTGGGTAAAGCCGCCATCCTGAAATGGCAGGGGAACAGCAAATGAACTTTCAAACTTTGGAAAACTTCGCCTGCACACCGCAGAAAACCGCGCCTATATATAACGTGGCGTTAAATCTTTTCGGGCAAAGCACGGCCGGTCATGACGCGTATCTTGCACATTCTCGATCACAGCCTGCCGCTGCACAGCGGCTACACCTTCCGCACCCGCGCGATATTGCGGGCGCAGGTCGCCAAGGGGTGGGAGGTCCGGGGCATTACCGGCCACCGCCACACCGCGCCGGGGCCGGAGGAGGAGAGCATCGACGGCCTCACCTTCCATCGCACCACGGCCGCGCGTCGCGGCGGCATGGCGGCGCTGCGCGAATGGCGGGAAATCGCCGATCATGAGGCGGCGATCGAGGCGCTGGTGCGGCGCTGGCGGCCCGATATCCTCCACGCCCATTCCCCGGTGCTCAACGCGATCGCCGCGCAGCGGGTCGCCCGGCGGCACGGCATTCCGCTGCTCTACGAGATCCGCGCCTTCTGGGAGGATGCGGCGGTCGGCAACGGCACCGGCACGGAAGGCGACCTGCGCTATCGCGCGACGCGGTGGCTGGAAAGCCGGGCGGTGCGGCGGGCCGATGCGGTGGCGGTGATCTGCGAGGGGCTGAAGGGCGATCTGGTCGCGCGCGGCGTCGATCCGGCGAAGATCGTCGTTTCCCCCAATGGCGTCGACATGGAGATGTTCGGCACCCCCGTTCCGCCCGATCCCGCGCTGCGCGCGCAACTGGATCTGGACGAGGATGTCGAGGTGATCGGCTTCATCGGCAGTTTTTACGATTATGAAGGGCTGGACGACCTGATCGCCGCCATGCCGATGCTCGCCGCCCGGCGTCCGCGCGCGCGGCTGCTGCTGGTGGGCGGCGGCCCGCGCGAGCAGGATCTGCGCGCGCAGGCGGCGGCGTCCCCGGCGGCGGGCGCGATCCGCTTCGTCGGGCGGGTGCCGCACGATCAGGTGGAGTGCTATTACAGCCTGATCGACATATTGGCCTATCCCCGCAAATCCATGCGCCTGACCGATCTGGTCACGCCGCTGAAGCCGCTGGAGGCGATGGCGCAGGGGCGGCTGGTGGCGGCGTCCTCGGTCGGCGGTCATCGCGAGTTGATAGAGGACGGCGTCACGGCTACCCTGTTCGCGCCGGATGACCCGGCCTCCATCGCGGAGGCGCTCGGCCGCCTGCTGGACGACCGCGGCATCTGGGACGAGCGCCGGTCGGCGGCGCGGGCTTTTGTCGAGCGGGAGCGGAACTGGGCATCCAACATCAGGCGTTATGAACCTGTTTACCAAAATCTGCTTGAAAGGGCGCATGGTACGAAAAAATCCGGTGGATGAGAAATAGGATTGTTCAGGTGAAAAGACGCGATGCCAATCTGATATTGATCGCGCTTGCCGCCCTCGGCGGCGGGATCGTGGCCTATATCCTTCCGCTTTCGCTGTTCGAACTGGCGCTGGCGACCAGCGGCCTTTCCGAACGGTTCCCGGCCTTTGCCCCGCCGCTGGGCGACACGGCGCGGCTGCTGCTGACGCTGGCCGCGGCCAGCGCCTGCGCGGTGGTGATCGCGCTGGTCCTGCCCTGGGGCGCCGCTGGCGGCCGGTCGGCGGGCAGGCGCCGGGAAAGGGGCGCGAGTTTCCTTTTCGCCCGGCTGGCGTCGCTGACCAGGGGAAAGAAGGCGGAGGCGCCCGCCAGCCTGGAACATCGGCTCGACACGCCGCTGCTGACCGACGCGCCGGTGTTGCGCCGGTCCGATTCCCATCCCGATGCGCCCGCGCGGCAGCCCCTGTTCGCGCGTCGCGATCTGGGCGAGGAGGCGCTGCCTTCGGTCGAGGAGGCCGCCATGGCTGCCCCGCAGCAGGAGGAACCGGCGCCGGAAGCGGAGCCGCCCGTTGCGCCGATCCGCCCGGACGCGTGGCGGCGGCCGGAGGGTGAAGAGGAGGAGCAGGCGGACATCGCCCCGCCGCGCGCGCCCGAACCGCTGCCGTGGAACCTCATCGAGCAGGAAATGAGCCGCATCCTGAACGGCGGACGCCCCCGCGCCGAAAGCCCGGAGGCAGACGAGGAAGACGCGCCCGCCGCGACCGCCATCTATGCCGGCGACGACGAGGCGGAATTCCCGCCTTCTGCTCCGCCCGCGTCGCTGCCGACCATCCAGCAACTGGTGGACCGGCTGGAGCGCGGACTGCATCGCAAGAAGCTGGCGCGGGCGGGCGAGGGACGGCAAGGCGGCGAGCAGGCGGGGCATGACGGTTCGTCCGTTGGGTCGGGGCCGGCAGCGGGGCCGGCGGGCGAGGATTTGCAGCGTGCGCTGGCGGCGCTGCGGGCCGCCGCCAGAGCCGGCTGATCCCTACCAGTCCTCGATGGTGAGGATGGACAGCCGCATCACGGTTTCCGAGCCATCGGCGGCGGGGCGACGCTCGTCGGCGCAGGCATCGGCGACGATGTGACCGGTGATCGAGAATTCCGCGTCCGGCAGGCGGCCGGCCAGCGTCGCGGCGCGCGCGGCGTTGTCCGGTCCCTTCAGCCTCAGCACGACGACATGCCGCGCGCCCACGAAAGTGGCGCTGGCCCATGGGCGGGAGGATGTGGCGATAACGGATGAATCTGTCCCGGCGAGGTCCAGAAGCTGTGCTATCACCCTTGTATGCGGGTCTTTCCTCGGCGGCCGGGGCCATTCGCGCGACCGCAATCTGTGGCGCTGGCGGGTGGCGGGGACCGTGACGGCGTTGCTTGGTTTCGGGTGGGTCATTGGCTGATGGCTCCGCGTTGGAAGATGGACATGAAATGTTCCAGCCTGCGAATCATCCGGGCGCTCGGTTCCCTGCCGTTTCTGATGTCGAACACCAGGCGCGGGTCGCGCGCGGCGTCCCGCCCGAACCGGGTAGGAGCCATGCCGGTGTCTCTCAGAAATTTTTCGATTCGCCTCAAAATTGACATGCGGAACACTCCTTCAGGGTCTTGGGGTGAGGAAGGAAATAGGAAGAACGGGATAGGAATAATCCTATATTTCCTCCGAAATCCTACATGTCGAGGAGAAGTCCTATCATTGTGGAGCAGATATGGATGAGGATTCCCCGCGTGAAATTCTCGCGAGCCTGATTGCGGAGCATGGCACCAACTATGGCGCCCTTTCCCGCTTGCTGGGAAGAAATTCCGCTTATATTCAACAGTTTATAAAGCGCGGTACGCCGCGCAGGCTCGATGAGCGCGACCGGCGGGTGCTGGCGGAGTTTTTCGGCGTGGACGAAGGCCTGCTCGGCGCGCCGGAGCGGCGGAGCGCTGTCGCTCCCTCCCGCGCAAGGGCCCCGGAAAGGCCGGTTTCCGCCGCCACCGCGCAGGTTCCGAAGCTGGCGCTGGAAGCCTCGGCGGGCACCGGCGCGATCGCCGGGGAAGAGTGGCCGTCCGATGTGATCGGCTTCGACCGGCAATGGCTGAAACGGCTGGGCCTGCACCCGGAAAATCTCTCCATTATCGATGTAAAAGGCGAATCCATGGCGCCGACGCTCAACAATGGCGACACGATCATGGTCGATCGCGGCGACGGCGTGGACCGGCTGCGCGACGGCATCTACGTGCTGCGGCTCGACACCATGCTGATGGTCAAGCGCGTCGCCCTTTCCCCGCGCAAGGGGCGCAAGGCGCTCACCATTTCCAGCGACAACCCGCATTTCCCGTCCTGGGAGGATGTCGACCGCAAGCTGGTCGATATCGTCGGGCGCGTGGTCTGGGCCTCGCGCGTGCTTTCCTGAACGCGCTGCCTCTTGCAAGGCGCGCGCCGCTCCTCCACATCAGCGCGCATGAGCAACGACCAGACCGCCCCTGTCCCTCCGTCCGTCCCCCCGCTGCGCGCCGCCATCATCCCGGTGACCCCGCTCCAGCAGAATTGCACGCTTTTCTGGTGCACCAGCACCGGCAAGGGCGCCTTCGTCGATCCCGGCGGCGATCTCGACCGGCTGAAGAAGGCGGCGGCCGACCAAGGCGTGACGATCGAGAAGATACTCGTCACCCACGGCCATATCGACCATTGCGGGCAGGCCGGGATATTGGCCGGGGAACTCGGCGTGCCGATCGAAGGGCCGCAGGAGGACGACCGCTTCTGGATCGCCCGGCTGGAGGATGACGGCCGCCGCTACGGCATCGAGGGCCGCCCGTTCGAGCCGCAGCGCTGGCTGCACGACGGCGACACGGTGACGGTGGGCGACCTGGTGCTGGACGTGATCCACTGCCCCGGCCACACGCCCGGCCATGTCGTCTTCCATCATGCGCCCTCGCGGCTAGCGATCGTCGGCGACGTGCTGTTCCAGGGATCGATCGGCCGCACCGATTTCCCGCTCGGCAATCATCAGGACCTGATCGACGCGATCACGCAGAAGCTGTGGCCGCTGGGCGACGACGTCGCCTTTGTGCCCGGCCACGGCCCGATGAGCAATTTCGGCCATGAACGCGCGAGCAATCCGTTCGTCGGCGACAGGGCGCTCGCGTCCGGGCAATGATCGGGCGGCCAGTGATCGGGCAAGCCGCCGGCGGTCGAAGAGAAAGGCCAAGGAAAGACTTGCTTGTCCGCGAAAAAGCGCTATAGGCGCAGGACTTCGCGATAACCGGGACGTTCCGATGGAGCATGCGGTTTGCGTTGGCGCCCGCCGCTCATGTCGGGGCCAGCGTCGGGCCGGTCCGAATATCGTTTTGGGTTTGATTTTATTTAACGGATACAGGTGCCGAGATGGCTGTTCCCAAGCGGAAAACGACTCCCTCCAAGCGCGGCATGCGCCGCAGCCACGATTCGCTGAAGGTCGAGGCCTATCAGGAATGCTCCAACTGCGGCGAACTGAAGCGCCCGCATCACCTGTGCAATGCCTGCGGCCACTATAATGGCCGTGAAGTCATCGCCGTCGGGGCCTGATCGACTTCTATACATAGGGGAACAGGGTGAACAGCAGGCCGCATATCGCCATTGACGCGATGGGCGGCGACGAGGGCGTGCGCGTGATGATGGCGGGCATCGCGGAAGCTCGTCGTCGCCATGATGGCCTGCGCTTCAAGCTGTTCGGAGACGAGGCGCGGATCAAGGCCGCGCTCGACAACCACCCCAATCTGCGCGCCGCTTCGGAGATCCTCCATTGCGACGGAGTGGTCGACGGCAATGAAAAGCCGGCGGTCGCGATCCGCAAGGCCAAGTCCACATCGATGGGTCTTGCCATTCAGGCGGTCAAGAAAGGCGACGCCGGCGCCGCTGTTTCGGCGGGCAATACCGGCGCGCTGATGGCGATGGCCAAGCTGGCGCTGCGCACCATGCCGGGCATCGACCGGCCCGCGCTCGCCGCGCTGCTGCCGACGCTGGGCGCCAATGACGTGGTGATGCTCGATCTGGGCGCCAACACCGAATGCGACACCCGCAACCTCGTCCAGTTCGCCGTCATGGGGGCGGCCTATGCGCGCGTCGCGATGGACCTTGAACGGCCGCGCGTGCGCCTGCTCAACATCGGCACCGAAGAGTTGAAGGGCACCGACGAGATCCGCGAGGCCGCCGCGATCCTGCGCGGCCATGCCGATCTGGCGATGAGCTTCGACGGCTTCACCGAGGGCGACAAGCTGGCGAGCGGCGAGGCGGACGTGATCGTCAGCGACGGCTTTTCCGGCAATGTCGCGCTGAAGACGGCGGAGGGCACCGCGCGCTTCGTCACCGACCTGCTGCGCCGCGCCTTCACCAGCTCTGTGCGCTCGAAGATCGGCTTCCTGATTTCCAAACCGGCGATGCATCTGCTGCGCCATCATCTCGACCCCAATGTCCATAATGGCGCGGTCTTCCTTGGCCTCAACGGCGTGGTGGTGAAGAGCCACGGCGGCGCCAATGCGACCGGCGTCGCCAATGCAGTGCATGTGGCCGCTCGCCTGGTTGAGGAAAACATCACCGAGCGCATCGCGAGCGACATCGCCCGCATCAACACATTCGGTAAAGCGGAGGCGGTTGCACAATGATTCGGCGCGCTGTTGTTCTGGGCACCGGCTCGGCATTGCCCGCCCGCGCCGTCAGCAATGACGAACTGGCTGGCCAGGTCGACACCAGCGACGAATGGATCCGGGAACGCACGGGCATCCGCACCCGCTACATCGCCGGGGAGGGAGAGACGACCTCGACGCTCGCCACCGGCGCGGCGCGGCAGGCGCTCGACGCGGCCGGGCTGGAGGCGTCGGACATCGACCTCATCATCCTGGCGACGGCGACGCCGGACCAGACCTTTCCCGCCACCGCGACCAAGGTGCAGGCGGATCTGGGCATTGCCGATTGCGTGGCGTTCGACGTCGCGGCGGTGTGTTCCGGTTTCCTCTACGCGGTGACGGTCGCGGACAGCATGATCCGGTCCGGCGCGGCCAATCGCGCGCTGGTGATCGGCTCGGAAACCTTCAGCCGCATATTGGACTGGGAAGATCGCGGCACCTGCGTGCTGTTCGGCGACGGCGCGGGCGCGATGGTGCTGGCCGCCGAGGAGAGCGAAAACGGCGAGCGCGGCATATTGGCCGCGAAGCTGCACGCGGACGGGCGCCACAACCAGCTGCTCTATGTCGACGGCGGCCCTTCGACCACCGGCACCGTGGGCAAGCTGCGGATGAAGGGGCAGGAGGTGTTCCGTCACGCCGTCGTCAATCTGGCGTCGGTGTTGCAGGAAGTGCTCGCGCTGGCGGACATGACCGCGGCCGATATCGACTGGGTCGTCCCGCATCAGGCCAATGCCCGCATCCTTGAGGGCACCGCGCGCAAGCTGGGGCTGGCGCGGGAAAAGGTCGTGATGACGGTGGACCAGCACGCGAACACGTCCGCGGCCTCCGTCCCGCTCGCCTTCGATCTGGCGGTGCGCGACGGGCGCATCAAGCGGGGTGATGTGGTGGTGATGGAGGCGATGGGCGGCGGGTTTACCTGGGGCGCCTGTCTGCTCCGCTACTAGGAGAAATGTAAAATCCGGTCAATTTGTGCCTATGTGGTTCGCCGGGGCCTGGTGGAGGCCCCTGAAAACCTTGCAACTTGATCGTTGTTCGGGAATGTGGGCCCAAGTGGACCGAATTAGTGAGAGGTGGGGTGGTGTATGGCGGAAATTGGCACGTTGACGAGGGCGGACCTGGCCGAGACGATGAATGCGAGGATAGGTCTCTCTCGCGCTGAATCGGCCAAGCTGGTGGAGCAGATCATCGACCTGATGTGCGACGCGCTGGCCGATGGCGAGAATGTCAAGATTTCCGGCTTCGGCACCTTCGTGCTGCGCGACAAGAACCGCCGCATCGGCCGCAATCCCAAGACGGGCGTGGAAGTTCCCATCGAGGCGCGGCGCGTGCTGACCTTCCGGCCCAGCCAGATCATGCGGGAACAGGTCGCCCGCGACTGAGTTTTCGGGCAGGCGGCGTCCCGCGCTGATACGCCATGGCGCTATTAGTGTTGACCGATCCATGGGGATAGGTGCAACATGATCGCCATGGCAAAGCAGGACGGCGCCTTTCTGACTATCGGTGAACTGGCCGAAGAACTGGGCGTACCCCATCATATATTACGCTATTGGGAAAGCCGCTTTCCGGCGCTGCGTCCGTTGCAGCGCGCAGGAAACCGGCGCTATTATCGTCCCGACGATGTTGAACTGGCCCGCGCCATTCATCGCCTGCTTAATGTGGAAGGCTATACCGTGAAGGGCGCGCAGCAGGCGCTTGCCGCAAAGGGGGCGCCGCAGCGGGCTGCGGAGCTTTCGCTGCCGCCGGAGGATGCCGGGCCGGAGAGTGCGGCGGAGGCGGATATGCTGCCACCCACGCGCATCGCCGCCAATGCGCAGGTGCTGGGCAGGCTGACAGCTATTCAGGAAAAGCTCCGCACCGCGCTCGACACCAAGGGGTGAGCGGGGCGTATGCATGAGGCGCGGATAGTCGCGTCACGGTTGATCGAAAGTCCGTTTTGGGGTGGAGAGCGGACTTCCGCCTTTACCGTCACCCCAGTGAAGGCTGGGGTCGCAGGCCATGCCGCGCGCCGCCTCGTGAGATGCCAGCCTTCGCTGGCATGACGGGATAGGAATGGCAAGGATTGGTTGAAAGCCATCATCCGTTTGCGGCTATACCCAGCCACCACCGCCACCCCCTCAATGATCCGGGCCAAACCTGGGGTCGAGGTCGCGTGGGCGGGTCAGGGTGTCGAGACGCGCGCCGGCGCCGGGGACGAGCGTTTCCCAGCCGTCGCCCGGCCAGCTCATCTGCGCGAGGCAGGCGGTGGGGAATTTCGCCTCGACGATATCGCGCAGCGGCGACGTGCCGTCATCGGCGACCAGATCGAGGATCAGGTCCTCCAGCCCCGGATTATGGCCGACCAGCATCAGATGATCGACCGACGCGGCGGTTTCGTGGATGACGTCGAGCAGCGTGGAGAAGGAGGCGAGGTAGATGCGCTGGTCCCATACCGGCTCGATCACACGGCCCAGCCCCTCGAAAAAGCTGTCCAGCGTCTGCGTCACCCGCGCGGCGGGGGAAGCGATCAGGCGATCCGCCTTCAGCCCCATCGCCTTTGCCCTGCTGCCCATCGCGCGCGCGGCCTTGCGGCCCTTTTCGTTGAGCGGGCGGTCGAAATCGCGGGCGACCGCATCATCCCATGACGATTTCGCGTGACGCAACAAGGTGAGGGTTTTCATATCTGCTTCATTCCCGATTCCCCCGTCTGATGCACCAACGGGGTTGCAAATCCAAGTCGTTCGCTGACCGAAATTACCGCCTCGTCCAGCGTCATCCGGCGGATGGGGACATTGGCGGGGAAGGCGCTGAGCAGGCGGCTGGGCATCGCCGCGGACAGGATGACGAAGCTGCCCCGGTCGTCGGCGCGGCGGATCAGCCGCCCGAACGCCTGCGCCAGGCGCGCGCGGATGAGGGCGTCGTCATAGGCGTTGCCGCCGCCTTGCCCCTGCGCGGCGAGCTTGCGGGCGGCGTGCAGCACGGTGGGCTTGGACCACGGCACGCCCTCCATCACCAGCAGGCGCAGTGAATGGCCCGGCACGTCCACCCCGTCGCGCAGCGCATCGGTGCCGAGCAGCGACGCGCGCATGTCGTCGCGGAAGATATCGACCAGCGTGCCGGTGTCGATCGGATCGACATGCTGCGCATAGAGCGGCAGCGAGGCGCGGGCGAGCCGGTCGGCGATGCGCGCATGCACCGCGCGCAGGCGGCGGATCGCGGTGAACAGGCCCAGCGTGCCGCCCTGCGCCGCCTCGATCAGCCGCGCATAAGCCGCCGCCAGCGCGCCGATATCGCCGCGTTTGATGTCGGTGACGATCAGCACCTCGGCCTGCGACGCATAGTCGAACGGGCTGGCCGCCTCGAACCGGATCGGCGCGGCGCCGACATGCGGCGCGCCGCTGCGCGCTTCGGCGGTCGGCCAGTGTCCGTCGCCGCCGCGCAGCGTGGCGGAGGTGAGGACGACGCCATGGGCGGGCTTCAGCACCGTTTGCGCGAAGGGGCGGGTCGGGTCGAGCCAGTGGCGATGCAGGCCGATATCATATTCGCGCCCCTCATAGCGATCGACCGCCAGCCAATCGACGAAATCCGGGTCGTTGGGCCCGCCGATCCGCGCCAGCATCGCGAGCCAGCCGGACACCAGATCGGCCCGCCAGCCCAGCGAGGCGATCGCGCCCTCTATCCGCGCGCGGGCGGGGCCGTCCATCCAGTCGGGCCCTTCGGCAAGGATCGCCTCCAGCCTTTTGCCCAGATGGTTGAGCGGGCGCAGCAGCGCGTCGAGCGCCTGCGCGGCCTCCATCGCCGCCTCGACCAGATCGCCGTCGGGTTCGGCCAACTCGGTTTCGAGGCCATAGCCGGCATCGACATCGGCCTTGCCGTCCTCGGCGCGGGCGAAGACGTGGGACCGGCATGCGGCAAGCAACTTTTCCAGCGGACCGAAAGGCTCGCCGCCGGTCACGCGCTTCAGCCAATCGTCGGACGGGAGCGAGGTCGCGGCCTCGCGCGCCTGCTCGATCGCCCGCGCCCCTTCGCCGTCATAGCTTGTCACGTCGGCGAGGCGGGCGGCAAGGCCCCGGCGACGGCCGCGCGAGCTTCCCTCCGGCCCGATCACCCAGCGGCGCAGCTCGATCGCCTCCTGCCCGGTCAGCGCGAGGGCGAAGGTGGAATCGGCGGCGTCGAAGATATGATGGCCTTCGTCGAAGATCATGCGGGTGGGGATATTGCCGCTCTCCCGTCCGCGCGCGGCGTTGATCATCACCAGCGCATGATTGGCGATGACGATATCGGCATGGGCCGACGCGCGCACGCCATGCTCGATGAAGCATTTGCGATAATGCGGGCACCCGGCATAGATGCACTCGCCGCGCCGGTCGGTCAGCGCAGTCGAGCCGTTGCGGCGGAACAGCGTCGGCAGCCAGCCGGGCAGGTCGCCGCCCACCATGTCGCCGTCCTTGCTGTAGGAAGCCCAGCGCGCGGCCAGTTGCGCGAGGATCGCGGCGCGCCCGGTAAAGCCGCCTTGCAGCGCATCCTCCAGATTCAGCAGGCAGAGATAATTTTCCCGCCCCTTGCGCACCACGACGCGGCCCGTCCGCTTCCCTGTGGGGGGATCGGGCAGGCGCAGGGTTTCGGCGTCGAGCTGCCGTTGCAACGCCTTGGTATAGGTGGAAATCCACACGGTGCCGCCGGATTGCTCGGCCCAGAGCGAGGCGGGTGCGAGATAGCCCAGCGTCTTGCCGATGCCGGTGCCTGCCTCGGCCAGCACCATATTGGGCCGGTCGCGATGCTGGCGCGGGGCGAAGCCGGCGCCGACGGCGAGCGCATAGTCGCGCTGGCCGGGCCGGGTTTCCGCATTGGCGCCGGTCAGGCCGGAGAGGCGCTCCCCTATCTCCTCGGGCGTCAGCGCGACCGGGCGCGGGGCGGGGCGGGGCGCTTCCTCCTCCCATTCGGGCAGGCGGGAAAAGAGCCAGCGTTCGCCCTGCTCTGGCCGGGGGATTGCGGAAGCGACCAGCGGCGCCCACGACCAGCGCAGCCGGTGGAGCGATTGCGCAGCGGTCCATGCGCCTTCGCGCTCCGGCCAGGGGGCATCGCCCGCGACCTGCTCCAGCAGCAGCCGGGTAGCCTCGCTCAGCAGCGCGGGCACGTCCTGCTCGCGCTGCGGCGGGGAAAGGCCGACCGCTTCGGCCAGCCCCTTGGGCGTGGGCACGAGGAAACGGGCGGGGAAAAGGAAGGCCCACAGTTCCAGCAGGTCGAGCCCGGACAGATCGCCATAGCCCAGCCGCTGCCCGGTCAGCGGCGCGTTGAGCAGCAGCACCGGCGTTTCGGCGGCGCGGGCGACGGCTTCCCCCCGCGAAACGGCGCGGGTGCTTTCGCCGTCATGAAGCCAGACGCCGGCATGGCTGGCATGCAGCGCGGGAAGGGGAGGAAGAGCGATCACGCCCCCGCTCTAGACGCTATCCGGCTCCGATGGAACCGGATTAGAGCGCGGATGACCCGCTTTGCCGCTCCGGCCTATTTTCGCGATGTGGGGGAATGCGATCAGCCGATGCCCCGGCGGCCGAAGCCTCCGGCGGGGCGCAGGGGCCGCGCCAGCGGCGACGGGATGCCCGCTTCCCGGCGGCGGGGCGGAGCGGCGGCGGGCGCCTGTTGCTCAGCACGGGCCTGCGCCAGCCTGTCGTGCAGCGGGCCGTCATGCAGCTCCAGCGGGAAGCGCGCGCCGAAGCGGTCCTCCTCGGCCCACATCACCGTCGCATAGACGACCTGCCCCGCATATTCGATCTGGAACGGCGATCCCTTGGGCAGCGTCGTGCCGATGATCAGCGCGCCCTGCTCGGTCAGGTTGGCCAGCGAGGCTTCGGCCGGGCTGGAAAGAACGCTGGTGATCGTCACCGGAATATCGACCGCGATGCGGCCCGCCCGGCGATCATGGGCGGCGGCGGAGGCATGGGGAAGGGCGTGTGTCATGGTTAGCCCGATATAGCCCGTCGGGGTTAATCGCCGGTAAAGCATGATGAACGCGTTCCGGCCGCGCTTATTATCGGATAGGATCAGTTTTGGCTTAAAATCCCGGCACGCGCCCGCTAGAGCGGTGGCCCGATCAGAGTGAATCGGTCGCCGCTCTAATTTTGTTTTCCGCATTCTGCGAGCCGTCGGCTGTTCCAGCCAACTTCAGAATGCTCTAAGGGGGGGCGCAGAAATTCAAGACAAGAGAAAAGTTCCGATCATGACCGTTGCCACCGTTTCCACCCCCGAACTGCGCGAAGCCGCCCTGGCCTCCAAGGCCTGGCCCTTTGAGGAAGCGCGCAAGGTCGTGAAACGGTTGGGCGGGACGGTGCCCGAAAAAGGCTATGCCTTGTTCGAAACCGGCTATGGCCCGTCGGGCCTGCCGCATATCGGCACCTTCAACGAGGTGTTGCGCACCACCATGGTCCGCCGCGCGTTCGAGGCGATGTCGGACGTGCCGACCCGGCTTATCGCCTTTTCCGACGACATGGACGGCCTGCGCAAGGTGCCCGACAACGTCCCGAATCAGGCGATGCTGCGCGGGCATCTGGGCAAGCCGCTGACCGCCATTCCCGACCCGTTCGGCAAGTTCGAAAGCTTCGCCCATCACAACAACGCGATGCTGCGGGAATTCCTCGACCGCTTCGGCTTCGACTATGAATTCCGCTCCTCGACCGAGCAATATCGCTCCGGCGCGTTCGACGATGCGCTGCGCGGCGTGCTCCGCCACTATCAGGCGATCATGGATATCATGCTGCCGACGCTGCGGGCCGAGCGCGCGGCGACCTATTCCCCGGTGCTGCCGGTCAGCCCGAAATCCGGCATCGTGCTTCAGGTGCCGGTCGAGGTGGTGGACGCCGAAAAGGGCCTGATCCGCTTCGAGGACGAAGGCGAGACGATCGAGCATTGCATATTGTCGGGCGGCGCCAAGCTGCAATGGAAGGTCGACTGGGCGATGCGCTGGGTCGCGCTCGGCGTCGATTACGAGATGTACGGCAAGGACCTGACCGACAGCGGCGTGCAGTCCGGCAAGATCGCGCAGGTGCTGGGCGGCCGCAAGCCGGAAGGGCTGATCTACGAACTCTTCCTCGATGCGAAGGGCGAGAAGATATCCAAGTCCAAGGGCAACGGCCTTTCCCTTGAGGAATGGCTGACCTATGGCAGCGAGGAAAGCCTTGCCTTCTATGCCTATCGCGAGCCGAAAAGCGCCAAGCAGCTGCATATCGGCGTCATTCCGCGCGCGGTCGACGAATATGAGCAGTTCCGCGGCAATTATGCCGGGCAGCCGCTCGACAAGAAGCTGGGTAACCCCGTCCACCATATCCACAATGGCGCGGTCCCGGCCGAGGCGCTGCCGGTCAGCTACGGCCTGCTGCTGAACCTTGTCGGCGTGATGGGCGCGGATGCGACCGCCGATCAGGTCTGGGCCTATCTCGCCAATTATGTGCCCAACGCCTCGTCCGACACCTATCCGCAGCTTGCGGGCCTTGTCGGCAATGCGCTCGCCTATAATCGCGATTTCATCGCTCCGACGCTGAAGCGGCGCGCGCCCGACGAAAATGAGGCGGCGGCGCTGCGGGAGCTGGACGCGCAACTGGCGGCGCTGCCGGACGATGCCTCCGCCGAGGAGATCCAGAACATCGTCTACACCATCGGCAAGGACCCGCATTACGGGTTCGAGCAGCTGCGCGACTGGTTCAAGGCGCTGTACCAGACCCTGCTGGGCGCCGATCAGGGCCCGCGCATGGGCAGCTTCATCGCGCTTTACGGGGTGGAAAACAGCCGCCGCCTGATCGCGCAGGCGCTCGACAAGGCAGGCTGAGCGGTCCCTCTCGCGGCGCAGGCCGGCATCTCAGGAGACGGCGTGCGACATGGCCTAAAACCCCAGCCTGCGCCGGGGTGACGGTGTAGAAGATAGCCATCAACGAAAACCCTCCCCGAAGCGCGAGGCGCCGGGGAGGGCAATCTGTTCGGATATCCGCTTACCAGAAGAAGCCGCGATGCACTTCCATCACGCGGCCGGTGCGGATGTTGACCAGCAGCACGTCGTCATAATGGCGGACCCAGCGCAGGTTGGATGCGACCGGACGCAGGCGGTAGCGTTGCGGGTCGGCTATGTAATAGCGGGGCGCGTAATAGCTGGCGCCGATGCGCGCGCCCGTATTCCAGCGCTGATAGCGGAACGGGGCCTTCCAGTTGCCTCGTGCATAGACGGAACGGTGGCTCTGCCGATATTCGCGCAGCTCGCGGTCATAATCGCGCCGCGCGTCGCGCACGTCACGCCGCTCCTCGCGGATGTCGCGGCGATCGCCCTGGCGATAGGCCCGGTTGAGATCCCGCTGTTCCTTCTGCAGATCCTTCCTGGCGTCCCGCACGTCGCGCGCGCTCTGGGCGGACGCGGCGACCGGGATCGCGGCGACCGGAACGACGACGGTGGCCATCAGTACCGACAGGATCATCTTGCGCATAAAACACTCCATAACAGTCATCAAATGATCGACCGTCCCCGTGTCGTGTCGATGATGCCATTATGGGCGAGTCGGCCTGAACCGGTTGAAAATGGCCGATTCAGTCAAATGAAAGATTTGAAGGCGCCTATTCCGGCCGCGCCTTCCATGGCCGCTCGCGGAACCATTGGGTCAGCACATATTTCGCGCCCGCCGCCACCGGCTGGGCGGAATGGAGGCTTTCCTGATTGGGGGCGCCGTCCTCGCGCAGATTGTTCCACATCAGCAGCCGCCCTTCCAGCGGGGGAACGGAAAGGCCCGCATGGGGAAAACAGGTTTCGCCGCCCGCCTCCACGCTGTTCAGATAGATCATCGCCGTCCAGCAGCGCTGCCCGCCCTGCGCGCGCATATGCGGCCAGTAGTCGGTGTTGACGGGGAAGAAATCCCAATGGAACTTATATTCCTGGCCGACCTGGTAACGCTGGCCCTGGATGGTTTCCCCCCAGGCCCGGTCCAGCCCCATCAGCGCGCAGATGCGCGCGACGATCGCGTCGAGCGGCGGTTCCCCCGGATCCATGGAGCAGCTGTCGCTGGTGCGGTAATCCGCCTCCGCCGTCCCGGAAAAGAGCGAGGAGGGCCGGGCGCCCGCATCGATGACCGCGCGCAGCTGCGCGCATTCCGCCGGGCTGACGAAATCGTCGCGCATATAAAGGGTCAGGCATTCGCTTTCCATGCGGGCGACCATCGGGTTGCGGGAAAGCTTGGCGGCTACCTTCCTGCCGATCTGCGCGCGATGACGCGACGGCTGGTCGCCATCGTCCGTATTGGCGTCGATATCGGTGGCGGGGGCGGGCTTGCGGCGGAACATCGCGCGCAGGAGTAGCGCGATCGCGCGTCCCTTCGCAAGCGGGCAAAGAAAAGTCCGGGACGCGAAGCGCGCCCCGGACCATCGTTCCGGTCAGCGTGGGAGCCTTACCAGAAGAAATCGTAGATCACGTCCACCACATAGCCGGTGCGGATGTCGACCAGCAGCGCGTCGTCATAATAGCGGACCCAGCGCAGCGAGCCGTGGACCGGCGGCAGGCGGTAATAATAGGGATCGTTGATCCAGTAGCTGCTGCTGTACAGGCCGCTCCAGATCGATATGCCGATCGAGAAGCGGCTATAGCCGTAGCTCCAGCCGCGCGGCGCGGTGTAACGATAGCGGTAGCGGTCCCGGTTGCGGTCGCGATAGCGCTGCCAGTCGTAGCGCTGGTCGCGGCGCCAGTCGCGATCCCAGTTGTAGCGCGCCGACGCCCGGTTGCGGTCCCGCGCGTCCCAGCCGAAACCGGGGCGATTATTGTTCCGCCAGTCGGCCCGGTCGCGATCCCGCCGGTCCTCGCGCCAGTCTGCCCGGTTGCGGTCCCGATCCCGGTCGCGGCGGTCGTCGTTGCGCCAGTCGTTCCTGTTGTCGTTCCTGTTATCCGGGCGGTTCTGGACCCAGCCCTGCGGACGGTCGGGACGATCCGGGCGGTTGACCCGGTCGGGACGGGTGGCCCGATCAGGGCGATCGGGTCGATTGACGCCGGCGGCCGGGCGATTGTCGTTCGGCCGGTTCTGCGTCCAGCCGGGCCGCTCCCCCCTGTTCGGGATCCTGGTCTGGCCCTCGTTCTGGCGCGGGAAGGCGCGGTTCTCGCCGGTCGCCGCACGCTCGCGAACGCGCTCCGTCCTCCCTGCCCCGAAGCGGGGGGTGGACTGGTCGCGCGGCTGGGCCATGCGAGGGCGCTCGGCCCTTTCCATACGCTGCGCAACGCCGGGGTTGGCGCGCGGCTCGCTGCGCTGGGCCGGCGCCGGGCGATTGGCCGGGGCGCTCCAGCGCTGGGCGGGACGTTCGCGTTCCTGCGCGGACAGCACCGCCGGGTTGGCGCCCAGCAAGGTGGCGCCGATCAGCCCGGCAATAAGGAACTCCTTCTTCATCATGATGCCTTTCTGGCTTCGAACGGGAGGCAATCCTCCCTGCATGATGACGGTCTATCATCCCGCGCATGACGTGTTTCTGAACTGCGGGTTCAGCTGTCAGACAGAATTGCAATATGATGAAATGGCGCGCCGCGAAAGGCGCTATTGGCCGCGCAGCGCGGGAACGGCGCGGGCGGCGTCTTCCGGTGTGATGCCGGGGGGAGGGGCGGCGGCGATTCGTTCCTGCCCTTCCATGATCCGCGCCGCCCGGCGGATGGCCGCGCGGATGCGGGGGTAGGTGCCGCAGCGGCAGATATTGGTGATCGCCGCGTCGATCTGCTCGTCCGAAGGCGCGCGGTTCTTGCGCAGCAGGACGGACGCGGCCATGATCATGCCCGACTGGCAATAGCCGCATTGGGGCAGGTTTTCCGCCACCCACGCCTGTTGCACCGGGTTGCTGCGGTCGGTCGAGAGCGCCTCTATCGTGGTGACGAAGCGTCCTTCGCACTGGGCGAGGGAGATGCGGCAGGACCGGACGGCCTCGCCATCGATATCGACCGTGCAGGCGCCGCAATCGCCGGTGCCGCACCCATATTTGGTGCCGGTCAGGTTGGAGGCGTCGCGCAGCGCCCACAGCAGCGGCGTGTCCGGTTCCATCCGGTACTGGACCGGGCGATCGTTGACGGTGAACTTGGTCATGGCGCGCCCTGTATGGCAGCGGCGGCGCGCCGCGAAAAGCGCTTTTCCGTGCCCCGGCGCGCCGGATCGGGCGCTTTCCGCTTGATGTTTGCCGATTTCGTTGATAGGGCGCGCCCAGCACGGCGCAGGTTCAGGCTTGCGGCGACCTGTTTCTGTCATTTGAACGATTTGGGTTGAGGGTGCGAAGGAAGAAAACGCCTTTCGCCCGGCCCTTGATAGATTGGAGTTGTACGGCCTTATGCAAATCATCGTCCGCGACAATAATGTCGACCAGGCGCTGCGCGCGCTCAAGAAGAAGCTGCAGCGCGAGGGCGTCTATCGGGAGATGAAGCTGCGCCGTCATTACGAGAAGCCGTCTGAAAAGCGCGCCCGTGAAAAGGCTGCCGCGGTGCGCCGCGCCCGCAAGCTGGAGCGCAAGCGCATGGAGCGCGACGGCGTCCGGTGACAGGGCAGCTCCGGCGCGGCGGCTCGTCCGGCGCCCGGAACTGAATCCGGCCGGTTGCGGCCGGGCTCCCGATCGGGTTCCGCCGGAAGGCACGGCGTCGGAGCGATGCCGCCTGCTCCGGCGTTCCGCTTCGGCGCTCTTCATGCTGGCCCATTGTCCTTCCAGCCGTTCTTGAAAGAGGCGTTTCCATGTCCGTTACCGCCGTACCGCTTCGTCCGATTGCCAAGGGGTCGCTGACGCGGCTGTGGATTGGCGTGGGGGCCGTGGCCCTCGCCGCCGCCGGTCTGTCCTGGGTCGGGACGCAGGCCGTCACGCCATCGCCCGCCGCCTTCCTCCATCGCAATGCCGATGCGCCGGGCGTGGTCACGACCGAAAGCGGCTTGCAGTACAAGGTCATCCGCGAAGGCGAGGGCGCCAGCCCCAAGGGCAGCGATGTCGCGCTGGTTTCCTATCGCGGCACGCTGACCGACGGCACGGTGTTCGACCAGAGCGAGCAGGCCGCGATGCCGATCGACGGCGTGGTGCCCGGTTTTTCCGAGGCGCTGCAACTGATGAAGAAGGGCGGCGAATATCAGCTCTTCCTGCCGCCGCATCTGGCCTATGGCGACAAGGTGCCCGAAGGCGCGCCCATTCCGCCCAATGCGGTGCTGATCTTCGACGTGAAGCTGCTCGATTTCAAATCGCGCGAGGAAATCATGCAGATGCAGCAGGAAATGCAGCAGTTGCAGGGCGCCCCGGTCCCCGGCGGCGCGGGCGAATAAGCCTTTCCCATTTTATTGAAACGAAACAGGCCGGTAGTGATACCGGCCTGTTTCGTTGTGGGTGGTGCGCGGCGGTGTTGAGATATTGGGATAGGTCGTGAACAGGATAGGTGAATGACGGCTTTCGGCCAGAAGCGGACGTAGAAGATTGGTTTCACGCGGAGGCGCGGAGACGCGGAGAGATAGTAGCGCGAAGCGCTTTCCCTCGTCATTCACCCCGGCAACCGACGCAAGGAGAATGAAATGGGGCCTGCGGCCCGGAACGTCCTTCTCCGCGCCTTCGCGTCTCCGCGTGAACTTTCTACTCCAGCACGATATGTCCGCCAACCATCCAAAACCGCCATCCTACCGCGTCATGCCAGCGCAGGCTGGCATCTCAGGAGGCGGCGCGTCATGGTTTGCGACCGCAGCCTGCACCGGGATGACGAATACAGGAAAGTGGCTCCTCTAGCCCAAAATCTCGACTCGCGCTTGCGGCCGATTCCGTCAGCGCGCGTCCGGCAATGCCTCCACGGGCCGCTCGATAATCTCCCATTTGCCGCTGGGCACGCGGGTGCGGGCGGGGTGCAAGCTGCTGCCCGCGCGGCCGGAACGCAGCGACGTCCACCAGCTCAGCGGGTTCAGCGTTGTCGAGCCGTCGACCGAAAAGGTGATGAACTCCGCCCGCCCGCCGATCGATTCGAACGGAACCGGCCCGCCAAGCCCCTTTTGCGCGAAGGACACCCGGCTGTCGGCGCTGTTGTCGCGATTGTCGCCCATCAGGAACAGATGGCCCGCCGGAATGCGCATCGGCCCGTACCAGTCCGTCTCGCGCGGCCCCACATCGACGATCGTGTAATGGCGGCCATTGGGCAGGATTTCCTCCCGCACCGGCAATTCGCAATAGGGCTTGCCGTCCTCGCCATAGGTCAGCGCGCCGGGGAACTGGTCCGCCGGGCAGGGGGCATTGCCGTCGACGGGCACCATCAGCGGCGGCAGCGTTCTTTGCGGCACCGGAATGCCGTTCAGCACGACCTGTCCGGCGCGGATCTCGACAAGGTCGCCCGGCAGGCCGATCACCCGCTTGATATAATCCTCCCGGCTGTCCTGCGGCGTCACGATGACGATGTCGCCGCGCTCCGGCAGGCGGCCCCAGATCCGCCCGCGCAGGAACGGAAGGGGGTGAAAGCTGGGCGAGACATAGGACCAGCCATAGGGATATTTGCTGACGATCAGCCGGTCGCCCTTCAGCAGCGCGGGCATCATCGATTCCGAGGGAATGTAGAAGGGCTTGGCGACGAAGCTGTGAAAGGCGAGCACGCCGAGCAGCAGGACGAGGAGGCTGCGCAGTTCCACCCACCAGTTGATCGTCCGCGCCGCCGGTTTTCCCGATTGCCCGGCGCCCTCCGCGCCGCCCGCGGCCTCTTCGTTCCGCACCGCGTCCGCCGGCGGTTCCGGGCGCGAGGCGGGGGAGGGCGGAGGGGAAGGGGGCGGGCTGGTCATCACTCTTCTTTTCGAGCCGGGGCTTTTCGAGCAAGGGGCTTTGCGGGCAAGGGCGCGTTACAGCGGCCGCGCTTCCAATATCACGAATGCCTGTGCCCATGGATGATCGTCGGTGAGCGTCAGATGAACGACGATCCGGTGCCCCGGCGGGGTGATCGCCTCCAGCCGCGCCAGCGCGCCGCCGGTCAGCGCCAGCGTCGGCGCGCCGGACGGGGCGTTGACGACGCCGATATCCTTCAGGAACACACCCTGGCTGAAGCCGGTGCCGACCGCCTTCGAAAAGGCTTCCTTGGCGGCGAAGCGCTTGGCGAGGGTGGCGGCCTTGGTGAACGGGCGGCGCGCGGCCTTGGTGCGCTCCACATCGGTGAAGACGCGCTGTTCGAAGCGCTCGCCATGGCGTTCGAGCGTGCTCGTGATCCGCTCTATGTTGCAGAGGTCGGAGCCGAGCCCGATAATCATCCGCGCGCGGCCGTCATATGGTCGCGCATCGTCGCGATGGCGTCGGCCAGCCCGGTGAAGATCGCCTCGCCGATCAGGAAATGGCCGATGTTCAGCTCGCGAATCTGGGGGATGGCGGCGATCGGCCCGACATTGTTGAAGCTGAGACCGTGGCCAGCATGCGGCTCTATGCCGTTGCGCGCGGCCAGCGCGGCCGCCTCGCCGATGCGGCGCAGCTCGTCTGCGCGTTCGGGGCCCGTCACATGCGCATAGCGGCCGGTGTGGAACTCCACCACCGGCGCCTTCAGCCGGATGGCGGCGTCGATCTGGCGCGTATCCGGCTCTATGAACAGGCTGACGCGCACGCCGGCTTCCGCCAGCGCCGCGACCATCGGCGCGAGCGCGTCGAACTGCCCGGCGGCGTCGAGGCCGCCCTCGGTCGTGCGCTCCTCCCGCTTTTCGGGCACGATGCAGGCGGCATGCGGCCGGTGGCGCAGCGCGATTTCCAGCATTTCCGGCGTCGCGGCCATTTCGAGGTTGAGCGGCACGGTCAGCGCGGCCATCAGGCTGGCGATATCCTCGTCGCGGATATGGCGCCTGTCCTCGCGCAGATGGGCGGTGATGCCGTCCGCCCCCGCGTCCACCGCCAGCAGCGCGGCCTTCACCGGATCGGGATGGTCGCCGCCCCGCGCGTTGCGGATCGTCGCGACATGATCGATGTTGACGCCCAGGCGCAGCGGGGGGAGGCCGCCCATCGCCTCAGTTCTTCCGGCTGCCGGGCTTGATCGCCGGGATGGCGGCGAGCTCCTCGGGAAGCGCGTCGGCCTCGTAGACCGGGAAGTTCAGCGTGACCAGCGGATAGAAGGGCACGCCGAGGTCCGCCTGCCCCGCCGAGCGGTCGACCAGCGCCGCCTCGGCGAGGACGATGCCGCCCTCGGCCCGCACCGCGTCCATCGCCTGGCGCGAGGAAAGCCCGGTGGTGACGACGTCCTCGACCAGCAGCACCTTCTGCCCCGGCTCGATCGCGAAGCCGCGCCGCAGCATGAATTCGCCTTCCGGGCGCTCCAGAAACAGCGCGTCGACGCCGAGCGCGCGGCCCATTTCATGGCCGATGATGATGCCGCCCATCGCGGGCGAAACGACAAGGTCGATCTCCGACCGCAGCTCTCGCGGCAGCTTCTGCGCGAGGGCGAAGGCCAGCTTCGCCGCCCGTTCCGCGTTCATCAGCACGCGCGCGCATTGCAGATAATTGGAGCTGTGGCGCCCCGATGACAGGATGAAATGCCCCTCCAGCAGCGCGGCGGCGGCGCGGAATTCGGCCAATACCTCGTCGTCAGTCATGAAATCTGTTCCATTGCGATAATCGAAAGCGCCAGATAGGAGGGTTGAGCGGTGCTTGCAACCTGCAATGAAAACGGCTTATTGCGGCTTGAGGCAGGCGGAAACCCTGCTTATAACGCTGCGTCGAGCAACACTCTGCCATAGGACCGAAGGCAAGAGAGGCCAGTGAGGGGAACGGGGATTAGAACGCATATGAATATCGCGAAAACGCTTGTCATGGCAGGGTTGCTGGCCTTTGCGCCGGCGGTCGTGGCTTCGCCCGCCGCCTTTGCGCAGGACAGCGCGACGGCCATTGGAAACGCGGCTGATTCGGCGCCGGCGACCGCGCCTGCCGAAGCCGCCAATGCCGTCGCACCGGCGGAAACGGCCGCCGCGCCTGCCGCCGCCGTGCCCGCTCCGCCCCGGCTGAAGCCGACCGAGGGCGTCGGCATGCCTCGTCCCGGCGAGATCACGCTGCAGGAACAGTTCACCGATACCGGCCGCCAGGCGCGGTGGATTCACGATGCGGTGTTGCTGCCGGTCATCACCGTCATCTGCCTGATCGTGCTGGCGCTGATGCTCTTCATCATCGCCCGCTATCGCCGGGGAGCCAATCCGACTCCCTCGCGGACGTCGCACAATACCCTGCTGGAAATCGTGTGGACGGTGGCGCCGATTCTCGTTCTGGTGGTGATCGCGGTTCCCTCGATCAGCCTCATCGCCGAACAGTACCGGCCCGCGCCCAAGGAAGCCCTGACCGTCAAGGTGACGGGCTATCAGTGGTATTGGGGCTATGAATATCCCGATCAGGGCATCGGCGAATTCGTTTCCAACATGCTGCCGCCCGAAAAGGCGGTGGAAAACGGGGAGCCTTATCTGCTGGCCGCGGACAATCGCCTCGTCCTGCCCGCCGGACGTCCGATCAAGCTCATCATCACCGCCGCCGACGTGATCCACAGCTTCGCGGTCCCGTCGCTGTGGGTGAAGATGGATGCGGTGCCCGGACGGCTGAACGAAAAGGCGTTCACCATCGAGAAGCCCGGCGTCTATTACGGCCAGTGCTCGGAATTGTGCGGGGCGCGCCATGCGTTCATGCCGATCGCGATCGAAGCGCTGCCTCCTGCGGAATTCGATGCATGGGTCCGCTCGCAGGGCGGTGACCCGGCGGGCAACGCCAATGGCGAGGCCCCGCAGACCGCCGCCGCTGCCGCACCGGCTCCGGCTGCTCCCCGCATTTGACGCAAGGATCGAAGATCATGACGACAATAGCAGCAGATCCGCACGACGTTCACGCGCACGACCATCATGACGCCGACCACAAGCCCGGCTTTTTCGCGCGCTGGTTCATGTCGACCAACCACAAGGACATCGGCACCCTCTATCTGATCTTCGCGATCTGCGCGGGGGTGATCGGCGGCGCCATTTCCGGGCTGATGCGCCACGAACTGGCGCAGCCGGGCATCCAGTATCTCCACAGCTGGGCGATGCTGATGGACGGCCCGGACGCGACGCTCGACCAGGCCTATCATCTCTGGAACGTGCTGATCACCGCGCACGGCCTCATCATGGTGTTCTTCATGGTGATGCCGGCGATCATCGGCGGCTTCGGCAACTGGTTCGTGCCGATCATGATCGGCGCGCCGGACATGGCGTTCCCGCGCATGAACAATATCAGCTTCTGGCTGCTCATCCCGGCCTTTCTGCTGTTGCTGGGATCGACGCTGGTGCCGGGCGGGACCGGCAACGGCGCGGGCACGGGGTGGACGGTCTATGCGCCGCTTTCCACCAGCGGCTCGCCGGGGCCGGCGGTCGATCTCGCGATCCTGTCGCTGCACATTGCGGGCGCCAGCTCGATCCTGGGGGCGATCAACTTCATCACCACCATCTTCAACATGCGCGCGCCGGGCATGACGCTGCACAAGATGCCGCTGTTCGTCTGGTCCGTGCTGGTGACCGCGTTTCTGCTGCTGCTCTCGCTGCCCGTGCTGGCCGCGGCGATCACCATGCTGCTGACCGACCGCAACTTCGGCACCGTCTTCTATGACGGCCTGCGCGGCGGCGACCCGGAACTGTACCAGCATCTGTTCTGGTTCTTCGGCCACCCCGAAGTCTATATCATGATCCTGCCGGGCTTCGGCATCGTCAGCCAGATCGTGTCGACCTTCAGCCGCAAGCCCGTCTTCGGCTATCTCGGCATGGCCTATGCGATGGTCGCGATCGGCGTTGTCGGCTTCGTCGTGTGGGCGCACCATATGTTCACCACCGGCATGTCCGTGAACGTGAAGATGTACTTCACCGCCGCCACCATGGTGATCGCGGTGCCGACCGGCATCAAGATCTTCTCGTGGATCGCGACGATGTGGGGCGGCTCGCTGACGTTCAAGACCCCGATGGTCTGGGCGCTGGGCTTCATCTTCATGTTCACCGTCGGCGGCGTGACCGGCGTGGTGCTGGCCAATGGCGGCATCGACGACGCGCTGCACGACACCTATTATGTGGTGGCGCACTTCCACTATGTGCTGTCGCTGGGCGCGGTGTTCGCGCTGTTCGCGGGCTTCTACTACTGGTTCCCGAAGTTCAGCGGCCGCATGTACAATGAGGTGCTGGGGCAGCTGCATTTCTGGGTGTTCTTCATCGGCGTGAACATCCTGTTCTTCCCGATGCATTTCCTCGGTCTGTCGGGCATGCCGCGCCGCTACCCCGATTATCCCGAAGCCTTCGCCTTCTGGAACCAGATCGCGACCCATGGCTATGATATCATGGCGGTCGGCGTACTGATCTTCTTCATCAACGTCTTCTGGTCGCTGTTCGCGGGACCCAAGGCGGCCGCCAATCCCTGGGGTGAAGGGGCGACCACGCTGGAATGGACGCTGTCCAGCCCGCCGCCCTATCACCAGTTCGAAACGCTGCCGCAGATTGACTGAGCGGTGAAACAGGAGGAAGGACGGGTATGCGCCCGTCCTTCCCCATGAGGTTTGTTCCGATATGAAATCCGTCGTCCTGTCCCGACAGGCACATTCCATCTCCGCCCCCGCGCAAGCCGGGGCCGTCGCCGACTGGCGCGATTTCGTCGCGCTGACCAAGCCGCGCGTGATGACGCTGGTGGTGTTCACCGGCCTGTGCGGCCTGCTGGCGGCACCGGGGCACATTCATCCGGTGCTCGCCTTCACCGCCATCCTCTGCATCGCGCTGGGCGCCGGCGCTGCGGGCGCGCTGAACCAGTGGGTGGAGGCCGACACCGACGCGCTGATGAAGCGCACCGCCAGCCGCCCGCTGCCCGCCGGGCGGATGGAGCGGCAGTCGGCGCTGCATTTCGGCGTCGGGCTGTCCTGCTTCTCGGTGATCCTGCTGGGCCTTGCGACCAACTGGGTCGCGGCGGCGATCCTCGCCGTGTCGATCCTATATTATGTCATCGTCTATACCGTCTGGCTGAAGCCGCGCACCGCGCAGAATATCGTGATCGGCGGCGCGGCGGGCGCTTTTCCGCCGGTGATCGGCTGGGCGGCGGTGACGGGCGACGTCTCCGCGCTGCCGATCGCGCTCTTCTGCCTGATCTTCTTCTGGACGCCGCCGCATTTCTGGGCGCTCTCGCTCTTCGTGCGGACCGACTACGCCAAGGCGGGCATTCCGATGCTGCCGGTCGTCGCCGGGGAACTGGCGACGCGGCGGCAGATCTGGGCCTATACCGCGATCATGGCGGTGGCGGCGTTCGCGCCCGTGCTGCTGCGGCTCACCGGCGTGGTCTACGGCACGGTGGCGCTGGCCGCGACCGGCCTTTTTGCCTATTATGCGTTTCGCGTGCTGCGCAGCCGGCAAAGCGATCCGGCGCTGATGAAGGCGGAACGGCGGCTGTTCGGCTATTCCGTGCTCTATCTCTTCGTCATGTTCGCGGCGGTGGTCGCCGACCGGTGGGTGGCGGCATGAGCGGCTCCGATCCCGAAACCGGCCCGGATGCGCCGATGCAGCAGCGTCCGCCGCTCGACGAAAAGCTGGTGCGCCGGCGGCAGCGCAGCCGCGCGCTGGTGACAGGCCTGGTGCTGGGCGCGCTGGCGATCCTGTTCTATGCTATCGCCATCGCCAAGATGACGGGCGCGGGAGGATAACCATGAATTCGCCATCGATTCCGGCTTCGAGCGATCTGGCGCGGCGCAACCGCCGCGTGCTCGTCATGGCGGCGCTGGTCGCCCTGGGCAGCCTCGGGCTGGGCTTTGCCGCCGTGCCGCTCTACCGCATCTTCTGCCAGACCACCGGGTTCGGCGGAACGACGCAGCGGGCCGATGAAACGGTGGTCGTGAAGCCGGTGGCCGGGCGCACCATGTCGGTCCGCTTCGATTCCAACGTCGCGCCGGGCATGCCGTGGGAATTCTATCCCGAACATCCGACCGACACGGTGGAGATCGGCGCGCGCGACATGGCGATCTTCATCGCGAAGAATGTCAGCGACAAGCCGGTGACCGGGACGGCGGTGTTCAACGTGACGCCGACGCAGGCCGGGGCCTATTTCACGAAAATCCAGTGCTTCTGCTTTACCGAGCAGACTCTCCAGCCGGGGGAGCAGATGCGCATGCCGGTGATCTATTATGTCGATCCGAAGATATTGGACGACCCGGACAACAAGGATACGCAGCAGATTACGCTCAGCTACACTTTCAATCCGGTTGAGCCGAAGTGAAAGCCGCGTTAGGAACGATCAACACTCGCATGAGGTGACAGGGAAGAGGGACGATGGCAGGGGCAAAAAATCACGATTATCATATCCTTCCACCCAGCGCCTGGCCGCTGATGGGGGCCGTTTCCGCCTTTTTCCTGGCGGTGGGGGCGGTAATATGGATGCACGCCGACCAGATGGGCGGCTCCGGTCCCGCCGTGTTCGGCCTCGGCCTGGCCGGGGTGCTGGCGACCATGTATTTCTGGTGGACCGACGTGGTGAAGGAAGCGCGGGCGGGCGACCATACGCCGGTGGTGCAGCTGCACCTTCGCTATGGCATGATCCTGTTCATCGCCTCCGAGGTGATGTTCTTCGTCGGCTGGTTCTGGGCCTTTTTCGATTTCTCGCTGTTCCCGTCGGAACTCGACCCCATCAACGGGTTGTTCCCGTCCAAGGGCGTCGAGGTGCTGAACGCGTTCGAGCTGCCGCTGCTCAACACGCTGATCCTGCTCTGTTCCGGCACGACCGTGACCTGGGCGCATCACGCGCTGATCCACGGCGATCGCGAGGGACTGAAGAAGGGGCTGTGGGCCACGATCCTGCTGGGCCTGCTCTTTTCCTCGATCCAGGCCTATGAATATGCCCATGCGCCGTTCCCGTTCGGCGAGACGCCGTACAGCTCGGCCTTCTACATGGCGACCGGCTTCCACGGTTTCCACGTGATCGTGGGCACCATCTTCCTCGCGGTCTGCCTGATTCGCGCTTATCAGGGCGATTTCACCCCGCGTCAGCATTTCGGCTTCGAGGCCGCGGCCTGGTACTGGCATTTCGTCGACGTGGTGTGGCTGTTCCTGTTCGCCTCCATCTATGTATGGGGTGGCTGGGGCGCGCCCGTCCATGGCGGCTGAGGCCAGCCGGCAGGGATGAACGATCCCGCAGACAGGGAAGGGGCGGACGAAGCGCCCCTTCTGGTCGCCGCCGCAAAGGGCCTGTGTCCCCGGTGCGGCGCGGCCACATTGTTCGCGACGATGGTGGGGTTCGCCCCCCGGTGCCGGGCCTGCGGGCTGGACTATGAGCAGTTCAACGTGGGGGACGGCCCCGCCGCCTTCCTGACGATGATCGTCGGCGCGCTGGTGCTGCTGCTGGCGCTGGTCGTCGAATTCTCCATCCGGCCGCCGCTCTGGCTGCATGTCATCATCTGGCCGGTGCTGACCGTGATCTGCGTCACCGGCGCCCTGCGCCTGGCCAAGGGCGCGCTGCTGATCCTCGAATATCGCAACAAGGCGCGCGAAGGCGTGTTGACCGATCGCAAGCAGGGATCCGGGCCGACCGGCGACCGGGAAGGCTGACGCATGGTCGTCCTGCCCCGGCGCTGGCCCCTGCTGCCCACGCTGCTGGTCGCGCTGGCGGCGCTGGCGATGGTCGGGCTGGGCATCTGGCAGCTTCAGCGCCATCATGAAAAGCGCGCGGTGATCGCGCTGCTCCGTTCCAATATCGGCAAGCCGCCGGTCGCCTTTCCCAGGCTGGGGCCGGTGCCGCCGGAAATGCTGTTCCGGTCCTCCTCGCTCCATTGCCTGCGGGTCGAAGGCTGGACGGTCGAGGCGGGCAAGGCGGCGGATGGCTCTTCCGGCTTCCGCAGCATCGCCCATTGCAGCACCGGGGCCGAAGGGCCGGGCGCGCTGGTGCAGGTCGGCATCGGCGCGCGCCCCGACCTCCGCCCGCAATGGACCGGCGGGACGATCAGCGGCCATATCGTCGAGGAGCCGGATCACCGCTCGCTGCTGGCGCATCTGACCGGTCCGGAGCAGGTGTTGCGCCCGATGCTGGTGGCCAGCACCTCGCCCGACCCGCAACTCAAGGCCTCGGCGCCGCCGAGCATCGAGTCCATTCCCGACAATCATTTCGGCTATGCGATCCAGTGGTTCCTGTTCGCGGGCATCGCGGTGCTGATCTACGTCCTCGCGCTGGTCCGACGGGAAGGGACCCGGCGGGAAGGGCGTTCGGCAGGCGATTCTTAGCGCTTGCCCGTGCGGCGCTGGCAAGCTAGGCGGCTCAGCATGAAATATGTAAGCACCAGGGGCAGCGCGCCGGCGCTGGGTTTCGAGGATGTAACGCTTGCGGGCCTGGCCAGCGACGGCGGGTTGTACGTGCCCGAAAGCTGGCCCGCCTTCACGCGCGAGGACATCGCGGCGATGGCCGGGCTGTCCTATGTCGACACCGCCGTCGCGGTGATGCGGCCCTTCATCGGCGGCGCGCTCAGCGACGAGGAACTGCGCGAGCTGTGCGCCGCCGCCTATGGCCGGTTCAGCCATCGCGCGGTGACGCCGCTGGTGCAGCTCGACCACCGGCAATGGATGCTGGAACTGTTCCACGGCCCGACGCTGGCGTTCAAGGATGTCGCGCTGCAACTGCTCGGTTTGCTGTTCGAGAAATTCCTGTCGCGGCGTGAGGATCATCTCACCATCGTCGGCGCGACCTCCGGTGATACCGGCTCGGCGGCGATCGACGCGGTGGCGGGCCGGGCGAAGGTCGACATCTTCATGTTGCACCCCGATGGCCGGGTCAGCGACGTGCAGCGCCGCCAGATGACGACGGTGCTCGCGCCCAATGTCCACAATATCGCGATCGACGGCAGCTTCGACGATGCGCAGGCGCTGGTGAAGGCGATGTTCAACGACGCGGATTTCTCCGCGCGCTTCAACCTGTCGGCGGTGAACAGCATCAACTGGGCGCGGCTGATGGCGCAGGTCGTCTATTATTTCTACGCCGCCGTGCGCCTCGGCGCGCCGGACCGCCCGGTCGCCTTTTCCGTGCCGACCGGCAATTTCGGCGACGTGTTCGCCGGCTATGTCGCGTCGAAAATGGGCCTGCCGGTGGCGCGGCTGATCGTCGCGACCAATGTGAACGACATCCTTCATCGCGCGCTGGCCGAGGGCGACTATAGCCAGGGCACCGTCATCCCGACCGCGACGCCGAGCATGGACATTCAGGTCAGCAGCAATTTCGAGCGGCTGCTGTTCGACGTGGGCGGGCGCGACGGCATCGCGCTCGCCGAGCAGATGCGCGGGTTCGAAGCGACGAAGGCGATGCGCCTCACCAACGCGCAGCGGGAAGGGGCGTCCGCGCTCTTCACCTCGCACCGCGTCGATGCGGACCGCATGAACCTCGCGCTGCGTTGGGCCTATGAGGGCGCAGGGCAGGTGATCGATCCGCACAGCGCGGTCGGCCTCGCCGCGGCGCTGGCTGCCGACGATTTGCCCGCCGATGTGCCGGTGGTCACGCTGGCGACCGCCCATGCGGCGAAATTCCGCGACGCGGTGGAGCGCGCCATCGGCCTGCGCCCCGGCCTGCCGAGCCGCATCGGCACGCTGTTCGATCGCGAGGAAAGCTATGCGCGGCTGCCCGCCAGCTTCGAGGCGGTGACGGCCTATGTCGCCGAACGCGCGACCCCGCGCGGCTGATCCGGGACGGGCCGGTGGAGCTTTCGACCCTCATCGGCGAACCCTGGGCCGATTACGGCCTGATCGATAGCGGCCATGGGCGCAAGCTGGAGCGCTACGGCCGTTATCGCTTCATCCGCCCGGAGCCGCAGGCGATGTGGGCGCCCGCGTCACAGGATTGGCAATCCGACGCCGAGTTCATCCCCGGCGCCGATGAAGATGGCGGCGGGCGCTGGTATTACGACACCAAGGGGCTGCCGCAAAGCTGGGAGCTGGCGTGGGACGATGTGCGCTTCCATTCCAGTTGCACGCCCTTTCGCCATCTCGGCTTCTTCCCGGACATGGCGCCGGTGTGGAACTGGATGCGCGGGCAGGTGCGCGGGATGGACGCGCCGCATTGCATGAACCTCTTCGGTTATACCGGCGTCGGCACGCTGGCGATGGCCTCGCAGGGCGTACAGATGGTGCATGTCGATGCGTCGAAGAAATCGGTCGCGGCCGCCCGCGCCAATGCGGAGCTTTCCGGCCTCGCCGACAGGCCGGTGCGCTGGATCGTCGATGACGCGTCGAAATTCGTCGCGCGCGAGGTGCGACGGGGCCGCCGCTATGACGGCATATTGCTCGACCCGCCCAAATATGGGCGCGGGCCGGATGGCGAGGTCTGGCGTTTGGAGGAGGATCTTCCCGGCCTGATCGCCAATTGCCGGGCGCTGCTCGATGCCGACAGCCGTTTCCTGTTCCTCACCGTCTATGCGGTGCGCATGTCGGCGCTGGCGATCGGCGAATTGCTGCGGCAGGCGTTCGCGGACCTGCCGGGCAAGGTCGAGGCAGGCGAACTGGCCGTGCGCGAAGAAGCGCGGGGGTTGTTGCTGCCCACGGCCATCTGGGCGCGCTGGTCATTAGGATCGACCGGCATTCAGCGCTGACGGCCTGCAAATGGCGGCTTTTCGCGCTTCCGGTGCTCACGGACCTTAAGTCCGCTGCGCTCCGGTCACGAAAATCCACCATGTTGGCCTGCGGCCGTCTGCGACTCCGTCTCGTCATCATCTGAATGGCGATCGGTCCTAGGCGCATCGACATCGCCCAGGAGAACTTACCCACCCTAAGTTTTATTCCCGGCCCGCCCGCAGCGCCGCCCCGGCCGCGATCGGGGTGATGGCGACCAGCAGCAGGGAAATCGCCGAGAGGAATTTGAGCGCCGCGCCGCTTCCCGGATGCAGCGACCCCGCGCCGAAGATCAGGATCGGTACCGCGAGCGGCAGGATGAGCAGCCCCGCGAGCGCGCCAGCGCCGCGCAGCCCCGCGACAAGCGAGGCGGTCAGCACGCCGAGCGCGGCGAGGGCGGGGGTGCCGATCAGCAGGCCGAGCTCCAGCCGCATGATCGCCGCGCCGTCCAGCTTCAGCAGCGCGGCGGCGGGCAGCAGTGCCAGCATCAGCGGCGGCCCGAAGCCCAGCCAGTGCGCGATCAGCTTGACCAGCGCGATCATCTCGTCGGAAATGCCGCGCATCAGCAGCTGGTCGAAGATGCCGGAATCCCGGTCGGGTGCAATCAGCCGCTCGACCGGGAGCAGCGCCGCGAGCAGCGCCGCGATCCACAACATGCCGCCGCCCGTCGCGGCGAGCAGGCGCGCGTCGGGGCCGACCGCGAAGGGATAGAGGCTCGCGACCAGGAGCAGGAAGACGACCGGCATCCATAGCCCGCCGCCCTGCCAGGCAAGCCGCAGATCGCGCCGGACGAGGGGCAGGAACCAGCGTGTCATCGCCGGTCCAGCTCCACCACCGTCCCGAACTGGTGGGAGAGGTCGAAATGGGAGGCGGCGATAATGCCTCCCCCCGCGGCAAGATGGGCCGCCATCGCGTCTCCCAGCCCGCGCAGCGACGCGGCGTCGAGCCCGTTGCCCGGCTCGTCGAGCAGCCAGAGCCGCGCTCCGCTCGCCATGGTGCGGGCGAGGATGGCGCGCTTGCGCTGCCCGGTGGAGAGCATGCGCACCGGGATGTCGGCCAGCTCGCGCAGGCGGAAATGATGAAGCGCAAAGTCGAGCCTCTCGCGGTCCACGCCGTCCATCCGCGCCCAGAAGGCGAGCGCCTGCTCCAGCCGGTTGTCGGGATCGAGCGCCAGATGCTCGTCGGCAAGGGCGATCGGCGCGTGCCGGTCGATCGTGCCGTGCAGGCACGGGATGAGCCCGCCCAGCACGCGCAGCAGGCTCGATTTGCCCGCGCCGTTGGGCCCGCGCACGAGCAGGCTCTGGCCCGCGCCGATGGTGAGGGTCACGCCCGCGAAGATCATCCGCCCGCCCCGCTGGCAAGCGATGTTCCGTGCGTCGAGCAGGGGCGGGACCGCCGCCGGGTCGCTCACAGCGTCGCGCCGTTATAATGATGCCAGGCGAGCAGGGCGGCGGCGCTGCGATGCGGGCGCCAGCGCTCGGCGATCTCGCGTATCTGGCGTTCGTCCGGGCGGTCGGGCA
This sequence comes from Sphingobium jiangsuense, assembly GCF_014196495.1. GTDB lineage: Bacteria > Pseudomonadota > Alphaproteobacteria > Sphingomonadales > Sphingomonadaceae > Sphingobium > Sphingobium jiangsuense. The sequence goes on from NZ_JACIDT010000006.1 coordinate 34,272, forward strand.
GGCCCAGCAGTTCGCCGATGGCGATGCGCACGGCAAGATCGCCCGCCGGCCAGATGTCCGGCCGGCCCTCGGCGAAGAGCAGGTAGATTTCCGCCGACCAGCGCCCGATGCCCTTGATGCGGACGAGGGTGGCGATGGCTTCCTCGTCATCGGCGGGCAGGGCGTGGAGGTCTATCGCGCCGGAGACGACCAGTTCGGCAAGGCTGCGCGCATAGCCCTGCTTCTGTCGGGAAAGCCCGCAGGCCCGCAGCGCTTCCTCGGATTGGTCGAGCAGCCGGTCGGGCGGGCAGCCGGTGTCGAGCAGCGCCTCCAGCCGGTTCCACACCGAGGCGGCGGCGGCGACGCTGACCTGCTGGCCGACGATGGTGCGCAGCAGCGTTTCATAGCCGGGCGCGCGCACGCGGGTTTCGGGATAGCCGAGCCGCTCGATCGCCGCGCCGAGCGCGGGCTCGATAGCGCAGAGCCGGTCGAGATCGGCACGGAGGGCTTGGGTGGTGTGGACCATCGGAAGGCTGTTATCGCGTCCGCCCCGCTTCCGCCAGTCCTTCCGTGGTTTTGGGAGCAGGGTGGGGTAAGCTGTTCATCCGCGACAGGCCCGCCTGTCAGGTTATTGCTCCATAACGGCTGAAACGGTCGCCACCGGAATGATGGTGGACGAAATGACGTTCACGAATTTCTGGATATCCGCCAGCGGTGCGTTCGACACATAGAGCACATCCTTGTTGCGGATAGGGAAGCTCTGGGCAACGAAGAACATCGCCGGGTCCTTCATATTTATGCGATAGATGACGGGCACCTTGCCGTCCGGGGTAAGCCTTGCCCGCTGACGAGTCGCGGGGTCGAGCGCGGTCGGATCTTCCAGACGGAACAGGAACACGCCCTTCACATCCGCACGGAAATCCTGCAACCCAGCAACCCGGCCCAGCGCCTGCGCCAGGGTGATGCCGGTACCCTCATAATTGATCTCGGCGTTGGAACCCACCGCGCCGAGCGCCGTGAAGCTGTAGGGCTGGAACAATGCCGTCACCACATCATCCGGCTGGAGCCGGATATTCTGGCGCGGATCCTTGATGACCGCTTCCAGCGGCATGGTCGAGGTGTGGGTGCCGCGCGTAACCTGTATCGTCGTCTTGCCGACCGGCTGCTTTACGCCGCCGACGCTTGCCAGCACATCGAGCAGTCGCTCGCCGCGCGCCGTCAGGGCCACGCGCCCGCTGTTCGCCACATCGCCGACGACGGTGACGTTGGTCGTCGCGTTGCGCAGCACGCGCACGATCGTCTGCGGCTGATGCGCCTTGCCGAGCAGCCGCTGGTTGATTTCCCGCGCGATCTGCTGCGTCGTACGCCCCGCCGCGTTGACCCGGCCCACAAAGGGGATGGTCACCTGACCCTCGCTGTCGACCATCTGTTCGGGCAAGGAGGCGCCACGCGCGGTGGAGCCGGATGCGGAGCCCAGCCGCTGATCGCCGCCAATCCCCGAAGTGCCGAACAGCGCGGCGGGAGGCGCTTCCCAGATCGAGATGTCCAGCACGTCGCCCTTGCCGACGATCGAGCCGACCGGATAGCCATCGCCCAGGCTCTCGGCGAAATAAGCGGTGCTGCTGGTTGCTATAAGCTGGCGGGCGACGGCATCCGTCACATCGATGATTTCGATACTGGCATTCGCCACCGGCTGCTGCTGGGCGCGATCGACGGCGCGGGCGGACGGTCCGGCGGACGGCATGACCGCGCACCCCGTGAGCGACAACAGGCACAGATTAACGGCGCCCAAGCCAATCGATACACGAAACAACCGACTATTCCTCAAGAGCAACATCCTCGAACCCAGTGGAAACGCGGCCTGGCCGCATCGCCCAGATACCGCCGGGGTCTTGCCCTATCAGCAAGCGGCGATCAACCTTGTCCCGGCGAAAGGCGAAATTGACGCGCTGTCTCCTGCCGCCGGATCAAGGCGTATGTGAACGTCCTCTAGAGCCTTTTCCAGCAAGGGAAAACGCTCTGTTTCCGCGTCGGTCGCATTTTCCGCGTCATTGGCCGTACTCGCCCGCACCGGTGGAAAGGCACCTAGCGGATTTTCCGAACCGCATCGATAATTCTGTCAGTAATTTCAGAATCTTGATGTGGGCCTATGGGCAGGCTGAACACTTCGGCAGCAAGTTTCTCGGCAATGGGCAGAGGGCTGCGCAGCGGCAGGTCGTTATAGGCCGGCTGTTGCGAGGGAGCGAGCGGGTAATGAATCTGCGTCGGTACGCCCATCTCGTCCAGCCGTTCCATGTCTGCGGCACGGTTTTGCGATCTGACCACGAACTGATGCCAGACCGGCTCGGCCCAATCCGGCACTTCGGGCAGGATCAGGCCGGTGTCCGCCAGTTCGGCGATATAACGCTCCGCAATCGCGCGGCGGCGGTCATTCCATTGGTCGAGGACCGGCAGTTTCACCTTGAGGATCGCCGCCTGCAACGGATCGAGCCGGCTGTTCCTGCCGCGAACTTCATTATGATATTTCCGGCGCGATCCATAATTGCCGAGTATGCGGATCTTGTCGGCCAGCCCGGCGTCGTCGGTGGTGACGGCGCCGCCGTCGCCCATGGCGCCGAGATTCTTCGCCGGATAAAAACTCCAGCAGACGGCATCGCCATGGGCGCCGATCCGGCGTCCGCGATATCGCGCACCCTGCGCCTGAGCCGCATCCTCGATGAGATAGAGACCCCTGGCGCGGGTGACGGCGGCGATGCCGTCGAGATCGGCGGATTGGCCATAGAGGTGCACCGCGATCACCGCGCGGGTATGGGGCGTGATCGCGTCGGCAAGCCGGGACGGGTCGATATTGTGCGTGGTAGGGACCGGTTCGACCGGCACCGGCATCGCCCCGACTTCCGATACGGCCAGCCAGGTCGCGATGAAGGTATTGGAAGGGACGAGCACTTCGTCGCCCGGACCGATGTCCAGCGCTCGCAGCGCGAGCACGAGCGCGTCGAGTCCGTTGGCTACGCCGATAGCGTGCTTCGCCTCGCAATATCCGGCGAAGTCGGCCTCGAAGGCCTCGACTTCCTCGCCCTGAATATACCAGCCGCTGGCCATGACCCGCGCGACGGCGCCATCGATCTCTTCCTTCAACTCGCGATATGCCGCGGCAAGATCAAAGAAGGGGATGTTCATGCGCTCGTCCTGACATTTTCCATGAAACCCGCATAATCGCGGAAATAATCGGCTTCGTCATAAACCTCCGAGGCCATGACCATGCAGACGGAACCCGACGAGAAATTGTCCAGTTCCCGCCAGATCATCGGGCAGATGACCAGTCCCTCGAAGGGCCGGTTGAGGGTGAAGGCCTTCTTCTCGGTGCCGTCGTCCAGCAACACGTCGAAGCTGCCCGAAATCGCCACCATCAGCTGCCACAGCGCCTTGTGGCCATGGCCGCCCCGCGATGCCCCGCCCGGCACGTCATAGAGATAATATACCCGGCGGATATCGAACGGGATGTGGCGGCCTCCCTCGATGAAGGTGAGGTTGCCGCGCACGTCGGTGATCTTGGGCAGGTCGATGATCCTGCAATCGCTCAGCGCCATCAGCCTGCCTTATATGCTGGTGGAACGAAGTACATCACGGTTTCGTAGATCGATTCGGTGTAATGCCGCAGGAATATCTCGTAATCCTCGTTGATTTCCAATACCTTGGCGGGGATGGTCCATATGTCGCTGGGGCGGTGATAGACCGCGATGGCGAGCGCCGGGCGATGCTCGGCGATAAGGCCGCGCGCGCCTTCAAGGGCCATCAATTCGGCGCCCTCTATGTCCATCTTGATGAAGGTGGGCGCCTCTTTCACAAGATCGTCGATCCGGCGGATTTGAATCTCGATCTCGCCGTCGTCACGGATCGATGACGCCGACCCATCGGAAGAGAAACGCAGCGTCGTCTCTTCATTTCCGGCGCCATAGGGCAGCAGGTGAATATTGGAGAATCGCGACAGCCGTTCCTTGCAGCGCTCGCGATTGGAGGCTTCGGGCTCGAAGATGTAGACCGCGTGATAATCGGGTGCGAGACGGATGAATTCCTCCGAAGTGTATCCGTCAAACCCCCCGACATCGACGAACACCGGCTTGCCCACGGAAAGCTTGAAAAACGGTTCGAAATACTGCTCGGTCTGCCTTTCGGCGAAACCATCGAGGCAATGGAGATCGTAACTGTAGCGGAAGCCCATGAGCTTGCGCAGTATCTCGCGCGATTCCTCGTCCGCGAGCCGGTCGAACAGCCAGTCGATCCGGTCGCGATTCTCATCGAATTCCTGCTGGAAGCCTTCGTTGAAAACGGCTTCGGGCAGATCCAGCCCGCCCCAGCGGTGAAGGGCGAAATAGTCGATGTTGCGAATGCCGCGCTCATCGAGCAGCTTGCGGACGGTCAGCGGGCGGCCACCGGATACAGCGAGCACCATGGCATCGGCGGGCAGGTCGTCTGTGCGCACCACGGGGCGGCCTTCATAGTCCTGATCGGACGTGAAATCGTCCACGAAGCCGGCCACGTCCAGCTTGGCCGCCACGGCGGCCGCATAGACATTCCGGCCCATGACGAACCGCTTTGCGGCAGGACAGGCCAGGAAATCCCTGCAAAGGTCGCGCCCGCGCCTCGCATCCGCTTCGTTCCATTCTCGCTGCACAGATTCTGAATTCATGGCTTCCGATTTCCCATTGCCGGACCTGTTTCCGACATGCCCTGAAGCGGGCCTGTCCTGATATCGCCCTTCCGCCTAATTGCGCCCGTTTAATTGTGGAAGAGCATATGTGCTTTCGTGGCAGAGATTTGTTCGGGTGTCGTTTCGGGATCGCCCCTGAGGAAGAGAATGCCCGCCTTGTCGAAAGGCGCCGCCTCCAGCTTCTGGCCGCTGTCCTTGAGCGGCACATATATTTTTTCCGGGCCGCCGTCGCCTCCGTCGGCGCCCAGGTACACCGCGAAGAAGGCTTGGGGATCGGCAACCGACAATACCCGGCGTTCTATCCTCATCGGGGAAGGCCCATCGGCGGCGGGAGGCTGCGGCTTGCGGCCGAGGAAGCCCGCCACATATTGCGCTTCATAATTATATCCGAATGAGAATTTGAAATGATGACCATAGAGGTCGCCGGGGCAGCGGCGCATGCATTCGATGATCCAGAATGCGTGTTCCGAGGCGATGAACTGGGTGTGGAGGAGGCCGTCGCACAGGCCCAGCGCTTCGACCACGCGCTCCATGGCGCGTTGCACGGCGTCGCGTATTTCGGCCGTCAGCCGGGTCGGGAACTGGCTGCGATCGACCTGATAGCGATATACTTCGCAAAACTCGTCCACGAACTGGTGCCAGATTATCCTGCCGTCCGCGATGAAGGCCGTGTGACTATGCAACGCGCCTTCCACGAATTGCTCGACGACCGCCCGTTTGCCGCGCGACATGTCCATCGCACGCGCGATCGCCTCATCCAGTTCGGCGGCCGAATGGATCAGTTCGACCCCCCGCCCGCTGAAGCTATCGACGGGCTTTACCAAGGCCGGGCCGTCCAGTTGCGCGGAAACCTCCTGGGTTCCGCTATCGGGCGTCACCTCGCCATAGATGCGCGGCGCGGGGACGCCGATTTCCCGGCAGAAACGGCGGAACCGGTCCTTGGTGTGAAGGATCTCGGTGACTTCCGGGCTGTCAAATCCGGGCAGCCCCAGAACGTTGGCCACGGCCGCCCCGGCGACATAGGAATAATCGTTGCAGGAAGGCACGATATGGTCGAAGCCATGCTCCTTGCATATGCGCAGCAGGTTTTCGCTGTCTGAATAATCCTCATGGATCGAATGCTCGACAAAGCTGTGGCAGGGATCCGCCTCATATTTGCCGATCACGGAAACATCGGCACCCAGGCGCTTCAATTCGTACAGGAAAGGCATCGCGCTGAAGCTGCTGCCGATCAAAAGAACTTTCACTTCACGTTGACCTTCTCTTGCTGGACGATCCCGATTGACGGGCGGACCTTCGTCCTCTTTTCATGGGCGACCTCGATCGCCTTGCGCACCGCCTGTTTGAGCAGGCGAATGCTGATACGGAAATCGCGGTTATAGACCGAGGCGCCGCCATGGCGCGTCTGCGGGCCGAGCACGAAGATCAGGTCATGCCCAAGCGCGGTCATGAGATTGGCGAAATAGTAGAAGGTTGCCTTTTCATAATGCGGGGTCAGGATGACCGCGATGCAACCGGGCTCGCGGAATACGAGATTGGCAAGTGCCGCGCCGATCGGCGAGACCACGATCTCCACGTCCTGAACCGCCATTACCTGGCCTTCGAAGCTATGGTCGGCGATATCGATGCCGGTGAAACCCATCTCCTCCAGCACCTGCTCTACGGCATCGGCGTTGCGCAACAGTCTGCCATTGCCCGTCGACACAGGCTGTCGCCGCAGGAAGATGCGCTTGTTCTTCTCTCGGGGCGGATCATATGACTCTTCGGCGTCGGGGGAGAGGAAATCCTGCAGCGTCCGCTCGCGCAGTTTCGCCAGCGCCTGTGCGGAAAAGTGAAATTGCTCCGGCCTGGGCGGGGCCAACTCGCCGGTCGCGAAGAATTTGCGGGTTTCCGGCGGCGTCATGCTCGGCGGACTCATATATATCAGCCTGCCGACCCGCACCTTCTGATAAGGCAGTACGTCGATGATGCGGCGCCTCGAAACGTTCAGGAAATCAAGCGCATCCAGCAGCTTTTCGTGGACAGGATGATCGACCAGCAGCGGAACGCCCTCGAACTCCGGCAACTCCTCGATCAGCGTGAAACGGGTCAGCACCTCGGTGATCCAATGGGCATAGTTGCCGTTGCACTGTCCCAACAGGCTGATCGCGCGATCCACCTGCAATATGGCTGCGCGTGGAAAGATATGCACCTTGCCCGCATCCGGATCGACGCGGCCCCGGTTCTCTATCTCCATCATGAAGGCGTCCAGGGCCGGATCGATGATCCCCGGATAGAGGGCCTTACCATCCTTGATGATGAACTCCGTCCGGCCGACGACCGTGACATCATCCAGTTCAAACAGGTTGATCTCAGGCGACGGCTCGCTGCCGTCATAGCCGGAAACGTCGCAAAGTTCTTCCGCGCGGATGAAGATTGGCGGATTGCCTTGCGTCCGCTCGGCCGGGATCAGTTTTCTTACGGGAAGGGATTGCGTCGCAGCATGGCTTTCGAGTTCGACCAGCGGATAGGTCTCGGTCATGGCACGTTCCAGAACAAAACGCCGGGCGCGGCGCCATTGTCCCTTCGCACGGGCCATCAATTCCTTGGGCGACACAGATACCCCTTTCACTTCATCAAACCGCGCGCCATTGCCTTCGGCAAGTATCGCGCGGCAGTCACCCTCTGCAACAGGGGCACACCTTTGCCCAATAAGAGTCTGCAAATCAACCGCACATCGCCGCGCCGCGCTGCGGCCCGCGCCGTTGGGCGCATCGTCGGTCGCAGGGCCCGCATTGCGCCCGCCTTTCCCAACAAATCGAAGGCCTTGGCTTGAATTGCGGCCAGCTGTGCATGATTTTCGATGACCACCGCATCCCAGTGGAAATGCCTGCGGGCATCCGCGGGCACATATCGCGCCACGACCTCCGCGATGAGGGTGAATTGCCTTACGGGATCTCGATGCACATTGCTCGCATGGACCCGGTACAGCCAGATGCTGCTCTCATCGAAGCGGAAGGCACGGCCGGTTTCGCTCAGGTAGCGGAACAGGCGCAGGACGAAGGCAAAATCGTCGGCCAGCATCTCCGTGTCGAACCCGCCAAATGCGTCCACGTCGCTGCGCCGGAGAACCATGGCTTGCAGGAATATCCGCGAAACCGTGCGATAGAGATGCTGCCGGAGCACCATGTCCGCATCGCCGCTTCGCAGCGCCGTCAACAGGCCGGCCTCATGACAGGGTGGCGCCGTGCGCGCGGGGTCCTGCATCAGATAGACCATGCGCGGGATCACAAGCGCGAGGCCGGGGGTCGTTTCCAAAGCCGCGATGGCGCGCTCGATTCCGTCGGTAGGGCCGAAAAGATCATCGCCGGACATCAGCACAAGATAGTCGCCGGTCGATTCATCGATCAGGCGCTGGGAATAATCGGAGGTCCTTCCGCCATTCGGCGGCTGGCGCAGAAGTGTGATGTTGCCGGTTTTCCGCGCGATGTCCGCTACCACATCGGGCGTGGCATCCGTCGATCCGCCGTCGAGCACCCAGATATGATACCGCTTCAGCGCCGAACGCACTATGCTTTCGATGCAGGCCCCGATATAATTTTCATGATTATGCGTGAGGATGAGGACCGCGACCTGAGGCGCTTCGACGGGTAGGCTTGTCATGGCAGGCGGACGCAGGGTTTCATGGGTCAAGCCTCTTTAGGGAGCAGGCTGTTGCGCGCGAGGGCCGAAAAAAGCCTGGCTTGTTTCCACGTCATCGGGGCCGAACGCAGACGACGGGCCAATAGTTTCCACGCATAGGCCCTGTGTCCCCTGAGAGCCAGCCGCAGGATGAGATCGGCGCCGTCGATACCGTGCAACGTGCTTGCCGGCATCGCGGCGACCATCTCCTTCAACTCCTCAACGGGGAGCGTATCCGGCAGGTTGAACAGTCCATGGAATCCGAAGCTTTCGCGCGGATTGCCCGACCGCTCGCTGGAAAAGGCATTGGCAAGGGCGGGATCGGCGAAGCAAATGCCGTGCCGTTGTTCCAGTTGACTGCGCCAGGTCCTGCAAATGGCGGTGTCTTCCGGGTGCAGGGGAGGATAGCCATCGCTCGCGACTATGTCGAGCAGCCTGCGGGAACGAAGGGAAAAGCCGCCATTTCCTACCGTCATGCCGTCGTCGAATTGGGGCCACGGTGCGCCGATATAGTCGAAGTCGAGGAAAGCCGGGTTCCAGCGTCGATGATCGAGCACATAGCCGTCCCATTGGACCACCAGGACGAAGGGCCGGGTGGCATGACGGTTCAGTTCCTTGATCATGAAATGGGAATAGGCTTCCTTGCTGCGCAAGGGGGCGATCGGTTGCCAGCGTATGGCCGACCTTGGCGCCAGTTGCGGTTCAATGTCGGAAAGAAGCGCGACATCACCGAAAACGATGTTGCGGCAGGAGCGTTCCAACGCGGCAACCGTCTGCTCAATCGCGACACTTGATACCGCGCATAGCATTATATCAGGTAATTCAAGCACTTAATCTCATATTCCTGATTTGCAGCGATGCCGGCCATGGTGATCGAGGAGCTTGGGCCATGGTTGGATATAGTCGTGGTTTCAAGACGTTCCGGCCAGCGGGTAGGCATATCTCCGAAAAACGCCCTCTGGTCGAGCCGCCTGAGCAGTTGATAGCAGTCCGCAAGTTTGTCAAGATTGCTAGTCCACTCCATCCAAATCGGGTAATGAGCCGTTCGAAACTGCTTTTCTGCGATTCAAAGGGAGACATTCAATGCCGACGAACAGGGCTGGATGCGGTCATCCACCGAAGCGATCTTTTCCACCGTCGCCCTGTTCAATAGGGGCGACGTGAAGATTCGACTATTTCGCGTCCGATCGTCTGATGATCTGTTCTATGTCCGATTCTTTGAAAATCATATATTGATATCTCGATCAGAAGGTAAAGTTTGAATGTTCAAGATACGTCATCGTACAGAAAAAGAAAATATTATTTTTTCGGGGGCATTTTCGGACGCAAAGACCGCGACATTGACGCCATTTGACAATATGCCGGATTATAAGACCATCAGTAAATTTTCGGAAAAGAAAATAAACAAGGTCAAACAAAATAAATTTTCCGGTGATGAGGAATTCATTAAATTATATAACAAATACATACCAAAGAACATTACGGTGGAAGAGCCTGAAATCAGGGTGAATCACATCTATGAGGCGATCCCCGTTCCTGCCAGCAATATCATCCTGAAGGGGGATGTCGCCGGCCATCATTCCTTTTTCGATCCTTCGGTCGACGTATGCATGGCCGAACGGTTCAACGATATCCTGATCGATCCGCGCAGCAAGAAAATGGCCTACCGCTTCAGCGGCCAGCCCGTGCGTATGTCGGAAGCCCTGTCTCTGCACGGGCAATGCGCCGGGAATTATGCGCATTTCCTGTGCGAAGTCCTGCCAAGGCTGTTGATCTTCGATAATGCGGGGATTTCCAAAAGCGCGCCGATCTTACTCGACGATGGCTGGCTGCATCCCAATCATATCAAGCTCGTGAAAATCTTCAATCGCGAGCGCCGGGAAATAATCCGTGTCGGCAGAAACCATCCCGCCTTTGTGCATCATCTTTTCGATGTATCGCCGACGGCCTATGCGCCGCCGGAGTATCGATGGTTCGTTGAGGGCAAGGAAATGCAGGCGACGCCGTCGGATGTGTACAGGTTCAGCAAGCCGGCGCTCGATCTGGTGAGAAATTTCGATCTCGATCGCAAGCTCATGGATTCCCCTTATGGCGAAAAGATATTCCTGAGCCGCAAGGTCAATGAGCATTCGACGGGAAGGGATCTCCCCAGCAAGGCGCATCTGGAGAAAATCGCCAGCCTCCACGGGTTCGAGGTCGTCAATACCAGCGAGATGGGGGTGCTGGAACAGATCGCCCTTTTCAGGGCCGCCAAGGTGGTCGTGGCGCCCATAGGTGCCTCAATGGCGAACCTCATCTTCACGCCGCCGGGATGCAAGATTATCTGCCTCTCCCCCATATATAAAAATGCCAATTATTATTATTTCTCAAAGCTGATGTCTGTCCTCGGCCACGATCTCACCTATATTGTGGGGCCGCAGATCGATGGCCCAAGCCACCATCCGTTCCATAAGAACTATCATATCGATTGCGACGATTTTTACGAGCAATTGGCGCAGCTTGCATAGAGTTGGCGCACTATTCAGGTTTAGGTTGTGCGGCGCGGGGCGGAGATGGCGCGGTCTCGCGCTTCCCGCACAGCCGATGACGATATGCCAATGACGATATGATTGCGCGATGCGACCTTTCCCGCGTCTTGTTCCAGGAACCTGTCCATGCCCGCACGCCCGACACGCCGCATTTGTCTTTTTGCAGGGCATGACAGCAAGGGCGTCGTTCACGATTATGTCGTTCATCTGATCGAAGGGCTGTCGCGTTTTTCGGACGTCCATTATTTCAGCGACAATGATCTTGCCGACGCCGAGCGGGAAAAGCTGGCCGGGATAGCTACTATTTGTGGCGGCCACCGCCATGGCCGCTATGATTTCGGATCATGGGCGAAGATGATCGAAAGGTTGGGCTGGGAGACGATAGGTGAGTTCGACGAGCTCATTCTGGCCAATGACAGTTGCTATGGCCCTTTTACGGACCTTGCGGCGATATGCGACGATATGGCTGCGTGCTCCTGCGACTTCTGGGGCATGACCGGCAGCCGCGAGATCGCCTTTCACATCCAGAGCTATTTCATTGTTTTCAAGCGAAGGGTGATTGCCGACCCGGATTTTCGGCAATTCTGGACTACTATAAGGCAGGAATCCCGATATGAGGACATCGTCGAAAAATATGAAATCGGTCTGTCCCGGTTGCTTGCCGGGAAGGGGTTCGTGCCCTCGACCCATTTGCGCTCGAAACTGAACGAAAATCTGACGATCTTTCCGCTGACCACCGTGCGCGATCGTGGCATGCCGTTCGTGAAGGTGAAATGCTTCAGGGATCCATATATCGGATCGCGCGAGAGGATTTCTCTCCTTTTCCGCTTCTTGCGGGAAAACCATGCTCCTGTCGCCCGGCTCATCGGGCGCCATCAGGAGGCAGGTTTCCTCTCCCGCGCCATCATCGACCAAAATCGGGAGCCGCCGGTCTATTTCAACCTTGGCTTCGTGCGGATGCGGTCGATCCGCGGCAGCCGGTTGAAGATAATCCTGTTCGACAAATGGCGAATCATCATTCGGTTGCCGCTGGCATGGATGAAGAAGCTGTCGCGATGGAGATGCCTTCATGTTCGTCTTTGAAGCGGTCGATCGTCCGGTCGCGCCTCTGCGTCGTTCCAGGGAAGGTCGCTGGCGCGACCGACGGCGCGCCTTGACCGCATTGGGCTTATCCCATATTCGGGCCCTCCGAAATAAGCGATGGAGCTGGCGTGCCCAACCCGATCAAGTTAATCAAGACCCGCCGCTTTTCCGATCCGCGCGGCTGGTTTCGGGAGAACTTCGTCGAAAATCGCTGGGCGGACCAACTGGAAGCCGATCTGCATTTCGTTCAGGATAATCAGAGCTATTCGGCCCGGCCCGGCACGTTGCGCGGCATCCATTTTCAGCTGCCGCCCCATGCGCAGGCGAAGCTGGTGTGGTGCCTGCGCGGCAGCATCTACGATGTGGCGGTCGATCTTCGATCGGGATCGCCTACCTACGGACACTATGTATCTGCCGAGCTTTCCGCCGAAAACGGCATGCAGCAGTTCATTCCGGTCGGTTTTGGCCATGGCTTCGTCACGCTGGAGCCGGACACCGAAGTCGCCTACAAGGTAAGCGACTATTATGCGCCGGAATGCGAAGCCGGCCTGCGGTGGGATTGCCCTGAACTCGGCATAGACTGGCCGCTTCCGTCGTCCGGTCCGTTACTGTCGTCCAAGGACGAAGCTTTGCCTGGCCTTGCCGGGTTCAGCAGCCCTTTTCCCTATGATGGCAACCCGCTCGTTGCCATTGGCGACTGAGCTTCATCGCAATCTGTTAGTCGGAGTTTGATCCCCATGCGCGTTCTGGTTACCGGAGGAGCAGGTTTCATCGGTTCCGCACTCGTTCGTCACCTGATCGGTCAGACGGGGCACGAAGTGCTGAACCTGGACAAGCTGACCTATGCCGGCGTCTTGACGTCTCTGGAGCCGGTCGAGAAGGACCCCCGATATCGTTTCGTCCAGGGCGATATCGCCGATGCGAACCTGGTCGGTCGGCTGCTGGCCGAATTCCAGCCGGACGTGATCGCCCATCTCGCCGCCGAGAGCCATGTCGACCGCTCGATCGACGGTCCCGATATGTTCATCCATACCAATATCGTCGGTACCTTCACCCTGTTGCAGCAGGCTCTCGATTATTGGAGCGCCTTGCCGGGCGAACGCAAGGCTCGCTTCCGGTTTCACCATATCTCGACGGACGAGGTGTATGGATCTCTGGGGCACGAGGGATATTTTACCGAGACCACGCCTTATGATCCGCGTTCCCCCTATTCGTCGTCGAAGGCGGCGTCGGACCATCTCGTCCGGGCATGGCATCATACTTACGGGCTGCCCGTGCTGGTCACCAACTGCTCCAACAATTACGGGCCTTATCACTTCCCCGAAAAGCTCATCCCGCTGATTATCATTCGTGCGCTCGCCGGGGAGGCGCTGCCGGTTTATGGCAACGGCAGCAACGTCCGGGACTGGCTGTTCGTGGAGGATCACGCCCGTGCGCTGACGACCGTGTTTGAAAGCGGCAGGTCGGGGGAAACATACAATATCGGCGGCAATTCGGAACGGCGGAATATAGACGTGGTGCAGACGATCTGCGCAACGCTGGACACGCTACGCCCGCGCGCGGACGGGGCCTCCTACGCCACGCAGATCGAGTTCGTCCCGGATCGGCCAGGCCATGATCAGCGCTATGCCATCGATGCCAGCAAGATCCGCGCCGAATTCGGCTGGGAACCGGCGGTTCGCTTCGAGGACGGCATCCACCAGACCGTGCGCTGGTATCTCGATCGGAAGGACTGGTGGCAGCCGATCCTCGATCGCAAATATGATACCGCCCGGCTCGGACGGAAAGCGGGCTGACATGCCAGATGCCCCGCGGCATCGGCGGATGCGATTTTCCGAGATCGTTAGGGAACCGGCAGGTTCGAACAAGGTGGAGAGTGTCAAGGCATGAAGGGTATCATCCTGGCGGGCGGTTCCGGCACGCGATTGCATCCCATGACAGCGGTGACGTCCAAGCAGCTAATGCCGATCTACGACAAGCCGATGATCTATTATCCGCTGTCGACGCTGATGCTGGCGGGCATTCGCGAAGTGCTCATCATCTCCACGCCGCGCGATCTTCCCTTGTTCGAGGCTTTGCTCGGCGACGGGGCGCAGTGGGGCATTGAAATCAGCTATGCATGCCAACCCAGTCCTGATGGCCTTGCGCAGGCCTATATCATCGGGGCGGATTTCGTGCACGGCGGCCCGTCGGCGTTGATCCTCGGCGATAATATTTTCTACGGAAACGCGATCACCGAGCGGCTCCTTAGCGCAATGTCCCGGCCTGTGGGTGCTTCAGTCTTCGCCTATCATGTGACCGACCCGGAACGATATGGCGTGGTCGAGTTCGATGCCGGGATGCACGCGGTTTCGATCGAGGAGAAACCGGCCGTTCCGCGCTCTCACTGGGCGGTGACGGGGCTGTATTTCTACGATGAGCAGGTGGTCGACATAGCCGCTAATCTGAAACCGTCGGCGCGTGGTGAACTGGAGATCACAGACGTCAACAAGGCCTATCTCGACCGGAACCAGTTGTCGGTGGAACTGCTGGGGCGCGGCTATGCCTGGCTCGACACCGGCACGCCCGACAGCCTGCTGGAGGCGGCCGAATTCGTCCGCACCCTGGAAAAGAGGCAGGGTTTCAAGATCGCATGCCCGGAAGAAATCGCCTATCGGCAGGGGTTCATCACAGCCGCCGATTTTGAACGGCTCGCCACCTTGCATGGCAAATCATCCTATGGCGATTATCTGCGCCAGGTCGCGGGCGAGTGAATGCCGGACCTCTGATAGAATAAGGGGTGCGCCGGCTTCAGGCCGTCATCAGCGAGCCGTGAAAATCGAGCGCCTGCTCGACGTCGGAAAAATGGTGCAGAATGCCATCGACCAGTACGCAGGCGCGCTGGCAATGGGCGCGAATATAGTTTTCGTCGTGGGAAACGATGATCAGCGCCCGGTCTCCGCGCCTTTCGAACAGTTCGACATGGCACTTGGTCTGAAAGCGGGCATCGCCCACGGCGGCCACTTCGTCGATGAGATAGCAGTCGAACTCGATCATCATCGAAATGGCGAAAGCGAGGCGCGCGCGCATGCCGGAAGAGTAAATCTTGACCGGCTCGCGCAGATAAGGTCCCAGTTCGGTGAACTCCTCGATGAAGCCGACCTTGTCGCTGAAATCGACGCCGTAGATGCGGCAAATAAAGCGCATATTGTCATAGCCGGTGAGAGCACCCTGGAACGCGCCGGTGAAGGCGAGCGGCCAGGATACGCGCATGCTGCGCTCGACAAGGCCGGATGAAGGTTGCTCGACACCGCTGACGAGGCGGATCATCGTCGATTTGCCCGCGCCATTCCGGCCGAGAATGCCGACTTTCTCACCGGGGGCGAGGGTAAAGTTCACGCCCCTCAATACCTCAACCGGTCCGCTTCGGGTCGGGTAGAATTTGTGGACGTCGTTGAGGACGATCATTCGACCACATACTCCCGGCTGATCTTCCGTTCGAACGCGAGCGCAAGCACGGTCAATATCATGCACACCAGGGCCATGAAGGACGGGTCATAATGCGTCGTGACCCGGCTGCCGAAGAAGCCGTCCCGGATCATTTCGGTTCCATGGACCATCGGAAGCCAGAGAATGACCTTCTGAAATTCCGGCGGCAGGGAATCGACCATGAATGCAGCGCCGGACATCGGGAACAGCAGATAAGCGGCGGGGTGCCAGATCTTTTCGACCATTTCCGATACTTCTGACCACGCCCCCAGCAGGATCGCCAGTGACGCGCCGAACCAGGCGGTGAGCAACCAGCCCCCCAGCACCTTGAAAACATCCTCCGGGAGCGGAATCCACTCGATCATGATGAAGATGATGCCCAGGATTACGAAGGAGATGGTCGCGCCCGCCGCTTCGAGCAGAAGGCGCGACAGGAAGATGTCCATGATCTTCACGTTGCGGTGGTACATCAGCACCGAATTCGGCGCGATGGCGGCAACGCAGCGGCCCGGCATGTTGCGCCAGAGCAGAACGGCGGAATAGCCGGTCAGCGCGAAGGCCGTAATCGGCAGGTCGGAGCCATGATGCATTCCGGCCAGCGTCCAGAGCGCGGTGACCCCCAGCGTGAACATCATCGGTTCCACGAACAGCCACAGGAAGCCGATATTGTGCCGCCCGTAGCGAGTCATGATCTCGCGCAGGATCAGCGCCCACAAGACATCGCACTGGATCCGGGCGGAAGAGCGGAATGTGAAACCTGAGGGCTGGTCCGACATCAGATCAATCCCGATGTTCGCGCACGCCGGCAAGCAGCATCGACAAAATGCCGAATGCGATCAGGCCCAGCACGAAGGTCGTCAGAATTCCGCGAATTCTCTTGGGCTCGACAGCGGTGTCGGGCAGGCTGGGCTGGGCGATCCGCTCGATATAGGCCTGCTGCTTGCGCGCCTCGCTGCGCGCGTCGGCGAGCGATGCGAACATCGCCGCCATCTGCTTGTCGGCAAACTGGCTCTCGAGGGAGAGCCGCTGATACTCCACGGCCACGTCGGACAGCGATTCCTTGCTGCCGGCAATCTCTTTGGTCCGGCGCTCTATTTCCCGCTGCAGCGATTGGACGGTGGTTTCCAGCACCGGTATCTGCGGATTGCTGGGCGTGAAATTGCGCAACTGGCTCAACTGGGTGTTGGTCGTAATCAACTGGTCCTGCAGCTTGGAAATCATCTGCATCTGGATCAGGGCCTGCCGCTCCGGGTCGATGATGCCCGACCGGTTGCGATACCGCGCAAGGGCCTGCGCGGCGGTCTGGGCTTTTTGCTTGGCCTCGGCAAGCTCCGCCTCGGCCACCCGGATCAGGTCGTTGCGGGCGCGCTGGTTAAGGCGGTTGACCGTCGCTTCGGTAAGCTGGAGCAGTTGCTCGTTGAGCCTGTGCGCATCCTCCTTCGTATAGGCGCGCACAGTAAGGGTGCTTATCGAGGATGTCGGGTCATAGTTGATGGCGATCTTTTTCAGGTAAAATTGGTAAAGATCCTCGAAAGAAGCGAAGAAACCGGTGGGGTTGAACCGGTCGACCGGGGAAATGAGGTTATGCGTATAGGCTTTCCTGAACTCTTCATTCCTGTTCAGCTGACGGAGGGCATCGCGCGACCGGACATAGGACTGGGCGGCATACATCTCGTCACTGCCATTAGAAAAGCCCGCGGTCTTGAGCAGGCTTCCGAAGGGAGAGCCGGATGGTTTATCCGGCCGGCGAACTACGAAGGCAGCTTCCGAAATATATATATCGGAAGCGATGAAGCCAAAATAAAGTATTGCAATCGCCGTTGGAGCAATGACTGTCGCAAGGAAGATTTTGTTGGCGTTTCTGATCTTTGCAAAAAGATTTTGCATTTTGAATTCGTCTTTCCCAAATCTTCCTGTTATATATCGTGGCGACATATTAACCTATGTTCTTGTGGAACGATACATGGGGCTATCAACGTCGCGAATCGTCATTAGCCGATCTTGCGGACGGATGCGAGGGGCGGGGCAAGGCGTTCGCGGACCTTGGCTCTTTGGTGCGCCTGGCCGAGGGCTTTTCCGGCATCAAAGCCTGCATGCGCGCGATGAAGCGACGCTCTTTCGCGCCGAATGAGGAGAGCCGCCCGAATGGAACCGATCCGCGCGCGGTTCATTGCGATGTGGAATTTGCAAGGCTCCGGGCTATATAGGGCCTCCTATCGCAGTCTTGCTCGAATTGTTGCAGTCGAAGGAGAAGGTTTTTGGCAATTGATACCAATGACGGGCAGACGCAGGCGCCGCTGAAGGTCGCGGTGATCGGGACCGGATTGATCGGCCGTAAGCATATCGGGCTGATTGCCGAAAACCCGAAGCTGGTGGTGGCCGCAACGGTCAACCCGAACGGCGCGCCGGCCGACATTGCGGCGCTCGGCATTCCCAATTTCTCCAGCTGCGAGGAGATGGTGCGGACGATAGAAATTGGCGGCGCGATCGTTGCCAGCCCGAACGAGACGCATGCGGATATCGCCGTGGAACTGATCCGCGCGGGCATTCCCGTTCTAGTCGAGAAGCCGATCGCGGGGACCGTCGAGCAGGGCCAGCGCATCATTGCTGCCGCGCAGGAGCATGACGTGCCCGTCCTGATGGGGCATCATCGCCGGTATAATCCGATATTGGCCGAAATGAAGGAGATCGCGCACAGCGATCGTCTTGGCGCGCTCGTCGGTTTCAGCGGCGTCTGGTCTGTCTACAAGCCGGATCCCTATTATGGCGCGGCTTGGCGAACGGGCGCAACGGGTGGGCCGATCATGATCAATCTCATTCATGAGATCGACTATCTGCAAGCCATGTTCGGCCGGATCGCTTCGGTTGGCGCGATGCAGGCGCCCAAGCGCCGCGTTCATTCCAGCGAGGAGGCGGTTGGCGTCCTGCTGCGTTTCGAGCAAGGGATTATCGGGACGGTCATATTGAGCGACAGCGCCGCTTCCCCATGGACCTGGGAACAGGCCACCGGCGAAAACGATCCCACTTTCCCTCAGAATCGGCAGAATCCCTATCGCTTCCTGTTCGAGCGCGGTGCGGTGGAGTTCCCAGGGCTGAAGATATGGAGCCAGCCCGAACCGGATTGGAGCGCCTTGTTCGAGATCGAGGACCGCAACCGGCTCGTCGAGCCGATGCGCGATGCTTTCGCGCGGCAGATCGACCATTTCCACGATGTCGCGCGAGGAACGGCGGCCCCGATAGTCACCGCACGCGACGGACTGGAAGCGCTGAACGCGGCTATCACCGTGCGGCAGGCCATTGCGGGCAACGGTTTTCTCGACGTTCCTCCGCTCGGCTGAAGGAAGGCAGGAAGGCGCATGAGGATAGAGGCAAAGTTGAAATTCCAACTTTGCCTCTGTTGAAATGGTCCTTGACATTAACGCGAAAACCAAGGAAATGCGCGCTATCGCGGGTGTAGCTCAATGGTAGAGCAGAAGCTTCCCAAGCTTACGACGAGGGTTCGATTCCCTTCACCCGCTCCAGCCTTTACCGGCGTCGTCGCGCGGTCCTGTCGTCGGCCGGGAACGCTTTGACAGGGAATATGGCCATCGCCCGTCCCGATCGTATCGCTCGCACATAGATGCCGTCTCCTCTTCTTCTCGATGTGAGCCGCCTGATATGGCGGACCTGGCGCGGGCAGTTGCCGACCGGGATCGATCGTGCCTGCCTCGCCTATGTCAGCCATTATCGCGCTCGCGCCCACGCTGTCGTGCAGCGGGGCGGCTTCACCAGGATTCTCGATGACGAGGCGTCGGCCGCGCTGTTCTCTCTGCTGCTGGAGCCGCCGCGGGATTTCCGTTTCCGGCTCGTTCGACTGGCGATGGGGCAGATGGTGGCGTCGGACAATCACACCGGTCGGCAGACGGATGGGCTGATCTATCTCAATGTCGGGCATACCGGGCTGGATCGTGCCGGGCATCGGGCGTGGGTCAGGCGCACCGGCGTTCGCGCGCTTTATTATCTGCACGATCTCATCCCGATCACCCATCCGCAATATGCGCGCGAGGGCGAAGCCGAAAAGCATGCCGTTCGCATGGAGACGATGCTGTCCTGCGGCGCGGGAATCGTGGCCAACAGCCGGGACAGCCTCGCCGCGCTGGCGGACTTTGCGGCGCAAAGGGGCATGGTGTTGCCGCCCGCACTGTGCGTTCCGCTGGGCGTGGAGCCCTTTGCCATTACGCGGGAGCCTGGGCCGCCGCCGTTTGAGGGACCCTATTTCATTACCGTGGGGACGCTGGAGGGGCGCAAGAATCACAAGACCCTTCTGGCCGTCTGGCGCCGGTTGGTCGCGTGGATGGGAGAGGGCAGCCCGAAGCTGGTGATCGTTGGGCAAAGGGGCTGGGCCGCCGACGACCTGTTTCGGATGCTGGATGAGGATGAAACGCTGCGGCCGCATGTGATCGAACTGGGTCGATGCGGCGATAGCGAGCTGCTGGCCTGCCTTTCTCACGCGCGCGCGCTGCTTTTCCCCAGCTTCGTCGAAGGGCAGGGGCTGCCGCTGACCGAGGCGCTGGCCATGGGCACGCCGGTTATCGCCAGTGCCCTCGACGTGTTTCGCGAGACGGCCGGGGACATACCCGATTATCTCGATCCGCAGGACGAGGAAGGCTGGCTGCGCGCCGTGCTCGATTACAGCGCCGCCGACAGCCCGCGCCGGGCGCGACAGGTCGAGCGCATGGCCGGTTTCGCGCCGCCGGATTGGCCGGGGCACTTCCTGCGGATCGACGCCTGGTTGGAGGAAATGGCTGGTTCAGGCCGATAAATGGGCCTTTATCAGGAGCTTCGCCTTCCTTCCCTGCCGTCGGAGGAAGCCCGACCGTAATTTGCTGAGGTCGCCCGTTCGTTCCAGTAAATCGCGCGTTTGCGCGAGTTTGCGCATGACCTGCTCGCAATCGGAAACGCGGCCGGTTTCCGGCGACCAATATAGCGGGTAGCGGATCAGGGTTCCGGCGACGATCTGGTCGAGGGAAAGGACGCGCCGCCGCCGCGCGAGCGCCGCCGTCCGTTCGGCCCGGTCCTCTGTCAGCCCCCAGCCCACATAGAAGGGCTGGCCATAGGTCACCACCCGTTTCCCGCGTAACAATGCGTCGAATCCGGCGAGCGACGTCATGCAATGCAGCTCGTCGCACGCCTCTATGCAGCTGATGACGGAGAGATCGGTTTCGATATGGTCCGCCCATTGCCGCGCGTCGGCCAAGGTCATTCGGCCGTTGCGATTGCCCGACATCACGTCCGGGTGCGGCTTGTAGATAATGTAGGCGTCGGGATCGCCTTCACGCGCGGCCCGGAGCAATCCATGGTTGGTCCGCACGTCCGAGCACCCGAACCGTATCGAGGCGTCGTCTTCCACCTGGCCTGTCACCAGCACTACCTTGCGCCCCTGCGTGGCCCAATCCGGTTGCTGCCTCGGTTCCAGATTATATTTGGTCAGTCCGTGCTCGACGATGAACGCGCGGACCGCCCTTGCGCGCTCCAGTTCCTCCTCCGAAAAGTCCGCGGTCGCGAGGATGGTTTCCAGATCGGACGGCTGGCGCGGGTCGAAATAGATGCCGGTGCGGTCCAGCACCAGCGACAGGGGCGGGATGAGGTCCGATCCCAATCCTACCGAGCGGAGGAAGCCGTCCTCGATGCGGATGGTCATCGCGCCGCTCGTCCCGGCCAGTTCGGCAACGCCCTCTGGCGGCTCGCAACTCCACCAGCCGATCGCGTCGGCCGGGGTGGGGGCGAGGCGCCGCGCCGCCTTCGCATGTGGCACGAAGATCAACTCGTCGGCCTGAGAGCGCAGGATCGGCGCCAGATTATATTGCTTCCACCGTCGGAAGCCGACGCAGATCAGCCGCCGTGGGCGAGGGGCGGTCATGCCGCCGGGTCGAAGGCGGGGCCGTCGATGCGCAGCCGGTGCAGCGCCAGCAACTGCGCCATCAGCGCCTCGGCCTTGTCGAGCGGCCAGGCATTGGGCCCGTCGGACAGCGCCTTGTCGGGATCGGGGTGGGTTTCCATGAACACGCCCGACACCCCCGCCGCGACCGCCGCGCGCGCGAGCAGCGGCACATGCCGCCGCTCACCGCCGGAGCGGTCGCCAAGGCCGCCGGGCAATTGCACCGAATGGGTCGCGTCGAACACCACGGGCCGTCCGGTTTCCGCCATGATCGCAAGGCCGCGCATGTCGACGACCAGATTATTATAGCCGAAGCTGGTGCCGCGCTCGCAAACCGTCACGCAATCGGCCGACAGCCCCGCGCGCTCCGCCGCCGCCGCCGCCTTGGCGACGACCTGCCGCATGTCGGCGGGGGCCATGAACTGCGCCTTCTTGATGTTGACGGGCTTGCCGCTCGCCGCCGCCGCCTCGATCAGGTCGGTCTGCCGCGCGAGGAAGGCCGGGGTCTGGAGCATGTCCACCACATCGGCCGCCGCGCGCGCCTGTTCGGGGCTGTGGATGTCGGTCAGCACCGGCAGGCCGGTTTCCGCGCGCACCTTCTCCAATATGCGCAGCCCTTCGTCCAGGCCGGGGCCGCGAAAGGAGGCGCCGGAGCTGCGGTTCGCCTTGTCGAAGCTGCTCTTGTAGAGCAGCAGCACGCCCAGCCGCTCGGCGATGCCGCGCAGCGTCTCCGCCGTCGACAGGGCGAGCGCCTCCGATTCGATCGCGCACGGCCCCGAAATGAAGAAAAGCTGTTCGTCAGGCCCGATTTTTCGCCCCGCCAGATGCATGTTCGTTCCTCTTATGGGATGGACCGCGCCTTGAGGATCGCTTCGATCGGGGCCGTGTCGGTAGGGTTGTTGAGCTCGATCACGTCCCATTCCGGCGGATCGGCGGCGAGGACATGGACCGGGATGCGCTTGACGAGGAAGCGCAGCTGCTCCAGCCCCTCGATCCGCTCCAGATCCGTTTCCGGCGCGGCGAGATAGGCGGCCAGCGCTTCGCGGCGATAGGCGTAGAGGCCCAGATGCAGCAGCACCGGGGGATCGCTCTCCAACTCGCTGCCCGGAGGGATATGAGGCAGCACGCGCTTGGAGAAATAGAGCGCATTGCCCCGCGCGTCGAGCACCACGGTGGTGCCGCCGACCCGCCCCTCGGCCTGATCGGCGATCAGGTGCCGGTAGGCGCTGGGCGAGCAGCGGACGGCGACGGTCGCGACCCGGCAATCGGGGTTGGCCTGCATGTGCGCGATCAGGCGCTCGACCAGATCGGGGGGCGTCAGCAGCCCGTCGCCCTGAAAATTGACGATGATGTCGGTTTCCGGCGGCAACGCGGGCAGGGCGGCCGCGATCCTTTCCGTGCCGTTGCGGCAGGAGGCGGGCGTCATGACGACGCCGCCGCCGAAGCCCCGCACGGCCTGCGCGATGCGATCGTCGTCCGTGGCGACATGGATGCTCGTCGCGCCGCGCACGCGCGACGCGCCTTCATGGCTGCGCCGGATCAGCGGCTTGGCGATGCCGGTGGCGCCGACGAGCGGGGCCAGCGGCTTTCCGGGGAAACGGCTGGACTGGTAACGCGCGGGAATGACGATGGCGGCGGTCATGCGACACCGGCGCGCAACAGGTCGTGGATGTGCAATATGCCCACCGGGCATCCGGCGATATCCACGACCGGCAGCGCGGAAATCTTCCGCTGGTTCATCAGGGCGAGCGCCTTCACGGCGAGCAGGTCGGGCTGGATGACGGTCGGCCCGGTGGTTGCAACCTGCCCGGCGGTGCGCTCCATCAGGCTCGTCATGTTGCGCCGCAGGTCGCCGTCGGTGATGACGCCGGTGAGGCGGCCGTTGCCGTCGACCACGATCGCGATGCCGAAGCCCTTGGAGGACATGGTGAGCAGCACCTCGCTCATCGGCGTTTCCGGGCGGACGAGAGGCAGTTCGTTGCGCCGGTGCATCAGCTCATCGACGCGGGCCATCTGCGCGCCCAATTGGCCGCCGGGGTGGAAATCCCTGAAATCCTCCGGCGCGAAGCCGCGCGCCTCCATCAGCGCGATGGCCAGCGCGTCGCCCAGCGCGATCATCATCGTGGTGGAGGTGGTCGGCGCCATGCCGTTGGGGCAGGCTTCCGGTATGGCGGGCAGCGCCAGCCGGTAGTCGGCGCTGCGCATGATCGTGCTGTGCGGGCGGCTCGATATCGCGATCAGCGGGATCGAAAAGCGCCGCGTATAGGCGAGGATATCCCTTAACTCCGCCGTCTCGCCGGAATTGGAGAGGAGGAGGCACACATCGTCCGGGGTGATCGTGCCCATGTCGCCATGGCTCGCCTCGGCCGCGTGCACGAAATGGGACGGCGTGCCCGTGGAGGCGAGCGTCGCCGATATCTTCCGCCCGATATGGCCGGACTTGCCGATGCCTGAAACGATGACGCGCCCTCTGGCCGTCAGGATGGTTTCCACCGCATATTCGAGGTCGGGGGGAATGTGCCGGGTCAGGATATCGAGCGCCTGGGCCTCGGCAAGCAGTACCTGTCGCGCGGAGGCCATTGCGGAGGCTTCGGGTCTTGGTGCCGCTTTCGTCATTTTTTCGGGGTCTAAGGGATATGGCGTGCCTGTTCAAGAGGCCGCGTTCACCGCTTTCCCCGCAGCCGCGAAAAGAGCGGCACGATGAGCGCGATGGCGCCGCCGATGACCAGGCCCGCAACGGCGGAAAGGGCCGCGCTGGCGAGCCAGCCGAACAGCCCGGCGCTGGCGGCGGAAACCGCATGGGCGGCCGCCTCGATCTGGTGCCCCGGAAAGGGCACGCCCAGCGTTTCGAGGCCGTGCACGATGATGCCGCCGCCCACCCACAGCATCGCCACCGTGCCGATGACGGTCAGCGCCGCCAATATCTTCGGCATCGCATGGACGAGCAGCTTGCCCAGCGGCCGCACGGCGGGGCTGCCTTCCTCGTAGAGGTGGAGGCCGATATCGTCCATCTTCACGATCAGCGCGACGACGCCATAGACGCCTGCGGTGATCAGCAGGCTCACCGCCACGAGGATGACGGCCTGCTCCCACAGCGGCGTCGCCGCCACGGTCGCCAGCGCGATCGCCATGATCTCCGCCGACAGGATGAGGTCGGTCCGCACCGCGCCCGAAATGGTCGCCTGCTCGATATGGGCCGGGTCGGCAGGGGCGGGTGCGGCCTCCGCCTCGCCATGGCCATCACCGTGGGGCAGCCATTTGCCCAATATCTTTTCCGCGCCCTCAAAGCAGAGATAGGCCCCGCCCAGCATCAGCAGCGGCGTCAGCGCCCAGGGCGCGAAGGCGCTCAGCAGCAGCGCGGCGGGCAGCAGGAAGATCAGCTTGTTGCGGACGGACCCCAGCGCGATCCGCCCGATGATCGGCAGTTCCCGCTCCGGTTTCAGGCCGGTCACATAGCGCGGGGTGACGGCCGCGTCGTCGATCACCACGCCCGCCGCCTTGGCGCTGGCCTTGGCCGCGGCGGCGCTCACATCGTCGATGGAGGCGGCGGCGAGTTTTGCCAGCGCGGCGATATCGTCGAGCAGGGCAAGCAGGCCAACGGACATGGAGGGAACGCCTTTCGCAATTGCAACAGGGGCAGA
Source organism: Sphingobium jiangsuense (assembly GCF_014196495.1). Classification (GTDB taxonomy): domain Bacteria; phylum Pseudomonadota; class Alphaproteobacteria; order Sphingomonadales; family Sphingomonadaceae; genus Sphingobium; species Sphingobium jiangsuense. The sequence continues at coordinate 59,259 of NZ_JACIDT010000006.1, forward strand.
CTTGGCGGACGAAACCGGCGCCGTCAACCAATCCCATGGGGAAGGGCCGATCCCATGGAAAGGAAGGCGACGCCGGGCCTTCCGCGCGCCTTCGCCATCGGCTAGGCTTGATGAAAGCAAAAGGGCCTGCTCGATGTTTCGTTCCCTGTTACCTCTTTCCCTTGCCGGAGTATTGTTGATGACCACCGCCGCCGCGGCCAAGGATAGCCCTTCGTCCCCAGCGGAATCCGCGCCGCGGAAGCTGACGCTCGAACGCATCTATGCCAGCCCCGACCTTTCGGGGGTGCAGCCCCGCGCGCTCAGGATCTCGCCCGACGGCAAGCTGGTCACGCTGCTGCGCAACCGGGCGAAGGACAGGGACCGGTTCGACCTCTGGGCGATCGACACGGCCAGCGGCAAGGAATGGATGCTGGTCGATTCGCTGAAGCTGGGCAGCGGGGCGGAGCTTTCCGAGGCGGAGAAGATGCAGCGGGAACGCGCCCGCATCGGCGGCACGCGCGGCATCGTCGCCTATGACTGGGCGGCGGACGGGCGGCATATCCTCGTGCCGATCGACGGCGACCTCTATCTGGCCGATGTCGCGGGCAAGGCGACGCGCCTTACCGCCACGCCGGAGACGGAGCTGAACCCCGCCGTCAGCCCGCGCGGCGGCTATGCCTCGTTCGTGCGCGGGGGCAACCTCTTCGTCACCGATCTGGCGAACCGCGCCGAGCGGCAGCTGACCGAGGGCGCCGGCGACACGATCAGCTGGGGCGTCGCGGAATTCGTCGCGCAGGAGGAGATGGACCGGACCGCCGGCTACTGGTGGTCGCCCGACGATCGGCTGATCGCGGTGGAGCGGGTCGACGAGAGCGGCGTCGGCATCGTCAACCGCGCGGCGATCGGCGCGGAGGGGACGAAAATCTATCCGCAGCGCTACCCGGCGGCGGGCACGCCCAATGCGGCGGTGGAACTCTATATCCTCGATCCCGCCGGCAAGGCGCGGGTGAAGGTCGATCTGGGCGGCAACCCGGATATCTATCTCGCCCGCGTCAACTGGTCGCAGGACGGCAAGACGCTTTATGTGCAGCGCCAGAGCCGCGACCAGAAGCGGCTCGACCTGCTGGCGGTGGATCCGGCGACCGGCGCGTCGAAGGTGATCCTGACCGAAACGGCAAAGACCTGGATCAACCTCAGCAACGCCTTCCGCGCGCTCAATGACGGCAGCTTCCTCTGGTGGTCGGAACGGAGCGGCCATGGGCATCTCTACCGGGTGAAGGGCGGCAAGTGGACGCCGCTGACCCAGGGCGAGTGGGAGGTGAAGGACGTGATCGGCGTCGACGAGAAGCGCGGCACCGTCACCTTCACCGGCAATCGCGAAACGCCGCTGGAGCAGCATCTCTACAGCGCGCCCCTGGCGGGCGGGGGAGAGGTGCGGCTGCTCAGCGAGAAGGGCTGGTGGAATGCGGGGGTGATGGACGGGGCGGGCAGCCGCATCATCATCTCCCGCTCCAGCAGCGATCAGCCGGTGCAGATCTATCTCGCCGACCGGGACGGCAAGCGGCTGCGCTGGCTTTCCGAGAACCGGGTCGAGGGCGACCATCCCTATGCGCCCTACAGGGCTGCGCATGCGGTGACGCGGTTCGGCACCATCACGGCCGATGACGGCACGACGCTCTACACCAAGATGCTGACGCCGCCGCTGGAGCCGGGCAGGCGCTATCCGGTGTTCATGATCCATTATGGCGGCCCCGGCGGCGGGCGGCAGGTGACGAACCAATGGACAGGGCCGTTGCAGCATTATCTGGTGCAGCAGGGCTGGATCGTGTTCGCGGTCGATAACCGTGGCACGCCCGATCGCGGCAAGGCATTCGAGGATCCCATCCATCACGCGATGGGCACGGTCGAGGTGGCGGACCAGCTGGCGGGCGTCGAATGGCTGAAGCGTCAGCCCTTCGTCGATCCGAAACGGATCGCGACCTATGGCTGGTCCTATGGCGGCTATATGACGCTCAAGCTGCTGGAAAAGGCGCCGGGCGTGTTCGCGGCCGGGATTGCGGGCGCTCCGGTGACGAAATGGGAACTGTACGACACCCATTATACCGAGCGCTATCTGGGCGACCCGAAGGCGAAGAACAGCGCCTATCCCGCCGCCAATGCGCTGGCCGAGGCGAAGACCATCGCCGATCCGCTGCTCCTCATCCACGGCATGGCCGACGACAATGTGGTGCTGGAGCATTCCACCGCGTTCATGAGCGCGATGCAGGGCCTCGGCAAGCCGTTCGACCTGATGCTCTATCCGGGGCAGACGCACCGCTTCGCGGGCGAGGGGCCGAATGTCCACAGCTGGCGGATGATCGAGCAGTTCCTTGCCCGCACCGGCATCGCGCCGGAAGCCGACAAGGGCGAGTGAAACGCGCCGAAAGGCGGGATCGGGCGGTATGGGTCAATATTGCTGACCTATACTGTCCGACAGGGTGCGATTCCGCTTTCAGTTTGCCCGCTTTTGCGGTATCGGCGCCCTCGCTACTCATAGCCAGACCATGATGGAGTTTTGAATTGGGCTATCGCGTCGTCGTCGTCGGTGCCACCGGTAATGTGGGCCGTGAAATGCTGAACATCCTTGCCGAGCGGGAATTCCCCGCCGATGAGATCGCGGCCGTCGCTTCGCCGCGCTCGACCGGCATGGAAATCGAATATGGCGAGACGGGCAAGAAACTCAAAGTCAAAAACATCGAGCATTTCGACTTTGCGGGCTGGGATATTGCGCTGTTCGCGGCCGGTTCCGGCCCGACCAGGGAATATGCGCCCAAGGCGGCCGCCGCTGGCTGCGTCGTCATCGACAACAGCTCGCTGTTCCGCATGGATCCGGACGTGCCGCTGATCGTGCCCGAAGTGAACCCGGACGCGATCGACGATTACAAGAAGAAGAACATCATCGCCAATCCCAATTGCTCGACCGCGCAGATGGTCGTCGCGCTCAAGCCCCTGCACGACGCGGCGAAGATCAAGCGTGTCGTCGTCTCGACCTATCAGTCGGTGTCGGGCGCGGGCAAGGCGGGCATGGACGAGCTGTTCGAACAGTCGCGCAACATCTTCGTCGGCGATCCGGCCGAGCCGAAGAAGTTCACCAAGCAGATCGCGTTCAACGTGATCCCGCACATCGACGTCTTCCTGGACGATGGCTACACCAAGGAAGAATGGAAGATGGTGGTCGAGACCAAGAAGATCCTCGACCCGGCGATCAAGCTGACCGCGACCTGCGTGCGCGTGCCGGTGTTCGTCGGCCATTCGGAAGCGCTCAACATCGAGTTCGAGAATGAAATCTCGGCCAAGCAGGCGCAGGATATCCTGCGCGAGGCGCCGGGCGTGATGCTCGTCGACAAGCGCGAGGACGGCGGCTACGTCACGCCGGTCGAATGCGTGGGCGACAGCGCGACCTATATCAGCCGCGTGCGCGAGGATGCGACGGTGGACAACGGCCTCGTCCTCTGGTGCGTCAGCGACAATCTGCGGAAGGGCGCGGCGCTCAACGCGGTGCAGATCGCGGAGCTGCTGGGGCGCCGTCACCTGAAGAAGGGCTGACCGGCGCGTCATGGGCGCGGGCGGGGACCGGCGGCATCTGCCGCTCGCCCAGCGCGCGATGATCGTCATTGTGCTGATCGCGGTGGGGTTGGCCAATATCGGCCAGCCCTATCCGCATCTGGCGCCGCTCCAGCATGTTCCGACGCTGGCGATCCTGTTCGCCGCGCCCTGGGCGATCAGGCGCTGGCGGCTTTCGACGGCGAGCGTCGTTTCCATCGGCCTGTTCCTGCTCGCCCATACGCTGGGCGGCCGCTATATCTATTCCTATGTCCCCTATGATCATTGGTCGCGGGCGTTGGCGGGGCAGGGGCTGTCCGACCGTTTCGGCTGGACCCGCAACCAGTATGACCGGCTGGTGCATTTCCTCTTCGGCCTGCTCTGGACCTTGCCGGTGCGGCAGGCGCTGATGCGGCGGCACGGGCTGACGCCGGGGCTGGGCTTGTGGGCGGGTTTCGCCTTCGTCGGCTCGGTCAGCGCCTTTTACGAGATTTTCGAATGGCTGCTCACCCTCGTCGCGGCGGGCGATACGGCCGACTATTATAACGGCCAGCAAGGCGATATGTGGGACGCGCAGAAGGACATGGCGCTCGCGCAGGGCGGCAGCTTCGTCGCTATCCTCTGGGCATGGTGGCGGCGGATCTGATAGAGCGATTTCGAAGCAGGTGGAAACAGCTGCTGACTCGGAAATCGCGGAAAACAAGGATTATCCAGCCTCGGCCCGGTTCAGATTGAACCGGGCCGAGGCTGGAGGGCCGGTCGGCCTTGCCCGGACGGGCGATGAAACGAGGATGATATGACGGACGTTCGCACCTACACCCTTCCCGGCTTCGACGGCGCGGCGCTGGCCGTGCATGAGGTGGGGGACGAGGGTGGGCGGCCCTTCTTCCTGATGCACGGCCTGTTTTCGAGCGCGCAGGTCAACTGGATCAAATATGGCCATGCCACGACGCTGGCGCAGGGCGGCTATCGCGTCATCATGCCCGACTTCCGCGCCCATGGTCTGTCGGCGGCACCGCATGACCCGGCCGCCTACCCGGATTTCGTGCTGGTGAGGGATATGCTCGCGCTGATCGACCGGCTGGGGCTGGAGGATTTCGACCTCGGCGGCTTCTCGCTCGGCGCGCGCACCACGGCGGGGCTGCTGATCGAGGGCGTGCGCCCGCGCAAGGCGGTGCTGGCGGGCATGGGGCTGGCCGGCCTCGACCGCTGGTCCGGCCGCAGCCGCTTCTACCTCGACGCCATCGCGATGCGCGGGACGGTGACGCGCGACGACCCGCATTTCATGGCGGTGATGTTCATGAAGACGATGAAGGTCGATCCGGTCGCGGCCAAGCTGCTGCTGGAATCGAGCGCGGATCTGGACGTGGATGCGCTGCTGCGGCTCGACCTGCCGGTCGGCGTGGTCTGCGGCGATGAGGATCAGGACAACGGCTCGGCCGTCGAACTGACCGAAGCCCTTGCCAATGCGCGCTATTACGAGGTGCCCGGCACGCATATGAGCTGCATCGCCAGGCCGGAACTGGGGCAGGCGGTGCGGGATTTTCTGGACGCGTGAATTTCCCGGAAGATTGACCTTTCGGGCCCTGCGGGTGCAGATTGCGGGCCTTGTCGGGTACGAAAGGGTTATCATGAAACATCTCTGCTCGCGGGCCGCGCTGGCGGTTGCGCTCGTTTCGCTATCGGCGCCGTCTCTTGCGCGGGACACCGCCCCTGCCGCTCCCACCGCCCCCACCGCTGCGCAGGCCGAGGCCTTTTTGAAGGAGGCCGAGGACACGCTGACCAGGGAGGCGCTCGACGCCAGCCGTATCGCCTGGGTCAACGCCACCTACATCACCGAGGATACGGACGCGCTCGCGGCGGCCAGCGGCGCGCGCACGACCGAACTGGGCGTGCGCTATGCGCTGGAGGCGGCGCGATATGCGCAGGCGCCCGGCCTTTCGGCGGAAACCCGGCGAAAGCTCGACATGCTGCGCGCCGGGCTGACGCTGGCCGCGCCCACCACGCCGGGCAGCGCCGCGGAGCTGAGCACCATCTCGACCGATCTCCAGTCCCGCTATGGCAAGGGCAAGGGCACGCTGCGCGGCCAGCCGATCAACGGCTCCGACATCGAGGAGGCGATGGGGACGGAGCGCGACCCGGCTCTCCTGCAGGAGATGTGGACGAGCTGGAACGACAATGTCGGCGCGCCGATGCGGCAGGATTATGCGCGCATGGTCGACATCGCCAATCAGGGCGCGCGGGAACTGGGCTTTGCCGATACCGGCGCGATGTGGCGATCCAAATATGACATGTCCGCCGACGAGTTCGCGACGATGATGGACCGCCTGTGGGGCGAGGTGAAGCCGCTCTACGACGCGCTGCATTGCTATGCGCGGGGCAAGCTCAGCGAAAAATATGGCGAGGCGGTGCAGCCCGCCAAGGGGCCGATCCGCGCCGACCTGCTCGGCAATATGTGGGCGCAGAGCTGGGGCAATATCTACGATATCGTCGCGCCGCAGGGGGCGGGCGATCTCGGCTACGACATTGGCGACCAGCTGAAGGCGCGGGGCGATGATCCCGTGAAGATGGTGAAGATCGGCGAGGGCTTCTACAGCTCGCTGGGCCTCAAGCCGCTGCCGCAGACCTTCTGGGACCGCTCGCAGATCGTCAAGCCGCGCGACCGCGAGGTGGTGTGCCATGCCTCGGCCTGGGATATCGATGCGAAGGACGATATCCGCATCAAGATGTGCACCAAGGTGAACAGCGAGGATTTCGTCACCATCCACCACGAACTGGGGCATAATTATTACCAGCGCGCCTATCAGGGGCAGAGCTATCTGCACCGCGACGGCGCCAATGACGGCTTCCACGAGGCGATCGGCGATTTCGTCGCGCTGTCGATCACGCCCGACTATCTGGTGAAGATCGGCCTGCTGGGCGCGGACAAGGTGCCGCCCGCCGACAAGGATATCGGCCTGCTGCTGCGGCAGGCGATGGACAAGGTGGCGTTCCTGCCCTTCGGCCTGCTGGTCGACAAATGGCGCTGGGGCGTGTTCGACGGCTCCATCGCGCCGACCGGCTATCAGAAGGCGTGGGACGATCTGCGCCTGCGCTATCAGGGCATCGTGCCGCCGGTCGCGCGGGACGAGAGCCGCTTCGACGCGGGCGGCAAATATCATATCCCCGGCAACACGCCCTATGCGCGCTATTTCCTGGCGCATCTGCTGCAATTCCAGTTCTATGAGGCCGCGTGCAAGGATGTGGGCTGGAAGGGGCCGCTGCACCGCTGCTCCTTCTATGGCTCGCCCAAGGTCGGCGCGAAGCTGAACGCGATGCTGGAAATGGGCGCGTCCCGCCCGTGGCAGGAGGCGCTGCAGCAGTTCACCGGATCGCGCGAGATCAGCGGGAAATCGATCAACCGCTATTTCGCGCCGCTCAAGACATGGCTGGACGGGCAGAACAAGGGGAAGATGTGCGGGTGGTGATCGAGAAGGCTGCTATTCCGCCCAGCCGCGCCTGCGAAGCAGGATTTTCTGCGCTTCGGTGCTCACGAACCTGAAGTTCGCTGCGCTCCGATGCTCGAAAATCGCACCTCTCGGCTCCATCTGGATGGAATATCGATCCTTCTCGAAGCTCATCCCTGAGAGATATAAAAAGCCGGAGGGCGCGGGGCTCTCCGGCTTGTTCGTATTGGCGGGGAATCCCGTCAGATCTGGCCCAGCATATGCTCCGCGCTCGACAGCTTGAAATCGCCGGGGGCCTCGACGTTCAGTTCCTCGATCACGCCGTCCTTCACCAGCATGGAGAAGCGCTGGCCGCGCGTGCCCATGCCGAATTTGCTGCCGTCCATTTCGAGGCCCAGCGCCTTCACGAAATCGCCATTGCCGTCGGCCAGCATCGCGACCTTGCCGTCGGCCCCGGCGGATTTGCCCCAGGCGCCCATGACGAAGGCGTCGTTGACGGCGGTGCAGGCGATGGCGTCCACGCCCTTGGCCTTCAGTGCGTCGGCCTTTTCGACATAGCCGGGCAGGTGCTTGGCCGAGCAGGTCGGGGTGAAGGCGCCCGGCACCGAGAACAGCGCCACGGTGCGGCCGGCGAAAAATTCGTTGCTGTTGACCGGCTCCGGGCCGTTTTCGCCCATTGTGACGAAAGTGGTTTCGGGCAGCTTGTCGCCCTTGGCTATGGTCATGACTAATCTCCTCAGCTTGTATCCGATGGGCCTTTCAAGTGGAGCATGGGGCGGACAAGTCAAGGGGCGATGCGTCGAAAGCGAAGGCGTTTCCGGGTCCATCGATGGCGAAAGCGGTTGCCCGCGGGCATGCCGGGGGCTTAGAATGCGGGCATGGAGCAGGACCGCACCGATGCGAATGGCAGCCCCCGTTTCTATGCGGGGCGCATGCTGCTGGCGATGCCCGGCATGGAGGACTCGAATTTCGACCATGCCGCGATCGCGATGTGCGTGCATGACGAGCAGGGCGCGCTCGGCCTCGATATCGCGCGGCAGGTGGAGGGCATTTCGCTCGCCGACCTGATGCGCGGCCTCGGCATAGAGGCGGAAGGGCTGGACGAGGTGCCGGTGATGTATGGCGGCCCGGTCGATCCGCAGCGCGGTTTCGTGCTGCACAGCACCGACTGGGGCGGGCAGGATTCGGTGGCGGTGGCGGAGGACTGGGCGCTGTCCGGCTCGCTCGACGTGCTGAAGGCGATTGCCGAAGGGCGGGGGCCGCGCCGCTATATCGTCGCGCTGGGCTATTCCGGCTGGGGCGCGGGCCAGCTCGAATATGAGATGACCCGCCATGGCTGGTTCCTCGGCGCGGCCATTCCCGCCGTGCTGGACACGGTGGAGCCGGAGCGGCGCTGGAGCCATTGCTTCGCCGCCTGCGGCATCGACAGCCGCTTGCTGGCGGGCAAGGCGGGGCTCGCCTGAACGCGGCGGGCGGAGGGCTTTGCGCGGCCGGGTGGGCCTTCCACTTAAAGGAAGCTTTATATTGCCTTGCCAGGCAGCGCGCCGATTGCTAAGCGGCAGGCAATCGCCGCGCTGCCCTGCGTGCAGACGGTACGACGCCAGCAGTTATGGGAGAAACCTCCGTGGCCACCGCCGCTCTCGAAAAAGATTATGTCATCGCCGACATCGCCCTTGCGGATTTCGGCCGCGCCGAAATCAGGATCGCCGAAACCGAAATGCCCGGCCTCATGGCCCTGCGCGAGGAATATGGCGCGTCGCAGCCGCTGAAGGGCGCGCGCATCACCGGCTCGCTGCACATGACGATCCAGACCGCGGTGCTCATCGAAACGCTGACGGCGCTGGGCGCGGACGTGCGCTGGGCGACGTGCAACATCTTCTCGACTCAGGATCATGCCGCCGCCGCTATCGCCGCCGCCGGCATCCCGGTGTTCGCGGTGAAGGGCGAGAGCCTCGCCGATTATTGGGATTATGTCGGCCGCATCTTCGACTGGGGCGATGACCAGACCGCCAACATGATCCTCGACGACGGCGGCGACGCCACCATGTTCGCGCTCTGGGGCGCGCGCATCGAGGCGGGCGAGGAACTGCCCGAACCCGGCAATGCCGAGGAAGTCGAGTTCCAGCGCGCGCTGAAAGCCTTCGTCAAGGCGCGTCCGGGCTATCTCACCAAATCGGTGCAGAACATCAAGGGCGTGTCGGAAGAGACGACCACCGGCGTCCACCGCCTCTATCACATCGCCAAGGACGGCAAGCTGCCCTTCCCGGCGATCAACGTGAACGACAGCGTCACCAAGTCGAAGTTCGACAATCTCTACGGCTGCAAGGAATCGCTGGTCGACGCGATCCGCCGCGCCACCGACGTGATGCTGGCGGGCAAGGTCGCCTGCGTCGCAGGCTTCGGCGATGTCGGCAAGGGCTCGGCTGCCTCGCTGCGCCAGGGCGGCGCGCGCGTGATGGTGACCGAGATCGACCCCATTTGCGCGCTTCAGGCGGCGATGGAAGGCTATGAAGTCGTCACCATGGAAGAGGCCGTGCAGCGCTGCGACATCTTCGTCACCGCGACCGGCAATGAGGATGTGATCACCGCCGATCATATGAAGGCGATGAAGCCGATGTCGATCGTCTGCAATATCGGCCATTTCGACAGCGAGATCCAGATTTCCGGCCTCTCCAACTATAAGTGGACGGAGGTGAAGCCGGGCACCGACCTCGTCGAATTCCCCGACGGCAAGCAGATCATCATCCTCGCCAAGGGCCGCCTCGTGAACCTGGGCTGCGCCACCGGCCACCCAAGCTTCGTCATGTCGTCCAGCTTCACCAACCAGACGCTGGCGCAGATCGAGCTGTTCACCAAGGCCGACCAGTACAAGAACGACGTCTATGTGCTGCCCAAGCATCTCGATGAGAAGGTTGCCGCGCTGCACCTCGAAAAGCTGGGCGTGAAGCTGACCAGGCTGTCGAAGAAGCAGGCCGATTATATCGGCGTGCCGGTCGAGGGCCCGTTCAAGGCGGATCATTACCGCTATTGATCCCTCGCCATCGCGGGACCTGAAAAAAAGGGGGCGGGCTTCGGGTCCGCCCCTTTTTGCTTTCTGTTCGAAGCAGATGCTTTGCCTGCCCGGCTATTTGGGGTAGTCGCTGGAGCATGAGGACGGAACAGCGGCGCGGGCAGATGACGGGCGGGCAGGCGGGAGCCGGGCGGGCAGGGACCCGATGATACAGGTTTCGGTAATGGTCATGGTCATCGCGGGCGCGATCCTCGCCTGCTGGCTGGGCGCCGGCATCTGGGCGCTCGCCACCGGCCTCAAGCTGCGCCGGCAAAGCCTGTTCCAGCGAGAGCAGGCCGACCGGCTGGCCGGGCTGCTGCAATCGGCCCCGGCCATTCCCATGCTGATCCGCGCCGACGGGCATATCGAGGCGCCGGGAAGGCTCGCCAACTGGCTGGGGCTGGACAAGGTGCCCGGCTTCGTGTCCGAACTGACCGGCGAAGGCGGCGGCCTGCCCGAAGCCGACCGGGATGCGCTGGCCGAGGATATCGTGGCGGCCCAGCGCGGCGGCAAGGGCTTCGCCCGCGCGGTGAGCGCGCAGGGGTCGAGCCGCACGCTGCTGATCCGCGGCGCGCCCGCCGGACCCGATCTCGCCAATATGGGCGGCGTGATCCTCTGGGTGTTCGACGCGACCGAGAGCCAGCAGCGGATCGCCGAGCTGGAAAGCGAAGGCCGCCTGCTGCGCGACGCGCTGGAGGCGCTGTCGGGCCTGATCGAGGCCGCCCCGCTGCCGATGTGGTATCGCGACCGCGACCTGCGCCTCTCGCTGGTCAACAGCGCCTATGTGCAGGCGGTGGAGGCCGAAAGCGCCGCGCAGGTCATCGAGCAGGGGATAGAGCTGTTCGAGGCGATCGACGGCCAGCCGCCGCGCCATGCCGCCCGCTTCACGCTGGATCGCGGCGAGATCATGATCCGCATCGTGCCCGCGACCCTGCATGGCGAGCGGCGGATGATGCGGATGGTCGAGGTGCCGATCGGCGGCCACGGCATAGCGGGCTATGCGATCGACCGGCAGGATTTCGAGAGCGCGCGGGCCGAGCAGGCACGGCTGGTGGCGACGCAGCGCGACATGCTGGACAAGCTGTCGGCGGCGGTCGCGCAATTCGGGCCGGACCGTTCGCTCAGCTTCTGGAACCAGGCGTTCATCAGCCTGTTCGCGTTGCAGCCCGAACATCTGATGGATCACCCGGAGTTCGAGCGCGTGCTCGACCGCATGCGCGAGGGCGGGCGCATTCCGGAGCATCGCGACTTCCCGGCATGGCGCAGCGAGCGGCGCGGCTGGTTCATCGCGACCGAGCCGAAGGAGGAGAACTGGCTGCTGGCGGACGGCACCCATCTGCGCGTATTCGCCCAGCCGATGCCCGATGGCGGCCTGCTGCTGATCTTCGAGGACAGGACCGAGCAGATCCAGCTGTCGAGCGCGCGCGACACGCTGTTGCGCGTGCGCACGGCGACGTTCGACAGCCTGTTCGAGGGCATCGGCGTGTTCGCGGCGGACGGCAAGCTGCATCTGTGGAACCAGCGCTTCCGCACGATCTGGAACGTGGACGAGGCGGTGCTGGCCGCCCATCCGCGCATCGACGATTTCATGAACAGCATGGCCGATCGCCTCGCGCGGCCGCCGCAGGCCGGGCTGGTGCGCGAACTGATGCGGTCCTGCACCGTGGACCGCAAGCAGCGCAACGGCCGGGTGGTGTTCGCCGACGGGCGGACCTTCGATTTCGCGGCGATCCCGCTGCCCGACGGCAATGCGCTGTTCACCATGCTCGACGTCACCGACAGCCGCCGCATCGAGGAGGTGCTGCGCGAGCAGAACGAGGCGCTGGCCGAGGCGGACAAGGTCAAGACCGCCTTCCTCACCAATATGAGCTACGACCTGCGCACGCCGCTCACTTCCATCGGCGGCTTTGCCGAGATGCTGAAGGCCGGTTATGCGGGCGAACTGCCCTCGACCGCGCAGGACTATGTGAGCGCGATCCTCGATTCCGCCACCCGCCTGTCGGGGATGATCGATACGGTGCTGGAAGCGACGCAGGGCGAGGCCGGCACGCTGCCGCTGGAGCGCGCGCCGGTCGATCTGGCCGAGATGGTGCATGCGTGCCGCGACCGCTGGCGCGAGGCGGTGGAGGAAAAGCAGATCGAGCTGGTGGTCGACGTCAAGCCTTCGACCGGCCGGGTGATGGGTGACGCCAAGCGCCTGTCGAAGGCGCTCGACCGGCTGGTCGACAATGCGATCCGCGCGGTGCCGGAGGGCGGGCGCATCCTGCTGCACGGCGACGGGCAGGTGAAGAGCGCGCGGCTGATCGTTTCCGACAATGGGCCGGGCATGGATGCAAGGACGCAGGCAAGGGCCTTCACGCCGTTCAGCACCAACGGCCATGGCGCGCGCGGCGCCTCGCTGGGGCTGGGCCTGCCCCTCGCCCGGCAGCTGGTGGAGGCGCATGGCGGCAAGCTCACCCTGGTGTCCGAACCGGGTGAGGGGACGATGCTGACGATGGAATTGCCGCGCGGCGATCTGCCTCGCATGCCCCTTTCCGGCACTGTGCGGGGCGCGGGGCAATGACCGGGGAAACGGCGCTTGCCGCATGCAGCGAGGCGGAGATGATGGCGATCGGCGCGGCGCTGGCGCGGGCGCTGCGGCCGGGCGACGTGATCGCGCTGCGGGGCAGCCTCGGCACCGGCAAGACCACGCTGACGCGCGGGCTGTTGCGCGAACTGGGGCTGGAGGGCGAGGCGCCCAGCCCCAGCTTCGCCATCGTGCAGGGCTATGAGGTGCCGGAGGTGCGCCTGCCGCTCGCCCATGTCGACCTCTACCGGCTGGAGGATGAGGCCGATCTGGAGGAACTGGGCCTCGACGACTATCTCACCGACGGCGCGCTGGTGGTGGAATGGCCAGAGCGCATGGGCAGGCGGCTCTGGCCCCATGCGCTTTTGCTCTCGATCGAGGCGGAGGAGGGCGCGCAGGGGACACGCCGCTTGACAGCGGCGGTGCCTCCGGCATGGAAGGACAGATGGCCATTTCGATGATTCCACCCGCCGCCAGCCGCCCGTTCCTGCACTCCCTCGGCTGGGGGAATGCCGATATCCTGCCGCTGGCGGGCGATGCGTCCTTCCGCCGCTATTTCCGCGTCGTCGACGGCGCGCGCCGGGCGGTGCTGATGGATGCGCCCCCGCCGCATGAGGACCCGCGCCCGTTCCTCGGCGTGGCGGAGCATCTCAGCGCGCAGGGCTTCGCCGCGCCCGCCATCTACGGCGCCGATCTGGAGCAGGGCCTCGTGCTGCTGGAGGATTTCGGCGACGCGCGGGTGCGCGACCATCTGGACGAGCATCCGGCCGATGAGGAGGCGATCTACGCCCGCGCGGTGCGCCTGCTGGCCGACCTTCACCGCGCGGCCCCGGTGGACGCGCCGCCCTATGACCGCGAGGTCTATCAGCGCGAGGCGGGGCTGCTGACCGAATGGTATTGCCCCGCCGCCGGGCTGGACGTGGACGCCGCGGGCTATGCCGCCGCGTGGGACGGGGTGCTGCCGCTGGTCGAGCGGGACGATGCGCCGAAGGTCACGGTGCTGCGCGACTATCATGCCGAGAACATCATGCTGATCGACGGGCGGCCGCAATCGCATGACCTCGGCCTGCTCGATTTTCAGGACGCGCTGGTCGGCCATCCGGCCTATGATCTGGTGTCGTTGCTTCAGGATGCGCGGCGCGATGTGGCGCCGGACCTCGAACGGCGCATGCTGGCGCTGTACAAGGAGGCCGCGCAGCCCGGCGCGGGCTTCGACGCCGCCTATGCGGTGCTCGGCGCGCAGCGCAACGCGAAGATCATCGGCATCTTCACGCGCCTCTGCAAGCGGGACGGGAAGTCGCGCTATCTTTCCTATCTGCCGCGCATGTGGGGGCTGCTGGAACGCGACCTCGCCCATCCCGCGCTCGCGCCCGTCGCCCGCTGGTTCGACGCCAATATTCCGCCCGCCATCCGCGCCCGCCCGCTGGAGGGGCAGGAGGCCGCATGAGCATCAGGGTCACGACCGCGATGCTGATGGCGGCCGGGTTGGGCAAGCGCATGCGCCCGCTCACCGCCACCCGCCCCAAGCCGCTGGTGCGCGTCGCGGGCAAGGCGCTGATGGATCATGCGCTCGACCGGCTGGAAACGGGCGGGATCGAGCGCACGGTCGTCAACGTCCATTATCTCGCCGACACGGTCGTCGCCCATGTGAAGGCGCGCCGGTCGCCGATGGAGATCCTGATTTCCGACGAGCGCGCCAGGCTGCTGGAGACCGGCGGCGGGTTGATGAAGGCCGCGCCGCTGCTGGGCGACGCGCCCTTTCTCTGCGCGAACAGCGACAATCTCTGGGTCGACGGGCCGCAGGAAAGCATCTCCATGCTTTCCGAGCTGTGGGACGATGCGCGGATGGACGCGCTGCTGCTGCTGGTTCCCCATGCGCGGGCGACCTGCCATAGCGGCCCCGGCGATTTCCACATGGACGGCGCCGGGCGACTGGCCCGCCGCAGGCCCAGCCATGTCGCGCCTTTCGTGTTCACCGGCGTGCAGATCCTGTCGCCGCGCCTGCTGTGCGACCCGCCGGGCGATGTCTTTTCGACCAACATATTGTGGAACCGGGCGATGGAGCGGGGCCGCCTGTTCGGCGCCTCGCATGAAGGGCTGTGGTTCGATGTCGGCACGCCTGCCGCGATTCCCGTGGTCGAAGCCGCGATGAGCCATGGCTGAAGAAGGCCGCTCGCCCGCCGTCTACACCATCCCCGCCCACCGGGCCTTTTCCGACGCGCTGGCCAAGGGCGTGATCGCCCGCCACGGCAAGGATGTGCTGGCGCTGGCGCGCGGCATCATCCTGCTGCCCAATAATCGCGCGGTGCGGGCGGTGCGCGACAGCTTCGTGCGCCATTGCGACGGCGGGCTGCTGATGCCGCGCCTCGTGCCGATCGGTGACGAGGAACTGGGCGAGCGGCTCGGCAATGCGCTCGATCCGCTGGGCGAGGGGCTGGACGTGCCGCCCGCCATACCGGCGATGGAGCGGCAGATGATCCTCGCGCGCCTCGTGCAGCAGGTGCGGGCAGAGCATCGCCAGCCGGTAGACGCGGGCGAGGCGATGCGGCTGGGGCAGGCGCTGGGGCAGAGCATCGACCAGTTGCATATCGAGCAGGTCGATCCGCGCGCGCTGCGAGGGCTTTCCGTGGGGGAGGAACTGTCCGGCCACTGGCGCGCCTCGCTGCGCCTGCTGTCGATCCTGCTCGACCGCTGGCCGGAGGAACTGGCGCGGCTCGGCATGATCGACCTGGCCGACCGGCGCAACCGGCTGCTCGACCATGTGGCGCGGCGGTGGCGGGAGGCGCCGCCCGCCGGTTTCGTGATCGTGGCGGGCATTTCCACCACCGCGCCCGCCATCTGCCATGTGCTGCGCACCGTCGCCCGCATGCCTCAGGGACAGGTCGTGCTGGCCGAGCTGGACATGGACATGAGCGCGGAGGAATGGGACGCGATCGGCCCCTTTGATGCCGATCCCGCCACCGGTCACCGCCCGCGCGCGCAGGAAAGCCATCCGCAATATGTGTTGAAGCGCATGCTCGACCGCATCGGCGTCGCCCGCGACGAGGTGGCGTTGTGGCGCTGGGGCGGCGGGCATGATGCGCGGGCGGTGCGGGCGCGCAACATCTCCAACGCGATGCTGGTCCCGGCCCATACCGCCAAATGGCGGATGCTCAAGGCCGCCGAGCGTACCCTGAACGGCGTGCGGACGATGGAGCTGGCGACCCCGGCGCTGGAGGCGCAGGCGATCGCGCTGCTGCTGCGGCAGGCGGTCGAGACGCCGGAGCGCACTGCCGCGCTGGTGACGCCCGACCGCGCGCTGGCGACCCGCGTGGCGGCGCATCTGAAGCGCTGGAATATCGAGGCGGACGACAGCGCCGGGCAGCCGCTCGCGCTGACGCCGCCGGGCACGCTGCTGCTGGCGCTGGCGCGGGTGGCGGCGGAGCGGTTCGCGCCGGTCGCGCTGCTCGACCTGCTCAAGCATCCGCTGGTGCGCAAGGGCGAGGAACGGCTGGGCTGGCTGGACGAGGTGCGCGGGCTAGACCTGCTGCTGCGCGGTCCCCGCCCGGCGCCGGGGCTGGCGGGCCTTGACGCGCGGCTCGCCCCGCGCCCGGAGGACGAGGGCGACCGGCAGGCGAAGCTGCGCGCGTCGGTCGCGCGCTGGTGGGCGGGGCAAAGGGCGCTGTTCGCGCCGCTCGATGCGCTGGCGGAGGAAAGCCGCGACCTGCCCCATATGCTCGGCCTGTTGCGCGAGGCGGCGAGCGTGTTGAGCGGAGATCAGGTCTGGGCGGGGCATCAGGGACGGGCGCTGTCCGAAATGGTCGCGGAGATGGAGCGTGCCGCGCCCTCCGGCCCGCAATCGGTCGAGGCCGCCGCGCTGCCCGACCTGCTGCGGCGCCTGCTGGAAACGCAGGCGGTGCGCCCGCCGCAGGGCGGCCATCCGCGCATCGCCATATACGGCCTGCTGGAAGCGCGGCTGCAACAGGCGGACCTGATGATCCTCGCGGGCCTCAACGAGGGGACATGGCCGGGTCTGCCCGCGCCCGACCCGTGGCTCGCGCCGCGCATCCGGCAGGAACTGGGCTTGCCGGGGCTGGAACAGCGGATCGGCCTTTCCGCCCATGATTTTGCCAGTGCGCTGGGCGCGCCGGAGGTGGTCATCTCCCGATCTCGCCGCAGCGGCAACGCGCCCGCCATCGCGTCCCGCTTCTGGCTGAGGTTGCAGGCGATGGCGGGCGAGCATCTCGACCGGGTGGAGGATATCGGCGACTGGGCCGAGCGGATGGACCGGCCCGCGCGCCATCTGCCCGCGCCCTGTCCGCGCCCTTGCCCGCCGCTCGACCTGCGGCCCACGCGCGTCGCGGTGACGCAGGTGGATCGGCTGGCGGCGGACCCCTATGCCTTTTACGCGGGCAAGATATTGGGCCTTTCCCCGCTGGAGCGGATCGACGCCGACCCCGGCGCGGCATGGCGCGGCACCTATGTGCACCGGATGCTCGAACTCTGGTTCCGCGAGGATAAATGCGCGCCGGGGCGGCTGGAGGAGCGGACGCGCGGGCTGTTCCGGGGCGGCGAATCCCATCCGATATTGCGCGCGCTCTGGCTGCCGCGCCTGCTGGAATCGGCGCGCTGGATCGACGCGCAGGTGACGCAGGACGCGGCGGAGGGGCGCGAGATGAAGCTGGTGGAGAGCCGGGGCGAGATCAGCCTGGGCGGCGTCACGCTTTACGGCACCGCCGACCGCCTCGACCGGCTGGCGGATGGGTCGATCGCCATCGTCGATTACAAGACCGGCAAGCCGCCGAGCGCGCGGCAGGTGAAGGAAGGCTTCGCACTGCAACTCGGCCTGCTCGGCGTGATCGCGGAACAGGGCGGGTTCGACGGGTTGGGCGGCCCGGCCACGCCAGCCGCCTTCGAATATTGGTCCGCCGCCAAGGGCAAGGACGGCGCCTTCGGCTATCGCGTCAGTCCGGTGAAACCGGGCGGCGACAAGAACCGGGTCGCGACCGAGGACATGACGCGCCATGCCGCCTCGCATTTCCTGACCGACGCCGGCAAATGGCTGACCGGGACCGAGCCGTTCGTCGCGCAGCTCAACCCCGAACTGCCGAGCTACGGCGATTACGACCAACTGATGCGGCTGGAGGAATGGTATGGCCGTGGCAATCCGGTCGGGGCAGTGACGGAGGGCGCCGATGGTTAAGGCTGCAAGCCCGCTGCTGCGCCTGCGCGGCGCGCAGGCGGAGGCGTCCTCTCCGCAGGCGCATGTCTGGCTGTCCGCCTCGGCGGGGACCGGCAAGACCCATGTGCTGACCGCGCGCGTGTTCCGCCTGCTGCTGGGCGGGGTGCCGCCGGAAAATATCCTCTGCCTTACCTTCACCAAGGCGGGCGCGTCGGAAATGGCCGAGCGCGTGCACAGCCGCCTCGCCGCCTGGGTGCAGATGGACGACGCCGCGCTGGCGCAGGACCTGCTGGCGCTGGGCGAGGATCTCGGCCCCGCCGGGCGCGAGGATGCGAGGCGGCTCTTCGCGCGCGTGCTGGAGGCGACCGGCGGCGGCCTGCGCATCCAGACCATCCACAGCTTCTGCCAGCAGCTTCTCTCCGCCTTCCCGCTGGAGGCGGGGCTGGTGCCCGGATTCCGGGCGATGGAGGAGCGGGAACAGGCCGACCTTGCGCGCGAAAGCCTTGAGGACCTCGTCGTGCGTGCCGAGGAGACGGGCGACGCCGCGCTGCTCGACGCGCTGCATGCGCTGGCGCTTCGGCTGGGGGAGAAGGAGGCGCAGGCCTATCTCTTCCGTTGCGCGCAGGCCCATGACGCGCTCGCCGGGCTGGATGGCGACATTCGCGGCTGGCTGTTCGGCCTGCTGGAGTTGCCGGCGGGCGATATCGAGGCGGAGCTGGCCGCGCGCTGCTGTGACGAGGCGTTCGACATGGCGGCGCTGCGCCGGATCGCGCGCGCCAATGCGGAGTGGAACACCAAGACCGGCCTCGACATGGCGGACAGGATTGCCGCATGGGAGGGCGCGTCCCCGGCGGTGCGGGCGCAGATGCTGGACGACCTCGCCTCCTGCTTCCTCACCGGCAAGGGCGAGCCGCGCAAGGTGACGGCGGGGCAGGCCAAGGCCGACCCGGATTATGAAGGGCTGGCCGTCCGCCTCGCCGAATGCATCGGGGAAATCCGGGCGCTGCGCCTGCGCGCCGCCTATGCCGATCTGGTGGCGAAGGGGCTGCATGCCGGACGCGCCTATGCGGCGGCCTATGAGGCAGCGAAGCGGCGCATCGGCGCGGTCGATTATGACGACCTGATCGCCCATTCCGCCGCGCTGCTCGTCCGCCCCGGCATCGCCGACTGGATACGCTACAAGCTCGATCAGCGCATCGACCATATTTTGGTGGACGAGGCGCAGGACACCAATGGCCGCCAATGGGCGATCATCGGCGCGCTGGTGGAGGAGTTCTTCTCCGGCGAGGGCGCGCGGTCGGGCAAGCTGCGCACGCTCTTCACCGTGGGCGATTTCAAGCAGGCGATCTTCGGCTTTCAGGGCACCTCGCCCAAGGCGTTCGCGCAGGCGCGCGATTATTTCCGTGACCTGGCCCGCGCGGTGGCGCATCGTTTCCACGACCTGTCGCTGGATGAGAGCTTCCGGTCCACGCCGCCGATCCTGGAGGTGGTGGACGCGACCGTGGCGGCGCTGGGGGTGGAGCAACTGGGCCTGCCTTCGCAGACGGTGTTCCACCGCGCCGCGCGGCAGCGGCCCGGCGAGGTGGCGCTGTGGAAGCCGGTCAGCGCGGTGAAGGCCGGGGATGAGGAATCGTTGGCGGATGCGCCGGAGCCGGAAGGGGAGGAGGATTGGTTCGCCGATCATGATCGCCTGCTGGCCGAGCGGATCGCCGGGCAGATCAAGGCGATGATAGCCGATGGCATGATGCTGGAGGCGAAGGGACGGCCGATCCGGCCCGGCGACGTGATGATCCTCGTGCGCAAGCGCGGCGACCTCGCCCGGCTGATCGTCGCGCGGCTTTATGAGGCGGGCGTGCCGGTGGCCGGTGTCGACCGGCTGCGGCTTCAGGCGCCGCTCGGCGTGCAGGACCTGATGGCCGCGCTGCGCTTCGCCGCCCAGCCGGAGGACGACCTGACCCTCGCCTGCCTGCTGGTTTCGCCGCTGATCGGCTGGACGCAGGAGGAATTGCTGGCCCGCTCCGTGCCCCGGAAGGACGGGCTGTGGCGGCATTTGCGGGCGAGCGCGGCGACGCCGCCCGAAACGCTCGCCGCGCTGCACGACATATTGGCGCGGGCGGACTTCATCACCCCCTATCGGATGCTGGAGCATATCCTGTCCGGCCCGTTGCGGGGGCGGTACAAGCTGCTGGAACGGCTCGGCATCGCGGCGGCGGACAGCATGGACGAACTGCTCAACGCCGCGCTTTCCTACGAACAGCGCGAGCAGCCTTCGTTGCAGGGCTTCATCGACTGGTTCGACCGGGAGGAAGGCGACATCAAGCGCGAGGATGACGGCAGCGCGGATGCCGTGCGCCTGCTCACCGTGCATGGCGCCAAGGGCTTGCAGGCGCCGGTGGTGATCCTCGCCGACGCCTGCGCCGACCCGGAGCGGCCGGGCGCGCGCGGCATATTGGAGGTGCCGCTGCCCGACGACCGCAAGCTGCCGCTGGTCCCGCCGCGCAAGGCGGAGCGCTGGGGGCTGATCGATGCGGCGGCGGTCGCGCAGGACGGGCTGGAGCGGCAGGAGCATTGGCGCCTGCTCTACGTCGCGATGACGCGGGCGGAGGAGAAGCTGTTCGTCACCGGCGCGCTGGGTCCAAGGGCGCGGGGTGTCGTGCCGGAGGAAAGCTGGTTCGCCGCGATCGAGCGGGCGATGACCGGGCTGGGCGCGCAATGGACCGCCGACGATCGCTGGGCGGGCGCGCTGGGCTGGCAGGGCGCGGTCCGCCATCCGCCCGAGCCTGAGCAAGCCGCGACAAGGGCGGAAAAGGGCGAGGGGAAGCCTTTCGCAGACTGGATCGCCCGGCCCGCGCCGGACGAAGCCCGGCCGCCCCGCCCGCTCGCGCCGACCGCGCCGGTGGAAGACGACCTCGCCTATCCGCCGCCGTCCCCGGCGATGCGCGCGGCGGCGCAGCGGGGCCGCATGCTCCACAGCCTGTTCGAGCGCCTGCCCGATGTCGAGCCGGACAAGCGCCGCGCCGCCGCCGATCGCTGGCTGCTGAAGCAGGGTGGCATGGCGGAAGGGGCCGCGCGGCGGGAGATGATCGATCATGTGCTGGCGATCATCGAGGACCCCGCGCATGCGGACCTGTTCGGCGCGGCGGCGCTGGCCGAGGCCCCGATCACGGCGGTGGTGGGCGAGGATGTGGTGACCGGCGTGATCGACCGGCTGGTGATCGGCGACGAGGCCATCCGTCTGGTCGATTTCAAGACCGGCCAGCGCATCCCCGCCGCGGCATCGGAGGTTCCGGTGCCCCATCTGCGCCAGATGGCGGCCTATGTCGCGGCGCTGGAGGTGATCTTTCCGGGTCGACGGGTGGAAGCCTGCCTGCTCTATACCGCCGGGCCTGCGTTGTGGACGCTGCCCGAAACGTTGCTCGCGCCGCACAAGCCGGGCTTTGCGGGGCGATATTAATGCTTGTGCCGCAGGGTTGTTGAGCCGCCCGGCCAGCCATCCTACATAGCGGACCTATCGGAAGGAGATTCTCAAATGGCGACCATAGCTATCAGTGACGCAAGTTTCGACAGCGACGTGATCGGTTCGGACGTTCCGGTCCTCGTCGATTTCTGGGCGGAATGGTGCGGCCCCTGCAAGATGATCGGTCCCGCCCTCGAAGAGATTTCGGAGGAGCTGGATGGCAAGGTCGTCATCGCCAAGCACAATATCGACGACAATCCGGAAATGCCGGGGAAGCTGGGCGTGCGCGGCATCCCGACGATGATCCTGTTCAAGAACGGCGAGGCCATCGCCACCAAGGTCGGCGCCGCGCCCAAGAGCCAGTTGAAGGCTTGGCTGGAAGGCCAGCTCTAGGCTGTAGGTGCGGCTGGTAAAGGGCGGTCCCGTGCGGGCCGCCTTTTTTTGTTGGGTAACAGCCGCGTAGCGCAACACCCGTTTGCCCTGAGCTTGTCAAAGCCTTCCCGAGCGCCTGCCCTGGCAGGCAGTCGAAGGGGGGTGTCCTTCCTTCTTGCCAAAGAAAGACAAGGCTTCGACAGGCTCAGCCCGAACGAGGGTGGGGGACGCTTCCTGCCCACCCAATTCTCACCCGAACAATATCTCCGCCGCCTTGTCCCACATTGCCGGGCTGGCCGCCGCGATCATGCCGGTTTCCGCCGTGCCCACGCGATAGGGCGATCCGTCATAGCGCGCGACGCACCCGCCCGCCTCGCTGAGCAGCAGCGCGCCCGCCGCATGGTCCCAGGGCAGGGTGCGGTGGAACAGCGCGAAGTCGTTCACGCCCAGCGCGATGCGGGGATATTGCTCGGCGGCGCAACGGGGGATGTCGACCATCCGCAGCCGCCCTTCCGCCCGGCGGGTCAGCGTTTCCCGCTCCTCCCCCGGCAGGAACAGCGTGGATATGCCCGCGATCGGCAGCGCCTCTCCGCTTTCCCGCGCATGGAGCGGCTCGCCGTTGAGGGTCGCGCCCCGGTTCCGGGCGGCATGGCACAGGCGCCGCGCCAACGGGTCGTATATCCACCCGGCCACTATCTCGCCGCCGTCCACCAGCGCGATCATCACGCCGAAGGGCGGGCGCCCGGCCGCGAAATTGCCGGTGCCGTCGATCGGATCGACAATCCAGCACAGTCCTTCGCCCACCGTGTCCAGCAGCGCGGGGGTGGCGGCGCAGGCTTCCTCGCCGACGATGCGCGCTTCGGGCAGGATCGTTGCCAGCCCTTCGGCCAGTGCCAGCTCGCTTTCCTTGTCGGCGATGGTGACGAGATCGTCTTTCGCTTTTTCTTCAATCTCTTCCGAGGAAAGATTGCGATAGCGTGGCAGGATGATGGTGGCTGCGACCGATCGCATCAGGTCGGCCACCGATGCGGTGAGGGAGGGGGAAATATCGCTCATACCGCCCGCGATAGCGCCATGGCGAGGGCGATGGCTATCAAAATCGCGCCGCTGCCCCGCGCGATCCACAGCTCCGCCCGCGCGGAAAGGGCGAGGCGGCCGACCCGCCACGCCATCAGCCCGTACAGCCAGAGCGCCAGCACCTCCAGCGAGACGCCGATGATCGCCAGCGTCACCAGCTGCGGCGCGACGGGGTGGTGGATGTCGATGAAGGGCGGCAGGAAAACGGTGAAGAAAACCAATGCCTTGGGGTTCGATGCTTGCACCGCGACCGCGCCGGAAAAGCCGCGCCGGAAGCCGATGCGTCGCCGCTCGCGCCCCACGGCGAGATGGGCGGGGTGCCGCCATGTCTGGATGCCGAGCCAGAGCAGATAGCCGGTCCCGATCCAGCGCAGCGCCACGAACAGGAAGGGAAAGCTATGAACGATCGCCACCAGCCCCGCGCCGACCAAGGCATACCAGAGCAGATTGGTGGCGTTGATCCCGGCGATTGCGCCTGCCACGCCGCGCAGCGAGCCGGTCAGCGCGATGCTGGCGACCGAAAGCACGGCGGGGCCGGGCATGAAGCTGGCGACCAGTTCGGTCGCGGCGAAGGCGAGGAGAAGATCGCTCCCCTGCATAAACGGCCTTAGCTGCGATAGTCGGCGTTGATCGAGATATAGCCATGGGTGAGGTCGCAGGTCCACACCGTCGCCTGTCCGTCGCCCAGCCCCAGATCGACGCCGATGCGGATATCCCGACCCTTCAGATGCTCCGCGACCGGCGCCTCGTCATAGCTGTCGACGGCAAGGCCGCTCTGCGCGACCCATTTGTCGGCGAAGCGGATGGCGAGCCTGTCGCGGTCGGCCGGTTCGCCCGCCTTGCCCACCGCCATGACAACGCGGCCCCAATTGGCGTCCTCGCCCGCGATCGCGGTCTTCACCAGCGGCGAATTGGCGATGGAAAGGCCGATCCGGCGCGCGCTCTCATCCGACACCGCGCCGGTCACCTCGATCTCGATGAATTTCTGCGCGCCCTCGCCGTCGCGCACGACGAGATGGGCAAGCTGCGTGCACACATCGTCGAGTGCGGCCTGAAAGGCGTCCGCGCCTGCATCGTCCATGCGGACAAGCGGCGCATTGCCTGCCTTGCCGGTCGCGAACAGCAGCACCGTGTCGCTGGTCGAGGTGTCGCCGTCCACGGTGATGCAGCTGAAGCTGCGCCGGTTCGCCGCGCCCAGCATCTGCTGGAGCAGCGCGGGCTCGATCGCCGCGTCGGTGAAGATATAGCCGAGCATCGTCGCCATGTCGGGCGCGATCATGCCCGACCCCTTGATGATGCCTGACAGCGTGACCTTGCGCCCGCCGACCATCGCCGTGGCGCTGGCCCCCTTGGCGAAGGTGTCGGTGGTGCCGATCGTCTGCGCGGCGGCTTCCCAACCGCAGGGCTGCGCGGTCAGCGCCGCCTCTATCCCCGCGCGCGCCTTGTCGAGCGGCAGGGGCACGCCGATGACGCCGGTGGAGCTGACGAATATCTCATCGGCCGCGCACCCCAGATGGGCGCTGACCTGCGCGCGGATCTGCTCCACCGCTTCGCGACCGCGATAGCCGGTGAAGGCATTGCTGTTCCCGGCATTGACCACCAGCGCGCGGGCCTTGCCGCCTGCCGCGCTTTCCCGCCCCATCTCCACCTCGGTCGAGCAGCAGACATTGCGCGTGAACACGCCCGCGACGGCGGTGCCCTCGGCCAGCTCGGCATAGGTGAGGTCGCAGCGGTCCCATTCCTTGTATCGTGCGCGGGCGACACGCAGCGTCACGCCCTCGACGGGCGGCAGGTCGGGAAAGGCGGCGGGGGCGAGGGGTGAGCGTTCCATAATGATTGTGCGCTTACTCTTTTTGGCGCGGGCGTCAATTCACTGTTGGCGGTGACGGCTTTCCCCTTGCCATTTCGGAAAGAGCCGTCCTATTGCTGGCACCCTTATGGGGGTTAGCCATTTCCTGCGATGGATAGACGCGGTCGCCGCCGGCGTGCTGATGCTGGCGATGACGGCGCTCGCGCAGGCGTCCGTTCCCCGGCCGGGGCAGGACGAGGCCGTTCCGCTTCCCTCGGCGGGAGATGTCCCCGGCATGCCGGGGAAGGCCGCGCCGCCGCTGCCGCCCCGGCCCAGGGTGCGCGCCGTTCCGGCGGAATCGCCGGGGAACTGGATGCAGCCGGAGGATTACCCCGCCGCGATCCTCGCCCTGCGGGGCGAGGGGACCTCCGCCTTCCGCCTCTATGTCGATGAAAAGGGCGCGGTGCAGCAATGCTGGATCACCGCGGGAAGCGGGATCGAGATGCTGGACCGGGCGACCTGCGCGCTGATGAAGGAGCGGGCGAGGTTCCGCCCGGCCCGCAACGCGCGGGGGCAGGCGGTACGCGACGTCTACCAGAACCGGGTCGTCTGGCGCCTGCCGCCGATCGATGCCGAGCCTTTCGCGGAAGGCGGCATGCATCTCGTGATGGCGGTCGACCGGGTCGGGGCCTCGACCTCCTGTTTCCTCACCGGGCGATGGACCGGCGCCGCCACCGGGGAGGAAGAGGACCAGCAGGCCGAGGAGGAAGGCGGCTGCCCCGCCGATCTGGCGGACATTCCCGCCCGCATGGCGCTCGCCGCGCGCGGCTATGGGCCCGAAGATCTGCGTCAGGTGAATCTCGACCTCTTCACGATGATCGACAGGATCCGCGCCGACGAGGTCTATCGCGGCAGCCCCGGCGCCATGACGACCGGCGCGTCGGTATGGCGGTTCGGCGTCGATGCGGGCGGAACGGTGCGGGAATGCGCGCTGGAGCGGCAGCGGGGCAGCGAGCTGCTGCTGCCCGATCTCTGCGTGCCGCTTCTCCAGCGCCGGTTCGAGCCCGCGCCGGAAACGGCGGGCGCGCCTGCGGCCCGCAACGGCTGGATCGTCCTGCTCTTTTCCTACAAGACCGGGCCGTAGGCGCGGCGTGATGCCGGTGCCGGTTCAATTGACTTCACGGCACCTCAACCTTACATCGCGGCGTGTGTGATGAGAGGACGTTCCGGCGGGCCTCTCTACAGTAAAAAGTCAGGAAATTTGCATGTTCGGCGCTCTTGCCAAATCCCTTTTCGGCTCTTCCAATGATCGTTACGTCAAATCCGTCCGGAAGATCGTCGAGCAGATCAACGGTTTCGAACCGCAGATTTCGGGGCTTTCCGACGAGGATCTGATCGACCAGACCCGCAAGTTCCGGGAACGGCTGGCCGCCGGGGAAACGCTGGACGACCTGCTGCCCGAAGCCTTCGCCACCGTGCGCGAGGCGGGCAGGCGCGTGCTGGGCATGCGCCATTTCGACGTGCAGATGATCGGCGGCATCGTCCTTCATCGCGGCGAAATCGCCGAAATGCGCACGGGCGAGGGCAAGACGCTGGTGGCGACCCTCGCCACCTATCTGAACGCTCTGCCCGGCAAGGGCGTGCATGTCGTCACGGTGAACGATTATCTCGCCAAGCGCGACTGCGAATGGATGGGGCAGATCTATCGCTTCCTCGGCCTCACCACCGGCGTGATCGTGCCCGGCCTCAACGAGATGGAGCGGCGCGAGGCCTATGAGGCCGACATCACCTATGCGACGAACAACGAGTTGGGCTTCGATTATCTGCGCGACAATATGAAATATGACCGCGCGATGATGGTGCAGCGGCCGTTCAACTATGCGATTGTCGACGAGGTCGATTCGATCCTGATCGACGAGGCGCGCACCCCGCTCATCATCTCCGGTCCGACCGACGACAAGTCGGAGCTGTACATCGCCGTCGACGCGCTGGTGAAGCAGCTGGGCGAGGGGGATTATGAGAAGGACGAGAAGCAGCGCAACATCACGCTGACCGAGGACGGCACCGAGAAGGTCGAGCGGCTGCTGGAAAATGCGGGGCTGCTGGTCGGCTCCAACCTCTATGATTTCGAGAATACGCAGGTTGTCCACCATGTGAACCAGGCGCTGCGCGCGAACAAGATGTTCCGCCGCGACATCGACTATATCGTCAAGGACGGCAAGGTCGTCATCATCGACGAATTCACCGGCCGCATGATGGACGGGCGCCGCTGGTCCGACGGGCTGCATCAGGCGGTCGAGGCGAAGGAAGGCGTCAATATCGAGCCGGAGAACCAGACGCTGGCCTCCATCACCTTCCAGAATTATTTCCGCATGTATCCGAAGCTGTCGGGCATGACCGGCACGGCCGCGACCGAGGCGACGGAATTCTTCGAAATCTACAAGATGAACGTCGTCACCATCCCGACCAACCTGCCGGTGCAGCGCGTCGATGAGGAGGACGAGTTCTACAAGAACACCACCGACAAGTTCCGCGCGATCGCCAGGGCGATTAAGGAGAAGTCGGAAACCGGCCAGCCGGTGCTGGTGGGCACGGTCAGCATCGAGAAATCGGAAATGCTGTCGGAATTCCTGAAGGAGGAAGGTGTCAGGCATGCCGTGCTCAACGCCCGCTTCCACGAGCAGGAAGCGCACATCGTCGCGCAGGCGGGCCGCATGGGCGCGGTCACCATCGCGACCAACATGGCCGGGCGCGGCACCGACATCCAGTTGGGCGGCAATCTCGAATTCCGCATCGAGGACGAGCTGCGCGACGTGCCGGAAGGGCCGGCGCGCGAGGCGGCGATCGAGCGGATCAAGGCCGAGATCGCCGAGGAAAAGGAAAAGGTGAAGGCAGTCGGCGGCCTGTTCGTGCTCGGTACCGAGCGGCATGAGAGCCGCCGCATCGACAACCAGCTGCGCGGCCGCTCCGGCCGTCAGGGCGACCCCGGCCTGTCGCGCTTCTACCTCTGCCTGGAGGACGACCTGCTGCGCATCTTCGGGCCGGACACGCTGTTCGCCCGGATGATGAACGCCAATATGGCCGATGGCGAGGCGATCGGCTCCAAATGGCTCAGCAAGGCGATCGAGACCGCGCAGAAGAAGGTCGAGGCGCGCAATTACGACATTCGCAAGCAGGTCGTCGAATATGACGACGTGATGAACGACCAGCGCAAGGTGATCTACGAGCAGCGCGCCGACATCATGGACGCCGCCACGGTGGACGATGTGGTGGTCGACATGCGGCACGAGACGGTGAACGATATCGTCGGCGCCTGCTGTCCGGTCGGCACCTATCCGGAGCAGTGGAATGTGGCGGCGTTGAAGGAGCGGGTGAGCGACGTCCTGAGCCTGGAGCCGGATATCGACAGCTGGCTGCATGAGGATGCGGTTGATCCCGAAATCATCGAGGAGCGCCTGTCCGCGCTGGCCGACGCCGCCGTCGCGGAGAAGGTCGCGGTGCTGAGCGAGCAGGACTGGCATGCGATCGAAAAGAGCATCCTGTTGCAGAATCTCGACCATCACTGGAAGGAGCATCTGGCGACGCTCGACGCGCTGCGTCAGGTCGTGCACCTGCGCGCCTATGCGCAAAAGACGCCGATCAACGAATATAAGGCGGAGGCCTTCGCGCTGTTCGAGCGCATGCTCGGCAATATCCGCGAGGATGTGACGCGCACCATCGCGCGCGTGCAGTTCCAGATGCAGGAGGATCCGCAGCTGCCGGAACTGCCGACGCTGCCCGATTTCATCACCAACCTGACCGATGAGGAAGTGGCGGGCGGCGCGCTGAACGCCGACGGCTTCGTCACCACGCGCCTGCCGCCCATTCCCGGCGTTGGCGCCACGGATCAGGCAGGCGGCGATCCCTATGCGGGAACGGGCGTCAGCCGCAACGCGCCGTGCCCCTGCGGATCGGGCAAGCGCTACAAGCATTGCCATGGGGCGCTGTCCTGAGGGAGGACGGGGCGGGCGGCGGCTTTGCCCCCTCGATCCTGCCGTCCCCCGGCGCAGGCCGGGATCGTGGGCAATGGCGTGCGCCATCTCCTGTGATGCCAGCTTGCGCTGGCATGACGGAATAATTGTTTACTTTTAGGTGGTTAGTAGATATTTCTTGTCATGCTGAACTTGGTTAGCTGCGCTGGCCTTCGGCTCAGCATCCATCGAGTTTCACGGACCGTTGGTTAATCCGGCGAAATGGACCCTGGCCGAAGGTCGGCGCGGCTAACCAAGTTCAGGATGACGATAAAGGCAAAGGCCCACTTTTTGTCGCAACCCATAGCCGGGCGGGCTCTCAAAGCTTCCCCGCCTTCGCCCGCTCCACCACCGGCGCGAGCACACGCGGGCCGAGCATGCCGCTCAGATCCTCCGGCAGCGGCGAGGCATTAGGCACTTCGCGCAACAGCAGGCGGCGCGGCTCGAAGGGGCCGGGCGCGCGCCAGCCGCTGGTGGCGTCGGCGGAAAAGCCCCAGAAGCGGCCATAATATTCGGGATCGCCGATCATCATCAGATGGGCGCCCGCGCGGGCATCGGCGTCATGGATCAGGCGGTCCATCAGCAGGCGGCCGCATCCCTCGCCCTGCGATTGCGGCGACACCGCCACCGGTCCGACCATGATGAGCGGGATTTCCGCGCCGCCCGCATCGTCCGTCAGCGCGACCGGCCAGCTCTGCAACAGGCCGACCAGCGCGCCATCCTCCCCCAGCGCCGCATAGCTGTATTCCGCCAGCCATCGCATGCCGCGCCGGATCGCATAGGCGGTGCGGCCGTGGCGATCCGTTCCGAAGGCGGCGTCGAGCAGCGCCTCGATCGCGGAATCGGGCTGGGAGGAGAGGGGAAAGAGCTTCGGCACGCTTGCGGTTCTGTCCTTTACCGGGCATGAGCGCCCGACGGATTTAGGGTGACGGGGGCGGCGTTTAGCGCTTCGGCCCCAAATGAAAAGGAAAATCGACATGGGCGTGTCGACAGGCGGGATTTGAAGCAGATGGTGACGGCGGAACAGGAAGATTTCCTCGTGCTGGAGGTCGACGACCTTCATGTCGACGTGCTGACCGGCATCTATTCCGAAGAAACGCATCTGCCGCAGCCGCTGCGCATCTCGGTGCGCGCGCTGCTCGACGTGGCCGACCATTACCAGCCGGACACGCCGCTTTCCCGTTCCAAAAACTATATGGACCTCAAGCACGCGGCGACCGACGCGCTGCCCAGGGATTGTCATTTCACGCTGATCGAGGCGGTGGCCGACCATATCATCGACACCATTTTCCTTCAGGACAGCTCGGTGCGCCATGTGCGCGTGAAGATCGTGAAGCTTGCCTTGTCCGAGCGCGGCGAGTCGATCGGGATTACGCTGGGGCGCTGGAGGCGCTAGGATCGCGCTTCATTCCCGCTCATGCGCGCCTGAGAACCGTGTTATTCTGCGCTTCGGTGCTCACCTTAAGCCCGCAGCACTTCGATGCTCGAATTAGCACGTCTCTCGGCTCCAAATGAAGCGAGATCCTTATAACGGCCTCACCCGGCTTCGTCCGCGCGCAGATGGCGCAATTTGGGGGCGACGGAAAGGCCCGCGCTGTCCTTGATCGATTGCCGCAGGTCCTCGCGCTTCTGGTGGACCGACGCGATCACCGGGCCCATGGCGACGCCCAGCTCCACCAGCGCCGTCTCGGCCAGCTGCAGCGAGCTTTCCAGCGTTTCCGGCACCGCCGCCGTCGCGCCCGCGCGGTACAGCTCCGCCGCATGATCGGCATCGCGGGCGCGCACGATGATCGGCAGGCCGGTGATCCAGCTGCGCACCCGCTTGGTGATCTTGATGGACAGCACCGGGTCGTCCATCGTCAGGATGAGCGCGCTCGCGCCGCCCAGCTTCAGCCGGTCCAGCATTTCCGGCCGGGTCACGTCCCCGAAGATCAGCGGATAGCCCTCCCGCCGGTTTTCGGCGACCACATCCGGGTTGGATTCCACCGCGATATAGGATTGGTTGTGGCTCGCGAGCAGATCGCAGACCATGCGCCCGACCCGGCCGAAGCCGATCACGATGGTGCGGTTGCCTTCCTCCGCCGCGCCGCCGAGCAGTTCCTCTTCCTGCTGGCCGCTTGCCAGTTCGATGCGGCGGGCGATATTGTGCCCGACCCGCGCCAGCAGCGGCGTGAGCGTCAGGCCGATGGCGGTGACGATCTGCCAGAAGGCGGCGGTCTGGATGCTGATGATCTGCGCGGCCGATGCTGCCGTCAGCACGATGAGGGTGGTTTCCGACGGGCTGGACATCAGCACGCCGACCTCGGCCGCCACGCCCCGGCGCGCGCCGTAGAAGCGCAGCAGCAGCGCGGTCACCAGCGTCTTGGCGACCACCACGCCCAGCACCGCCGCCAGCAGCGAGGGCCAGGCCTTGACGATGACGTCGATGTCGAGGCTCATCCCCACGGTCAGCAGGAACACGCCGAGCGCGAGGCCCTTGAACGGCTCGGTCATCACCTCGACCTCGCCATGATAATCGGTTTCCGCGATCAGCAGGCCCGCGAGCAGCGCGCCGACGATCGGCGAAAGGCCCGCCAGCGCCGTCATCATGCTGGAGACGATCACCACCAGCAGGCTGGCGGCGAGGAACACATCCGGGCTCTTGGTGCGGGCGGCCTGCGCGAAGATGTGGGGCAGCACGAAGCGCCCCGCCACCAGCATGGTGACGACGGTGATGCCACCGAAGAGCAGCGTCTCGACCAGCCTTTCTATGCCGTCGCCGCTGGCATTGGGGGCGATGGCGCCGAGCAGAAAGATGATCGGCACCAGCGCCAGATCCTCGAACAGCAGCATCGAGAAGGCGGCGCGCCCGACCGGCGACTGGGTGCCGACCATCGGCAGCACGAGCGCGGTGGAGGAGAGGGCGAGCGCCAGCCCCAGCCCGATCGCGGCGGCGGGCGCGGTGCCGAGGAAGCTCATCGCCAGCGCGATGAGGAGGGCCGAGCCGATGAGTTCCATCGCACCGACGCCGAACACCAGCTTGCGCATCGACCACAGGCGCTTGAAGCTGAGTTCGAGGCCGATGGAAAAGAGCAGCAGGACGATGCCCAGCTCCGCGAAGGGGGCGATCGATCCGGGGTCGGAGATGGTGAAATGATAGAGCCACGGATAGCGCTCCACCATCGCGCCGAGGCCGGAGGGGCCGACGGCGAGGCCAACGAGGATGAAGCCGATGACCGGGCTGATCCGGAAGCGCGCGAAGGTCGGGATGACCAGCCCCGCCGCGCCCAGAATAACCAGGGCATCGCTCAGCCCGGCATGATCCACATCCATCGCCATATCCGCTCTTTTAAGCAGGCGGAACGGGCGCTGTCATCGGGGAAATGGCGGCGAGGATGGCTTGCACGCCAAAAATTGAACGAGGCTGGTCGAGCAGGGAATGTTCACGCAGAGACGCGGAGGCGCGGAGACATTGTCGCGAAGCATTTCTTGCCATCGCGCCGGTTGGAACCGAGGCGGCACGGATACAGGAGCCTGCGGCTCGTTCCCTCCGCGTCTCCGCGCCTTCGCGTGGACTCATTTTGCTTCAGCACCGGACGCCCGCCCAAAAGGAAACGCCCGCGCGCTGGGCACGGGCGTTCCGGAAAAACGGGAGCGGGAAGGCTTACTTCCAGTTGCCCATTTCGGTTTCGAGATTGGCGCGGATCGCCTCGAAGAACTGCTCGGTGGTCATCCATGCCTGATCCGGGCCGATCAGCAGCGCCAGATCCTTGGTCATCTGGCCGTCCTCGACGGTCTTGACGCAGACCTTTTCCAGCGTTTCGGCGAAGCGCACCACGTCCGGGGTGTCGTCGAACTTGCCGCGATATTTGAGGCCGCCGGTCCAGGCGAAGATCGACGCGATCGGGTTGGTCGAGGTCGCCTTGCCCTGCTGGTGCTGGCGATAGTGGCGGGTGACGGTGCCGTGCGCGGCCTCGGCCTCGACGGTCTTGCCGTCCGGGGTCATCAGCACCGAGGTCATGAGGCCGAGCGAGCCGAAGCCCTGCGCGACCTGATCCGACTGCACGTCGCCGTCATAATTCTTGCACGCCCAGACGAACTTGCCGCTCCACTTCAGCGCGGAAGCGACCATGTCGTCGATCAGGCGGTGCTCGTAGGTGATGCCGGCATTCTTGAACAGATCGGCGAACTCGGCCTCGTACACCTCGGCGAACAGATCCTTGAAGCGGCCGTCATAGGCCTTGAGGATGGTGTTCTTGGTCGAAAGATAGACCGGCCAGCCGCGGGCGAGGCCGTAGTTCATCGACGCGCGGGCGAAATCCCTGATCGATTCGTCCAGATTGTACATGCCCATGGCGACGCCGGAGCCGGGGAACTGGAACACTTCCTCGTCGATCACCGTGCCGTCCTCGCCTTCGAACACCAGGCGCAGCTTGCCGGGGCCGGGGACGCGGAAGTCGGTCGCCTTGTACTGGTCGCCGAAGGCGTGGCGGCCGACGACGATCGGGTCGGTCCAGCCCGGAATCAGCCGGGGCACGTTGCGGATCACGATCGGTTCGCGGAAAACGACGCCGCCCAGGATGTTGCGGATGGTGCCGTTGGGCGACTTCCACATCTTCTTGAGGTTGAATTCCTCGACGCGGGCTTCGTCCGGCGTGATGGTGGCGCACTTCACGCCGACGCCGTACTTGGCGATGGCGTTGGCCGAATCGACGGTGATCTGGTCGTTGGTGCGATCGCGCTCTTCGACGCTCAGGTCGTAATAATGCAGGTCGATGTCGAGATAGGGCTTGATGAGACGCTCGCGGATCCATTCCCAGATGATCCGGGTCATCTCGTCGCCGTCGATCTCCACCACCGGGTTCTTGACTTTGATTTTCGTCATGAGCTGCGTTTCGCTTTCCTGTCTGGGGATAGTTGGGATGCGCTCTAGGGAAAGCGCGCGCAATGTTCAACCGGGGGACGTATTTTTCGTGAGAGGCAAAAGCATAGCCCCGTTCGGTTCTTTTTGCCGGTTTGCCCTTTTTGCCGGTTAACATTGTCATCTTCCTCGTCTCTCCCTAAACACGCTCCATATGGAACCGGAACCTCATGTCTCCACCGGGGAGGGCGGCGCGGCTGCGTCCCAGTCCCCGACCCCCAATCCGCCCGCGCAGCAGGGCGTCAAATGGCGCTTCCCCGCCGTTCATCCCGAAGGGCGCAAGTTCGGCGCGATCGCGATCGCGATCACGCTGCTGTTCTTCATCCTGGGCTGGGAGATCGCCGGCTGGGTGATGGTGGGCATCAGCATCTGGGTGTTCGCCTTCTTCCGCGACCCCGTACGCGTCACGCCGGTCGATCCCGACCTGCTGATCGCGCCCGCCGACGGGCTCGTCACGCTGATCCAGCAGGTGCCGCCGCCGCGCGAGATCGCCGGGCCGGACGGGCTGGGCGGCGAGCCGATGTGGCGCGTGTCGATCTTCATGAGCGTGTTCGACGTCCACATCAACCGCACGCCGATCGGCGGGACAATCCGGCAGGTGGTCTATATTTCGGGCAAGTTCATCAATGCCGATCTCGACAAGGCGAGCGAGGACAATGAGCGACAGCATATCGTCGTCGAGCGCGGCGACGGGCTGCGCATCGGCTTCACCCAGATCGCGGGGCTGGTCGCGCGGCGGATCGTGCCGTTCGTCAAGCCGGGCGACGTGGTGGCGGCGGGCCAGCGCATCGGCCTCATCCGCTTCGGCAGCAGGGTCGACGTCTATCTGCCCGCCGGCACGCTGCCGCGCGTGGCGCTGGGCCAGCGGACCATCGCGGGGGAGACGGTGATCGCGAAGCTGGGCGAAACGCAGGCCGCCAGCGGGATATTCCAGTGAGAAGGCGGCCGTTCATTCCCACGGACGGGCGGCGCGGAATATCCCTGCGCCAGGTCGCGCCCAACGCCGTCACGGCGATGGCGCTGTGCTTCGGCCTTACCGGCGTGCGCTATGCGATGGCGGGGGCGTGGGAAATGGCGGTCGTTCTCGTCATCGTCGCGGGCGTGCTTGACGGGCTGGATGGCCGCATCGCGCGCCTGTTGCGCGGGGAGAGCCGTTTCGGCGCGGAGCTGGATTCGCTGTCCGACTCCATTGCCTTCGGCGTGACGCCCGCGCTCATCATGTATCTCTGGTCGCTGCAATATCTCCCCAGATTCGGCTGGGTGATCGCGCTGGCCCATGCGCTGACGTGCGCGCTGCGCCTCGCCCGGTTCAATGCGCGGATCGATGTCGACGACCAGCCGCACAAGCTTGCGGGCTATCTTACCGGCGTTCCCGCCCCGGCAGGCGCGGGGCTCGTCTTCGTGCCGCTTTACGCCTGGTTCGTGACCGGCGAGCAGATTTTCCGCGAATGGTATGTGGTCGCCCCGTGGACGGCCTTCATCGCTTTCCTGATGATCTCCAACATCGCCACCTTCAGCTGGAAGGCGTTGCGCCTGCGCCGCCGGATAAGGCTGGAGGCCATCGCCGTGGCGGGCCTGCTGGCCGCAGCCATGGTCACGGCCCTGTGGCAGACGCTGCTCTTCATCAGCCTGCTCTATCTGGCGATGGTCCCGTTCGGCGTCGCCAGCTATCGCAAGGCGCGACGGGCCGATCCCGCCGCTGCCTGAGCCGCCGTTGCTGCCATCCCGTTCAGGCGGCCCTGACGGTGGTGAGCGGCGTTGCGGTGCCCGAAACGTGGCGAGGGACAAAGCGCGGACGGCGCGCCGGACTGTAGCGGATATGGACCGTATCGGCGCGGGCGGGGCGATGCTCCATCCGCAACGCGGCCATCGCCTTGCCGCGATAGGCAAGGCTCATGCCGATGATCGTCCCTGTCGCCATCATCAGGCCGAAAGAAAAGAGGAGGCCGGCCAGTATCGTAACCATCGTCATCATCCTTCCCACAATCTGTCGCGCAGAATTGCGAAAGCTGTAGAGCGCCCGCCGCCTGCCGAAATATACCGTTGAAGCCCCTTTCAGGTTCCTTGTTCACGTTATGTTCCCAATTCTCCCGCTTGTCAACAGGCGGATAAAGCTTGCCATGCGGGCGTCGGATCGCTAAGCGCTGCGCCCATTCCACATGGGATTCGCACATACCGGTGCCGGGATCGTTCCCGGTCACGGAATCCCAGAGGGTTAACCGGAAGGAGAAAAACCATGGCGGCACCTGTCGTCACCATTCAGCAACTCATCGAGGCCGGCGCGCATTTCGGCCACCAGACCCACCGCTGGAACCCCCGCATGAAGCCGTACATCTTCGGCGAGCGGAACGGCGTCCACATTCTCGACCTCAGCCAGACCGTGCCGCTGTTCGCGCGCGCGCTCGACTTCGTGTCGGCGACCGTCGCCGCCGGTGGCAAGGTCCTGTTCGTCGGCACCAAGCGCCAGGCGCAGGAAGCGATCGCGGAAGGTGCGCGCAAGTCCGGCCAGCATTTCGTCAACCACCGCTGGCTGGGCGGCATGCTCACCAACTGGAAGACGATCTCGCAGTCGATCAAGCGCCTCAAGACGCTGGAAGAGCGCCTGTCGGGCGACACGCACGGCCTCACCAAGAAGGAAGTGCTCCAGATGACGCGCGAGCGCGACAAGCTGGAGCTGTCGCTGGGCGGCATCCGCGACATGGGCGGCATTCCGGACGTGATGTTCGTGATCGACGCCAACAAGGAAGAACTGGCGATCAAGGAAGCCAACACGCTGGGCATTCCGGTCGTGGCGATCCTCGATTCGAACGTCGATCCGTCGGGCATCGCCTTCCCGGTCCCGGCCAATGACGACGCCAGCCGCGCGATCCGCCTCTATTGCGAAGCCGTCGCCACCGCCGCGACCAAGGGCAGCCGTGGCGCGCAGGAAGCCGCCGGCTTCGATATCGGCGCGCTGGATGTGCCGCCGGCCGAGGAAAGCGTGGTCGCCGAAGCGTAAGGTTTCGCACCGTCGTAATATTTTCGGGGGATGGGCGCATTGCGGGAAACCGGAATAGCGCCCGTCCGCTTTATAGAAACCGTTGGATTGAAGGAAAACGTGATGGCCCAGATTACCGCCGCCGTTGTGAAGGAACTGCGTGAGCGTTCCGGCGCAGGCATGATGGATTGCAAGAAGGCGCTGGCCGAAACCAATGGCGATCTGGACGCCGCCGTCGACTGGCTGCGCGCCAAGGGCCTGGCCGCCGCGCAGAAGAAGTCGAGCCGCACCGCGGCCGAAGGCCTGGTCGGCGTCGCCGTCGAGGGCAATCGCGGCGTCGCCGTCGAGGTGAACAGCGAAACCGACTTCGTCGCCAAGAACGACCAGTTCCAGGATTTCGTCCGCAACGTTTCCGCCGTCGCCCTGTCGACCGGGGCGAAGGACGTCGAGGCGCTGGCCGCGGCCGCCTATCCGGACGGCGGCACCGTCAACGACAAGCTGGTCTCCAACATCGCGACGATCGGCGAGAACCAGACGCTGCGCCGCATCGGCGCGGTTTCGGTCGATAAGGGCGTGGTCGTCGATTATGTCCATAACGCGACCGGTCCCGGCCTCGGCAAGATCGGCGTGCTGGTCGCGCTGGAAGGCGATGCGCCCGCCGACGTGATGGCGCCGCTCGGAAAGCAGCTGGCGATGCACATCGCGGCCGCTTTCCCCCTCGCGCTGTCGGCCGACCAGATCGACCCGGCGCTGATCGAGCGCGAGCGCGCGATCGCCGCCGAGAAGGCCGCCGAAAGCGGCAAGCCCGCCGAGATCGTCGCCAAGATGGTCGACGGCGCGGCGGCGAAGTTCGCCAAGGAAAACGCGCTGCTCTCGCAGTTGTTCGTGATCGACAACAAGACCCCGATCGCCGACGTCGTCGCCAAGGCGGCGAAGGATGCGGGCGCGTCGATCGCGTTGAAGGACTATGTCCGCTTCCAGCTCGGCGAGGGCATCGAGAAGGAAGAAACCGACTTCGCGGCGGAAGTCGCGGCCGCCGCGGGCGTCTGACGTCTTCGGAAACAGTTGCGCCGGGCGCCTGTCGGTGTCCGGTGCATCGGGAAATATTTCTAGCGAGCGTCTGTCGGCGCTTGGCATGGGGGCGCGCGCTGATTAAGATGCGCGCCATTTCCATGATATAATCGGATATAGTTTTTGCATGTCACGTCCTGCCGCCAAGCGCATCCTTCTCAAATTGTCCGGTGAAGTGCTGATGGGGGAAGGGGCGTTCGGCATAGACCCCGCGACGGTGGACCGCATCGCCGGGGAGGT
The DNA here is from genome assembly GCF_014196495.1 of Sphingobium jiangsuense. Classification (GTDB taxonomy): domain Bacteria; phylum Pseudomonadota; class Alphaproteobacteria; order Sphingomonadales; family Sphingomonadaceae; genus Sphingobium; species Sphingobium jiangsuense. The sequence goes on from NZ_JACIDT010000006.1 coordinate 96,935, forward strand.
CGCCTCGGCCAAGGAGGCGGGCTTCGAGATCTGCATGGTCGTGGGCGGCGGCAACATCTTTCGCGGGCTGGCCGCCGCGGCCAAGGGGTTCGACCGCACCAGCGCCGATTATATGGGCATGCTGGCGACGGTGATGAACGCGCTCGCCGTCCAGAACGCGCTGGAGCGCATGGGGCACCCGACCCGCGTGCAGTCCGCCATCCCGATGGACACGGTGTGCGAGCCCTATATCCGCCGCCGCGCGGTGCGCCATATGGAGAAAGGCCGCATCGTCATCTTCGCGGCCGGAACGGGCAATCCCTTCTTCACCACCGATACGGCCGCCGCGCTGCGCGCCGCCGAGATGGGCTGCGGCGCGCTCTACAAGGGCACCAGCGTCGATGGCGTCTATGATGCCGACCCCAAGAAGGTCGAGACGGCCACCCGCTACGAGACGGTTTCGTTCGACCGCGTCCTCAACGACAATCTGAAGGTGATGGACGCCAGCGCCGTCGCGCTGTGCCGGGAAAACAACATCCCGATCGTCGTCTTCAACATCCGGGAAACCGGCAATCTTACGCGGGTGCTGAGCGGGCAGGGCGTCGCCACCACGGTGGGCGGCCCCGACCGGCAGGCCGCCTGACATTCTGGCATAAGGAGAAAGACATGGCCCAGTTCGACAAGGCAGATCTGGAACGTCGCATGAAGGGCGCGGTGGAATCGCTGAAGGGCGATCTTTCCGGCCTGCGCACCGGGCGCGCGAACACCGCGCTGCTCGATCCGGTGACGGTCGAGGTCTATGGCGCGAACATGCCGCTCAACCAGGTGGCGACCGTCTCCGCGCCGGAACCGCGCCTGCTTTCGGTGCAGGTGTGGGACAAGAGCAACCTGACGCCGGTGGAAAAGGCGATCCGTTCGGCGGGTCTGGGGCTCAACCCGATTGCCGACGGGCAGACGCTGCGCCTGCCGATCCCCGACCTGACGGAGGAGCGTCGCAAGGAACTGGCCAAGCTCGCCGGGCAATATGCGGAAAAGGCGCGCGTCGCCGTGCGCAACGTGCGCCGCGACGGCATGGACAGCCTGAAGACCGACGAGAAGAAGGGCGAGATCAGCGAGGACGAGCGCAAGCGCTCCGAAACCGAGGTGCAGAAGCTGACCGACAGCACCATCGCCGATATCGACGCGGCGCTGGCGCATAAGGAGAAAGAGATCCTTGGGCAGTAACCGCCTGTTTTCCGGCAGGGCAGGAGACTGATCCATGGCCAGCAAAGCAACCTCGCCGCGTTTCGGATCGGACAGGGGCAGCCCCGGTCCGCGCCATGTCGCCATCATCATGGACGGCAATGGCCGCTGGGCCAAGAAGCGCATGCTGCCGCGCGTCGCCGGGCACAAGGCGGGGGTGGAGGCGGTGCGCCGCACCGTCCGATCGGCGCGGGAGCTGGGCATCGAATGCCTGACGCTCTACGCCTTCTCCTCGGAAAACTGGAAGCGGCCGGAGCAGGAGATCGTCGACCTCACCGGCCTGCTCAAGCATTTCATCCGCGCCGACCTCGACGAATTCCACGAGAACGGCGTGCGTCTGCGGGTGATCGGCGATTATCGTGCGTTCGAGCCGGGCGCGGTGGCGCTGATCGACGAGGCGCTGGCGCGGACCCGCGACAACAAGGGCAGCACGCTGGTCATCGCGCTCAACTATGGCGCGCAGGACGAGCTGGCGCGCGCGGCGCGGACGCTGGCGCAGCAGGCGGTGCGGGGCGAGATCGACCCCAACATCATCGCGCCGGGGCATATCTCCGCCCTGCTCGACACGGTGGACCTGCCGCCGCTCGACCTGCTGATTCGCACATCGGGGGAGCAGCGCCTGTCCAATTTCCTGCTGTGGCAATGCGCCTATGCGGAGCTGTATTTCACCGACAGGCTGTGGCCCGATTTCGATCATGACGCGCTGGTCGAGGCGATCGGGAATTTCCGGTCGCGCGAACGCCGCTTCGGCGGTCTGTGATGACCGGCCGGCCGGAAATGCCCGGCGGCACGCCGCGCCCGGCAGGCGGGGACCTGCGCATCCGCGTCCTTTCGGCGGCGGTGATGCTGCTGGTCGCGGGGACGGCGCTCGGCATCGGCGGCTTGCCGCTGCGCCTTTTCATCGTCGCGGTGGGCATCGGCCTTCTCTATGAGTTCGCCGGGCTGGTGCGCGGCTTCGCCACATCGGTCGGGCAGGTCTTTTTCTGGATGCTGGGCGGGGTCGCCTATATCGGCCTTGCCTGCTTCACCCTGCTTTCCATGCCCGCGCTGATGCGCTGGACCCTGATCGCGGCGGTGATCGCCGTCGATACCGGCGCCTATTTCGCCGGGCGGCGCTTCGGCGGGCCGAAGATCGCCCCGGCGATCAGCCCGTCCAAGACCTGGGCGGGGCTGTTCGGCGGCATGGCGGGCGCTTCGCTGGTGCTGCTGGCCGTCTGGTTCCTGGTGACGCTGCGGATCGTCGATGCCTATCATATGGGCTATTCGCCGGTCGGCATCGTCGAGCGCTATCCGCTGGCGACGGCGGGCATGGTCGTGGCCGGGTGCGTGCTGGCGGTGGTGGCGCAGGCCGGGGATTTCTTCGAAAGCTGGATGAAGCGCCGCGCGGGCGTGAAGGACAGCGGGGCCCTCATTCCCGGTCATGGCGGCCTGTTCGACCGGGTGGACGGGCTGCTGGCCGTCTCCGCCGTCACCGGCGTGCTGATGGGGCCCGGGCTGATATGACGCAGCCCCGCAGCATCACGATATTCGGCGCGACCGGATCGGTCGGCGCGTCCACGCTCGACCTGATCGGGCGGGAGCCGCATCTGTACGAGATCGCCGCGCTGACCGCCAACAGCGATCCGCTCAAGCTCGCGGAACTGGCGGTGCGGCACCGGGCGCGCCTCGCGGTGATCGCCGACGAAAGCCGCTATGCCGAGCTGCGCGACGCGCTGGCTGGCAGCGGCGTGGAGGCCGCCGCCGGTCCCGCCGCGCTGGTGGATGCGGCGCGAATGGGCGCGGACTGGACGATGGCCGCGATCGTCGGCTGCGCCGGGCTGGAGCCGACGCTGGCCGCGCTGGAAGGCGGGCGCACGGTGGCGCTGGCCAACAAGGAATCGCTGGTGTCGGCGGGCGAGCTGATGATGCAGGCGGCACGGGCCTCGGGCGCGACGCTGCTGCCGGTCGACAGCGAGCATAATGCGATCTTCCAGTGCCTTGCCGGCGGGCGGATGGAGGAGGTGCGCCGCATCGTCCTCACCGCGAGCGGCGGGCCGTTCCGCACGATGAGCCGCGCGGAAATGGCGCAGGTCACGCCGGAACAGGCGGTCCGCCATCCCAACTGGTCGATGGGCGCGAAGATCAGCATCGACAGCGCGACGATGATGAACAAGGGGCTGGAACTGATCGAGGCCGGGCACCTCTTTCCCATCGGCCTCGACCGCATCGGGATATTGGTGCACCCGCAATCGGTCATCCATTCGATGGTCGAATATCGCGATCATTCGACGCTGGCGCAGCTCGGCTCGCCGGACATGCGCATTCCCATCGCCCATGCGCTGGCGTGGCCGCGCCGCATGCACAGCCCCGCGACCCCGCTCGACCTCGCCCGCATCGGCAGGCTGGATTTCGAAAGCCCGGACGAGGATCGCTTCCCCGCGCTGCGCCTCGCGCGGCAGGCGGGAGAGGCGGGGGGAGCCTGTCCCGCGGTGCTCAACGCCGCCAACGAAGTGGCCGTCGCCGCATTTCTGGAGCGGCGGATCGGGTTTCTGGACATCAGCGCCATTGTTGAGCGCGTGCTGTCAGGCTATAGCGGCAAAAAACCGGCAATGATCGCCGATGTGCTGGAAGCCGACCGTCAGGCACGGGAGGCCGCCCGGCAGCTGACGGAAAGTGTAAAGGCCTGATGAGTTCGACCGCCCTGCTGGTGCAGCCATGTTGATGACGATACTGGCCTTCGTGGCGGTGCTCGGCCCGCTCGTGTTCATTCATGAAATGGGCCATTATCTGGTCGGGCGCTGGTGCGGCGTGAAGGCGGAGGCCTTCTCCATCGGCTTCGGTCCGGAGCTGGCCGGCTGGGTCGACAAGCGCGGCACCCGCTGGCGCATCGCCGCCTTGCCGCTGGGCGGCTATGTGCGCTTCAAGGGCGACATGAACGCGGCCAGCCAGACCGACCCCGCCTGGCTGCAATTGCCGCCGCATGAGCGGGAAGGGGCGTTTCCCTCGAAACCGCTGTGGCAGCGCGCGGCGATCGTCGCCGCCGGGCCGGTCGTCAACCTGATCTTCGCGGTGCTGCTGCTCGGCGGACTCGCGATGGTGCGGGGCGAGGCGATCAGCGAACCGGTGGTCGGCCATGTCGCGGCCGGCAGCGCTGCGGAGGCCGCCGGGCTGAAGCCGGGCGACCGCATCCTCAGCATCATGGGCCGCCCGATCGACGGCTTTCAGGACATAGCGGCGATCGTCAGCCTGCGCCCCGGCGAGCCGCTCGCCTACGAGATAGAGCGCGGCGGCGAGCGGATCGAAAAGGACATCGCGGCCGGCACGCGGATCGAAAAGGACCGGTTCGGCAACATCTATCGCATCGGCCAGCTCGGCGTCGCTTCCGGCGACATCGTCCGCCGCGACGTGGGCCTGCTGCGCGCGCCGGTCGTCGGTTTCCGTCAGGCGGTGCAGATCACCCGCACGGCGGTGGACGGGCTGGGCCAGATCATCACCGGCCGCCGCTCGGTCAGCGAACTGGGCGGGCCGCTCAAGATCGCCGACGTGTCGGGGCAGGCGGCGTCGATGGGGCTGGAAAGCTTCCTGTTTTTCATGGCGCTGATCTCGATTAACTTGGGGTTCATCAACCTCTTGCCAATCCCGATGCTGGATGGAGGTCATTTGCTCTTTTATGCGATCGAGGCGGTCCAGCGGCGCCCCGTCAGCCCGGCGGTGCAGGAATGGGCGTACAAGTCCGGTCTGGCGCTGCTGCTGACGATCATGGTGCTGGTGACGTTCAACGATCTGGGGTCCTTTGGCCTGTGGCGCAGTCTCTCCGGCTTGATCGGTTGAGCTGTCTGAGGCAGGAGAGCTTTCGCTTTTTCGCGGGAAACGGTAGCAGGATCGGCGCTTCGATGAAGAATCGGCCGGCTTCGGTCAGAATACAGGGGTGAGTGTGACGAAAAGGACTGATATGGCCCGGACAAATGCGGCCCGGACAAATCCGATGTTGCCCATGGCGACCGCCCTGCTGGCCGGCACGATCATCGGCGGCATGGCCCTGCCTGCCTCCGCGCTCGCGCAGGCGAGGCCCGCCACGCCGCCGGCCCCTGCGCCCGCCGCCGGCGCCCCGGCGGTCAGCCCGACCGCGCAGACGGTCAAGGCGATCTCCGTTCAGGGCCAGCAGCGGCTGGAGCCGGAGACGATCCTTTCCTACACGAAGCTGCGGATCGGCACGGCCTATACCCGCGAGAGCCTCGATAACGCGCTGCGCGACCTCTACGACACCGAATTGTTCGCGGACGTCCAGATCCGCGACGATCAGGGCGTGCTGACCATCACGGTCAAGGAAAACCCGGTCATCAACCGGATCGTGCTGGAAGGCAACAAGCGCCTGAAAGAGGACAAGATCCGGCCGGAGATCCACATGGCCCCGCGCCAGATCTACACCCGGTCCAAGGTCCGTGCCGATGTCGCCCGCATCATCGAACTGTACCGTCGTCAGGGCCGCTTCGCCGCGACGGTGGAGCCCAAGCTGGTCCAGCTCGACCAGAACCGCGTCGACATCATCTTCGAGATCACCGAGGGGCCGAAATCCAAGGTCCGCCAGATCAACATCATCGGCAACGACAAATTCTCCGACGGCGAGCTGCGCGGCCAGATGGCGACCAAGCAGTCGCGCTGGTTCCGCCTCTTCTCGTCGGGCACCAGCTACGACCCGGATCGTCTGGCCTATGACCAGCAGAAGCTGCGGCAATTCTACCTGACCAACGGTTATGCGGATTTCCGCGTCATTTCCGCCGTGGCGGAGCTGACGCCGGACAAGCAGGATTTCATCATCACCTATGTGGTGGAGGAAGGCGACCGCTATAAATTCGGCGACGTGAAGGTGCAGAGCGACATTCGCGACCTGTCGGGCGACCGGCTGACCGCGATGCTGCCGATGAAGAAGGGCGACTGGTACAACGCCAAGCAGGTCGAGGACACCGTCGACCAGCTGAGCGAGACCGCAGGCCTGTTCGGCTACGCCTTCGCCAATGTCGAGCCGGACTTCCAGCGCAACAAGGATACCCTGACCATGGGTATCAATTTCCAGATCGCCAACGCGCCGCGCGTCTATGTCGAGCGGATCGACGTCAACGGCAACACGCTGACGCAGGACAAGGTCGTGCGCCGCGAATTCCGCCTGGCCGAGGGCGACGCGTTCAACAGCTTCCAGGTGCGCCGCTCGAAGGACCGCATCAACTCGCTGGGCTTCTTCCAGGAGAAGCTGGACATCCAGCAGAAGCCCGGCTCCGCGCCCGACCGCATCGTGCTGGAAACCAATGTGGAGGAAAAATCCACCGGCGAGCTGTCGCTCTCGGCCGGCTTCTCCAGCCTCGAGAAGTTCATCTTCTCCGCCTCGGTCACGCAGCGCAACTTCCGCGGCAAGGGGCAGGAGCTGAGCCTTTCGGGCAGCTATTCCAACTATTCCAAGTCGATAGACCTCGGCTTTACCGAACCCTATCTGTTCGATAAGAACATCGCGCTGGGCGGCAACATCTATCGCCGCGATCTCAACGCGTTCAACTATCTGTCGAACGGCGACCGCAACACCACCTATGAGCAGACCACGACTGGCTTCCAGATCAGGACCGGCGTGCCGATGACCGAATATATGTCGGCCTCGCTGCGCTACACGCTCAACTATGACGATGTGTCGCTGTCGAGCGATTATTACACCGCCGGCCAGTGCGACCCGATCCTCGCCGGGCGCTATCTGTGCGAGGCGATCGGCAAGCGGACGACCTCCTCGCTCGGCTACTCGCTGATCTACGACACGCGCGACAACCGCATCCGCCCGACGCGCGGCTTCAACGTCACGCTGAGCCAGGATTTCGCCGGGCTGGGCGGCAGCGTCAAATATGCGAAGACGCGCGCCAATGCGGGCAAGTGGTTCAACATCGGCGGCGGCTTCATCTTCAGCCTTACCGGCGAGGGCGGCTATATCTTCAGCCTGGAAAAGCAGCGCTACGGCGTGGATACCGATGGCAGCACCTATGCGCTGGAGAAGATCCGCCTGACCGACCGCTTCTTCCTGGGCGAGCCCTATATGCGCGGCTTCGCCATTCGCGGCGTCGGCCCGCGCGTGATCCGCAGCTACGGCACCTATGAAACCGACGGCAGCTTCACCGCGACGGACAGCTCTTCCGACGACGCGCTGGGCGGCAAGCTCTATTATCTCGGCCATGCGGAGCTGGAAATTCCGCTGGGCGCGGGCGCGCGCGAAATGGGCCTGCGTCCCTCGCTCTTCGTCGATGTCGGCGCGGTCGGCGGAATCAAGCGGCCGAAGCTCAACAATTTCCTCGGCTATTGCTATGTTTCTACGGTGGTGACGAACCCCGCCGGGGAAACGACCTCCAGCACCACCACGTCCGAGCGGGCATTGGCCAATGCCGCCTGCCAGACCACGGGCGGCACCACCACCGATCCCACTTCGGGCGATGTGACCACGGTGACGCCGACCTATCAGGCCGGAACCGCCTTTGTGGAGCAATATTTCGGTGACACGCTGAAGCCGCGCGTTTCGGTCGGCTTCGGCGTCAACTGGAACTCGCCGTTCGGCCCCTTCCGCATCGATATCGCCAAGGCTCTGGTGAAGGCCAAGGGCGACGACACCAAACTCATCACCTTCAACATAGGGACTCAATTCTGATGAAGACTTTCCTGAAAGCCGTCGCGCTGGCGACCGTTTCCGTCGCGGGCATGGCCGCCGTCTCCGTCCCCGCCGTCGCCCAGTCGAAGCTGGGCGTCGCGGTCGTCGACATGGACGAGGCCGTGAACAAAAGCGTCGCCGCCACCAACGCCCGCACCCAGATGCAGACCACCTACAAGGCGAACATCGACAATTTCAACAGCCGCAAGACCGCGCTCGACGCCGACCTGAAGCAGAAGGCCGAGGCGTTTCAGGCGGCGGTGAAGGCGGCGGGCGGCAAGTCTACCCCGGCGCTCCAGACCCAGTATGAGCAGCTCCAGCAGAGCCAGCAGGCCGCGCAGGCCGAATTGCAGCGGATCGGCCAGCCGATCGCGCTCGCCAACGCCTATATCGAGGAGCAGATCGGCGCGAAGATCGGCGACGCGCTGAAGGCCGCGATGACCAAGAGCAAGGTCGATCTGGTGCTGCAGCCGGGCGCGACCGTTTCCTACCAGCCCAGCGTCGACATCACCGCCGCGGTGACGACCGAGCTCAACACGCTGGTGCCCAGCGTCAACATCGTTCCCCCGGCGGGCTGGCAGCCCGGCGGCCAGCAGCAACAGCAGCCCGCCAGCGGCGCGGGGCGCTAAGGGCGGCTGATGAGCGAAACGGATAGCAAGGAAGAGGCGGCAGGGGGTCCGATGGACATTCGCGCCGTCATGGCCGCGCTGCCGCATCGGTTCCCGATGCTGCTGATCGACCGCGTCGTGTCTATGGTGCCCGGCAAGTCCATCCATGCGGTCAAGGCGGTGTCGGTGAACGAGCCCTTTTTCCAGGGCCATTTCCCGACGCGCCCGATCATGCCCGGCGTGCTGATCGTCGAGGCGATCGCGCAGGCGGCGGGCGTGCTGGCGGTGGAATCGCTGGGGCTGGCCGGATCGGGCAAGCTCGTCTATTTCATGGGGATAGAGGGCGCGAAGTTCCGCAATCCGGTGGAGCCGGGCTGCCTGGTCGATTTCCATGTCGAATTCACCCAGGTTCGCGGCGCCATCTGCAAATTCACCGGCAAGGCCTATGTCGAGGGCAAGCTGGCGGCGGAGGCGCAATGCACGGCGATGATCTCCGACCCGCCCAGGGATTGATCTGCGGCCGCAAGCCGCCGTTTCTCGCTCAAATTCCTTGCCTTTGGCGGGGAAAAGGGCTAACGGCGGCGCTTCGCGATTTCGCTTAAGACTGAGGCCGGTCGGAACCGGCCATTACAGGAGCATCACATGAAGCAGGACACCCACCCCGACTATCATTTCATCACCGTCCAGATGACCGACGGCACCACGTTCCAGACCCGTTCGACCTGGGGCAAGGAAGGCGACACGCTCGCCCTCGACATCGATCCCAAGTCGCACCCGGCATGGGTCGGTGGCCAGCGCAACGTCGACCAGGGCGGTCAGGTGGCCCGCTTCAACAAGCGCTTCGGCGGCCTTACGCTCAAGAAATAAGCGAGCGGCCAGCTTCGAAATATGGGAAGGGCGTCCGATCGGGCGCCCTTTTTCTGTGGGGTGTGGCGATTTACGGCCAGCGACAGGCATAAGAAATCCGTTCGGACTGAGCTTGTCGAAGCCCTGTCCTTCTTCCCCAAGAGAAAAGCGGCCGCCCGCTCTACGGGTCGACAAGCTCAGCTCGAACGGAAGTGGGGACCGCTCTCAACCTTCTCCGTCATGCCAGCGAAGGCTGGCATCTCCGGAGACGGTGCCTCATGACCTGCGGCCCCAGCCTGCGCTGGGGCGATGGTGGGGGGAGAGGGCCCGCCAAGGCCGCCCCGAACCTATAACCGCGGCAGCGTCACGCCGCGCTGACCCATATATTTGCCCGCGCGGTCGGCATAGCTGACTTCGCACGGTTCATTGCCTTGCAGGAACAGGAACTGGCACGCCCCCTCATTGGCGTAGATTTTCGCGGGCAGGGGGGTGGTATTGGAAAATTCCAGCGTCACATGCCCCTCCCAGCCCGGCTCCAGCGGGGTCACGTTCACGATGATGCCGCAGCGCGCATAGGTCGATTTGCCGAGGCAGATCACCAGCACGTCGCGGGGCACGCGGAAATATTCCACCGTGCGGGCTAGCGCGAAGCTGTTGGGCGGGATGATGCACACGTCCGTCTTGCGGTCGACGAAGCTGTTCGACGCGAAATCCTTCGGATCCACCAGCGCATTGTCGACATTGGTGAAGATCTTGAACTCGTCGGCGACGCGCGCGTCATAGCCGTAGGAGGAGAGGCCGTAGCTGATGCAGCCTTCCCGCTTCTGCGTTTCGACGAAAGGCTCGATCATGCCGTTTTCCAGCGCCTGTTCGCGTATCCAGCGATCGGAAAGGATCGACATCTCTTTGGTCCTCTATCGTTGGGAACCGGCCGGAAAATCCGCGCCGGAAAAGGCATGAGGCAGAAGCTCGGCCACGCTATAGGCGGCCCCGCCCTCGCCTGACAAGGGGGCGCAGTAGACGCGGATGTCGTGCCCGGCAAGGGACACCGCCTCGGCCAACACCTGCCGGCAGCGGCCGCAGGGAGTGATGGGCACCCCGCTTCCGGTCCCAGTGCCAGCCACGCCCATCGGCCCGCCGACCACGGCAAGCGCGACGATCTGCGTCAGCCGCCCCGCCGCATTGGCCGAGGCGATGGCGACCGTCTCCGCGCACAGCGACAGGCCGAGGCTGACATTCTCGAAATTGGCGCCGGTGACGATCCCGCCGTCGCCCAGGCGCAGCGCCGCGCCCACGGCAAAGCGGCTATAGGGCGCATGGGCATGCGCCATGGCGGCGCGGGCGGCCTCCACCAGCGGCGCGTCCCAATCGTCGCCGGTTGCGGCCGCCTCGCTCATGGCGCGACGACATCCCATTCCACCGGGCCGTCGATCCCGTCCACCCGCCGCCGGTCGTTCGCCGTCCACATCACCCATGCATGGGACGCATAGTCCGGGGGAAAGAAATTCCCCTCCAGCCAGAGCGTGCGGTTGATGCCGCTGCTGATGTCATATTGCTTCTCTACCGCCTTCGAAATGCGGATGAGCGCGGGCTTTCCTCCATGCATTTCAATGACATTGAGCAGGGTGTTGAGTTCCGACAATATGGTGTCGCGGCCCGGCGACCCGGCGCAATGCTCGCCGGGCGCCACCCGGACGACCGGGGGCAGCGCCGCATTGTCGCGCGGCACGGTGGTGATGAAGAGCGTCGCCTGATCGCTCGCCCGCTTGCACGGATCGAACACCAGTTCCGCGCCATAGCGCAGCCCGGCCTCGCGCGCCTGCGCCCAGTTGGTTGCGAACAGCGGATCGCGCAGGTCGGTGCCGCTGGTGGCGCGGATATAGGCGAAATCGACGTTCCGCGTCCGCACCGTGCGCCAGTCGATCTCGCCCAGCTCGCCGGAAACGGAGATGCCCTGCATCGGATAGTCCTCCGCCGAGGGCGCCCATTGGGCGGCGAAGCGCCACAGCAGCATTGCGCCGAAAAGGAGCAGCGCCAGCAGCGCGCCGAGCCAGCGCAGCCGGATCTTCCACGGCACCGAAGCGGTTCTGGGGCCGACGCTCATTGCTTGATGTGCAGCACGCAGATCAGCGTGAAGAGCCGCCGGGCGGTGTCGAAATCCACCTTTATCTTGCCTTCCAGCCGTTCCATCAGCGTTTCGGCGGCATGGTTGTGGATGCCGCGGCGGGCCATGTCGATGGTTTCGATCTGCTGGGGCGAGGCATTGCGGATGGCCTGAAAATAGCTGTCGCAGATCGCGAAATATTCGCGAATCGGGCGGCGGAAGCGGGCGAGGCCGAGGATGATCGCCTCCAGCGGTGTGCCGTCCTGCCGCTGGATCGCGATGACCAGCCGCCCTTCCTGCGTGCTCAGGTGCACGCGATAGGGGCCCTTGTAGTCATCCGCATGCGGACGGAGCGGCTCGAAATAATTTTCCTCCAGCAGGTCGAATATCGCGATCCGCCGTTCCTGCTCGACATCGGCATTGCGCCAGATGATGCTCTGCTGGTCGAGAGAAATGTCTATGATGCGGGGATCGGCCATCGTCCCCATGCACTGAGGCCAGCGGTCGGAAAGATCAAGGGGGATATTGCGCCGCCGGGGCTTGCGCCGGCCGGCGGTTGGCGCGAAAAGGGCGCCATGGCGGAAGCATTGAAACTGGTCGGCGAAGCCGAAGGCGCGGCGCGCGAACTCCCCCGGAATATCGAGGCGGAAGCCGCCTTGCTGGGCGCGCTCCTCATCGACAATCGAGTCGCCGAGGACGTGCAGATGAAGCTCAAGCCGGAGCATTTCTTCGAGTCCGTCCATGGCCGCATCTACGAGGCGATCCTGAAGCTGCTCGACCGCAACATGGTCGCCAGCCCGGTGACGCTGAAACCGATGCTGGATCAGGACCCGGCGCTGAAGGAACTGGGCGGGTCGGCCTATCTGGTGGAATTGACGGCCAGCGGCGCCTCGCTGATCGGCGCGCGGGATTTCGCGCAGCAGATCTACGACCTCGCGCTTTTGAGGCAACTCGTCAGCGTCGGTCGGGAACTGGTTGAAAATGCTCTGGATACCAGCGAGGATGTCGACCCGCGCGGCCAGATAGAGGCGGCCGAGGTCGCGCTCTACAAGGTGTCGGAGGGCGAAGGCGAGGTCGGCTCGGTCAAGAACTTCCTGCAAGCCTCCACCGTCGCGGTGCAGGTGGCGGAGCGCGCGCTCAACAGCGGGGGTCATCTTTCCGGCATCACCACCGGCATCACCGCGCTCAACGAGAAGATCGGCGGCCTGCACAACAGCGATCTCATGATCCTCGCCGGGCGTCCGGGCATGGGCAAGACGTCGCTCGCCACCAACATCGCCTATAATGCGGCCGCGCGCTGGCTGCGCGACGATGCGGACGGCATCGCGCCGGAAAAGAATATGGGCGCCAAGACGGCGTTCTTCAGCCTCGAAATGTCGGCCGACCAGCTCGCGACCCGTATCCTTGCCGAGCAATCGGGCATTTCCGGCGAATCCCTGCGCATGGGCAAGATCAGCCGCAGCGAGTTCCAGAACCTGTCCCGCGCGGCGCGGGAGTTGCAGGAGCTGCCGCTGTTCATCGACGACACGCCGGGCCTCACCATCGCCGCGCTGCGCACGCGGGCGCGGCGGCTGAAGCGGCGGCACGATATCGGCTTCATCGTCATCGACTATCTCCAGCTGTTGCAGGGCTCCGGGCGCGGCAATGATAATCGCGTCAACGAAATTTCGGAAATTTCCCGTGGTTTGAAGACCTTGGCGAAGGAACTCAACGTTCCCGTGCTGGCCCTGTCGCAGCTCAGCCGCGCGGTCGAGCAGCGCGAGGACAAGCGGCCGCAGCTGTCGGACCTGCGCGAATCCGGCTCGATCGAGCAGGACGCCGACATGGTGTGGTTCGTGTTCCGCGAGGATTATTACGTCGCCTCGCGCGAACCCAAGCGCCCGACCGAAGGAGACGATGCGAAGATCCACGAGGATCACGCCAAATGGGCGATGGAGATGGAGCGTGTATTCGGTCTCGCCGAACTGATCGTCGCCAAGCAGCGTCACGGCGCGACCGGCAAGGTCCGCCTGAAATTCGACGCCAAGATCACGCGGTTCAGCGATCTGGCCGAGGGCGATTATCCGGGGCCGGTGGATGATTATGACGATTGAGGAAGGGAGATGGGAGCGGGATTCCCACCTCCGTTCGCCCTGAGCTTGTCGACCCGTAGGGCGGGCGAAGCCCAACGGCTGCTTTTCTTTTCTGTGTTGGAGAAAGAAGAAGGACAGGGCTTCGACAAGCTCAGCCCGAACGGGGTTAGGTTGCTGCGTTTGCTCCTAACAGACAAGGAAAAAGGCCCGGCATGATGACCGGGCCTTTTCCTTGTCCGTAAGCTCCGCCGTTCAGAAGGCGGGCTGGTTGGCCGGGTCGTCCGGGTCGGCGAGCGGCGTGGAGATGGTGTGGATGCCGCATTCCACCTTGTCCCAGCCGCGCCAGCGCCCGGCGCGCGGGTCTTCACCCGGCAGCACCTTGGACGTGCACGGCTCGCAGCCGATGGAGAGATAGCCCTGCTCCTCCAGCGGGTGGCGGGGCAGGTCGTGCTCGCTGAAATAGGCTTCCAGATCGGTCTTGGTCCAGTCGCCGAGCGGGTTGATCTTCAGCCGCCCGTCCTCGATCTCGAACCGGGGCAGGTTCTGGCGGGTGACGGACTGGAACGCCTTGCGGCCGGAAATCCACGCATCCAGCCCTTTTTTCGCGCGGGCGAGCGGCTCCACCTTGCGGATTTCGCAGCAGCCGTCGGGGTCGTAGGACCAGCGCAGGCCCTTGTCGTCCTTCTTCGCCAGCATTTCCGGGTCCGGCTCCACCACCCGGCTGTCGGTCAGCCCCAGCGTGGTGACGAGCGTCTGCCGATAGTCGAGCGTTTCCGGGAACATCTTGAGCGTATCGACGAAGATCACCGGCACCGACGGATCGGCCTGCGCGATCAGGTGCAGCAGCACCGCGCTTTCCGTGCCGAAGGAGGAGACGACCGCCACCTCGCCGATCGCCTTCTCCGCGAACAGGGTGCGCAGCATGGTCTGCGTATCGACCCCTTCGAAGCGGGCGTTGAGCGCGTCCGCATCCGCCTGGGTGAAGGCGGGGCGGGCGTCGATCACATCGATCTGGCGGGCAGCAGTGGTCATCGTTCAGTTCACCTCATGCCGTTTCGCCCAGATCGGGCGGCGGCCATCCACGGATTTTTGATAGACATCGGCGTAGCGGGAAAGCGTGGCTTCCACCACCGCCGGGTCGAGCGCCTTGTCGGGCGCGAAGCTGTCGAAGCCGCAGCGGCGCATCGCGAACAGCTGGTCCACCAGCACGTCGCCGCTGGCGCGCAGTTCGCCCCGATAGCCCGCCTCGCGCAGGATGCGGGCCGAGCTGTAGCCGCGCCCGTCGCCGAAGGCGGGAAAGGCGACCTCGACCAGTGCGATGCGATCGAGATGCGGCAGCAGCGCGCGGGCATCCTCGCCCGGTGCGATGCGGACGGCGGTGGCGTTGGACGCGCCGAGGAATTCCTCGATCGACACCGGAGTCTCGCCGATGGTCTCGCCTTCGCGGAAGTTCAGCAGATCAACCATAGATCGCCTCCTTGAACGGAGCCATGCCGAGGCGGCGATAGGTGTCGAGGAAACGCTCCCCCTCCTGCCGCTGCGCGAGATAGAGGTCGGTCGCCCGCTCGATCGCATCGACCACGCCGTCCTCGGTGAAGCCGGGGCCGGTGATGGCGCCGAGCGAGCAATCCTCCGCGCCCGATCCGCCGAGCAGCAGCTGATAATTTTCCGTGCCCTTCCGGTCCACGCCCAATATGCCGATATGCCCGGCATGATGGTGGCCGCAGGCGTTGATGCAGCCGGAAATCTTCAGCTTCAGCTCGCCGATCGCCTCTTCCTTGCCGTTCCCGGCGAAGCGCCGGGCGATCTTCTGCGCGACCGGGATGGAGCGCGCATTGGCGAGGCTGCAATAATCGAGGCCGGGGCAGGCGATCATGTCGCTGATCCGGTCGAGATTGGCGGTGCCGAGGCCCGCCGCGTCCAGCTGTTGCCAGATGGTGTAGAGATCCGCCTTCTTCACATAGGGCAGCACGATGTTCTGCGCATGGGTGACGCGCAGCTGGTCGAGCGAATGGCGCTCCGCCAGGTCCGCCATCAGGTCGATCTGGTCGGCGCTGGCGTCGCCGGGGATGCCGCCCACCGGCTTCAGGCTGATGTTGACGATCGCATAGCCGGGCTGCTTGTGGGGGAGGACATTGCGGTCGAGCCACAGCGCGAAATCCGGGTCGGAGCGGTCCACCTCTTCGGGCAGGCCGGTTTCATAGACCGGCGGCGCGAAATAGGCGCGGATGCGGTCCAGCTCCTCGGTCGGCGGCTGGATGCCGAGCTGCCGCATATGGGCGAACTCTTCCTCCACCTGACGGCGATATTCATCGACGCCCAACTCGTGGACCAGGATCTTGATCCGCGCCTTGAACTTGTTGTCGCGGCGGCCGTAGCGGTTGTAGACGCGCAGGCAGGCCTCCAGATAGGAAACCAGCTCGTCCTCTTCCACGAAATCGCGGATTTCCGGGGCGACCATCGGCGTGCGGCCCATGCCGCCGCCGGCGAACACGCGCGCGCCGATGCGGCCGTCGCGCTCCACCAGTTCGAGGCCGATGTCGTGCAGCCGCATCGCCGCCCGGTCATTGGCCGAGGCGATGACGCAGATCTTGAACTTGCGCGGCAGATAGGTGAATTCCGGGTGGAAGCTCGACCATTGGCGCAGCAGCTCGGCCCAGGGGCGCGGGTCGGTGATCTCGTCCGCCGCCACGCCCGCATATTGATCCGAACTGATGTTGCGGATGCAGTTGCCGCTGGTCTGGATCGCGTGCATTTCCACCGTCGCCAGATCCGCGAGGATATCCGGCGCGTCCTCCAGCTTGATCCAGTTGTACTGGATGTTCTGGCGCGTGGTGAAATGGCCGTAGCCCCGGTCATATTTGCGCGCGATATGGGCGAGCATCCGCATCTTGCGAGAGGACAGCGTGCCATAGGGCACCGCGACGCGCAGCATATAGGCGTGCAGCTGGAGATAGAGGCCGTTCATCAGGCGCAGCGGCTTGAACTGGTCCTCGGTCAGTTCGCCCGCGAGGCGGCGGCGGGCCTGATCGCGGAATTCCTCGACGCGGGCATCGACCATCGCCTGATCGTAGGAGTCGTAAAGATACATGGTCAGGCCCTCACGATGGGAATGTCGGCGTTGATGGCAAGGTCCGTGCGGACGGTCGGACCGCTGGCGCGGATGCGTTCCTTGATATGGTTGGGCAACGGGCCGGAGTCGGTCTGTTCCGCATCGACGATATAGGCGACGTTGACGCGGCGCGCCTGCTCCTCGCGGGCGAGGATGGCGTCGCCCTCATCCCCTACATCTACGGCCTCGCCGATGTGGCGCGACCAGCCCTTGCCGGTCCACCAGATCACGTCGCCGCTGGCGAGGTCGTTTCCGGTCAACAATTTCACGCAATAGTCTCCAGTTCCGGCGCGAAGCGCGCCTTTATTCCATCCGGTTCGATCTGGCGCACCACATCGCCCACGACGATGAGGGCGGGGCTCTGCACCCGTTCCTCGGCCACCAGCCGGCCCAGGTCGGCGAGGCAACTGACCAGCGTGCGGCTGTCGGCGCGCGTGCCCTTTTCCAGCACCGCGACCGGCATGGCGGGCGTGATGCCGTCGGCGATCAGCTTTTCGGCGATATCGGCCGCCGTCGCAACACCCATATAGATGACGAGCGTGCGGTCGTGCCCGGCAAGGCCCGCCCAGTTCTGGTCGGTCAGGCCCTTGCACTGCCCGGCGACGAAGGTGACGGCGCTCGACAGGCCGCGATGGGTGAGGGGCAGGCCCGCTTCGGCGGCGCAGCCCACGGCGGCGCTGATGCCCGGCACGACCTCGACCGGCACGCCCGCCGCGCGGCAGGCCTCGGCTTCCTCGCCGCCGCGCCCGAAGATGAACGGATCGCCGCCTTTCAGCCGCACGACATCGCGCCCGGCCAGCGCCTCGCGCACCAGCAGCGCGTTGATCTGGTCCTGCGGCATCGAATGGCGGGACCGGGCCTTGGCGACGGAGATCATCTCGGCATCGGGATGGGTGAGCGCCAGGATTTCCGGCGCGACCAGCCCGTCATGCACGACCAGCCCGGCCTGGCCGAGCAGCCGCGCCGCGCGCAGGGTCAGCAATTCGGGGTCGCCCGGCCCCGCGCCGACCAGATGGACGGTGCCGACGCGCGTGCGCACGGGAAAGGAGGATGCACTGATAGCCATGGTGGGGGACATGATGTTTTCGCCCCCGCGCCGCAACGCAAAATCTTTTGACGGGGATGAAGTTAATCTTTGCGATGAGGCGGAATGCCGGTTTTCCGCCCTTAATCGCCCATCGCGCTGGTGTCCACCGGGGCAAGGCCGATGGCGATCGAGGCGCGCAGATGCTCGTCCTCGGTCGAGGTCACCGGATAGGCGCAATAGTCCGCTGCATACCAGGCGCTGGGGCGGTGGTTGCCGGAAAGGCCGACGCCGCCGAACGGGGCGTTGGAAGGCGCGCCGTTGGTCGGGCGGTTCCAGTTGATGACGCCCGCGCGCACCTGCGCCCAGAATTGCTCATAGTGCTCCGGCCCGCCGCCCACCAGCGCGGCGGACAGGCCGTAGCGGGTGGCGTTGCAGGCAAGGATGCCCTCGTCGAAATCGCCGACCTGCACGATCTGGAGCAGCGGGCCGAACAGCTCCATGTCGGGCCGCTCCGTCGCCATGGTCATGTCGATGATCGCGGGCGAGAGGAAGGGCAGGTCGCCATGGGGGCGCTTCAGGTGGAGCACGGGCCGCCCGCCCGCCTCCAGCAACGAGAGGAATCCTTCGGTCAGCCCGTCCGCCGCGCGGCCGTCTATCACCGGGCCCATGAACGGGGCAGGGCTGGCATGGGGATGATCGACGATGAGCCGGGCGGTGAGCTTCTTCAGTTCCGCGATGATCGGGGAGGCGAGGGCGTCGCGCACGATCAGCCGCCGCGCGCAGGTGCAGCGCTGCCCCGCCGACAGGAAAGCCGACTGGACGATCAGCGCCGCCGCGCTGGCCAGATCGGGCGTGTCCCAGAGCAGGATCGGGTTGTTGCCGCCCATTTCCAGCGCGACGATCTTGTCCGGCCGGTCGGCCAGCGCCCGGTTGATCGCGATGCCGGTGCGGGCCGAGCCGGTGAAGAGAACGCCGTCGACCAGCGGATGCCCGACCAGCGCCTGCCCCTGTTCCGGCCCGCCGAGGACGAGCCGCACGACATCCTCCGGCACGCCCGCCTCATGATAGCAGGCGACCAGCATCCCGGCGGTGGCGGGAGTCTTCTCGGAGGGCTTGAACAGCACGGCGTTGCCCGCGATCAGCGCCGGGACGATATGCCCGTTGGGCAGATGGGCGGGGAAATTATAGGGGCCGAGCACCGCCAGCACGCCATGGGGCTTGTGCCGCAAATTCTGCCGCGCGCCCAGCGCGCCTTCGAGGCTGCGCTGGCCGGTCCGTTCCGAATAGGCGGCGATCGAGATTTCGACCTTGTTGATGACGGCGCCGACCTCGGTGCGGGCTTCCCACAGGGGCTTGCCGGTTTCGCGGGCGATCAGGTCGGCGAACGCCTCTTCCTTCGACCGCACGACATTGGCGAACCGGCGCAGCGTTTCCATGCGGAAGGAAACCGGCCGCGCTGCCCAGTGCGCCCATGCCGCCGCCGCGCGCTCCGCTTCCCGGTCGACGTCATGCGTGGCGCCTTCCCACAGCAGGGCGCCGGTGGCCGGTTCGAAGGACTTGAGCGTTTCAACCATCGCCGGCGATAATGCCTTATTCCGCAGGGCTTTGGAAGGCGGCGGGGGCATATTCATGCGCCTCCCGCATCGACCGGATCGCCGCCACCTTGTCGTGGAGCGGCTGCCAGTCGTCCCGCTGCGCGATGGCGTCCCAGATCGTCTCCACCTCGTCGATATGCATGGAGCAGGGGCCGGGGCCATGCCAATAGGGATGACGCGTCGCGCCCTCATCCGCCAGCCCGTCGAGAGCCTTGCGAAACGAGTCCCAATGCTCGCCCGCATAGCCCTCGTCGCGCAAAGTTCCGCCGCGCCAGTCGAAGAAGAAGCGGTCGATCGTCACCCGGTCCGCGACCATCGCCTGAACGCCCTGCTGGATCAGCGCCGCCGCCCGCTCCTCACCGGGCCAGCCGATGCCGAGCCGCCAGCAGAAGCGCCTGCGCATCGCGTCGGCGTACAGGTCCGGGAAACGCTCCAGCGCGGCGACCAGCGGCTCGCTCTCCGCAAGCTCGCGCAGCGAGATCGCCAGCTGGGCGACGTCCCAATGGATCGCCTCGGCCTGCCGACCGAAGGCGTAGAGGCCCTGATGGTCGAAATAGGCGGCGGTGAAACCCGGTTCCCAATAGGGGGTGAAGCGCCACGGACCGTAATCGAAGCTCTCGCCCGTCACGTTGATATTGTCGCTGTTGAGCACGCCATGGACGAAGCCGGCGATCATGTAGCTGGCAGCGAGGTCGGCGGTGCGCTCGACCACCAGATTGAGCAGCTGGCTCGCCGGGTCGGCTTCCGGCTCCACCCGGTAGAGGCGGGTCAGCGCATAATCGGTGAGCGCGCGCAGCAGCGGCTCGTCGCGCAGGAACGCCGCGCGCTGGAAGCTGCCGATGCGGATATGCGAATGGCTCAGCCGCACCAGCACGCAGGAGCGGGTGGGGGACGGCTCGTCGCCGCGATGCAGCGCCTCGCCGGTCTCGACGACGGAGAAGGTCTTCGACGTCGCGACGCCCAGCGCCTCCAGCATCTCGGTGGCGAGGATTTCCCGCACCCCGCCTTTCAGCGTCAACCGCCCGTCACCGAAGCGGCTATAGGGCGTCTGGCCCGATCCCTTGGTGCCGAGGTCCATCAGACGACCCGCCCCGTCGCGCATCTGGGCGAAGAGGAAGCCGCGTCCGTCGCCGATCTCCGGGTTGTAGACGCGGAACTGATGGCCGTGATAGCGCAGCGCCAGCGGCTGTTCGAGGGAGCCGGGCAGCGGCGCGAACCTGCCGAAATGCTCGATCCACGCCGCATCGTCCAGCCCGTCGAGGCCGACGCTCGCCGCCCAGCGGTCGTTGCGGAAGCGCAGCACATGCTGCGGAAACCGGGCCGGGGCGACCGGATCGGCGAGGCCGGGCACGGACATTATGTCGGTGGCGGGCGTGAATTTGGTGGCTTGCGGGGTCAGGATCATGCGGCAATATGGGGGCATGATAGCGGGAGGATCAAGCATGACGGAACAGGCCGACGCAAATTGGGTCGATGGATATTGGTGGTCCAACGACGGTTTGCGCCTGCATTATCGCGATTATCCCGCCTTGCCGGAGCATGCCGACCGCCCGGTGCTGCTCTGCCTGCCGGGCCTGACCCGCAACGCCCGCGATTATGAGGCGCTGGCGCGACGGCATGCCGGGGAATGGCGCGTGATCTGCCCGGAAATGCGCGGACGGGCGGAGAGCGCCTATGCCAAGGACCCGATGACCTATGTGCCGCTGACCTATGTGCAGGATGTGGAGCGGCTGCTCACCGATCTGGGCCAGCCGCGCTTCGTCGCCATCGGCACCTCGCTGGGCGGCATCATGACGATGATTATGGCGCCGACGCATCAGGACAGGCTGGCGGGCGCGGTGCTCAACGATATCGGGCCGGAAATCGAGGCGGCCGGGCTGGATCGCATCCGGGGCTATGTCGGCTCCGGCAGCAATCATCCGACCTGGGTGCACGCGGCGCGGGCGCTGGCCGAAAATCAGGGCGCGGCCTTCCCCGATTACGGGCTGGAGGACTGGCTGGGCATGGCCAAGCGGCTCTTCCGCCTCAACAATAACGGCCGGGTGGTGCTGGATTACGACATGCGCATCGCCGAGCCGCTGCGCATTCCCGGCGGCGAGGCTGGCGTCGACCTCTGGCCGCTGATGGCCGCTTTCCGATCCATCCCCACGCTGATCCTGCGCGGAGAGCTGTCCGACCTGATGAGCGAGGCGACGGCGGAACGGATGAAGGCGGAGATCGGCGAGGAGGCGGAACTGGTGACGGTGGCGCGCGTCGGCCATGCCCCGACCCTGAACGAGCCGGAGGCGGTGGCGGCGATCGATCGCCTGCTCGCGCGGGTGGCCGCGCGTGGCTGACGGCAGACCGTCGATTCTCCATAGGCCGTCGATCCTCCATCTTCACAGCGGTTTCGATCTGGGTGGCAAGGAAGCGCGCGCCGTCCGTCTGATGAACCTGTGGGGCGGGCGCGCGCGGCACAGCATCATCAGCGCCGATCCCGATGCGCTGGGCGCGGCGAAGGCGATCGCGCCGGATGTGGAGTGCGATTTTCCCCATGACCTGCTGCCCCCGCTCCACGGCCTGCCGGAGCCGCACCGCTACTGGCGCTGGGCGCAGGTGATGCGGCGCTTCGATCTGGTGCTGAGCTATAATTGGGGGTCGATGGACGGGGTGATGGCGCATCGCCTCTTTTCTCCCTTCATGGCGCTGCCGCCGCTGATCCATCATGAGGACGGCTTCAACGCCGACGAGGCCGAGCGGCTGAAACCCAAGCGCAACCATTTCCGCCGGCTGGCGCTGGCCCGCGCCCATGCGCTGGTGGTGCCCTCGCAGCGGTTGCAAGGGATTGCGCGCGCCGTCTGGCGCCAGCCGGAGAAGCGGCTTCACATGATCGCCAACGGCATCGACGTGGACGACTATGCGCGACCGCCCGCACCCGACGCGATCCCCGGCTTCGTCCGCTCCCCCGGCAAGCTGGTCGTCGGCACGCTCGCCGGGCTGCGCGCGGTGAAGAACCTGCCCCGGCTGGTACGCGCGGTTGCGCCGCATCGCGACCGGCTGCACCTGGTGATCGTCGGCGAAGGGCCGGAACGCGGCGCGATTCTGGAGCAGGCGCGGGCGCTGGGCGTCGAGGATATTTATCTGCCCGGTTTCCTGCCCGACCCCTCGCATTATGTCGGCCTTTTCGATATATTCGCCCTGTCGTCGGACAGCGAGCAATTCCCCATCTCGCTGGTCGAGGCGATGGCCGCCGGATTGCCGGTCGTCTCCACCGATGTCGGCGATGTGCGATCGATGGTCGCGGACGCCAATCGCGATCATATCGTGCCGGTGGGCGACGAGGCGGCGATGGCCGATGCCTTCGCGCGGCTGCTGGCCGATGAGGGGCTGCGCGCCCGCATCGGCGAGGAGAACCGGCGCAAGGCACGGGCCGACTATCGCGAGGCGGACATGGTTCGCCGCTATGCCGCGCTTTACGAAGGCGCGATGGGACGGCCGGGCGCGCTGTCAGGCAGCTGACGCGGCCGGATCGACACTATCCGGCGGCGGCATGCGCGATTTTCCATGCGCGGCGCTGAAAACTTGCTATAGGCGGCGATTGGCAGGGGTGTTACGACTGTTAGGAGTGCAAATG
This sequence comes from Sphingobium jiangsuense, assembly GCF_014196495.1. GTDB lineage: Bacteria > Pseudomonadota > Alphaproteobacteria > Sphingomonadales > Sphingomonadaceae > Sphingobium > Sphingobium jiangsuense. The sequence goes on from NZ_JACIDT010000006.1 coordinate 119,785, forward strand.
ACGTTCAAGGGGGTAAAACCCATCAACTATGGCGGTCGCGAGGTCTGGCCGCTGGTCGAGGGTGGAAAGGGGGTCGCGGTTTCCAACCACGCCAGTTCCGGCGCATGGGCCGCGGCGGGCGGCATCGGCACGGTTTCGGCCGTCAACGCCGACAGCTATGACGCCTTCGGCAACCCCATCCCGCAAATCTATTCCGGCCGCACCCGGCGTGACCGTCATGAGGAACTGGTCGCCTACGGCATCGAAGGCGCGGTCGAACAGGTGAAGCGCGCGTTCGAGATCGCCGGGGGCAAGGGCGCGATCAACATCAACGTGCTGTGGGAAATGGGCGGCGCGCAGCGGGTGCTGCACGGCGTGCTGGAACGCACGCGCGGCATGGTCGCGGGCGTGACCTGCGGCGCGGGCATGCCCTACAAGCTTTCCGAGATCGCAGCGCATTATGGCGTGCATTATCTCCCCATCGTCAGCTCCGGCCGTGCCTTCCGCGCGCTGTGGAAGCGCGCCTATTCCAAGGCCGCCGAATGGCTGGCGGCGGTGGTTTATGAGGATCCGTGGCTGGCGGGCGGGCATAACGGCCTGTCCAATGCCGAGGATCCGCTGAAGCCGGAGGATCCCTATCCCCGCGTCAAGGCGCTGCGCGACACGATGCGCGAAGGCGGCATTTCCGACGAGGTGCCGATCGTGATGGCAGGCGGCGTCTGGTATCTGCGCGACTGGAACGACTGGATCGACAATCCGGAGCTGGGGGCGATCGCCTTTCAGTTCGGCACGCGTCCGCTGCTGACGCAGGAAAGCCCAATCCCGCAGCAGTGGAAGGACAAGCTGACCCAGTTGGATGAAGGGGATATCCTGCTTCATCGCTTTTCGCCGACCGGTTTCTATTCCTCCGCCGTGCGGAATCCCTTCCTGCGCAATCTGGAGGCCCGGTCCGAGCGGCAGATCGCGTTCAGCCTGGAACAGGCGGGCGACCACACGCACCAGCTCGACGTGGGCGTGCGCGGCAAGAATTTCTGGGTGACGCGCGGCGACCTGATCCGCGCGCGCGAATGGGTGGGGCAGGGCTTCACCAGCGCGCTCAAGACGCCGGACAATACGCTGGTGTTCGTGACGGAAGAGGAAAAGGCGATCATCCGCAAGGATCAGGCCGATTGCATGGGCTGCCTGTCGCAATGCTCCTTCTCCAGCTGGATGGACAGCGAGACGAACTCGACCGGCCGCCTGGCGGATCCGCGCAGCTTCTGCATTCAGAAGACGTTGCAGGACATCGCCCATGGCGGCGACCCGGAACAGAACCTGATGTTCGCGGGCCACGGCGCCTATCAGTTCAAGAAGGATCCCTTCTATTCCAACGGCTTCGTGCCTACGGTGAAGCAGCTTGTGGATCGTATCCTGACCGGCGATTGAGGCCGGTCGAAACGAGGACTATGCGACGGGGGCGGCTTCGGCTGCGCCCGTTTTGCTTGTCTCGCTCGTCACCCCGGCGCAGGCTGGGGCCGCAGGCCATGTTGCGCGCCGCCTCAGCAGATGCCAGCCTGCGCTGGCATGACGTAATAGGGATGGTGGATTGGTGGGGATGGCTGCCATTCTCCCATATCCGTTCGCCCTTAGCTTGTCGAAGGACTGTCTTTCCTTTCAGGTCAAGGAAGTACAGGGCTTCGACAAGCTCAGCCCGAATGGTTCCTCCATATCTGCGAAGGTGCGGAGCGCTCAGCCCTGGCGCAACCGCAGGTCGGCCCAGATCGGCAGATGGTCGGAGGCCCTGCGCGCCAGCAGGCTGGCGTGCACGCCCGAATCCAGCAGTTCGATCCGCTCGTTCACCATGATCCGGTCGAGCCGCCCGACCGGCCGCCGCGACGGGAAGCTCTGGCCGCAGGGCGCGAAGTCGAAATGCCGCTCGAAATCGACGAGGCAGCCGCCGCTGGCCCGCCATTCGTTGAGATCGCCCGCCATCAGCGTCGGCATCGGGTCCGCCCCGGCATAGCTGTTGAGCAGCGCATGGGCCTGCCGCCGCCGCCACAGGCCCGACAGGTCGAGATGCATGCCGTAGAGGCGCAGCGCATGGCCGCCGGGAAACTCGACCTCCGCCACCACCGCCCCGCGCGGCTCCAGATAGGGCAGGTGGATGATGTCGCTCATGTGGATGGTCGCGGACTTGCGCACCAGGATGCTGTTGCCGTGCCAGCCGATGCTGTCCGTCTGCACGTTGAGCGGCGCGACATGATAATCGCTGTGCCGCTCGATCAGATGCGGGGGCAGCACCGCCTCGCGCGGGCCGAAGCGCCGGTCGGCCTCTTGCAGCGCGATGATGTCGGCATCGATTTCGGCCAGCACCGCCAATATGCGTTCGGGGTTGCGGCGGCGATCCGTTCCGACGCCCTTGTGGATGTTGTAGCTGGCGACGCGCACGCAGAGATCCGGCATGGGGCGTTCATGCCGCAATGCCGCACGGCTTTCCAGCCCTGTTGGGACGGCCTTTGCGATTTGCCCTTCAAATTGGCTTGATGTTCTCTCTATGTTCTGCAAGATGGGCCGATGGCGAAGGCGAAGAAAAAATTTGTGTGCCAGCAATGCGGCGCGGCATCGCCCCGGTGGCAGGGGCAGTGCGACGATTGCGGCGGCTGGAACACGCTGGCGGAGGAAGCGCCGGAGAGCGTCTTTTCCGCGCGGCACGACCTGCAAAGCGGCGGGCGGGCGCTGGTGCTGAGCAGCCTCGACAGCGTGACCGCGCTGCCCGACCGGGAAAGCACCGGCATCGCGGAGTTCGACCGGGCGCTGGGCGGCGGCCTCGTGACGGGCAGCGCGACGCTGATCGGCGGCGATCCGGGCATCGGCAAGTCGACGCTGTTGTTGCAGGCGGCGGCCTCGATCGCGCGGCGGGGGCTTTCCGTCGCCTATATCAGCGGCGAGGAGGCGTCCGATCAGGTGCGGCTGCGCGCGCGGCGGCTGGGGCTGGGCGATGCGCCGGTGCAACTGGCGAGCGCCACCTCGGTGCGCGACATATTGACGACGCTGGGCCGGGGCGAGGCGCCGGATTTCCTCATCATCGATTCGATCCAGACGATGCACAGCGACCTCATCGAAAGCGCGCCCGGCACGGTCAGCCAGGTGCGGGCGAGTGCGCAGGAACTGATCCGCTTCGCCAAGGAGCAGGGCACCGCGCTGGTGATGGTCGGCCATGTGACCAAGGACGGCAGCATCGCGGGGCCCCGCGTGCTGGAGCATATGGTCGATACGGTACTGAGCTTCGAGGGCGAGCGCAGCCACCAATATCGCATCCTGCGGGCGATCAAGAACCGCTTCGGCGGCACGGACGAGATCGGCGTGTTCGCGATGGCCGAAGAGGGGCTGGAGGAAGTCGCCAACCCCTCCTCGCTGTTCCTGACCGACCGGGCCGAAAGCGTGACCGGGGCGACGGTGTTCCCGGCGCTGGAGGGCACGCGGCCGGTGCTGGTCGAGATACAGGCGCTGACCGTGCGGCTGGCCAGCGGTGCGACGCCCCGCCGCGCGGTCGTCGGCTGGGACAGCGGGCGGCTGGCGATGATCCTTGCCGTGCTGGAGGCGCGCTGTGCCATCAGCTTCGCCAATTGCGAGGTCTATCTGAACGTCGCGGGCGGTTATCGCATCGCCGATCCCGCCGCCGATCTGGCGGTCGCCGCCGCGCTGATTTCCGCGCTGGCCGAGCGGCCCGTGCCGGGCGGGGCGATCTTCTTCGGCGAGGTCGCGCTGTCGGGCGAGATCAGGCCGGTCGCCCATTCGCCGCTGCGCCTGCGCGAGGCCGCCAAGCTGGGCTTCGGCACCGCCTCCGTACCGGCCAATCTGGCAGGCGAGGCGGCGGGCATGGACCTGCGCGGCTATCGCACCCTGTCGCAATATGTCGACCATGTGCTCGGCCGGGGCTGACCGGCCTTGTTTTTCGACCTTGGCAAGTCGTCGGATGTTCCCTCTGGCCTCAAAATGCTCTAGCGCGACGTCATGAATTCATTGGACATGGCGCTGCTGCTGCTGACCGGAGGGATGGCCGTTTTCGGCTTCCTGCGCGGATTCGTCGAGGAATTGCTGGTGCTGCTCGCCTGGGTGCTGGCTGTGGTGGCGGTGCGCCTGTTCCTGGCGCCGATGTCCGATCTGGCGGGCATCTGGGTCGGCGCGGGGGCGGCGGCGGAAATTCTCGCTTTTGCGGGTCTGTTCATCGTCACCTTCGTCGTGGGCAAGCTTGTCGCCCGGCGCGCGGGGCGGGGCATGCGGACGTCGGTGCTGGGCCCGGTCGACCGCCTGTTGGGCGCGGGCTTCGGCGTGCTCAAGGGCATATTGGTGGCGACGGTGCTGTTCCTCGCCTTCACCCTTGCCTATAATCTCGTCTACACGGTGAACGCCAAGCGCCCGGACTGGATGACGGAGGCGCGCAGCTATCCCCTGCTCAAGGCCAGCGGCGACGCGATGAGCCGTCTGGTGAACGAGCGCACCGATGGCGCGCAGGCTGGCATCGTTCGAGGCGAGGTTCCACGCTATCGACGACGATCCCAGCCTGCGCTGGGATGACGGAGTGGGAGGGATGCCTCAGCTTGCAGGCGGGTGCACTTTTTCCATTGCCGCCCCTTTCCCTGAAGCCCGCGACCGCTTAGGTCTGGTTCATGTCCTCCGCCCTTTATAACCGGGAAATATTGCGGCTCGCGGCGTCGATCCCGCACCATCATCGCCTCGACCAGCCCGACGCCAGCGCCGACAGGCGCTCGCCCACCTGCGGCAGCCGGGTGATCGCCGATGTGCGCGTCGATGCGGACGGACGGATCAGCGCCCTCGGCCTCGACGTGCGCGCCTGCGCGCTGGGACAGGCTTCGGCTTCGCTGATGGCCGCGCATGCGATCGGGCGCACCGCCGAAGAGGTACGGCAGGCGGGTGAGCGGCTGCGCGCGTGGCTCGCCGATCCGGCGGGCGGCGAAGAGGCCGCTTTCTGGCCGGGCCTGTCGGTCTTTGCCGCCGCCCGCGCCTATCCGGCGCGTCATCCCTCCATCCTGTTGTCGTTCGAGGCGGTAGGCGAGGCGGCGGGCGAGGCGGCGGGGCAGGCTGGCGCGCGCGCCGTTTCCGGCAACGACAAGGGGAGCCTGCGCGCATGAGCGGCTGGCAGGAGCTGATGCCGGTGCATCATGCCCCCATCACGCCAACCGACCTGCTGCTGGACGAAGGTTTCATCCTTCTGGGCTTCGCGACCTTCTTCGTGCTGCTGTTCCGCAGGCTGGGGCTGGGCGCGGTGCTGGGCTATCTGGTCGCGGGCGCGCTGGTCGGGCCGCAGGTGCTGGGGCTGGTCGGCGGCGGGCAGACGAAGCTCGACATCGCCGAAATCGGCATCGTGCTGCTGATGTTCATCATCGGGCTGGAACTCAACCCCGCCCGGCTGTGGCGGCTGAAGCGCGACATCTTCGCGCTGGGGCTGGCGCAGGTGGTGCTGTCCGGCGTGGCGCTCGCGACGATCATCTATTACGGCACCGCCTTCTCGACGGGCGCGGCCATCGCGCTCGGCCTGCCGCTGGCGCTTTCCTCCACCGCGCAGGTGCTGCCGGGCCTCAAGAACAGCGGGCGCATCAACTCGCCCTTCGGCGAAAAGGCCTTTTCGATCCTGCTGTTTCAGGATCTGTCCATCGTCCCCCTGATCACCATCGTCGCCGCGCTGTCGCGCAATCCCGCCGATGCCGGAGGGCCGCCGGGCTGGCTGCTCGTCCTCTACACCATCGGCGCGATCGGCGGGCTGGGGCTGGCGGGCCGCTTCATCCTGAGGCCGGTGCTGCAACTGGTCGGCACCATGGGCGAGCGGGAGCTGTTCGTGGTCGTCGGCCTGTTCACGGTGATCGCCAGCGCGCTGCTGATGCATTCGCTGGGGCTGTCGACGGCGCTGGGCGCGTTCGTCGCGGGCGTGCTGCTGGCCGATTCGCCCTACCGGCACGAGATCGAATCCGATATCGAGCCGTTCCGCTCGATCCTGCTGGGGCTGTTTTTCCTCGCGGTCGGCATGGTGCTGGATATCCGGGCGGTGCTGGCCAATCCGTTGTTCGTGCTGTCGATGGCGCTGCTGGTGGTCGCGGTGAAGGTGCTGATCCTCTGGGGCCTTGCGATGCTGTTCGGCATGCGCGGCAAGGCGGCGCTGGGCCTCGGCCTGTTGCTGAGCCAGGGCGGCGAGTTCGGCTTCGTGCTGTTCGCCCAGGCGCGCGACGCGCTGCTCATCGCGCCGCAGGCGGCGAGCATGTTCAACGCGGTCGTCACCCTGTCGATGGCGACAACGCCGTTCCTGATGCTGTTCGCCCGCCGCCTCGAATTCGCGCGGCCCTCGGCGGACAGGTTCGAGACGCCGGAGGTCGCGGCGCGCGGCACCGCGATCATCGTCGGCTATGGCCGCTTTGGCCAGACGGTCGCGCAGATGCTGATGGGCCATGGCTTCGCGGTGACGATGATCGACCGCAAGCCCGCGCAGATCCAGCTGAGCGACCAGTTCGACATGAAGGTCTATTATGGCGATGGCACCCGCGTCGAGCTGTTGCGCAGCGCTGGCGCGGACGAGGCGCGGCTGATCGCCTTCTGCATCGACGACCCCGCGCTCGACGCGCCGGTGCTGGAGCATGTGAAGGAAGCCTTCCCCAATGCCGCCATCGTCGTGCGGGTGTTCGACCGGCGGCACATGATCCGCCTGCACGGGATCAATCTGGGTGGCGTCATCCGCGAGCTGTTCGAATCCGCCATCGCCATGGGCCGCCTGTCGATGCAGCTTCTCGGCGTCAAGCCGGAGGAGATCGCCGAGGTCGAGCAGCAATATCGCGAGAACGACCGCACCCGCTTCGAGGTGCAGTTGAAGGAAGGCGATCTGTTCGCGGCGAAGCATCTGATGTATCGCCCTGGGCGGACGATGAATCTGCGCTCGCGCGAGCAAAGCGGGGAAGGGGAATGAGATGGTCGGTTTTCTGGCGGCCTTGAGCGCGGCGCTGGCGATAGCGGCGGGCGCGTTCGGGGCGCATGGGGCCTCCTCGCCGCAGGCGGCGGAATGGCTGCGCACCGGCGGCCTCTATCAGCTGATCCATGCCGTCGCGGCGATCGCGCTGATGCAGGCGGCACGCCCGGCCGCGATGCTGATGCTGGCGGGCGCGGCGATCTTCGCCTTCACCCTCTATGCGATGGCGTTCGGCGCGCCGCGCTGGTTCGGGGCGATCACGCCGATCGGCGGCACGCTGATGATCGTCGGCTGGCTGTGGGCCGCCTGGGGCTATTGGCGCGCCTGACGCTGGTTCAGGCGGCGACCCGTTCCCCGTCGAGGAACGCCTCGACCGCCTTCAGGTCGACCTGCTTGTCGAGATAGGTTTGCCCGATGCCGCGGGCGAGGAGGAAGGGCAGCTTGCCGCCGTCCATCTTCTTGTCGTGCATCATATGCGCCACCAGCGTCGCGCCGTCGGCATCGACCCCGGCATCGCTGAGGCCGGCGGGCAGCCCCGCCGCGCGCAGATGCGCGGTGACGCGCCGCGCGTCCTCGGCCGGGCACAACCCCTGCGCGGCGGAGAAGCGGAAAGCGAGGGCCATCCCGGCCGCCACCGCCTCGCCGTGGAGCAGCCTGTCGCTATAGCCCGTCTCCGCCTCCAGCGCGTGGCCGAAGGTATGGCCGAGGTTGAGCAGCGCCCGGCGGCCGCTGCGCTCTTCCTCATCGTCCGCGACGATCGCCGCCTTGGCGCCGACGCTCTTCTCGATCGCATGGGCGCGCGCCTGCGGGTCGCCCGCCAGCAGCTTGGTGCCATCCTTCTCGCACCAGTCGAAGAAGGCCGCGTCGTCGATCAGGCCATATTTGACGACCTCGGCATAGCCCGCCCGCACCTCGCGCGCGGGCAGGGTGTCGAGGCTGGTGGGGTCGATCAGCACCAGCGAGGGCTGGTGGAAGGCGCCGACGAGGTTCTTGCCCGCCGCCGTGTTGATCGCCGTCTTGCCGCCGACCGAGCTGTCCACCTGCGCCAGCAGCGTGGTGGGCACCTGCACGAACTGGCAGCCGCGCTTCAGGATCGCGGCGGCGAAGCCCACCAGATCGCCGATCACGCCGCCGCCCAGCGCGATCACATGATCGTTGCGCTCGACCTCCAGCGCCAGCAGCCGGTCCATCAGCGAGGAAAGGCCGTCCCAGCTCTTGGTGCCCTCGCCTGCGGGCAGGGTGATGACCTCGGCGGCGACCCCCGCGCCGGTCAGCGCGGCGAGCAGACGCGGCAGCTGGGCGGCGGCGACATGCTCGTCGGTGACGACGACGAGGCGGCCGCCGCGCGCATAGCGGGCGAGCCGCTCGCCCGCGCGGTCCAGCAGGCCGTCCTCGATCACTATGTCATAGCTGCGCGCGCCCAGCGCCACGCTGACGGTGCTCATCGTCCCAATACCTCCATGATGCGGTCTACCGTCTGTTCGTGCGGCCCGGCCCCGCTGCGGATCTTGATCGGGGCCAGCGCATAGACGGGCGTGCGGATGGCGGCGAGCTCGGTCAGCACCTGCCGGGGATCCTTGCCTTGCAGCAGGGGCCGCCCTTCGCGGCGGGACACGCGCTCCACCAATATGTCGATATCCGCGTCGAGCCAGATGGCGATCGCCCGGTCCAGAATCAGCGCGCGCGTCTCCTCGTTCATGAACGCGCCGCCGCCGGTCGCTATGACCTGCTGTCCTTCCTCCATCAGCCGGGCAATGACCCGGCGTTCCCCGTCGCGGAAGCCCGCCTCGCCATAGCGGGCGAAAATCTCCGGGATGGTCATGCCCGCCGCATGCTCGATCTCGTCGTCGGCATCGACGAAAGGCAGGCCGAGCCGCAGGGCGAGGCGGCGCCCGATGGTCGACTTGCCTACCCCCATCATGCCGATCAGCACGATGGGGCGCGGATCGGCGAGCCGGTCGCCGGCTCGCTTGTCGGGGGCTTGAACGGATTTGTTGTTTCGTTGCATGCTGCGCGGGGCTATACAGCGCCGCACGCGGCAGGCAAAAGCGAAATTGCGCGCCGGGCCGCAAGGAAAGTGAAACAGTTCAGGATTTGCCAGCAGCCTTATGAAAATCAAACGCAGCAACAGCATGTTCGAAAGCTCCCGCCGTCGCGGCGGCCCGCGTTTGCCCGTCATCCGTCTGGCGCTGGCGATTCTGGTTCTCGCGATATTGGTGCTGGCATGGCAGCGCGGCGGGGAGCGCCCCGTCACCCCCGTCGAAAAGCCGATTCCCGCCGAGAAACTCGGACAGTAAGCGGCGATGGCAGGGGAAGGCACCGCGCGGCCGGCCGAAGAGGCGGCGGCCGAGGACCGGGCAGGCGGCGCGCCGGGCATCCGGCGTTTGCCTGGGCGGGTACGCTGGCTGGCCGGGGCGGCGGTCGCGCTTCTCTCCCTCGGCGTCGCGGTGCCGCTGGTCGCCGAGCGCGGCCCAACCTCGCTGCTTCCCCCCGGTTTCGGCGACGAACCGGCGGGCGATGAACCTTCGGGCGAGCCGCAGCAGGCGCAGCCTTCGCCTTCCTCGCCGGGATCGCCCGCTGTCCGGCCGAGCCTGCAACTCGATCTCGGCACGGCGGGCGCGCCGCCGGAAGCTGCCGGAAACGCGCAGGAAGCCGTAGCCGTCCCGGAGCTGACGCCGGAAGAGCTGGCCGCGCAGCAGGCCAAATATGACCTTCCCGACCGCGCGCGGCGGTCGCTGGACCGGGTGGGGCCGCTGACCGACCGCACCGGCGGACTGGCCGCCAATGCCTATGGCAGCGAATCCGGGCAATATCTGGTTGCCCTGATGCGCACGGCCAAGGCGCCCTTCGTATCGCGCTGGGCCTCGATCCTGCTGCGCCGCGCGCTGCTGTCCGCCACCGACACGCCCGCCGACATAGAGGGTGCCGACTGGGTGGCCGAGCGCGCCTGGTTGCTGGTGCGGATGGGCGAGGCCGATGCCGCGCGCCTGATGGTGCAGAGCGTCGATGCCGATCAGTACAGCAAGCGCCTCTACGCGGTGGCGATGCAGGCCTATCTGGCCAGCGCCGACCCGGTGGGCCTGTGCCCGATCTATCAGGGTGCGCTGGCGACCAGTTCCTCGCCGAGCTGGCGCATGGCCGAGGCGATCTGCGCCTCCTTCTCCGCCGAGCAGGGCCGGGCGAGCGCGATCCTCAACCAGACGCAGCGCGGCGGCAAGGTGAGCGGCATCGATTACCGGCTGACCGAGAAGATCGTCGGCGCCGGGGCCAATGCGCGCCGGTCGGTGAAGATAGAATGGGACGGCGTCGATCGCCTGACCGCCTGGCGCTTCGGCCTCGCGACCGCCGCCAATGTCGATATCCCCGCCGAGCTGATGCAGGGCGCGGGGCGTCAGGTGTTGGCGTGGCAGGCCATCGCGCCCGCGCTGGCGGTCGAGAAGCGGCTACCCTCGGTAGAGGCGGCCGCGCGTCTCGGCGTGTTTTCCGGCGGGGCGCTGGTCGATTATTATGCGCAGCTCGCCGCCGCCGATGCCGCGCCGGACGGCTTCCGCACGCGCGTGGACCTGTTGCGCAAAGCCTATGGCGCGCCGTCCGCGGGCGAGCGGATAGAGGCGATGCGCGGCTATTGGGGCGAGGCGGGGCATCGTGATCTGGTCGCGATGCTGGCGCTCGCCCGCGCCGCCGCCGCGCTGCCCACGGCGCAGGTCGGCGGGGCGGACGTCTCCAACCTGATCGCCGCGATGCTGAGCGCGGGCTATGACCTGAGCGCGCTGCGCTGGGCCGGGGCGTCCGACGCGCTTGCCGAGGATGAGGGGCTGGACGGCTGGGCGATGCTGGCCGTGGGCGCGCCGCGCGTGGCGGTGAGGATATCGGCCGACCGGGTGCAGTCCTATATCGGCGCCAACGGCGCGCGCGGACGGATGCTGCTCGCCGGGCTGGCCGGGCTGGGCCGGATCGGGCAGCAGGATGCGGCCCGGATCGCCGGGGATGCCGGGGTGAACCTGCAACCGCGCACCCGCTGGGAACAGACGATCGATCGCGCCGCCCGGCGCGGGGAAAAAGCGACGGTCGCGCTGCTCGCCGGGGTCGGCATGCAGGTGTCGGACTGGCGCCGGATGCCGGCGGAGCATCTCTATCACATCGTCGCCGCGCTCCATCGCGTCGGGTTGAACCCGGAGGCGCGGATGATCGCCGCCGAAGCGATCATGCGGAGCTGAGCCGGACGTGGCGGGCGAAAGGCCCCCCAAAGCCGAGGCGGCGGCGGTGGATCGCGCGCCGATAGACCGTTTCATCGCGATGCTGGCGGCCGAGCGCGGCGCGGCGCGCAACACGCTGCTCGCCTATCGCACCGACCTGGAAGGGGCGAGCGCGGCGCTGGACGCGGCGGGGCTCGTTGGGGCCGACGCGGAGGCGCTGCGCGGTCTTGCCGACCGATGGGCCGGACTGGCGGCTTCCTCGGTCGCGCGCAAATTGTCGGCGCTGCGCCGCTTCTACACCTTTCTGGAGGAGGACGGCGCGCGCGCCGACAATCCGGCGATGCGGATCGCGCGGCCCGGCCTGCGCCGCCCGCTGCCCAAGATCCTCTCCCATGAAGAGGTCGGCCGCCTGTTCGCCGTCGCCGAGGAGAAGGCAGGCGGAGACCATCCCCCGGCCCGGCATGTGCGCATGCTCGCGCTGCTCGAACTGCTCTACGGATCGGGGCTGCGCGCGACGGAGCTGGTTTCGCTGCCGCGCAATTCCATCCACCCCGACCGACCCTTCCTGATCCTGCGCGGCAAGGGCGGGCGGGAGCGGCTCGTGCCCGTTTCCGATCGCGCGCGGGCGACGGCGGCGCGCTGGGCGGGCCATGTCGACCCGGCGTCGCCCTGGCTGTTCCCGTCGGGCAAATCGCATCTCAGCCGCGTGCGCCTGTTCCAGATGGTGCGGGAACTGGGCGCGGCGGCGGGGATCGCGCCCGACCGGCTCAGCCCCCATGTGCTGCGCCACGCCTTCGCCACCCACCTGCTGTCGGGCGGGGCGGACCTGCGCGCGCTCCAGACGATGCTGGGCCATGCCGATATCGGCACGACGCAGATTTACACCCATGTGGACGCCTCGCATCTGGTGGAATTGGTCAATCGCCGTCATCCGCTCGTTGACCTGAGGCGCGGGGCGGCTTAACGGCAGGGCATGGTAAGTTTTCTCGATTTCGAAAAGCCCATCGCGGCGCTGGAAGCCCGCATCACCGAACTGCGCGAAACCGCCGCGACCGGCGAACTCGACATAGATGCCGAGATCGCCAAGCTGCAACAGCGCGCGCAGAAGATGCTGAAGGACAGCTATGCGAAGCTGACCCCGTGGCAGAAAACGCAGGTGGCCCGCCACCCGGAACGGCCGCATTTCAAGCATTATGTCGCGGGCATCTTCGAGGAGTTCATTCCGCTGGCGGGCGACCGCGCCTTTGCCGACGATCAGGCGATCCTGGGCGGCTTCGCGAAGCTGGGCACGCGGCGGGTGATGGTGATCGGCCATGAAAAGGGCGACGATACGGCGAGCCGCCTCAAGCATAATTTCGGCATGGGCAAGCCGGAGGGCTATCGCAAGGCGATCCGCCTGATGGAACTGGCCGATCGCTTCGGCCTGCCGGTGGTGACGCTGGTGGACACCTCCGGGGCCTTCCCCGGCGTGCAGGCGGAGGAGCGCGGGCAGGCCGAGGCCATCGCCCGATCGACCGAGGCCTGCCTCGCGCTGGGCGTGCCGATGGTCGCGGCGATCGTCGGCGAAGGCGGGTCGGGCGGCGCGATCGCGCTGGCGGCGGCCAACCGCGTGCTGATGTTCGAACATGCGGTCTACAGCGTGATCTCGCCCGAAGGCTGCGCGTCGATCCTCTGGCGCACCGCCGAGAAGGCGAGCGAGGCGGCCACCGCAATGCAGGTGACGGCGCAGGACCTGAAGGCGCTGGGCGTCATCGACCGCATCGTGCCGGAACCGGTCGGCGGCGCGCATCGCGACGCGGCGGCGGCGATCACCGCGCTGGGGCAGGCGATCGCCGAGGAACTGGACGGCCTGTCTTCCCTCGACGCCGACACGCTGCGCAAGGACCGGGGCGTAAAATTCCTCAACATGGGTGGATAAACCGCCCCTTCCTCCGCTATTCCGATAGGGAACAGCTCCCCGTGGCGGAGCGTTCCGGTGCTGGTCATGGAATGGACGAGACAAGGGGAGGTGGCCGATGAGCAGGACATATTGGATCGCGGGCGGAGGCGTCGCCGCGGCGCTGGTGGCGCTGGGTGCGTGTTCCGGCGGCGGCGCGGCACGCGACATCCCGCTCGCGACCTCGATCAGCGCCAGCGACAAGGAGCAGGGGGCGAAGGCGCATCCGGAATTGCTCAAGGAATTCGGCGGCGCCTATAGCGGGCCGCAGACCGCCTATGTGACGGGCGTGGGCCGCAAGATCGCCGTGCAGTCCAGCCTTTCCCGCGCGCAGAACGACTTCACCATCACCCTGCTCAATTCATCGGTGAACAACGCCTTTGCCATCCCCGGCGGCTATGTCTACATCACCCGCCAGTTGATGGCGCTGTGCAATGACGAGGCGGAGATGGCGGGCGTGCTGGGGCACGAGATCGGCCATGTGGCCGCGATGCACAGCCAGCGGCGGCAGAAGACAGCCACTCGCAACGCGATCGGCGGCGCGCTACTCCAGATCCTGACCGGTGCGGTGCTGGGCGATTCGGCGCTGGGCGGCCTGTTGCAGAAGGGCATCGGTTCGGGCGCGCAACTGCTGACGCTCAAATTCTCGCGCAGCCAGGAATATGAGGCGGACGATCTGGGCATCCGCTATCTGGCCTCGGCCGGTTACGACCCGAAGGCGCTGTCCGGCATGCTCGCCTCGCTCGCCGCGCAGAGCGCGCTCGATGCGCGGGTGGCGGGGCAGGCGGGCAATGTGCCGGAATGGGCGAGCACCCATCCCGATCCGGCCTCGCGCGTCACCCGCGCGCTGAACAAGGCGAAGGAAACCCGATCCACCAACACGCTGCGCAACCGCGATGCGTTCCTGAACGCGCTCGACGGCGTGACTTATGGCGACGATCCGGCGCAGGGCATCGTCAGCGGCGGGCGCTTCACCCATCCGCAACTGCGGCTGAGCTTCACCGCGCCCAACGGCTATGTGATGCTGAACGGCAGCGACGCGGTGACCATCAGCGGATCGGGCGGCAAGGCGCAGTTCGGCGGGGCCGCCTATTCGGGCGATCTGGGTACTTATGTCGCCTCCGTGTTCCGGTCGCTTTCGCAGAACAGCAGCCTGTCCGCCGATGCGGTGCGGCGCACGACCGTCAACGGTATCCCGGCCGCCTATGCGACGATGCGCGCGAACAGCCAGTCCGGGCAGATGGACGTCACCGTCTTCGCCTATGAGATGGGATCGGGATCGGCCTATCATTTCCTGACCATCGCGCCCGCAGGGCAGGGGCTGGGGCCGTTCAGCACCACGGTCCAGTCGCTCCGGCGGATCACCGCGCAGGAAGCCGCCGCCGTCAAGGCGCGCAAGGTGGACGTGGTGACGGTGAAGGCCGGAGAGACGATCGACACGCTCTCCGCCCGCATGGCCTTTGACGACCTGCGCAAGGAGCGGTTCCTGACCCTCAACGGGCTGACGGCATCCTCCGTGCTGAAGGCGGGGGACAAGGTGAAGATCGTTACCTATTGAACGGAAGATCGGGCTGGCGCCATGTTGCGCCGCCTCCTGAGATGCCAGCCTGCGCTGGCATGACGAGGGAGATCGGGATCGCCGCCCACGAAAAAGGGCGACGGGATGACCCGCCGCCCTCTTTTTTCCGTCAAAACCGGTCAGTCGATTACTGGCCGTTTTCGAGCGTCGTCGCAACATTGTTGAAGGTGTTGGTCAGCGAGTCGCCGACGCGGCCCATCGCCACGATCGCGGCAACCGCGATCAGAGCAGCGATCAGGCCATATTCGATGGCGGTGGCGCCTTCTTCATTCTTCAGCATCTTGCGGATGAACTGCATAATGTGTCTCCTTGAAATCGTAATGAACTACCCGGCCTTATGGTTTCCCAATTCAGCACCTGCCGTTTTATCAATTGCTGGTTGAGAAATTCCTAATAAGAGCCACGGATTTGTTAAAATGATGGTTAATCTTTATTAACCGAATTGGCGACATGGTTCCACATGTCGTTTGTCTTCAAAGCAACGTTCGATGCGGCGGTCACTATCGCCAGGAATATAAGCGAAACAATCAGAGCATATTCGATCGATGTCGCTCCCTTTTCATTTTGGGACAGGCGACCGTTAACTTTTTCGACATCATCTTCTTTCGAATCGCGCATCGGTTTTCTTTCATCGCGGGCGAGCGGCTTGGCAACATAAGCGGGGCCGGTTAATAAACTGATATGATGGACGCTTTATCTGTTTCTCAATCCGCCTCGAACCGCCCCGACTCCGCCCCAACGGCGGAAAGGGCGCGCCTTCTCGTCACCGCCGCCGCACTGGTCGATGCCGACGGCCGGATATTGGTGCAGCAGCGCCCGGAGGGCAAACCGATGGCGGGGTTGTGGGAATTCCCCGGCGGCAAGGTGGAGCCGGGCGAAACCCCCGAAGAGGCGCTGATTCGCGAGCTGAAGGAGGAACTGGGGATCAGCACGCACAAGAGCTGCCTTGCCCCCGTCACCTTCGCCAGCGAGCCACTGGGCGACCGCGACCTGCTGCTCCTGCTCTATATCTGCCGCAAATGGACGGGCGTGCCGCGCCTTCACCATGCCAGCCCGATGCAATGGGTGCGCCCGGCCGAGATGTTCAGCCTGCCGATGCCGCCCGCCGACTTGCCGATGATCGGCATATTGGACGCGCTGGTCTGAACGGGGACATATAATCCTTTCCCCCAAAAGAAGGACAGGGCTTCGACAAGCTCAGCCCGAACGGGGAAGGGGTCGGGCTTGGCTTTGGTCTCCGCCCCCTCAAATCTTCGACTTGAGCGCCTGCGCCAGCGAGACCGTGGCCGATCCGCGCCGTGCCGCTTTGGGCTGCGAGGGGTCGGGCTTCCAGCCGCTGAAATAGAGCAGCGAGAAATGCTCGGCGGTCTTGCCGTCAGGGTCCGCCGCCTCGGCGAAGGCGGCGCAGGCGCGGGCGATCACCTCGCGGGTCAGCGCGCCACGGCGCGGCGCGGTCATCACATTGCCATAGCCCATCCCCCGCAGGTCGCGCATCAGCGCCAGCGCGGTGGAATAGCGCACCGTCAACGCCTCCACATCCGCGACCGGCATCGCATAGCCCGCCCGCGCCAGCAGGTCGCCCGCCGACCGCACGTCGATCTGCGGATGGATATGGGGCGTGGGCCGGTCGCCTTCGGCCGCGAGCAAGGCGGATTTGAGGCGCGCGAGGCTGCCCGCGCCGACGCAGGCACCCAGCAGCAGCCCGTCGGGCCGCAGCAGCCGCCGCATCAGGATCAGCGCGCCGGGCAGGTCGTTGACGCTGTCGAGCGTCCCGCAGGCGAGGATCAGGTCGAAGCTTTCCCCGGCGAAGGGCAGGGCGTCCTCCTCCGCCTGCACCCCCCGGTTGGCGGCGGCGTTGCGCGCGCCGGGATCGCAGCAGGTCACCTCCTTGCCCAGCGCCCGCAGTGCCCGCGCGGCGCTTTCGTCCGGGCAGCCGATCAGCAGCACCTGCCGCAGCGGCCGCTGCACGTCGTCGAGCCGCTCCAGCAGCCCATCCAGCATATGGCGGTAGAGGAAATCATGATCGGCAAATCCATCGAACGCCCGGTCCCGCGCCAGCGCGCGCCGTTTCGGGTCGAAGATCAGCGGGGGGCCCTGCGGTTCGTCCATTTTCGGGCTTGTGCCGATCCGCGCCGCGATGGACAAGCATTATATGGGGGTATTTTCCTTTCTCTCCGCGATCGGCGGACCGATCCTCGGTTCCTTTTCCGCCAGGATCTGCAAGCCGATCCTCGATTCTTTTTCTGTCGGGATCTGCAAGCCGATCCTCGACTATGCGCTGCCGCTGCGCTGTCCCGGTTGCGGAACGATCACCGCCGAGCGGGACCGATTCTGCCTCGATTGCTGGGGGCAGCTCGATTTTCTGGGCGATCCCTGCTGCGCGCGTTGCGGCCTGCCTTTCGAACTGGAGCCGGATGGGCCGGGCAGCCAGTGCGGCCCGTGCGCGTCAGCGCCTCCGCCATGGCAAAGCGCGCGGGCGGCGCTCGCCTATGGAGAGATTGCGCGCAAGGTGGCCATTCGCCTCAAATATGGACGGCGCACCGGCATGGCGCGGCTGATGGCGCATTATATGGTGCCTCATATCCGCTCGATCGCCGAATCCGGGGATAGCCCGCTGCTGGTTCCGGTGCCGCTGCATCGCTGGCGGCTGTGGAACCGCGGGTTCAACCAGTCCGCGCTGATCGCCCGTCATCTGGGGGCGGCGACTGGCCTGCCCGCCGATCCCTTCCTGCTCCGGCGCTCCCGTTCCACCCGGCCGCTGCGCGCGATGAGCCCGCGCGCGCGGGAGAGGGAGGTTCGCGGCGCCTTCGCCATCGATCCCTCCCGCCGGGCGGCCCTGCGCGGGCGGACGGTCATCCTTATCGACGACGTGCACACCAGCGGCGCGACCGCGCGGGCCTGCACCGAAAGGCTGCTCGACGGCGGGGCCGCCGCCGTCCATCTGCTGTGCTGGGCGCGGGTGCTGCCGGGCGGGACGATTGACAAACATCATGGCGCACCCGATTTCGGCATGGGAAACAGTTGAAGGAGCCCTTCGGCCATGAGCCATGTCGAAATCTATACCAAGGATTATTGCGGATATTGCAGCCGCGCCAAGGCCCTGCTGCGCGACAAGGGCGTCGCGTTCGAGGAATATGACATCACCATGGGCGGCCCCAAGAGAACGGAGATGATCGAGCGTTCCAACGGCGGGATGACGGTGCCGCAGATTTTCATCGACGGCAGGCATGTCGGCGGATCGGACGATCTGGCCGCGCTCGACCGGGCGGGCAAGCTCGACCCGCTGCTGGGGCTATAGGAGGGCGGTGACGATGCGCGCAGCCCTGCTCCAGACCACCAGCGGCATCGATCCGGCGGCCAATGCGACGATGCTGGCCGATGCCATCGCCAGCGCGAAGCGGCAGGGGGCGGACATGCTCTTCACCCCCGAAATGGTCGGCTGCATCGATCAGGATCGCGCGCGCGCGACCGCGACCCTGCGCGACGAGGCGCATGACGTGGTGCTCGCGACCGTGCGGGAAGCCGCCGCGCGCGAAGGGCTATGGGTGCATATCGGCTCGCTCGGCCTGAAGGACGAGCGGTCGGACGGGCGGTGGAGCAATCGCAGCTTCGTCATCGACGCGGGCGGCGAAATCCGCGCACGCTACGACAAGATCCACCTGTTCGACGTCGATCTGCCCGATGGCGTGAGCTGGCGGGAATCCTCGGTCTACGGGCCGGGGGAAAGGGCGGTCGCGGTCGATACGCCATGGGGGCGCATCGGCCTTTCCATCTGCTACGACCTGCGCTTTGCCGATCTCTACCGGCGGCTGAGCGATGCCGGGGCGACGCTGCTGCTGGTTCCGGCAGCCTTCACCGTGCCCACAGGCCGCGCGCATTGGGAAACCCTGCTGCGCGCGCGCGCGATCGAATCGGCCGCGTTCCTGCTGGCCCCGGCGCAGACCGGGCGGCATGAGGACGGGCGGGAAACCTACGGCCACAGCCTCGCCATCGACCCGTGGGGGGAGGTGCTGCTCGACATGGGGGAGGAGCCGGGGCTGGCACTCGTCGATATTGATCTGGCGCGCATCGACGCGGTAAGGGCGCGAATCCCGGTGCTCACGCATCGGCGGATGTTGGAGGGAGGCGTCGCGGTCCTGTGATTGTGTTTGATCTGAAATGCTTGCGGGGCGGCCATGTGTTCGAAGGCTGGTTCGGGTCGAGCGAGGATTTCGAGCGGCAGAAGGTGGGTGGATTGCTGCTGTGCCCCTTTTGCGGCGATGTGGAGGTCGAAAAGGCGGTCATGGCGCCCGCGGTCGGCGCGAAGTCGAACCAGCGGGACGGCGGTGGCGTTCCGGCCCGGTTGCAGTCCGGCGCTCCGGCGGAAGGCGCCGCTGCAGGGGCGGCAACGGAGCGGACGCTTTCGATGCACAAGGGCATGGACAGCGAAAAGGTGGGGAAGCTGATGCAGGCGCTCGCCCATGCGCAGGCCGAGGCGCTGGCCGACAGCGAATGGGTGGGGCGACGCTTCGCCGAGGAAGCCCGCGCCATGCATTATGGCGAGGAGGACCAGCGCCCGATCCACGGCGAGGTGGACGCGCGGGAAGCGCGCGACCTGATCGAGGAAGGGGTGGAGGTCGCCCCGCTGCTCTTCCCGATCGTGCCGCCCAAGGCGCAGAATTGATGCGCGGGGATGCAAGCCGGTGGTTGAACCCGGCCGCATCCCCTCCTATAGCAGGCAAGCCGACACAACCGGCGCGCGCCCGTAGCTCAGCAGGATAGAGCATCAGATTCCTAATCTGGGGGCCACAGGTTCGAATCCTGTCGGGCGCGCCATTTCGGTTCAAAACCACGAACGCCTAGCACCGCCGCCTCTACGCCAGAGGCGGCGGTGAGGGTGCGGAGCAGTTCGGTGCGGGTGCCGAGGATGCGGACCTCGGTCTTGCTGACCACTTCGACGCGTTGCGCTATCGCTCGCAGATGGTCGCGGGCAAAGCTGCCATCATCGTTCCGCAGCTTGCGCTTGGCGGCCAGGGCGAACCGCCGCAGACTCTCGGCCGTGATCGCCGGGCCGATCTTCTCGATATGCGCGACCGCACGTTCGGCATCGCCTCTGGTCTGGTCGCGGATGACAGTCAGCTCGGCGATGCGATCCTTGAGCGACGAATCGCGCATGTCGATCAAGCCATCCTCAATCGCTTCATAGAGACGCTTGAGCTTCGTTTCCGCTTCGGTCGCGCGGCGCTCCAGCTCGGCGACGTGCTGGCGTCGGCGATCGACCCATTCGTCACGCCGGTCGATGATCTGATCCATAAGGGCTTCGAGCCGCTTCGGCTCCAGCAGGCGCGATTCCAGATGCTCGGCGACCGCCGCGTCCAGCTTGTCCATGGGGACCGTGAGGCCGGGGCAGCCTTTCGAGCCCTGCCGTGCCTTGGTCGAGCAGGTGTAATAGCGATACTTGCGACCGACGCTGCTGGTGCCGGTGCGCAGCGTCATCGCGCCGCCGCAGCAGGCGCAGAAGCAGATGCCGGTGAGCAGCGTCGTGCCGCCCACCGCGCGAGGCGGCATCGCCATCGGGCTACGCGCCTTCAATGACCGCTGGACGGCCTCCCATTCCGCCCGCGTGACGATCGGCGGCACTTCCATGACCGCGTGCTCGGCCTCCGGCTTGGGCGTGCGCGTCTTGTGGTCGCGGGTGTTGAAGCGATGCTCGCCGATATAGGTGGTGCGGGTGAGCACCTGATGCACGGCGGCCAAGCCCCAGCGTCCGCCGGTGCGCGTGCGGATGTTGTTGTCGTTGAGCCAGGTGGCGATCCGCTTGAGGCCCATAGCCCCGCTGTTGTCGATGCCGTTCAGCGCCATGCGGTAGATGAGCCGCACGGTCTCGGCATGGATCGGGTCGATCTCCAGCTTCTTCTTCAACTTCGCGCCGCGCTGTTCGGACACGACGATGCGATAGCCGATCGGCGCCCGCGCGCCGTTCCAGAAGCCTTGCCGCGCGTTTTCGTTCATCGCCCGCAGCGTGTGCTTGGCGTTCTCCTTGGACTGGTATTCGTCGAACAGCGTCATGATCTGGCGCATCATCACGCTCATCGGATCGTCGCCCAAATCCTGCGTGATGGAGACGAGCTTCACGCCGTTCTTCGCCAGTTTGCGGACGTAGAACTCGAACTGGAACTGGTCGCGGAAAAACCGGCTGAACGAGTGGACGACGATCACGTTGAACGCGGGCGGCTTTTCCATCGCCGCATCGATCATCGCCTGGAATGAGGGCCGGCGATCATCGGTCGCGGTGTTGCCCGGCTCGACGAACTCGGCCGCGATTTCCCAGCCTTTGCTCAGGCAATGGCCTGCCATCTGCCGCCGCTGATCGGGGATCGACAGGTCATGCTCGGCCTGCCGGCTGGTCGAGACGCGCATGTAGAGTGCAGCGCGGGCAGTCGCCATGACCGGCGTGGCCTCATCGACGCGAATGGCGGCGGCGTTGGTCATGGGATAATGCTCCTCAGTTCATGGCAAGGGACCGAGCAGCGCGTCCAATTCCTTGCGTAGATGGCCTTCGATGACGCGAAGCTCCGTGTCACCGATCGGCACCTGCTCGGGCCAGTCATCGGTGACGACGATCGGGCGGTCATTTTCGACCGCACGAGTGCGGGTTGATGGGCGGCGGCGCGGCGGCGCGTGCATATAATCGTGGAGGTCTTCGAGACCTTCCGACCAACGGCGGGGCGCACGACGGCGACGTTTGCGAGACAAAGCCATGTGCGAACGCTGCCGTGCGATACCGCACGATGCAAATGGCGTAATGGAGCGTAGTAGAGATAAGTGCTCACGGCGGGTTCGGCGAAGCTGCTTCCAGCCGCTCCCGCACTTCCGACTCGTTGGCGGCCTCCAGCAGCGCTGCCCAATCGTCGGGTGGATTGCCCTTGTCGAGCATCTTGCGGAACACCGCATAGGCGTCTGACTTCGACCCGTAGGTGCGCAGCGTGTTCCCATCGTTAACCCACGCGAAGACTATGATCTTCGCGCTCGTGCTGTAGCGGAAGAACAGCCGGAACCGCCCCGCGCCGAACTTTGCGCGGAACCAATGCTTGCGGTCGTCCCCCAACGTGCCGCCCTGACGATACTCCGCCCGTGTCGGGTCTTGCGGGATGATCTCGAACACGAGCTGGCGAAGCGCCGCCAGCAGCTTTGCGTTGGCGGACTTGCGCCAGTTTCGCGGGTCTTTAGTCCGTGCGCGCTCGACCGCCGCAGTCAGTTTCTCGATCTGGTCGAGAAATAGCGGGTGCGCAAACAATTCCCATTCGTTGACGGCAACCATCGTTTAAAGCTCGACATCGCCATCGATCGGCGCGTCGAGATCTACGGCGATCCCTTTTGTCAGTCCGATGATCCGCTCCGCCAGAGCGGGCGACAGGGCGGCCAGCGCCTCGGGCCGGCGTCTGATGTCAGTGGCAAGGAACGCCAGAAAGCTGTCGATCGCTGGATCGTCGTTTTCGGCATCGGCGCGATGGACCGTGACACCACGTTCATCGACGCGGAAGGCGATGCGGCCACCATAATCGACGCCGAGTGCCTGGCGCACGGACTTTGGGACGGTGGTCTGCCCTTTGGCAGTGATGGTGCTGATTTCCTCAAGCAAAGCGGGCATGACAAACCTCCAGTTTCAACAAGGAGGTAAGGTAATTTCCTTACTTTGTCAAGGGTGACATATGACTTGACAGCGGCGAGCCAAGCTAACGGTGCACCCGAAGCCTTGCCACTGGAGAGTGCACTCAGGCGACGCCTATCAAAGATCGCCCGCAAGGTAATTGAACCTGCATGGAAGCGAGCCTGCTCGCTGTCTCTCACTACGCGCCGCAGGCGGCGCGGGAGTGGCTAAGGACGCTGTCCTCGCGCCGGTCAAGGGAAGTGGAACCGTCCGGGGCGGTATCCCCGGCCTTCCGCGGCAAGCCTTGTGCAGGCCGGGTGATCCCCCTCCACCCCGGACGCCCTTGCCCGTTGCTACCCCGGTCTCGCCGACGGGCAGAAGATCAGGCGCGGCGTTCCGCTTCGCTGACCTTCAGACCCAAAGGATTTGAGACATGACAGGCAATGCAAAGGCTCCCCGCAATGCGATCTTCAATGCGGATTGCATCGACGTAATGCAGGCTTTAGATACCGGCACGGTGGATTTCATTCTGACCGATCCGCCCTATGTGACCCGCTACCGGGACCGCCAGGGGCGCAAGGTGGCGAACGACGATAACGGCCGCTGGCTCCGTCCGGCTTTCCACGGGATGCACCGCGTTTTGAAGGATGGCGGCTTTTGCGTCAGCTTCTACGGCTGGAACAAGGTCGATCTGTTCATGGACGCATGGAAGGCGGCGGGCTTCCGCATCGTCGGCCATCTTGTGTTCCGCAAGCGCTATGCGTCGTCGGCCCGCTTCCTTCGCTATGAGCATGAGCAAGCCTATTTGCTGGCGAAGGGTAATCCGTCCCGTCCCGCGCGGCCCATCCCCGACGTGCTGGACTTCCCCTATACCGGGAACCGGCTGCACCCCACGCAGAAGCCCATTGAGGCGCTGGCGCCCCTGATCGAGGCGTTCACCCAGCCGGGCGAGCTTGTGCTGGACCCGTTCAGCGGCAGCGGCTCGACACTGGCGGCAGCGCAGCAGCTTGGCCGTGACTGGACCGGCATCGAGCTGGACAACGGGCACTATCACACCGCCAGCAAGCGCCTTGCCTCGCGGCGGCATCACCGGGCGGCCGCATAGGTCGCCCCTCTTTTTCCGACACATGCGCCCGCCCATGCGGCGGGCGCTCACGCAAGGAATCATGTCATGCGCTGGATTACACGTTCGACTATATGGGCGGCTGTCTGGGCTTGGGAGAAAACGCCGAAGGCATCCTATTGCGCGCCGACCGCGAGGAAGGTGACAGCCTGCCGATGGAGTTTCGGCTATATGACGCACGCGGCCAGCTTTGCTTTGAAGGGCGGTGCGGCGACATCGACGCCGATTGGTGGCACGGCTTCGAACCGCTGATATTCGCCTGGAACAGCCATGCGCGCTGTCGGCGGCTCACCTACCGCCGCGCCGACCCGCGCGCCCAATGGCGCTCGTTCGCGCCCTTTCCCCACCGATAGGGCTCCGCAACGCTTCCTGCCACCGCCGCCGGCCCCCTGAACCGGCGGCGGCCGCGCGTCTCGAAGGTCCGCTCGGCCGCTATACAGGCGCGCTCGCCGGGCGTGCGCCCGGCTCGCCATCTGAAACAACGCATAAATGGCTAGTCGGTCTGATCGCTCGTTACCTCGGCGACAAGATCGGCTGGCGTAACGTCAAGAGCCGAGGCCAGGTGAAACAGCGTGACCACTGTCGGGTTACGTCGGCCCCTTTCAAGATCACTTACATATTGCTGGGTAAAGCCGGACGTTTCGGCAAAGCGCTCTTGAGTGAAGCCCTTTTCCTTTCTTAATCGGGCGAAGTTCATCCCTACAAGGTAGCGCATATCCATGTGCGCGAGACTGGACGATACATCCTATCCGGTTTATCCCATATAAGTTGTATTGAGCTTCGCTGTTGCGGAGTATGCGCGCAACTATGCCCTGCACGCGCGTAGAATCGCCTTCGTTTCAGTTTAAAAGGGTTAACGGGGCTGGAGACTGAGGACATGATGAGCGGCAAGCATTTCGAGGATCGCGCGCCCGACCCGCCGCAGCTCACTGTCTATGATGAGGAACATCTGGCGGATTATCTACGGCTGCTCGACGCCGACGACGACGGCACCGACTGGCGCGATATTGCGGTGCGTATTTTCGGCATCGATCCCGCCGCCGAGCCCGAGCGGGCACAGGAAATGCACGCGAGCCATCTGGCCCGAGCACGCTGGATGACCGAAGTCGGCTATGCCTGGCTGCTCGGGCCGCTCGCCACGAAACAGCGTTAACAACTTGGCCTGACAGGATTTTTTGTTCAGAATCGCCGTGCAACACTCGCATGGTTCGGCGCGGCCTTCGCGCTGTCGGATGACCTGCCGCCTGCCGATCCTGAGTATCCAGAGTCCGCGCAAAAAGCGCAGCGGGGAGGATGCTCATGCCGACGCCACCACCACGCCCCCGGCGTGCCGGTCAGAAGCCGGACGCGCTCGGCAGGGCCGAATTCGCCGCCGCCTTCCTGCGGCGCAATCGCCGCTATCGCGCCGATCACGACAGCATGGTCCACCGCATAGCGGATGGCGCGGCAAGCAAGGACGCTGCCTCGGCGGCGCTCGCGCGCCGATGGGGGTTGTCTTTTCGCCTGTATCCCGGATGACCTGCCGGACACCGTGATCTGGCGGCCAGAGCTGACCGCCATCACCGTGATCCTCGATGCCGTTCCCGAGAGTTTTGCCGGCGCGGTGGTCGATCCGCTGGCGCTCGGCACACTGCTCGCCGACCAGGCCGGACTTGACGGCCGCCATGTCGTTGTCGCGGATGCTGCCGGCGGGCACCGGCTATGGCTGCGTGATCCGACGCCCGGTCGGCCGCTCGCCGCGATCATCCCGCTGGACAAGGATTTCGTTACTCGCATCGCCAGCTTGCAGCGCTTCCACCGTCGCCTGTTCGGCAAAGCCGCCGGTCCCCTGCCACGCGGCTGGCCGCTCACCGCCTATCGGCGGACGCGGCTCGAACTGATGCTACGCGCGCTCGATTTGCGCCTCGGCGGCGCCACCTACCGCGACATCGCCATTGCGCTCGGCAAGGACGAAGCCGCCCATCTGTCCGCGACCGAATGGAAGACGTCGGGCGTCCGTTCCTGCGTCTATCGCCTGGTCCGCGATGCCCACACCATGATGAACGGCGACTATCGCAAGCTGCTGCGTATCCGCTGACCGCACTGGCCTCGCAACCCGTTTGCGAAGGGTGGGCACATCGGTGCGGTTACGAATCTTCATACTCCACCGGGGCGTCGATACTTCGCCAATTTCGCCTCCTGCCGACACGAACCGCAGGAGCCGATCCTTGACCAATTCGCCCGCCAACCTGCCACCGCGCTTCCTGCGGACGCCCGAGGCGGCGCGTTTCCTCGGTCTGTCCGGCCGCACGCTGGAGAAGCACCGCTATTTCGGCACCGGCCCTGCCTATCGGCGCATCGGCGGCCGGGTGGTCTATTCGGTGGACGACCTGCGTGCCTGGGCCGATCTCGGCACCAAATATTCGACCTCCGATCCGGGCCAGGACGATCTCATGCCCCGCCGGGATTCGAGCATCGTGCAGAGCCGCCGATGACGCCGCGCGCCGCTTCTCCTTCCGGCGAACGCGCCCAGCTTGCGCTGTTCCCCTCGCTCGGCGGCGACATAGCCCCGCGCGATGCCCAGGACCTTATGTCCTGGCCGTTTTTCAGCCTCGCCAAGCGCAGGCGGGTAACGCCGATCGACTTCCGCATGGGAAGCACATGGATTTCGGTCGAGGCCGTGCCCGAGCATGGCATGGCGACCATCTGGGACGCCGACGTGCTGATATGGGCGGCAAGCCAGATCGTCGCCGCACGCGACGCGGGCCTGCCCACCTCACGGCTGATGGCGGCGACACCGCATCAAATCCTGACCTTCACCGGGCGCGGCACCGGCAAGGATCACTATGATCGCCTGAAAGCGGCGCTCGACCGCCTGCAATCCACCACTGTCGCCACGTCGATCCGCCAGCAGCACCAGCGCCGTCGCCATCGCTTCTCCTGGATCAACGAGTGGCAGGAGCGGCTCGACGGCAATGGTCGCCCGCTCGGGCTGGAACTGATCCTGCCTGACTGGTTCTATGCCGGGGTGGTCGATCACACGTTCGTCCTGACGATCGACCGCGCCTATTTCGATCTCACCGGCGGGCTCGAACGCTGGCTCTACCGGATCGTGCGCAAGCATGGCGGCCGCCAGACCGGAGGCTGGTCCTTCGATTTCTCCCATCTGCATCTCAAGTCGGGCGTGCTGTCGCCGCTCAAGCAATTCGCGTTCGAGCTGCGTGGCATCGTCCAGCGCCAACCCCTGCCAGGATACACATTGGCGATCGACCGCGCCCTTGGCCGGGAGCGGCTGACCTTCGCGCCGGTTCCTGCCGATCCCTTCGAGGCGGCGGCGCGGCGCATGGGCATCCGGCTTGTGGATAACCGGCCATGAGACTCGGCCTATTGAAAACCGCCGGACTCGGCCGATTAAAAACCGCTGACTCGGCCTATAAAAAACCGGAGTGGCTCGCAAACCCGCAGAAATCCTCGCGGAATCGGCCCCCTTCTAACTATGCTAATAGAATAGAATCCTTCGGATTCTTGCTAACGCGGATTCGCGTTGTGGATAGCCGGCGATGATCGCCGTCCAGCACTTCGGCAGCATCTCGGGCGGCAAGGACAGCCAGGCCGTCCTTTGCCGGATGGTCGAGCGGATCGAGCGCAAGGGGCTGGCAGCGTTCTGCAACCGAGCGCCGCGCTTCCTCTCGGCCGACAACGGCCACGAAAACCCGATCACGCTCGATCACATCGCTTATCTCGACGATTGGCTGCGGCAGCGCGTCGGCCTGCACATCGAAATCGTATCGGCGAACGACGTGCCGGGCCTCACCGATGCGGCCGCCTTTGCCCGCAAGCGCGAGATGCTCCGCGAGGAATGGACGAAGGAGAAACGGCGGACGCGCCATAAGGGCGCGTGCAACCAGCGCCGGGCGGCATGGCAGGCAGGCACGATCACCAGGGCCGAGTGGATCGCCCGATGCGATTGCCCCGTGCTGGTATCGCCGCCGGTCCCCGATCCTCTGATCGAGCGCGCGCTCGCGCTGCTGCATCCCACCGGCATCCCGTTCCTCGACATGGCGACGCTCCACGGTCGGTTTCCCGGCACGAAGACGCGCTTCTGCACCGACGAAACCAAACTCATCCCGATGATGCACCGCAAGCGTCCGCTGCTCGACGCGGGTGTGTCGATCATCGACTGGATCGGCGAGCGGGCCGACGAAAGCCCGGCGCGGGCGAAGAAACCGCCGGTCCAGTCCAAGCGGCAGCCGACCGGCGCGCGGCATGTGCTCTATCGCCCCATCTTCCGCTGGTCGGCCGCCGACGCATTCGCCATCTCCGAGCGCCACGGCCTCAAGCATAACCCGCTCTACACGATGGGGATGAGCCGGGTCGGCTGCTCGACCTGCATCATGGTCAAAAAACGCGAGCTACGCGCCTGGGCCATGCGCTTTCCGGCCGAGGTGGGCCGCGTGCGGGAGTGGGAACGGCTGGTCAGCCTCGTTTCGCGTCGCACCGCGGCAACCGGAACGCCGGCATCCCTTCTGCCCGCACCGACAGTCCCCGGCGATCCCGACGATCATGGCCGGGCAACCATCGACAGGGCGATCGACTGGGCGCGAACCGGCAGAGGCGGCCGCAACTACGACCTGTTCATTGAGCTGGAGCAGCGCGAGGCCGACGAGAACGGCCTGCTTTGCGACAGCGAATACGGGCTTTGCGAATGATGCGCGCGCTCGACCTGTTCAGCGCGGCGGCGGGTGGCTGGTCGCTCGGCCTGCATCGCGCCGGTTTCGTCACCGTGGCCGCCTGCGAGATCATCGAATGGCGCCGCATCCTCTACGCGGAGAACAATCCCCATGTCCGCCTCTACGCCGACGTGCGTGACCTCACGGCAGCTCGACTTCTTTCAGACCTCGGGATGCTCCCCGACATCATCGTCGGATCGCCGCCCTGCCAGGACATCTCCAGCGCCAACACCAAAGGCAAGGGGATCGACGGCGAGCGGTCGGGCCTCTACCTCGAAGCCATCCGCCTTGTCGGAGATTGCCGCCCTCGCTGGTTCGCTTTTGAGAACAGCGCTAATCTGCGAACTCGCGGCGCGGACCGGCTGCTCGATGCGCTGGAAACGCTCGGCTACGCCTGCGAACCGTGCGTGGTGGGTGCTGGCGACGTCGGCGCCAACCATGTCCGCAAGCGCTCATGGCTCATCGGTTACGACCCCGAACAGCTTGCCGACGCCGGTATCCAACTCGGGGATGAGGCTCGAAGGCGGCTCGGGAGCGCGCCGGAAGATGGAAGCGTCGGGCCTGTTCGCGTTCTTCCGAGATCCGAAACTGCCCACGCCGCGCACCAGCGACGCCGCGCACGGCCCGGAAATGTGCAAGGTTCATGGAGAGAAGCGCACGGGCATGAACCTGCCGACGATGTTGCACCCGGCGGCACTGAACAGACTGCCGACCCCGATGGCATCGGACGGGATGACGGACGGTGCGGGCGGCGGGGCGGGATCGACATATCCGCTACGGACGATCCTGGCGACGCCCCGCAAGTCGGACGCGGATCGGGGCGGTCGGGGCGATGTCCTGAGCCAGTTGCAGGGTCACGCCAGCCGTCATGCGGGGATGATGCCGACGCCGGTGAAGCCGAACGGCGGCCGTCGATTGAGCGCCCAGGAGATCGAGACGGGGCGCCGGACGAATGGCGCAAAGGCGCAGATCGATACGCCGAATCTGCTGCGCCACGCGGCGGAAATCCTGCCGACCCCGACGAAGCGCGACAGCCGGATGGACGGCTGGAGTCCGGCCTACGACCGGAGGAAATCGCCGACGATGGACGCGGTGATGGACGGGGCAATGACCGACCGGGCGCCGGACAAATGGGCGGGCGCGAGGGCGCTGGCGGCGATGCTGCGGAACCATGGGCTGACTGGAACGGCGGCCTTGCCCATCACCTATGGCTGGATGATGGGCTTTCCGCCTGGGTGGCTGACACGCGCATTGCGATCGGCGGTCCACGCGGGACATCTGCGGCCAGCCTGATCGTCGAAGCCTTCGGCGACGCTGTTCTTCCGCAAGTCCCCGAAGCCATCGGCCGCGCGATCCTGCGCACCGAAGCCGCGCTCGACCTCGTGTTCGGGCGAACATCCATCGACATTCCAGGAGAGGAACGATGAGCGATCCCGCGCGTCCGCCGCGCATAGACTTCAGCGGCTTTGCCGAAGCGTTGCGCCGCCAGGCGAATAATCCGCTGCAACACCGACCCATCACCACGGCCATCTCCCGCCCGGCGCAGCAATCGCGCCTGACCGAAGTGGAACTGATCTGGATCGAGCAGAAGCTGGAGCACTGGATCCGCTTCGGCCGGATCGCGCAGGAGCGCATCGTTACGCGCCGCACCCGCATCATGGGCTTCCGGCCTGGCGCGATCTTCGCCTTCGTCCGCTGGATGGCGAACGACTATGGCACGGTCAGCTCGCGCATCGACGTGGTGCGCGCGGTCAATGCTGGCGAGCCCTACACGACGCTGCCTTTCGTGCGCCCAGGCGGCGAAGTCCTCCTGCATATCGAAAGCTGGCCCAAGGTGAGCCAGGTGCTTGCGGCCATCGACGCGGTGGAAGCTGCCAGCGTCGATCCCTGCGATGCCGCGCCCGATCACTGGCGGCACGTTCATAACCGCATCACCGCCGGCCAAGAGCCGCGCGCCTACACGCTGGAGCGCCATCGCGCATGGCTTCGTCGCCGGGAGATCGAGGGATGACCCGGTTCGGCTATGTCATGGTGACGGTGCTGGCGGCGGAACTGTTCGCTGCCTTGTTCATCGCTGTCGCCGCACTCGACCCGAACCCGCGCCTGATCTGGAACGCCAGTGCGAGCGCGCCGATCGGACTCTACCGGATCGCCGCCGACAACGATCCGCCAGTCGGCACGCTGGTGGCGGTCACGCCGCCCGAACATCTCGCGCGCTGGCTTTCGGCGCGCGGCTATCTGCCCGAAGGCGTGCCGCTGCTTAAAGCTGTCGCCGCCAGGCCCGGACAGCGCGCGTGTCGGATCGGCGACGTGGTGAGCGTCGATGCCCGGCCGGTCGCCGTTGCCCGTTCTCACGATAGTCGGGGCCGCGCCCTGCCAGTGTGGCAGGGCTGCCGGACGCTCGCATCGGATGAATTGCTGCTGCTCAACCCGGCCGTGCCCGGCAGCATGGACGGCCGCCATTTCGGGCCGCTGCCGGCTTCCACGCTGCTCGGTCGGGCAATCCCGATCCTCACCCGCGATACGCCCGACGCTCCGCTCACTTGGCGGGGGATGGGATCATGAAGCGCCGGGCCTTCATCATCGTGCTGGCGCTCGGATTGCAGCCGCTTTGCGCTTCCGTCGCGGACGCGCAGCAACCGGCAGACGCTCAGGCTGCGCATCCCTATGCACTCCACGTTGCCGACGCCGCGCGTCGCTTCGGCATCCCCGAACGCTGGATATGGGCCGTCATGCGCGTCGAGAGCCGGGGCAATTCCCGCGTAATCTCGCCCGCCGGTGCTATGGGCCTGATGCAGATCATGCCCGGCACCTGGGCGAACCTGCGCACCCGCCACGGGCTGGGGAGCGATCCCTTCGACGTGCGCGGCAACATCATGGCGGGCGCGGCCTATCTGCGCGCCATGTATGATCGCTACGGCAATGCCACGGCGATGCTGGCGGCCTATAATGCCGGGCCGGGACGCTACGACGAGCATCTGTCGCGTGGCCGTCCACTGCCCGCCGAGACGCGCGGCTATCTGGCGAAACTGGCGCCGATGGTCGGTGGCGCGGACGACGTGCAGCTTGCCGTTGCGACGTCGCCCGATCCCTTCTCCTGGCGTCGGGCATCGTTGTTCGCGGCGCGGGCGACCAACAGTCCGGCTGCACCGGATGCGGCGCTGGATGAACGCCCGGCCGACGTTCGCGCCGCGGTCCAGCCGACTGCCAACGGCCTGTTCGTCGCACTGTCAGCGCAGAGGCAGCCATGAAGATTGCCTACGCCGATCCGCCCTATATCGGCTGCGCGCATCTCTATCGCGGCCATCCCGACTATGCGGGCGAAGTCGATCACGGTGCGCTGATCGAGCAGCTTGAGCGCGACTATGATGGCTGGATATTGCACGCCGCCGCGACGCCGCGTTCGATCGCCGTCCTCGCACCGCTGGTCGAACGGACGGGCGCGCGCTGGATGGCCTGGGTGAAGGGCTTTGCCGCCTTCAAGCGCAACGTGCCGGTCGCTCATGCCTGGGAACCTGTCATCGTGAAGCCCGCGCGCAAGCCGGTCGTCAGCAAGCGGCTGATCATGCGCGACTGGATACAGGAGAGCATCACGCTGCGTCGCGGCCTTGCCGGTGCCAAGCCTGAAGCCGTCTGCCATTGGGCGTTCGAGATGGTCGCCGCGCGTCCCGACGACATGCTCGACGACCTGTTCCCCGGCACCGGCGCCGTCGCCGAAGCGTGGCGCACCTGGCGCCTCAAATTCGCGTTGCCGGACGATCCGGCCACGGTTCCGCCGCAGTCTGGTCGCGCACCGTCCCCCGGCCGGCAGGAGGCCGGCACGCCATGATCGGCCACGTTTTCAGTTTGCCCGGCTCGACGGGGGAAGTGTCTGGAAGGGCAGGAAAAAGCCGAAGAAAGGGACGGCAAGATACAAGCCGCACCCCATTTTGCCGAAAAGCCGGGGCTTTTCCGTGGCTTCATGCGGGTGCATCGGTCGGCGAGCGTGCCGCTCGGAAGGAAAAGGCCAGCAATTTCAAAGCGCCGAATGGCACCATAGGCCATTTTCGGCGGAAAGCGCGCCGGTCATGACCGAGGACAGCGATTTCCGCGTCCGGCCGGGCAAGGCCAAGCGCAGCAGCGCACAGGGACGCAATGCGCGCGGCCTGGTCGCCGAGGTGCTGCGCGTCGCCGCACGCAGCGGCGGAGGCCGGAGACTCGGCTGGGGTGGAGCGCGCCGACGAGGGCAATCGAACTTCGGCCGTGGCCGCACGGCCTTCGCACGCAGCCGCCTGTTCGGATCGGGCCGGCGCGCGGTGGTCAAGATGCTGCCCGTTACCCGCTTCCACCGGAACGGGCAGCCGAAGGCGCCGCTATCCGCGCACATCACCTATCTCAAACGTGAGGGCGTCACCCGCGACGGATCGCCCGCGCGGATGTTCGACGCCAACGGCGATGGCGCCGACGATCGAGCCTTCGCCGATCGCTGCAAAGACGACCGGCATCATTTCAGGATCGTCGTCTCGCCCGAGGACGCGGCGGACCTCACCGATCTGCGCGAATACACCCGCGATCTCGTTCGGCAGATGGAAGCCGATCTCGGCACAAAGCTGGATTGGGTCGCCGTCGATCATTGGAACACCGACAACCCGCACGTCCATCTGCTCGTGCGCGGGGTCAACGACCAGGGGCAGGATCTCGTAATCAGCCGCGACTATATCAGTCACGGCTTGCGCTCGCGCGCCGAGGAACTGGCCCTGGCCGAACTCGGGCCGAAGCCCGAGCATGAAATCCAGCGCGCGCTCGACCGCGAGGTGACGGCCGAACGCTGGACCCGGCTCGACGCCGAGATCAGCCGCTCGGCCGACGAGCTGGGCGTCATCGACCTTCGTCCCGAACGGCCCGGCCAGGACGATCCGCGCTTGCGGCGATTGATGACCGGGCGCTTGCAGTATCTTGAGACGATGGGGCTCGCGGCCGAGGCCGAGCCCGGTCAATGGGTGATGGCCGAGGGCGCACAAGCCAAGCTGCGCGACCTGGGCACGCGCGGCGATATCATCCGAACCATCGGCCAGGCATTGAGGGATCGCGGCCAGGACCGGCCGCTCGACAGCTATGCGCTCGTGAGCAGCGCGCCGGAAAAGCCGATTATCGGACGGCTGATCGACAAGGGGTTGCACGATGAGTTGACCGGCACGGCTTATGCCGTGATCGACGGCACGGACGGTCGCACCCACCATGTCCGGCTTCCCGGCATCGAGGCGCTGGAGCACAGCCCCGACCGGGGTGGCGTCGTCGAACTGCGCGCTACGGCCAGGGCGGGCGAGCAGAAGCCCACGCTGTTCCTCGCCACCCGCTCCGATCACGACCTTGCCGTCCAGGTGAAGGCGCCCGGCGCGACCTGGCTCGACCATCGGCTGATCGAGCGCGGCGCTGGCGTCGCGGACGGTGGATTCGGCGCCGAGGTGCGCCGCGCGATGGACCAGCGCACCGACCATCTCGTCCGCGAGGGACTGGCGCGGCGCTATGGTGATCGTGTCGTCTTGCAGCGCAATCTTCTCGACACGCTGCGTCGCCGTGAAATGGACGCGGCTGGCGCGCGGATCGCCGCAGAGACGGGCCTTGAATACCGGCCCACCACTGCGGGTGAGAAAATCGCCGGCATCTGCCGCCAGCGCCTCGCGCTCACCTCCGGTCGCTTCGCCATGATCGACGACGGGCTCGGGTTCAGCCTCGTGCCCTGGTCGCACGGCCTTGAACGCCAGCTCGGTCGGCAGGTCGCAGGCGTCATGCGCGGTGGCGGCATCGACTGGACGCTCGGTCGCCAGCGCGGGCTCGGCCTTTAACCTTCCAAGGAGATTTCCCTATGTCCGCCACCAAAATCCTCTGGGGCCAGGTCATCACCGTTTTTCTGATCGTGCTCGCCGCAATCTGGAGCGCGACCCAATGGACGGCCGCCGCGCTCGGCTATCAGCCCGAGCTTGGGCAGCCATGGTTCATGCTTGGGCAGACGCCCATCTATCCACCGCCGGCTTTCTTCTGGTGGTGGTTCTCGTTCGACGCCTATGCGCCGGAGATATTCCAGACCGGCGCGTTCATCGCCGTGTCAGGCGGCTTTGCAGCGATCGCCGTGGCGATCGGCATGTCGGTCTGGCGGGCGCGCGAGATGAAGAACGTCGAGACCTACGGCTCGGCGCGTTGGGCGGCGCACAAGGAAGTCCGCACCGCCGGCCTGCTCGGCAATGACGGCGTGGTGCTGGGCAAACTGGGCAAGCACTATCTGCGTCATGACGGGCCGGAGCATGTCTTGTGCTTCGCTCCGACAAGGAGCGGCAAAGGCGTCGGCCTGGTCGTGCCTTCGCTGTTGACCTGGCCCGGATCGGCCATCGTTCACGATATCAAGGGCGAGAACTGGACACTGACCGCCGGTTTTCGCGCCCGGCATGGCCGCGTGCTGCTGTTCGATCCCACCAACGGGGCGTCGGCCGCCTACAACCCGCTGCTGGAGGTGCGGCGTGGCCAGTGGGAGGTCCGCGACGTGCAGAATGTCGCGGACGTGCTGGTCGATCCCGAGGGCTCGCTGGAACGCCGCAACCATTGGGAAAAGACCTCGCACGCGCTGCTGGTCGGCGCGATCCTGCATGTGCTTTACGCCGAGCCCGACAAGACGCTGGCCGGGGTTGCCGCTTTCCTGTCGGACCCCGCACGCACGATCGAGCAGACCCTCGCCGCGATGATGGCGACGCCCCATCTGGGTGAAGCGGGTGTTCATCCCGTCGTCGCCTCGGCCGCCCGCGAGCTGCTGAACAAATCCGAGAACGAGCGGTCGGGCGTGCTCAGCACCGCCATGTCCTTTTTGGGGTTGTATCGTGATCCCGTCGTGGCGCAGGTCACGCGGACCTGCGAGTGGCGCATAGCCGATCTTGTCGAGGGCGAGCAGCCGGCGACGCTCTACCTCGTCGTGCCACCCAGCGACATCTCGCGCACCAAGCCGCTCATTCGCCTCGTGCTCAATCAGATCGGCCGCAGGCTCACCGAAGAACTCAATCCTTCGGGCAAGCGCCATCGCGTGCTGCTGATGCTGGACGAGTTTCCGGCGCTGGGCCGCCTGGATTTTTTCGAGAGCGCGTTGGCGTTCATGGCGGGGTATGGCCTGAAATCGTTTCTGATCGCGCAGAGCCTCAATCAGATCGAGCGCGCCTATGGCCCCAACAACGCCATTCTCGACAACTGCCATGTCAGGGTGAGCTTTGCGACCAATGACGAAAGAACGGCAAAAAGGGTGTCGGACGCGCTCGGCACCGCCACCGAAATGCGGGCGATGCGAAATTATGCCGGGCATCGCCTGTCGCCCTGGCTGGGGCATTTGATGGTCTCGCGTTCCGAGACCGCTCGTCAGCTTCTCACCCCCGGTGAAATCATGCAGCTCCCGCCCGACGACGAGATCGTCATGGTCGCGGGCGTGCATCCGATCCGGGCGAAAAAGGTCCGCTACTACAGGGACCGACGCTTTACGGAGCGGGTGCTGACGCCGCCGGACATGAATGTCGGGGGAGGCCCGCCGCGCCCGGATGACTGGACCGGACGGGTGGCAGCCGCCGATCCCGGCGCGCTCGCCGCGGTCGTCCGCGCCCAGGAGGATGCCGCCAATGGCGGGCTGCGCCGCGAGCCCGAGCTGCCCGAGCATGTCGCCATCGTGAAGGAGACCACGGCGCCGCCCGCGCAGGAGTTTTCCATCGTCGAGGATGAACCCGAGGACGCCGCGCGACAGGCGGCGGTGCGGCGCCGGATGCAGGGCATCGCGCGGCAGGCGTCGCTCGATCCCGGCGACGGCATCGAATTGTAGGAGGTAGCTATGCGCGTTCGTCTCAATGTCTATTTCCCGCCCGAGCTGGCCCGCCAGGTGAGCGAGCTGGCGATCCGGCGCCGCATCTCGCGCTCCGCGATCGTGGAGGCGGCGGTCGCTTCCTATATGTCGCCGGACGGTGCAGACCGGCTGGAGGCGGCCTTCGCGCGCCGGCTCGACCGCCTCTCGCGCCAGGTCCAGCGGCTTGAGCGCAACACCGGCCTGACCACCGAGGCGCTGGCGCTGTTCGTGCACTTCTGGCTGTCTGTGACACCGCCGCTCCCCGATGAGGATCAGGCAGCCGCCCAGATAAAGGGCCGCAAACGCTATGAGGGTTTCGTCGAGACGCTCGGCCGGCGCTACGCCAGCGGCAAGAGTCTGCTCGACGAGATCCCCGAGGACGTCTCGGCGCAGGCGCCAGACCCGTCGTGACGGCCATTGGCATAATATGCCATAGTTGTTATGATGCAGACCGGAAACAAGGAGATTCGCGCGATGCCGACCCGCAACGTCGTTCTGACCGATCGTCAGGCCGAGTTGGTCGATAACCTGGTGCGTTCGGGACGCTATCAGAATGCCAGCGAGGTGCTGCGCGAAGGCTTGCGGCTGATCGAGCGGCACGCGGCCGAGGATGCGGCCCGGCTTGAAGCCCTGAAGAAGGCGGCCGAACTGGGCTGGAATGACATCGACGCCGGCCGCTATGTCGACGTCGCCGAAGACGGGCTTTCCGACTTCATCGGCGGCCTTGGCCGGCAGGCGGCGGATCGCGTGCGCCCCGCCAACTGATGTCGCTTTATCGGCTGTCCGCTGCCGCACAGGCGGACATCATCGAAATTCTGACCCGGACGCAGGAACGCTTCGGCGAGGCTGCGCGCCTTCGCTACGAGGCGCTGATCGTGGCGGCGATCCGCGACATCGCCGAAAACCCGTCCCGTCCCGGCGCTCCCGAAAGGCCGGAACTGGGCGTGGATGCGCGAACCTGGCACCTGCGGCATAGCCGCGAGAAGGCGCGCACCGGCACGGGCACCGTTCGGCGGCCAAGGCACTTCATCGTCTTCCGAACCCATGCGTCGGGCATGGTCGAGATCGGCCGCATCCTTCATGACGCGATGGAGCTGGAGCGGCACCGGCTGACGACTCACGACTGGAATTGAATCTCCGCGGGTGAGTTTTCAGGACAGGCGCGCAAGACGGAATCCGCCGCCCGCAAGTATCTGCCGCCGCTTCCACTACGCCGCGACGTAGCTGTTGCAACCGATCATTTCCTGCGTCTCTTGATGTGCCCCTGATGCCGGGCGGCAATTCGCCCGGCCTGGTTCAGGGGCCAGTTCTTGTCCGTCCAACCGATCCGATCCGTAAGTGAGACCCGTGGTGCGCGGATGCTGCGCACGGCGCTGGGGGGCGCCATCGCGGGCTGGCTGGAAGACCCGACCGTCGTCGAGGTGATGCTCAACCCGGACGGCCGGCTCTGGATCGACCGGCTGGGCGAAGGGATTTCCGACAGCGGCATGACGATGGCCGCCGTCGATGGCGAGCGCATCGTGCGCCTGGTCGCGCACCATGTCGGCGCCGAGGTTCATGCGAATGCTCCGCGCGTGTCGGCCGAACTGCCCGAAGGAGGCGAGCGGTTCGAAGGGCTGTTGCCGCCCGTCGTCGCAGCGCCCGCCTTCGCCATCCGCAAGCCCGCCGTCGCTGTATTCACGCTCGGCGACTATGCGGCGGCCGGGATCATGTCGGCCGCCCAGGCAGAAACGCTCCGCCAGGGCATCACGGCCCGCGCCAACATCCTGATCGCCGGCGGCACCGGCAGCGGCAAGACCACGCTGGTCAATGCGCTGCTGGCCGAGGTGGCCAGGACCACCGACCGTATCGTGCTGATCGAAGACACGCGCGAGCTGCAATGCGCCGCGCCCAATCTTGTCGCCATGCGGACGAAGGATGGCGTCGTCTCGCTGTCCGATCTGGTCCGTTCATCGCTGCGCCTGCGGCCCGATCGCATCCCGATCGGCGAGGTGCGCGGCGCCGAGGCGCTCGACCTGCTCAAAGCCTGGGGCACTGGCCATCCAGGCGGCATCGGAACGATTCATGCCGGAACCGCACTCGGCGCGCTGCGACGCATGGAGCAGCTCATCCAGGAGGCCGTCGTCACGATCCCCCGCGCGCTGCTCGCCGAAACCATCGACCTGATCGCCGTGCTGGTCCGTGACGGCCATGGCCGCCGGCTTTCCGAACTCGCCCGCGTCGAGGGCCTCGATTCCACGACCGGCGACTATCGCATCATCCCCATTTCCACCACCGAACCCGGAGACCTCCCATGAAGAAGGACACCAGACGCCGCCTCCTGGGCGGCACCATGCTCGACCGCATGGGCCATATCGGCGTCACTGCCGCCGGACTGCTCTACGCATTGCCGGCCCACGCAGCCGGATCGTCGATGCCGTGGGAGGCGCCGCTCCAGTCGATCCTCGAAAGCATCGAGGGGCCGGTGGCGAAGATCGTCGCGGTAATCATCATTATCGCGACCGGCCTGACCCTGGCGTTCGGCGATACGAACGGAGGTTTCAGGCGGCTGATCCAGATCGTCTTCGGTCTGTCGATCGCCTTCGCGGCCAGTTCCTTCTTCCTTACCTTCTTCTCGTTCGGCGGCGGGGCGCTGATCGCATGACTGGCGTCGTCGACCATGGGGAGCCGATCGCGGGCTTCTATGCGCCGGTCCATCGCGCGCTGACCGAGCCGATATTGCTCGGCGGCGCCCCGCGCGTACTCGCTATCGTCAACGGCACGCTTGCCGGGGCGATCGGTCTCGGCCTGCGCCTCTGGATCGCGGGTCTCGCCATCTGGGCGATCGGCCATGCGCTGTCGGTCTGGGCCGCGCGGCGCGATCCGCAATTCGTGGACGTGGCCCGGCGCCACCTCCGCTACCCGACATGGATGCAGCCATGATATCCCTACGCGAATACCGCAATCGGGCGGCGCACCTCGCCGACTTCCTGCCCTGGGCCGCGCTGGTCGGCGAAGGCATCGTTCTGAACAAGGACGGCAGTTTTCAGAGGACGGCCCGTTTTCGCGGTCCCGATCTCGACAGCGCCACGCCGTCCGAGCTGGTCGCCATCACGGCGCGGCTGAACAATGCGCTGCGCCGCCTGGGTTCGGGCTGGGCGATCTTCGTCGAGGCGCAGCGCACCCCCGCGCTCGACTACCCGGAGTGCGGTTTTCCCGATCCCGTCTCGGCGCTGGTCGATATGGAGCGGCGCGAACAGTTTCGCGAGGAAGGCGCGCATTTCGAGAGCGCCTATTATCTGACCCTGCTCTGGATGCCACCGGCCGAGGACGCGGCGCGTGCTGAAACCTGGCTCTACGAGGGCCGCTCGCAAAGCGGAGTCGATCCGTGGGAATTGCTGGCCGGTTTCACCGATCGCAGCGACCGCGTTCTCAATCTGGTCGAGGGCTTCGTGCCCGAGGTCTGCTGGCTCGATGATGCCGAGACGCTCACCTATCTGCACAGCACGATCTCGACCCGTCGCCAGCGCGTGCGCGTGCCGGAAACCCCGATGCACCTCGACGCGCTGCTCGCCGACGAGCCGCTGACCGGCGGGCTGGAACCAAAGCTGGGCGATCATCACCTTCGCACGCTGACCGTCGTCGGTTTCCCCAGCGTCACCTTTCCCGGCCTGCTCGACGAGTTGAACCGGCTGGCCTTCGAGTATCGCTGGTCCACCCGCGCGATCATGCTCGACAAGACCGACGCGACCAGGCTGCTGACCCGTATCCGTCGCCAGTGGTTCGCCAAGCGCAAATCGGTCGCGGCGATCCTGAAAGAAGTAATGACCAACGAGGCGAGCACGCTGCTCGACAGCGATGCCTCGAACAAGGCGGCTGACGCCGACATCGCCCTGCAGGAACTCGGCGCGGACTATGCCGGCATGGCCTATGTGACGGCGACGGTGACGGTATGGGATCGTGATCCGGCCGTTGCCGCAGAGAAGCTGCGGCTGGTCGAGAAAGTCATCCAGGGCCGCGACTTCACCGTGATTCCCGAAGGCATGAACGCGATCGAGGCATGGCTGGGGAGCCTCCCCGGCCATGCCTACGCCAACGTCCGCCAACCTCCGATTTCCACCATCAATCTCGCCCGCCTGATTCCCCTGTCAGCGGTGTGGGCGGGGCCGGAACGGGACGAGCACTTCGGGTCGCCCCCCTTGCTCTATGGCAAGACCGAGGGAAGCACCCCGTTCCGGTTTTCCCTTCACGTCGGCGATGTTGGCCATACGCTGATCGTCGGGCCGACCGGCGCCGGCAAGTCGGTGCTGCTCGCCCTGATGGCGATGCAGTTTCGCCGCTACGCGAGCGCGCAGGTCTTCGCCTTCGACTTCGGCAGTTCGATCCGCGCCGCCGCGCTTGGCATGGGCGGCGACTGGCAGGATCTTGGCGGTGGCCTGTCCGACGACAATGACGGCGGTGTCCAGTTGCAGCCGCTGGCCCGGATCGACAATCCCGCCGAACGGGCCTGGGCGGCCGAATGGCTCGCCGCGATCCTGGCGAGCGAAGGCATTGCAGTCGATCCGCAGGCCAAGGAGCATATCTGGTCGGCGCTGGGTTCGCTTGCCAGCGCGCCAGTTTCCGAACGCACGCTGACCGGCCTCGCCGTGCTGCTCCAGTCGCAGCAGCTCAAACAGGCGCTCGCGCCTTATTGCATTGGCGGGCCGTGGGGCCGGTTGCTCGATGCCGAAGCCGAACGGATCGGCGAAGCCGATATCCAGGTGTTCGAGACCGAGGGGCTGGTTGGCGCCGGATCGGCCGCCGCCGTGCTGTCCTATCTGTTCCACCGGATCGAGGGCCGGCTGGACGGTTCGCCGACGCTCATCATCATCGACGAGGGCTGGCTGGTGCTCGACAGCCCGGACTTTGCCGCCCAGCTCCGAGAATGGCTCAAGACCTTGCGCAAAAAGAACGCCAGCGTCGTGTTCACCACCCAGAGCCTCGCCGACATCGAGACCAGCAGCATCGCGCCGGCCATCATCGAAAGCTGCCCGACACGGATATTCCTGCCCAATGAGCGCGCCGTCGAGCCGCAGATC
Organism: Sphingobium jiangsuense; assembly: GCF_014196495.1. Taxonomy (GTDB): domain Bacteria; phylum Pseudomonadota; class Alphaproteobacteria; order Sphingomonadales; family Sphingomonadaceae; genus Sphingobium; species Sphingobium jiangsuense. Next base: position 160,792 of record NZ_JACIDT010000006.1, read on the forward strand.
GCAGCGATCTACGAACGGTTCGGACTCAACGAACGCCAGATCGAAATCCTGAGCCGGGCGACGCCCAAACGCGATTATTACTGCCAGTCGCGGCGCGGCAACCGGCTGTTCGAGCTGGGACTGGGCGAAGTCGCGCTGGCGTTCGCCGCAGCGTCATCGAAGACCGACCAGCTCGCCATCGCCGACATCGCCGAAACCCACGGGGCAACCGCGTTCGCTGCCGAATGGCTGCGCCATCGCGGCTGCGCCTGGGCCGTCGAGCTTCTTCCCGAAGCCCACAGTCAACCTCAGCAGGAGATGCCCCTATGAAATCCACCGTCCTGCGCCGCGCCATACTGGCCAGCGCCATCGCTACGTCGAGCGTTATCGGCATCACCGCGGCTATGCCCGCACACGCGCAGTTCGGCGGGATCGTCTATGATCCGACCAACTATGCGCAGAACGTGCTGACGGCCGCACGGTCGCTGCAACAGATCAACAACCAGATTCAGCAAATCCAGCAGCAGGCGACGAGCCTCATCAACGAGGCGCGCAATCTGACCTCGCTGCCGTTCAGTTCCCTCCAGCAATTGCAGCAACAGGTGCAGCGCACCCAGCAGCTTCTCGGCGAGGCGCAGCGCATCGCCTATGATGTCCAGAACGTGCAGCAGGCGTTCAACGGTCGCTACAAGGGTGCCGCACTGACCGGCACCCACGCGCAGATGATCGCCAACGCCAATGCCCGCTGGGAGGACAGCGTCGGCGCATTCGAGGATGCGCTGAAGGTGCAGGCCGGCGTGGTCGGCAATATCGATGGCGCCCGCGGCACGATGGACCGGCTCGTCTCGGCCAGCCAGTCCGCGACCGGCGCGCTTCAGGCCGCACAGGCGGGCAATCAGCTTCTCGCCCTGCAATCGCAGCAACTCGCCGACCTCACCGCCGCAATTGCCGCGCAGGGCCGCGCGCATGCGCTCGACGCCGCGCGGCAGGCCGCGATCGAGGCGGAAGGACGCGAACGCTTCCGCCGCTTCTTCGGCCGCGACTGACAGGAGACGTCCGATGTCGCGCAATGCGAAGATCGCAGGGATAGCGACGCTCGCCGGGATCATGCTGGCTGTGGCGCTCACGAGCTTGCGCGAACCGCACGACCCGCCGCCCGAGGCGATCCTGCCCATCCTTGAAGAAGGAGAGCAGCAGAAGCTGCTGGCGCGCGAACTGAAACGCTGCGCCACGCTCACCATGCCGGATTCCGGGTGCGAACAGGCATGGGCGGCGAACCGCGGCCGCTTCTTCGGGAAGGCAGCCGTCGAGGGCGCACCGGAAATCGGGGATGGAGCCGAAACAGTCGGGAGAACCGCGCCGTGAGCGATACCGGCATCGTCGATACCTTTCTCGACACTTTCACCACCTACATCGATTCGGGCTTCGGCCTGCTCGGCGCCGAGATCGGCTTCCTGTCCTCGACGCTCATCGCGATCGACGTGACCATCGCCGGGCTGTTCTGGGCCTGGGGCGCCGACGAGGATGTCATCCAGCGGCTGGTGAAGAAGACGCTCTACATCGGCGCGTTCGCCTTCATCATCGGCAACTTCCAGACATTGGCGACGATCCTGTTCGAAAGCTTTGCGGGATTGGGGCTCAAGGCGAGTGGTGACGCCCTCAGCCTCGCGGAGTTCATGAAGCCGGGCACGATTGCGGCGAAAGGGCTGGATGCCGCTCAGCCGCTGGTCGACGCGACCGAGGCGTTCAACAGCATGTGGTCCGTGTTCTCCAACCTTGCGATCATCGTCGTGCTGCTGCTGGCCTATCTGATCGTCGTCCTGGCCTTCTTCATCATCGCCATCCAGGTCTTCATCACGCTGATCGAGTTTAAACTGGTGACGCTGGCCGGGTTCGTCCTGCTACCCTTTGCCTTCTGGAACCGCACTACGTTCATGGCCGAGAAGGTGCTCGGCCATATCGTCTCCAGCGGGATCAAGGTGCTGGTGCTCGCGGTCATCACCGGGATCGGCACGACGCTGTTCAGCCAGTTCACTGTCACGGTCGGGGCCGAACCCGACGCGCGGCAGGTGCTGTCGATTGCGCTCGGCGCATTGTCGCTGCTCGGTCTTGCGATCTTCGCCCCCGGCATCGCCAACGGCATCGTCTCGGGCGGCCCCGCGCTGGGTGCTGGTGCCGCAGCCGGAACCGCGATCGCCGCGGGCGGGGCGCTGGTGGGAGGCGCCGCTGCCGCCCGTCTCGGTGCTGGCGCGGCGGTGGGAGCCGTTGCTGGAACCGCGAGGGGCGCTGCCTTCACTTCGGGTGCGGCGAGCAGTGCCTATGCGCTGGGCTCGGCCGGCAAGTCCGGCTCGGCCGCCGTCGCCGGAGGCGCTGGCGGCATCGGCAAGGCAGCGGTCGGCGCTGCCATGTCACCGCTGCGCAAGGCCGCCGCGTCGCTGAAGGACAGCTATCGCTCGGGCGGACGCGCCGCCGTCACCGCTACCGGCGGCACGATCACCGGGAGCGCCCCATCGCCTGTATCATCGCCCGACAACCCGCCCGCCTGGGCGGCCGCGATGAAGCACCGCCAGACCATGACCCACGGCGCCACTGTCGCCGCCCATACGCTGCGGGGCGGCGATGGCGGTGGCGGCGGTGCGTCCGTCGATCTCAGCCAGAAGGACTGATCCGAAATGTTCCGACGTCCAACCATCCGCTACGGGCAGACACCCGAACCCGTCACCCCCTATCAGCGGGCCGCCCAGGTCTGGGATGACCGCATCGGTGCGGCCCGCGTGCAGGCGCGAAGCTGGCGTCTTGCCTTCTTCGGCGCGCTGGCGCTCTCAGGCGGGTTGACCGCTGGCATCGTCTGGCAATCGGCGCGAGGGTCTATCGTCCCCTGGGTGGTGCAGGTCGATCGACTGGGCGAGGCGCAGGCCGTCGCGCCCGCCGAGGCCGGCTATCGGCCGACCGATCCGCAGATCGCGTTCCATCTCGCCCGCTTTATCGAGCAGGTCCGCTCGATTCCGGCCGACGCCATCATCGTCCGGCAGAACTGGCTTCGCGCCTACGACTTCACGACCGATCGCGGCGCAATGGCGCTCAACGATCATGCCAGGAACAACGATCCCTTTGCACAGGTCGGCAAGGTGCAGGTCGCGGTGGACGTGTCGAGCGTGATCCGCGCGTCGGGCGACAGCTTCCGCGTCGCCTGGACCGAGCGCCGCTATCAGGATGGCAGTCTTGCCGAGACCACACGCTGGTCGGCGATCCTCACCGTCGTCGTGCAGACGCCGCGCACGCCCGATGCGCTGCGCAAGAACCCGCTCGGCGTCTTCGTCAACGCCATCAACTGGTCGAAGGAGCTGGCCCAATGAGACATCGCCATTTTCGAAAGGCCGCCTTGCCGGCCTTGTTCATCTCCGCGTCCGCGCTTGGCGGCTGTGCCAGCACGGCAGCGAAATCACTGCCTGTCACCTATGACGATCCGCCCGCCGGGATCGCCGCGATCCCGGCGGCGCAGCCGCCGCAGATGGTCGAGGTGGTGACGATTCCCGAACCGCTGCCGCTCCCCCGCCAGTTGAAGCCGATAGCAGCCGGTGCGCGGCGATCCGAACCGGCCGATCCGCGCCAGCGTGTCGGCGCGGCCAATGCCGCCGCTCGCGTCCAGCCCAGCCGCGACGGCTATGTGAATGCCATTCAGCAATATCCCTGGACGGACGGTGCGCTCTATCAGGTCTATACAGCTCCCGGGCAGGTGACGGACATCGCCTTGCAGGAAGGCGAGCAGCTGGTGGGACCGGGGCCGGTCGCGGCCGGTGATACCGTTCGCTGGATCATCGGCGATACGGTGAGCGGCAGCGGAGCCACGGCGCGCGTCCATATCCTTGTGAAACCCACCCGGCCGGACATCGGCACGAACCTCGTCATCAACACCGACCGGCGCACCTATCATCTGGAGCTGCGCGCCACGCCCGCGACATATATGGCATCGGTCTCGTGGACCTATCCGCAGGACCGGCTCATCGCGCTGCGCGGCACCAATGCGGCAGCAGCCGCCGCCGCGCCGATCGCCACAGGCATCGACGTTGCGGCGCTAAACTTCCGCTACCGGATCGAAGGCGACCGCGTTCTCTGGCGTCCTGCCCGCGCGTTCGACGATGGCCGGCAGGTCTTCATCGAGTTTGCTCAGCAGATCTCTCAAGGCGAGATGCCACCGCTGTTCGTGACCGGCGCGGCTGACAGCGCCGAACTGGTCAATTACCGCGTTCAGGGCCGCTACATGGTGGTGGACCGTCTGTTTGCCAGCGCCGAGTTGCGCCTGGGCGACAAGCGCAGCGAGCGGCGCGTGCGGATCGTGCGCGACGAAGCCGTCACTGCCCGCAGGGGGCGGCCATGACCGATCCCGCCACCGCACCCGCAACCGGGGCGACCGCCTCGCAGACTGCACCCGCCGCGCCGCAGCCCGCCGATCCCCGGCCATTCCAGCTCCGGGGCAATCCACCTCGCGTCATGCGCCTGTCGAGAAAGGCGCTCGCGGTCATGGGGATTGTCGCTGGTCTCGGCATTGGCGGTTCACTGATCTACGCGCTGCGGCCTCCGGGCGAAAAGTCTACCCAGGAACTCTACAGCACCGGGAGCAAGGCAACGGCCGAGACCATCACCTCGGGGCCGAAGGACTATAGCCAGGTGCCCAAACTCGGCTCGCCGCTTCCCGGTGATCTCGGCGGCCCGATCGTCTCGGCCCGGCAGCGCGGGGAGAATGTGCCGGTCCCGCCGGTCGGCGCACAGCCTGATCTCCGCGCGCAGGCAGCGGAAGCCGCACGCCAGCGTGCCCAACAGGAGCGCGATGCAGCGCGCACCGCCAGCCTGTTCCTCGGTGGCAGCACGAGTGGTGGGACTGCCGCTCCGCCGATGATGGGCGCCGCGCCGAATTCTGCTATCCCGGCGCAGGCAGACAGCACAGCGTCGCAAGGCGACCAGACCACGAAGCGCGCCTTCATGGCGCAGGCGTCCAGCCAGCGCACAGTGAGCGCCGAGCGGCTGACCGCCCCGCCATCGCCCAACATCGTGCAGGCCGGCAGCATCATCCCGGCCGCGCTCATCACCGGCATCCGTTCCGATCTTCCTGGCCAGATCACCGCCCAGGTGACGGCCAATGTCTACGATAGCCCCACCGGGCGCATCCTGCTGATTCCGCAGGGCGCGCGGCTGATCGGCGAATATGACAGCGAGATCGCCGCCGGGCAGACACGCGTGCTGCTCGCCTGGGATCGGCTGATCTTGCCGGACGGCCGCTCGATCGTTCTCGAGCGCCAGCCCGGCACGGATGCGGCCGGGTTCGCGGGGTTACAGGACCGCGTGAACCAGCATTGGGGAAACATGCTCAAGGCCGCTGCGATCTCGACGCTGCTTGGCGTGGGAACCGAGCTGGCGGCCGATAGCGACGATGATCTCGTTCGCGCGCTGCGCCGGGGGACGCAGGACAGCATCAGCCAGACCGGCCAGCAGACCGTGCGCCGGCAGCTCAATGTGCCGCCGACGCTCACCATCCGGGCGGGGCACCCCTTGCGGGTCGTTCTGACCCGCGACCTTGTGCTTGAATCCATCGGAGCCACGCGATGACGAAACTGAAGCTGGGGCCACTGGCCGACGATCGGCCGGTCAAGCTCACCGTCGAACTGCCCGCTGCCATTCACCGCGATCTTGTCGCCTATGCCGCCGCGCTCGCGTCCGAGACCGGAGGGTCGCCAGCCGCACCCGAAAAGCTGGTCGCGCCGATGCTCGCCCGGTTCATGGCGACCGACCGGGCGTTCACCAGGGCGCAGCGCCAAGGACAGAATCACGGAATATCGAAGGCGAGCGCGTAGCGGTCGCGCACGAAGGCGAGGAAGCGCCGCAGCGTAGGATTTCCGTTACCCTTCCGCCAGTATCCCGAATAGCCGATGAGCATCGGTCCCTGTTCGCCATGAACGGGCCGATAGACTACATCGGGATAGCGCGCGCCCGTCATGCCCTCGCAGACGATGGACAGGCCGGACCCGCTGCCGAGGATGCTCAGGATCGTCTCGCGACTGGTCCGGTGCACCTTGATGTCCGGCTGGATGCCTGCGACTGACAGGCGACCCAGCAGCATGTCGCGGATTTCCGGGCCGGGATCGGCGGCCGTCAGCAGGAACCGCTCACGCCGCAGATCGGTCCAGTGAAGCAGATCGCGCTCGGCCAGAGGATGACTGGCCGGTAGCGCGACCAACACGCGCTCGCTCCAGAACGGTTCGTGTCGGAATCCGTCGTAGTCGGCAGCGCCCACCAGGATCGCGATGTCGATCTCGCCGGCATCAAGCCCGGCGAGCAGTGCGCCCCGGTCGGCTTCCACACCGTCCAGCTCGACATCGGGATGCGCGTTGCGCCAGCCCAGCATGGTCGCGCGGAGATTGCCGGCCGAGACCGAGCTGTAATGCCCGACCATGAGCCCGCCTGCGCGACCCTGGCCCGCTGCCCGCATGGTCGCCACCAGCTTGTCCGCGTTCGTCACCATCGGGCGCGCGCTGCGGATGAATTGCGTGCCCGCGATAGTCATGGAGATGCCCGCGCGGGATCGCTCGAATATTCTGACCCCGACCACACGCTCCAGTTTGAGGATGTTCCGGCTGAGCGTAGATTGCTCGACATCCAGCGCACGGGCCGCACGGTAGAAACTGCCATGGTCAGCTGCCGCGATGGCATAGCGGAGTTGACGGATATCGAACGGCACTTCAGATGCCTGGTTTCAATTGCCGAATAGTTCGGCGGGGAAGGCGTTCAAAACGCTTGCACCCAATGTGGCATTAGCTTTCAAACCTCTCGCTGCTGTCACAATGGTCTCGGTGAAAAAAATCCACCATCACCGGCTATGCAGATACTACGCCTAGAATCCGACCTGATCGCCACCTTTGAGTGCAAGATAGGTGCGTGCTTCGTCAGGTGTCGCTATCTCAAGAGAAAGTGATCGCAGGATCGACGCGATGATCTGGACTTGCTCGGCATTCGACTGGGCCAATTTCCTCGGTCCGGCATAGAGCGAATCCTCCAGCCCCACGCGGACATTACCGCCATTGATTGCCGCCATCGTGCCAAAGGCGATCTGGCTTCTGCCGCTGGCCATGACAGACCAGCGATAGTCGTCACCAAACAGCTTGTCGGCGATGCGCCGGGCATGAAGCAGATTTTCGGTGTCGATGCCTTGCCCGCCATGGATGCCAAAGATCGTCTGCACGAAAAGCGGAGGCGTCACCAGTTTCCGGTCCAGGAAATGCGCAAGCGTATAGAGATGGCTGATGTCATAGCATTCGAACTCAAAGCGCGTCCCATGACTCTTGCCGAGCCGCTCTATGATGGTTTCGATATCGCCGAACGTATTGCGGAAGATGAGATCCTTGGTCGCTTCCAAAAAGGGCTTTTCCCAGTCGTGGTTGAACCGGTCGTAGCGCGCGGCCATAGGATAAAGCCCGAAATTCATCGAACCCATGTTCAGCGAGCACAGTTCGGGCGAAGCGCGCTCCGCTCCCGCCAGCCGCTCATCCAGAGTCATGCTGGTACTCCCGCCCGTGGTGATGTTCACGATCGCCTTCGTCGACTGCTTAATACGGGGCAGGAACTGCATATACACATCGGGATCGAGTGTCGGGCGTCCGTCCTTCGGATCACGAGCGTGGAGATGCAGCACAGCCGCTCCCGCCTCTGCCGCGGCGATGGCCTGTTCGGCGATTTGGGCGGGAGTGATCGGCAGATAGGGGCTCATCGTCGGCGTATGAGCCGATCCGGTGACCGCACAGCTGATTATCACTTTATCCATATGTTCTCCCCACGCCGTTGACGTGTCTTTTCAGTATAAGTTCAAAGGATGGTGGCGGTCGCACCGGCATAATGCGTGACAGACCGGCTAAGCACCGTCATCTGGGCCACCTTTCGACCAGTCTCCCGAAATTCTTCGCTCGCCAGTCTGGCATCCAGAGCAGACTGATCCCGCCACAGTTCAACGACGTGGAAAAGGCCAGGATTCTCCAGATCGATGGAGAAACTGTAGTGGATATTCCCGTCGATCTGCCGTGCGGCGCGGGCGGTCGCCACAGCGGCCGCCTGAAAGTCAACGATGTCCTTTTCGGCAATTTCGTACCGCCCGATGACTAATATCTGATGACCCGACATTTTGATCCTCTCTAGTGTTGCGTCTCAGGGATGGTGACGCGCAGGCCATCCAGCGACTGGTCGATCTCGATCTGGCAACTGAGGCGAGTGGCTGGGGCCGGATCCTCGCAATATTCCAGCATGGTCTGTTCGTCCGCGCTGGCTGGAGAAAGGCGCCCCTGCCATTCCGGGGGAATGCCCACCCGGCACGTCGCGCAGGTGAGGCCGCCCCCGCACTCGGCCTCGATCCCCGGAACACCATGCGCTTGGGCCGCGCGCATTACCGTATCGCCGATCTCGGCATTGACCGTAAATTCACGTCCGTCCGACGTGATATATGTGATTGTAACCATCTATCTTTGGCCGTTTCTTGATCAAATGAGAGTGTTAATGCCCGAGCCAGGCAAAGCGGCGTGGTCGATGTAGATCATGCGGCGTGCGAGCATGAAGCCGTAAGGTGTCTCCGCACGACGGAGGATATCCTCCCTTCGTCCCGTGATCGGCGCATAACTCTGTTCCATGCGGGTACGGGTGAACATGAAACTGGAAATCACCAGAAATTCATCATCGATTTCCGTCTCACGCACCCTGACATTCGTGACGAATATTCGCGGCACGCTTGGCGGATTTTCTGACCAGGATTTCGGATCGGCCAGCTTTTTGACCCTGATCGACAAGGTCTGTTTATCCTCGCGAAAATGCCCGGCCCGCTCGATCGGCAGGAACCGTTTGTCGAAATCCCTTAAAGTGCGGGTTGTCCGAACTGGCATGGCATAAACGATGTCGTCGGTTGTCAGCGCAAGCCATTCGGCAAAGCGGCGTTCCTCAAGCAATCCCGTCTCTTCATAAAGAAACTGCTCGATGCTCCATTGCAGCCGCAAGGCGTCATTGGTCCGAGTGTCCATTATTTCGCCCCTCCCATCAACAGATCCTGCCAATGAGAATAGAAAGCGCGGGCTCCTTCTTCGGCGTAAACATGATTGATCTGGCCCGGAAAATCGGGATGCGGCCCACCGAAGCCCAACCCCATTTGAACATTCAGCGGGGTTTGCCTCGAAATGTGACCTTCGCTGGCTCCTCGGTGACAGAGGGCGACATTTTCGCTATCGTCCTGTTCGAAAAGTCCGGAGGCATTGAAGGAAAAACTGGTCCCCCTCACTATAGCGTCTTTGACCTCCTCCGGCATTTTCTTGTCGAGGATGATGTAATGCACCACCTCGGTCCGGTTAGGGCCTCGCGGTTGCCACACTCGCAGATATCGCGCCGCCCGATTCAGGGACAGGTTGGGGAACACGGTCATCACCAGCGAACCCATTTCGTCCGTGCGGATATCGCCTAACCGGGCTCGCATCTCTTCCCTCGCCGGCCCGCCAAGATAGGCGGGCGCCGGCGCTGGTGCGAACCGGACCAGCCCGTCGTTTCGAGCGGGAAACCAGCCCGCAGCACCGTGGCCCAGTTCGGGCATACCAAACTGATAACCGGTTTCGTCCGGCGTCTGGGTATATTCGAACGATGTCGGTGGCGCGCCGGGCGGGTTCAGCGCGGTGAGCGCGGAGTTATGCGAAATGGCGGCGTGGTAAAAATCCGTGCCGTGTTGCTCGGCCTGCCATTTCCAGTTGCATTTGACATGATGCCGATGGGGTCCGCTCAATTCGATACCGCCTTCGGCGCCATCGAGGAACGCGTCCAGATACCAGGCAACGTCACCAAGCGCAGCAGACAGGGCGGGGGCCTCCGCATCCCAGTTGCCAAAAATCAGGCCCTTGTGGATTTCAACGCGCGGAACGCGGATAGCGCCCCATTCCGCCTTGTTGAGCTTGTTGTGGTAGCCGTCCGTCTCATGGGGCATGCCGACAAGACCACCAGCGCTGTTATAGACCCAGCCATGGTAAGTGCAGCGAAACGACTTGCTATTGCCCATATCCGCGAGACACAGACGGTTGCCGCGGTGGCGGCATTGATTCAGAATGGCGGTGATCGTGCCGTCGCCCTGCCGGCTCACGATGACGGAGTCCTCCGCCATCGTAGTGACCAAGAAGTCCCCAAATTTGGGGATCTGACCCTCATGGCCCAAAAAGAGCCATGAACGGGAGAATATCCGTTCCATCTCCAGCTTATAAACATCCGGATCGGAATATATGCTGGCTTTGACTATACCGTTTTCGCGATCAAACAAATCAATGATATTCAAATCTTGCGTTCGATTTGCCATGTCCATCTCCTATACAAAAATAGCCGTACGGCAGACTTTCTATTATATTATCGACAAATCTGCCGAATTTCGCCGATGCCTTCTATTCTGCTGATGATTTCATCGCCGGGCCTGAGAAATATTTTGGGATCACGAGCACCGCCAACTCCACTGGGAGTACCAGTAAAGATAATATCGCCCGGCTGGAGCGCGCAAACATGCGAAAGCCTGTTGATCAATTCAGGCAGTGAGAAGATCAGCTTGGAAGTGCGCGAACTTTGCATGGTTTCGCCATTGAGCGTGCAACTGATGGCGAGATCGTTGGGATTAGAAAATTCATCCAGCGAAACCAGCCACGGACCAATGGGACCAAAACCGGGAAAGGATTTCCCGAAAGAAAACTGAGGCATCGCACCTTCGAGCTGGACAAGACGTTCGGAATAATCCTGCCCGACCGCAAGGCCGGCGACATGGTCCAGCCCATTTTCTATCGAGACGGCATGAGCCGGCTTCCCGATAACCGCCACAAGTTCGACCTCCCAGTCGACATTGGCCGAGGGCAGCTTCAGATAGGGTTCCGGCCCCGAGAGACAGCTGCGAAACTTGGTGAACACAGCAGGAGTTAACGGCTCTTCCTTGACGCCGGCTTCCATAGCGTGGTCGAGGTAATTAAGCCCTATGGCAAATATCTGTGTTGGCTCTGGCGAGGGGGATCGCAAATCGGCGATATCGAATGATATCGGATCGCCAGTTGCTGCTCCAGCCCATTGGCGGAATTCTTCCCACGCCAAGAATATTTTTGCAGGATCGGACGAAAAGCGGCCATTGCTGGCCTTTTCAACGTCCAATGCTCCACCATCGGTAATCAGCGCACTGCGACCGTTGACATTTGCAAAGCGCATTCAGGTTCTCCATTTTAATTACTGCTTGCCGTCGCGTGACAAACGAGAAACGCGTCGGACCATCCCGGTCAGAAATTCCGCCCGATCGTCACTCCGTAAGTCCTGGGCGCACCTGGCGTACCTGCTGGCCCCACAGGGTCCAGCATGGAGTAAGCCTCATCATATATCTCGTTGAAGAGGTTCTTCCCCCAGAGTGTGACCGACGTCTTGTCATCCAATGACGTCCACTTCAGGCTCGCGTTAGCCAGGTAGCGGTTCTTCAACTTGAATCGTTCAAATGAATCCCCATAGGTATCTCCACGATAATTAAGGGATGCCGACGCATTGAATCGGCCGATATCCGACAATATCGCGTAGTTTACGCTCGCGTTAAAACTGAAATGAGGAGCATTTGGCGTAGAGTAACCTTTGGCATCTCCCGATGACAGAATAAGCGCTCCTATAGGCGCGTAACTATACATGGGCCCGTCAGGATACGATTCATACTTTGGATCCAGATACTCGGCAGACAAGGCGATATCCAGTTTGCCCAGGAGTCGTACCTGCACTTCGGCATCTACGCCCTGAATGCGGGCGGAGGCCGCATTGACTGTGGCCAGCGCGCCGTTGCGAAAAATCTGCTGCTGAAGGTTCGCGTAATCATAACGGAAAGCAGACAAATTAAATCGCACATGCCGGTCGAACAACTCGCTCTTAAAGCCGACCTCATATGCATCGATTGTCTCCGGCTTGACTCCCGGATTGGCGGCTGCAGTAAAACCTCCAACACTTGCCGTGTTGAAATATCCGGCATTGAAGCTCCGATTATAGGACGCATAGATCATAAGATCGCGTCCGAAACGGTGATCGAGCGACGCTCGGAACGACGGCTTCCTGAAGGTTTTCGACTGTCGCCCCGTTGTTCCGGGAACTACTGATCCCGCCTCAACATAACCGTTCTGCTCGTGCTTCTCGATGGTGTAGCGTGCGCCGAGCGTGAGACGTGTATCGGGGAAAATTTCCGCCGTAGCCTGGGCATAGGCGGCATAGGCGTTGACAGTGTCGAACGCAAAAATGTCATAGGGAGAGCCTAGAGGCGCGCCGAACACGGCAGTCGCACCGACACCCCCAAAACGAAATGGTGTGAGCGTACTATCATTGTGATAGTAGAATAACCCTGCAACCCAGCTCAGTTTAGAGTCACCTTGAGACTTTGCCTGGAATTCCTGGGTTACCGCCGTAGATTCATCATGGCGTGAAAGATCGAAGAAGGGCGCCGCTGATCCATCATAGTCGACCTGTGTATACGAACGATTTTTCCGCCACGAGGTGATCGAAAGAAGATCAACTGCACCAACTTCTGATTTGACGGTTATGCTCGCGCCACCTTCTTTACTGGTATAAAGCGGCGTATAATTGGCATTGACGTCGTACGGGCTCAAACTGTATTTTGTTCCAGATACGTAGTCGAAGAGAAAACCGGTTCCACCGATAGCTTGAGCTACCGCTGACCCGGAGTTGCCCCGACTGTAGGTGTAGTCGGCCGCCAGGGTTATCGACGTCAGGTCCGACACGTCGATAACCACCTTACCGCGCACCCCTACGCTCTTGCTTTTGAAGATATCCTCGCCCGTGGCAATACTCCTGCCCCAACCGTCACTCTGGTTCTCGTAGAAGCCAGCCAGGCTTGCACGGACAGATGATGTCAGAGCCCCTGCAAGATAGGCTTTGCCTGACAGCGTATCGTAATTGCCATATCCGATTTGAAATTCTCCGGTAGGATCGGACGACGGATCCCTGGTCGCAACTTGAATGACACCACCGGTAGCATTGCGGCCGAACAAAGTGCCCTGCGGCCCCTTGGCAACTTCTATGCTCGCGATATCGCTGAACGATTGCGAACCGATGTTGAAAGGTTGATATACGCCATCTACGAACAGCAACACTGCGGGCGAGGCCGCGATGTTCGAATTCCCAACGCCGCGAAGATAGAGCGGCTGCCGAGCACCAACTGGCGTCACGGTCAAGCCTGTAACGAGACTTGAAAGGTCGGTTGTCGCCTTCGTGCCACTCGCAGCTAGCGACTCTGCGCTGAATGCCGCCACCGAGATCGGTACCGTTTGAGCTGATTCCGAGCGCCTTTGTGCCGTCACGACGATGTCCTGGAGCCCACTTTCGGACTGCGCGTTCTGCGACTCAGCCAGTGCTTCGACTGTCTGCGTATCGGCAGTTTGAGCCGCCGCCGCACCGGCGCCGAACGCCGCAACGACCAGCATGGAATCTCCGCTCGCACATGTAGTTGTTTTCGCATCTCCCCCTCCTCCTTGCCTTTCTTTTATGGCGTGGGCCAACGGCCTCGCCTCTCGACAGCAATGAGGAATAGGCAAACATATCGATGAGTCAATGTAAAAATTCATTTTATCGATGTTTTAGGTTGGCGCGATCTTTCAAGCTCCGGCGTTCCGCCGCTTAACCGATCGCGCCGCAGCTCACTCAGGGGAGTTCGGGAGGTCAGCCCATAAGCCTCAAGGCAGATTCCAGGCGCGCGTTTGAGATAGGGCTAAGGCCATGACTTGCTCGGCCGAGCAAAACTGTCTCACAGATGGGCTTGCCAAATTTGATCGACATACTAATCATGAAAGCTATTTTATCGATAAAATATGCAACACCGAGTCGGTGGCAGATGGGAGAGTGGATTCAATGGCTATTAATGTTCGGGACATTGCCTACGCCCGGTTCTCGGCGCCGGAGCTCGATGCCATGCAGGACTTTCTGACAGATTTTGGCCTCACCGTGGCAGGACGGTCACCTCAGCGGTTGTGGATGAGGGGGTGTGGAGCGGCGCCCTTCATTCATGTGACGGAACTCGGCGAACCTGCTTACAGGGGCTTTGGTTTTGAGGCCGAGGATCAGGATGGCTTGCATATCCTTGCCGAACGCGACGGCGTTCCCATTCAAACCATGACCGACGAGCCCGGTGGTGGATCGTTCGTCCGCCTACGTGACCCCGATGGCTTCGAGATCGATGTCGTCGCCAGGGCTCCAGCAGCCGATAACCCGCCTTTTCCCGCTTTGCAGGCGTGGAACACGAGCGAAAGCCTTGCGCGAGGAACAGTCGCCCGGCGAGTCGCCCCATCGCCATCCACGGTGGTCCGCCTTGGTCACATGGTACACGCCGTAGCCGATATCAACCGGACGTGGGACTGGTATGCTGAGCGGTTCCGGCTCACGATATCCGATGAGGTGGTCGCCGAAGATCAGGCACGCGTTGCCTTGTTCATTCGGCTCGACAGGGGAAATGAGCCATCCGACCATCACGCCTTGAATTTCGGCCAGTTTCCGGACGGGAGGAGCGCGTTCCACCACGCGGCTTTTGAAGTCGCCGATTTTGACGACCTGATGGTGGGCGGAGAATTTCTGGCAAGCCGAAATTATCGGCACCGCTGGGGCGTCGGGCGACATATCCTCGGCAGTCAGGTTTTCGACTACTGGAGTGATCCATGGGGTCATATCGTCGAACATTGGACTGATGGTGACAAGTTCGATGCAGCAGAGCCCACCCACAAAGCCGACATTGCAACAATGGTCGGTATTCAGTGGGGTCCAGGAGCTCCGGCAGACATGGTCGGATAGCGGAAATCTCAGGGAAAGATCGAGGATGAAGACGTGCTGGAGCTTCGAGCTAACAATGGGATCACAGTCGTAACTTTGGATTGACGCCACAACCTCAACGTAAAGAGCGGTGCGATCGCTCTGGATCATCCATTGAACGCAAACAGCATTAACTGATGGAAGCCATGATCCATGCCCTGAAGGCACGAGGAAAGCGCTTCGGTTTGCAGGCATTGCGCGGTTAGCGGGAGAAATGCCGAGACGACTACCTATCCACAGCTGATGTAAGGTTGCCACCCTTTCAAAAGTCTACACAGCAGGGTAATATCGACAAAATATCCACAAACGGGATTTCAGCGATGCCACGTCTGTCACTAGTTCCACCAACCGAAGGGCTTGGGGACGACAAGCTACCTAATTTGACCTCCTCAGTTTATCAATCCCTTCGGGCCGACTTGCTATCCGGCGTATTCCCAGCCGGGGTGCGCCTTGGAATACGCGCGTTGCAGGAGCGTTATGGCACGGGTGCGACGCCTATAAGTGCCTGATTCATAATTATTCGGCGTTATTTCATGCCCTTGCGATGCGGCGCGTGAAGAGTTGAATGGATGCGATGAAAAGCCACGCCGTTGCCGATGCGATGGTTTGCTCGAAGTCCTTGGCGAGGCGTCGGTTCCGGTTGAGCCATGCCAGCGTGCGTTCAACAACCCATCTGCGGGGCAGCACCTTGAAGCCTTTGGCGGTGTCTGACCGCTTGATGATTTCGACGGTCCATTTCCCAATTCGCCGCAGAGCCTCCCGGAGTTTGTCGCCAGCATAGCCGCCATCGGCGAAGACGTGCCGCAACCACGGAAAGCGCCGGATGATTTCGCGCAGCACCATCGGCGCACCATCGCGGTCCTGAATGTCAGCGGTGTGGATCACGGCATGCACCAGGTTTCCCTCGGTGTCGGTCAGGATATGGCGCTTGCGGCCTTTCACCTTCTTGCCAGCGTCATAGCCGCAAGGACCGCCACTTTCCGTGGTTTTGATGCTCTGGCTGTCGATCACACCCGCCGACGGCGAGGCCTCGCGGCCCGTCATCTCGCGCGAAGCCATGAGCAGCACATGGTTCATCGTCAGCCACAGGCCGTTGTCGCGCCAGAGGTAAAACCAGCGCCGCACCGTCGAGACCGGCGGAAAGCATGGGGGCAGCATCCGCCATGGCAAGCCACCACGCAGCAGGTAAAGCATCGCTTCGACAATCCGGCGCATCGGCCATTTGCGAGGCCGCCCCACATGCGAGGCGGACGGCAGCAGCGGCTCCAGCACCAACCACTCGGCATTCGTCAAATCACTTGGCAAAATCAGCCCGCGTCGCGCATGAAGCGCGCGAGTGGTATCGGTCCACATCGTTGATCCTTGGTAGTTTTTCGCAAAACCCATGAATCAATGACAGGCCGAGCCGTCAAGCTAACCTGCTGATACCACTCACCTTAATTTCGGATCAGACACTAAGAGAAGTCCTCAACCGCCTGTCGGCCGAAGGTTTTGTGCAACAGATCGATCAGAAAGGCTTTCGCGTACCAAAATTCAGCCAAAAAAAACTGAAAGATATGATTCGCTCCCGGTGTCTTTTGAATGAAATCATATTTAGAGAGGCAATTGAAAATGCTACCGATTCTACAGATGAGGCAGTAATTGTCGCGCATTTCAGGCTATCTCGCACGCCAAAGATGCTGGACGGCTCTGAATCTACTTTGAATCCAGAAATCGAGGTGGCTCATCGCCACTTTCATCAAGCGCTTATCGCAGCATGCGGATCTCGATGGTTGACGGATTTTAACGACCGGCTATTCGATCTTACGACAAGATATCGGGCATTGGTGGCACCACGACATTCAAAAATAGAGGAAGAACATCGTCAAATTATGGAGGCAGTACTCGACCGTGACGTAGAACGTGCTGTCACGTTAAGTAATGCCCACATAACAAAAATACTTGATCTGGCTCTAGAATCAGAAGATGACGAATTCAGAGTTCGCGTATAGATTCTATTTTATGTTTCTCTGAAAACTGCCCCTGCGACACATCACTAGGCGCGGCTTAATACGATTATCTTGGGCACCCCTGTGAATTGCAAGCGTTCACTCGACTCACGGCTGAAGGTCCAAATGTGATGGGTCGCGCGTCGCGTCGAGTTGCTTCTCCAGCACATCGGGGACACGGTAGCACGACAGGACTTGCGCGACGCTGGCATTGGGCTCCCGGCTCTCGCGGATCGCCGCGACGAACTCGCGGTTCTGCAATTCGATGCCGTTCATCGACACGGCGACCCTCGACACGTCGATCGCCTCTTCCTTGCCGTTCAGCAGATCGTCGGTCCACGACTGCGGCTCGCCCTTGGCGTTGATGTTCTTGCGGTGGAAGAAATAGGTCGTAAGCGCTGCACGAACCGGCCTTGGTAATGGGGCGCTGACGATGCAGCATGGGCGGCATGACATTGGAACAGTCCGGAGGCGCGGATGGCTTGGCGCGAAGTGCCCCCCGTCGCCGACGCTCGCACGCGGAGAAGCGGGCGCTGGTGGAGATGGCGATGCAGCCGGGCACGTCAGTTTCTGAAGTGGCCCAGTGCTTCGGGATCAAGTCCTCACAGATTTATGGTTGGCGCCGGCAGTTGTTGGCCGGCGAACTGAGCGAGACGGACGTGACGCCGGCGTTCGTCCGGGTCGAGGTGGCGGCGGATTCCCCGCCAGCGCCCCTACCGTCCGGTTTGGCCGATTACGCAGAGAACAGCGCCATCGTAATCGCCTTTCCGTCGGGCGTGGAGATGCGCGTCGATGGCGCCGCCGACCCGGGAACGCTGACGTTGATCCTGGAGGCGCTGAACCGATGATTACGGTGGTGCCGACCAACCGGATCTATCTGTGCTGTGGCGTCACCGACATGCGGAACGGGATCCAGGGATTATCCCGCCTCGTGCAGCAGGCGCTCTCCATGGATCCCCACACCGGCGCCGTGTTTTGCTTCAGAGGACGTAAAGGGCATGTCGTGAAGATTTTGGCTCACGACGACCAGGGGTTCGCGCTGTTCACCAAGCGCCTGGACGCGGGCCATTTCGTGTGGCCGAGCGCCAAGGAACGGGTCGCGGTAGCGCTTTCGAAGGCTGACCTCGCGCTACTTCTCGACGGCGTGGACTGGCGCGCACCGTCGCGCACGCTCAGACCGCGATTGGCTGGGTAGTTTGTGCGTGTTTTCCGTAGTTTTCCGAGGTTTTTGCTTGGGCGGCACGGGGACCTCTGATATAGATTCGAGGTGGCGAACAGGGCCCCTCTAAGCGCCGACCAAAGCGCTAAAATCGCTGCTCTCGAAGCGGCCCTGGCCCAGCGCGATGCCACCATTTTTCGCCAGGTTCAGATCATCGCCGACGCCCAGGACAAACTGCGTCAGGCCGAGGCCGAGAAGAAGATCACAGCATTGTGCATCGAGAAGCTGGAGCTGCGCGTCCACAAGCTTCTACGCAAGCGGTTCGGCACCTCGTCGGAGAAGCTCGAACAGCTTCGGCTGGGCATTGAAGACCTCGAAGCCGACCAGTCGGAGAGCGCGAAGGGCGAGCCCAAAGAGGCACCTGCCGTCCAGGCTGCCAAGCCTGCAAAACCGCGCGATCGCAGGCTTTCCGACACACTCAAGCGGCGAACCGTCGTGCGCGAACCCAAGAGCGCAAGCTGCTGCCCCGATTGCGGCAGCGGCTTGCGCCTGGTCGGCGAGGACAACGACGAGATGCTCGACCTAGTGAGCCAGGTCTGGGAGGTGCTGCAGACTATCCGGCCGAAGTACAGCTGCCGCACCTGCGACAAGATCATCCAGGCGGCCCCGCCGCCTAAGCCGATCGCCAAGGGCAAACTCACCTTCACCACGCTCGCGCACATCATCGTCGCCAAGTGGGGCTATCATCTGCCTTTCTACCGCCAGTCGGCGATGATGGCGGCCAAGGGCGTCGAGATGGACCGCTCGACCCTGGCACGCAGCGCCGGATATGCTGCCCATCTCCTCGATCCGATCTACAACCGCCTGCGCGAACTTGGTCGCAAGCGGAACATTCTGCACACCGACGACACGCGCATCCCGATGCTCGATCCCGGTACCGGCAAGACCCACAAGGCGTTTCTGTGGACCTATGTCGCCGACGATCGCAACTCCGGCTCGACCGAGCCGCCGATCGTCTGGTTCCGGTTCACGACCGGACGCGCCGGCGAGAATGTCGAACAGGAACTGGGGGATTTTCGAGGTTATCTGCAAGCAGACGGCTTTGCTGGGTACAATCGGCTCTACGGCCGCGGGATTCATGAAGTGGGATGCTTCGCGCATTGGCGGCGCAAGCTCTTCGATCTGCACGAGGCCCAGCCGACCGACACCACCACCGGGTTCCTCGCGCGCGTCCAGCAAATCTACAAGATCGAGGAGGAGATACGCTGCATGCCTGCCGCTGAACGGCTTGCGGTCCGGCGAACGCGATCCCGATCCTTGGTCAGAGGACTGGGCCGGTTCGCAAAGAAGCAACTCGCCCAGATGTCCGGGCGCAGCGACACAGCAACCGCGCTTAATTACGGTCTCAAGCGATGGCGCGCGTTCAACCGCTTCCTCTACAATGGCGAACTCGAGATCGATAACCTGATCGCTGAGCGTTCGATTCGTGGAATTACCATTGGAAGACGCAACTGGCTTTTTGCCGGTTCGGAAGAAGGCGGCAAGCGTGCTGCAAAAATACTGAGTATTATTGAGACATGCAAATCCTGTGGCGTTGAACCAGAAGCCTACATCGCCGACGTCATGGAAAAGATCGCGGATGACTGGCCAGCCTCGCGCTGGGACGAGCTGATGCCGTGGAATTGGGCGCCAAAATCTGATGACCAGGTCGCTCTCGCCGCCTGAACTCCGACGTCCAAACCCCTCAATAAACGCTCAGGACGTTGAAATCCCCATGGCGTGACGGTGCAACGCTTACGTTTAATCCTGTTCTCGAAAAGCGAAGTGAGGTGGAGTCTTCGCCACAGCCTCCTTGCCAGTGGGTTGAAGGATGGGCCGGTCGATGGGTCGATAGGGCAGTGTCTCTGTTTGAAGTTGCCTATATCGCTCCACCGCGATCTCGCAAAATTCGGTGGAAGTGTCGGCGCCCAGGAACTGCCGACCTTCAAGGCATGCGGCGATGCCGCTTGTCCCGGAGCCGTTAAATGGGTCAAATACTAACCCGCCGATCGGAGAAAGAGCTCGAACTAGGCGCTGTGCCAAGGCGATCGGAAATTGGCAAGGGTGTGCCGTTTTTTCGACGTGCTTCGCCTTAACGTTCGGAATGTCCCATACATCAGACGGGTTTTTGCCATTGGGATTGCCACTGTACTCGCCTTTTCGTGGCCCCTTATAGTGCTTCTTGCCGGGATACTTTTGGGGCACGCGTACGGCGTCCAGATCGAAATAGCTGTCGCTACCCTTGCCATACCAGAGAATCATCTCGTGCCGGCCGCTGAAACGGCGCTTTGCGTGCGTCCCGTGACCGAACTGCCAGATTATGCGATTGCGCAGATTGATGCTCTCGTCCGCTCGAAACACGTCGTGGACCGCGAAATCGAGAGGGAGAAGGTGGCTGTCGGTCACGTGGTAGCCGACCTGCCACGCCATGTTGCCGCCAGGCCGAACGATGCGAGAAGAATCGGGCGCGATCGAGCGAACGTCCTTGTAGAAGTCCTCCACGCGGTAAGACCGGTCATATGACTTCCCCATGAAATATGGGGGAGAAGTGATGAAGAGATCCACGCAGCCCGAGGCCATTTCGGCCAGCAGCGCGGCGCAGTCACCGTTAACAGGGCGCGGAAAAAGACCTCCGTCGGGCCGGTTTATCGACACGGTCGAGAGGTTCTAGCGGCAAGCACGCGGATGCATTGGCATTGGTGGCCGGTGCAGCCTGCCAAAAACCCAGCATTCGGCGGATTTCAGGCATAGCTACGCTGTCGCCAGCAACTTGGGTAACCTGACCAGATTGTAAGCCGCGGCGGTCAGCGTGAAGTTCCAGCCTACTCGGTCCTGCCCGCGATGCCGGGTCTTGCGCAGGTTTCCGCTTGTCTTGGCCCAGCCAAAGACCTCTTCGATCCTTTTCCTGATCCGCATCGAAACGGCGTAGCCGGGGTGCCGGGTGGTGCGCCCATCGATTGCGGATCGCCTGTTGGTATTGTTCTGGGCTACGTGCGGCGTAACGCCAATGTCGCGTAAGGCGCCCACGAAGCCGGCCGTATCGTAGGCCTTGTCCGCCGCCAGCGTGATGCGATGTCGCCCTTTCATGCGAGAAAGCATGGTCAGCGCGGCCTCCCGTTCGGCCGTTCCCGTGGCATGAGTGAGCGTCGCGTCGACGACCAGCCCATGCCGGTTCTCCATTAGAACATGGCCCATGTGACACAGTCTTGCGGCTTGGCCGCGTGCCTTCTTGAATAAGCGGGCATCAGGATCGGTGGTGGAGGTGTGGGTGGCGTTGGTTCGCTTCTCACCATGAAAATCGCGCTCGGTATTGCGTCCATTGGTCTTAGCTTGCTCACTTCCCCCAGCACCCGAAGCGCCGCCGTCATCACCGTTCGAAGCCTTGCCGTCCTTGGGCTTGAAGCTCTTCATGCTGGCCCAGGCTTCGATCAGGGTGCCGTCGACTGAGAAGTGGTCGTCTGACAGAAGGGCCTGGATCCGAGATTGCCCCAGGACGGCAGCTAAGAATCTGGCGGCAATATCACCGCCCAGCAGCCTCTCGCGGTTCTTGGTGAAGACCGTCACATCCCAGATCGGCGCGTCCATCGACAGACCGACGAACCAGCGGAAGAGCAGGTTATAATCCATCTGCTCCATCAGCTGGCGTTCTGAGCGGATCGTATAGAAGGCCTGCAGGAGCAGCGCACGCAGCAGCTTCTCGGGCGGGATCGACGGCCGGCCGATCCGAGAATACATCCCGTCGAAATCCGGCGACATTACCTCGAGAGCTTCGTCGACAATCGCGCGGATTGCACGAAGTGGGTGGTCTGCGGGAACCCGAGCTTCACAGCTCACGTAAGAAAACAGACCCTCGCTCCGGTGATCTCCCCCGCGCATCTAACATCCTTCCACCTGAGTAGAAGAACCTCGAATCACCTGGGCAGGCCCAAGGGAAGCTCCTTTTTCCGCAGCCTGTTAAAGACAACAAACGGCGATCCTGCGCGGACCGCATCGATCGCCGAGGCGGCCGAGTTCGTCAAGAACGGATCAGTTTTTACAGGCATCATGCTCCTTAGATCTACGAAATGGATCCGTTTTGCAAGCGCGATCATGCGCGCGGCGTCGCTGAGCGCTTTCGAATCAAGAAACGGACAGGGCCCCTGTGGCACCTGTAACGGAATGTTACTGGAGTAATGAAATGATCGCCACCGACATGACCTTAGATTGGAGGTTGGCGCGCGCCCCGCTGGATCGAACCTGCGGCCTTCGGGGAACGGTGCTCGCAGATGGCCGCGCGCAGCATTTGCAAGGTAACCACTCATCGCTGGATTTAGTAAGTTACAGGGAGACCCCTTGCGGGGTGGCGCTATGAAAGGCTGCTTTGTAAGCTAATGTTCCAAAAGCTACCCCCCGGCTATTGGCCCAAATCAAGCCAATCCGATTTCTCGATGTCGCGGTGAACGAACGACATCTGTGGACATCCGGTAATCGCGGCGCGCGATGAGTCGCTGGTAGTGTCGCGGTCCGGGCGAGCTCGCCCGGTGGTTTGACCATCGGAGGCTATCATGATTCACTACGTTGGATTGGACGTGTCGCAGAAGATGACGGCGATCTGCGCCGTCGATGCGCAGGGGCAAAGGCTTTGGCGAGACCAATGCGGCTCGACGCCAGAGCAGATTGAGGTGGCGGTGCGCCGTCGGGCCGGCACTGAAGCGCGTCTCGGCATCGAGACAGGTCCGATGACGCCGTGGCTGGTTCATGAGCTGCGCGACCGAGGCTTCGATATTGTGTGCCTCGATGCACGACATGCACGTGCTGCCCTCAAGATGCAGCTCAACAAAACGGACCAGAATGATGCCGAAGGACTGGCACAGATTATGCGCACAGGCTGGTATCGTTCGGTTCACGTGAAGTCGTTCGACACTCACCGCGCACGGGCTTTGCTCGGCGCCCGTGCCCAACTTGTCGGCATGACGACGCGGTTGTCGAACCACATTCGCGGAGTGCTGAAGACATTTGGTCTGCTGCCGGGCGCGATGCGCGGTCTGCCATTCGACCGGCGCGTTGAAGCCTTGCTTACTGATCGTTCGGATGTAGCGCCGGTCGTTCAACCCATGCTCGTCGCCTGGCGGCAGTTGCGGGAGCAGATCGCTGTCTTTGACAAAGCCGTGCGCGTATTGGTCAAGGCTAGTCCAGTCTGCAGGCTGCTGATGAGCGTGCCTGGCATCGGCGTATTGTCTGTGCTCGCCTACGTGAGCACCGTCGAGGATCCGGCCAGGTTCCGCCGATCTCGGTCTGTCGGCGCGCATTGCGGGCTTACGCCGCGGCAATATCAGTCGGGCGAGGTCGATCGCAGCGGAAGAATATCGAAGTGCGGCGACATTCTCACCCGAACGCTGCTGTATGAAGCCGCTGTCGTGATCCTGGCGCGGATCAAGCGCGCCTCCCCGCTCAAGGAGTGGGCAGAGGCGATCGCCAGACGGTCGGGCAATGGCAAGGCGCGGGTCGCTCTGGCGCGCAAGCTGTCGGTAATTCTCCACAGCATCTGGCGCTCGGGTGAAACGTTCCGCTGGCCAGAGGATCCCGCAACGGCCTGACGCAACCTGTCTCTGATTCCATCCGGGCATTTTGCCGGATGGGATGCTTGCCCAATGGGGCGAGGATGTAGGTGACTGCGCAAGAGGGCCTTGGGCCTCTTGATCCTCAAGAGAGCCCGTTGCGGACCTTGCAGCACCTCGGCTTCGTACCAGATGTTGCGGCGGCATTGCCGACCGCGGAGAGAACCGTGACCCCGGGGCGGGCAGCAATCAAGATACAGATTGACGGCGGAGGCGCGATTAGAGAACGCCCCTTTGGATGCAAGCGGTAAATCGGGGCATGGCGGCGGGGAATGGCAGGGCAATGCGGGGAAGTGCGGCCCTAGCGTAGTAGGAACGGCGACTCATATTCGTCGGTTTTATCCAGCTTGGCGCACCATAACCCAAACACCGCACCTAAAGCCTGTCGAAAACAGACCCTATCCTCGGTGCGAACAGGCGTTCGTAGGTTTTCAGCAGATAGGCGTCGGTCATGCCGGCGACATAGTCGCAGATGTCGCGCAGCGGGTTGGGGCTGCGTTCGTATCGGGCGAAAATGTCGGGCGGCAGGAAGCTCTTCGGGTCCGATTTCAGTACCTCGAACACCGAAATCACCATCATCTGCCCCTTGAATTCGAGGTGTTGGACGCTGGGGCTGAGGATGACTTCCTCGCGGATGAAGTCCTTCACCGCCTCGACGAAGCGCATCACCGGCTCCGGCAGGCGGGCGCGATAGCGCAGGCGGGGTTCCTCGAATTCCGGCGCTTCCGCGATTTCCACGCTGGGAATGATGAAATTCAGGATGCGGTTGATCTGGTGCTTGCGCTTCGAACCGTCGGCGAAAATCCGCTCTATCAGGCCCTCATAGACGTCGTTGCCATATTGGCCCGCATAGTTCGAGTTGAGATAGTCGAGCAGGCCCTCGCAGCTTTCGGGCGTCACATGCTTGCGGAAGCCCGCCTGATCCACCAGCCGCAGGGCCAGCGCGTCCTCCATGTCGTGAATGCCGAAGCTGATGTCGTCGGCAAGGTCCATGATGCTGCACGCGAAGGATTTGTGCCGCGCCCTGGCGTGCTTGCCCGGCTTGAAGTCGCACGCCTGGAAAAGCGCCCGGTCGCCATCGGAGAGCGGCTGGAGCAGCCAGGCGACGATATCCGCCTCGCTGTCCATATAGCATTTCGGCGGCTTGGACGCGTCGCGGTCGAGCAACGCGACGCCGCTTGTTCCGGTGAGCATCGCCGGGACGATTTCGGGATTTGCGGCGACGCCATAGGCTATAGGATATTTCAGCACGCCGAGCAGCGCCTCGCGGGAGAGGTCCGCGCCATGGGCATCCGAGAATTTCTCCAGCCTTGAAAGAATGCGGAGGGTCTGCCCGTTCCCTTCGAACCCGCCATGGTCGCGCATGCAATAGTTGAGCGCGACCTCGCCGCCATGGCCGAAGGGCGGATGGCCGAGGTCGTGGGTGCAGGCGATGGCCTGCATCATGCTGCGGTCGGGCACATAGCCGATCGCGTCGTGACCGGGGAAATTGTGGCGCAGCTGCGCACCGATCCCCGCCGCGATCTGGGCGACCTCCAGCGAATGGGTCAGCCTTGTGCGATAAAAGTCGCTGTCGCCCAGGTTGAGGATCTGCGTCTTGCCCTGCAACCGCCTGAACGAGGCGGAATGGATCACCCGCCCATAATCGATATCGCCGGGCGTCCGCGCGTCCTGGGATTTCTTCGTCCAGCCGGACCGCCGCTCTAGCCAGATCACCATCATGCCCCCTTATGCCGTCGCGGCCCATCATAGAGCGCCGCCCGCATATGAGAAGCGCGGGTTTGGCCCGACCGGCGGGGCGTCCGGGCGGGCCTGCCGCCAAATTACCGGAGTTTTAACCGGTTGGGGGCTAGGTGGCCGCAAAATATAACCATGGCTGAGGGAGGAAATGTGCTTCCAATCCTGTTTTGCATCCGTGACCGGCATGATCTCGTGCTGGTGATCCTCGCGGCGCTCGTCTGCATCGCGTCGGCGGGCGGCGCGGTGATGCTGTTGCGGCAGGTCCGCCGAAGCAGCGGCCGCCTGCGCCGGAAATGGCTCGCCATCGCGGGGACGGTGACCGGCTTCGGCATCTGGGCGACGCATTTCATTTCCATCCTCGGCTATGATCCGGGCCTCGTCACCGGCTATCACCCGCTGCCGACGCTGGCCTCGCTGGGCGTGGCGGTGGCGATGACCGTGCTCGGCTTCACGGTCGCCTGCGCACGCCGGGGCCGGTGGGGCGCGGTGATGGGCGCCTCCATCGTCGGCGGCGGCATCGCGGCGATGCATTATCTCGGCATGAGCGCGATCGAGATGCCCGCGCTGTTCCGGTGGGACAGCCAATATGTGCTGGCGTCGATCCTGTTCGCCATCGCCCCGCTGGTCCTCGCGCTGCCGCTCGCCATTCGCGGGCGTACCGTCTCCAGCGGCATCGTGGCGGGCGCGCTGCTCGTCCTGGCGGTGATGCTGCTGCATTTCACCGGCATGACCTCGCTCAGCCTCATACCGTCGCGGCCCGCCGCCGATCCGGGGCTCACCCTGTCGCCGGGCATCATGTCCGTCGGCATTTCGGCGGTGGCCTTCCTCACCCTCGTCCTCTCGGTCGTCGCGGCGGCCATCAGCCGCAACGCCACCCTCGCGATCCGGGCGAAGCAGCGCCAGTTCAGCATATTGGTGAAGGGCATCGCGGATTACGCCATCTGCATGCTGGGGCCGGACGGTCGGGTGACGAGCTGGAACGAAGGGGCCGCGCGCCTGTTCGGCTATGCGCCGGACGCCGCGCGGGGCCTGCCGCTCGATGCGTTCCGGGAGCTTGCCGGGGGCGAGGCGCAGAAGATGCTCTCGGCCGCGTTGCGCGAAGGCAGCTATTCCGGCGAAGGCTGGCATCTGCGTCAGGACGGCAGCCGGTTCTGGGCGCATTTTTCGATCCAGACCGTTTGCGATGACGAAGGCAGGCATATGGGTTTCGCCAAGATCACCCGCGACATGACCCGGCTGAAGGAAGATCAGGACCGGCTGGAGAAAATGCGGCTGCAACTGGATACGGCGATGGAGCATATGCATCAGGGCCTGTGCCTGTTCGATGCCTCCGGCCATCTGGTGCTGCGCAACCGCCGCTTTCTGGAGATGTGGCATCTGGCCGAAAGCGATGTCGGCCCCGGCCTGCATGTGTCGGACGTGCAGGCCATGGCGATTCGCGCGCGGACGCATGGCGGGGAAGAGGGCATGGAGCGCCAGCTCGAAACCATGCGCAGCCTGATGGACCAGGCGAGGGACACCCCGTCGGGTTCGCCGGTCGTCTACGATTTCGACGAGGATTTCATCGTCTCCATCGCCACGCGGCTGCTGCCCGATGGCGGCTGGGTCTCCACCTTCAGCGACATCACCGAACGGCGGCAGTCGGAGGCGCGGATTGCCCATCTGGCGATGCATGACGGCCTGACCGGCTTGCCCAACCGCGCCCATTTCAACGAGCGGGTGGATACGGAGATCGAGCTGGCCCGGCGGACCGGCGGCCGGCTGGGCGTGGCGGTGCTCGACCTCGACCGCTTCAAGGAAATCAACGACACGCGTGGCCATTCGGTCGGCGACGAGGCGCTGAAGATGCTGTCCTCCCGCCTCAGGGACGTGCTGGCCGGGGACGAGATCGTCGCCCGGTTCGGCGGCGACGAGTTCGCGGCGGCCAAGGCCTTCCGCAACGATGGCGAATTCGACGATTTCGTCCGGAGGCTCGCCTCCTGCTTCGATGAGGCGGGCACCGCCAACGACAACGACTATGTGCTGGCCGCCAGCATCGGCATCGCCCTCTACCCGCAGGACGGCAATTGCCGCGAGCAGATCCTCAACAATGCCGACCTCGCGATGTACCGCGCCAAGGCCAGCATCGGCGAGAATATCTGCTATTATGAGAAGGGGATGGACGAGGTCGCCCGCGATCGCCGCCAGATCGCCAACGACCTGCGCCGGGCGCTGGAGCGCGACGAACTGGCCGTGCTCTATCAGCCGCAACGCTCGCTCAGGACCGGCGAATTGACCGGCTATGAGGCGCTGTTGCGCTGGCGGCATCCGGTCCGCGGCGCGGTGTCGCCTGCCGATTTCATCCCGATCGCCGAGGAAACGGGCGAGATTTTCGCGATCGGCGAATGGGTGCTGCGGCAGGCCTGCCATGAGGCTGCGCGCTGGCCGGAACAGTGCAAGGTCGCCGTCAACATCTCGGCGGTGCAGCTGACCCAGCCCAATCTGCCCGAACTGGTCGCGCAGATCCTGCTGGAAAGCGGCCTGTCGCCCAGGCGGCTGGAGCTGGAGATCACCGAAACCGCGATCATAAGCGACAAGCTGCGCGCGTTGCATGTGCTGCGCGCGATCAAGGGGATGGGGGTCAGCATCGCCATCGACGATTTCGGCACCGGCTATTCCTCGCTCGACACGCTGCATTCCTTCCCGTTCGACAAGATCAAGATCGACAAGTCCTTCCTGCTTCAGGCGCATGAGCGGCCGCAGGCGCGGGCGATCATCCGCGCGGTGCTGGCGCTGGGGCGCAGCCTCAACGTGCCGGTGCTGGCCGAGGGCGTGGAATCGGACGTGCAGCTGACCCTGCTGGAGGATGAGGGATGCGACGAGGTGCAGGGCTATCTCTTCGGCCGTCCGGCGAGCGCGCCGAGCGGACGGGATGACGGGGAAGAACGGGCAAAGGCGCAGGCGCGCGCCCAGGGCCTGTAATCCGGCGGCGGAAGGAGAGGGGCGGCGGCGGGGGAAGGCTGCTCCGATCTGTCGCTAATGGCTTGCGGGAAGGCATGAGGCGGCCTAGAGCCTGCGCTGCGGCAGCCGGATTGAGACGGATGGCGCCGCGTTCTTCTTAGCTTTGGATGGCCACCCCGAATGCCGAGCCGCGCCGCATTCTCCCTTGCCGTGATCCCCACGCGGGCGCCGTGCTGATCGGGTGCCCATGCTGATGCGATCGACCTCGCTTGCCCTGTCCCGGCCACAGCGGGACGTGCGCCTGCGGGAGCGGTCGGCCGCGATCGCGCTGACCGTCTTCATCCATGTCCTGATCGCCTTCCTGCTGCTCTGGCTGACGCCCGATATCATCCCGTTCCGGCGGGCCGACCAGAGCCTCGCCACTTTCGATCTGCCCGCGCCCCATGCGGGCGAGCAGCGCGCTGCCAAGGCGGTGCAGGCGCGCGAGAGCGCGGCGCAGGCGCGGCGGAAGGAAGCGGTCGAGCGTGTCGTCCCGCCGAAGGATCGCCCCGACACCCCTGTGCCGAGGCCGCAGGTGGAGGCTCCCTCGATGATCCTGCTCAGCCCTGAGGAGTTCGCCGCGTCCGATATCGGCCGGATCAAAAGCCGGCGCGGCGACGGCAGCGCCAACGGCAAGGATGCCGCGTCGGTCTACGGACCGGGGGACGGGCCGGGCGGTGCGCAACTCTACAACGCCGAATGGTACAGGGAGCCGACCAGCGCGGAACTGGCGGGCTATCTCCCGTCCGACATGCCTCGCAACGGCTATGGCCTGATCGCCTGCCAGACCGTCGAGCGCTTTCGCGTCGACCATTGCCGGATACTGGAGGAGCGCCCGCTCGGTTCCGGTCTGGGGCAGGCGGTGCGGCGCGCGGCATGGCAGTTTCTGGTGGTCCCGCCCCGCATCAACGGCCGCCCGCAACTGGGCGCCTGGGTCCGCATACGGATCGACTATAGCGAGGGCGTGCAGCGCGTGAACTGAGAGGGAGGGTGCTCGCCGCTGCCCGGCAGCGCAGGCCGATCCGGCAGTCGCGGCAATCGGAGCGGTCGGCGCAGCAGACGGTCTGGCCGAGGCGCTTCATCAGGATATGGAGTTCGGCGAGATCGGTGGCGCTCCAGTCCTGCGCCGTCGCCATCACCGCCTCATAGGCGTTCCGCGTATCGGCCTTGCCGCGCACGAAGCCGAAACGGCGCAATATCCGCAGGATATGCGTGTCCACGACGAAGGCGGGCATGTGCAGGGTGCTGAAGTTGAGCGTGGACGCCGACACCTTGCGCCCCACGCCGGGCAGGCGCTCCAGCCAGGCGAGCGCTTGTCCGACGCCGAACTGGTGGAGGAAGGTCAGATCGAAATCCGGTTGTCGCGCCGCTATCGCCTGAAGCGCATCGTGAAGATAGCGCGCCTTGACATCCGGGAAGGTCACGTCGCCGATGACGGCCTCGACCTCGGCGATCGCGGCATTCGCGACATCCGCCCAGCCGGGATAGGTCTCGACGAGCCGCCGATAGGCGAGCGTCGAAACCTCATCGCGGGTGCGACCGCTGATCGAGGATTTCACCAGCTGGCCGACGGGCGTGCGCAGCGGGATCGAGCGAACCCGCTCGAAGCAGGACCGCAACTGATCGCGGACCCACAGCAGATCACCGGCAGCGCCGAAATCGAATGTTCCTTGCATGGACGATGCATAGAACAAACAGGGAACATTTTCAAGCCGGTCCCGGTCATGGGTCGACCGGCTCCGCCTGCAAGCCGAACTCGGCGCGGATGGCATCGCCCTGCTGGTCGAGGCGCGGGGCGAGGCGGGCGGAGAAGCTCTCCCCCTCGACCCGCACCGGCGTGCCCAGCAGCGTCAGCGGCCCGGCCTCGTCCAGATCGACGCGGTAGAGATTGTCGCGGTCGAGGAAATGCGGATCGCGGATCAGGTCCTCGAAATCGTTGACCGGCATGGCCGCGACATTGGCCTGCCGGAACAGCGCCAGCCAGGCGTTGCGGTCCTTTTCCAGAAACGCCTGGCGCAGCGCCGCCGCGACCTCGGCATCCTCGGTGCCGGTCTGCGGCGCGCGGTCGTAGATCGCCTGAATATCCGGGCGGCCCAGCACCCCGATCAGGGCGTTCCACGATTTCTCGGTGAGGGACATCAGATAGATGAGCTTGCCGTCGCGGGTCGCATAATTGTCCATCCGCGCCCAGAGCCGCATCCGCCCGCTCGGATCATTGAAGCCCGGCCGATCATGGTTGAGCGCGCCGTTGAGCAGCGGCTCTACCGCGTCGGGCAGCCAGTGTGCGGCCGATTCCGCCGCCGCCACCTCGATCAGCGCGCCCTTGCCCGTCCGCCGCGCGCCGATGACCGCCGACAGCACGCCCAGCGCCGCATGCAGGCTCACCGCGTGCATGCCGACCGAGGCGGGCTGCACTCCTTCATATTTGCTGATGCTCTCGCCGGTGGGACGGCCCAGCCCGCCAAAAGCGTCGAAGGACGGGCCGTGCGAGGCCATGGCGCGATAGGGGCCGGACCGGCCCATGCCCGACACCGAGCAGAAGACGAGGCGCGGATTGACGGCGGCGAGCGCCTCATGGCCGACGCCCAGCCGGTCGAGTATGCCCGCGCGCATCCCCTCTATCACCACATCGGCACGGGCGGCGAGCTTCAGGAAATCGGCCACACCCCGGTCCGTGGTCAGGTCCAGCATCAGGCTTTCCTTGCCCCGGTTCCAGCGCAGATGCATGTAGCTGAAGCCGTCCGGCGACCCTACGGCGAGCGCGCCCGAATAGCGCAGCGGATCGCCCTCTGGCGGCTCCACCTTGATGACGCGCGCGCCCATGTCGGCAAGATAGCCGCCCAGCGCATCCGGCCCGAACTGGGCGACTTCCAGCACGAGCAGGTCGGACAGGAAATCATAAGGCATCGGCACGGTCTCTCATGGCGCGGGAAAGGGACGAGGCAGGGGCGGCGGGATCAGGAAAAGCTGATCGTGCCCGGCCCGGTGCGCGCGCCGTCTATCTCCTTGTGCAGCTGCCGGTGCAGATGCTGGGCGGGCTTCTCGTTGCGGCCATAATGATAGCTGCCCTCCGGCCAGGAGACGGCGTTGCGCTGGATCGAGGCTTCCATCGGGAAATCCTCCTCCATCCCCGCCTCGCGCAATATCTCCCAGCTCTTGCGCACCCGCGCCTCCAGTTCGGGCGACAATATGTCGGCGCGGACGAGGAAACGGAAGCGGACCGAGCATTTGGTCGGATCGTCGACATTGGGCCACACGCTCCACAGCTCGACATGTTCGGGCGCCTCGACGAACACGTTGTTCGGGAAAATCTGCATGACGGTGCCGATATATTTGGAGCTGGCGCTGCCGTCCTCCCCGGCGTCGAGCAGCTTCTTCAGCTTCGCGCGAGCCATGAACATCTTGCCGTGCCGGCCGAATTCCTTGAACACCGCGCAATGATTGACGGTGCGCGATCCGACGCCGCCGGGCTTGGGGTGCAGGAACTGCGCGTGCAGGCTGTCGATGGTGCCGTCCACCACCAGCTTCCAGTTGATATCGAGCTCGATGGTCTCATCGATGAAGACGACCGATTCCTCCAGTTGCCAGGGCAGGATCTGGCTGTCTATCTCCGGCCCCAGATAGGCGGCGACGGGGCGAGGCTCGATATCGGAAAGCGTCGCGAAGATCAGCCCGTGGCGCACCTCCGCCGGGAAGGCGATCAGGCTGTTGCAGCGGCGGTCCACCTTGCCGCCGGTCTCCTCATAGGGCACGCCCTTCAGCGCGCCGCCCTCGGCCGCGTAGGACCAGCCATGATATTGGCACATGAAGATCGGCTTGCGGCCCTTCTCGGCCGGCTCGACATGGCCGCCCCGGTGGCGGCACATGTTGCGGAACACGCCGACCGACCCGTCCTTCTGGCGCACCACCAGCAACGGGATGCCCAATATGGTGCGGGTGAAGAAGCTGCCCGGATCGGGAATGTCGGAAACATGGCCGACGATCAGCGGCAGCGAGCGCATCAGCGTGATTTCCGCCTCGGCGCGCTCGCGCGACACGAAATGCGCGGTCGGCACCGTCAGCGCCGATTCGGCGAGGTCGGTGCCATTGTCGCGGATAAGCTGGATCAGCCGGTCCACTACGTCTCCGTCCAGGGCGACGGCGCTGGTTGCTTGAGTCACGGATCCACTCTCCTGATATGATCGTCGGCCAGATGCCGGCATGAGTCATGGCTCGGATCTAATGTGGTGTCATTTTATATAAAATGTCAACTTATACGCTAAGGGCATGGGCGATTTAATTCCGCTACTCAATCAAAAATGCGCATTTGCATGAATGAGAATTGACATTAATATATGATCGTAAACCGATAATCACAAGGAAGGTGCCGAGGATGCATTTCAACCGCTATATCGCCCATTGGGCGAAGCACCGGCCGGATGCCGTGGCGCTCCGCTGCGAGGGGCGATCGCTGAACTGGAAGGAGATCGACCTCTATTCGGCGCGGGTCGCCGCGTGCCTGCTGGAGCAGGGCGTCATCCCCGGCGACCGGGTCGGCATCCTGCTCGAAAATTCGCTCGACTGGTGCCTTGCCTTCATCGGCGCCTTTCGCGCCGGGGCGATTGCCGTGCCGTTCAACCGCATGTTCGGCGCGTTCGAGCTGGAGCAGATCGCGGGCGACGCCGATTGCATGCTGGCGATTTCCTGCCCGGCCGAAATCGGCAAGCTGGGCATCGACCATCCGGCCGAAGACCGGCAGGCGATCCATGTCTACGACATGCGCGCCGACGGACAGTCGCCTTTGCCGTGGAGCGATATTCTCGCGACCGAGCGCCCCTTTCGCGACCATCGCCGCAGCGACGATGACGGCATCGCCATCTGCTACACCTCCGGCACCACCGGCGTGCCCAAGGGCATATTGCTGACCCACCGCTCGGTCGACACCATGGTGCAAAGCCTGATCCTGACCTTCGGCTGGACGATCGGCGCGGAGCGCTTCGTCATCCTCGCGCCGCTCGCCTTCACGGGCACCTGCATCTGCGTTCTGTGCCCGCTGCTGGCGACCGGCGGCATCGGCTTCATCGAAAAGGGCGTCGATCCCGCCCGCGCGCTCGACCTCATCGTGCGGGAGAGGATCACCTATTTCCCCGGCGTCCCCGCATTGTTCGAGCGGATCGCCTCCGCGCCCGGCTTCGCCGAGGCCGACATCAGTTCGATACGCACCGGCAATGCCGGGGGCGCCCCGGTGCCGCGCGCGCTGCTGGAGAAATATCTGGCCAAGGGCGTGACCATCCGCCAGCAATATGGGACCAGCGAGGCATCGGGCGCGATCACCAACCCGGATTTCGACCTCGCCGTGCAATGCCCCGAATCCGCCGGCCATCCGCTGCCGACCTTCGATCTTGAGATTCGCGATGCGGATGGGTGCGTCGTCGCGGCGAACGAGCCGGGCGAGATATGGATTCGCGGGCCGCAGATGATGCAGGGCTATTGGCGCAAGCCCGAGGCCAATGCCGAGGCGTTCGATGCCGAGGGCTGGTACCGCACCGGCGACCTCGGCCGCTATGATCCGGACCTCGGCCTGTTCGTGCTCGACCGCAAGAAGAACATGCTGATTTCCGGCGGCGTCAACGTCTATCCGGCCGAGGTGGAGCGGGCGATGGCCCGGATCGAGGGCGTCGAGGAAGCGGTGGTTTTCGGCATGCCCAGCGAAAAATGGGGAGACGAGGTGGTGGCGATCGTCCATGGCCCGACGCTCGCCAGCGGCGCGGCGCTGATCCCGCAGGTGCGGGAACTGGTCGGCGCCTACAAGACGCCCCGGCGCATCCTGCTGTCGCCCGACCCGCTGCCGCGCACCGCCTCGGCGAAGATCCGCCGGCAGGGTTTGCAGGAGCTGTTCCTGTCGCTGCCGGACGAGGAAGCGGTGGCGGGATGAGGCCCGCCCGCCCGGTCGCCATGTTGCAAGGCCACGGCCACTATGGTTTAGAGGGAAGCATGCGTAGCCGCCGCGCGCTGGCAAGAGGATGATGATGCAACCCGAAACCACCCCCGCCGTGGACCTGCTGGGCGATCTCGGCGTGACCGAGAAGAAGATAGTCGAGGCCGCGCGTCATTGTTTCGAGACGGCGGGCGTCGCCAAGACGCGGATGGAGGACATCGCCTCGCAGGCCGGCGTCTCGCGCCAGACCGTCTATAAATATTTCTCCGGCAAGGAGGACATCATCGACCGGATCGGCCATCTGGAGATCGTCAAGGTCAACCAGATCATCCGGTCGCGCATGACGCGGGAGCATGATTTCGCCGACAAGATCACCGAGGCGATCGTCCTGTCGATCGAGGTGTCGCGGGAAAACCCCTATCTCATGCGCGTGATCCGCGATGCGGACCTGATGCCGCGCTATTCCGGCAGGCAGGTGTCGCTCTATGTCTGGCAGCGCACCCAGTGGAGCGGCCTGATCGAGCATGCGCGGCGCACCGGCGAACTGGCCGAGGACCTCGACCTCGACCGCGTGGTGCACTGGATATTGATGTCGCAGCTGATGCTGCTGCTCGCCTATGAGCGGCTGTCGCTGGCGGGCGACGACCTGCGCCACTTCATCCGCCGCTTCATCGTCGAGCCGATGCTGAGCGGCCATAGCGGCCCGTCCTCGGACAACAGCCTGGAGCTGCAACGGCTGCGGGAGGAGAATATGGCGCTCAAGGATCTGGTGTCGCGGCAGGCGCTGGAACTGCACGGCATGCGCCGGGCGGGCTGACGCCACGGTCGATAGAGGGTGCGGGGAAGCGCCGCCGCGCTTCCCCTCGATCCCATTTCAGAAGCGATAGCGCAACTTGACGCCATAGGTGCGCGGCTCGCCCGGCGCGCGGGCGTCGAACACCGACACCACGCCCATATAGGGCACCTGATATTTCCTGTTGGTCAGGTTGTTGACGAAGGCGGACAGATCGAAGCCCGACCCCATCACTCCGTTCCAGTCGGCCGACAGGTTCATCAGGTCCTGCTTCTCGATGATCTGCGCCCGGTTATAGGCGACCCCGGCCGGGATCGGCGTCCCGTCCTGCGCCACTTCCAGCGCGAAATCGTCGCTATAGTCATAGGCGTCCTGATGGGTGTAGGTCAGCGCGAGCCGGATGTCGCCGACATCGCGGTCCACCGGGGCGATGAAGGTGCCGGTGATCGAATAGCTGTTGCGCGGCGCGCGCGGGAAGCGCTGGCGCGACAGGTCGTCGCCATTGGGGCTGATATATTTCTTGAACCGCGCCCTGGTGTAGGCATAGAAGCCCGACAGCTCGAACATCGGCGCCGGGCGGAAGAGCACCTCCAGCTCTATGCCCTTGATCTGCGCCTGCGCGGCGTTGGTGGTGACGGTGACCGGCGGCGCAAGCCCCTGCGCCAATATGCGTTGCAGGCCCTTATATTCGGCGAGATAGGCGGCGAGATTGGTGCGCAGGAACATGCCGCCGACGGTCCAGTCCGCCTTGGCGCCCAGCTCGAAATCGTCGACCAGCTCCGGCTCGAACACGTCGGACAGCGTCGCCTCGCTATTGCCGCGCGCGGAAAAGCCGCCCGAACGGTAGCCATGGCGATGGGCGAGGTAGAAGAGCATGCCCTGCCGCGGCTGATACTGGCCGGAGATATTGTAGGTCACCTCCTTGAACAGCTTCGATCCGGTGAAGGCGCACTGGTCGATCGGCGGGCGCGTTTCCGGCGTGGCCGGATTGTCGTCGAGATCGAGCGTGAAGCGGCAGCTCAGCCCCGCCGTCGATACCGCCGGGATGAACGCGCGGTTGAGCGTCGTGACCTCTCGCTTGTCCCAGTTCTGCCGGATGCCCGCGGTCAGCGACAGCTGGTCGGTGAACTTGTAGGTGCCCTGGAAGAAGGCGGCGTAGCTGGTGTTGGTCGGCTTGACCCAGGTGTTCGAATAGCGCGGCGCGAAGGCGAGGATGCTGTTGGGCTCGATCAGCCCCGGATCGGTCTGGCCGGTGCCGGACAGCGCGCCGGTGGTCAGCGCCTGGTCGCTCGACTTCTCGCGGAAATAGAAGCCGCCGAGGATGAAGTCGAAGCTGTCGAATGTGCCTTGCAGCTGCAATTCCTCGCTGATCTGGTGCTGGCTGACGATGCGCTCGACCGGGAAGAGCAGGTCGGCCGTCCCGTCCAGATCCTCCATCGAATGGACGCGCAGCTTGCGATAGCCGAAGATGTTCTTCAGCGTCAGCCGGTCGTTCAGGTCCACGCTGGTCTGGTTGTCGACGAAGAAGTTGCGGATGCGCGAGAACATGTCGATGCCGCTCGCGGTATGGCGGATGTTCCGCTGTGCCTGCGCGGCCAGCGCGGACTGGAACAACGGGTTGAGCGAGAAGGAGACGAAGCCGCCGGTGCCGCCATTGTCGGCATGGGCGGCGCCCAGCGTCGTGATGCTCTCCGCCCCCTCCCACGGATTCATCGCCAGCGTGACGCGCAGCGCATCCTCGTTGAGGTGGTTGATGTCCTCGCCGGTGACGTCGTCGTAGATATAGCCCTTGCGCTCCATATGCTGGCCCGCGATGCGGACAGCGACCTTTTCGGTGAAGGCGAGGTTGACCATGGCTTCGGTCGTGAAGGCGTCGTAATTGCCGACCATCTGCGAGGCGCTGGCCTCGAAATGGTCGACCGGGCGCTGCGTGCGGACGAGGATCGCGCCTCCGGTCGTGTTGCGGCCGAACAGCGTGCCCTGCGGCCCCTTCGCCACCTCGACGCTGGCGATGTCGAAAAAGGCCATGTTCGATCCATGCGGGCGCGGCACGGCGATATCGTTGACATAGAGCGTCACCGATGGGTCGGCGATGCCGGTCAGTTCCTGCTGGCTCTGGCCGCGGATCGCGAAGGTCGGCGTCGATCGGCCGCCGCCCAGCGAATTGGCGACAACGAGGCCCGGCACCTTGCCGCCCATGTCGGCCAGATCGCCGATGCCCTGCCGCGCGAGCGTATCGCCGCCCAGCACCGAAAGGGCCAGCGGCACGTCCTGCAACCGCTCCTCGCGGCGACGGGCGGTCACGATGATGTCGCCCGGCGTCGCGATGCCGGTCTGCTCCGGCGCGACGGGCTGCTGCGCATGGAGCGCCTGCGGCAGGGCCAGCGCCAGCAGCGCCGTGGAAAAATAGAGCGTGGAACGATGGTGAACGCTCGACATGGTGTTTCCTCTCCCGATCTTCTCGCCTCGGCTTTTCGCTCTTCAGGCTTCTGTTTCGCCGCTTTGTAGCGGCCTGCGACATGTGAACGACATAATGTTATTTTTGTCAACATAGATAGAGATCGGCAAAAAGTGGTTTGCCGCATAATTCTTGCCTAAAAATCGCAAAATCGTTGCAATATACAGAAATAGGCAAGCATCTGCGCTGGATTGCCTCACGTCTGTTCATTGACATATGTGAGGAATTATCCTTAATCTCATTTGACATATAAATGATAGCGTCTCCCAATTGGAGGCGGGCTTGCGAGGAAGGAGAGGGTTATGGCCGCCACCGCCGTGCGCATTCCGACGCGCGTGGAAGAGGTCGATCTGGACTGGTTCCGCCGGATACTGCCCGGCGTCCGCGCCGTCCGGCAGTTGCAGGTCATCCACGGCACCGCGACCAAGATTCACGTCGAGGTCGAGTTCGACCCGCCGCACATTCCCTCGACACGGCGGATGTGGGTGAAATCCGGCATGGAGCCACACAGCAAGAGCGACGGGCTGGAGGTCGTCTATGCGGGCGAGACGCTCTACTACAGCCACTATGCCGACCGCTACGAGACGCGCACGCCGGCCTGTCATTATGCCGCGTCCGATTCGGACGGGCACAGCGTGGTGGTGCTCGACGACCTGCTGGAGGCGGGCGCGCATTTCGTCGATCTGCTGAGCGCGGGGTCGCCCGATTTCGTCGCCCGCGCGCTGGAGGCGATCGCCCGCTATCAGGCGGCGTCATGGATGGCGCCGGAACTGCGCGAGAATGAATGGCTGCGCACGGGCGGGTCGCATCACGCCTATGACCTGGTGGGCTGGCTCTATGACGATGCGCGCTGGGCCAGCTATTCCCGCCTGCCGCGCTTCGCCAGGCTCGACCCGGCGCTGCGCGACCCCGCGCTGCTGGCGAAGGCGCACCGCCGCGTGCTGGAGGACTATTGCCGCCGCGAGCCCTGGGCGCTGTGCCATGGCGACTGCCATTTCGGCCAGGCCTATGTGCTGCCTTCGGGCGAGGTGCGGCTGCTCGACTGGCAGGCGATCCAGATCGCGCACTGGTCGCATGACGTCAGCTATTTCCTGGCCGGGGCGCTTTCGCCGCAGGACCGTCGGGCACATGAGCGCGACCTGATCGACCATTATCTCGAAGCGCTGGGCCGTTTCGGCGTGGCGCGGCCGCCGAGCCGGGAGGAGGCATGGCTGGCCTATCGCACCACCGTGCTCCACGGCATCGGCTGGGTGATGTGCCCGCCGGAGATGCAACCGGAGGAGAATTGCGCGACGATGACCGAGCGCTTCTCCACCGCGGTCATGGATCTGGGCTCGCTCGACCTCATCGGGCAATGGTGAGGGAAGGGAGCGAGGGCGTGGCGGTGCGCGGCGACAATCTGATCCAGAACCTCCTCTTCTGGGCGCGGACGACGCCCGGCAAGACGGCGATCGACGTGGACGGCGCGCGCCTCAGCTATGCGGAGCTGGACCGGCGCAGCGACGAGATGGCGGCGGGCCTCGCCGCGCTCGGCATCGGCAAGGGCGACCGGGTCGGCATATTGATGCGCAACCGCGTCGAGTTCGCCGAGGCCATGTATGCGATCATGAAGGCGGGCGCGGCGATCGTGCTGCTGAACATCCGCTACACACCCGCCGAAATCCGCCATCCGATAGCCGATGCCGGGCTGACGGCGATCCTGACCGAGAGCGCGCTGCTGCCGCTGGTCGCCGACGCCTTGGCTTATGTGCCGGGGCTGCGGCTGTTCTCGGCCGATCCGGCGGACGGCGCGGCGCCGCTGGAGGAATTGCGGCGGAAGGGGGCGGCGCGGCCGGATATCGACATAGACGGCGCCGACATCGCGCTGGTCAGCTACACCTCCGGCACCACCGGCGTGCCCAAGGGCGCGATGCTGAGCCATGGCGCCATCTACGCCGCCGGGGCCGCGCGGGCCTGTTTCGTCGGCCACAGCTTTCGCGAGCGAATGCTGCTGCCCATGCCGCTCGCCTATACGGCGGGCGCGGTCTTCTTCATGCGCGACGGCATCAATTCGGGTTGCACCACCTGGTTCCTGCGCCAGCCGACCGGCGAGGCGATGCTGGACCTGATCGAGCGTGAGCGGATCACCTCGGTCCAGGGCGTGACCGTGCTGTTCGAGGCGATGCTGCAATCCCCGCGCTTCGCCTCCACCGACCTCTCCAGCCTCACCCATGCGCTGACCGGCGGCGCGATGGTGACGCGGCACCTGCTGGAGGCATGGCAGGCGCGGGGCGTGCAACTGGTGCAGGGCTATGGCCAGACGGAATCGGCCGGGTCCCATATCGCCATCCTGGCGGGCGAGGATGCGAAGCGGAAGATGGGCTTTTGCGGTCGGCCGATGCCCAATCTCGACCTGCGCATCGTCGATGGCGAGGGCAACGCGCTGCCGCCCGGCACGCCAGGGGAGATATGGGTGCGCGGCTCCTCGATCATGACCGGCTATCT
This sequence comes from Sphingobium jiangsuense, assembly GCF_014196495.1. Lineage (GTDB taxonomy): Bacteria > Pseudomonadota > Alphaproteobacteria > Sphingomonadales > Sphingomonadaceae > Sphingobium > Sphingobium jiangsuense. Next base: position 200,793 of record NZ_JACIDT010000006.1, read on the forward strand.
CAACCGGCCGGAGGAGACGGCGGCGGCGCTGGCCGGGGGCTGGCTGCACACCGGCGACATCGGCCTGCTGGACGCGGAGGGCTATCTCAAGATCCTCGACCGCACGAAGGACATGCTGATTTCGGGAGGGCTCAACGTCTATCCGGCGGAAATCGAGAAGGTGCTGGGCGACGTGCCGGGGCTGGAGGAATTCTGCATCATCGGCGTGCCCGACCCCCGGTGGGGCGAGGTGCCGATGATCGTCGCATCGGGTAGCGCGCCGGTCGACATGGACAGGCTGCTGCTGCGCTGTCGGCAGGAGCTGGCCGATTACAAGCGGCCGAGATATCTGGTGCGGTACGCCGACCCGATGCCCCGCACCCTGTCGGGCAAGATCACGAAGGGGACGCTGCGCGCGCTTTACTGCGAAGTGCCGGAGGATGCGGTGTTGTTGCATTATTGAAGCGTAGGGGGTGGCGGACAGGGTGGGATTCGAACCCACGGTGGGCGTGAACCCACGGCGGTTTTCAAGACCGCTGCCTTAAACCACTCGGCCACCTGTCCGCATGCCCGCGCGGGGCGGGCGGGTCTTCATATCGGGGGGCTGGGTAAAACCCAAGCCTGTTTTGCGCGCGCGTCCCGACTTTCGGCCATGAGGGCGAAAAATGCGGCCTTCGGGCTTTCCTACACGTCGCCGCCTATGCCACAAGGGGCGGATGAGTGATCCTGCTTCCCGGTTGAGAACGGCCCTCGCGGCCCTGTGTTCGGTCCTCCTTCCCGCCGCGCTGCTCATCGCGCCGCGGGCCTGCGCGCAGGAAATCGTGCAGCCGCTGCCTTCCTCCGGCCCCTCCGGCGCCACCACCTCCACCACCGGCGAGCAGGCGGGCTTTCAGTCCTATCTCAACGGCTTGCGCGCGAAGGCCGCCGCGATGGGCATCCGCTCGGCGACGATGGACAGCCTGTTCCCGACGCTCAGCTTCAATCCGCGCGTCATCCAGCTCGACCAGTCGCAGCCGGGCGGGTCGTTCGATTCGCCGATCCCGCCGTTCGAGCCCTATCGCCGCAAGCATGTCGACGCCGCCCGCATCAAGGGCGGGCAGGCCGCCTATCGCGCGAACCGGCCCAAGCTGATGCAGATCGAGCGGGACACCGGCGTGCCGGAGGCGATCATGGTCGCGATCTTCGGCCATGAAACCAATTATGGCAGCTATGTCGGCGATTTCGACTTGCTCCGCTCGCTGGCGACGCTGGCCTATGAAGGGCGGCGGCGCAGCCTGTTCGAGCCGGAATTCCTCGCCGCGCTGAAGATGCTGGATCAGGGCGTGCCGCGCTCCCGCCTCGTCGGCAGCTGGGCGGGGGCGACCGGCTATCCGCAGTTCCTGCCCTCGGTCTATCTGCGCGTCGCGCGTGACGGCGACGGCGACGGGCGGGCGGACATCTGGACCAGCCAGGCCGATGCGCTCGCTTCCATCGCCAATTATTTCGTGGATGCCGGGTGGCGCAAGGGCCAGCCCTGGGGCATCGCGGTGACCGTGCCGGCGTCGCTTAACCGCGCGGCCATCGCCAACCGCACGAATCCGCCGCGCTGCCCGCGCGTGTTCGAACGGCACAGCCGCTGGCTCACCATGGCCGAATGGCGCGCTCTCGGCGTGCAACCGCAGGGAACCGCACGCCTGAACGACGGCGTGCTGGCGACGCTGCTGGAACCCGACGGCCCCGGCAGGACCGCTTATCTGCTGACAAGCAATTATCAAGTTATTCTCGATTATAACTGTTCCAATTTCTACGCGCTTTCGGTGGGGCTGTTGGCGGATGCGGTTGACGATTGAGGGAAAATGGCTGCTGGGCGGCATCGTCCTGCTGGGGCTGTCGTCCTGCGCGATGCCGCAAGGCGGGCAGGGGCGCGGCCCGGTGGCGGGCGTGTCGCTCCCGGCATCGCCGCCGCCGGCCGAAATGGTCAGCGACCTGCCGGTCAAGATCGGCCAGCCTTATAGCGTGGGCGGCGTGCTCTACACCCCCGCCGACGACCCGACCTATGACGAGGTGGGCTATGCGAGCTGGTATGGCGAGGAGCTGTCCGGCAGCGTCACCGCCAATGGCGAGGCGTTCAACCCCGCCGGGATCAGCGCGGCCCATCGCACCCTGCCGTTGCCGAGCTATGTCGAGGTGACGTCCCTCGACACCGGGCGGACGATCCTGGTGCGCGTCAACGATCGCGGCCCGTTCAGCAACGACCGGCTGATCGACCTGTCGCGCGGCGCGGCCGAGCAGCTGGGCGTCAGCGGGGACGGCGCGGCGGCAGTGCGCGTGCGCCGGGTCAATCCGCCGGAGCAGGAGCGGGTGAAGCTGCGCGCGGGCCAGCGCGCCGCCGCCCGGATCGACGCGCCCGACGCGCTGCTTTCCGCGCTGCGCAAGCAGGTCAAGGGCAGGGATGGCGAGGCCCCCCGCGACACAGGGAGCAGTGGGCCGCGCCTCGATTATGCGCTGCCCGACGAGATCGGGCCGGACAAGATCGGCGCGCGCGAACAGGCGGTGCCGCCATCGTTCACCGGCTATGCGGTGCAGCTCGCGGCCTTTTCGTCCCGATCGCGGGCGGACAAGGCGGCCAGGCGCGTCGGCGGATATCTTTCGGAACGGGACGATGTGTGGCGCGTCCGCCTCGGCCCCTATGGCGATGGGGCGGCGGCCCGGCGCGGGGTTGAACAAGCCGCCGCATCGGGCTTTAATGGCGCGCGGATCGTGGTAAACGACTGAGCATCCCGATCCACGGATTCGTCCCAGACCTTTGAGAGCTTGATGAAAAAGATACTTGCCGCAGCGCTGCTTCTATCCGTTTCCGCGACCCCGCTGGCCGCAAGTGCCCCATCCTATGACAGCACCGCCCCCGTCGCCTTCATGAAGGATCTGTCCTCCGGCGCGGTGCTGTACGACAAGGATGCCGACCGGCGCATACCGCCCGCCTCCATGGCGAAGATGATGACGACGCATGTCGCCTTCCTGCTGATCCAGCGGGGGGAATTGTCGCTGGACCAGAAATTCACCGTGCGGCCGGAAACCTGGGAGAAATGGCACGGCCCCAAGGCCGGGTCGACCATGTTCCTCTCGCCCGGCGAGGAGGTTTCGGTCGAGAATCTGCTGCACGGCATCGTCACCCTTTCGGGCAATGATGCCTGCGTGGTGCTGGCCGAGGGCATTGCGGGCACCGAGGAAGCGTTCACCGACCTGATGAACAAGGAAGCCAAGCGCCTCGGCCTGTCGAACAGCCATTTCGGCACCAGCAACGGCTGGCCGGACGAAGGGCGCACCTATGTGACCGCGCGCGACCTCGCCAAGCTGGCCGAGGCGACCATCCTGGAAACGCCCGATCTCTACAAGCGCTTCTATTCGACCCGTTCCTTCACATGGGGCAAGACCATGGGCGGGCAGGCGATCGCGCAGGACAACCGCAACCCGATATTGGGCAAGGTGGCGGGCGCCGACGGCCTCAAGACCGGGCATACGGCGGAGGCGGGCTTTGGCTTCACCGGCTCCGCCATTCAGGACGGGCGCCGGCTGGTGATGGTGGTCGCGGGCCTGGACAGCGCCGGCAACCGGATCAAGGAATCGGTCCGCTTCATGGACTGGGGCTTCCGCGCCTGGCGCGCGCAGCCGCTGTTCAAACGCGGCGCGATCGTCGAAACGGCGGAGGTGCAGCTCGGCAGCGCGACGACCGTGCCGCTGGTCGCCCCGCGCGACCTTGCCGTCACCCTGCCGCGCACCGCATCGGGCAATGTCCGCGCCAAGGTGGTCTATAACGGCCCGATCAAGGCGCCGATCGCCAAGGGGCAGCAGATCGCCCAGCTCATCGTCGCCACGGACGATACCGGACCGCAGGTGATGCCGCTCGTCGCGGGCGAGGCGGTTGCCGAGGCGGGCTTTTTCGGACGCCTGTGGAACGGCCTGAAATCCTTTTTCGGGTGACCGGAAGGGGCGGCCATAGGGGGCGTTTCATCACGCTGGAGGGGGGCGAGGGCGTCGGCAAATCGACGCAGCTCGCGCTGCTGGCGGGCGCGCTGCGGGCGAGGGGGTTTGAGGTCGTCGAAACGCGCGAGCCGGGCGGCACGCCGGGGGCGGAGGCCATTCGCGCGCTGCTGCTGTCGGGCGAGGCCGACCGCTGGAACCCGCAGGCCGAGGCGCTGCTGTTCGCCGCCGCCCGCTCCGACCATGTGGCGCGGGTCATCCGCCCGGCGCTGGAACGCGGCGCCTGGGTGGTGTGCGACCGCTATGTCGACAGCAACCGGGCCTATCAATCGGGGGCGAGCGGGCTTGCCGACGAGGACATGATGGCGCTGCACCGCATCGGCTCGGCCGGGCTGATGCCGGACCGCACCTTCCTGCTGACCCTGCCGGTCGATCAGGCGCAGACGCGGGCCGGGGCGCGGGACGCCGGGCTGCCCGACCGCTTCGGCGCGCGGGGGCGCGATTTCCACGAGAAGGTGGCGGGGGCCTTCGCGGGCTATGCCGCGCGCGAGCCGGAGCGGTTCCGCGTCATCGACACCGGGGCGGGCAAGGAAGAGGTGCATGCGTCCATCCTCGCCGCCCTTGCGGACCTGATGCCGTGATCCGCGTCGTCGGCCATGACGCCGCCCGGTCGGCGATGATGCAGGCGGCAACCAGCGGCAGGCTCCACCATGGGTGGATCCTCGCCGGGCCGCCGGGCATCGGCAAGGCCGCGCTGGCGCGCGACATCGCGCTGTGCCTGCTGGCGGGCGAGGAGGCGGCCGGGACCGTGCCCGATACGCATCCGGCCGCCCGCCTGTTCGAGGCGCGCACCCATCCCGACTATGCCGAGCTGGCCCGGCTGGAGAAGGACAATGGCGACCTCGCGCGCAACATCTCGATCGATCAGGTGCGCGCGCTGGGACGCCTGCTGTCCACCGCGCCTTCCATTTCGCGCAGGCGGGTGATCCTGATCGACAGTGCCGACGATCTGGAGCCCAGCGCCGCCAACGCGCTGCTCAAGAGCCTGGAGGAGCCGCCGCGCGACGTGATCTTCCTGCTGGTGAGCCATGCCCCCTCGCGCCTGCTGCCGACCATCCGCTCGCGCTGCCGCCTGCTGCGCCTCTCGCCGCTGGACGATGCGCGGATGGAGGAGGTGCTGGCGCGGGAGGCGCCGGACATGAGCGCGGAGGATCGCGCCGCGCTGATTCGGGTGGGTGAAGGCTCGCCGGGCCGCGCGCTGGCGCTGTCCGGCCTCGGCGTCGGTGAAATGCTGGCGGCAATGCGCCGCATCCTCGCCACCGGCGACGCGAGCAACCGGGAACGGCTTGCGCTGGCCAAGGCCCTTGCCACGCGGCCCGCCCGTCCGCGCTACGAGGCCTTTCTGGTGCAGGCGCCCGCCTTCATCGCGGGCGAGGCGCGCAAGCGGAGCGGCCCGGCGCTGGCCGCCGCGCTCCATGCGTGGGAGCAGGCCCGCGATCTGGCGGGCGGGGCGGTGCTGCTCTCGCTCGATCCGGCGGCGACGGTGTTCGAACTGTGCACCCACATCGCCTCGCTTGCCGACGGAGAAGGCAGCCGGGCGGCCTGACGCGGATTTTCCTGAGTTTCATCGGGGCGGGATATTTTCATCTGCGCCGAAAATGCTCTAGGTTCTGTCCGATTCAGATCGAACCGGACAGAGACTGGAATCTCCTTGTTTTCCGCGTTTTCCGAGCCGTCAGATGTTCCATCTGACTTGAAAACGCTCTAGAGACGGTGCTTCCTTCAAGAAGCATGAGTGTCATGGGCAAACCCTATACCATTACCACCGCCATCAGCTATCCCAACGGCCGCCCGCATATAGGCCATGCCTATGAGGCCATCGCGACCGACGCCTTCGCGCGGTTCCAGCGGATGATGGGCCGCGACGTGTTCTTCCAGACCGGCACCGACGAACATGGCCTGAAAATGGCGCAGGCGGCGCGGGGAAGGGGGGTGGAGCCGATCGTCCTCGCGGATGAGATGTCGTCTTATTTCAAGGATATGGATGACAGACTGAATATATCCTATGATCGTTTCATTCGCACTTCGGAGGCGGAGCATCACCGCGCCAGCCAGGCGATCTGGCAGGCGATGGCCGACAATGGCGACCTCTATCTCGATCGCTACGAAGGCTGGTATTCGATCCGGGACGAGGCCTTTTACGACGAGAAGGAGCTGACCGAGGGGGAGAAGGGCGAAAAGCTTTCCCCGCAGGGCACGCCGGTCGAATGGAATGTCGAGGAAAGCTGGTTCTTCCGCCTGTCCCGCTATCAGGAGCCGCTGCTGCGCCTCTATGCGGAAAACCCGGATTTCATCCAGCCCGAAAGCCGCCGCAACGAGGTGCTGCGCTTCGTCGAAGGCGGGCTTTCCGACCTCAGCGTGTCGCGCACCAGCTTCGACTGGGGGGTGAAGGTGCCGGGCAGCGACGGCCATGTGATGTATGTCTGGGTCGATGCGCTCACCAACTATCTGACCGGCTGCGGCTATCCCGACGATGGGGAGCGAATGGCGCGCTATTGGGCGGAAGGGGGTGATATCACCCATATCATCGGCAAGGATATCGTGCGCTTTCACGCGATCTACTGGCCCGCTTTCCTGATGAGCGCGAAACTCCCGCTGCCCCGGCGCGTTTTCGGCCATGGCTTCCTGCTCAATCGCGGTGAGAAAATGTCCAAGTCGCTCGGCAATGTGGCCGACCCGCTGGAATTGGCGGAGCGCTTCGGCGTCGACCAGCTGCGCTATTTCCTGCTGTCCGAGGTGACCTTCGGCAATGACGGCAGCTATAGCCCGGAAGCCATTGTTATGAAAGCCAATAGCGATCTGGCGAACAGCTTCGGCAACCTCGCCCAGCGCACGCTGAGCTTCATCGCGAAGAATTTGCACGGCGCGATGCCGAAGATCGCGGACGGCGCCGAAACGGAAGAGGACAAGGCGCTGCGCGACGAGGTGCTGGCCGCCTGCGCCAGGGCGGTGCCCGACGCGCTCGATGCCCTGGCGCCGTCGGTGGCGATCGAGGCATGGCTGCGCGCGGTGTTCGCCTGCAACGCCTATATCGACGCGCAGGCGCCCTGGGCGCTGCGCAAGACCGACCCGGTCCGCATGGAAAGCGTGCTCGCGGTGCTGTACGAAGCGATCGGCATGCTCGCCATCGCGATCCGTCCCGTCATCCCGGCGAGCGCCGACGCGCTGCTCGACCAGATGGGGATAGGGGGCGATGATCGTACCTATGACCGTATCGCAGGCCCATGGTACAAGCAATTGCAGGAAGGCGGTTTCACCCTTTCCACACCCAGGCCTCTTTTTCCCCGGCTCGACCTGCCCGCCGATGAAGGCGAGGGGGTGGCATGATCGACAGCCATTGCCACCTCAACTATAAGGGCCTGGTGGAGGATCAGGACGCGGTGATCGAGCGCGCCCATGCAGCCGGGGTGTCGGGCATGCTCAACATCTCGACGCGGGAGCGGGAATGGGCGGACATCATCGCCACGGCCGAACGCCACCCGGACATATGGGCGAGCGTCGGCATCCATCCGCATGAGGCCGACGACCATCCAGAAATCGACGCCCGGCGGCTGATCGACGCGGCGGCCCATCCCAGGGTTGTCGGCATCGGCGAGACGGGGCTGGACTATTATTACGACCATAGCGACCGCGCGCGCCAGCAGGCCAGCTTTCGCAGCCATATCATGGCGGCGCAGGAAACCGGCCTGCCGCTGATCGTCCACACCCGCGATGCCGAGGAGGATACGCTGGCGATCCTGCGGGAAGGCATGGAGCAGGGGAGCTATGCGGGCCTGATCCACTGCTTCACCGCCAGCGGGGAATTCGCCGACGCGGCGCTGGACCTCGGCCTCTATATCAGCATTTCGGGCATCGTCACCTTCCGCAATGCCAAGGCGTTGCAGGAGGTGGCGGCGCGGCTGCCGATCGAGCGGCTGCTGATCGAGACGGATTCGCCCTTCCTCGCGCCGGTCCCGCATCGCGGCAAGCCTTGCGAGCCTGCCTTCGTGGCGGACACCGCCCGCTTTCTGGCGCAACTGCGCGGCGAGGAGGCCGATGCGCTGATCGCCGCCACCCAGGCGAATTTCTTCCGCCTCTTCACCAAGGCGCAGCCGGTGGAAACGCAGTTGGAGGAGGCAAGGCCGCACTGACATGGCATTGCGGGTCACGATATTGGGCTGCGGCACCTCGTCCGGCGTTCCGCGCATCGGCCCGGACTGGGGGGCCTGCGATCCCGCCAATCCGAAGAATCGCCGCACGCGCGTTTCGGTGCTGGTGGAAAGCGACACGACCGCGCTGCTGGTCGATACCTCGCCCGACCTGCGGGAACAGCTGATCGCGACGGGGAAGATCGGCGTCGACGCGGTGTTGTGGACGCACGACCATGCCGACCACACCCATGGCATCGACGATATGCGGCAGGTCTTTCACCATCGCCGCCGCGTGCTCAAGCGGCGCGACCCGATAGACGGCTATGCCCGCCCGCAAACGCTCCGCCTGCTCCAGCGCCGTTTCTCCTACGCCTTTGAGGGGGGAGAGGGCTATATGCCGATCTTCGCCGGGCATGAGCTGACGGGGGAGCCGGTGCGCATCGGCGATATCGACATCGCCTATGTGGACATGCCGCACGGGTCGATCTGGTCCACCGGGTTCCGCTTCACGCATGACGGAAAGTCCATCGGCTATGCTACTGATTTTCATGCCGTTACTGATGAGATGATCGCGCTGTTCTCCGGCCTCGACCTGTGGATCGCCGATGCCTTGCGCGAAACGCCGCATCCGACCCATTCGCATCTGGCGCAGACGCTTGAGGCCATCGAAAAGACCTCGCCAAAACGGGCCTATCTGACGCATATGGACCAGAGCATGGATTATGACCATCTCTGCTCCATCCTGCCGCCGCAGGTGCGGCCCGCCTATGACGGCTTGCAGGAGCAGGTCTGACGAGCATGACCGCAAGCGTTCGGAGAATATCGAATGAGTAGTGCACAAAGCGCTGATATGATTTGGTATTTTCTGGCGCTGATTCTGGTCGGCTCGGCGCTTGTCTCACGCCGTTTCAGCCTGAGGGGCGCGCTGGGCATGGCGGTGGTCTGGATCGCCATATTCGGCGCCGTGCTGCTGCTTTATTCCTGGCGCCATCATTTCATGGAATGGGGCCGCGAGGCGCGGACGCAGATGCCGATCATCGCGGACCAGCGCGCCGAAGGCCAGTCCTTGCGCATCAGCCTCGCGCCCGACGGGCATTTCTGGGCCGAGGGGCAGATCAACGGAACGCCCGCGCGCTTCCTGATCGACAGCGGCGCGACGATCACCGCCATATCGGACGGGATGGCGCGTCAGGCCGGGCTGAACGTGGACATGGACGGTCCGGGCGTGGTGATGCAGACGGCCAATGGCGCGGTGACCGCGCGCCGGTCGGCGATCGCGGGTCTGACGCTCGGTCCGATCACCACCAACGATCTGCCGATCGTCGTGTCCGACCGCTTCGGCGAGGTGAATGTGCTCGGTATGAACTTCCTGTCGCGCCTGAAAAGCTGGCGGGTGGAGCGGAACGAGATGGTGCTGGAGCCCTGAGCCGGTACATCGCTTTATTTAACATAATATATATTATCGAATTAACGGTGGCGTGACGCTGGGTGCGCCTCAACACCCTCTTTGCCCTGTGCGGGTTTCGACGCCGCCCTTCCGTCAAGGACGCAGCACGAAGCGCGGCGTGCCGCCCTGTCTCTGCCGCTGCCACAGGCTCGCTATCTCCGTCATCGGGTGTGCTTCATGGTCGATGTGGATGCGCCCCGCCGCCGCATGACGGCACAGTTCGGCATAGGCCTGCCGCTGCATTTCGACCGGCGCATGATAATAAGCGAACCCCAATATATCGAGGCCATGGCGCCGCATCGCCTGCGCCGGAACCGTGATCGCCGACGCGAGCGGAGATCCGATCTGCACCATGCGCGCACCGCCGTTCGCCCGCTCCAGCGCGGCCTCGGCCGCCGGGCCGTAGAGATAATCGATGATGACATCGACGTTCTCGCCGCAATTCCGCATCGCTTCGGCAAGCGCCGCGCTGTCGTCGGCGGCGATCATCCTGTCCGCGCCCAGCGTCCCGGCCAGATCGAGCTTGGCGCGGTTCCGCCCGACGGCGATGACGCGGCCCGCGCCCAGCAGCCGGGCGGCGGCGACCGCGATCAGCCCGCAGGCCCCGGTCGCGCCGAGGATCAGCACGCTCTCCCCCGGTTGCAGCCGCGCGCGCCACGACAGGGGCAACCACGCCGCCAGCCCGGCATTGCCGAGCGCGGCGGCCAGTTCATCCGGCACGCCATCGGGTATCGGCAGCGCTTTCGAGGACCGGGCACACGCGCGCTCGGCCATCGACCCGAACGGGCTGACCAGCGACGTCACCGGATAGAAATGACGCCGGCCGTGCGCGTCCACCGCCACGGCCTCTTGCCCGATGATCGCACTCTGGCGCTCGGCGCTGAAATAATGGCGGCCGGTGGCGACCGCGATGTCGAGATTGGTCAGGGCGGCGGCCAATATGGTGACGACCTCCTCCCCCTCCGCGGGATTGGCGTTCATGGAACGTTCTTCATAGACCGGGATTCCATCCGGCCCCGGCAGGGCCGCCTTGATGGCGAGTCGTTGCAAGATATCGGTCCTTCCTTGCGCCATGAGCTGTCCGCTCCCTCCCCGATACGGAATGGATTTGCAAATGCAATAGAGAGGAGGCCCTTGCCATGGCCTTCCCATGCCCTTTACCTGTCGGCATGACCACAAGCCCGCCCCCTTCGCCCGACATAACGCCCCTCATCGCCATCATGGCGCGGCTGCGCGATCCTGAGCGCGGCTGTTCCTGGGACGTGCAGCAGAGCTTCGAAACCATCGCGCCCTATACGATCGAGGAAGCCTATGAGGTTGCCGACGCGATCGAGCGCAAGGATATGGCGGGGCTGTGCGACGAGCTGGGCGATCTGCTGCTGCAAACCATATTCCATGCCCGTATGGCGGAGGAAGCCGGGCATTTCGCCTTCCAGGACGTGATCGACGCGATCTGCGCCAAGATGATCCGCCGCCATCCCCATATTTTCGGCGAGGGGGAAGAGACGCCGGGGTGGGAGGCGATCAAGGCGGCGGAACGGACCGCGCGGAAGGACGGGGACGGCAGCGCCCTTGCCGGGGTCGCAAGCGCCCTGCCCGCGTTGCTGCGCGCGGAAAAGCTTCAGAAACGGGCGGCGCGGACCGGGTTCGACTGGCCGGACAGCGAAGGCGTGATCGCGAAGATCGGGGAGGAACTGGAGGAGGTGCGCGCGGCCGCCTCCGCGCCGGAGCGGGAGGAGGAGATAGGCGACCTGCTGTTCGCGGTGGTCAATCTGGCGCGCCATATGAAGGTCGACCCGGAGCAGGCGCTGCGGCAGGCCAATCGCAAGTTCGAGCGGCGCTTCCGGTCGATGGAGGCGCAGGCGGGCGAGGATTTCGCCGCCCTTTCGCTCGATGCGAAGGAAGAGCTTTGGCAGAAGGCCAAGGGGAAGGAGCGCGCAGGCGCGTCAGGTTGAGGGCGCCTCGCCGCGCGCGCGGAAGCGGGCGAAGGCGGCGTCGGACAGGCGCACCGACAGGGAGAGGCTTCCTCCCTCGCCCTCCCGCACGTCCAGCACCTCGCCATATTCGTGCAGCCAGGCGAGCGAGGCGCCGTCGCCCGCCGCAAGCGTCACGCGATGCACCGCATTGCCGGAGGTCATCCGGTCGCTGATCGCGCGGCGCAGCGCATCCACCCCTTCCCCGGTCACCGCCGAGGCGAGCACGACATTGTCCTGCCGCGCGGCGATCGCCTCCAGCTCGGCGCGGCGGTCCTGCGGCAGCAGGTCGATCTTGTTCCACAGCTCCAGATAGGCGGGGCGTGGCATGTCGCCCTCGCCCGCCTGCCCGTCCTGCGAGCCGAAGCCTTCGGGCGACACGCCGAGTTCGGCCAGCACCTCCATCACGTCGGCGCGCTGGGCCTCGCTGTCCGGGTGGGCGATATCGCGCACATGGATGATGAGGTCGGCATAGACCACCTCTTCCAGAGTCGCGCGGAAGGCGGCGATGAGCTGGGTCGGCAGATCGGAAACGAAGCCCACCGTGTCGGAGAGGATCGCCTTGTCCAGCCCCGGCAGCGCGATCTGCCGCATCGTCGGGTCGAGCGTGGCGAAGAGCATGTCCTTGGCCATCACATCGGCGCCGGTCATGCGGTTGAACAGCGTGGACTTGCCCGCATTGGTATAGCCGACCAGCGCGATCACCGGCCAGGGCGCGCGCTGGCGGCGGGCGCGGTGCAGGCCGCGGGTGCGGGTGACCTGATCCAGCTCGCGCCGGATCTTGGCCATGCGGTCGCGGATCATGCGGCGGTCGGCCTCGATCTGCGTCTCGCCGGGGCCGCCGAGAAAGCCGAAGCCGCCCCGCTGGCGTTCAAGGTGGGTCCAGCTGCGCACCAGCCGCCCGGCCTGATAATCGAGATGCGCCAGTTCCACCTGAAGCCGGCCTTCATTGGTCGCCGCCCGCTCGCCGAAGATTTCGAGGATCAGGCCGGTGCGGTCGATCACCTTGGCGCCGGTGCCCTTTTCGAGATTGCTCTGCTGAACCGGGGTCAGCGCGTTGTCGACGACGACCAGTTCCGCCTCATGCTCGGCGGCGAGCGCAGCGATCTGCTCCACCTGCCCGCTGCCGAAGAGGGTCGCGGGCTTGATCTGGCGGACGCGGAAGCCGATGCGCGCGCGCACGTCGATGCCGATGGCGAGCGCGAGGCCGGCGGCCTCTTCCAGCCGCGCCTCGCTGTCGCGCCGGTCCGGCCCCGGCACGTCGGCGCGCACGATGACGGCCCGCGCGCCGCGGGCGACATCATCGGCGCTGCCGCGTTCAAAGACGCTCATGAGCGGGCCTCATGGCGGAGGACCGGCTTATTCCTTGTCGCTCGGCTCGCCGGAAAGGTCGAGCGGGCGCGAGGGCTGGACGGTGGAGATCGCATGCTTGTAGACGAGCTGGGCCATGCCGTCCCGTTCCAGCAGCATGCAGAACAGGTCGAAGGCGGCGATCTCGCCCTGGAGCATCACGCCGTTGACCAGGAACATCGTCACCGGGTCGCGGGTGCGCTGCACCGCATGCAGGAAGATTTCCTGAAGCAGCTTCGCCTTCTTCTCATTCTCCGCGAAAACCGCGCGGATATCGCTGAGGTCCAGCGGCTGGGACGGCATGACGGTGGAGATCGCATGCTTGTAGACGAGCTGGGATTGCCCGTCGCGGCGAAGCAGAACCGAGAAATTGTCGAACCAGGTGATGATCCCCTGCAACTTCACGCCCTTGACCAGAAACATGGTCACGGGAATTTTCGATTTGCGGAGGTGGTTGAGGAAAATATCCTGAAGGTTATTCGCGATCGACTTGTCGGCCATGATGGTCAAGCCTTCCTTATTGGCGGGACGTTGCCCGCTCTTGCGTCCCTGCCGGACGTCGTGCCTGTCCTGCGCCTATCGCAGGATGACCTTTTCCATACCGCATGCGCGAAGATATTTCCATCGCCTGCGCAAATAAATCCGTTCAGTCCTTTTCCTCGGTCAGGCCCAGCAGCTTCAGCTTGCGGTGCAGGGCCGATCTTTCCATGCCGATGAAGCTCGCCGTGCGGGAGATATTGCCGGAAAAGCGCTTGATCTGCACCCGCAGATATTCCCGCTCGAAATTCTCCCGCGCCTCGCGCAGGGGCGAGGTCATGATGGAATTGGACATCAGATGCTCCTCGCTTTCGCCCGATGTGGTCTCGGACGGCAGCATGTCGAGCTCGATGCGGGCGATTCGGTCGGACGGCGCGAGGATCATCGTCCGCTCGATCACGTTGCGCAGCTGGCGGACATTGCCCGGCCACTCGACCGCCTGTAGCGCGGCCATCGCGTCGGGCGCGACATCGGGCGGCGGCACGCGCCGGTCGGCGGCGAAACGGGCGACATAATGCTGGACCAGCGCGGGGATATCCTCCCGCCGCTCGCTCAGCGGCGGAATGGCGAGCGGCACCACGTTGAGGCGGTAATAGAGATCCTCGCGGAAGCGCTTGTCCTCGATCTCGGCGGTGAGGTTGGTCGCGGTGGAGGAGATGAAGCGCACATCGACCTTCACCTGCCGCTGCCCGGCGACGCGGGTGAAGCTCTGGTCGGTCAGCACGCGCAATATCTTCGCCTGCGTGGTGAGCGGCATGTCCGCCACCTCATCGAGATAGAGCGTGCCGCCATGGGCCTGCTCCAGATAGCCGGGGCGGACGAGGCCGCTGGGGTCCTCGACGCCGAAGAGTTCCTCCTCCACCCGTTCCGGGTCCATGCGCGCGGCGGTGACGATGACGAACGGTCCGTCCGACCGGTTGCTCCAGTTGTGGAGCATGCGCGCGGCGATTTCCTTGCCTACCCCCGCCGGGCCGGTGATGAGCACGCGGCTGCCGGTGCCCGCGACCTTCTTGATCGTCGCGCGGACGGAGTTGATCGCGCTGCTGGTGCCGGTCAGTTCGTCATCCTGCCCCACCCGCTGCCGCAGCGCTTCATTTTCCCGGCGCAGCCGCTCCGTCTCGGTCGCGCGGGCGACGAGGTGGAGCAGCCGGTCGGCCTCGAACGGCTTTTCGATGAAGTCGGTCGCGCCCTTGCGGATCGCCGCGACGGCGGTGTCGATATTGCCGTGGCCGGAAATCATCAGCACCGGAATGCTGGCGTCGCGCTTCTTGATTTCCTCCAGCACCTCCAGCCCGTCGAGCCGCGATCCCTGTAACCAGACGTCGAGCAGCACCAGCGACGGGCGGCGGGCGGCCAGAGCCTCCAGCGCGGCGTCGGCATTGGCGGCCGAGCGCGTCTCATAGCCCTCGTCCTCCAGCACGCCGGCGACCAGTTCCCGGATGTCCTCCTCATCATCAACGACCAGAATATCAAGCGCCATGCGACACTGTCTCTCCCTTGCTGTCATTGCCGAAGCCCGGCTTCTCCTCCAGCCGGGCGAGGTGCGCGGGGTCAAGCAGGATGCGCACCAGCGTACCCCCGCCTTCATTGTCATGAAAGCTCATTGTGCCGCCATGCTCCTCGACGATCTTGTGCACGATGGCGAGGCCGAGGCCGGTGCCCTTGGTGCGCGTCGTCATATAGGGTTCGATGATGCGCTCCCGCTCTTCCGGCAGGCCGATGCCGTTGTCGCGCAGCTCGATCGCGATCCGCTCGTCGCTTTCGACCAGCGTCATCACGATGCGCCCCTGCAACTCCGGCTCGATCGCGACGCGGGCCTCGACCGCTTCCACCGCATTCTTGACGATGTTGGTGAGCGCCTGCCCGATCTGGCGCCGGTCGCAGACGATCTCCCGCTCGCCCAGTTGCGAGTCGAAGCTGAAATCGATCGCCGGATGGGCGACCTCGTGCAGGAACAGCGAATGGCGGGCGATGTCGGCCAGCCGCTCGGCGCGGAACACCGGCTTTGGCATACGCGCGAAGGAGGAGAATTCGTCGACGATCCGGCGCAGGTCGCCCACCTGCCGCACGATCGTCTCGGTGAGGCGGGTGAAGGTGGACCGGTCGCTCCTGATCTCCTCGCCATAGCGGCGTTGCAGCCGCTCGGCGGCGAGCTGGATCGGGGTCAGCGGGTTCTTGATCTCATGCGCGATGCGGCGCGCGACGTCGGACCAGGCGGCGCGGCGCTGGTCGGCGAGCTGCTGGGTGATGTCGTCGAAGGTCAGCACATGGCCGCTCTGATCCTTGGCGATCTTGACCGCGAGCGTGCGCAGTTCGTTGCCGACGCGGATCTGCACGATATCGGCGGTCGCCCCATCGTCCAGCAGATCCGCCAGATCGCGCGAAATCTCGCGCAGCGGCTGGTCGATCAGGTCGCCGTCGCTGTTGGTCAGGATATGCCGTGCCGACTGGTTGATGACGCGGATATTCCACTGCGGATCGACCGCGACCACGCCCGCCGTCACATTGGCCAGCGTCGCCTCGATGAAGGCGCGGCGGTTTTCGAGCTGGCTGTTGGCGGCCATCAGCGCGCTCGTCTGCCCCTCCAGCCGCTGCGTCATGCGGTTGAAGGCGCTGGACAGCACGCCGATCTCGTCGCGCGCATGCGGGCCGGAAACGCGGGTGGTGAGGTCACCCGCGGTGATGCGCCGGGCGGCGTCCACCAGTTCGTTCACCGGCTTGACCAGCCGGTCCGCGACCTTCAGCGCGATCCACACCGCCAGCCCGACCAGCGCCAGCGACCCCACGAACAGCGCGGTGTTGAAGCGGATCTGCAACGCCCGCGACTGGCGCGCGAAGCTGTCATAATTGGCGAGCACCGCCTGCGCCCGCTTCACCTGGCTGAAGGCCGGGGCGTCGGAATCGCGGGCGGCGTAGAGATATATCTGCCGGTCGGGATAGAGCAGCGCGAACGCCTCGATCTGGTCCGGCTCCGCCCGCACGAACACATTCTCCCCCTGCGACAGGCGGGTGACGATATCCTTGGTCAGCAATTGCGCCGCGCCGCGCTGGTCCGGGTCCACCGTCGCGGCGGTGCGGGCGATGCCGTCCTTGCCGATCTCGATGATTGCGGAGCGGTTGAGCTTTCGCGTCACCACCTGATAGATATAGCCCTCGGCGAATTCCGGCGAGGATACCTTGGATTGCGTCAGATAATCGCGCAGGTCGCTCGCCATGGTGAGCGTTTCGTCGCCGACCTCGCGCAGGTTCTGCTCATAATAGCCGCGCGCGAAGGTGCCCGCATTTTGCAGCATCGCCCGCGCACTGTCGGAGAACCAGAATTGCACGCCATATTGGAACAATAGCGAGGCGAAGATCACCACCAGCAGCATCGGCACGCTGGCGACCAGCGAGAAGATGGCGACGAGGCGGACATGCAGTTGCCCGTCGCTGCCGATCGCGGAACGGGCGGCGCGGCGCATCGCCACGCGGCGGCCGAGCAGCACCAGCAGAGCGATCGCGGGCACCAGATTGGCGACCAGCAGCAGCGCGACGATGGGGGGAGAGAGCAGCGCTGTGCGATCGTCCTGCGCGGAAAGGGCGAACCAGGTCGCGCTGCCAGTCAGCAGCAGGGCGGTAACGGCAAAAATCTCCGCCCCGGCAAAGAAGCGCTCGCTCCGCAACCAGCCACGGAAAGTCCGGGACAAATGGGGTGATGCAATGGCTATGGCGACAACCCGTCAGACTAGTTTGCTGTCATCTCTGCTGCGTGATGTTGCTGTCATACAACGTTGTGCCCAATAGAGCACATTATTCGACCGGATCATAGCCCTTATGCCGCATATCCGTCGGATCTATGTCATAATCCGTCAGCTTTTTGCGCAGCGTATTGCGGTTGATGCCCAGCAGGCTGGCGGCCCTGATCTGGTTGCCGTCGACGGCGGCCAGCGTCTCGCGCAGCAGCACCGGCTCGACCAGCGCGAGCATGTCGTCGTGCAGCGCCGCCGTGCCGTCGCTCGCGGCGTTGGCGGCGAGCTTGCGGCGCACCCATTCGCCCAGCAGTTCGTGCAGGTCGCCGCCGCCCGCGCTGTTGGCCGGGACATGGCCGGTATCGATATTCTGCCGCACGATATCGGCGGAAATCCTGTCTTCCCGGATGAGGACGGCCATGCGCTGCATCACATTCTGCAATTCGCGCACATTGCCGGGCCAGCTGTAGAGCGAGAGCAGCTGCGCCGCCTCCGGGTCCAGCGTCTTGCGCGGCAGTCCTTCCTGCGCCGCCTGATCGAGGAAATGGCGGGCGAGCAGCGGGATGTCGTCGCGGCGCATGCGCAGCGGCGGCAATTCGATGGGCACGACGTTCAGGCGATAATAGAGGTCCTGGCGGAAGCGGTTCTCCGCGATCAGCGAGGGCAGATCCTTGTGCGTCGCCGCGATGATGCGGACATTGACCTTGACCGGGGTGGAGCCGCCCACGGTCGTCACCTCCCCGCTTTGCAGCACGCGCAGCAGCCGGGTCTGCGCCTCCATCGGCATGTCGCCGATCTCGTCGAGAAACAGCGTGCCGCCGTCCGCCTGCTCGAACCGGCCCGCCGAGCGTTGCAGCGCGCCGGTGAAGGCGCCCTTCTCGTAACCGAACAGCTCCGCCTCGATGAGGTCGCGGGGGATGGCGGCCATGTTGACGGCGACGAAGGGATGGTCGCGGCGGCGGCCCAATCGGTGGATCGCCTGCGCCACCAGCTCCTTGCCGGTGCCGGATTCACCGAGGATCAGGATGGTGAGGTCGTTCTGGAGCACGCGGGCGATGGTGCGATACACCTCCTGCATCGCGGGCGAGCGCCCGACCAGCGGCATGTCCTCGCTGATCTGGTTGTCGTCCTGCCCCGTGCCGCCGCCCTCGCCCGCCGCCTTCATCGCCTGACGGCGGGAGGCCAGCGCGTCGCCCACGGCACGCGTCAGCTCGTTGAGGTCGAAGGGCTTGGGCAGATATTCGAACGCCCCCTTCTCCGTCGCGCGGACCGCCGTGTTGAGCGTGTTCTGCGCGGAGAGGATGATGACGCGCATGTCCGGCCATGCCTCGATGATATGATGAACATCGGTCAGCCCGTCGCCGTCGGGCAGCTTCACGTCCGTCACCAATATGTCGGGGCGGAAGCTTTCCAGCAGCGCGGCGCGATCGGCGATGGTGCCCGCGATCTTCACGCTGTGGCCCGCGCGGCGCAGCGCCTCGCTGACGACGACGCAGATCGCCGAATCGTCGTCCACCACCAATATGCGTCCGCCCGAAGTCGCGCTCATTCCCTTGTTCCCATCGGCAGCATGATGCGAAAGATGCTCTCGCCCAGATCCTTGTCGCGGACATATTCGACAAAGCCGTTCATGTCGCGGATCAGCTTGTCGACCAGCGCGAGGCCCAGCCCCTGCCCGCCCGACTTGCCGGAGATGAAGGGGTTGAACAGATCGTCCTGAATGGCGGCGGGCACGCCGGGGCCGTTGTCGATCACCGCAATCTCTATGGGCAGCACCGCATTGCCCTTGCCCTCGTCCAGCATCACCGAGACGCCGTGGCGGAAAGCGGTTTCGATGCGGATTTGCGGGTGGGCGGTGTCGGTCAGCGCCTCGCTCGCATTTTTCAGCAGGTTGATGATCACCTGCGCCAGCGTATCGGCATGGCAGAGCGCGTTGGGCAGCGACGGGTCATAATGGCGCACCAGCTTCACCCCACTGGCAAAACCGGCGCTGGCGATCTGGATCGCCTGATCGAGCACCGGATAGATGTTGGTCGGCTGGCATTCCAGCTTCCGCTCGGTGGTGAAATCCTGCATCCGATCGATCAGCGCGGCGATCCTGTCCACCTCGTTGCAGATCAGCCGGGTCAGCGGCGCGCCTTCCTCACCTGCACTGTTTTCAAGCAGTTGCGCGGCCCCCCTGATACCCGATAGCGGGTTCTTTATCTCATGGGCGAGGATCGCCGCCGCCCCCATGGCGGAGCGCGTGCCGCCCGCCGTGCGCCGTCCGCCGATCTTCTGCGCGAGGCTTTGGGTGTGGATGGTGACGGTGCGCCAGCCCTCATGCTCGCCCAGGGGAGCGATCATCACGTCGGCGCGCAGCGAAACCGTCCGCCCCGCATGCAGCAATATGTCATAGACGGCGAGCGGCTTGTCGCTGTGCCAGAGGTCGAAGGTCGGGTTGATCTGGTCGATGCGGATGATCCGCGTGATCTCGCTGCCGACGATGGCGGAGCGCGCCATGTTGAGCAGGATTTCGGCGCGCGGATTGGCGTCGGCGACGCGATTGTCGGGGGCGAGGATCAGCACCGCGACCGGCATCGCCGCCATGATCTCGGCCATGCCCGGCGGCCGGAGCGATCGGGAAGAGCGAAAGTCCGCCCCCCTCACGCGGCCGCACGGGACAGCAGGGGATCGTAGAAGCGCGCCAGCATGTCCAGCACGGTGCGGCTGTCCGGCACCTGGTTGACGGCATTGCGGAATTCCGCCGATCCGGGCAGGCCCTTGGTGTACCAGCCCAGATGCTTGCGCGCCATGTTGACGCCGGTGGTTTCGCCATAATGGTCGAGCATCGCGCGATAATGCTCGACGATCGTCGCATATTGTTCGTCCAGCGACGGGTCGGGCCGCCTCCGCCCGGTGGTGAGGCCGTGCATCACCTGCCCCAGCAGCCACGGCTTGCCATAGGCGCCGCGGCCGATCATCACGCCGTCCGCCCCGCTCTGGTCGAGCGCGGTTTCGGCATCCTCGACCGAGCAGATGTCGCCGTTGACGATGACGGGTAGCTCGACCGCCTCCTTCACCCGGCGGACGAACGCCCAGTCGGCGCTGCCCTTGTACATCTGGCAACGGGTGCGGCCATGGACGGTGATCATCTTCGCGCCCAGATCCTGCGCGATGCGGGCGAGTTCCGGCGCGTTGAGGCTGTTATGATCCCAGCCCATGCGCATCTTGACCGTGACGGGGACGGAAACCGCGTCCACCGTCGCCCTGATGAGCGCGGCGGCGAGGTCGAGGTCGCGCATCAGCGCGCTGCCCGCCTCGCCGTTCACCACCTTGCGCACCGGGCAACCCATGTTGATGTCGATGATCGCCGCGCCGCGATCCTCGTTCAGCTTTGCCGCCTCCCCCATTTCCCTGGGTGAGCAGCCGACGAGCTGCATCGACACCGGCTCCTCGACCGGATGCCATGCGGCCTTTTGCAGCGACTGCCGCGTTTCGCGGATGGCGGCGGGCGATGCGATCATCTCCGTCACATTGAGGCCGGAGCCGTAGCGGCGTACCAGCGTGCGGAACGGCATGTCGGTGACGCCGGTCATCGGCGCCAATATCACCGGATCGTCGATCCTGACCGGGCCGACCATGATGGGGGGGAGCGTGCGCATCGACTTTCTGCCTAAAAAACAGGCACCCCATAGCGATTTTTCCGCAATGCCGCAAGCTGCTGGAACAAGGCCGCTGGAATATCAACCGCCTCTCGGTTAAGCGCGCTTGCATGACCACCGAACGCCGGACATTCGTCGCCATCCTCGTCGCCGCCGGGCAGGGGAGCCGCATGGGGACGGACCTTCCCAAGCAATATATGCCGGTCGCCGGGCGGGCGGTGCTGGCCCACGCCTGGGCGGCGCTGGCGGCCCATCCGGCGGTGGAGCGCATCCTCGTCGCGATCGGCGAGGGGCAGGAGCAACTGGCGCGCGAGGCGCTGGCCCCCCTCACCGCCGCGCCGGAACTGGTGGCGGGCGGCGCGACCCGGCGGGATTCGGTGCGCGCGGCGCTCGATCGGCTGGCGGCGGAGGGCGCGCCCTGCCATGTCCTTATCCATGATGCGGCGCGCCCTTTCCTGCCCGCCGGGGTGCTCGACCGGCTGATCGCGGCGGCGGAAAGCCATGACGCCGCCATCCCGGTCCTGCCGGTCGCCGATACGCTGGTGCGGGGGAGCGAGGCGCGTATGGGCGAGGATGTGGCGCGCGACGGGCTCTATCGCGTGCAGACGCCGCAAATGTTCCATTTTGAGACAATAATGCGCGCGCACCGGGAAACGCCCGCCGATGCGCCAGTGACGGACGACGCCGGGATGCTGCGCGCGCTGAGCGTGCCGGTGGCGATGGTCGAGGGGGATGCGATGCTCGAAAAACTGACCTATTCCGGCGATCTGGCGCGAGCGCAGGGCGCGCTCGCCGCGAGCCGCCTGCCCCGCGTCGGCACCGGCTATGACGTGCACCGGCTGGTTGCGGGCAAGCCGCTCTGGCTCTGCGGCGTCGAGATAGCGCATGAGCGGGGACTTTCCGGCCATAGCGACGCCGACGTCGCCATCCATGCGCTGGTGGACGCGCTGCTCGGCGCGCTGGCGGAGGGCGATATCGGCAGCCATTTCCCGCCGTCCGACCCGCAATGGAAGGGCGCGCCCTCGCACACATTCCTGACCTTCGCGCGCGACCGGGTGGCGGCGCGCAGCGGGGAAATCGCCCATGTCGACGTCAGCATCATCTGCGAGGCGCCGAAAATCGGCCCCCATCGCGAGGCGATGCGCGCGCGGCTGGCGGAATTGCTGGAAATCGACCCCGGCCGCGTGTCGGTGAAGGCGACCACGACCGAGCGGCTCGGCTTTACCGGGCGGCGCGAGGGCATTGCCGCGCAGGCGGTTGCCACCATCCTGCTGCCGGAATAAGATGGTCGCTTATGACTGACTCCCTCGTTCACCCGGAACTGGCGGCGCTCGCCCGGCGCGTCGTGCAGGAAAACCGCCGCATCGGCCGCACTTTCGCGCTGGCGGAAAGCTGCACCGGCGGGCTGGTGTCCGCCGCCATCACCGAAGTGCCGGGCTGCTCGGAGGTGTTCGAGGCGAGTTTCGTTACCTATTCCAACGAGATAAAGCAGAAGGTTCTCAAGGTTTCTCAGGATGTGCTGGAAACCTTCGGCGCCGTTTCGGTCGCGACCGCCTGGGCGATGGCGCAGGGCGCGCTGCAAAGCACCCATGCCCATGTCGCGGTCGCCATCACCGGAATCGCAGGGCCCGCGGGCGGATCGGACAACAAGCCGGTCGGCACTGTCGTCTTCGCCCGCGCCGAACGGGGCGGCGAGCCGGACAAGGTGGTCGCCGACTTCAAGAATTTCGGTGATCTGGGCCGCGCGGGCGTGCGCCTTCAGGCGGCGCTGTGCGCGCTCGAACTGCTGCTGCCGGAGCCGGACGAGCCGTAAAGCTGAACCGCGCGGGTTTCGAACGCGCCGATCATCTTGCGCAGCGCCTTGTCGAACATCTGCCCGGCGATCATCTCGAACAATCGGTTCTTGAACGCGAAATCGACCTCGAAGTCGATCAGCACGCCCCCCTGCCCGTCCGGGCGGAAGCGCCAGTCGTTGCTGAGATGCTTCAACGGCCCGTCGAGATAATCGACATGGATATGGTGCGGCCGTTCCTTGTGCACGCGGGAGGTGAAGCTCTCGCTCAGCCCCTTGAAGCCGACGATCATGTCCGCGACCATCTCCGTCGCGCTGTCGGAGCGCACGCGAATGGCGCTGACCCATGGCAGGAACTGCTCATAGGATTGGACATCGGCCACCAGGCCGAACATCTGCTCCGGCGTATAGGGCAGATGCCGCGTTTCGTTATGCCTTGGCATCGGCGGCTTTCGCCTTCGCCAGTTGCGCCTCGCGCGCGGCGCGCATTTCCGCGAAATCCTTGTCCGCGTGATAGCTGGACCGGGTGAGCGGGCTGGACGCCACCTGCAAAAAGCCCTTGGCGCGCGCGATCGCCGCATAGGCGGAAAAGGCCTGCGGCGTCACGAACTCCATCACCTTCGCATGCTTGGGCGTGGGCTGGAGATATTGCCCCATGGTCAGGAAATCGATGTCGGCCGAGCGCATGTCGTCCATCACCTGATGGACCTCCAGCCGCTCCTCGCCCAGCCCCAGCATGATGCCGGACTTGGTGAAGATGGACGGGTCGAGTCGCTTCACCGTTTCGAGCAGGCGCAGCGAGGCATAATAGCGCGCGCCGGGGCGGATCGTCGGATAGAGCCGGGGCACGGTTTCGAGATTATGGTTGTAGACGTCGGGCCGGGCCGCGACGATCATCTCCACCGCGCGCTCATGCTTGTTGCGGAAATCCGGCGTCAGTATCTCGATGGTGGTGCCGGGCGTGGTGCGGCGCAGCGCCTCGATCACCTTGACGAATTGCGAGGCGCCGCCATCGGGCAGGTCGTCGCGGTCGACCGAGGTGATGACGATATGCTCCAGCCCCATTTCGGCGGCGGCATCGGCCAAATTCTGCGGTTCCTTGGGATCCACGCGGCGCGGCATGCCGGTCTTGACGTTGCAGAAGGCGCAGGCGCGCGTGCACACGTCGCCCAGGATCATCACCGTCGCGTGCTTCTTCGTCCAGCACTCGCCGATGTTGGGGCACGCAGCCTCCTCGCACACCGTCGCCAGGCCTTTCTGGCGCATCAGCTTCTTCGTCTCAAGATAGCCGGGGCTGGTCGGCGCCTTTACGCGAATCCAGTCGGGCTTGCGCTGACGGGGAGCGTTTTCCGGCATAGAAGGGCTTGCATTCTCGGTCATTCGGTCCAGATAGCGATCCAACGGCGCGCGCGCCAGTCAGAATAGACAATAAGCAGAGGAGAATAGCGGGAAGATGACCTTATTCACCGATATGATCGATGGCTATCGCCGTTTCCGTGCCAGTGGCTGGTCCGACCAACGGGAACGGTGGGATGAATTGAAGGAAGGGCAAAGCCCGCGCGTGATGGTGATCGCCTGCTCCGACAGCAGGGTCGACCCCACCCAGATTTTCGATACCAGTCCCGGCGAGATCTTCGTCGTGCGCAACGTAGCCGCGCTGGTGCCTCCGTTCGAGACGACTCCGGGGCGCCATGGCGTGTCCGCCGCGCTGGAATTCGCGGTGCAGGTGCTCAATGTGCAGGAAATCGTGGTGATGGGCCATGGCCTGTGCGGCGGCTGCCGCGCCGCGCTGACGCAGGAACTGAAGGACGCGCCTCCGGGCGAAGGCGGCTTCATCGCGACGTGGATCGACATGCTGAACGACGCGCGCGACCGCGTGACCGAGGTATATGGCGAGGACGATCACAGCCGCGAGGCGCTGCGCATGATGGAGAAGGAAGGCGTCAAGGTGTCGCTGGACAATCTGCGCACTTTCCCCTGCGTGCGGCACAAGGAAGGCAAGGGCCAGTTGCGGCTGATCGGCGCCTATTTCGCGATCGCCGACGGCGTGCTGCATGTGCTGGACGAGAAAAGCGGGGAGTTTTCGCCGGTTCCGGCTTGAGGCGCGAGAACCGATCTTCGTTCGGGCTGAACCTGTCGAAGCCCTGTCCTTCTTCTTTCTCCAACGCAGAAACGCAGAAAGGAAGTACAGCCGTTGGGCTTCGCCCGCCCTTCGGGTCGACAAGCTCAGGGCAAACGGGGGGTGGGACCCGCCATCCCTATACGTCATGCCAGCGCAGGCTGGCATCGTTCTCGATGATGCGGGACCCAAGCCTCTACCGATCCCAGCCTGCGCTGGGATGACGCAAATGGAATACGCCTGGATAGCACGAACGAAAAAGGCCGCCGGAACCAACCGGCGGCCTTTTTCGTCAGCCCTGACGGCGCGGCGGCGATCAGCCGACGATTTCTTCCGGCTTGAAGAAATAGGCGATTTCCGCCGCCGCATTCTCGTCGCTGTCCGAACCGTGGACCGAGTTCGCCTCGATCGACTCGGCGAAGCGCTTGCGGATCGTGCCTTCGTCGGCGTTTTCGGGATTGGTCGCGCCCATGATGTCGCGGTTGCGCTTCACGGCGTTCTCGCCTTCCAGCACCTGAACGACCACCGGGCCGGAGATCATGAACGCCACCAGATCGGCGAAGAAGGGGCGATCCTTGTGCACGGCGTAGAAGCCCTCGGCCTGCTCTCGGCTCATGCGGATGCGCTTGGAAGCGACGACGCGCAGCCCGGCTTCCTCCAGCATCGCCGTGATGGCGCCGGTCAGGTTGCGGCGCGTGGCGTCCGGCTTGATGATCGAAAAGGTACGATTCGCAGCCATTTTGGCGTAACTCCAGTGGTTCCTGTTCAAGTTGGCGGGCGCTTTACCCGCCTCCGGGGGCGGCGGCAAGCGCTATTCGTCGGCCCAAGGGGTCACGCCGCCTGCACCCAGCGGCGCCCCTCCTGCCGCCAGAAACGCGGCTCCACCCCGTCCTTGCCCTTGACCATCCGCCAGCAGGCGCGGGCGGCTTCCAGCGTCTGCTCGTCGAAGAAGAAGAAGGCGCGGTCATAGCCCAGCGCCTCGTCGCGCCATAGGCCATCGGTCAGCGCGATGTGACGCGCGCCATTGGCCGGGGCGCCGCCCTCCCTGGCAAGCAGCACCGGCTGCATCGCCTCGTCTCCCTCGCCCGCGACGCCATGGGCGAGGAAGCTTTCCGGCTTCCAGTCCCACAGCGCATGGGAAAGGCGAACGAGATAGCCCTCGCGCCCGTCGATCACCACCAGCCGGTCGCCCTGATCGAGCAGCTTCTGGGCGATGGCGGGCAGCACCCGTTCCACCGGATCGCCGTCGAGCTGATAGAAATCGACCTGCATCGCGCGCGTCCCGCGTCAGCCTTCGGCCGTGTCGGCGATGAAGCGGTCGAGCAGGCGCACGCCATAGCCGGTCGCGCCGCGATCCCACACCGCACCGGGCTTTTCCGCCCAGACCATCCCGGCGATGTCGAGATGCGCCCATTTCACGCCGTCCTCGACGAAGCGCTTGATGAACTGCGCGGCGGTGATCGACCCGGCGAAGCGGCCGCCGATATTCTTCATGTCGGCGATCGGGCTGTCGATCAGCTTGTCATAGGCATCGCCCAGCGGGAAGCGCCACAGCGGATCGCCCGCCTTCTGTCCCGCCGCCGTCAGCTGTTCGGCAAGGCCGTCGTCATTGC
Source organism: Sphingobium jiangsuense (assembly GCF_014196495.1). Classification (GTDB taxonomy): domain Bacteria; phylum Pseudomonadota; class Alphaproteobacteria; order Sphingomonadales; family Sphingomonadaceae; genus Sphingobium; species Sphingobium jiangsuense. The sequence goes on from NZ_JACIDT010000006.1 coordinate 227,125, forward strand.
TGAACAGCCCGGCATATTCATGGCCGAGCGAGACGATCATCGCGCCGGTCAGCGTGGCGAGGTCGATCAGGATTTCGGGCTTGTAGGTCGCCTGCGCCCAGCTGATCGCGTCGCACAGCACCAGCCGCCCCTCGGCATCGGTGTTGAGCACCTCGATCGTCTGGCCGGACAGGGAGGTGACGATATCGCCGGGGCGCTGCGCATTGCCGTCCGGCATATTCTCGACAAGGCCGCAAATGCCGACGACCCGCGCCTTCGCCTTGCGCCCGGCGAGCGCGCGCATCGTGCCCGCGACCGCGCCCGCGCCGCCCATGTCCCACTTCATGTCCTCCATGCCTGCGGCGGGCTTGATCGAGATGCCGCCGGTGTCGAAGGTGACGCCCTTGCCGACCAGCACGACCGGCTTCGCGTCGGCGTCGCCGGTGCCGTTCCATTCCATCGCCAGCAGGCGCGGCTTGCGCGCGGAGCCTTGCGCGACGCCGAGCAACGCGCCCATGCCCAGCTCCGCCATCCGCGTCTCGTCCAGCACCGTGAAGGTGACGCCCAGCGCCTCCAGCGGGCGGCAGCGCTCGACGAAGCTTTCGGGGTAGAGGACGTTCGCCGGTTCGGACACCAGTTCGCGGGTGAACATCACCCCTTCGGCCAGTTCGGAGAGATGCGCCCATTCCGCCGAGGCGTCGATGCCGGTCACCAGATCGACGCGCTCCAGCGTGCGCTTCTGCTTTTCGGGCATGCGCGTGCGATAGCGCTCGATCCGCCAGCCGCGCAGCTTCGCGCCGAAGGCGAAGCGGGCGATGCCCGCCGCGCTCGCCAGCCCGGCCGCCTCGAAGGAGACGGCGGCGTGGCGCGCGCCGGAGGTCAGCAGCCTGGCGGCCAGCGCGGCGCCCGCGCGCTCCATCTCCGCATCGTTGCCCGCGCCGATGCCGACCAGCACGACCCGCCGCGCGGCGCCGTCCACCTCGGCGAAGCTTTCGACGCTCGCGCCGCATTCGCCGGCGAAACGGGCGAGCGCGGCGGTGGCTTCGAGGCCGGGCACGGTCGAAAGCTGGGCCAGCCCGTCGCTCTTCACGGCATAGGCAAGCGTATCGGCGTCGGACGAGCGGTTGGGCGAAAAGCGGATTTCCATCATATCCCTCTAGATCATGGGCGGTGCATAAGATGAGGTTGGCGATACACCAGCGGAACAAAGATGGCAAAGCGACCATTGAAGCCCGGTGCAGCCGCTTCATTCGCAAGGCCGAAATGTTTTTGGGACAACCCGCGACGCATTGGGATTGCGGGAAACGCCGGGCAATGCAATAGGCGAGCGGATAACTTCATTTGCGGACCGAGGCGTTTTGCATCTTCCTGTCGAACTTCCGCGTTTTTCGCTGTTGCCCGCATCCGGCCGTGCGGTTTTCTCCGCCCGTCTGGCCCTGCTGGCAGGGACCATGGCGCTCGCGATGATGGCGCAGGCTCAGGCGCAGGAGGGCGCAGGCGCGCCCGACGAACAGCGGGGCCGGGCGGCATCGATAGAGGATGTGCATCCGCCCAGCGCCGAGCAGGACGCCGCCGCCTCCACCGCGCCCGACACGCCCCTGCCCGCCAGCAGCGACGAAATCGCCTTTTCCGCCGACGATCTCGTCTATGACAGCAACAACGACACCGTCACCGCCAGCGGCAAGGTGCAGATGCTGCGCGAGGGCAACCGGCTGCGCGCCGATCAGGTGGTGTGGAACCGCAAGACCGGCGAGGTGCGCGCCAGCGGCAATGTCTCCGTCACCGATCCCGACGGCAATGTCGGCTATGGCGACAGCATAGAGGTGACCGACGCGCTGAAGGACGGCGTGGTCGACAACCTGCTGCTGGTGATGGCGCAGGGCGGGCGTCTGGTCGCGCGCCGGGGCGAGCATCGCGACAATGTCTATACGCTGCGCGAGGCGGCCTATTCCCCCTGCCCGGTCGAAAATGCCGAGGGCTGCCCCAAGGAACCGAGCTGGCAGATCAAGGCGGTCGAGATCCGCTACGACCCCGCCACCAAGCGGGTGCATTACAGCCATGCCCGGCTGGAGCTGTTCGGCCTGCCGCTGCTGGTGCTGCCGGGTTTCGCCCATTCGGTCGGGGAGGACAGCGCATCCGGCCTGCTGGTGCCCGATGCGCGATTGAACGGCGTCAACGGGCTGGAAATCGCCCTGCCCTATTATTTCAAGCTGGCGCCCAATCGCGACATGACGGTGACGCCGCACGTCTTCACCAACGAACTGCCGATGCTGGAGGGCAATTATCGCGCCTTCCTCGGCAAGGGCGCCTACAGCATCACCGGCTACATCACCAACAGCCGCAGCAGCGACGACGAGATCAGCACCGGCAGCGGCAACCGGCAGCTGCGCGGCTATATCGACGGCAGCGGCAGCTATCAGCTCGACCGGAACTGGAATCTTTCCGGGTCGATCCGGCGGGTGACCGACCGCACCTTCCTGCGCCGCTACGACATCAGCCGCGACGACCGGCTGCGCTCCACGCTGAAGGCGGAGCGGATCAGCGACAACAGCTATCTTTCGATCGCGGGCTGGTCGGTGCAGACGCTGCGCCTGACCGACCGGCAGGGGCAGATGCCGATCGCGCTGCCGGTCATCGACTACCGGCTGCGGATGACCGACCCGCTGCTGGGCGGCGCGGTGCAGTTTCAGGCGAACAGCCTCGCCATCACCCGCACCCATGGGCAGGACACCCAGCGCGCCTTCGCCTCGGCGGAATGGACGCTGCGGCGGCTGACCGCGCTGGGGCAGGAGCTGAGCCTGACCGCCTATGCGCGCGGCGACGTCTATCACAGCTCCGACAATGATCTGGCGGACAATGCGGCCTATAGCGGCATCAGCGGCTGGCAGGGGCGCGGCGTCGCGGCGCTCGCCGCCGACATGCGCTGGCCCTTCGTCGGCGCGTTCCTCGGCGGCACGCAGCGGATCATCCCGCGCGTGCAGATCGTCGCCTCGCCCAGGATCCGCAACATGGCGATCCCGAACGAGGACGCGCGCACCGTCGATCTGGAGGACAGCAACCTCTTCGCGCTCAACCGCTTCCCCGGCTATGACCGGGTCGACGACGCCAGCCGCGTCACCTATGGCGTCGAATATGGGCTGGACCTCAAGGATTTCTCGCTGAGCGCGATCGTCGGCCAGAGCTACCGGGTCAGCGACCGCTCCTCCCTCTTCCCGGACGGAACCGGCCTTTCCGAGCGGATTTCCGACATCGTCGGGCGCACGACCGTCCGCTACAAGGATTTCATCAGCGTCACCCATCGCTATCGGCTGGACAAGGACAATCTGGCCCTGCGGCGGAACGAGATCGACGCGACGGTGGGGTCGCGCCGCACCTATGCGACGATCGGCTATCTCCGCCTCAACCGCAATGCGACCGAGACCACCGAGGATCTGACGGATCGCGAGGAAGTGCGGCTGGGCGCGCGGATCGCCTTCGCCCGCTACTGGTCGATCTTCGGTTCCACCGTCATCGACCTTACCGACGCGAGCGAGGACACCTCTTCGCTGGGTGACGGCTTCGAGCCGGTCCGCCACCGCGTTGGCCTCGCCTATCAGGACGAATGCATCGACCTGGGCGTGACATGGAAGCGGAACTATCGCAGTTCGGGCGACGCGCGGAACAATAATACGATACAGCTACGGCTGGCGTTTCGTAATCTTGGCATATAAGGATCGATATCCATCGCCCGGCATTGCTCAGCGGACATTCAGCATCGCGCAGGCACTATCGGCGTTCAACATGAATTCATTCGGAGAGTAGTTTCCTCAATGGCCATGCGGACAATCTGCGGTAGATCGCGGAAAACCATCGCCTCCATGACCTTGTGCGTCATCGCGGCGGCTCTTCCCCTTGGGCATGCGGCCCCGGCGCTGGCGCAGGGATCGGCCGATTCGCTGAAGCTCCCCGACGATCTGACGATCTTCGACAAGCGCGACCCCCATCTCCACAAGCCCACGGCGGTGGTGAACGGCAAGATCATCACCCAGACCGATATCGAGCAGCGGCTCGCGCTGATCGTGCTGGCCAATGGCGACAATATCCCGGCCGAGGAAATGGACCGGCTGCGCGTGCAGGTGCTGCGCAACCTGATCGACGAGACGCTCCAGATTCAGGAAGCCAAGGCCAACGACATCACCATCAGCAAGGCGGAACTGGACGACAGCTTCGCCCGCATCGCCGCCAACTTCAAGCAGACGCCGGAGCAGTTCACCCAATATCTCCAGTCCAAGGGCAGCTCGGCCGCCAGCATCAAGCGGCAGATGGAAGGCGAAATGGCGTGGAGCCGCCTGCTCCGCCGCAATGTCCAGCCCTTCGTCAACGTCAGCGAGGAAGAGGTGCAGTCGGTCATCGACCGGATGAAGGCGCTCAAGGGATCGGAAGAATATCGCGTCGGCGAGATCTATCTCTCCTCCACGCCGGAAAACGCGCAACAGATTTTCGAGAATGCGCGCAACATCATCGAGCAGATCCGGCAGGGCGGTTCCTTCCAGGCCTATGCCCGGCAGTTTTCCGAAGCCTCGACCGCGGCGGTGGGCGGCGATCTGGGCTGGGTGCGGCCCGGCCAGCTGCCCGATGCGCTGGGACAGGCGCTGACCGAGATCGACGTCGGCCAGATCGTCGGGCCGATCGCCATTCCGGGCGGCTTCTCGGTCCTCTACCTGATGGACAAGCGCAAGGTGCTGACCGCCGACCCGCGCGACGCGATCCTCAGCCTCAAGCAGATTTCGGTCGCCTTCCCGGCCGGCACCAGCCCGGCGCAGGCCAATGCGCGGGCCAAATCCTTCACCGAGCAGCTGCAGAAGCTGCAGGGGTGCGGCAGCGTGGCCGATCTGGCCAAGCAGCTCAACGCCGAGGTGATCGACAACGACAATGTGCGCGTGCGCGACCTGCCCGCGCCGTTGCAGGAACTGATGCTCAACCTTCAGGTCGGCCAGGCGACGCCGCCCTTCGGATCGGTCGACAGCGGCGTGCGCTCGCTCGTGCTGTGCGGCCGCGACGATCCGCAGGACGCCAGCCAGCCTTCCTTCGACCAGATCATGGCGCAGCTGGAGGACGATCGCGTGAACAAGCGCGCCCGCATCTATCTGCGCGACCTCAGGCGCGATGCGGTTATCGACTATAATTGAGACGATGACCCTGACCCCGGAAAGGAACGCCATCCCGCCATTCGCCATTTCCATGGGTGATCCCGCCGGCATCGGGCCGGAAGTCGTCGCGAAGGCATGGTCCGTTCGCGAAGCGCAGGGATTGTCGCCCTTTTTCGTGATCGGCGAGCGGCGGGCGATCGAACGGATATGGGATGGCCCGATCGCGACCATCGCGACGCCGGACGAGGCGCGGACCCATTTCTCCACCGCCCTGCCCTGCCTGCAACTGGACATGGGCGGCGAGATCACGCCCGGCGAACCCAATGTGGACGGCGCGCAATGCGCGCTGCATGCGCTGGAAATCGGCATCGGCCTGGCGAAGAGCGGCGCGGCGGGCGGGCTGGTGACGGCGCCGGTCGGCAAGACGCAGCTCTATTCCATCGGCTTCACCCATCCGGGGCAGACGGAGTTCATCGCCGAGCGCTGCGGCATCGCGCGCAACAATGCGGTGATGATGCTGGCCGGGCCGACGCTGCGCGTGGTGCCGGTCACCATCCACATCCCGATCAGGGACGTGCCGGACGCGCTTTCCATCGACCTCATCCGCACGCGCGCGCTGGTGACGGCCAAGGGGCTGACCCGCAATTTCGGCATAGAGCAACCCCGCATCGCGGTCGCCGGCCTCAACCCCCATGCCGGGGAAAGCGGCAATCTGGGCCGGGAGGAGATCGACATCATCGCCCCGGCGATCGAGGCGCTGCGCGCGGACGGGCTGGACATCACCGGCCCGCATTCGCCCGACGCGATGTTCCACACCCCGGCACGGCGCAATTATGACGCGGCGCTGTGCATGTATCACGATCAGGCGCTGATCCCGATCAAGACGTTGCATTTCGACGATGGCGTCAACATGACGCTGGGCCTGCCGATCGTGCGCACCTCGCCCGACCATGGCACCGCCTTCGGCATAGCGGGCAAGAACATCGCCAGCCCCGGCGCGATGATCGCCGCGATCCGCATGGCCGAGCGCGCCGCCTATTATCGCAGCATCGCGCCGGATTCCGCGACGGAGACGGCCCTTGACTGAAGGCGGGACGGAACCGCGCCCCGCCCCTTCGCTGCCGCCGCTGAGAGAGGTCATCGCCCGCCACGGCCTCGCCGCAAGCAAGGCGCTGGGGCAGAATTTCCTGCTGGATGAGCAGCTTCTGGCGCGGATCGCCGCCATTCCGGGCCCCTTGGCGGGCGAGCGTGTGTTCGAGGTCGGTCCCGGCCCCGGCGGCCTGACCCGCGCGGCGCTGCGCGCCGGGGCGAAGGTGACGGCGGTGGAGCGCGACGCCCGCTGCATCCCCGCGCTGGAGGAATTGGCGGCGGCCTTTCCCGATCAGCTCACCGTCATCGAGGGCGACGCGATGAAGGTGGACCCGCCCGCGCTGACCGGCGAGGGCGTCCACATCCTCGCCAACCTGCCCTATAATGTCGGCACGCCGTTGCTGGTCGGCTGGCTTTCCGCGCGGTGGAAGCCATGGTGGGCGTCGCTGACGCTGATGTTCCAGCAGGAAGTCGCCGAGCGCATCGTCGCGCCTGTCGGCACGAGCCATTATGGCCGCCTCGCCGTGCTCGCCCAATGGCGGGCCGAGGCGCGAATCGCGATGAAGGTGCACCGCAGCGCCTTCACCCCGCCGCCCAAGGTGATGTCGGCGGTGGTGCACATCGTCCCGGCGGAGGAACCGGAGGGCGTGCGCCTGCCGGTGCTGGAACGGCTCACCGCCGCCGCCTTCGGCCAGCGCCGCAAGATGCTGCGCCAGAGCCTCAAGGGCGTGCCCGGCGCGCTGGAGGCGCTGGAGGAACTGGGCATCGACCCGCAGCGGCGGGCGGAAACCGTGCCGGTAAGCGATTATGTGGCGCTGGCGCGGTTGCTCAGCCGGGGGTGAGGCGGTGCACCCCCCTCCAACTCGTCACCCCAGCGCAGGCTGGGGTCGTAGGCCATGTTGCGCACCGTTTCCTGAGATGCCAGCCTGCGCTGGCATGACGGAATAAGGCCGCCTCACCTCAGGGCTGTTGCGCCGTTTCCTTGCCGTCCGGGATCGCGGGCGGCGCCGTCTGGGCCTGGGCGATCGCCTTGTTCTCGATCAGCGTGCCGAGCTTGGCGACCTCTCCGCAGTCGGTGCGGCACAGTGTCTTCATGCGGGACAGGGTTTCGCGCGCATTGGCTAGCGCGCCGCGCTCCACCAGCGCGGTGACCGTGCCGGACAGCGCGGTCATGTCCGCCGGGTCGAGCGCCAGCGCGCCCTTGTAATAGCGCACCGCCTTGCCCTGAAGCTGCTGCTGCCGCGCCACGTCGCCCAGCGCGATGAACGCGCCGCGATTGCGCGGATCGACCGCCAGCGCCGTTTCATAGGCGTCGTTGGCCGCTTGCAGATTGCCTGCCGCGCGCGCGGCATTGCCCTTCTCCACCCACTGCACCGACAGGGGGTTGATCTGGCTGTCCGGCCGCTGGCTGATGCCGACGCTCGACACCATGGTCAGAACGGCGGCCAGGGCAATCGTCGCAGGGGTGAATCGCATAACCATCTCCACAATATCGCGCATCGTGCCGGAGCCGTCCACATTCCCTTCCCCGGATCCTTGTCCGGGGGTCATGTCTGGCGCCTGTTCATGCTGTTTCCTGTCATGACCGCAGCAGCGTGGCGATGAAGAATCCATCCGTGCCATCATGCGCGGGCGTTAGCAAGCGTCCGTAACCATGTTCCCGTCCGAGGGGCAGCGGCGGGCGCTCGACGGTCCAGCCCGAATGGCGCTGGAGGAAGGTGTCGATCTGCGCGCGGCCCTCATCGTCGGCGATGGAGCAGACCGCATAGGCCAGCCGCCCGCCCGGCTTCACCAGTGCTGCCGCGAAATCGAGGATATGCGCCTGATCGCGGCAGATGCGGGTAAGGCGCTGCGGCGTCAGGCGCCAGCGGGCCTCCGGGTTGCGCCGCCAGGTGCCGGTGCCGGAACAGGGCGCATCGACCAGCACCGCGTCGGCCGCGCCGTGCAGAGGGGCGAGCGCCTCGGCCTCGCGCCCCGCATCCAGCAGCAGCGGCTCGACGAACCCTGCGCCCGCCCGCGCCGCCCGTTCGGGCAGGCGGGCCAGCCGGTCGCGGTTGATGTCCGCCGCGATCAGGCGGCCTCGCCCCTCCATCATCGCGGCGAGCGCCAGCGTCTTGCCGCCCGCGCCCGCGCACAGGTCGATCACCGTCATGCCGGGCCGCGCGCCGCTCGCCATCGCGATGATCTGGCTGCCGATATCCTGTATCTCGACCAGCCCGTCGCGCCAGGCGGGCGACCGCTCGACCGCGCCGCCTTCGGGCAGGCGCAGCGCGTCGGGGATGGCGGGGAAAGTCTCCGCATCGGGAAAGGCGCTCCGCATCTGGGCGGCGTCAGCCTTCAGCCGGTTGACGCGCAGGTCGAGCGGCGCGCGGCCCAACAGCGCGGCCTGCTCGTCCGCGTCGATGCAGGCGGGCAGATGGGGCGCGATCCAGCCGGGAAGCAGCGAGGCGGGCGCCCTCTCCTCCTCCGCGCCGATCGGCGCCGGGCCGTGGGGCGAGCCGTCGAACAGCGCTGCCAGCGCCGGGTCGTCCGCCGCCAGCCCCAGCATCGCCGCGCGGCCGCTCGCGGGCCGGTCGCCGCAGCGGCGTATCGCCCGATAGAGCAGGTCGCGCACCGCGCGCCTGTCCTTCGACCCGGCATAGCGCCGCGCCTTGAAATAGCGCGCGATCAGCGTATCGGCCGCCGCGCCGCCGTCACGCGCGGCCGCAATGATCTCGTCGAGCAGGTCGATCGCCGCCTGAACGCGGGCCGCGGGCGTCATGCCCGTTGCTCCGGCGGATCAGCGCGTGGGGTAATTGGGCGCTTCCCGCGTGATGGTGACGTCATGCACATGGCTTTCCGAAAGCCCCGCATTGGTGATCCGCACGAAGCGGGCGCGTTCCTTGAGGTCGGCGAGCGTGTGGCTGCCGGTATAGCCCATCGCCGCCTTCACGCCGCCGACGAGCTGGTGGATCACGTCCCGCGCGGGCCCCTTATAGGGCACCTGCCCCTCAATGCCTTCGGGCACCAGCTTCATCTGGTCCTTGATGTCCTGCTGGAAATAGCGGTCGGCCGAGCCGCGCGCCATCGCGCCGACGCTGCCCATGCCACGATAGCTCTTATAGGCGCGGCCCTGATAGAGGAAGGTCTCGCCCGGCGCCTCTTCCGTGCCCGCGAGCAGCGAGCCGATCATCACCGCGCCCGCGCCCGCCGCCAGCGCCTTGGCGACATCGCCGCTGGTGCGCAGGCCGCCGTCCGCGATCACCGGAATGCCGGATTTCGCCGCCTCCTCCGCCGCGTCCATCACCGCGGTCAGCTGCGGCACGCCGACGCCCGCGACGACGCGGGTGGTGCAGATGGAGCCGGGGCCGATGCCGACCTTCACGCCGTCCGCGCCCGCGTCGATCAGCGCGCGCGTGGCTTCGGCCGTCGCGACATTGCCCGCGACGACCTGCACCGTGTTGGACAGCTTCTTCACCGCCGCCACGGCCTCGGCCACCATCTTGCTGTGGCCATGGGCGGTGTCGATGACGATGAGGTCGCATTCCGCGTCGATCAGCGCGCGGGTGCGCTCCAGCCCCTTGTCGCCGACGGTCGATGCCGCCGCGACGCGCAGGCGCCCGGCGCCGTCCTTGGTCGCCTGCGGGTAGGTGACGGCCTTCTCGATATCCTTCACCGTGATGAGGCCGACGCAATGATAGGCATCGTCCACCACCAGCAGCTTCTCGATCCGCCGCTGGTGCAGCAGGCGCATCGCCTCTTCCTGCCCTACGCCCGCCTTGACCGTGGCCAGATTGTCCCGCGTCATCAGCTCGCTGACCGGCTGGTCGGCATTTTCCGCGAAACGCACGTCGCGATGGGTGAGGATGCCCGCCAGCTTGCCCGAAGCCTCGACCACCGGAATGCCGCTGATCCGGTGCCGGTCCATCAGCGCCTGCGCATCGGCCAGCGTGGCGTCCGGGCGGATGGTGATGGGGTTGACGACCATGCCGCTCTCGAACCGCTTCACCGCGCGCACCGCGTCGGCCTGTTCCTCGACGGTCAGATTGCGGTGGAGCACGCCGAGGCCGCCGAGCTGGGCCATGACGATCGCCATGTCGGCCTCCGTCACCGTATCCATGGCGGAGGAGAGAATCGGGATATTGAGCCGGATTTCCTTCGTCACCTGCGTATGGGTATCGGCCTGGCTGGGCAGCACCTCGGATTCGGCGGGCTGCAACAGCACATCATCGAAGGTAAGACCGAGGCGGATATCCATGGGGCGGGCCACTTTCAGCTAGGGGGAATCTGGAATCGTGGCCGCCCATGTAACCATTTAGGCCCGTCCCGGCTAGTGCGCCGCAGCAGAAATTTCACTCATCCCCGGCCGCCTCTCCGGCGCGGGCGAGCAGCGCCCTGGCCTGCGCCACATGCATCTCCTCGATCATCGCGCCGCCATGCCGTTCCGCCCCGCCATGGAAGGCGGCGATCAGCGCGCGGGCGTCGGCCAGTTCCTGCTCGCCCGGCCCGAATATCGCATTGGCGTCGGCGATCTGGCCGGGGTGGATCAGCGTCTTGCCGTCGAAGCCGATGGCGCGGCCCGCCCGGCATTCGGCGGCGAAACCTTCCCTGTCGTCCATCCGGTTGTAGACGCCGTCGAACACCGCCTTGTCCGCCAGCCGCGCGGCGAGGATCACCGCCTGCATCGCCAGCATCAGGCCGGACCGGTCGGCGTCCAGCGGAATGCGCAGCGCGTGGCGCAGGTCGTTATTGCCCATGAACAGCCCTGCCACGCCTTCGACGGCGGCGATCGCCTGCGCCGCCGCCACGCCGAGCGGCGATTCGATCATCGCGATCACCGGCTTGCCCGTCGTCGCATGGACCTGCGCGGCTTCCTCCGGCCGCTCCACCTTGGGCAGCACCACGAAATCGAGCGCGACGCCGGCGAGCGCCGCGATATCCGCGCCATGATGCGGGCTGCCCGCCGCATTGACCCGCACCGCGCCGATCCGCTCGCCGAACCCTGTCGCAAAGGCTTCGGGCAGCGCCGCGCGCGCCTCTTCCTTCCGGTCGTCGGCGACCGAATCCTCCAGATCGAGGATCACCATGTCGCACGGCAGGCCCCGCGCCTTCTCTATCGCCCGGCCGTTGGATGCGGGCAGGAACAGCAGGGAACGGGCGTGGCAAAGCTGCATCGGAAAACCTTTTTGGCTGCACCGGAAAACGGCCTGAATCGCCTTTCCCCCTCCCCCATTTGTCGTCATAGTGAAAGCAAATTCTGGATGAGGGGTCTGAAAATATGGGTGTGACAGTCGCGTTGCTGCTGGTGATATTGGTGCTGATCTATCTGGCGGCCAGCATCAAGATCGTCCGGCAGGGCTATCAATATACGATAGAGCGGTTCGGCCGCTTCACCGAAGTCGCGAAACCCGGCCTCAACTTCTACCCCGCCTTTTTCTACGCCGTGGGCCGCAAGATCAACATGATGGAACAGGTGGTCGATATTCCGGGGCAGGAGATCATCACCAAGGACAATGCGATGGTCGCGGTGGACGGCGTGGTGTTCTTCCAGGTGCTCGACGCGGCCAAGGCCGCCTATGAGGTGTCGGAGCTGTATGTCGCCATCATGCAGCTCGCCACGACCAACCTGCGCACGGTGATGGGCTCGATGGACCTCGACGAGACGCTGTCCAAGCGCGACGAGATCAACGCGCGGCTGCTGTCGGTGGTCGATCATGCCACCAACAGCTGGGGCATCAAGATCACCCGCGTCGAGATCAAGGACATCCGCCCGCCCGCCGATATCGTCAACGCCATGGCACGGCAGATGAAGGCGGAGCGGGAGAAGCGCGCCAATATCCTTGAGGCCGAGGGCCTCAAGAGCGCGGAAATCCTGCGCGCCGAGGGCGAGAAGGCCGCGCGCATCCTGGAGGCGGAAGGCCGCCGCGAAGCCGCCTTCCGCGATGCCGAGGCGCGCGAGCGCGAGGCGGAGGCGGAAGCCAAGGCGACGCAGATGGTGTCCGAGGCGATCGCGAGCGGCAATGCGCAGGCGATCAACTATTTCGTCGCGCAGAAATATGTCGAGGCGGTGGAGAAATTCGCTACCTCTCCCAATGCCAAGACGATCCTGTTCCCGGTGGAGGCGACGCAGCTGATCGGCACGCTGGGCGGCATCGGCGAGCTGGCGCGCGACGCGCTGGGCGGAGCGGCGAAGGATGCCCCGCCCCCGCCGCCGGCGCGCTCCCCCGCAACGCGGCGCGGGCCGTTTGAAGGGTGACGGCGATGGTGGAGCATCTGATTCAGAACCCGTGGTGGTGGCTGGGCCTCGCCGTGCTGCTGGGCATAGGGGAGATAGTGACGCCGGGCGTGTTCCTGATCTGGATCGCGCTCGCCGCGGCGATCACCGGCGGCATCGCGATGCTGACGGGCCTGCCGCTGGCGCTGCAATTCGTGATCTTCGCCGCGCTGTGCCTCGGCAGCGTGTGGGTCGGCCGCCGCTGGTATGTCGAGCATCCGGTCGAATCGCAGGACCCGCTGCTCAACGACCGCATCGCCCGGATGATCGGCGAGGTGGTGATCGTCGCGGAACCGATCACCCACGGCCGGGGCCGGGTGCGCGTCGGCGACAGCATATGGGATTGCAGTGGAGCCGATACGCAGGCGGGCGTCGCCGTGCGCATCACCGGCGCGCAGGGGGCGATATTGCTGGTGGAGCCGGCCTGATCGGGGGTCGGGGGGGGGGTCGGGCGGCTTGTGTGGCCTGCGCCATTTCTTGCCCTCCCTATCGCGTCATGCCAGCGCAGGCTGGCATCTCAGGAGGCGGCGCGCGACATGGCCTAAGACCCAGCCTACGCTGGGGTGACGCCCATCTCCGCTCAACCCCCATCTGCAACGGCATTTGCGAAGAGGAATAATCACCAAAAAGGCGCCGCCTTCCGAAGAAGCGGCGCCTTGGTTTTCCGTGCAACCCGTAAAGGGCGCGCTGTTATTCCTTGCCGCCCAGCAGGCTCTTGCCGAACAGATTGGCCAGATCGCTGATCGAGCTGTCGCCTTCGCCCTGCCCGAAATTCTGAAAGACTTCCTTCAGCTTCTCGACCGGAAGGCCATGTTCCTGCGCCGCTTCGAACAGGGCCGACATCTGGTCGCCGCCCTCGCCCATCTTGCCGGACAGGGATTGCAGGATATTCTGCACCTGATCGGCAGGTATGCCGAATTTCGCCGCGATTTCATCGACATTGCCGATATTGCCCAGAAGGCTGCCGAGATCGAGATTGCCCAAAATCTTGTCGAACATCGCTCTTTATCTCCTTGATGCCCCGATAGGCAGGGCATGAGGGAGGATGCTAGCACTTTCCCCTGGCCCGCGCGACGACCGAAACGGTGGGCGATGTAAATTCCGGCAAATGGCGCTGTCGCAAAGGAAAAGGACGCGAAGCGCGCCTGCGCCCCGCGTCCTTTCGTCCCCTTGAAGGGAATGCGCTTATTCGGCCGCTTCCGCCACCTTGGGCGCGGAATCGAGCACCGAGGCGTCCACATGGTCGGCGAATTGCGAGAAATTCTCGACGAATTGCTGGGCCAGCTTCGCGGCGGTTTCGTCATAGGCGGCCTTGTCGGACCAGGTCGCGCGCGGATCGAGGATCTGGCCGTCCACGCCCGGCACCGCCACCGGCACCTCGAAGCCGAAGGTCGGGTCGGTGCGGAATTCCGCCTCGTTCAGGCTGCCGTCGAGCGCGGCGTTGAGCAGCGCGCGCGTGACCTTGATCGGCATGCGGCTGCCCACGCCGTATTTGCCCCCGGTCCAGCCGGTGTTGACCAGCCAGCAGGTGACGCCGCCCTTGTTGATCCGTTCCTTCAGCAGATTGCCGTAGACGCTGGGATGGCGCGGCATGAAGGGCGCGCCGAAGCAGGTCGAGAAGGTCGCCGACGGCTCGGTGACGCCGATCTCGGTTCCGGCGACGCGCGCGGTATAGCCGGACAGGAAGTGATACATCGCCTGTTCCGGGGTCAGCCGCGCGATCGGCGGCAGCACGCCATAGGCGTCGGCGGTGAGGAAGATGATATTCTGCGGCACCGGCCCCAGATTATCCTTGCTCGCATTGGGGATGAAATCGATCGGATAGGACCCGCGGCTGTTTTCGGCGAGCCGGTCGTCGTCGAGGTCGATCTCGCGGGTTTCGGGATCGATCACGACATTTTCCAGCACCGTGCCGAAGCGCTTGGTGGTGGCGAAAATCTCCGGCTCGGCCTCGGCCGACAGGCGGATCATCTTCGCGTAGCAGCCACCCTCGAAGTTGAACACGGCGGTGTCGGACCAGCCATGCTCGTCATCGCCGATCAGCGTGCGGCTGGCGTCGGCCGACAGCGTGGTCTTGCCGGTGCCGGAAAGGCCGAAGAACACCGCCGTATCGCCCTTGGGGCCGATATTGGCCGAGCAGTGCATCGGCATCACGCCCTTGGTCGGCAGCAGATAGTTGAGGATGCCGAAGACCGACTTCTTCATCTCGCCCGCATAGGCGGTGCCGCCGATCAGGATCAGCTTTTCGGTGAAGTTGACCGCGATCACGGTTTCGCTGCGGCAGCCGTGGCGGGCCGGATCGGCGCGGAAGCTGGGGAGGTCGATGATGGTATATTCCGGCACGAACCCGGCCAGATCCGACGCTTCGGGGCGGACCAGCAGCGTGCGGATGAAGAGGTTATGCCAGGCCAGTTCGTTGATGACGCGCACATTGACGCGATATTCGGGCTGCGACCCGCCGAACAGGTCGGCGATGTAGAGCTGGTCCTTGTCCTTCAGCGCGGCGAAGAAATCGGCCTTGAGCGCGGCGAACTGCTCCGGGGTCATCGCGACGTTGGTCTTGCCCCACCAGATGCTGTCCTCGGTCTCGGCATCCTTGACAAAGAATTTGTCTGACGCCGAGCGGCCGGTGTGCTTGCCCGTCTCGACCACGAAGGGGCCGTCCTTGGCCAGCAGGCCCTCGCCGTTCCTGACGGCGGCTTCCACCAGCGGGGCGGTGCCCAGGTTCCAAAATTGTTTAGCCTCGGTAACAATGCCCTGATCGGCCAGGGAATGTGAGGAATACGCCTGCACGCGCGCTCTCCTTAGAAACTGATTGCAGATGCCCCGAAGGGCGGCTGGCCGGCGATTTTTCCGCTTCCCTTCACCCGGTATCGGGGCGGGAAAAAAGGGGGCGTTGCGTCAGGAACGGGAATCCCTGTCGCGCAAACGACACCCAGCGGCACCATCGCCATCCGTTTCCGGCCATAAGCGCAAAGGCGGGGCGGCGTCAAACCCGGAGTCGCCGAACGCCCGTCCCGCGCGGCGAACGTTGCGGTGTGGGACAGTTTGGGATAGGTCCGAACCAAATACCGCAACCGCAGGAAAAACCGGCCCTTAGTTTCATGACCGAAAGCGCCCCCACCGTTGCCCTGATCGACGACGATCGCAATATTCTGGCCTCGCTGTCGATCGCGTTGCAGGCCGAAGGCTTCGTCACGCGCCTCTATTCCGACCCTGAGGCCGCGCTGAAGGCCCTTTCCGAAAACCCCGCCGACATCGCGGTGTGCGACATCAAGATGCCGCGTCTCGACGGGATAGAACTGCTCCGCCGCCTGCGCGAGAAATCGTCGATGCCGTTCATCTTCCTCACCTCCAAGACCGACGAGCTGGACGAGGCGCTGGGGCTGGCGATGGGGGCGGACGATTATATCGCCAAGCCCTTTTCCCAGCGGCTGCTGATCGCGCGCATCAAGGCGATTCTCCGCCGCAGCGACATCAACCGGACCGAGCGAACCGCCGACGAGCCCGCGCCGGAGATACTGGTGCGCGGCCGGCTGGAGATGGACCCGGCGCGCCATATGGTGAAATGGGACGGCAAGCCGGTGACGCTGACCGTCACCGAGTTCCTGATATTGGAGGCGCTGGCCCATCGCCCCGGCGTGGTGAAGAACCGCAACCAGCTGATGGATGCGGCCTATCAGGACGACGTCTATGTCGACGACCGCACGATCGACAGCCATATCAAGCGCTTGCGCCGCAAATTCCGGGAGGTCGATGGCGAATTCAACGCGATAGACACGCTGTACGGCGCCGGATACCGGTTTTCGGAGGAATAGCCGGTGCCGTCCCGACCCTGGCTTGGCCGTTTCAGCTTGACATGGCGCATACTCGCGGTGAACTTCATCGCGCTGGCGCTGCTGGCGGGCGGCTTCTTCTATATCGACAGCTATCGCACCCGCGTCATCGATGAGCGGCTGTTCCAGTCCGCCCGGCGGATGGAGATGGTGCGCGACCTCTTGCCCTTCATTTCCGGCACCCACCGCAACGATGTGATGCGCGAGTTGGCGCGCCGCAGCGATGAGCGGATCCGCCTTTATGGCGCCGACGGCAAGCTGCAATTCGACAGCGCGATCGACGGCGGCGTCACCTATACGCTGATCGACCCGGCGGAAGAGCCGCTCAAGCGACATGTCGCGCGCTTCCTCGACCAGACCGTCGACGCGATCGTCGGCGCGGAGCCCTTGCCCCCGTTCGAGGAGCCCGCGCGCGACACCGCCGGGTCCTGGGAGGAGATCAGGGCGGCGGCGGCCAGCGGGCGGGGCCATGCCAGCGCCCATTATGCGCCGGACCGCACGCCGATGATCACCACGGCCATCCGGCTGAAGGACGGCGCGTCCATATTGGGCATCACCAATGCCCGCGACATAACCCGCGACGTGCGCGCGGAGCGGCTGCGGCTGGGGATCGTGCTGGCGATCGCGGTGGCGGCGACGGTGGGTCTGTCGCTGTTCCTCGCGCGGACCATCGTGCTGCCGCTGCGCCGTCTCGCCAGGGCCGCCGCGCGGGTTAGGCTGGGCCGCGCGCGGCAGGTGACGGTGCCCCGCCTGCCCGACCGGCGGGACGAGATCGGCGCGCTGGCGCGCTCCGTCTCCGACATGACCGAGGCGCTGCGCCACCGCATCGATGCGACCGACGCCTTCGCCGCCGATGTGAGCCATGAGCTGAAGAATCCGATCGCCTCGCTGCGGTCCGCGCTCGACGGGCTGGACAGCGTGGAGCAGCCGGAGCTGCGCGCGCAGCTGCTTTCCATCGCGCGCGACGATGTGCGGCGCCTCGACCGGCTCGTCACCGACATCGCCGAAGCCTCGCGCATCGACGCCCAGCTTTCCCGCACCCGGTTCGAACCGGTCGACCTCGGCCAGATGATCGAGGCGATGATCGAGAGCCGGGAGGCGCGCGGCATCGACAATGAGGTGCGGCTGGCCTTCGCCCGCCCGCGCAAGGACGTCGCGGTGGTGATGGGCGAGGAAGCGCGGCTCGCGCTGGTGATCGACAATCTGCTCGACAACGCCATTTCCTTCTCGCCCGCGGGCGGCCTCGTCCAGATCACCGCCACCGTCGCCAATGACGAGGTGCTGGTCAGCGTCGAGGATGAAGGCCCCGGCGTGCCGCCGCACGAGCGGGAGACGGTGTTCCGCCGCTTCCACAGCGTGCGGCCCGAAGGCGACGGCTTCGGCAAGCATAGCGGCCTCGGTCTCGCCATCGCCCGCAGCATCGTCGAGGGCCATCAGGGCCGGATCACCATCGCCGACCGCGAGGATGCGCTGCGCGGCGCGCGGTTCGACGTCTATCTGCCGCTCGCCCATCTCGGCGACCCCGGAATCGGCTCGGAATGAGCGAGCCCGACCCAGAGAGCGGCAGCAATCCCCTGCATGCCAGCTGCGTCGCCATGGGGGAACGCGCCGTCCTGCTGATGGGGCCGAGCGGGTCCGGAAAATCCGACCTCGCGCTGCGCCTGATCGACCGGGGCGCGATGCTGGTGAGCGACGATTATACGCACTGGCGGCGGGACGAAGCCACGGGGCAGATCCTCGCCAGCCCCCCGGCCACCATCGCCGGGCGCATGGAGATACGCGGCATCGGCATTGTCGAGCAGCCCTGGCGCGGCGACGTGCCGGTCGCCCTCGCGGTGGCGCTGACCGGCAATGATCCGCAGCCGCCGATAGAGCGCCTGCCGCTCGACCCTTCCTTCTTCCCGCTCGGCGGCTGCGCCATTCCCCTCATCCGGCTCAACGGCTTCGAGGCGAGTGCGCCCGTGAAGCTGGAATATGCTTTGAGGCGTGGCGCGGGAACGGGTATCATCGTGGATAAAGAGAATGAAAGATGATCGGGCATAAGGCGAAGACCGTATTGCTTGTTTCCGGCATGTCGGGCGGAGGCAAGACCACGGCGCTC
Organism: Sphingobium jiangsuense; assembly: GCF_014196495.1. Taxonomy (GTDB): domain Bacteria; phylum Pseudomonadota; class Alphaproteobacteria; order Sphingomonadales; family Sphingomonadaceae; genus Sphingobium; species Sphingobium jiangsuense. Next base: position 245,512 of record NZ_JACIDT010000006.1, read on the forward strand.
AAGACACTGGAAGACCTTGGCTGGGAGGTGGTGGACAATCTGCCGCTGTCGCTGCTCGACCGGCTGATGGACACGCCGCTGGCGACGCAGGACGGGCAGGACCGCGACCGCCCGCTCGCCATCGGCATCGACGCCCGCACGCGCGGTTTCAACGCGGCAGCGATAGTGCAGCGCATCAAATATCTGAAAGAACGCGAGAATTGGGATATCGAGACGCTCTATCTCGATTGCGCCGGGGCGGAGCTGGAGCGGCGCTATGACGAAACCCGCCGCCGCCACCCGCTGGCGCAGGATCGCCCCGCCGCCGACGGCATCGCGCGCGAACGGGAACTGACCGAGCCGCTGCGCCGCTGGGCCGGGCAGGTGATCGACACCACCGCGATGACCAGCAACGACCTGCAACGCGCCATTCGCGAGCGCTACGGCCGCGATCTCGAAGGGCGCACGGTGCTGACCATCCTGTCCTTCGGCTATTCGCGCGGCATGCCCCGCAACGCCGACCTGGTGTTCGACATGCGCTATCTGCGCAATCCGCACTGGGACCCGTTGCTGCGTCCCAAAACGGGACAGGAGGCCGATGTCGCCGCCTATATCGCGGAGGATCCGGCTTATGAAGAGTCGCTGGCGCAGATCGAAACGCTGCTCTCCACGCTGCTGCCGCGTTATCAGGCGCAGGGCAAATCCTATGTGACGATCGCTTTCGGCTGCACCGGCGGGCGTCACCGCTCCGTCCATGTTGCCGAACGCGTCGCCAGATACTTGCGTCAGGCAGGTTTTTCGCCCACGGTCCTGCACCGCAACATGGAATCAACGCCGCATAATGGTCTGGAAAAAGACAGCGGGGTGCAACCGCAGGAAAATCGGGACGTAATATCATAATGATAGGTCTGGTCTTGGTCACTCATGGGCAACTGGCCACCGAATTTCGGGTCGCCATGGAGCATGTCGTCGGGCCGCAAAAGGCGATCGAGACGATCTGCATCGGCCCGGACGACGACATGGAATTGCGCCGGGCGGACATCGCCGCGGCGGTCGCGCGGGTCAATGATGGCGCGGGCGTCATCCTGCTGACCGACCTGTTCGGCGGTACTCCGTCCAACCTCGCCATCTCGCTGCTGAAGGCGGGCGAGACGGAGGTGATCGCCGGGGTCAACCTGCCCATGTTGATCCGGCTGGAAAGCGCCCGCAAATCGATGAATATCGTCGAAGCGGTTGCAGCCGCGCGCGAGGCGGGGCAGAAATATATCAGCGTCGCGTCGGAACTGTTGGGGAGTAATCGGTGAGCGAAGGCAGCAAGCAAGTCCTGATCCAGAACAGACGGGGCCTGCATGCCCGCGCCAGCGCCAAGTTCGTCACCCTCGCCAGCGGGTTCGACGCCCACATCACCGTCTCCAAGGACGGCACCGAAGTCACCGGCACATCGATCATGGGCCTGATGATGCTGGGCGCCGCCATGGGCGACAGCATCACGATCGCCGCGCGGGGCAACGGCCACGCGGAGGCGCTGGACCAGCTCGTCGCGCTGGTGCAGGACAAGTTCGGCGAAGACTGAAGCAGTCGAAAGTACAAACAGCGTGCGGCGCGACATCACCGGCTTTTCCAACCCCCTCGTCAAGAGGATCCGCTCGCTGCGCGACAAGAAGCATCGCAAGCGGGAACGGCTGTTCCTGGCCGAGGGGCTGCGCATCCTGACCGAGGCGCGCGAGGAAGGCGTGATCCCGGACATCCTCTTCCACGCGACCGACGCCCAGCTGCACCCGCTCGCGATCGAGCTGATCGACGCGGTGGACGCGGCGGGGGGAGAGGTCGTCGCCACCACGGCGGACATCCTTTCCAAGATATCGGGCAAGGACAATCCCCAGACGCTGGTGGGCGTCTATCCCGACCGCACGACGCCGCTCGCCGATCTCGACCGCTCCGCCGCCGACCTGTGGATCGTCGCCCAGTCGCTGCGCGATCCGGGCAATCTCGGCACCATCCTGCGGACGGGTGATGCGGTGGGCGCGGGCGGGCTGATCCTCGTCGACGAGTGCGTCGATCCCTTTTCGGTGGAGGCGGTGCGTGCGAGCATGGGCGCGCTCTTCACCCAGAAGATCGTCCAGTGCCGCTGGGGCGAGTTCATCGGCTGGCTGCGGTCCGGGCCCGGCCAGCTGATCGGCACCAGCCTCAAGACCGACAAGGATTATCAGCAGCCCGCCTATGCCGCGCCCGCCTTCCTGCTGGTCGGCAACGAGGCGCAGGGCCTGCCCGCCGATTATGAGGAGGCCTGCGACCTGCTCGTCAAGATACCGATGCTGGGCAAGGCGGACAGCCTGAACGCGGCCGTGGCGACGGCGGTGATGGCCTATGAGATACGCAATCAGTTTCGCCGGGGCGATCCGGCAGGGGGACAGGGATGAACGAGGCGGCATCGATATCGGCCGAAGCCGGGGCCGGAACCGGGGCAGCGCCCGGCGGCTTGCAGGTGATGTGGCGGAACCGGCGGGTGCTGACCGCCAGTCTGGTCGGCACGTCGGTCGAATTCTACGATTTCTACATCTATGCGACCGCCGCCTCGCTGGTGTTCGGTCCGCTCTTCTTCCCGGCCTCCTCCCCCTCGGTGCAGCTGATCGCGGCCTATGCGAGCTTTGCCGTCGCCTTCTTCGCGCGTCCGCTGGGGGCGGCGATCTTCGGCCATTATGGCGACCGGATCGGGCGCAAGTCCACGCTCGTTGCCTCGCTGATGCTGATGGGCGGCTCGACGCTCGCCATCGCCTTCCTGCCGACCTACGGGACGATCGGCTGGTGGGCGCCGCTGCTGCTGTGCCTGATGCGCTTCGGGCAGGGCTTCGGCCTGGGCGGCGAATGGGGCGGCGCGGCGCTGCTGGCGGTGGAGAACGCGCCGCCGGGCTGGCGCGCGCGCTTCGGCATGTTCCCGCAACTGGGCGCGCCGGTCGGCTTCATCCTCGCCAACGGCCTGTTCCTGATATTGGGCGCGGTGCTTTCCGAGCAGGAATTCATGGCATGGGGCTGGCGCCTGCCCTTCCTCGCCAGCGCCGTGCTGGTGATCCTGGGCCTGTGGATCCGCCTGAAGCTTACCGAAACGAGCGAGTTTTCGGAGATGATCGCACATGAGGAAACCTCGCGCCTGCCGCTGGTCGAGGTGCTGCGGGATCATTTCACCCCGACCATCGCGGGCACCTTCGCGACCGTTGCCTGCTATGCGATCTTCTACATCACCACCGCCTTTGCGCTTGGTTATGGCACCGTCAACCTGAAGATGGAGCGCGAGGGCTTCCTGCTGCTCCAGCTGGGCGCGATCCTGTTCATGGCGCTGGGCATCATCCTCGCGGGCTGGTGGTCTGACGTGCGCACGCCCCGGCTGGTGCTGGTCGCGGGCTGCCTCGCCACCGTGCCGATGGGCGTGGTATTCGGGCCGATGCTGGGCACGGGCCAATATCTGCCGATCTACACCGCGCTGGCCATCGGCCTGTTCATCATGGGCTTCGTCTACGGCCCGCTGGGCGCGTGGCTGCCCTCGCTGTTCCCGACCCGGCTGCGCTATTCGGGCGTGTCCTTCTCGTTCAATGTCGGGGGCATATTGGGTGGCGCGCTCGCCCCCATCGTCGCGCAGTCGCTGGTCAGCCTCTACGGCGTCGGGACGGCGGGCCTCTATATGTCCGCCGCCGCGGCGATCAGCCTCGTCGCGCTGATGGTGTCGGGGAACGGGCACAGGCGCTGAAGCATTGATCGAAGGAACCGTTCCGCGATACGTCCCCGCGCGAACGCCACAAGCCAACGGGAGCCGCAATGCCCGCCACTCAGCCCGCCAACCAGGCGCAAGCCCCCGCCGAGGATCTTCCCATCCAGCCCCATGAGCTGAAGGGCCTTGCCGACAGCGCGATGGACTGGATCGTGTCCAACGGGGTGCAGATCGCGATCGCGGTGGCCGCCGGATGCGCGATCTATCTGGTCCTCACCCTCGTCAAGCGCAGCCTCGCGCGGCTGCGCGCGCGGGGCGGCGCGCCGATCGATTTCACCACGCTGATCGGACGCACGGCGGCGCGCACCACCCATTTCTTCATGACGATGGTGGCGGCCCGTCTGGTCGTCGGCTATGCCGACCCGCCGGCGCTGGTGTTCAAGACGATCACCTTCCTGTTCACCGTCGCCACCGTCTGGCAGGGCGCCTTGTGGGCGCGCGAGTTCATCCTCGGCCTGATCGAGCGCCGGGCGAGCCACGAGGGCGACCGGAGCGAGGCGCTGGTCAACGCGATGGGCCTGATCCGCGTGCTGGTAACGTTCGCGCTGTTCGCGATCGCCGCGATCATGATGCTGGACAATCTGGGCGTCAACGTGACGGGGCTGGTCGCGGGCCTCGGCATCGGCGGCATCGCCATCGGCCTTGCCGCGCAGGGCATCTTCTCCGACCTGTTCGCCGCGCTCTCGATCATCTTCGACCGCCCGTTCCGGCAGGGCGACACGATCCAGTACGACCAGACGACCGCGACGGTCGAGCATATCGGCCTCAAGAGCACGCGCCTGCGCTCGGTCGACGGCGAGGCGAAGGTGATTTCGAACGCCAATCTGCTCCAGAAGGAAATCACCAATTATCGCGACATTTCGCGCCGCCGCTATGCGATGCCGATCGGCGTCATCTACCAGACGCCGCCGGAAAAGGCCGAGCGTATCCCCGAAATATTGCGGGAAGCCGTTGAGGGCTGCGGGGCGGAATTCCAGCGCGCCGGTTTTCGCGGCTTCGGCCCCAGCAGCCTCGATTTCGACGTGTTCTTCATCGCCAACGGCCATGATGCCGATGCGGCGATCGCGCTGCGCCACAAGGTCGGCATCGCGATATTGAAGCGGTTCATCGCCGAAGGGCTGGAATTCGCCTATCCGACCCAGACCAGCTTCACCGCTGCACCGGACGGCAGGATGATCTACCCCTTCCCCTGCCCGGAGGCCGAAGGCAAAGGCGTCTGAGCCCGCCGCCCAGTTGCATCCCCACAAGGCGTCAGCCGCCTCCCCAAAGCGTGCCGGGGACGAGCCGCCCCCGGTCGAGCGTCAGCCCGCCTTCGCGATCCCGCTCCAGCAACAGCGCGCCGTCGAGGTCGACCCATTCGGCTTGCCCGGCGAGCAGGAAGGCGGGCGCGATGCCGAGCGAGGTCGAGAGCATGCAGCCCAGCATCAGCCGCTTGCCCTGCCCCTGCGCCAGTTCCGCGAGCGCCAGCGCTTCCGTCAGCCCGCCCGCCTTGTCCAGCTTGATGTTAATCGCCGGGAAATCGGCAAGGCGCGGCAGGTCGGCGCTGTCCTGACAGCTTTCGTCTGCGCAGAAGGGCAGCGCGGGGGAAAGCCCGGCAAGGCCGCCTTCCTCGCCATGGCGGATGGGCTGCTCGATCATCTCGACGCCGAGAGCCGCCAGCCTCTCCGTCTCGGCGATCAGGTCCATCCCCGCCCAGCTTTCATTCGCATCGACAATCAGCCGAGCGTCGGGCGCGCCCTGTCGCACGGCGGCGATGCGGTCCGCGTCGCCCTCGCCTGTCAGCTTGCACTTGAGGAGGGAGAAGCCGCGACGGACGGCCTTGCGCGCATCCTCCTCCATCCGGGCGGGGTTGTCGACGCTGATGGTGAAGGCCGTCACCAGCGGGCGTGGCTCCTCCAGCCCGGCCAGACGCCAGACCGGCGCGCCTTCCCGCTTCGCCTCCAGATCCCAGAGCGCGCAGTCGAGCGCATTGCGCGCCGCGCCGCGCGGCATGTCCCGATGGACGGTCTGCCGGGTCAGCGGGCGGCCGCGCAGCCCCTTGCAATAGGCCGCGATCGCCTGCGCGCAGCCTTCGGCGGTTTCGCCATGATAATAGATGGCGGTCGCCTCGCCCCGGCCCCGCAGCGCCCCCTCCCCGACCGTGCACAGCACCACGTCGACGAAGGTCTTCGCGCCCCGGCTGATGGTGAAGGAGCCGGCGACCGGCCAACGCTCCACTTCGACCGAAACCAGATGAGCCATCGCTGCGTGCCTGAAAAGAAGGAAGTTACCGCGAGTGGCCCGGCTCAGCCGTTATGATCGGCGATCCAACGCTCCATCACCGGGGCGATCTTCGTGCGCCAGCGATTGCCGTTGAAGATGCCGTAATGGCCCACGCCCGGCGCCATATAATATTGCTTCAGCTCATCGGGCAGGCTGGTCGCGATCGCGAGTGCGGCCTTCGTCTGGCCGAGGCCGGAAATATCGTCCCGCTCCCCCTCGATCGCCAGCAGCGCGATATCCTTGATCGCGCCGGGATCCACCCGCTTGCCGCGATGGGTGAATTCGCCTTTGGGCAGGCTGTGGAGCTGGAACACCTCGCGCACGGTCTGGAGGTAGAATTCCGCCGTCATGTCGCAGACGGAGCGATATTCGTCGTAGAAGCGCTTGGTCGCCTCGGCGCTTTCCTCGTCGCCGTCGACCAGATGCTTGAACATCTCCCAATGGCTGACCATGTGGTTGCCGAGGTTCATCGACATGAAACCCGCCAGCTGCATGAAGCCGGGATAGACCCGCCGCCCGACCCCGGCATAGGGATAGGGCACGGTCGCGATAACATTCTGCTCGAACCAGCTGATCGGCCGCTCGGTGGCGAGCTGGTTGACGACGGTCGGCGCCTCGCGCGTGTCGATCGGCCCGCCCATCATGGTGAGCGTGCGGGGCCGGTTCGGGTCGTTGCGGTCCGACATGATGCAGGCGGCGGCGTAGCTGGGCACCGAGGGCTGGCACACGGCCAGCATATGCGCGCCGGAGCCGATATGGGCGAGCCATTCGATCAGATAATCGATATAGTCGTCGAGGTCGAAGCTGCCTTCGCTCAGCGGCGCATTGCGGGCATCGCGCCAGTCCGTGATCCAGACGTCATGGCCGGGCAGCATCCGCTCCACCGTGCCGCGCAGCAGCGTCGCGAAATGGCCGGACATCGGCGCGACGATCAGCAGCCGGGGCTGGCCCTCCGGCGCGCCCTCCCGCACGAAATGGCGCAGCTGGCCGAAGGTGTTGCGCGCCTCTATCCGTTCGACGACCGGCACCTCGCGGCCGTCGATGACGGTCGAGTCCAGCCCGAAATGCGGCTTGCCGCGCGGCGCCGCCGCATGGGCGAACACCTCCAGCGCCGAAGCGAGGATCGGCCCGCCGCCGAAATAGGACAGCGGATTGGCCGGGTTGGTCAGCAATTCCGCGCCGACATTGGCAATGGCGCTGGCCCCCGCCAGCCAGCTGCGATGAAGCTCATAGGCATTGTACAACATCAGCGAATATCCTTGCGACCGACTCGACTTATATCATAGTCGGCTACCGCTTAGCATATTCCTATTGCGCTGCGAAAAGCTCCTTTTACCTTGTTTTACCTCGCCGCTTTTTGCCGAACATGATTGAGGCCGGGCATGTCCCCTGCTAAGCGCGTGCCCATGCCCTCCTCATCGCCTTCCTCATCCCCCGAAGCAGCGGCCCACAGGGCGCCTCTTTCCAGCCTGAAGAGCATCGGTACGCTGGCGGCCCGCTATCCGGGAAGGCTGGCGCTGGCCGGGCTGTCGCTGCTGATCGCCTCGGCGGCGACGCTGGCCATTCCCGCCGGGTTCAAGCTGGTGATCGACCGGGGGTTTTCGGGCAGCGGCGATGCCGCCGATATCGGCCACTGGTTCGAATATCTGATGCTGATCGTGGTCGTGCTGGCCATCGCCAGCGCCGCGCGCTTCTATTTCGTGTCGTGGCTGGGGGAGCGCGTCGTCGCCGATCTGCGCATCGCGGTGCAGGCCAATCTGCTGCGTCAGTCGCCCAGCTATTTCGAGGAAAACCGCCCGTCGGAAATCGCCGCGCGGATGACCGCCGATACCGCGATCATCGACCAGGTGGTCGGCTCCACCATCTCCGTCGCGCTTCGCAATCTGGTGACGGGCGTGGGCGGCATCATCTACCTCTTCACCATCGCGCCCAAGCTGACCGCGATATTGTTGCTCGGCATTCCGCTGATCCTGCTGCCGATACTGGTGCTGGGGCGCCGGGTGCGCAAGCTGTCGCGCCTCAGCCAGGACCGGCTGGCCGATATCGGCAGCAACACCGACGAGGTGCTGAGCGCGATGCGCGTGGTGCAGGCCTTCGGGCAGGAACCGCGCGAGGCGGAGCGGTTTTCCACCACCGTCGCCGCCGGCTTCGCGACCGCGCTGCGGCGCATCTCGCTGCGCGCGGTGATGACGGCGACGGCGATCTTCCTGATCTTCGGCTCGATCACGCTGGTCATGTGGATGGGTGCGATCGACGTCGCGGCCGGGCGAATGACGGGCGGCGCGATCGCGGCCTTCGTGCTGACCGGCGGGCTGGTCGCGGGGGCCTTCGGCGCGCTGTCGGAAAGCTGGGGCGACCTGCTGCGCGGGGCAGGCGCGGCGAGCAGGCTGGAAGAGCTGCTGCGCGCGCAGCCCTCGATCGCCGCCAAAGCGGGCACGCAGCCCATCCCCGATGGTGGCGAGGGCGTGCGCATCAGCTTCGAGCATGTCGAATTCCGCTATCCCAGCCGCCCGGACATGGCCGCGCTGCACGACTTCTCACTCGACATCGAGCCGGGCGAGCGGCTGGCGCTGGTCGGCCCGTCCGGCGCGGGCAAGAGCACGGTGCTGCAACTCATCCTGCGCTTCTACGACCCGCAGGGCGGGGTGATCCGCCTCAACGGCGTCGCCCTGACCGATACCGATCCGGCGCAGGCGCGCGAGCTGATGGCGCTGGTGCCGCAGGAAACCGTGATCTTCGCCGCTTCCGCGCGCGACAATCTGCGCTACGGCCGCTGGTCGGCGAGCGACGAGGAGATCTGGGCCGCCGCGCGCGCCGCCAATGCGGAAGAGTTCCTGCGCGCGCTGCCGGAAGGGCTGGACAGCTTTTTGGGCGAGAACGGCGCCCGGCTTTCCGGCGGGCAGCGGCAGAGGCTCGCCATCGCCCGCGCGCTGCTGCGCGATGCGCCGATATTGCTTCTGGACGAGGCGACCTCGGCGCTCGACACCCAGTCGGAACATCTCGTCCAGCAGGCGCTGGACCGGCTGATGCAGGGGCGCACGACCATCGTGATCGCGCATCGCCTGTCGACCATCCGCTCCGCCGACCGCATCGTCGTGATGGATCGCGGCACGATCGTGGAGCAAGGGACCCACGACCGGCTGATGCAGGGCGGAGGGTTGTATGCGCGGCTCGTGGGGCATGACCCGGAGGGCATGGTGACCTGAACGTAGGTGCCCCTGCGTGGTTAGGGGGCGGGATGAGCGGCAAGCCTGTTTTCCGACGCCTCACTTTGAAACCGGCGCGCACAGGGATTGGTCCGCTTCGCTAGGAAGCAGGGGCACCGCACTGGGCGATGGTCTGCATGTGGATCGGAACGGCAACATCGCCGGGCCGTGTACCGGAGCATAGCGCCGACATGGCGTCGGGTTTCGAGGGCGAGGGCAACTCCCGATATCATCTGCTGCGCGATCGAGACCGCCTCGACGGTGCGCACGAAACCGGCATGTTCGCGATGGCGGAGCAGGGCTGAAGGAAGTCGCCGGCCCTTCCTCGCCGTTCCCGACCGACCGGGGCATTTGCCGCGCGCGATGGCGAGCGTGCCCGCCTGTCCCGCAGGGGATCATCGCAATATATGATCGAGCACTGCCTCATAGAGCGGGGCGTCGAAGCGGCAGCCGACCTGATGGCCCTTCACCCACATCACGGTGGCGCGGCGGCCCTCGAAACCGGGAAACATGATCCAGATCGGCGAACCGGGTTCCAGCGTCACGAAACTGTCGATGCAAAAACCTTCGCGGGACAGATTGACGATCCGGCTGGAGAACCACCCCTCCCCCGCCCGGCGCAGCTTGACGTCGAGCATGGCCGCACGTCGAACGTCCCTTGGTCGAAGGGCTTTCGGTTCCGGCTCTTTGTCAGCGAAGGACATGCTCCAATTGCCTGTAATCACGGCCATCAGGATAAATGCTTATTCCGACCAATTGGTTAAAATCGGTCCGGTTGTTTGAGGGCAGCGGCACGAAAATCGAGGGAAAACAAGGTGAAGCCCCAGGACAACCGGGATGAGACGAGTGGCCCCGCGCCAGCGGCGGCCGGAGAGGAGGCGCGGCATGTCGCGGCCTCCTTCTTTCGCTGCCCCGCGCGTCTTCGTCTCGTACCGCTGCCCTCGACGAGAGAGCATGAGATGGCGATGGAGGACAGCAAGAAGGCGACGGAAGCGGGCATTAGGCCATTGCGATCGTCGCTGTTCCGTCCTGTCGCTTCTGTCGGGAAGAGCGTGGACATGAGCGATGTAGAGGCGACAGAAAGGGGGCGATGGAAGCACCGTCCGATCCGCTTCCCATTCCGATCCGCCTCCCCCATTTTCCTCCCTCTCCTGTCTCCCCCTGACAGGGAGATATGACCAAATGACGGAGAAGTGGCAGGACGGAACGATGGAAAGAAATGTCTACCTCCGCTGCTCTCCATTTTTGCCCTCGTGCCGCCTCCTCTGGTGAGGAAGTCCTGACATAAGCGAAGGAAAAGCAGCAGAAGGGAGCGACGGAGCAGGCAACGGAAAGGAACATTCGGCCAGCGACCGGAACCGAACCTCCACCGGCACCCGAAAACGAAAAAGGGAGGCCGAAGCCTCCCACCCTCGTCCACCCCGTCGCGGGGCGAATGCATGATCCCGAACGGATCAGAAATTGGCGTATTGGTCGTTACCAATGAAGCCAAGCTTCGTCACCTTGGACTGCTTGATAATCGCCAGCACTTCGTCGACGACGACGTAGCGGGTCTGCCTGTCCGGCTGGAACTGGAGTTCCGGCTCGACCGGCAGGGCCATCGCGGCGCGCAGATACTGGCGCAGCGTCAGCTTGTCGATCGGTGTGCCATTCCAGGTGATGTTTCCGGCCGCGTCGATGGCGACCTTGTTCTTCACCGGATCCACCGCGTCGAGCGGCGGATTATTGGCATTGTTCGGGAGGTCGATCTTCACCGCATGGGTCTGGATCGGAATGGTGATGATGAACATGATGAGAAGAACAAGCATGACGTCGATCAACGGCGTCGTGTTCATCTCCATCATCGGTTCGCCATCGTCTTTACCGCCACTCATGGCCATGGTCTAAACTCCTGCGAAACGCTTACAGACGCTGGACTTTGATATCGCCCGGATCAGGCTGCGAAATGAAGCCTACCTTGGGGAAACCAGCCAGCTGCATGGTGTAGATAGTACCGCCAATGCAGCGATAGGGCGTATTGATGTCGCCGCGGATGTGCACTTCCGGCAGATCTTCGGGGGTGAGGTTTTCGACACCGCCCGCCTTTTCGATATCCGCCTTCAGCTTGGCCACCGCCCTGTCGAGCAGCTCGGAGGAATTCACGCGAGTGAGATTCCAGTAAACCATGCACGAACCGTCCTTGTCGGTGGTAACCGAAAGGGAAACATTTTCCGGCTTCGTCGTTGTCGGCTCAAACGCGACCTTGGGAAGCTGAACTTCGATCGTCTGGACCACAACCGGAACCGCGATCAAGAAAATGATCAAGAGCACCAGCATGACGTCGACGAGCGGAGTCGTGTTGATGTCGGACATCGGCTTTTCATCGCCGCCGTCGGATCCAACGCTCATTGCCATCGATCAGTATCCTAACTTTGCTTATGTTCGGGCGAGATGCCCCGCAAGCGATGGCCGCGCGGCGTGGCGCGGCCATCCACTTGCCGAAGGATCAGGCCTTCTTCGCAGCCGGAGCAGCGGCAGCCGGACGCGCCGCAGCGGTCGGAGCAGCGGCAACGACCGGACGAACCTGACCACCCGAAACCAGGTAGCCCAGAACGTCGACCGAGAACCCGTTCAGGTCTTCGGCGATCGACTTGTTGCGGCGCTGCAGCCAGTTGTAGGCAAGCACGGCGGGAACGGCCACGGCCAGACCCAGCGCGGTCATGATGAGCGCTTCACCGACCGGACCGGCGACGGTGTCGATCGACGCCTGACCGGACGCGCCGATCTTGATGAGCGCGCGGTAGATGCCGATAACCGTACCGAACAGACCGATGAACGGCGCGGTCGCACCGACGGTCGCGAGGAAAGCGAGGCCACCGCCCAGCTTCGAGTTGATCGCCGCTTCCGAGCGGGCGAGCGAACCGTGCATCCAGTCATGCGCCTCGACCGGATCGGTCAGCTTGCCATGCTGTTCCTGAGCGGCCAGGCCGTCGTCGACCAGCTGCTTGTAGGCGGTATTCTTTTCCAGCTTCGCGGCGGCTTCCTTCAGCGAAGGCGAACGCCAGAAGCCCTGACGGATCTTCTTGCCCTGGTTGATGATCTTCTGCTGTTCGATCAGCTTGGTGAAGAGGATGTAGAACGAGAAAACCGACATGATGCAGAGGATGCCGAAAACGGTCTGCGAGATCAGACCACCCTCACGCAGCGCGGCGGCGAGGCCGTAGGGATTTTCTTCCGCAGCAGCAGGCGCGGCGGCGGCAATGATAGAGATCAACATGTTAGCACTTCCCTCTCAATACAAATTTGCGGTGCACCAGCGGTCCCTTTTGCGAATGCCCGGATGGCATCATGCATGGAGGACCGCCCTGAAACTTACTTCGGAATACGCCACACGAAGCGGCTGCTGTAGCTGTCGCCGACGGGATTGCCGCCGGTGTCCTGCGCCGGCCTGAAGCGCGCACGGCGCATCAGGAGACGGCAGGCCTCGCTATCCAGATCGGCATGGCCGCTCGACGAGGTAACGGTGCAATCCGTGACCCGGCCGTCGGGGCCGATGTCGAGACGGAAACCGACCGTGCCCTCGCGCTCTTCACGAAGGGCGCGACTGGGATAGTCGTCCGAAGTCACCCAGCTGCCCGGATTGCCGCGAGGCTGAGCCTTTTGGGCGGCCTTGGGCGGTGCAGGCGGCGGAGGCGGCGGCGGTGCCGGCGTCGGCGGCAACACCGGGGGCAGCGGCACCGGCGCGGGCGCGGTGGTGATCTGAGGCGCCGGAGCGGGCGTCTGCACGATCGCCGGAGGCGCAACCACAGGCGGCGGCGGCACATCCGCCGGCTTCGGCGGGGGTGGCGGCGGCTCGTCCGGTGGCGGCGGCTCTTCCTTCACATCAATAACGTTCAGCTGTTCAGCAGCTTTCTTGACATATTTCATGCCCAAACCGGTCACGAATGCATAGCCGAGAACAGCATGAATCAGGGCGACGATGACGATCGAGATTGTACGGCTCGATGTCTCCGAGTGGTCAGCGTAGGCCATCCAGCAACGACACTCCTTAACTCAGCTGCAATTAACAAAAATGAAGACGACACCCGATGCAAGGGCCTTGAAGGTGCACGGCTTTCACCAGCGAACCCCCAAGGCCCTTTTGCGATTTATCTATATTTACAATCTTCCTATCGCGGCAAACCAGCGGACGCAAACGCTTTATGATTGATTGCCGCATCAGGCTGCGCGAAAATGAAAAAAGATTGCGTGTGACACGGATAACACACATGCGGAAAGAGAGAGTCATGAATTTCCCCCGCCCCCCTGCCCTTGCCGCCGGATTTCTTTTCAACGCGTTGATAACGGGGTGCTTTTTACCCGGAGCAATGGCGATCGGCGCGCCGTCGGCGATGGCCCGGCAGGTCGAATCGCCAGCGCCCGCGCCGCTTGCCTATGCCGATGTGGCGGACCTGGTCACCGGCGCCCCCTATGTGGCCAAAGGACGCGTCACGAAGCTCCAGAAGGTCAGCGCGACGCCCGCCGGAGGGGGCGCCGCGCCCCGTAATTATCTGCTGATGACGGTGCAGGTGGAGGCATTGATTCGCGGCGAGGGCGGCATCGCCCCGCTCGTCACCTTCCTGACGGCCGACACCGGCCGCAAGGATTTCCCGCGCAAGAAGCAGCCGGTCCTCGTCTATGCGCGTCCGGGCGCGAAGCCGGGCGAAGTCCAGCTCGTCTCGCTCCACGCGCTGCAACCCTGGAGCGCCGATCTGGAAGCCAGGACGCGGGCGGTCACGGCCGAGCTGCTGAAGAATGATTCGCCCCCCGCGATCACCAGCATCGGCGACGCCTTCCACATCGCCGGGACCATCGCGGGCGAGGGAGAGACGCAGATTTTCCTCAAGACCTCGACCGGCGCGCCGGTTTCGCTTTCGATCGTCCGGCGCCCCGGCCAGCCCGCGCACTGGGGCGTGTCACTGGGGGAGATCGTCGACGAAGCCGCCGTTCCGCCCGCGCGCGACACGCTGCTCTGGTATCGCCTCGCCTGCGGATTGCCCGACCGGCTGCCGCCCGAATCCACCCGGACCCTCCCCCTTCCCGACGCCGAAGCGGCGCGGCGGGATTATGCTCTGGTTATGGAGAGTCTTGGCAGGTGCGACCGCACATTGTAGCGGAGCCACTGGCCGCCCGCCGCCTCATGCGAAAAGCGGAAGGCGAAAGGCGGCCGACGGACATGACAGCAACTGACAGGACATGGAAATGGAAGATCATCGCCCGATGCGCATAGGCATCGTCGGTCTGGGCACGGTCGGCGCGGGAGTGGTACGCCTGCTGGAGACCAACGAGGCGCTGATTACCCGTCGCGCCGGGCGGCCCATCGTCGTCAGCGCGGTGTCCGCGCGCGACCGGACGAAGGATCGCGGCATCGACATTTCCCCCTTCGCCTGGGTCGACGACATGAACGAACTGGCGCGGCGCGACGATGTCGATGTCGTCGTCGAGCTGATCGGCGGGGCCGACGGCCCGGCGCTGTCCTTGGCGCGGGTCGCGCTGGGCGCGGGCAAGCCGCTCGTCACCGCCAACAAGGCGATGCTCGCCCATCATGGCATGGACCTTGCGGGGCTCGCCGAGAAGGCGGGCATACCGCTTAAATATGAGGCGGCGGTCGCAGGCGGCATCCCGGTCATCAAGGGGCTGCGCGAAGGCGCCGCCGCCAACGAGATCAGCCGCGTCTACGGCATATTGAACGGCACCTGCAATTATATCCTGACGACGATGGAGCGGGACGGCAGCGATTTCGGCGCGGTGCTGGAAGAGGCGCAGCGCCTCGGCTTCGCGGAGGCAGACCCGACCTTCGACATCGACGGCATCGACGCCGCGCACAAGCTGTCGATCCTCGCCAGCCTCGCCTTCGGCACGCAGATCGACTTTGCGGGCGTCGACATTCACGGCATCCGCAACGTCACCGCCGACGATATCCGCGAGGCGGCGGGCCTCGGTTATCGCATCCGCCTCGTCGGCATGGCGGAGAATGACGCGGACGGCCTGTTCCAGCGGGTGCGGCCGATCCTGGTGCCGACCGACCATCCGCTCGCCCATGTCGGCGGGCCGCTCAACGCCGTGGTGGCCGAAGGCAATTTCGTCGGCAGCCTGTTCTTCCAGGGCGCGGGCGCGGGCGAAGGCCCCACCGCCTCGGCCGTGGTCGCGGACCTCATCGACGTCGCGCGCGACGAATATGGCGATCCGTTCGCGATGCAGGTCGCCCATCTGCTCAGGCAACCCAAGGCCGACAGCGGCAACCGGGTGGCGCGCACCTATCTGCGCTTCATGGTGCAGGACCGCCCCGGCGTTCTCGCCGAAATCGCCGCCGCGATGCGCGACGCGGGCGTCTCCATCGAAAGCGTGATCCAGCGCGGCGCGCGCGAGGATGGCTCCGTCCTGCTGGTGGTGGTCACCCATCACAGCGCCGAAAGCGCGATCCAGACGATGCTGAAAAGCCTCGCCGGATCGGAAAGCCTGACGAGCGATCCGATGGTCATGCCCATATTGAACTGAAACGGGGCAGAAGCACCGCGCGGTCACTCGACAAGCGCCGCGCCCCTCCCTATCGGGTGACATCTAAATTTGTGAGGACAATGATATGGTAGTGGCTAGTTCGGTTCTCGATCGGGTTCTGGTGCTGGAAATGGTGCGCGTCACCGAGGCCGCGGCGATCGCGGCTTCCCGCCTGATCGGGCGCGGCGACGAAAAGGCGGCGGACGCGGCGGCGGTGGAGGCGATGCGCCTTGCCTTCAACGATCTCTACATGGACGGCACCGTCGTCATCGGCGAGGGCGAGCGCGACGAGGCGCCGATGCTCTACATCGGCGAGAAGGTCGGCAACGCCATCGGCACCGGGCCGAGGATCGACATCGCGCTCGATCCGCTGGAAGGCACGACCATCACCGCCAAGGCCGGCCCCAACGCGCTCGCGGTGCTGGCCATTTCCGAGGAAGGCGGCCTACTGAACGCGCCCGATGTCTATATGGACAAGATCGCGGTCGGCCCCGGCTATCCGGAGGACGTGATCGACCTCAACCGCTCGGTGCGGGAAAATGTCGAGGCGGTGGCCAAGGCGAAGGGCGTCGCCGCCGACGAGATCATCGTCTGCGTGCTCGACCGCCCCCGTCACGAAAAGCTGATTTCCGAGCTGCGCGCGATCGGCTGCGGCGTGGCGCTGATCCCCGACGGTGACGTGGCGGGCGTGATCGCGACGACCAACCCGGAAACCAATATCGACATCTATATGGGCAGCGGCGGCGCGCCCGAAGGCGTGCTGGCCTGCGCCGCGCTGCGCTGCGTCGGCGGGCAGTTCAAGGGCCGCCTGCTGTTCCGCAACGACGACGAACGGTCGCGCGCGCGCAAATGGGGCATCACCGATCTCGACAAGGTCTATGACCTGAAGGAACTGGCGCGGGGCGATTGCATCTTCGCCGCGACGGGCGTGACCGACGGATCGCTGCTGGGCGGCGTGAAGAGGATGCCGGGCGGCCTGCTCACCACGGAAAGCGTGGTCATGCGCGCTTCCTCCGGCACGGTGCGCTGGGTGAAGGGCGAGCATCGCGTCGAGCGCAAGGACAAGTAAGCTAAGCGCGCTGCTGCGCCTGACGCTTTATACAGGGGATAAGGGCGGGTTTCTTTCCCGCCCTTTTTTCGTACCCATAGTGGCGGGCGGTTAGAGCGTTCGGGGAATAGATTGAATCATTGGGGGATTCCCAAGGGGGCCGGGATGTGATTCAAGGGCTGACTGGCGAGGGAGGCCAGTTTGTAT
>NZ_JACIDT010000007.1 GCF_014196495.1 Sphingobium jiangsuense
AGCAATTGCGGCAGGATCGGCGCCAGCAGCACAATCGCCATCGTCGACAACGTCACCGGCAGCAATAACGAAAAACCGGTCATGAAACCGGGGGTCTGGTGCTCCGTCATCCTTCCACTCCCAAAATGCTGGAATATGGATGGGATGAAGGGCGGGACCATTTCCGCCCCGGCCTCCGCCGATCCCGTGCAGGGCCGAACCGGGCGGGATGCAGCGGCGCTTCCGTCACGCCTGCCGCCCGCTTTCCGCCAGCCATCCGAGAACGGGAAGCCCCTCGCCTCTCCGCTTCCTGTATTTTACCTCGCGCATGGTGTCCGATAAGCGGCGCGGCCGTCAAATCGATAAGATGAAACCGACCTATCCATTGCGTCGAACGCGTGGACGATACGCACGGGGGGCCGCCGCCCTCAGCCGATCCGGGCGACCGAATCCCGCTCCACCAGCCGATAGTCGAGCACCGGGCGCGGCGCGTCCGTGCCGCCGATCCCTTCGATAATGGCAAGCCTGCCCAGTTCCTCCAACGGCTGGCGGATCGTCGTCAGCAACGGCCAGCAGGTGCGGGTCGCGGGAATGTCGTCGAACCCGGCGACGGAAAGATCCTGCGGCAGGGAAAGGCCCATGTCGTGCGCCTGCGCCAGAACGCCCAGCGCCATCTCGTCATTGGTGGCGAAGATCGCAGTCGGCCGTTCCGCCCGCGCCAGCAGCCGCGCCGCCGCGCTCTTGCCGGATTCGAAGGTGAAACGGCCCGGCGCGAGGCATTTCGGGTCGACCGGCAGCCCGGCTTCCTCCATCGCGTCGACAAATCCGTCGAAGCGCGCCCTTGCGGAAAGATGGTCCTCCGGCGGGCGCACCACGCCGATGCGGCGGTGCCCCATGCCGATCAGATAGCGCGTCATCCTGTAGGCGGCCTCGCGGTCATCGACGCTGATGATCTTGCCCGGCCCCGGCACCACACCCGCGATGCGGACCAGCGGCGTGCCCTTGCGCTCCACCAGCGCGAGGAAATCCGCGTCGTCGGAAATGGGCGGCGCGACCAGCAGCAGGTCGGGCGCCAGCGTGGAGACCAGCCGGTCGATCACCGGCGACAGGTCCTCATCCTCCGGCAGCACCGGCTCCACCACCAGATGATAGCCCAGTTCCCGGCAGCACCGCGCCGCGCCGGACTGGACCGCGGTGGTGTAGGCGGGGCTGGGGTTGGAATAGAGATAGGCGACGAGAAAGGATTTGCGCCCCGCCATGCGCCGCGCCGACTGGTTGGGGCGATAGCCGAGCGCCTCCACCGCCTCCAGCACCTTCTGCCGCACAGCGTCGCGGACATGCGGTTCCCGGTTCAGGACCCGCGAAACGGTCTTGATCGATACGCCTGCCCGCTGGGCCACATCTATGATCGTCGCCAAACTCTTCTCTTTCCGCTGTTCAGCATCCGTCTTTAGATCGCCCGCGCGCCAGCGAGAAGCCCCAGCGAGAAACCCGATGTTTCCCTCATGCCGCAATAGCCGCTTCCCGTTTGAGCCCGGCCGCCCTATAGCCCCCGGCATGCCTGCCGATCCCGCCACCCTGCTGCACGACATCTTCGGCTTCGAACGCTTTCGCGGCGTGCAGGAGCAGGTCGTCACGCGGATCATCGCCGGGCGCAACACGCTGGCGATCATGCCGACCGGCGCGGGCAAGTCGCTCTGCTACCAGTTGCCTGCGATGGCGATGGAGGGGTGCTGCATCGTCATCTCGCCGCTGATCGCGCTGATGCACGACCAGTTGCGCTCCGCCCGCGCGCTGGGCATCCGCGCCGCCAGCCTCACCTCTGCCGACGCCGACTGGCGCGAGACGCAGGACCGGCTGGTCGCGGGCGAACTCGACCTGCTCTATGTCGCGCCCGAACGGGCGAGCGGCGCGGGCTTCCGCAGCCTGCTGGAGCGCGCGCGGATCGGCCTGTTCGCGATAGACGAGGCGCATTGCGTGTCCGAATGGGGGCACGACTTCCGCCCCGACTATCGCCTGCTGCGCCCGCTGCTCGACAGCTTCGCCGATGTGCCGCGCCTTGCCCTCACCGCCACGGCCGACGAGCATACGCGGCAGGACATATTGGTGCAGCTCGGCATAGAGGCCGAGGGGCTGGTCATCTCCGGCTTCGACCGGCCCAATATCCGCTATGCGATCCAGCCGCGCGACGGGCTGATGCGGCAGATCGGCGCGGTGATGGACGCGCATCCGGGCCCCGGCATCATCTATGCGCAGACCCGCGCGGCGACCGAGAAGATCGCGGAGAGCCTCAAGGGGCGCGGCCGCCCGGTGCTGCCCTATCATGCGGGCCTGCCGCCCGACGTGCGCGCCGCCAACCAGGCCGCCTTCATCGCCAGCGAGGATATGGTGATGGTCGCCACCGTCGCCTTCGGCATGGGCATCGACAAGCCGGACGTGCGCTTTGTCGTCCATGCCGGCCTGCCCAAGTCGATAGAGAGCTATTATCAGGAAAGCGGCCGCGCCGGGCGCGACGGCGACCCGGCGGTGGCGACGCTGCTCTGGGGCGCGGAGGATTTCGTCCGCGCGCGCCAACGCATCACAGAGGTCGACCCGGAACGGCAGAAGGGCGAGCGGGCGCGCATCGCTGCGCTGGGCGCGCTGGTCGAGACCGGCGCCTGCCGCCGCGCGGTGCTGCTGCGCCATTTCGGGGAAGACCCGCCGCCGACCTGCGGCAATTGCGACAATTGCCTCGCCCCGCCGCCCAGCGTCGACGCGACGACGACCGCGCAGAAGCTGCTCTCCGCCGTCTACCGCACCGGGCAGAGCTTCGGCCTCGGCCATATCGAGGCGGTGCTGACCGGCAAACCGAACGACAAGATCGCGCAGCGCGGGCATGACCGGCTGTCGGTCTACGGCATCGTCGAGGGCGAGGAAACCGCGCTGCTCAAGCCCGTCGCCCGCGCGCTGATGGTGCGCGACGCGCTGGAGACCAACGAGCATGGCGGCCTGCAATTCGGCCCGGCCGCGCGCGCCTTCCTGCGCGGCGAGGAAAAGATCGCGCTGGTCCTGCCGCCCGCGCGCCAGCGGCGCGGCAAGCGCAACGGCGAGGCGAACCCGGTCGGCGATCCGCTGTTCGAGGCGCTGCGCGCCTGCCGCCGCACGCTGGCGATGGAGGCGGGCCTGCCGCCCTATGTGATCTTCCACGACAGCACGCTGCGCGACATGGCGGCGCGGCGCCCCCGCTCGCTCGCCGACCTCGCGCTCATCTCCGGCATCGGCGAACGCAAGCGCGAAGCCTATGGGCAGGCCTTTCTGGACGTGATCGCGAGTTTCGAGGGCGGGTAGTTTCGGGGCCCGGCGGGGTTTTGCTGCTCCGGTGGAGGGCGTGCTTCCCGACCCAATAAACCGTTCGCCCTGAGGTGTCGAAGCCCTGTCTTTCTCCTTTCTTCAATGCAGAAAGGAAGTACGGCCGTTGGGCTTCGCCCGCCCTACGGGTCGACAACCTCAGGGCGAACGGAGGTGGAGGGCGCTCTCAATCTTCTCCGTCATGCCAGCGCAGGCTGGCATCTCAGGAGGCGGCGCACGACATGGCCTGCCACCCCAGCCTGCGCTGGGGTGACGAATGCGGGAAGGTGACCGCGCACCCCCAAGCCAGCCCTCCTCAATGGAAGGTTTTTGTTGCACATCGCGGCGGAAAAAGAGAAGCATTAGCAAATGTTTCCCCCAGCCTCCTTTCCGGCGCAAAGTCCCTTCCCCCGCAGGATGACGCCTTGACCGGGCATCCCGACGATCCCGATCCGGAACCCGCCGAGGCCGGACGCCGCTACCGGCGCGCGGTGCGTGTCGGCTGGATGCTGCTGGGCCTGTTCCTCGTCGCGCTCGGCATCATCGGGGCCTTTCTGCCGTTGATGCCGACGACCATCTTTCTCATCCTCGCGGCGGGATGCTTCGCCCGGTCCTCGCCGCGTCTGGAAGCCTGGCTGCTCGACCATCCCCGGCACGGCCCCGCACTGCGGGCATGGCGGGCGGAAGGGGCGATTTCCCGGCGGGGCAAGCAGGCCGCCTGCCTCGGCATGACGGCGGGCTACGGCATTTTCTGCCTCACCGCCCGCCCCGCCTTCCCGCTCGCCGCCGTGGTGGCCGCCGCTCTGCTCGGCAGCGCCGCTTGGATCATCCGGCGCCCCCTGCCGAGCGCCTCCCTGCCCCGCGACCCCGACTGATTTCCGCCCGCCATCGCGATGAGGCATTGGCGGATCGCAAACTTTGGGCTAAGAGCCGCCGCGAAGCCGGCCCGTCCGGTTTCACATAGATCGCGCCGGTGCCCGTAAGGGCTTAATTCGGGAATGCGGTGAGGAAAGGGAAAGCCCCCTTCCAAATCCGCGGCTGTCCCTGCAACTGTAAGCGGCGAGCGCGATGCACATGGCTTCCTGCCCCAGGGCGGGAAGCAGCCACTGGGCGCAAGCCTGGGAAGGCCGTGCATCGATGCCCTGACCCGCGAGCCAGGAAACCAGCCGGCGTCTGGTCGCTCTTGCCTTGGATTCAGGAGATGGTCCGGGCACGGTAGCTTTTCCGTCTGAGCGACGAAACCCATGCGGCGGGGCCGCACCGGTGCACGGCACGGGCGACATGCGCCCGTCCGTCGTCGCGCATCGGCCCTCGATCGGGTCGCCGCAAGGCGGTCCGGGCGGGGGCGCCCCATCGCGAGAGAACAGATGCTCAGGCGCGAAAAGGGGTTATCATGCGGAAATTCATGGCCACGATCATGCTGGCGGCGGGCGCTTCCTCGTCCGCGCTCGCGCTCGCTCAGGGACCAGGGGCGGCGCCTCTCGCCGACACGCCCGCCGACGGCGGCATCGTCGTCACCGCCAGCCGTTCGGGCGATCCGGTTTCCGGCGATCTCGTCGGCTCCTCCGTCACCGTGCTGGACAGCGAGGCGCTGGAACTGCGCCAGACGCGCATCCTCTCCGACATATTGCGCGACGTTCCCGGCGTCGCGGTCAGCCGCAGCGGGGCGATCGGCGGCAAGACCGACATCCGCATCCGCGGCTCGGAGGGCAATCATGTGCTGGTCTATGTGGACGGCATCAAGGCGAGCAATCCCTATCAGGGCGAGTTCGATTTCGCGCATCTGATCGCCGACGAGAATGCGCGGGTCGAGGTGCTGCGCGGCCAGCAGAGCGCGCTCTACGGTTCGGACGCGATCGGCGGCGTCATCAGCTACACCACCCTGTCGGGCCGCGAGGCTCCGGGCTGGTCGCTGCGGGCGGAAGGCGGCTCTTTCGGCACCTTCTCCACCGCCGGGCGCGCGGCAGGGACCGTGGGCGACAGCTTCGACTATGCGCTTTCCGCCAGCTATCTGACCACCGACGGCTATCCCACCGCACCGGGGGGCACGCGCGATATCGGGTCCGACAACCTTGGCACCTCGGCCCGCTTCAACTGGACGCCCGGCCCCGATTTCCGGGTGACGGCGGTGGCGCGCTACAACCGCACAAAGGCGGATTACAACGATCAGGCGATCACCGCGGCCTCGCCCGTCATTCTGGGCTATCCGGTCGTCACCGCCGTGGACTCGCCCGGTTTCCGCTATCGCAACAGCTCCTTTTCCGGGCTGCTGGGCGCGGAGCTGGACCTGTTCGACGATGCGCTGACCACCGCCCTGTCCGGCCAGATCACCGATGTCGACAACGACAATTACAACGCCTTCGGCTATAGCTACGGCAATCGCGGTCGCCGCTATCGCGCCAATTTCGTCAACACCGTCCGCTTCGGCAACGACCGGGTGCGCAACCGCTTCACCGCCGCCATCGATTATGAGCGCGAGGAATTCCGCACCGTCGATCCCTATGGCTATGCCTTCACCGGCAAGCGCCATATCGACAATTGGGGCTTCGTCACCCAATATGACGTGACGGTCGACGACCGACTGGCGCTGGGCGCATCGGCGCGGATCGACGCCAACGACCGCTTCGGCGACACGACCACCTGGCGCCTGACCGGCAGCTACATCCTGCCGACCGCGACCCGCATCCATGCCGCCTGGGGCACCGGCGTCAAATCGCCCACCGCCACCGAGCTGTTCGGCTATTATGACGGCGTCTATATCGGCAATGCGGACCTGCGGCCGGAGCGGTCGCGCGGCTGGGAAGCGGGCGTGGAGCAGAAGCTGGCCGGGGACGCCCTCGTGCTGGGCGCCACCTATTTCCGCAACCGCTTCTTCGACCAGATCGAAACCGCCTATGCGTTCGTCAACGGATCCTATGTCTCCACCAGCCGCAACACCGGCAAGACCAGCCGGCAGCGCGGTATAGAGGCGTATGCCAATGCCCGCTTCGGCGACTGGCGGGTGGACGCCGCCTATACCTGGCTGAAGGCGCCGCAGACCGTGCTGGTCCTCGCCGACCCCGCGCCCGCCAATGGCGGTTGGCAGGATCCCGTCGAGGTCGAGACGCAGGCGATCCGCCGGGCGAAGAACATCGCCAGCTTCAATCTCAGCTATGTGCCGCAGGACCTGCCGTTCAGCGCGACGCTGACCGTGCGCCACAACGGCAGGCAGCGCGACTATGCGTTCAATTCCAACTATCAATATCTGCTGGCGGACCTGAAGGCGTACACGCTGGTCAACCTCGCCGCCGCCTTCGACATCAGCCGCGCCGTCCAGATCTACGGCCGGGTCGAAAATCTGTTCGACGAAAACTATCAGGAAGTGTTCACCTTCGCGACGCCGGGCCGGGGCGCCTATGGCGGCGTCCGGGTCCGCTTCTGAGCGGGAATGCGGGGCGGCGCGCAAGGGCCGCCCCCCGTCCGTCCCTATCGATGCGCCGGCTCTTCCATCTGGGCGATCGCGGATTGCGCGGCGCGGACATAGGCCGGGCCGCCGCACACCGTCCATGCCTGCGGGATGCTGATCCGCGCGATGCCGTCGAGCGCCGGGTGATGCAGCATCTCCGTGCCCTGATCGCGCACGCTGTCGGTCGCGCTCTCGACGATCAGATAATCGGGCCGCGCCGCGACCATCTCCTCCAGCGAGAGGTGGGAAAGGACCGGCTTGCCGAGCCTGCCCGCCAGATTGACGAGGCCGATCCGCGTCATCAGATCATCGACCAGCGTGCCGGTGCCGGTCATATAGCCCCGGCGCTGATAATAGGCCGCGACCCGTCCCCCGCCCGCATCCCTGGGCAGCGCGGCCAGTTCCGCGTCCATCCGCGCGATCAGCGCCTCGCCCCGCGCCTCATGGCCGAGGGCGGCGGCGACCTGCCGGATCGAGGCGGCGATATCCTCATAGCGCTCCGCAAAGGGGAGGTCGAGCGTCGGCCAGGCCCGGCCCTTCAGCGCGGCGAGCGCCGGGCTGCCGGTGGCGGGCATGCCGATCACCAGATCGGGGTCGGCGGTCAATATCTCCTCCGCCGTCCCCGCGAGCAGGGGCAGGCCCTGCGCGCGCGCCGCCTCGCCGGACATCTGGGGATCGACCGCATTGCGGGTGAGACCGGCGATCTGCCCGCGATCGGCCAGCGCCAGCACCAGCTGATCCGCGCACAGGTTGAGCGAAACGACCCGCCGGGGCGCGTTGCGCGGGACGGCATCCGTGGCGTGCGCCACCGGCGCGGGCGGGCCGCCGTTCCAGACCATCGCCGTCCCCGTGATCCCCGCCCCGGCAATCCCGGCGCAGGCCAGCATCAGGCCGGCCGGGCCGATCCGCGCCGGACGGCGGCGAAAGAATCTCTTGAGCGGCATGACGCCGCCATCCATAGCAACAGCGTTCCGCGACACAAGCATGTCCCGGCGCGCCGATCCGACATGAGGCCGATGTGACCACTCCAGCCCCCGCCCCGCCAGCCCCAAGGCACAGGCTGCTGATGCCGCTGCTGCTGATCCTGCTGCTGGCCGCGGGGGCGGGATCGCTGGCGCTCGGCCCCGTCGCGCTGCCCGCCGGGCGCATCCTCGCCGCGATGACCGGCGAGGGGGACGCGATCGCGCGGACCATCCTGTTCGACCTGCGCCTGCCGCGCACGATCATCGGCCTGATGGTGGGGGCGATGCTCGGCCTCGCCGGGGCGGTGCTGCAAGGCTATTTGCGCAATCCGCTGGCCGAACCCTCGGTGCTCGGCACCTCCAACGCGGCGGCGCTGGGGGCTGTCGCCGCGCTCTATTACGGCCTTGCCAGCCTGCATCCCGCGATGCTGCCCCTGCTCGCCATAGCGGGCGCGATGCTTTCGCTGCTGTTGCTGTTCCTGCTGGCGGGCCGGTCGGAAAGCGCGCTGTCGCTGATCCTCGCGGGCATCGCCCTCTCCACGCTGGCGGTCGCCGGGACCAGCCTCGCGCTCAACCTGTCGCCCAACCCGTTCGCCGCGATGGAGATCATGAACTGGTTGATGGGGTCGCTGGAAAACCGCTCGGCCGAACATATCTGGATCGCCCTGCCCTGCATCCTGCCGGGCATGGCGCTGCTGCTGTGGGACGGGCACGCGCTCGACGCGCTGTCGCTGGGGGAGGACGGCGCGCGCTCGCTGGGGGTGGACCTGCGCCGCACCCGGATGCGCATGCTGCTGGGTGTCGCCATCGGCGTGGGCGGCGCGGTGGCGATATCGGGGGCGATCGGCTTCATCGGCCTGATCGTGCCGCATATCGTGCGCCCGCTGACCGACCGCAGCCCGTCCGCGATCCTCCTCCCCTCGATGCTGGGCGGCGCGGCGCTGCTGACGCTGGCCGACATAGCGGTGCGCCTGATCCCCACCGGCAACGAGCTGAAGCTGGGCGTCGTCACCGCCTTTCTGGGCGTGCCGATCTTCCTCTTCCACCTGCTGCGGGAGCGCCGGATATGGTGAGCGTCACGCTGGAGAATATCTCGGTCGATCTGGGCCGCCGCCCGGTGCTGCGCGGCGTCAGCGCGACGATGGCGGCGGGCGAGATGATCGGCATCATCGGCCCCAATGGCGCGGGCAAATCCACGCTGGTGCGCGCGATGCTGGGCCTGTCGCCGCTGTCGGGGGGAAGCGTCGCCATAGACGGCCGGCCGCTCGCCGCGCTCCACCCCCGTCAGGTCGCTCGCCGCATCGCCTATCTGCCGCAGGGGCAGACGCTGCACTGGCCGCTGGGCGTGGAGCGGCTCGTCGCGCTGGGCCGCCTGCCCCATCTGGCGCCGATGTCCCGCATCGGCGAGGAGGACCGCCGCCTGATCGCCGAGGCGATGGAGCGCGCCGACGTGCTCGCCCTGCGCGATCGCACCGCGACCCATTTGTCGGGTGGCGAGCGCGCCCGCGTATTGCTCGCCCGCGCGCTAGCCGTGGGGGCCGCCGGGCTGATCGCCGACGAGCCGCTCGCCTCGCTCGATCCCGGCCATCAGATCGACGTGATGGAATTGCTGGCGCGCGAGGCGCGGCAGGGCGCGATGGTGGTGGCGGTGCTGCACGACCTCACCATGGCCGCGCGCTATTGCGACCGGCTGCTGCTGATCGACCGGGGGGCGCTGGTCGCCGACGGCCCGCCCGCGCAGGTGCTGACGGCGGAGCGGCTGCGGCAGGTCTACGGCATAGGCGCGCGGATCGAAACGCAGGGGGACGGCCCGCCCTTCGTCATACCGACCGACCGGATCCGGGTGGAGGGACTGATATGAAGAACGGTTCGGGCTGAGCGAATTGGGTTCACGCGGAGGCGCGGAGCGGAAAGGTTGCGTAGCAGGCTCGCTCCTGCCCGGCATGGGCCTGGGCGAAAGAGGAGAACAGGGAAACGCCTCGCCTCAGTACCTCCGCGTCTCCGATCAAGCCTCCACGCGCGCCTCGCGCAGCAGCGGGTCGGCGCGGATCACCGCTTCGACCGGGGCCGCCTGCGCGGTGCCGTTGACATGGCGGATCGCCATCGCGGCCATATAGGGCGCGCTCAGGAAGCGCAGGGCCAGCCCCGCCGCGCCGACAAAGGCCAGCACCGCGAACTCCACGCCCAATATGCTCTGCCCGATCAGCGCCAGCAGGCCGAAGAACAGGCAGGCGACGCCCAGCACCGTTTCCATCATCGTCGAGGTGAACGGCGTTTCCTTCGTTTCCTCGACCGCGAACTTGGGGGTGCGCCGCCATGCGAGCGGCTTGCTCGACAGGCCCGCCACCCCCGCGACCAGGATGGTGTAGGAAAGCGACATGCGCGCGATCTCGCCATGGATCATGTCCACCACCCGGCTGCACCCCGCGAGGCGATAGCGGTGCCAGGTCCGCACCAGCGAGGTCAGCGTGCCCAGCGTCAGCAGCAGCCAGACCACGTCGGGCACATCGACCGGCTCCATGGAGCGGGTCAGCAGCGCGGCGCTCGTCATCGCGAGGCCCAGCACCGCGCAGATCATGCCGAACAGCATCCGCAGCGGCGCGACGCAGCGCAGCACTTCCAGCAGCTTGGTCCAGCCCGGCATGCGCGGCGCGAGCGGCGCCGGCAGGAACAGCTTCCAGTAGCGGCGCAGCTGCTGCACCGGCCCGGCCGTCCAGCGGAAGCGCTGCTTCTTGTAATCGTCGAAGGTTTCGGGGATCAGCCCCCGGCCATAGGTTTCGCCGAGGTAGAAACCGTGATAGCCCGCCGCGCGCAGCCGCACGGAAACTTCGCTGTCCTCGGTCAGGCACCATTCGGCCCAGCCGCCGACCTTGCGCAGCGCGTCGGCGCGCAACAGGCACATGGTGCCGATGGTGAACGCCCCGCCATATTCGCTGACGCCGGGCATATCGACCTTGTTGTTGGGCATATATTCCCAATAGCAGGCGGTCAGATAGTCGCTGCCCGCATAGCCGCAATAATCATGCGGCGTCTGGACATAGGCGATGTCCGGATCCTCGAAGAAAGGCGTCAGGCGCGAGAGGAAATCGGGCCGCGCCTGATAGTCGGCATCGACCACGGCGACGATCTCCGTATCGGGCGCCATCACCTCCAGGCAATAGTTCAGCGCCCCGGCCTTCGCGCCGGGCAGCGGCGAGACGTGGAAGAAACGGAACACCTCGCGCCCCAGCCGCTCGTTGAGCCGCGCGCAATGCGCCTCCAGCGGCCGCCACAGCGCCTCGTCCTTGGTGTTGTTGTCGCAGACCAGCACCTCGAACGCCTCATAATCCTGCGCGGCGAGGCGGTCCATCGTCAGCTTCACCACCTCCGGCGGCTCGGCATAGCAGGGCAGGTGCAGCGACACCTTGAACTCGCGCTTGGCCGCGCCGGGCTTGGGCGGCGCGATGGGGCGGCGCCATTGCTCATGGGTCAGCACCGATTCCCGCGCGAACCGCTCGGCGAAATCGAGCGCGAACACGATCACCGCGCTGGCCAGCCCGGCGAACGCCATCGCCTCGACCCATGTCGGCAGGCCCGCCTCAACGATGAACAGCGAGGCCCAGACCGCCGACACCAGCATCGCCAGCGGCTGCACCGTCATCCACAGGATGCCGGGCATGCTGAGGCGGTTGACATAATAGCGCATCACCGCCGCCATGTTGAGGAACAGCACGAAGATCAGCAACTGATCGACCAGATGCCCGGTCAGCAACGCGGTCAGCGCGACCGCCGCGATGGAGGCGCCGAAAATCTCGCCCATCTCCTGCGACTCGGGGCGGGCCATGCGATGGGGCACCGTAACCGCGCGCACCGCCAGCAATGCGGCGATGCACGCCATGACCGCAAGAAACACCATCGAGGAATCAAGAAACGACCGCGACAAGTTCATCATATAATCCCTATCGATATTCTCAGGGCAACCCGCTGTTTTTCTTCTACAATCGCCATAAGGCTCCGAAGCTTGCCCGCGCAAGGGGGAAGGAGGAAGGCGCATCCGGCCATGAAAACCCCGCAGCCTGCCGCGGCCATGGGCCGGGCACAGGCATGGATGGACAAACAATCGGGCCGATGGTGAGTTCCCTCTTCCGCGCCCAAGGTTCAACCCGTCCGCGCTCGGCATGTCGCGCGGATGGACCGTTTCACCCCATAAGCCTTTCCGCGCGAAGGCAAAAGGCGGTCATGCCGGGGCTGGACGGCATGCGCACGGGGGAGGATCGATGCGACGGGGATGGACAGGCCTTGCTCTGGCGCTGGTGGCGCCGCTTTTCCTCGCCCATCCGGTCCGTGCGGCGGAGGAAAGCCCCGCCGGCCTCTATCGCGCGCAGGCCGGCCCCGATGCCGCGTCCCACCTGCTGATCGGCGAGGACGGACGCTTCGGCTTCGAGCTGATCGCGGGCGCGCTCGACCTGCATGCGCAAGGCAGCTGGCAGCGCGAGGGCGACGGCCGGATTTCCCTCACCACCCTGCCGCGTCCGCGCGCGCCGGAACTGGCGGTCGGCGGCATGACGCGCCGGGAAAGCGAGCCGCTGACCGTGCGCGTCACCCTGCCCGGCGGGCGGGGCGTGCAGGGCGTCGACTTCCGCATCGGCCTTGAAACCGGCGAGACGATCGAGGCCTATACCCAGCGCGACGGCTGGCGGAACGACCCGGCGGACAGGCGCCGTCCGCTCTGGATCGAGCTGGAGGAACCCATTCACGACATCCGGCTTGATCGCACGGCCGTTCCGGCGGGGGAGAACGACCTGCATTTCATCCTGACGCCTCATGATGTCGGCGTGATGGATTTCGACCGCAGCCCCGCCGAATTCGACGGCGAGCGGCTGACCGTGCACAGCCCCAGGGGCAGCATGACCTTCCGCCGCGTGGAAAGGCGGCCGGAGGTTGCTCAGCCCGAAGCAGACGAAGAGGCCGGGACCGGGGCCGAAGCCGAGCCGTCCCCCGGCGACGGGCGGCGGATCAGGTAGCGATAGACGCCGGTGCAGTTGATGCCGAGCAGCGCGACATTCTGCCAGCCTATGCCTTCGCTGTCGGGCTGGTAAAAGCCCCAGAGGATCAGGGCGATGGAACTGCTGACGAACAGGACGAAAGCCCAGCCGGTGATTTTCCGCCCCAGATCGAGCGACACGATCAGCGCCGCCAGCGTCGCCGCGCCCGCTCCATAATATTGGGCAAAATCCAGCATGCACCTCTCCACCGCTTCCTCGCTATCCGATGGATACGCCCGGACGGCCGGAAGGCTCCCATTCTTTCCGTCACGCCAGCGCAGGCCGGCATCTCAGAAGGGCGGCGCGCGATGGCCGGCGGCCCGGCCTGCGCCGGGGCGACGAGTGAAGCGCATCCCACAAAAAACCGCCCCGATCCGGGGCGGCTGCAAGGTCATGTCTGGAAACCGGGGAAAGGCGGTCAGATATCGTCGCCCAACGCTCCCTTCACCTTGCCGGCGAGTTGCTGGGCCTTGCCCTTCACCTCCTGCGCGCGGCCTTCGTCGCGGGTCCGGGGATTGTCGCTCTTCTGCTTCATCTTGCCCATGGCCTCATTGGCATTGCCTTTGACCTTGTCGACCAGTTCACCCACTGTCCTTCTCCTTCCAGATTGAACGGATAGGAAAAAAACGGGCGGGGCCGTCCATCGTTCCAGCCCCTTGGCCCATTCGCGACGAATGGAGGGGGAACGGGACGAACGCCCTTCCCCATCGCCGGGGCCGGTCAGATCAGCCCGGCGAGCGGGCTGGACGGGTCGGCATACATGCGCTTGCCCATCCGCCCGGCGAGATAGGCCATGCGCCCGGCCTCGACCCCGGCCTTCATCGCGCGGGCCATCAGCACCGGGTCCTTCGCCTCGGCGATCGCGGTGTTCATGAGGACGCCGGTGCAGCCCAGCTCCATCGCCTCGGCCGCTTCCGACGCGGTGCCGACCCCGGCGTCCACCAGCACCGGCAGGCTGGTGCCCTCGACGATCAGGCGGATGGTCACGCGGTTCTGGATGCCCAGGCCCGATCCGATCGGCGCGCCCAGCGGCATGATCGCCACCGCGCCCGCATCCTCCAGCCGCTTGGCTGCGATGGGATCGTCGACGCAATAGACCATCGGCTTGAAGCCTTCCTTGGCCAGTATCTCGGTCGCGCGCAGCGTTTCGACCATGTCCGGGTAGAGCGTGCGCGCCTCGCCCAGCACCTCCAGCTTGACGAGGTCCCAGCCCCCCGCCTCCCGTGCGAGGCGCAGCGTGCGGATCGCCTCCTCCCCGGTGAAGCAGCCCGCCGTATTGGGCAGATAGGTGATCTTCCTGGGGTCGATATAGTCGGTCAGCATCGGCGCCCTGGGGTCGCTGACGTTCACCCGCCGCACCGCGACGGTGACGATCTCCGCGCCCGACGCCTCGACGGCGGCGGCGTTCTGCTCGAAGCTCTTATATTTGCCGGTGCCGACGATCAGGCGCGAGCGGAAGGTCTTGCCCGCGACGGTCCAGCTGTCGTCATGCATCTCGGCGGAGACATCGCCGCCGCCCACAAAATGCACGATTTCCAGCTCGTCCCCATCCTCGACCATGGTCTGGGCGAGCAACGAGCGCGGCACCACCTCCAGATTGCGTTCCACCGCGATCTTTTCCGGCACGAAACCCAGCTCGCTGGCCAGCTCGGCCAGGGTCAGCCCTTCCCGAACGCGCCGATGCTCGCCGTTCAGATGGATGGATATGGTTCCGTCGACTGTCACCCTCTATGCGCCTTCCCTTGTCCGGCCGCGCGCCCTTTCCCGCCCGGCCATCCGCAAAGAGCTGTCCGCGAACGGCTGGACCTTGCGCGCAAAGCCACATATCAAGGCGCTGCATATAGGCACTGGGCGCCTCATCGCAACAGCGAGACTGGCAAAGCAGGGGAAATTTATGGGCGACAGCCGCAAGATACTGGTGTTGAACGGCCCCAATCTCAATCTTCTCGGCACGCGGGAGCCGGACATCTACGGCTATGACACGCTGGACGACATCGCCGCGCGCATGGAGGATGTCGCGGCGCGCGCGCATGTGGAAATCGATTTCCGCCAGTCCAACCATGAAGGCCATCTGATCGACTGGCTGCACGAGGCGCAGGCCGAGGGCATGCATGCGGTGATCCTGAACGCCGGGGCGTTCACCCACACCTCCATCGCGCTGCTCGACGCGATGAAGGCGATCAAGGTGCCGGTGATCGAGGTGCACCTGTCCAACCCCCACACGCGCGAGGAATTCCGCCACAAAAGCTATATCGGCATGGGCGCGAAAGGGACGATTGCGGGCTTCGGCCCCATGTCCTACATGCTGGCGCTGGAAGCCGCGCTGGACCTGTAGCGACGGCGCGCCGAAGGGGCGGCGCGCGCGGCCGGGCACCAACTAGCGGTTGCGCTTCGCGGGAAAGCGCAATAGGCGCTTTGGCAAACGGAAACAGCCTATCCCATGATTAGAGGGACAAGATGAACGATAAACATGAAAAGGGCGCGATGCAGATCGATGTCAATCTGGTCCGCGAACTCGCGGAAATGCTCGACACCACCAATCTCACCGAGATCGAGGTGGAGGACGGCGACCGCAAGATTCGCGTGGCGCGCACCGTGCAGGCCATCGCCGCGCCGGTAGCGGCGCCCCTTGCGGCAGCAGCGCCCGCCGCGCCCGCAGCCGCCGCCGAAGCGCCCGCCGCCCCCGCCGCCGTTCCGGCCAATGCAGTCAAATCGCCGATGGTCGGCACCGCCTATCTCGCGGCCGAGCCGGGCGCCGCCCCGTTCGTCAGCGTCGGCCAGACCGTGAAGGCGGGCGACACGCTGCTGATCGTCGAGGCGATGAAGGTGATGAACCCGATCACCGCCACCAGCGCCGGAACGGTGCGGCAGGTGCTCGTCGAGAACGGCCAGCCGGTCGAGTTCGACCAGCCGCTCGTCGTCGTCGAATAAGGCCGCCCGCCCCATGTCGATCGAGAAGCTGCTGATCGCCAATCGCGGCGAAATCGCGCTGCGCATCCACCGCGCCTGCCATGAAATGGGCATCAAGACGGTCGCGGTCCATTCCACCGCCGATGCCGACGCGATGCATGTGCGCCTCGCCGACGAGGCCGTCTGCATCGGGCCTCCGGCTGCGCGGGACAGCTATCTCAACATCGCCAACATCATTTCCGCCGCCGAGATTTCCGGCGCGGACGCGATCCACCCCGGCTATGGCTTCCTCTCCGAAAACGCGCAGTTCGCGGAGATCGTCGAGGCGCACGGCCTGATCTTCGTCGGCCCCAAGCCGGAGCATATCCGCATCATGGGCGACAAGGTGGAAGCCAAGCGCACGGCGGGCGCGCTCGGCCTGCCGCTGGTCCCCGGCTCCGACGGCGCGATCACCGATGTCGGGGAAGCCAAACGCCTCGCGCGCGAGATCGGCTATCCGGTGCTTATCAAGGCGGCCTCTGGCGGCGGCGGGCGCGGCATGAAGGTGGTTCCTTCCGAGGACCTGCTCGAAACGCTGATGAAGCAGGCGGGCACGGAGGCCAAGGCGGCGTTCGGCGACGACACCGTCTATATGGAGAAATATCTCGGCAATCCGCGCCATATCGAATTCCAGATCTTCGGCGACGGCAACGGCAACGCGATCCATCTGGGCGAGCGCGACTGCTCGCTCCAGCGCCGTCACCAGAAGGTGCTGGAAGAGGCGCCCTCGCCCGTCATCTCCGCCAGCGAGCGCGCGCGCATGGGCGGCGTGGTGGCCAAGGCGATGGCCGACATGGGCTATCGCGGCGCGGGCACGATCGAATTCCTGTGGGAAAATGGCGAATTCTATTTCATCGAGATGAACACCCGGCTTCAGGTCGAGCATCCCGTGACGGAGATGATCACCGGCGTCGATCTGGTGCGCGAGCAGATCCGCATCGCCGAGGGCAAGCCGCTGTCGGTCGCGCAGGAGGAACTGCGCTTCACCGGCCATGCGATCGAATGCCGCATCAACGCCGAGGATCCGCGCACCTTCGCGCCCTCGCCCGGCACCGTCACCAGCTATCATGTGCCCGGCGGCATGCATGTGCGCGTCGACAGCGGCCTCTACCAGGGCTATCGCGTGCCGCCCTATTATGACAGCATGATCGGCAAGCTGATCGTCTATGGCCGCACCCGCGAAGGCTGCATCATGCGCCTGCGCCGCGCGCTGGAGGAATATGTGATCGAAGGGATGAAGACCACCATCCCGCTGCACCAGAAGCTGCTGAACGATCCCGAATTCCAGAATGGCGACTATACGATCAAATGGCTGGAAGAGTGGCTCGAAAAGGATCAGTGATCCGATAGGGGAGGCAGGGATGCGACGCGGAAAGATCGTCTTCACCGGCAATTTCGTGGATTATTTCATCAAGTCCCTGCTCCTGCTGCTGCTCTGCGTCGTCACCTTCGGCCTCGCCATTCCCTATTACGCCTATTGGACGTTCAAATATTTCTTCACCAACATGGAAATCGAGCTGTACGATCGATGAAAGCGACCATCTGGCATAATCCGCGCTGCTCCAAATCGCGCGAGGCGCTGGCGATCCTGAACGACACGCCCGGCGTCGAGGTGGAGATCGTCGAGTATCTCAAGACCCCGCCGAGCCGCGCCGAACTGGCCGCGACCTATGCGAAGGGCGGGATGAGTCCGCGCGACGGGCTGCGCAAGGCCGAGGACGGGGCGAAGGCGCTGGCGGGTGCGGACGACGACGCCATCCTCGACGCGATGGCCGCCGACCCGATCCTGATCGAGCGGCCGCTGGTCATCACCGAAAAGGGCGTGCGCATCGGCCGCCCGCCCGAAAGCATCCGCGAAATCCTCTGATCGCGGGCGCGGGCGCTCTCCGTTCCGCCTGCTGTCATCGTCCTGTCATCTTTCTTGCCTAACGCCCTTGCCGGAACGCATGGGGCGGGGCTAGCCTGCCGCGCATGGGCAAGGAAGAAACACTGGCTACCATCGCCGTCTACAGCCTGAAGGGGGGCGTGGGCAAAACCACCTTTGCCATCAACCTGGCCTGGGCCTCCGCGCGCAACAGCAGCAGGCGCACGCTGCTCTGGGATCTCGACCCGCAGGCGGCGGCGACCTGGATGCTGTCCGCCGACCGCAACGGCCGCGACGAGGCGCAGGCGATCTTCAGCAAGGATGTGGATGTCGAGACGCTGATTCGTCCCTCCACGATCGAAGGAATAGACCTGATCGCCGCCGACACCTCGCTGCGCGGGCTGGACCGGCTGTTCTTCGAACTGGGCAAGAAGAAGCGCCTCGCCAAGCTGATCGAACGGCT
This sequence comes from Sphingobium jiangsuense, assembly GCF_014196495.1. Classification (GTDB taxonomy): domain Bacteria; phylum Pseudomonadota; class Alphaproteobacteria; order Sphingomonadales; family Sphingomonadaceae; genus Sphingobium; species Sphingobium jiangsuense. Next base: position 18,014 of record NZ_JACIDT010000007.1, read on the forward strand.
GAAGGCGCGCTATGACCGGATCATCCTCGATTGCCCGCCCGGCCTTACCGAAACCAGCGAGCAGGTGCTGCGCGCGGCCGATATCGTCATCGTGCCGGTCATCCCCTCCCCGCTGTCCCAGCGCGCGCTGGGCGAGGTCGCGCGCTATCTGGTGCAGAATGGCGGCAGCCATGCGCCGATCCTGCCGGTCTATTCGATGGTCGACCGGCGGCGGCGGCTCCACCGCGAGGCGATGGAGGAAAATCCCAAATGGCCGGTCGTGCAGATGGCGAGCGCGGTCGAGCTGATGGCGTCAAAGCGCCAGCCCATCGGCGAATATGCCGCCACCAGCCCCGCCGCCCGCCAATTCGCCTTCCTGTGGCAGGCGATAGAGCGGCGGCTTTCGAAGCGATAGGCAGGCGGCACGCGAATAGGCCGGTGCGCCCGGTTGGGATGTTTATACGACATAGCCCTATCGTCATGCTGAACTGGTTTCAGCATCCATCAAGCCCCACACCCCACTCAATCCGGCGAAATGGGCCCTGAGCCGAAGGCAGCGCAGCTAAGTTCAGCATGACGATGAAGGCTGAGGTCCGCTTCTGACCGCGCGCGCCTCACCCTCCCCGCCTCATCCCACCGCATTTCATCCCAATTTCATGATCCTGTCATGCAGCCGTCGCCGTCCCGCAACGGGCTCGTCACGCTCGCCTGCCACAGGGGCGCTGCGCGGTCGTTTTCGGCCGCCACCGACAGCCACAAGCCCAGAGAACAGGGGAACAACCATCATGTCTCATCTCACCGATGCGGCGCGCGCGCCCTATCGCGACGCCCAGTCCGCCATCGAAACCGACACCAGCATGGAGGCCATCGTCGCCGCCAATCCGTCGCGCCGCACGATGCTGCGCAACAGCCTGTTCGGCCTGACCATGCTGCCCCTGTTCGGCACGCTGGCCGCCTGCGACGACGATGACGACGCCAGCCCGACGCCCACGCCCACCCCTGCCCCGACGCCCACACCCACGCCGGCGCCGGAGCCGAGCTATTCCATCGGCTTCACCCCGGTCGCGGCCAATCGCGACGACACCGTGACCGTCCCGGCGGGCTACAGCGTGGCGGTGATGCTGAAGGCGGGCGATGCGATCGAAAGCGGCGCCGACAGCTATTCCGGCAGCTATCCCACGCCCGCGCAGGCCGAAAAATGGGCGGGCGGCAACCATGACGGCATGGAATATTTCGAGCTGGAGGGCACCGATCCCAATGCGGGCGGGCTGCTCGCGATCAATTTCGAATTCCCGGATTACAACATCCTGATGGCGGGCAGCTACAACGCCGCCACCGCCACCGCCGACCAGAAGGCGATAGCGCTTTCCGCCGTCGGCATCGGCGTGGTCGAGGTCGCCAGGGGCAGCGACGGCAAATGGGCGGTCAAGTCCGGCTCGAAATACAACAAGCGCTATACCGGCAACAGCAGCTATCGCGCGGGCGGCCCGGCCTCCGGCCTGCTGTCGGGCACGATCAAGGGCATGCTCAACAACTGTTCCAGCGGCCGCACGCCCTGGGGCACCTACCTCACCTGCGAGGAGACGACCGACAATTATCTCGACCCGACCCAGCCCGCCCGCAACTATGGCTGGGTGGTCGAGATCGACCCCTATCAGGAGCTGGCCGAGCCGACCAAGCGCACCGCGATGGGCCGCTTCAACCATGAGAATGTCGCCTATATGGCCAACGCGGACCGCCGCGTCGCCTTCTATATGGGCGACGATTCGACGCCGGGCTGCATCTACAAATTCATACCGTCGCGCGCCTACAGCGCCACCAACCGCGCCAGCAACATCGACCTGCTGGATTACGGCACGCTCTACGTCGCGAAGTTCAACGGCGACGGGACCGGCGAATGGATCGCGCTGGTGCAGGGGCAGAACGGCCTCGTCGCAGGGGCGCAGGATCCGGGCAATGTCAGCCAGTCCGTCACGCCGCCCGCCGCGACCACGGTGAATTTCACCAGCCAGGCCGACGTGCTGATCAACACGCAGTCCGCCGCGCGCGTCGCCGGGGGCACGGTGATGGACCGGCCGGAATGGATCACGGTCGCGCCCGACAACAGCTCCATCTACGTGACGCTGACCAACAACAGCGGCCGCCGGGTGGCAAGCCCCTCCAACCCGCGCACGACCAACCTGCACGGCCATATCATCCGCTTCAGCGAGGAAGGCAATTCGCCGCTGGCGACGAAGTTCAGCTGGGAAATCTTCCTGCTGGCGGGCGATCCGGGCTTTTCCGCCGGAGGCGCCAACCTGACGGGCGACATCAACGGCGACACCTTCTCCAGCCCGGACGGCCTCCGCATCGACCCCAAGGGCCGCCTCTGGGTGCAGACCGACCATAGCGTGCCGGGCAGCTCCGGCGTCAGCGGCGTCACCATCGAGGATGTGGTGGGGCATAATGCGATGTTCACCATCGACCAGCAGACGAAGCAGTCGAAGCGCTTCCTCGTCGGCCCGGAAGGCTGCGAGATCACCGGCCTCGCCTATACGCCGGACCTCAAGACCTTCTTCGTCAACATCCAGCATCCGACCGGCAACTGGCCGATCAACGGCGAAGAACCGCGCTCCTCGACCGTGGTCGTAACCCGCGACGACGCGCAGCCGGTAGGGAATTGATCGATGGCGGCCGCCGGGAGGTTTCTTTCCCGGCGGCCGCTGCCCGGTTCATGAGGACGATTGGCGATCTGATCCCCGACATAAGAGAACCGTTGGAAGCCTGTTGACCCGAAAGGCGGGCAAAGCCCAACGGCTGTACTTCCCCCTTTCAAGAAGGACAGGGCTTCGACATTGAAGCGAGGCGAGTGTCTCGCTCAACAGCCCGAACGGAGATTGGAAGGCCCAAACTAACTATTTATCTTCCGTCATGCCAGCGCAGGCTGGCACTCAGGAGGCGGCGCGCCATGGCTTGCGACCCCAGCCTGCGCTGGGGTGACGATAAGAGGAAGGTCCGCCACAATCCCCAACCGCCTTTCCCAACGGCATAGCCGCAAACGGCATACCCAAACGAAAAAGAAACCCCCATGGACCACGCGGCCCATGGGGGTTTCGTCATTTCCCGTTCCAGCCCGACAGGCCGGAACCCGTCAGATCAGATGACGCCGCCCACGGCAGCGACATCGACCTTCACGCCCGGCCCCATCGAGGACGACAGCGCGATCTTGCGGACATATTTGCCCTTCGAGCCCGAGGGCTTCGACTTGACGATCGCATCGACGAACGCATCGAAATTCTTGCGCAGGTCGTCGGCGGAGAAGCTCGCCTTGCCGAGGCCGGCGTGGATGATGCCCGCCTTTTCGACGCGGAACTCGATCTGGCCGCCCTTGGCCGCCTTCACCGCTTCGGCGACATTCGGGGTCACGGTGCCGAGCTTCGGGTTCGGCATCAGGCCCTTGGGGCCCAGCACCTTGCCGAGACGGCCGACGAGGCCCATCATGTCCGGGGTCGCGATCACGCGCTCGAAGTCGATATTGCCGGCCTGGATGCTTTCCAGCAGATCCTCGGCGCCGACGACTTCCGCACCGGCCGCCTTGGCCTCCTCGGCCTTGTCGTTGCGCGCGAACACGGCGACGCGGACGGTCTTGCCCGTGCCCGCCGGCAGGGTGACGACGCCGCGGACCATCTGGTCGGCGTGACGCGGATCGACGCCCAGGTTCATCGCGATCTCGACGGTTTCGTCGAACTTCGCGGTCGCATTGCTCTTGATGAGGGCGATCGCCTCGTCAACGCCGTGCAGCTTGTCCTTGTCGATCGCGGCGGCGAGAGCCTTCGCCTTCTTCGTCAGCTTTGCCATGTCTTAGCCCTCCACCACGGTGAGGCCCATCGCGAGCGCGGAGCCTTCGATGATCTTCGTCGCCGCATCAATGTCGTTCGCATTGAGGTCGGGCATCTTCTTCTGCGCGATCTCGGCAAGCTGCGAGCGCTTGATGGTGCCCGCCGAAGCCTTGCCGGGTTCCTTGGAACCGGACTTGAGGTTGATCGCCTTCTTGATCAGATAGGTCGCCGGGGGCTGCTTGGTGACGAAGGAGAAGCTGCGGTCGGCATAGACGGTGATGATGGTCGGCAGGGGCGTGCCCTTTTCTTCCTTCTCCGTCGCCGCGTTGAACGCCTTGCAGAATTCCATGATGTTGACGCCGCGCTGACCCAGGGCCGGGCCGATCGGCGGCGAAGGATTGGCGGCGCCCGCAGGCACCTGGAGCTTGATATAGCCCGTAATCTTCTTTGCCATGTTACACTCACTCTATAGTGGCCGGGCTGCCTTGTGGGGCGCACCCTGCCGGTTCAAGTTTAGCGGTCGAACGGGGCCGGAACCCCTCCCGCACTTACTCCCCCTATGACGGGGGAATTTCCTATTTCACCAGTTCGACATCCTCGAAGCCCAGCTCCAGCGGGGTCGCGCGCCCGAAGATGGAGATGGAGACCTTGACGCGGTTCTTGTCGAAATCCAGTTCCTCGACCGTGCCGGTGAAGCTGGCGAAGTTGCCGCTCGTCACCTTCACGGTGTCGCCGATCTCGTAATTGACGCTGATCTTGTGCTTGGGCGCGGCGGCAGCCTCTTCCTTCGTGTTGAGGATGCGCGCGGCCTCGGCCTCGCTGATCGCCTGCGGCTTGCCGCTCGACCCCAGGAAGCCCGTCACCTTCGGCGTGTTCTTGACGAGGTGATAGACATCGTCGTTCATGTTCAGCTTGGCCAGCACATAGCCGGGGAAGAATTTCCGCTCCGACTGGATCTTCTTGCCGCGGCGCACCTCGGTCACCACTTCGGTGGGCACCTCGACCGCCTCGACCAGTTGCTCAAGCCCCAGACGCTCGGCCTCCGAGATGATCGAATCGCGAACCTTGTTCTCGAAGCCCGAATAGGCGTGAATGATGTACCAGCGCGCCATATGTTCGTTCCAAAATCCTAGAGATTGCCTGCCGCCGCCTTACCGGCCGGTGGCCAGAGACAGCAGCATGCGGACCACCCACCCGAAGAAGGTGTCGGTCGCGAAGAAAAACAGGCCGAGCAGCGTGGTCATGATGACCACCATGATCGCCGTCACCATCGTCTCGCGGCCCGTGGGCCACACGATCTTCGATGCTTCCTGGCGGACCTGACGAACAAATTCGCCGGGAGATGTCTTGGCCACGCTTTTCAACCCATCTTTCAAAAACAGCACAAGCCGCGAAGCGACAACCCTCCCTCCGGCCTTTTACCGGATCAGGGAGCCGTCCCTCCGCGTCTGACGCCGCGCTGACCACCGGCCTGCCCCCGAAAGGGCCGGAAAGTGGCAGGAGTGGAGGGACTCGAACCCCCGGCATTCGGTTTTGGAGACCGACGCTCTACCAACTGAGCTACACTCCTGTGCGGCGAAGGCGCGTCCTTACCCTTCCCTTCGTCCAAGTGCAAGGGCGAGGTGAAGGAAAATCGCCTGCCCGTCCCGCGACGGATCGGCGCGGCACGAGGGACTTGGGCGCGGGGGACTTGGCCGCGCCCGCGGCCTCTGCCACAATGACCGGGCCATGCCGATCGATCCCTTCCTGCTGCTGCGCGCCTATGCCATCGGCGTCTTTCCCATGTCCGACGACCGCGACGACGAGGAGGTCTATTGGGTGGAGCCGCGCAAGCGGGCGATCCTGCCGCTCGACCGCTTCCACCTGTCGCGCTCGCTCGCAAAGACCATCCGGAGCGAGCGGTTCCGCGTCAGCGTGGACGAGGATTTCACCGGCATCGTGCGCCTGTGCGCGCAATCCGCGCCGGATCGGCCGACGACCTGGATCAACCATGAGATCGAGCGCAGCTACCGCCACCTGCATGAGCTGGGCTTCGCCCACAGCGTCGAATGCTGGGAAGGCGCGGAGCTGGTCGGCGGCCTCTACGGCGTCGCGCTGGGCCGCGCCTTCTTCGGCGAAAGCATGGTGTCGCGCCGCACCGACGCATCGAAGGTCGCGCTCGCCTGGCTGGTCGCGCGGATGCGGGCGAGCGGGATGCAGTTGCTCGACTGCCAGTTCATGACCGACCATCTGCGGTCGCTGGGCGCGATCGAGATCGACCAGCGCGACTATCAGTCGTTGCTGGGCTCGGCGCTGGCGGGGGTGGAGCTGGGCGATGAATCGACGCTGTTGTCCGACGGGCCGGGCGCGGCGGCGGCATTGGCCTTCGCGCCCGATTTCTCGGCGGCCTTGAGCGTATCCGGGCCGGTTTCGGGCCAGCTCATCTCGCAGCTCTTGACCCAGACGTCATAGATCGGGTGCTGGACGACATTACGGTCCGGCCGCTCGCGGAACAGCCAGCCGGAAAAGGCGCGCCGCCACTTGTCGTCCTGCGGGGAGCGGACGTCGAGCTGGACGAAGGCGCCGACCTCCTTCTGCTCCTCCCACGGCGCGGTTGCCTCGCACGCGCGCAGGCGGACGATCGCGTCGCCCACGCGCAGCGCCTCGCCGGGCTTCATCTTGAGGTCGCGCGTCAGGCCGTTGCGCTTGTTGAGCAGGCCGACCACGGCCACGCGCTCCTTCATCGGGGTCGCGCCGGAGGAATCGACCGGCGCGACGAGCGGCGTGCTGTCGCCCGCCTGCCGGATGGCGCTGGAGGCATTGCCCTGCGGCAGCTGATTCGATCCGTCGCCGCAGGCCTGCACCATCAGCGCAAGCAGCAACGCAGCCCCGGCGCGCGGCGCCCTCATCAGGCGTCGGGCTTCCATGCCTCATAATCTCCGGTAGCCATGGCGCGATGGCCGCCAGATTCGATGGCGCCGAGCGGGCGATAGGCATTGGCGGTGCCGGTCTGGTTGGGGACATAATCCTTTTCCCAGATGCGCGGCGGGGGCAGATGGCTTTCCGGCGCGCCCTCGACATTCTGGTGCAGCCAGCCATGCCATTCGGCGGGCACGCGGCTCGCGTCGTTGGGCCCGTTGTAGATCACCCAGCGGCGGGTGAGGCCCATCACGTCCTTCCCGCCTTCATAATAGACATTGCCCATATGATCCTCGCCGACCTTCCGGCCCTTGCGGGCGGTGAAGAGCGAGGTGCCGATGGTGGCGCCGTCCCACCAGGTGAATATCTTGGATAATATGCCCATGGCCTCGCGCTTAGCGCCTGTCGGGGGGATTTTGCAAGCCGATATGCGATGACGGGAAGCAGCGGCGGCGGCTTCCTCACCCCGGCGGGCAGAAACTGGCCGCCTCGCTCGCCCGCGCGCCGGGGGAAAGGGTGCAGCGGCCCCAGCTCACCCTGTCGCCCTCGCCGATGCCCAGCGCCCGCGCATCCCCGCCGCGCAGTTCCAGCACCGCCGCCACCGGCTCGTCGGCGAAGATCGGCGTGGCGTCGCCCGGCTTCGCCTTTTCCGCCACCCGCGCGATCCGCCCGTCGGGCCGCACGAACAGCAGGTCGAGCGAGAACGGCGTGCCCTTCATCCAGAAGCTGACGGCGCGGGGCGGCAGCACGGGAAACAGCATGCCCTCGCCCCGGCCGAGCGAGCGGCGATGCATCAGCCCCTTTTCCTGCTCGGCCTGCGTCAGCGCGATCTCAAGCGAAAGGCGGGTGTCGGCGGCGCCGCCGCCCGCGCGCCCGTCATGCCGGACGACCACCGGCACCTTTTGCAGATATTGCGGCGCGCCGTCGTCCCGCAGGAGGCCCGCCACCGCCTCCGCGCCATTCGCACCGTTGCCGCCATTATCCGTCCCGCCGCCTTCGGGCGAGCATCCCGCCAGCAGGCCGCAGCAGACGGCCAGCAGCGCCGCACCCCTCGCATCCTTGCCTCGCACCCCGTCAATCCTCCTCCCGTGGCGGCACATCGCCCGGCGCGGCGTCGACCCAGATGCGGGCGACATCCATGCTGTGGCCCGCGCGCAGGAAGGCCGCCAGTTGCCGCTCGCGCAGCTTCGGGTCGGGCCGCTGCCCCGCATAGGGGCCGATCCGCTTGCGCCGCGCGAAGATGTCGGCGGCATCCCAAGCGCCCGCGCGCGCCTGCTCCTCTGTCGCCAGACGCTCCGCCTCGCCGATGCCGTCGGCGCGCAGGGTCGCGCCGATCCGCCGCGCGCCCAGCCCCCGCCGCTCCATCGACGCGCCCTTCATCCGCGCATAGGCGCCGTCATCGACATAGCCCAGTTCCGCGAAGCGGGCGACGAGCCCCTCGACATCCGGCTCCTCCTCCCCCTCCCAGCCGCGCTCGGCCAGCTTGCGGTCGAGATAGCGGGCCAGCCGCGTCCGGCTGGTCGCGAAACGACCAACATAGGTTAGCGCCAGATCGCGCAGCGACGCGGAATCGAGACAGGATCGCCGCTTTTCTTTACCATATCGTGTCATGCGCCACTTTTGTGCCACACTCGGGTCTGATTTTGAACTTGTCTTATGCGCTAGAAGGGCGTCCTGTGCCGACCTGACTTTCAGTCATCATCAGTCAAGGTTGGACATGCGAAGAGGAAAGACATAGGGGCGTCGCTCTCTTCTTAAAGAAGGAATGGCCCGAAAGGCCCAGCGAAGGAACAACTAATTGGCAGAGATTGAGATGACAGACATGCAGGTTCTGGCAAAGCCGGCTTCCACGCCTGTCGGTCAGGCGCAGGCCGGCGAGAGCGCATTGAAGCCGCTGCCGACGCAGGATGCCCTCCCCCGCCGTTTTTCCGATTTCGCGACCATGGGCGAGGCGCTCGATTATGCGGCGGGCGGCACGCGCGGGTTCAATTTCCACGATCCGCGCGGCACGCTGACCCGCGCCTATCCCTATAGCGAGCTGCGTTCGGACGCGATCGCCTGCGCCTATCGGCTGATCGCCCACGGCATCCAGCCGCAGGACCGCATCGCGCTGGTCGCCGAAACCGGGCCGGAATTCGCGCAGCTGTTCTTCGGCGTGATCTATGCGGGCGCCTGGCCGGTGCCGCTGCCGCTGCCGACCAGCTTCGGCGGCAAGGAAAGCTATATCGACCAGCTTTCGGTCCAGCTGAACAGCTGCGACCCGAAGATGCTGTTCTTCCCCGGCGAGCTGTCCGAAATGGCGAGCGAGGCCGCGCGCCAGAACGGCGTCGAGCCGATGGACTATGAAGGCTTCCTCGCGCGCGAGGCGGCGCCCTGCCGCCTGCCGCAGGCCGACACCGACGACATCGCCTATCTGCAATATAGCAGCGGCTCGACCCGCTTCCCCCATGGCGTCGCGGTGACGCACAAGGCGCTGCTGTCGAACCTGTCCGCCCATTCGCACGGCATGAAGCTGGAACCGCAGGACCGCTGCATCAGCTGGCTGCCCTGGTATCACGACATGGGGCTGGTCGGCTGCTTCCTATCGCCGGTCGCCAACCAGGTGACGGTCGATTATCTCAAGACCGAGGATTTCGCCCGCCGTCCGCTGGCGTGGCTCGATCTCATCACCCGCAACGAAGGCACGACGATCAGCTATTCGCCGACCTTCGGCTACGACATCTGCGCCCGCCGCATGTCGAGCCAGACGCGCGCGTCGGACCGCTTCGACCTTTCCCGCTGGCGCCTCGCGGGCAACGGCGCGGACATGATCCGCCCCGACGTGATGCAGAGCTTCGTCGACGCATTCGCCGATGCGGGCTTTTCACCCAGCGCCTTCCTGCCGAGCTACGGCCTTGCCGAAAGCACGCTGGCGGTGACGATCATGCCGCCGGGCGAGGGCATCGTCGTCGAGCTGGTCGAGGAAACCGAGCTTTCCGGCGGCGACGTGGCCGAAGGACGGCCGCAGCGCTATCGCGCGATCGTCAATTGCGGCAAGCCGGTGAAGGACATGGTCGTCGAGATCCGCGACGAGGATGGCGGCGTGCTGCCCGAACGGCAGATCGGCAAGGTGTGGACCACCGGCCCGTCGCTGATGGTCGGCTATTATCGCGACGAGGAAGCGACCGCCGCCTGCATGAAGGACGGCTGGCTCGACACCGGCGACATGGGCTATATGTCGGACGGCTATCTCTACATCGTCGGCCGCGCCAAGGACATGATCATCATCAACGGCCGCAACCACTGGCCGCAGGATATCGAGTGGGCGGTGGAGCAACTGCCCGGCTTCAAGCAGGGCGACATCGCCGCTTTCTCCATCACCACGCCGGGCGGCGAGGAGGCCCCCGCCGTGCTGGTCCATTGCCGCACCTCCGACACGGAAGAGCGCGCGAAGCTGCGCGAGCAGATCCGCGAGCGGGTGCGCGCGATCACCGGCATGAACTGCGTGGTCGAACTGGTCCCCCCGCGCACCCTGCCGCGCACCAGCTCCGGCAAGCTCAGCCGCTCCAAGGCGCGCAAGCTCTATCTGGAAGGGGAAATCGTCCCCTATGACGTGGCGGCCTGAGGGCTGATGAAATCACCGGAAAGCCCGGAGGCGGAAGCGCTTCCGGGCTTTTTTTTTGCCGTCTGCCGAAAGGCGGTTTTGGGGTGGTTAACGGACCTTCGCTTTACCGTCACCCCAGCGCAGGCTGAGGGCGCAGGCCATGTCGCGCGCCGCCTCCTGAGATGCCAGCCTGCGCTGGCATGACGCGATAGAGATGGCGGGTTGGGGGTGGTTATACGACAACAAGCCCCTCCCCTTCAGGGGAGGAATTGGGGTGGGGTCTATCCCCAAAAACTAGCCTCTGTGTCCAGCGGCGCCACCCACCCCTCGGTCCCCTCCCTTGAAGAGGAGGGGAGGATTGACGTTAGCTTTCAGCCGAAAGCATCCGTCTACCTGTTCCCTCCACGCAGGGGTAATAGGGAGAGTTCACGCAGAGACACGCGAAGCGTTTCGCTCCCTCTCTTGGCCGAGCCACGCAACATATAGCAAGACATAGGCAGCTTGCGGCTCGGTCGCTCTGCTCCGCGTCTCCGCGTGAGCCGAATTCGATCGGCCGGAACGGATAACGGCCCCATATCCTCACCCCACCAGCAACGGCCGGGCGGACAGGTCGTCCTCCACCACGGTGCGGATGGTGATGAGGGTCTTGAACGCCAGCACCCCGGCATCCTCGTCCAGCGCGCGGCGGGTGAAGGCGTCATATTCCTCCATCGATCCCACCTGGATCTTCAGCACATAATCATCATCGCCCGTCACCTCCCACGCGCCGGTGACCTCGCGATGGCGGGTAATGTCGCGCGCGAAGGCGTCGAGCGCGCGCCGCCCGGCCTCCTTCATCCGCACCAGCACATGCATGGTCAGCGCCGAACCGGTCAGCGCGGGATCGACGATCGCGACGTCGGCGACGATCACCTTCTCCTCCCGCAACCGCCGCAGCCGCCGCAGCACCGCCGAGATGGACAGGCCCAGCTTGTCCGCAAGGATACGCGCGGGTTCCAGATTGTTGCGCCGCACCAGCTCGATCAGCCGCCGGTCGAAATCATCGAGTTCGATCATTTTTCGCATATCTGTGCATATAACGCGAAATATAGTCGCTTCCACTGCCAATTTTAGCGCCAATAGCCTCGCCGTTCGCGCTACCTCCCCGGTGCGCCGCGTCCCGCCAACCGGACGACGAGAAGGGAGACACTCGCATGATCGATGATGCCAGAAAGCAGGGGCCGTTCACCCGCCTGTGGCAGGTGTTGCTGGAGGCGTCCGAGGTCGCGGTGGCGGCGCGCTATCATGCGCCCTGGGCGTCGCCAGTCACAGCCGGGCAAAGCGCACGGAACCGGAGCGGCGACGCCGCGCGGCCGGGCCGCGAAGCCGCCGCCTATCCCGACAGGGTCTGTTCCGAAGCCGGGTGAAGGGCTCGCCGCGTGGCGCGAGCGAGACGACGCCCGGCCCGAACCGGCGCCTATTTGCGGAACAGTTCCGCCAGTTCCTGCACGCCGATGCGGCCCGGATTGCGCCCGGCCGGCTGCGCCGCCTGCGTCACCATGTCGCGCAGCGGGTTGTCGGCGGGCGCGGCGGCCGCCGTCTGCTCCCCGTCGAAGCGGACCCAGCCGGCGGGGCCAAGCTTTTCGAGCGGCTGATAGCGGACCTTGTACTGCATCCGCTTCGACCCTTCGACCCAATAGCCGAGATAGACATAGGGCAGGCCGGATTTCGCCGCGCGCGCGATATGGTCCATGATGATGTAATTGCCCATGCCGGGGCGGCCCTCTTCCTCGGTCTCGAAGAAGCTGTAGATCATCGAGAGGCCGTCGCCCTGCCGGTCCGTCAGGCAGGCGCCGATGAGACGGCCGGGCACGCCCTCTTCCGATGACGGTTCGCGATATTCGATGATATAGCTTTCGACCGGCGAATGCTCGACCATGTCGGCATAGTCCATCTCGTCCATGCCGGTCATGCCGCCGCCGGGATGCCGCGCCTGAAGATAGCGGCGCAGCAGCGCATATTGCTCTTCGGTCGACCAGGGCTTGCACACGGTGACGACCAGATCGCTGTTGCGGCGCAGCAGCTTTCGCTGGCTGGCATTGGGGCGGAATTCCCCCGCGACGATGCGCACCGAAACGCAAGCGGTGCAATCGGCGCAGCTCGGCCGGTAGGCGACGTTCTGGCTGCGGCGGAAACCGATGCGCCCCAGCGCGTCGTTCAGCTCGCCCGCATGGTCGCCCGACAGCTCCGTGAACACCTTGCGCTCGCTCCGCCCCGGCAGATAGGGGCAAGGGCTGGGGCTCGTCACGAAGAAGCGGGGAAAGCGGAACGGCGCGCTCAACTCTTGCAATCCTCTTGTTGGTGCCAGAGGCGACACCGGCTGTCGTCATGAAGATACTATGCCGATCCCCCGCCCCATTAAAAGAAGATTTACCATAAAAAGATTTATGGCCTGTTTTCAGACCGCTGTTTCAGGGGCACAGCGATTTCCGGCAGCCTTTTTCCTAGGCAAAACTGGTTAAGGAAAGATGGCGCCGGACGGCGGGGAGCACCCCGCCCTCCGGCAGCCTTCCGAACAGGCCGGGGCGGCCCTGCCGCCCCGCCCCGATCACGCCAACTCGACCGGCGACACTTCATATCCCGCATCCCGCAGCGCGCCGATCAGCCGTTCGAGATGGGCGGCGTCGCGGGTTTCGCATTCCACGTCGAGCGACAGCCCCTTGGCGGGCAGATTGGTGAAGATGCGCTGGTGCGCCAGTTCCAGTATGTTGACCGACTGTTCGTCGAAGATGCGCGACACCTGGAACAGCGTGCCGGGCCGGTCCTGCAACTGGATGCGCAGGCGCGCCAGCCGTCCCGACCGGGCGAGATCGCGCAGCAGCACATTGGCGAGCAGCCGCGTGTCCATATTGCCGCCGGTCAGGATCAGGCCGACCTTGCGCCCGGCGAACATCTCCTTGTGATCCAGCACGGCGGCAAGCCCCGCCGCGCCCGCGCCCTCGACCACGGTCTTTTCGATCTGCACCAGCAGGCTGACCGCCTGTTCGAGGCTGCGTTCGCTCACCAGCAGCACGTCGTCCACCAGCGCCTCGACGAAGCGGCGGGTCAGCGCACCCGGCTCCTTCACCGCGATGCCCTCGGCCAGCGTGTCGCCGTCGCACGGCAGCGCGGCATCCTTCACGAGGTCGTACATCGACGGATACAGCTCCGCCTGCACGCCGATCAGCCCGATCCCCGGACGGATGCCGCGCGCGACGGTGCCCATGCCGGAAATAAGGCCGCCCCCGCCGATCGGCACGACCAGCGTGTCGATCTCCGGCGCGTCCTCCAGCATTTCGAGCGCGACCGTCCCCTGCCCCGCGATGATCGACGGGTCGTCGAACGGATGCACGAAGGTCAGCCCCTGCTCCGCCTCCAGACGGCGGGCATGGGCATAGGCTTCCTCGAACTTCTCGCCGTGCAGCACCACGGTCGCGCCATGGCCCTCGGTCTGCGTCACCTTGATGATCGGCGTCGGCACCGGCATCACGATGGTGACGGGCACGCCGAGGCGCGCGCCATGATAGGCGAGGCCCTGCGCATGATTGCCCGCCGAGGCGGCGATCACGCCCTTGGCGCGCTGGTCCGGGCTGAGCGACAACAGGCAGTTGAGCGCCCCGCGCTCCTTATAGGCGGCGGTGAACTGGAGGTTTTCGAACTTCAGCCAGATTTCGGCGCCGGCGAGCTGCGAGAGCGTATGGCTGCGCAGCGTCGGCGTGCGGACGATCGAGCCCCTAATTCGCTCATGGGCCGCGCGCACATCGGCAATCGACACCGGCAGCCCTGCCGCGGCGTCAACTTTGCGAAGGCTGGTCCCATGCTTCATCGGGGGTGATATCCTTTCTCGATTACCGTAAGTGATTAAGTGCACAGCTGCCCTAGGCTTTGGCGGCAAGAAAGTCTATGCACCCCCAATGGCAAAAATAGCGTTTATCGGACTGGGCGTCATGGGTGGCCCGATGGCGGGGCATCTGGCGAAAGCCGGGCATGACCTGATCGTTTTCAACCGCACCATGGCCAAGGCCAGCGCCTGGGTCGAAAATTACGGCGGCGAAGTCGCCGTCACCCCGGCGCAGGCGGCGCAGGGCGCGGATATCGTCATCAGCTGCGTCGGCAACGACGATGATCTCGCGGCGGTGACGCTGGGCAGGGACGGCGCCTTCCGCACCATGGGCAAGGGCACGCTGTTCATCGACCACACGACCGTATCGGCCCGTATCGCGCGCCAGCTCTACGTCGAGGGCGAGAGCCGGGAGCTGCATTGCGTCGACGCGCCCGTTTCCGGCGGGCAGGCGGGCGCGGAGAACGGCACGCTCTCGGTGATGTGCGGCGGCACCGAACCGGCGGTCGCCGCCGCCCGCATCGCGATGGCCGCCTATAGCGCGCGCGTCGTCCATATCGGCCCGGCGGGCGCGGGCCAGACCGCCAAGATGGTGAACCAGATCTGCATCGCGGGCGTGCTCCAGGGGCTGTCCGAAGGGCTGCGCTTCGCGCAGGCGGCCGATCTCGACCTCGACAAGGTGCTGGAGGCGATTTCCGGCGGGGCCGCGCAAAGCTGGCAGATGAACAATCGCTGGCCGACCATGGCGCGCGACGAATTCGACTTCGGCTTCGCGATCGACTGGATGCGCAAGGACCTCGGCCTCGCGCTGGAGGAAGCGCGCGCCAACGGCGCGACGCTGCCGCTGACGGCGCTGGTCGATCAATTCTATGCCGATGTGCAGGCGATGGGCGGCGGGCGGCAGGATACCAGCGCACTGGTGCGGAGGATCACCCGCAAGTGAGCCTTTCCCCCGCTGCCCGATATTGGGGTGCGGCTCTCGGCCTTGCCCTGCTGCTGACGGCTTCGCCCGCCCCGGCCCGCAAGAAGCCGAAGCAGGACGACGCCCCGCCGCCGACCAGCGGCCTCATCGACAATGTGAACGGCCTCGCGGTCGGCGCGGACGGCAGGCTCGCTCATTTCACCGGCCTGCTGATCGACCGCGACGGCCGCGTCGAACGGCGACTGACGGAGGGAGAGAAGCGCCCCGACCGCCTCGCCTATCGCCTCGACGCCAAAGGGCGGACGCTGATCCCGTCCTTCGTCGATGCGCATACGGAGGTGATCGCGACCGGCATCGCGCGGATGACGCTCGACCTTTCGGACACGCGCTCGCTGGCGCAGGCGCAGGCGAAGATCGCCGCCCATGCGCGCGACAATGGCGGGCGCAAATGGATATTGGGCCGGGGCTGGGATCCGGCCCGCTGGGACGACGCGCCGCTGCCCACCGCCGCCGATCTCGACGCCGTGGCGGCCGATATCCCGGTCTGGCTGGAAAGCGCGGACGGGCAGATGGGCTGGGCCAACAGCCTCGCGATGCGGCAGGCGGGCATCACCGCCGCCAGCAAGGCCCCCGCCGGCGGGCGGATCGTAATGGCGGGCGGCAAGCCGAGCGGCCTCTTCGCGGGCACGGCGATGGAGCTGATCGGGCGGATCGTCCCGCCGCCCGCGCCCAAGGATCGCGACATCGCGCTCGACAAGGCGCAGCCGCTGTTCCTTGCGGCGGGCATCGGCACGGTCGCCGATATGGGGACCGGCATCCACGACTGGCAATCCTATCGCCGCGCGGGCGACCGGGGCGCGCTGCGCCTGCGCATCATCGGCTATGCGGACGGCATCGATGCCATGGCGACCATCGCCGGGCCCGCGCCGACGCCCTGGCTCTATGACGACCGGCTGCGCCTGACGGGCGTGCATTTCGCGATCGACGGCGGCCTTTCGACGCGCACCGCCTGGCTGAAGGCGCCCTATGCCGACGCGCCGGGCGAAAAGGGCATGGCGCGGATCGACTCCACCCGCCTGCGCAACCAGATGAGCCGCGCGGCGATGGACGGCTTCCAGATCGCGCTGTCCGCCCATGGCGACGCGGCGGTGGACGAGGCGCTCTACGCGATCGCCGAGCTGGCCGCGACCTATGAGGGCGACCGACGCTGGCGGATCGAGGGCGCGGAGCTGGTCGACCCGGCCGACCGGGCGGCGCTCGCCCAAAGGGGCGCGCTGCTGACGGTGCGGCCCGGACAATTGGCCGAGGACGGCGCGGTGCTGCTGCGCCGGCTAGGGAATGAGCGGGCGCTGCTCCCCCTCTCCGGCCTCAGCGCGGGCGGCAACCGGCTGGCGCTCGGCGGCTGGGCGGCGGGCGGCGTGCCTTCCCCCTTCGTCGCGATCGCCGCCGCGATGAGCCGCGCCGACGCGACCGGCGAGCCCTTTGGCGGCCTTCCCCCGGCGGGCGAGCAGTTGCGCTTCGAACAGGCCTTCGCCGCCGCGACGCGGGACGCGGCCTTCGCGCTTCAGGGCGAAAAGCGGGTCGGCGCGCTGGAGCCGGGGCAATGGGCCGACTTTCTGCTGATCGACCGCGACATCAGCATCGCCTCCCCCGCCGAAATCGCGCAGACCCGGCCCGCCGAGCATTGGCTGGGCGGCAAGCGGGTCTGGTCCGCGCAGGAGGGCGCCTCATCGGCGGCGAAGGAAAGCTCCGGCCCGCCTCAGCAATAGGCGGGCTTGCGCAGCGTGTGACGCGCATCATAGGCGGCCGCACCCAATATCGCCACGCCGCCCAGCGCGAGCAGGCTGCCGACCCAGCCGGTCGACGTCCAGCCATAGCCATGGGCGATGGCGAGGCCGCCCAGCCACGGGCCGAGCGCATTGGCGACGTTGAAGGCGCTGTGGTGCAGCGCCGCCGCCAGCGTCTGCGCCTCGCCCGCCACGTCCATCAGCCGCGTCTGGAGCACCACGCCCACGCCGCCGCCCATGCCGATGGCGAAGATGTCGAGCGCCAGCAGCCCGATATGGTGCGCGGCGAAGGGATAGAGCGCCAGCGCCAGCGCGCTGAACAGGAACATGCCCGCCGCCGTGCGCATCAGCGCCTTGTCCGCCGCCCATCCGGCGAACAGATTGCCCAGTGTCATGCCGAGGCCGAACACCGCCAATATCACCGGCACCAGCGCAGGCGACACGCCGGTCACCTCCAGCATGGTAGAGGCGACATAGGTGTAGACGCAGAACAGCCCGCCGAAGCCGATCGCGCCCGCCGCCAGCGTCAGCCACACCTGCCGCCGCCGCAATGCGCCCAGCTCGCGCAACGGGCTGGCCCCTTCGGGCGCCCTGTCGCGCGGGGCGAACAGGGTGACGAGCAGCGCCGTCGCCAGCGCCAGCACCGCGACGATCGCGAAGCCGGAACGCCAGCCTATCGCCTGCCCCAGCCAGTTGGCGACCGGCACGCCCGCGACCGTGGCGATGGTCAGCCCCGCCATCACCAGGGAAACCGCCTGCGCCCGCCGGTACGGCGGCGCGAGATCCGCCGCGACCAGTGCCGCGACGCCGAAATAGGCCCCGTGCGGCAGGCCGCTCAGGAACCGGAACAGCAGCATCGTTTCATAGCCCGGCGCGAGCGCGCTCAGCGCATTGCCGAGCGCGAACATCGCCATCAGGCCGATCAGCAGCGTGCGCCGCGCGACCTTCGCCGCCAGCACCGCGATGATCGGCGCGCCCACCACCACGCCCAGCGCATAGGCGCTGATGACATGGCCGGCGGTCGGCTCGTCTATGCCGAGCGCGGGCGCGAAATAGGGAACGAGGCTCATCGCCGCGAATTCGGTGGTGCCGATCGCGAAGCCCCCCATGGCGAGGGAAAAGAGCACGAGGCGGAATTGGGCGGCGGAAACGGAAATGGGCCTGTCCTTTGATGGCGCGCCTTTTTGCTGCGGCGCAAACAAACTCTCAGCTAGGGCAGGCAGACAACGCTATCAACCCTGCTTTTCCTGCTTTTGCATGCAATCAGGACCGGCCGCATTGCAATAAACGCAGCCTTGCCGGTCATTCCAGCGCAGGCGCCAGCGTCCGTCCGCAGCCACGCTTTTCCATATGCGCGCGCAGGTCGGCGATGGGCTCGCTGTCCCACGGCACCGCGCTGAGGCCCATCGGCAGGAACGCGCTGCTGTCGAAAATCGCGATGCTGTAGCGGTCGCACAGATGATCGACCAGTTCCTCGTCCAGCTGTCCCAGCGCCATCACCATCGGCCGCCCGACGGGCACTCCTTCCCGCCCGCGCGCCAGATCGGTGACGAAGCGCCCGCCGCGCGGATCGACCAGCACGACGTCGGCGTCGGCGGACAGGATCAGCCGGTGCGCGGCGGCATAGGGCACGACATAATGATGCGCGCGGGCCATCAGGAAGCTGCCGGTCAGCAGCGCGACGACGACCGACGCGGCGAGCAGCGGCGAGCGCGCCTCCCCGCCGGGACGCCGCAGCTTCGTCCAGCCATAACCGGCCAGCAGCGCGAAGCTGCCGAGGAAGGCGTGCAGATAGCGATAGCCCCAGCCATAGCCCTGGTCCATCGCCAGCGCCGCCATGCCGAACGCCCCCATCGCCAGCGGCAGCGCGACATGCTCGCCGCGCAGCGCCCTGCGCCAGTCCATCCGCCCCAGCCCGACCAGCGCCAGCGGCACCAGCAGCAGGTTGTTCCACGCGAGGAAGCGGGAGAGGTGCAGCAGCGGATGCCATCGCGCGATCAGCCGGTCGAACAGGCTGTCCACCTTGTCCGCCACACCGGCGGACGGGCGTATGTCGGCGGGCGGACCGAACAGGTCGGCGAGCATGGAAGGCCACAGCTTCGCCCAGATCAGGATCGCCAGCCCCAGCACGCCCGCATGGAAGGCCAGCGCCCCCCAGCGCCGCCCCAGCGCGAACCAGAACAGGAACGGCAGCAGGAACGGGAACGGATAATGATATTGATGCAGCCCCGCGAGGATCAGCGCGACCAGCCCCGCCGCGCCATGGCCCCATGCCCCGCCCCGCAGCACCAGCGCCAGCCACACCATGTTGAGCGCGAAATGCGCGGTCATCGCATAGGGCGTCATCCCGGTGACGAGCAGCTGCGTCGAGCAGAGCGCCATCAGCAGCGTCACCGCCACCGCATCCGGCCGGTCGGGGAACAGCCGCAGCGCCACGCGCCACAGCGCCGTCAGCCCGGCGACCAGCAGCACCGGCCCCGCCAGCGCCTCGTCCGCCACCAGGCCCCAGAAGGCGCGGAAGGCGGAGTTGAGCGGCAGATAGGCCGACGACCAGACATGATCGGCGCCGAAGGGAGAGAAGAATTCCGGCATGATCGCCCGGCGATATTCGACCCATTGCCTCGGTATCTGCCAGCCGAGCCAGCCCTGTTCCATCGCGGCGGCGCCGAATTTGGCGACCTGTTCGTCGCGCGAGAGCGCATAGCCTTCGAGCAGCCAGTAATTGCCCGACCAGGCGAGCAGGGCGAAGAGGAGGATCAGCGCGCCGACCATCCGGCCGTCCCGCGCCCAGCGCCAGTTCGTCCCTGTCCGCCCGCCGCCGGCGAACAGCCCGGCGAGCATCAGCGCCCCGCCGCCCATCAGCAGCGCCTGCACATCCTGCGTGCGGAACAGATAATAGGCGATCGCCTGCCCGTCGCGCAGCAGGATCTCGGCCACCCATGCCAGCCCCGCCCACAGCAGGATCAGCGCGCCGGAAATCAGCAGCAGCCAGGAAGGGCGCGATCCCGTCATGCGCTGACCGCCCCGTCGCCGGCCAGGTCGGCGCGCAGGAAGATGCCGTCCATCTCCACCAGGGTCGGGAAATGCCCCTTGTTGTTGGCGAACATCGCATTGGGGACGAAGCCCTTCCCCTCCAGATAGCCGATCATCGCGCGATAGTCGGCCGCACCCGCATATTGGGGCCGCACCGCCAGCTCGGTCTGGAGGCCCAGCATATCCGCCAGCCGCGCGCCCGCCCCTTCGCAGACGGAGCGGTCATGGCCCTGCGTATCCATCTTCAGGAAAGGCCGCGACAGGCCGTGCGGACGCAGCAACTCGTCCAGCATGCCGTCCAGCCTGCGGCATTGCATGGCGACGGTGCGCTCCACCCGGTTGCGCTCGACGAACACGGGATCGAGCGTGTCGGACGGCTTCACCAGAGAGCTGAACTGATGCGCGGCCATGATGTTGAATTCCGCCGTGCCGTCGAAATCGGACAGCGCCATGTTGAACACATGCCAGCGCGGGTCGCGCGCCGCCTTGGCCGAAAGGATCGCGAACACGTCCGGGTTCGGCTCGAACGAGAAGATATGGCCGGCAAAGCGCGCATCCTTGCGGGCGGTCTGCGCATATTGGCCTTCATTGGCGCCGACGTCGATCAGCGCGTCGATGGCGAACGCCTCCAGAAAGCGGCGCAGCGCCCATATTTCGGGATATTGGTGGATGCGTCCCGCCAGCGCCAGCCGCGCGCCCAGCCAGCGCCGCGACATTTCCCGCGCGATCCGTCCCGAACTCATGCCTGTTTCACCTTTTCGACCGCTTGTTGATAGGCGCGCAGCGTTCCCTCCGCGGCGTCGCTCCATTGCCCCAGTTGCGCGCGCATTGCCAGCGCCCCGGCGCCCAGCCGCGCGCGCAAGGCCGCATCCTCGACCGGCCCGCGCAACGCCTGCGCCAACGCCTCCGCATCCTCCGGCGCGCAGAGGGCGGCGTCCCCCTCCGCCAGCGCCGCGAACATGCCCACCCGCGTCGCCACCATCGCCTTGCCATAATGCAGCGCGGAGAGGAACGCCCCGCTGCTGTCGATATGGCGATAGGGAAAGGCGATGATATCGGCCTTGCGCAAATGCGCGTCCAGCCGCTGCTCGGTCAGGAAGCCGAGGTCGGGCACCAGCCTGTCCCCGAAGCCCTCCGCCCGCACCCGGTCGAGCAGCGGCGCGACATCCAGAAACGGCTTGCCCGCGACCGCCAGCTCGAACCGCAGCCCCGCGCGCCAGAGCGCAAGGCAGGCGTCGATCAGCAGGTCGAAGCCCTTATAGGGCCGGATCGTCCCGAAGAAGAGGATGCGTGGGCCACGCGGGTCCGGCACCTGCGCAAGATCGGCATCGCCGGCCCGCGCCAGCTCCATCGGCGGATGGGGCACGATGTGCAGCCGCTCGGCCGCCACGCCCTGCGCGATCATCGCCGCGCGCGTCTCCTCGCCATGGACGATCAGCGCGTCGAACCGGTCGAGCAGCGCGCGATAGCCCGCCGCCTGCGCGCCGCTGTCGCCATGATAGGCCGACGCATTGTGCACGGTGTGGACCAGCGCCGGACGCCACTTCGCCCGGCCCGCCAGCCGCCCGATCAGCAGCCGGTCGGCGGGCGGAAAAGGCAGCCATTGCGCATGGACGACATCGGCCGCCGCCATGTCCCCCAACCCGCCGAGCCGCGCCTGCGCGCAATATTCCAGCGCCTTGGCCCCGCGAAACAGCGCGCCTTCGCCCAGCAGGCCCCGCGCCCGCTCGGCCAGCGGAAAGAAGCGCGCGGCATAGCGATAGCCGTGCGGTTCGATCGCATCGGTGTCGCGCATCGGGCGGCCGTGCAGCACCACCTCATGCCCGCGCGCCGCCAGCGCCGCGCACAGGCTGTCGTCATAGCGGCCGGTGAACAGGGACGGATCCAGCATCGCGATATGCATTCTAGAGGCTCCTCGCCAGCCGTCGCAGCGCTGCGGCATGCAGCAACGCGGTTCCCGCGAAAACCAGCATGTAGATCGCCATGTAGGAAAGTCCCGTATCTCCGTGCAGGCCGAGCGCGAGCGGCACGCTGGCGAGCGACCCGGCCAGGAAGGGCAAGGACTGGCGCAGCAGCGGCCCGAACCGCCCCAGCGCGCCCTGCACATAGACCGAGGTGCAGATCGTCGCCAGCACCAGCAGCAGCGCGCACAGCAGCAGCAATTCACCCATGCCGAGCGCGGCACGCCCGTCGAACAGCAGCGCGAACAGCCGTTGCCCGACCGCCAGCAGCAGCACGTCCGCGCACAGCGCCACCCCCAGCGCCACGGCCAGCGCGCGCGCCAGCCCGCGGCGGAAGGCGGCGCGGTCGCCCGCGAACCAGCTGCGCGTGAGGCGCGGCAACGCCCCCTCTATCGTCGCGCGGGTGGCGGTGGTGACGGAACGGATCATCTTGAAGACGAAGTCGAACAGCAGCATCAGCCGCGCGTCATGGGCCAGCGCCGCGATCAGGAAATAGGGCGCGTTATAGGCGGCGACCTCGCTCAGCGTCAGCGCCGCCGACGCGCCGATATCGCGCAAATAGGTGCGGCGCACATGCCCCCCGCCCACGCGCCAGGCGAACCATTGGCGAGTGCGCATGGCCGTCCGCCGCGCGATCAGCACCATGCCGACAAGCGCCGCGCCGCAATTCAGCAGCAGTTGCAGCGACACCGACGCCATCAGGTCGAACCCGGCCAGCACCGCGAGCAGGATCGCGAGGCCCAGCACCCGCCGCACGCAGTCCAGCGCCTCCCACAGCAGGTTGCGGTCGACGGCGGCCAGCGCCCGCTTGGCGAGCAGCAGCAGCACATTGAGCGCGGAGGCGAAGAAGAAGATCAGGAATATCGCCGGAAGCTCCGTGCCGATCCACCCGGCCCGGATCGCCGCCGCGACCGCCAGCCCGCCGCCGACGACCAGCGTGCCCAGGAACAGGAACAGCACGCCGATCTCCTCCCGCCGGAAATCGCCGCCCTGCCCACTCCCCTCGTCCCCCGCTCCGCCGCGCGCCAGCCACCAGCGCCGCAGCCGGGCATAGATCACGTTGGTGAGGCCGAATTCCGCCGACTGGGTGAAGTTATTGAACGCGATCAGCAGCAGGAACGCCTGAAACTCCGCGCCCGGCAGCGCCCGCACGAACACGAAGGTGACGGCAAAGCCCCACAGCATCGACAGCGCGACATTGGCGAGCTTCGCCAGCGTCAGCACCGGCAGGGAGCGCTCGCCGGCCGCGAAGAGGGCGCGCACCGGAGCCGCTTATCCCTGCGCCGTCGGCTTGCGCGCGCGGAAGATGATGTCGTCGAGCGCCATCAGCGCCACATCGTCGGCGGCGCAATCCCCGGCGCGCAGCAGGTCCACCTCGAACCCCGCCGCGCGGATGCGGTCGGCGAAGTCCAGCCCATATTGGCGGACATGATCCCACTGGCCGAAGCGCCGCTCCCGCTCCCGCGCGGTCATGGCGGGCGCGCCGTCCTCGGTCGGCGCATCCCACAGCGGCACGATCAGCCACGCCTCCCCGCCCGGCTTCAGCGCGGCGAAAATCTGGCGCAGCACATGCGCGTCGTCGGGCACATGCTCCATCACATGGCTGGCGTAGAACAGGTCGAAGCGGTTCGCCGCGCCGATCTCCATCAGGTCCACCTGCCGCACGCCGGGCACGGCATAGCGGGACGGGTCGATATCGGCGGGTACATACTCCCCCGCCGCCGCCTGGAACCGGCGGACGAGGCTGGCTTCGTTGGGCGCCATGTGCAGGACCGACCCGCCCCTGGGCAAGGTCAGCTGGCCGCGCGCAATCAGATAGTTGACCAGCCGCTCGCGCGGCGAGGCGCCGCAGGCCGGGCACCCCCATTCGCGATTGTCGCCATAGCGGAAAAAGCCGACCACCGATCCCGCGCAGGCCGGGCAGAGCCGCCGCGCCCGCGCGCCCAGACGCGCACGGGCCGCCAGCGCGCCCCGCGACATATATTTGCCCGCGGCCTTCATCGCCCGCTGCGCGGTAATCATCCGTCCCTCACTCCCGTGCCGATATCCCGCCCATATCAACTGCGGGCGGCAGATCAATACGCATTATGGTGGACCAGCACGCCCGCCGTCGCCACCATGATCCGTATGTCGCGCCAGATCGACCAGTCGGTCACATATTCGAGATCGGACTGGAGACGCAGGATCAGGTCCTCATGCGCTTCGGTATTGCCGCGATGGCCGCGTATCTGGGCGAGGCCGGTGATG
The DNA here is from genome assembly GCF_014196495.1 of Sphingobium jiangsuense. GTDB lineage: Bacteria > Pseudomonadota > Alphaproteobacteria > Sphingomonadales > Sphingomonadaceae > Sphingobium > Sphingobium jiangsuense. Next base: position 42,101 of record NZ_JACIDT010000007.1, read on the forward strand.
CCCGGCTTGATGCAGTGGCGCGCCCAATAGCGCTGGTCGACCTCCCAATAGAGGGAATCCGCCGCCTTCGCCCCCGGCGCATGGGGACGCGGGCCGACCATGCTCATATCGCCCTGCAACACGTTGAAAAGCTGCGGCAGTTCATCGATACTGGTGCGACGGATGAACGCGCCGACGCGGGTGACGCGGGGGTCGTCCCGCTGCGTCAGCTGGTCGGCGCGGAAATCCGACATGTCGGTGCGCATCGACCGGAATTTGTAGATGCGGAACGGCCGCGCGTCCCGCCCCAGCCGGATCTGGCGGAAGAATACCGGGCCGGGGCTGGAAAGCTTCACCGCGATCGCGGTGGCGAGCAGCACCGGGGACAGGATCAGGATCGCCGCCAGCGACACCGCCACGTCGAAGATGCGCTTGATGATGCGGTCGCGGAAGGACAGCGGGCCCCCGGCGACGACGACGGTGGGCTGATGCTGGAAGGTCCCGCCCCGCGCGGGCGCGAACCGCGCCAGTTCGGGCACCAATATCTCGCCCCGCGCCGACAGGGACTTGAGCGCGATGCTCCAGTCCTCGATCTTCTCGCTGGGGCAGGCGACGACCACATGCTCGGCCCCGCCGACCGCCAGGGCCAGCTTTTCCGCCATCGCCGCGTCATGCTCGCTGGGATCTATCCCTGCGCGCGCCGCATCGAGCACCGCCATGGAGGGACGCAGCCTGGGCAGCGGCACGCCGTCGACGATGAACAATTCCATCACCGGCACCGCGCCCAGCACGCGCCGCGCCAGCGCCGTCACCACGAAGCGGCTGCCGACAAGGCCGAAGGCGGAAAGCAGGCTGCCCACCACCAGCGTCAGGCGCGACAATTGCGCGCCCACCTTGGCGAAGAACACCAGCAGCAGCGCCACCAGCACCGCCTGCGCCAGCGCCATGATCGCATGGGCGGCGCTGGTGCGCACATGGCCGAGCATGCGGATGCCATAGGCGCCGCTGTTGATCGCCAGCAGCGCATAGATCGGCGCGAGCAGGGTGAAGATCGCGATGCCGTGCGGCTTGCCCGGCTCGCCCCAGGGCGACCCCAGCACCAGCCAGTTGGCGAGGATGAAGGCGGCCAGCATCGCCCACATATCGAGCACCAGCCCGACCAGATAGAGGCGCAGGCGCGCGCTTTCCTTGCTGGCCGGCGGGCGGAACTCAGCGATCATGGCGGTTCCAGGCCACGGGCTTCCCTTCGGGCGGAGGCGGACAATCGGCGGAGGGGCGGATGGAAAAACTGTTCATGGACCCGGCGCAGCAGCAAATCGGACATTCCCGACGCGCCCCCTTTACACAAGGAAGTCTCCGTCTCAAAGGGGAGGAATGACAGGCGCGTCGAAACATTCGCCCTTGCGCTGGCTTGCCCTGCCCTGGTGGACCGCCCAGTTGCTGACGGGCGCGAAATCCTTTTGCGACAATCCGCTGATCGGTTCGAAGCGGCTCAACCGCAAGGGGCTGCACCGCGCCCGCGTCCGCATCGTCCATGCGCTCGCCGCGCTGCGCCGGGCGCGGCTGGGCAAGCGGCTGGAGGCGTCGGAACGGGCGCAGTTCGGGGAACAGGGCTATGTGCTGGTGCCCGGCTTCCTGCCCGCCGACCAGTTCGCCGCGCTGCGCGAGGCGGTGCTGGCGCGCGTCTCGCCCGCGCGGGAGATGGTGCAGGGCGACGCCATCACCCGCCGCATCGCGATCGACGCGGAGATGCTGCGCGACATACCGGCGCTGCGCGCCCTCCTCCGCGCGCCGCGCTGGACCCGGCTGATGCACTATGTCGCCGGTTTCCGGGTGGAGCCGCTCTATTATATCCAGACCATCCTGACCCACCGGCTCGACGCCCCGGCCGACCCGCAGACCCACCTCCACGCCGACACCTTCCATCCGACGATGAAGGCCTGGTATTTCCTGACCGACGTGGCGGCGGAGGACGGCCCGCTGACCTATGTGCCGGGCTCGCACCGGCTGACGCCCGAACGGCTCGCCTGGGAACATGAAAAGGCGCTGGCCGCGCCCGAAGGGGTGGACCGGCTGTCCGCGCGCGGTTCCATGCGCATAGGGGCGGAGGAGCTGCCCCGGCTCGGCCTGCCCGACCCGGTCGCCTTCACCGTGCCCGCCAATACGCTGGTGGTCGTCGACACCTGCGGCTTCCACGCCCGCGGGCAGGCGCTGCGCCCGTCGATGCGGATCGAGATCTGGGCCTATAGCCGCCGCAACCCGTTCATCCCGTGGCTGGGCGGGGACATCCTCAGCCTGCCGGGCATCGCCGAGCGGCGCATCCCGATGCTCTGGGCGATCCGCGACCGGCTGCGCCGGTGGATCGGCCAGCCCTGGCGGGACGTCGGCAGGATACGCCCCGATTCCGGCGGCCCTTCATAAGGCAGATAGTCACAAAAATGACACCGGACGGAAATTTCCGGCAACAAAAATTGCGATGGAGCGTTGCGTTTGTCCGGGGTGATCCGTACCCCCAGGTTGCGAGCCATCAGGAAAAGATGGATAACGGCCTGTCATTATAGACACAGAAGAAGGGGAACAATGGAAAGACGAGCACGTCATCCATTTCATATCTTTGGCCACCGGCGCGCCATTGCGATGAATTTCCATCTGCCCTTTTTCATGAAGCCTCTTTGGGTCGATCGCGGGGAAAGGTTCGGGCAATTCGCGGTTTATCCGCCTGAAACCCGGTATCATTTACACCGGGCGCCATCGGGGTTTGCGATATGACCATGCCTCTTCCAGCGGCGCGGCAATTTCTGTTCCTCCAGGGCCCTCCGGGACCGTTTTTCTGGCTGCTCGGCCAGGAACTGGTGAAGAAGGGCCACGGCATCCACCGGATCAACTTCAACGGCGGCGACCGGGTCGACTGGCCGGGCAAGGCCGTCAACTACCGGGGCAGCCAGGCGGGCTGGAACCGCTTCTTCGATCATTATATCCGCGACAATGCGATCACCGACATGCTGCTGTTCGGCGACTGCCGCCCGCTGCACAACGCCGCCCACGGCATGGCCAAGCTGCGCGGCGTGCGCATCCACGTGTTCGAGGAAGGCTATATCCGCCCGCACTGGATCACGATGGAGCCCGATGGCGTCAACGGCAATTCCACCCTGTCGCGCGATCCCGACTGGCTGATGCAGCAGGCCGAGACGCTGCCGCCGGTGCCGCCGTCCATTCCCATTACCGCCAGCTTCAACCGGCGCGCGCGCGATTCCATCCGCTATTATGCGGCCGATTGCCTCACCCGCTGGCAATTCCCGCTCTACCGCTCGCACCGGCCGGGGTCGCTGCTGGCCGAAGGCGGCGGCTGGCTGCTCAAGTTCGCGCGGGAGCGGATGAACGGCGGGCGCAGGGAAAAATCGCTTCAGGCGGTCGGCAGGACGCCCTATTTCCTGTTCCCGCTCCAGCTCAACTCGGATTACCAGATCCGCACCCATTCGCCGTTCAGCAGCATGCGGGACGCGACGCTCTACGTGATGGAAAGCTTCGCCCTCAACGCCCCGTCCAACACCACGCTGGTCATCAAGGAACATCCGCTCGACTGCAGCTATCGCAGCTGGTTCGGCTATGTCCGCAAGCAGGCGCGTCGGCTGGGCATAGAGGACAGGGTGATCCACGTCGACGGCGGCGACCTCAAGCACATGGCGCGCAAGAGCCTCGGCATGGTGACCGTGAACAGCACGTCGGGCACGCTGGGGCTGGCGGCGGGCACGCCGGTGTTCGTGCTGGGCAGCGCGATCTACGACATTCCCGGCATCACCCATCAGGGGCGGCTCGATCAGTTCTGGACCGCGCCCACGCCGCCGGAAAAAGCCAGATATGAGGCGTTCCGCCGGGTGCTGCATGCCCGCTGCCTCATTTCGGGCGGCCTTGCGAGCCAGTCGGCCATCGCCACCCTGATCGAATCCACCCTGACCCGCCTGTTCGAAAATTCCGAAAATCCGGCCCGCCTGCCCCAAAGGGTCGATACGGGCCGGATTCTCATGGGTCCCGGCCAGAGCCAGGGTCAGGCGGCGGCGGAGGCGGTCGCCGTCTCGGCCTCGCCGCTTTCGTCCACCGGCACCTGACGGATCAGATAATCGAAGGCCGACAGCGCCGCTTTCGAGCCTTCGCCCATCGCGATGACGATCTGCTTGTAGGGCGTCGTCGTCGCGTCGCCTGCGGCGAACACACCGGGCATGGAGGTCGCGCCGCGCACGTCCACCTCGATCTCGCCGCGCTGCGACAGGGCGATGTCGTCCTTCAGCCATTCGGTGTTCGGCACGAGGCCGATCTGGACGAAGATGCCCTCCAGCTCGACATGGTGCACGTCGCCGCTGTTGCGGTCCTTGTAGCTGAGGCCCGTCACCTTGTCGCCGTCGCCCAGCACCTCGGTCGTCATCGCCGAGGTGATGACCTTGACGTTCGACAGGCTGCGCAGCTTGCGCTGCAACACCTCGTCGGCGCGGAGCTGGCCGTCGAACTCGATCAGCGTCACATGGGCGACGATGCCGGCGAGGTCGATCGCCGCCTCGACGCCGCTGTTGCCGCCGCCGATCACCGCGACGCGCTTGCCCTTGAACAGCGGGCCGTCGCAGTGCGGGCAATAGGCGACGCCGCGATTGCGATAGTCGTCCTCGCCCGGCACGCCCATCTGCCGCCAGCGCGCGCCGGTGGTGAGGATGACCGTCTTGGCCTTCAGCTTCGCGCCATTCTCCAGCTCGACGCCGATCAGGCCGCCGGGCCTGGCCGCCGGAATCAGCTTCTTCGCCTTCTGAAGGTTCATGATGTCGACATCATATTCCCTCACATGGGTTTCGAGCGCGGACGCCAGCTTCGGTCCTTCGGTGTGCGGAACGGAGATCAGGTTCTCGATCGCCATGGTATCGAGCACCTGCCCGCCGAAACGCTCCGCCGCAATGCCGGTGCGGATGCCCTTGCGCGCAGCATAGATCGCCGCCGCCGCGCCCGCCGGGCCGCCGCCGACGACGAGGACATCGAACGCCTCCTTCGCGGCGATCTTTTCCGCCGCCTTGGCCGCGGCGCCGGTATCCAGCTTCGCGACGATCTGCGCCAGCTCCATGCGCCCCGAATCGAACAGCTCGCCGTTCAGATAGACGGTCGGCACCGCCATCACCTTGCGCGCGTCCACCTCTTCCTTGAACAGCGCGCCGTCGATCGCGACATGCTTGATGCGCGGGTTGAGCACGCTCATCAGGTTGAGGGCCTGCACCACGTCCGGGCAGTTCTGGCACGACAGCGAGAAATAGGTTTCGAAGCTGTAGTCGCCGTCCAGGTCCCGCACCTGCTGGAGCAGTTCCGGCGCGGCCTTGGACGGATGGCCGCCCACCTGCAACAGCGCCAGCACCAGCGAGGTGAATTCATGGCCCATCGGAATGCCGGCGAAGGTCACGCCGATATCCGTGCCCGCCCGGCGGATCAGGAAGGAAGGCTTGCGGGCGTCGGTGCCGGTGCGGACGAAGCTCACCTTGTCGGAAAGGGAAGCGATATCCTCCAGCAGGCCTGCCAGTTCCGTCGACTTCGCGCCCTCGTCCAGCGAGGCGACCAGTTCGATCGGCTGGGTGATGTTGGTCAGATAGCCTTTCAGCTGATCCTTCATTGCGGTGTCGAGCATCATATTCCTCCTGAGCGCCGATTACGGGCGCAAAAAAGCCGCCCCTGCCTCCCGCTGCGGGAGGCTGTTTGCGTGGGCAAAACCGGGCGGCCGGGGCGCGGCGACGCCGGGAAGGCATCGCCGCGCAGGGTTGACGAAAATCAGATCTTGCCGACCAGGTCCAGCGACGGGGCAAGGGTCTTTTCACCCTCTTCCCACTTGGCCGGGCAGACTTCGCCGGGGTGAGCGGCGACATATTGCGCGGCCTTCACCTTGCGCAGCAGTTCCGACGCGTTGCGGCCGACGCCTTCGCTGGTGATTTCCATCACCTGGATCACGCCCTGCGGATCGACGACGAAGGTGCCGCGATCGGCGAGGCCGACGCCCGGACGCATCACGTCGAAATTGTTGGTGAGCGTGCCCGAGGGGTCGCCGATCATCGTGTACTTGATCTTGCCGATCGCCGGCGAGGTGTCGTGCCAGGCCTTGTGGCTGAAATGCGTGTCGGTCGACACCGAGTAGATCTCGACGCCCAGCTTCTGGAATTCGCCGTAAAGACCGGCGAGGTCCTCAAGCTCGGTCGGGCAGACGAAGGTGAAGTCGGCGGGGTAGAAAACGAAGATCGACCAGCCAGCCGCCTTCACGTCGGCATCGGTGACGGTGATGAACTTGCCGTCCTTATAGGCCTGAGCGGTAAAGGGTTTGATCTCGGTATTGATGACAGCCATTTGGGACTCCATTGCTGGCGTGGTTGAAACTGATGCCCTGCTGTTAGCAGCAAGGGATTAAATCGTGAAATTACTTTTTTGCGCCACACAGATTGAAAAAAGCGATCATGCGACAGGCCGTGCCTTCTTGTCTGCCAGCCGTTTCGTCAATTCGCGCTCGTTGTATGGCGTTCATGCAACCTTGCTACACTGGCCTACGTTTTCAAGCCGCTTAATGACAAGAAAATGAAAGGACGCACAATGCGCAAGTTCCCGATGAGCCGTTCCCTCGCCGTTGCCGTCGCGGCATCGCTGATGGCGCCGGCCCTGCTGGTGCCGGAGGCGGCCGACGCCCGCCCCCGCGCGCACAAGAAACATGCCTATAAGGAATGGCGCGGCCGCGACGGGCGCATGTACTGCCGCAAGTCGGACGGCACCACCGGCCTAGTCGTCGGCCTGGCGGGCGGCGCGCTGCTCGGCCGCGCGGTGGATACGGAAGGCGACCGCGCGATGGGCACGATCCTGGGCGCCGCAGCCGGCGGCCTGATCGGCAAGAGCGTGGATTCCAAGCGCACCTGCCGCTGACCGCCGCTCGCCGGCTTCTTCTTTTTGCGGATGACGGGGCGGCGGAGGAATTCGCCGCCCTTTTTAACGGGCACGCCGCTTTGGCGGCCGCATTGCCGATTTTGCTGGACCTTCGCCCGGCCTTTCTGCATGGAAGCACCGGCGCCGGCTTAGCTCAGCTGGTAGAGCACCTGATTTGTAATCAGGGGGTCAGGGGTTCGAAGCCTCTAGCCGGCACCATTTTCCATCATCGCCCATATTCTACCATCGCCGCTTCCGGGAACGGGACTTCCCGTCCAGGCCGCCGCCGCCCCGTCTTTCCTCCCTCTCCTCCATCGTGCAGCCTTTGCCGCTTCCGCGCGTTCATTGAACCGAAGCCGCCCGAAGCCTGCCGCCATGATGTTGAGGATCGAGACATGACCGTTCGCCCCGAAGCGCTTGCCTCCCCATCCGCTCCGCCGGGCCAACCCGCGCCTGCCCTCCTCGCCCGCTTCCGGGCGGTGCGCGCGCGGACGGTCGATCTGGTCGCGCCGCTTTCCGATGCCGATGCAACCGTCCAGTCGATGCCGGACGCCTCCCCCGCCAAATGGCATCTGGCGCACACCACATGGTTTTTCGAGAGCTTCGTGCTGCGCGATCATGTGCCGGGCCATGACCTGTACGACGAGCGCTGGCCGTTCCTGTTCAACAGCTATTATGAGGCCGAGGGCGCCCGCCTCGCCCGGCCGTCACGGGGGATGCTCACCCGACCCTCGCTGGACGAGGTGATCGCCTGGCGCGCCTATGTGGATGCGGCGGTGGAGAGGGCGTGGCCGCATCTGCCCACGCGGGCGCGGGATCTGCTCGAACTGGGTTGCCATCATGAAGAGCAGCATCAGGAGTTGCTGCTGACCGACATCCTCCACCTCTTCGCGCAAAACCCGCTGCTGCCCGCGATCTGGCCGCGCAAGGCGCGCACGCTGCCGGGCCGGGCGGAACCGCTTCGCTGGATCGCGGGCCGGTCGGGCAGGCACGCCGTCGGCCATGACGGCGCGGGCTTCGCCTTCGATTGCGAGGGGCCGCGCCATGAGGTGCTGCTGCATCCCCATGCGCTCGCCGACCGGCCCGTCACCAATGGCGAGTGGCAGGATTTCATCGCCGACGGCGGCTACCGCACGGCCTCGCTCTGGCTGTCGGACGGATGGGCGTGGGTGCAGGCCAACGCCATCGAGGCGCCTGCCTATTGGCGGCGCGGCGAAGACGGGCTTTTCCGCCAATGCTTCGGCCTCGACGGGCCGCGGCAGATCGATCCCGCCGCGCCGGTCTGCCATGTCAGCTATTATGAGGCCGACGCCTTCGCCCAATGGGCGGGCGCGCGCCTGCCGACCGAGGAAGAATGGGAGGCTGCCGCCGCGCGCCTCGACCCCGCGCAGGGCCATTTCCTCGACGAGGCCGGTCCGGTTCACCCGCGCCCCTGCCTAGCCCCCTCTTCCCGGCCCGGCGAAGGACCACGGCAGATGTTCGGCGACGTGTGGGAATGGACCCGCTCGGCCTATCTGCCCTATCCCGGCTTCACCCCCGCCAGCGGAGCGGTGGGCGAATATAACGGCAAGTTCATGTCCGGCCAGTTCGTGCTGAAGGGCGGCAGCTGCGCAACCCCGCGCGGCCATGCGCGCGCCAGCTACCGCAATTTCTTCTACCCCCATCAGCGTTGGCAGTTCACCGGCGTCCGCCTTGCGAGGGACGCCTGACCATGTTGCTGGAGACGGACCGCTCGCTGCCGCCCTCCGGCTTCGACCCGGCCTTCCGCGCCGATGTGCTGGCCGGGCTGTCGGCCGCGCAGAAGGCCGTCCCGGCGCGCTGGCTATACGACCGGCGCGGGTCGGAGCTGTTCGAGGAGATCACCCGGCTGCCCGAATATTATCCGACGCGCACGGAAACCGCGCTGCTGGGGGAACATGCGGGCGCGGTGGCGGGGATCGCGGGGCAAGGTCGCGCGGTGGTGGAGTTCGGCTCCGGCTCCTCGGCCAAGACGCCGCTGCTGCTCGCGGCGATGGACCCGGCCTGCTATGTGCCGATCGACATATCCGGCGAATATCTGCTGCATTCGGCAAGGGCGCTGGCCTCCCGCTTCCCGGCGTTGCCGGTCTGGCCTGTCGAGGCGGATTTCACCAGGCCGGTCGCCCTGCCCGCCCGGATCGGCGAGGCGCCGCGCCTCGGCTTCTTTCCCGGATCGACCATCGGCAACCTTTCCGCCCGCTCCGCAGTGGACCTGTTGCGGACCATCGCCGCGACACTCGGCCATGGCGCGCTGCTGCTGATCGGCATGGACCGGGTGAAGGACCGGGAGGAACTGCTGCGCGCCTATGACGACGCGCAGGGGGTCACCGCCGCCTTCAACCTCAACCTGCTGACCCGCATCAACCGCGAGCTGGGGGCGGACATCGATGTCGCCGCCTTCCGCCACCGGGTCGTCTGGAACGATCCGGAGGCGCGCATCGAAATGCATCTGGAAGCGCGGCGGGACATGCGCTTCACGATCGGCGGCCGGTCGTTCGCGATGAGGGCGGGCGAGACCATCCACACCGAGAACAGCCATAAATACAGCGCCCGCTCGGCCCGGCTGCTGCTCGCCACCGGGGGGTGGAGCATGCTGCGCGAATGGACCGACCCGGCGGGGCGCTTCGCCCTACTGCTCGCCGAGGCGCGGCCGCCGGTCCCCGCGCCCTGACCATCGCGATCAGACGGGCCGCCGCCCCCGCCTCACCATCTCCTCGATCCAGCCGAGCAGCAGATAGTTGTAGGCGCGGCGGTGCCCTTCGTCACGCAATGCATGGTCAGCGCCCTTCAACATGCGATAGCTCAGCGAATTGCTGCGCTGGAAGGCGGCCATGAAGGAACTGATCGTCGTGTGCGGGACATAATCGTCATGCTCCGATTCGACGATCAGCACGTCGCCGGTGAACGCCTCGCAGGCGGCCAGCGCCTTGTCCTGATAGCCGGTGCGGAAATGGCGGCGGTAGGAGGATATGTCCTCGCGCGATAGCAGCGCCTTGGGCACGTCCCAGTGGCTGTCGGGATAGAGCGCGGGCACCCGCAGCGCCAGCCACGCGACCGGCCGGTGCGCGGTCAGCAGCGCAGCGAGATAGCCGCCATAGCTCGTCCCCACCACGGCGATCGCGGACGGATCGACCTGATCCTGCGCGGCGAGGAAATCATAGGCGGCGATCACGTCGGCCAGCCCGTCGGAGCGGGTGACGCTGTTGCGCTCGTCCTTGTGGCGGGCATGGCCGCGCAGATCGAAGGTGAAGCAGATGCAGCCCAGCTGCGCGATCTCCTCCGCCCGGACGAGATCCTGCTGCTGCGTCCCGCCCCAGCCGTGGATGAACAGCACGCCGGGAATGAGCTTCGCGGGCGACAGCAATGTGCCATCCAGCTGCTCCCCGTCGACCCGGATCGTCACCTGCCCGCGTCCCTGCCCCTGGGCCTGCCCCCGCCCCTGCCCATATTCCATCGGCTCCACCCTCATAGCTCGACCGCATATTTGCTGAGCGGGCCGACGACCGGATCGACCCCGCTATAATAGAGCGCCGCTTCGGGCGGCGCGGCATCGACATCGCCATAGACCTCCACGGTGGCGCAGGTGATGGCGGCGCGGTCCGGCTGTGCGGCGAAGGCTTCGAACGCCAGCATCTCCGCGCCGCTGGCGCCCCCGGCGCGCCAGCTCTGCTCCAGCACGCCGATCCGTTGCCGCCCCTGCCCGTCGCGCCCCAGCGCCACGTCGTAATTGCGGCGCGAGGCGAACAGGCCCGGATAGGCGTCGAACAACGCCCGGTCGTAGCGCGCGGCCTTGTCCACCGCCTCGGCCAGTTCCGGCGCGAGTAGCTGCCGCTTCAGCGCCGCGAAGCCGCCCCGCACGCAATGGAGCTGCGAGCCGCCATAGGCCACCTCGCCATGATTATCGAGCGTCAGGCGCTGCGTGCCCCAATAGGCGATGGTTTGCCCGAACAGGCTGACGGTGCCGACGCTGTAGGTGACGACATCCTCCAGATTCTGCTCGATCACCAGTCCATGCCCGGCAAGGTCGGGCGGCGGAATGTCCGCGATCGCCCGGTCCAGCTCCGCGCCGGTGGCCACCACCGTCTGGCCCTTGCCCGCCGTGCCCTTGACGTCCTTCAGCCGGATGGGGCCATGGGCGAGGAGAAGCCGCCCCGCCGCACGCGCATCCGCCGCCGAAAAGACGGAGAAGCCGCGCAGCACCGCGTCGGCCAGCCGGGCCGCCAGCCCGTGCGCCCAGCCGGGCGGAGCCGCCGCATTGTCCGCCAGCAAGCCGTGGCTGACGATCTTCGTGCCGACGAACGGCCGGGGGACGACGCCGCCGAACAGCTGATCCGCGCGGGAAATGCCCAGCTCCGCCGCTTCCTCGCGCGTCAGGACGTCATTGGGTATCCAGAAAAGTCCCGCGCCCGTTGCCGCCGCCCCGCCGAACCCGTTGCGCCCCGCTTCGAGGAATTCCGCATTGCAAAGCCGGGCGATCCGCCGCCCCAGTTCCGATCTGGTCGCATGATCATGGCTGTTGCCCATCGCGGACGATGCGCCCGAATAGGGCATGACCGAATGGATCGACCGCATTTCTTCCATTGCAGGCTCCTCGACATCATTGCCCCCTGATCGGGAACGCCCCGGCCCGCGCCACGTTTCCTGTGGTGAGGAGAAAAAGCATGACGACAGACGAGAAGAGAGACCCACCGAAGCAGGAACGCGGCCCGCTGGGCGACGCGCGGCCGGATTCGCAGGAGCATGACCCGCGCGCCGGCTCCGCGCAAAAGCCGGAGCCGGTGGAGAAGCGCCCGAATGTGGGCATGGTGAAGCCGACCGACTATCCGAAGGAGGATCGCGACAAGTCCAGCCCGCTGGGCGGATAGCCCCCGGCGCGGCCTGCCCCATGATCGCCTGCTTGACGATCCGGGGCCGCGCGATATGGGAATATCGGTGTTTTCACGAAGGGGCCCGGCACCGATGGCACGAACAGCATTGCGGCCCCGCGCCGCCTACCCGGTTTTCCGCGACATTCCGACGCGCTGGATGGACAATGACGTGTTCGGCCATGTCAACAACGTCGTCTATTACAGCTGGTTCGACACGGCGGTCTGCGGCCATCTGGTCGAGCTCGGCCTGCTGGATTACGAGGCCGGCGACATTATCGGCCTCGTCGTCGAAACCAGCTGCCGCTACGCCCGCTCGGTCAGCTTCCCGCAACTGGTCCAAGCGGGCATCCGCGTCGTCCGTCTCGGCACGTCGAGCGTGCGCTACGAGGTCGGCCTCTTCGTCGCGGGCGAGGAAGAGGCGGCGGCGGAAGGATATTTCGTGCACGTCTATGTCGACCGGCTGACCCGCCGCCCGGCCGCCCTGCCGGACCGGTGGCGCGCGGCGCTCCAGGCGCTTTCGGTCCCGGCCGCGCGCGAGGAAATCCGTTGAGCCGGACCCGGCGGGCGGCCTGCCCGCAGTTTCGGCTTTTCCTCCGCGCGCGCAGACAATAGATATCCCCATCATGACCATGCATCCCGGCCGCGCCCTTCGCCTCCTTTCGGCTTCGCTGATCCTGCTGCTCGCCACGCTGGCGGGCGGCGCGCTGCCCGCGCGCGCGGAACAGCTCGACGTCGCGGCGACGGTGCGCGGGGTGGTGCGCGTCGTCATCATCGCCACCAACGGGCAGGACGCCTATTTCGTCGGCCATGGCAGCGGCTTCGCCGTCGCGCCGGACAAGGTGCTGACCAACGCCCATGTGGTCGAGCTGCTGCGCACCGAGCCCAATCTGGTCGTCGGCATCATCCCGTCGCAGGGCAAGCGCAGCTATGGCGGCAAGGTCATCGCCTATTCGCCCGGCAACGACCTCGCGCTCATCCGGCTGACCGAAGGGCGCCTGCCGGTCTCCACCTTCTTCGCCGGAGCCGTCAGCGACGGGCAGCATGTGACCGCCATCGGCTATCCCGGCGCCGTCGATCGCGCGCAGGGGCTGGACCTCGACGAGATGATCCAGCCGCTGTCCCCGGTCAAGACCAGCGGCACCGTCTCCATGGGCCGCGCCTCGCACGGCTTCGACACGCTTTTGCACACCGCCCCGATGGCGCAGGGCAACAGCGGCGGGCCGCTGGTGGACGATTGCGGGCGGGTGCTCGGCGTCAACAGCTTCGGCTCCCAGTCGGAAAGCGACGGCGACGCGGAATTCGGCTTCGCCATCTCCAACCGCGAGGTCGCCTCCTTCCTGCGGCAGGCGGGCGTGAGCTTCCAGCGCACCTCCGTCCCCTGCCGGAGCATCGCGGAGCTGGACGCGGAAGAGGCGCGGCGCGCGGCCGAGGAGGAAGCGCGGCGGACGGAGCTGGAGCGCGCACAGGCCGAAAGCCGTGAAAAGGCGCTGCGGCAGGCCCGCGATCAGGCCGAGCAGCAAATCTATTCGGCCCGCGAAAACGCCGTCGCCATCGCCGGGCTGCTGCTGGTGCTGGGCGGCCTCGCGCTCGGCGCGACGATGATGTTCCACGTGCAGGGCCGGGAAAAGGAAAGGCTGTGGGCCGGGATCGGCGGCGGCGTGCTGCTGGTCGGCGCGGCGCTGGTGTTCCTGCTGCGCCCCTCTTTCGCCGACATAGACGAGCGCATCGCCCAGCCGGAAGCCGGGAACGCCGCCGAGGCGGACCTGTCCGCCTCCTTGCAGGCGGTGGGCACCAATATCTGCCGCATCGACGAGGGCCGCAGCCGCATCACCGTATCGGGCGTGGAGGATGTCCCGCTGCGCTGGGCCGAGGGCGGCTGCATCAACGGCGACACCCAATATGGGCAGGACGGGCCGGGCTGGAGCCGCATCTTCGTCCCCGGCAACGAGGATGTGATATCGGTCAACAGCTTCGATCCGGCGACCGGCACCTACAAGGTCGAACGCTATCTCGCCGATGAGGACGTGCTGGCGCAGGCGCGGGAAATGCGCGGGCGCTTCACCTTCAGCGGCTGCACCGCCGACGCCGGAACGCTGGAAAAATTGCAGCAGATGCAGGCCGAGATCCGCTCCATCCTCCCCGCCCAGCCCAATGAACGGCTGGTCTACAAATGCAGCCGGGCGCCGTCTGGCGGATCGAAAGGCAACGGCAAGACAACCGCGCCGGCACCCTGATCTTTGCGAATCGATCACCGCCCTTCGCAGCGCCCGCCGATAGGGCCGGGCGGGATTTCTTCCGCGCCTCCTGCCCCACATGCCCGCCCGCGCCGCGCGAAAAGCCCCATGCCGGGCCGGGCGCGCGCACTTCTTTCATAATTCGATATCATATACCACCGCACGTCTTGCATCCCTGCATGCCCCCTGCTAACCGGCCCGCACGGTAACGGGGGACTACCGGTCGCCCCGGCCTTTTGTATGACTGGCACAGCGAACTGGAGGACATTAGGCGCGTGGAGAGTTCCGGCGGCATTCAGGCTAGCCTCAGCGGGCGTTACGCGCTCGCGCTGTTCGAGCTGGCCCGCGACAACAACCAACTCGATTCGGTGGCGCAAAGCCTCGCGACGATCAAGGCGGCCCTCGGCGAATCGGAAGAGTTCCGAAAGCTGACGACCAGCCCGGTGATCGGGCGCGAAGCCTCGGCCAAGGCCGTGGCGGCCCTCGCCGCGCCGATGGGGCTCGATCCGCTCACGACGAAATTCCTCGGCGTGCTGGCCCAGGCCCGGCGCCTGCCGCAGCTTGCCGCCGCGATCCGCGCGTTCGAAACGCTGCTGTCGCAACACCGGGGCGAAGCCCGCGCGGAGGTCACCTCCGCCCATCCGCTGACCAAGACGCAGGTCACGGCGCTCACCAAAAGCCTCAAGACCCGTGTCGGCCGCGATGTCGCGGTCGACCTGAAGGTCGATCCCGCGATCCTCGGCGGGCTGGTCGTCAAGATCGGCAGCCAGATGATCGACTCCTCCATCCGCACTCGTCTGAATACGCTCGCCCACGCCATGAAGGGCTGAAGGCCCCTTAAAAAGGTCCGATGAAAGGTTGAACATGGATATCAACGCCGCAGAAATCTCGAAGGTCATCAAGGACCAGATCGCCAATTTCGGCACCGAAGCGCAGGTCAGCGAAGTCGGTTCCGTGCTGACCGTCGGTGACGGCATCGCCCGCATCCACGGCCTCGACAATGTGCAGGCCGGCGAGATGGTCGAATTCGCCAATGGCGTGAAGGGCATGGCGCTCAACCTCGAAGCCGACAATGTCGGCGTCGTGATCTTCGGCTCCGACGCCGAGATCAAGGAAGGCGACACCGTCAAGCGCACCGGCACCATCGTCGACGTGCCGGTCGGCAAGGGCCTGCTCGGCCGCGTGGTCGACGGCCTCGGCAACCCGATCGACGGCAAGGGCCCGATCGAATATACCGAGCGCCGCCGTGTCGAGGTGAAGGCGCCGGGCATCATCCCCCGCAAGTCGGTGCACGAGCCCGTGCAGACCGGCCTCAAGGCGATCGACACCCTCGTTCCCGTCGGCCGCGGCCAGCGCGAGCTGATCATCGGCGACCGCCAGACCGGCAAGACCGCCGTCGCGATCGACACCTTCATCAACCAGAAGACCGCCAACCAGGGCGACGATGAAGGCAAGAAGCTCTACTGCATCTATGTCGCCGTCGGCCAGAAGCGCTCGACCATCGCGCAGATCGTGCGCCAGCTCGAAGAAAACGGCGCGATGGAATATTCGATCGTCGTCGCCGCCACCGCCTCGGAACCGGCCCCGCTCCAGTTCCTCGCGCCCTATACCGGCTGCACCATGGGCGAGTTCTTCCGCGACAACGGCATGCACGCCGTGATCGTCTATGACGACCTTTCCAAGCAGGCCGTCGCCTATCGCCAGATGTCGCTCCTCCTCCGCCGCCCGCCGGGCCGCGAGGCCTATCCGGGCGACGTCTTCTACCTGCACAGCCGCCTGCTGGAACGCGCCGCGAAGATGAACGACGCCAACGGCAACGGCTCGCTGACCGCGCTGCCGATCATCGAGACGCAGGCGGGCGACGTGTCGGCCTACATCCCGACCAACGTGATCTCGATCACCGACGGCCAGATCTTCCTCGAAACCAACCTCTTCTATCAGGGCATCCGCCCGGCCATCAACGTCGGCCTCTCGGTGTCGCGCGTCGGCTCCTCGGCGCAGACCAAGGCGATGAAGAAGGTGTCGGGCTCGATCAAGCTGGAGCTGGCCCAGTATCGCGAAATGGCGGCCTTCGCCCAGTTCGGTTCGGACCTCGACGCCTCGACGCAGAAGCTGCTCAACCGCGGCGCCCGCCTGACCGAGCTGCTGAAGCAGCCGCAGTTCAGCCCGCTGCCGTTCGAAGAGCAGACCTGCTCGATCTTCGCGGGCACCAACGGCTATCTCGACGGCATCGCGGTTTCGGACGTGACCCGGTACGAGGAAGCGATGCTCGGCTATCTGCGCGCCGAGCATGCCGACCTGCTCGCCGACATCCGCAACAGCAAGGACCTGTCGGACGACAGCAAGGCCAAGCTGAAGGCCGCGCTCGACACTTTCGGCAAGACCTTCGCCTAAGGGCAACCGGCAATAAGGATTGACGGCTGATGGCCTCACTCAAGGAACTCAAGCTTCGGATCGGGTCGGTCAAATCGACCCAGAAGATCACGAAGGCCAAGCAGATGGTCGCCGCCGCCAAGCTCCGCAAGGCGCAGGCGGCCGCCGAGGCCGCCCGCCCCTATGGCGAGCGGCTGGAAGCGGTGGTGGCCAGCCTCGCCTCCAAGATCAACGTCAATGCCTCCTCGCCGAAGCTGATGGCGGGCACGGGCAAGGACGATGCGCACCTGCTGGTCGTCGCCAACAGCGATCGCGGCCTGTGCGGCGCGTTCAACTCCAACATCGTCAAGGCGGCGGTGACGAAGGCGCGCGAATTGCAGGCTGACGGCAAGAAGGTGAAATTCTACCTTGTCGGCCGCAAGGGCCGTCCGGTGATCGCGCGCACCTTCCCCGGTCTGGTGGTCGGTTCCTACGACACCACCGCGATGAAGCAGCCCAGCTTCGCCGAGGCGCATGACATCGCCGTCGATCTGCTCGCGCGGTTCGAGGCGGGCGAGTTCGACGTCGCGCACCTGTTCTTCTCGACCTTCAAGTCGGCGCTGGCGCAGATTCCGACCGAGCAGCAGATCATCCCGGTTTCGATCCCGGCCGGCGAAGCCGCCGCGATCGACGCCACGGTGGAATATGAACCGGACGAGGAATCGATGCTGGCGGAGCTGCTGCCGCGCAACGTCTCGATCCAGATCTTCAAGGCGCTGCTGGAAAACGCCGCGTCCGAACAGGGTGCGTCGATGACGGCGATGGACAATGCGACGCGCAACGCGGGCGACCTCATCAACCGCCTCACCATCGAATATAACCGCAGCCGTCAGGCCGCGATCACCACCGAACTCGTCGAAATCATTTCGGGCGCGGAAGCCCTTTAAGAAACGCAGGCAAGGAAGCAGTCATGGCAACCACCAACAATGTAGGCCGCATCAGTCAGGTCATCGGCGCCGTCGTCGACGTGACCTTCCCCGACGCTCTGCCGGCCATTCTGAGCGCGCTGGAAACCGACAATAACGGCCAGCGCCTCGTGCTCGAAGTCGCGCAGCATCTGGGCGAGAACACCGTCCGCACCATCGCGATGGACTCGACCGAGGGCCTGACCCGCGGCCAGGAAGTCACCGACACCGGCGCGCAGATATCGGTTCCGGTCGGCCCGGCCACGCTCGGCCGCATCCTCAACGTCGTCGGCGAGCCGATCGACGAGCGCGGCCCGGTCGGCACCGACCTCAAGGCGCCGATCCACGCCGAGGCCCCGGCTTTCGTCGACCAGTCGACCGAAACCTCGATCCTCGTCACCGGCATCAAGGTCATCGACCTGCTCGCCCCCTATGCGAAGGGCGGCAAGATCGGCCTCTTCGGCGGCGCGGGCGTCGGCAAGACCGTGCTCATTCAGGAACTGATCAACAACATCGCCAAGGGCCATGGCGGCACCTCGGTGTTCGCGGGCGTCGGTGAGCGCACCCGCGAGGGCAACGACCTCTATCACGAATTCCTCGACGCGGGCGTCATCGCCAAGGACGCTGACGGCAACGCGATTTCCGAAGGTTCCAAGGTGGCGCTGGTCTACGGCCAGATGAACGAGCCGCCGGGCGCCCGCGCGCGCGTCGCCCTTTCCGGCCTGACCATCGCGGAATATTTCCGCGACCAGGAAGGCCAGGACGTGCTGTTCTTCGTCGACAACATCTTCCGCTTCACCCAGGCGGGCTCGGAAGTGTCGGCGCTGCTCGGCCGCATCCCGTCGGCCGTGGGCTATCAGCCGACGCTGGCGACCGACATGGGCGCGCTGCAGGAACGCATCACCTCCACCAACAAGGGGTCGATCACCTCGGTGCAGGCGATCTACGTTCCCGCGGACGACCTTACCGACCCGGCGCCCGCGACCTCGTTCGCGCACCTTGACGCGACCACGGTTCTCAACCGCGCCATTTCGGAACTCGGCATCTATCCGGCGGTCGACCCGCTCGACTCGACCAGCCGCGTGCTCGAACCGCGCGTCGTCGGTCAGGAGCATTATGAAACCGCCCGCCGCGTTCAGGAAACGCTCCAGAAGTACAAGTCGCTTCAGGACATCATCGCCATTCTCGGCATGGACGAACTGAGCGAAGAGGACAAGCTGACCGTCGCCCGCGCGCGCAAGATCCAGCGTTTCCTCTCGCAGCCGTTCCACGTCGCCGAGGTCTTCACCGGCATCCCCGGCAAGTTCGTGCAGCTGGAAGACACGGTGCGCAGCTTCAAGGCTGTCGTCGACGGTGAATATGACCATCTGCCCGAAGCGGCCTTCTACATGGTCGGCGGCATCGACGAGGCCGTGGAAAAGGGCAAGAAGCTGGCGGCGGAAGCGGCCTGATCCCTTCTTCAACGCATCTAAACCCCTCCCCCGCCCTTCGGCGGCGCGGGAGGGGCCTACAGGACTGACGGCATGGCACTGCATTTCGAACTCGTAACCCCGGAGAAGCTCGTCCGCAGCGACGAGGTGTATCAGGTCGTCGTTCCCGGCACCGAAGGCGATTTCGGCGTGCTGGAAGGCCATGCGCCGTTCATGTCCACCATCCGCGACGGCGAGATCCAGATTTACGCCAGCGCGGGCGCGGCACCGGAAATCCTCCCCATCCAGGGCGGCTTCGCCGAAGTCAGCGAAAAAGGGCTGACGGTGCTGGCGGAGAAGGTGGGGTAAGATTGAAAGCGTCCCACCGGGGCGGCAGTCATTCCAAATGCTGAATAAATAGCGTTTACAGACCGTACATATTTTCCTGCTACCGCAAAGGCCACGCCTTGGGGGAAAGGAAATATGGACGGTATGGCAACCATCAGCCAGCAACCTCGGCTATCGGTCGTAATCCCGATCTACAACGAAGAGGCGTGCCTGGACACCCTGTTACAGCGGGTGTCTACCGTCTGCCGCACGCATTTCTCCACAAGCTACGAAATCATCCTGGTCAATGACGGCTCATCCGACGCCAGTTGGAGCATGATCGCCGCCGCAGCCGATCGGGATCAGCATATCGTCGGCGTCAATCTGTCCCGCAACCATGGCCATCAGCTTGCTTTGAGCGCGGGGCTGCAAGTCAGCACCGGCGAAACCATTTTCATACTCGACGCCGATCTTCAGGACCCGCCGGAACTCTTGCCCCAGATGCTGGAAAAAATGGGGGAAGGATATGATGTCGTCTATGGCCAGCGCATCAGCCGCGCGGGCGAGTCGCGCTTCAAGCTGCTGACGGCCACGCTCTTCTATCGAACGCTGCAACGGATGGTCGATATCTCCATCCCGCCCGATACCGGCGATTTCCGCCTGATTAGCCGGCGAGTGGTCGATCATCTGAATGCGATGCCGGAACGGTTCCGCTTCGTGCGGGGAATGATCAGCTGGATCGGTTTCCGTCAGGCAGCCTTTCCCTATCACAGGGATAGCCGCCTGGCCGGGACGACCCATTATCCGCTCCGCAAAATGATCAGCTTTGCACTGGACGCCGTAACCAGTTTCTCCATCCTGCCGCTTCGCTTCGCCTCCCATCTCGGCGTAATGCTTGGCATTACCGGCCTCGCCTCTCTCGGCTGGGTCGGCTGGTCCTATATCTCTGCCGGCGCCATTGCGGGCTGGACCAGCCTTGCCGCACTGATCCTCATCATGGGCAGTATCCAATTGATGCTGCTCGGTATCTTCGGCGAATATCTGGGCCGCATGTATATGGAAACGAAGCAACGGCCCCTGTTCTTCGTTCAGGAAATAAGACGAAGCACGCCCATGGCGCCGGAAGAAGAAAACCCGGTCCACCGGATGAGCGAGCGCTTGCGTCAGGGGATAAGCAGGAAGCCCGCCGCATGACCCAGATAGTGCGGTTCGCATCCGTCGGCGTTGCCAACACACTCCTCAGCTTCGCGATCATCTTCCTCTGCCTGTGGAGCGGATGGGGAGATTATGCCGCTAATGTGGCCGGCTATGCGGCGGGACTCGCCTTGTCCTATACCGCCAACAGATATTGGACCTTCGGCCTCGCCGGACACGGGCACAGTTCCCGACAAATCTATCGCTTCCTGTTTGCCGCGCTGATCGCCTACGCCGTCAATCTGGCAATAGTGACGATCGCGCGGTGGAACGGGTTCATCGATACCCCGATTTCCCACATTGCTGGTGCATGCGGCTACACCGTGACATCCTTCCTCCTGCAACGCTTCTTCGTCTTCAGGACGACCGAGAAGGACTTGCCCGGCCTGGGACGGACGACGCGCGCTTATTGGCCGGAACATCTGATCCTGTTGCTTGCCCTGTCCTGCTGGCTGGCGCTGCGCCATATCCCGCTGACCCACGACGTCATATGGCAGTTCTGGATCGCGCGGCAGATGCTGCACGGCTACACGCTCTACCGCGATATATGGGAACTAAACCCCCCGCTCTGGTTCTGGTCCGCCCTGCCGATAGAATGGGTTTCCAGCCATCTGGGCCTCTCTTCCCTGCGGGTGCTGGTTGCCGTCGTCATCGGCATGGGCGCCAGCGCCGCCCTGCTGCTGGGACGGATGTGCCGGGAGCGGAGCAATGCCGAACGCGCCTTGCTGATGGCGGGCGCTTTCTGGTTCGCGACCATCATGCCTCTCTATGATTTCGGGCAGAGAGAGCAGCTCGCGCTGATGGGAGCGCTGCCCTATGCCGCATTGATCGTGAATAGACGAGAACGCCGGGAAGTGCCACTGGCGCTGGCCTTCCTCATCGGCCTGATGGGAGCCTATGGGTTCGCGCTGAAACATTATTTCGCGGCTATCCCCGTCCTGCTGGAACTGTGGCTGGTCTTCGCCCTACGGCGCGACTGGAAGCCGATCCGTCCCGAAACGCTGACGGTCGCGGCATCCGCCCTTCTCTATGCAATGGCGGTGTTTCTTTTCAGCCCCGATTTTCTCTCCCATATCGTGCCGATGGTAGAGGCGGCCTATCATGGCTATGAAGTGCCGTTCGCGCGGATGATAGATGAACCGGCGCAGCTCATCTGGTTTTTATGCGCCGTCGCCCTTATCCTCTATTCCGGCCTGCGCTCGGGCGGAAACACTGCACTGACGCGGGCATTTCTGATCCTGGCGGCCGGGTTTGGCCTAGCCTATGTCCTCCAGAACAAGGGCTGGCAATATCATGCCGTCCCCGTCACCGGCAGCCTGCTGATGGCCTTGCTTGCCCGTGCGCTGGATGGGGGAACGCATCAGTTGCCAAGGCGTCCGCTGGCGATCGGAATCATCGCCTTTGCCATTGCCGTCGGCATATTGCAGCGGCCCTATTACAACTTCCTTCAGCGGCATAGCGAGCCGTTCATGGAAGAGGTTCCGGCCG
Source organism: Sphingobium jiangsuense (assembly GCF_014196495.1). GTDB lineage: Bacteria > Pseudomonadota > Alphaproteobacteria > Sphingomonadales > Sphingomonadaceae > Sphingobium > Sphingobium jiangsuense. Next base: position 63,859 of record NZ_JACIDT010000007.1, read on the forward strand.
GGCAGCCCATTGCCATCCTCACCAGCGACCCGATGTGGGCATGGCCAATGGTGGAAAATCGCCATCTCCTGTGGCCGCTGCATGTCTACTCCTACTGGATGTTCCCCGCCATCGGTGAATATGAGCTGGGCATAAACCGGAATCCGGAGGTCAGGGCTCTGGGGGAGCGGATCAGGCGCCAGACCGCGCATGACCTTGCCTGCAATCCTCCTCAGATGATCCTGATCGACCGCCCGCTTCGACACTTCACCTATAGCGGAAAAGCGTTCGATGTCCGACGCTGGCTGATGGCCGATCCGGAAATCTCATCCCTCATCGACGGCTATTATGCGGAGGGCAAGGGCAACCGGTTTCTGGAGGTATATCGCAGGACGCAAAGGAAGATCGCCATTCCCCCTCCCGACAACTGCCTCTCCCCGGCCAGCTGATGCAATCGAAGAATAACCATTTATCAAAGTTTCCTTCCTAGAACTGTACCAGTTTGCACGGTCAACAAGGCGGCAAGTATCCATGAACGCATTCGGACGGAAAAACGGACTTGGTGGCTCGCGGCCCGCTTTTGGCGTGGCCAAGCCGATGCATGTCCTGACCCCGCATTCGGGCGGCGCGGCCGGCGCCGCGCCTGAGGTGGTAGAGCCGGCGGCTTTCGATCCGCCGCCCGCCGCGCTTGCCGACGAGCTGTCGCCCTATCAGGGCCGCAATGCCGATGCGATGGCGCGCCTTCAGGATCGCATGAATGCCGATCATTCGGCGGACGCCGGCCAAGGCTTCGACACCTCGATCCACAAGATCAAGGAACAGGTGCTGCCGCGCCTGCTCGAACGCGTCGACCCGGAAGCCGCCGCGACCCTCACCAAGGAAGAGCTGGCCGAGGAATTCCGCCCCATCATCATGGAGGTGCTGGCGGAACTGAAGCTGACCCTCAACCGGCGCGAGCAGTTCGCGCTGGAAAAGGTGCTGGTCGACGAACTGCTCGGCCTCGGCCCGCTCGAAGAGCTGATCAACGATCCCGACATCAGCGACATCATGGTCAACGGCCCGGACCAGACCTATATCGAAAAGAAGGGCAAGCTCCAGATCGCGCCGATCAAGTTCCGCGACGAGGAGCATCTCTTCCAGATCGCCCAGCGCATCGTCAACAAGGTCGGCCGCCGCGTCGACCAGACCACGCCGCTGGCCGACGCCCGCCTGCCCGACGGCAGCCGCGTCAACGTGATCGTGCCCCCGCTCTCGCTGCGCGGCACCGCCATCTCGATCCGTAAATTTTCGGCCAAGCCGATCACGCTCGACAATCTCGCCCAATGGGGCGCGATGAGCGAGAAGATGTGCACCGCGCTGAAGATCGCAGGCGCGTGCCGGTTCAACATCGTCATTTCGGGCGGCACCGGCTCGGGCAAGACGACGATGCTCAACGCCCTTTCCAAGATGATCGACCCCGGCGAGCGCGTGCTGACCATCGAGGACGCGGCGGAACTCCGCCTGCAACAGCCGCACTGGCTGCCGCTCGAAACCCGCCCGGCGAATCTGGAAGGCCAGGGCGAGATCACCATCGGCGACCTTGTGAAGAACGCGCTGCGTATGCGGCCGGACCGCATCATCCTGGGCGAAATTCGCGGCGCGGAGTGCTTCGACCTGCTCGCCGCGATGAACACCGGCCATGACGGCTCCATGTGCACCCTTCACTCCAACTCCCCGCGCGAATGCCTCGGCCGTATGGAGAACATGATCCTGATGGGCGACATCAAGATCCCGAAAGAGGCCATTTCCAAGCAGATCGCCGATTCGGTGGACCTCATCGTGCAGGTGAAACGCCTGCGCGACGGCTCCCGCCGCGTCACCAACGTCACCGAGGTGATCGGCATGGAAGGCGACGTCATCGTCACGCAGGAACTGTTCAAGTTCGAATATCTGTCCGAGGACAATGACGGCAAGATCATCGGCGAATATCGCTCGATGGGCCTGCGCCCCTATACGCTGGAAAAGGCGCGCGGCTTCGGCTTCGATCAGGCGCTGCTCGACGCCTGCCTCTAAGGCCGCCGCGCGAAATCCGGCGGAACGAGCGCGCACCCCTTCTCGGTCATTGCGCTGCGCTGCAATATGGCTAAAGCGGGCGCATGTCCTCCGGCCACCAGACAGACGCCACGCAGGAAACGCGGCCGCTCTACGCCCTGACGCTCCGCCTGCTCGCCGCCGTGGCGATTTCGGTGAATTTCGCCTGCGTCAAATGGGTGAGCGATCGCGGCGTCCATCTGGTCGAGACGCTGTTCTATCGCCAGCTCCTGTCCCTCCCCCTCGCGCTGTTCGTGGTGATGATCGGCCCCGGCCTCGCCAGCCTGCGCACCCGGCACCTCGGCATGCATGTCAGCCGCACGCTGGTCGGCATGACCGGCATGCTGCTGAACTTCGGCGCGGTGATCCTGCTGCCGCTGGCGGAGGCGACGACGATCGGCTTCACCGTGCCGATCTTCGCGACGATCCTTTCCGTACTCTTCCTGCGCGAGCGGCCGGGCGTCCATCGCTGGCTGGCGGTGCTGGCCGGTTTCGTCGGCGTGGCGATCATCATCAACCCCGGCGGCGTCCATGGCGGCGTGACCAGCCTGGGCGTCGGCATCGCGATAACCGGGGCGGTGGTCACCTCGTTCATCTCGCTGCTGCTGCGGCAGATCGGCCGCACCGAGGCGCCGACGACGACCGTCTTCTATTTCGCCGCCCTGTCCCTGCCGCCGCTGATCGTCGCCATGGTCTTCTTCGGCCGCGTCCATGATGCCGGCACCTTCGCCCTGCTGGCGCTGATGGGGCTGGCGGGCGGCGCGGCGCAATTGTTCATGACCTCGTCGCTGCGCTGGGGGCCGGTGTCGCTGGTGCTGCCGATGGATTATTCGACGCTGCTCTGGTCGACGCTGCTGGGCTGGCTGCTGTGGAGCGCCCTGCCCGGCCCGACGACATGGATCGGCGCAGTCATCATCGCGGGCAGCAGCATCTATATCGCCTGGCGCGAACGCGTCCGCCGCCGCGATACCTTCAAGACCGGGGTGGCGGCGGACTGAGCCGGTAGACCAGCGTCAGATTGTTGGCGGGCATGGGATGAAGCGCATCGCGCGCGAAGCCGTGCCGCGCCGCGAGAACGTCGATATCCTCCACCGAACGCAGGCCGTAGCGCGGGTCGCGGGCGCGCAACTGTGCGTCGAAGGCGCGATTGCCGGGCGCGGTTTCGACATTCGCTTGCAGGAAAGGACCGTAGAGGATCAGCGGTGCCCCCGGCGCCATGATCCCCGCCGCCCCGGCGAACAGGCCCTGCGTCGCTTCCCATGGGCTGATATGCGTCATGTTGATGCAGAGCAGCGCGTCGGTCCGGTCGATGGGCCAGCGGGGCAGCGCCGTGTCGATATCCAGCGGCATGCGGATATTGGACAGCCCCGACCCCGCCGCCCATGCGGCGATCGAGGCGCGCGCCATCGCATCCGGGTCGGACGGCTGCCAGTCCAGCGCCGGAAACAGGCGCGCAAAATGGATCACATGCTCGCCCGATCCGCTCGCCACCTCCAGCACCAGCCCGGCGGCGGGCAGTTCGCGCGCGAGGACATCGGCTATCGCATCCCGGTTGCGCTGCGTCGCGGGCGCGTGCAAACGCGGGTCCGCGCCCGGCGTTCTGCCGTCCTCCACGAACCAGGGCCGTCCGTCCTCGCTCAATGCTCCTCCTTCCCGCAAGCCCGCGCGGCTCATTGGGCGGCGGCGGGCTTCTCCCATGTCAGCACCGGCTTGCGCGCGGCCAATGTCTCGTCGAGGCGGCGGCGTGGCGCATGCCACGGCGCGCCCTTCAGCAGCGGATCGCCCGCCTTCGCCCGCTCCGCCACGCTGCGCAGCGCCATGATGAACTGGTCGAGCGCCGCCTTGCTCTCTGTCTCGGTCGGCTCGACCAGCATCGCGCCATGGACGACCAGCGGGAAATAGACCGTCATCGGGTGATAGCCCTCGTCGATCAGTCCCTTGGCGATATCCAGCGTGGTGAATCCCTCCGCCAGCCCGCCCCGGCCATGGTCGGCATCGCTGAACAGCGCCTCGTGCATGCACGGCCCGCTCGCGCCGAACGGGGCGTCGAGCAGATCGTCGAGGCTGCGCAGCACATAATTGGCGTTGAGCACCGCATCGTCGGCGACCTGACGCAGGCCGTCCGCGCCATGGCTCAATATATAGGCGAGCGCGCGGGTGAACATCCCCATCTGCCCGTGAAAAGCCACCATCCGGCCGAAACTCTGGCCATGATGCTCGCCTGCGGTTTCCTCCTCCACCAGCAGGAAGCTGCCGTCCGCGCGCTTTTCCACGAAGGGCAGCGGCGCGAACGGCGCGAGCGCCTCGGACAGCACGACCGGCCCGCTGCCCGGACCGCCGCCGCCATGGGGGGTGGAAAAGGTCTTGTGCAGGTTGATGTGCATCGCATCGACGCCAAGATCGCCGGGGCGCACCCGCCCGACGATCGCGTTGAAATTGGCGCCGTCGCAATAGACGAAGGCGCCGGCCGCATGCACCGCGTCGGCAATGGTCTTGAGGTCGCGCTCGAACAGGCCGCAGGTATTGGGGTTGGTGATCATCACCGCCGCGACATCCGGCCCCAGCCGGGCCGTCAGTGCCGCCACATCGACGCGGCCGTCGGGAGTGGCGGGGATGTCCTCCACCGCATAGCCGCAGAACGCCGCCGTCGCGGGGTTGGTGCCATGGGCGCTTTCCGGCACGAGGATCACCCGGCGCGCATCGCCCCGCGCCTCCAGCGCCGCGCGGATGGAAAGGAGGCCGCACAGTTCGCCATGCGCGCCCGCCTTGGGGCTCATCGCAACGGCGGCCATGCCGGTCAGCGCCTTCAGCCACTCGCCCAGCTCATGAATGACGGCGAGCGCGCCCTGCACCGTCGCGACGGGCTGGAGCGGATGGATATCCGCGAAGCCCGGCAGGCGGGCGACCTTTTCGTTGAGGCGCGGATTATGCTTCATCGTGCAGGAGCCCAGCGGGAACAGCCCCAGGTCGATCGCATAATTCTGGCGCGACAGGCGGGTATAATGGCGCACCGTCTCCTGCTCCGACAGGCCAGGCAGGCCGATCGCCTCGCTGCGCTCCAGCCCGCCGAGGCGGCTGGCGATGGCGGGAGCGGCCTCGATATCGACGCCGCTGCGATCGGCAGAACCGATTTCGAAGATCAGCGGCTCTTCCAGCATCAGCCCGCGATTGCCGGTCGCCGTCGCCGGCAGCGCCGTGTCGAGGGGCAGCCCGGCGCCGCTTTCCGGGCGCCATCCGCTCTGGTTGATCGTCACGCCAGCACCTCCTTCAGGCCCGAGACAAGGGCGTCGATATCCTCGTCGGTAACGGTTTCGGTGACCGCGACGACAAGGCCCCGCGCGATATTCGCCTCGTCGGGATAAAGCCGCCCCAGCGATACGCCCGCCAGCACGCCGCGATCGGCGAGATCGCGCACGACTTGCCGTGCATCCTTCTCAAGGACGATGGTGAACTCGTTGAAAAAACTGTGGTTCAGCAGGCGAATGCCGGGAAGGGCGGCGAGCCTCTCCGCCACCTGCGCCGCACGGGCATGGTTCAGCAGCGCCAGATCGCGCAGCCCCTTTTCGCCCAGCAGGGTCAGGTGAATGCTGAAGGCCAGCGCGCAAAGCCCTGAATTGGTACAGATATTCGACGTCGCCTTTTCGCGCCTGATATGCTGCTCCCGCGTCGAGAGGGTCAGCACGAAGCCGCGCTTGCCTTCCGCATCGACGGTCTCGCCGCACAGGCGGCCCGGCATCTGGCGCAGATATTTCTGCCGCGTGGCGAACAGGCCGAGATAGGGTCCGCCGAATTGCAGGCCGACGCCCAGCGACTGCCCCTCGCCCACGACGATATCCGCGCCCATCTCGCCCGGCGCGCGGCACGCGCCCAGCGCCACCGGCTCGGTGACGACCGCGATCAGCAGCGCGCCGATCTCATGCGCCTTCTCCGCCAATACCGACAAATCATTGATACGGCCCAATATATCGGGATATTGCACGACCACGCAGCTGGTGTCGGCATCCAGTACCGCGATCAGTTCCTCGCCATCGCCCGCCACATCGAGGCCTGGCGCGCGGTGCACCAGTTCGTCGCCGGTGAAGGTCGCCATGGTGCGGGCGACACTGACATAATGGGGGTGAAGGCCGGAGGACAGCAGCGCCTTGCCGCGCCTGGTGATCCGCCGCGCCATGCCGATCGCCTCCCAGCAGGCGGTCGATCCGTCATACATGCTGGCATTGGCGACGTCGCAGCCCAGCAACCGGGCGACCTGCGTCTGGAACTCGAACAATATCTGGAGCGTGCCCTGCGCGATTTCCGGCTGATAGGGCGTATAGGCGGTCAGGAACTCGCCGCGCTGGATCAGATGGTCGACGCTGGCCGGGACATGATGGCGATAGGCCCCGGCACCCAGGAAGAAGGGCCCGTCGCCCGCCGCCATGTTGCGCCGGGCGAGCGCGGCCATATGGCGCTCCACCGCCAATTCGCTCGCATGGCCGGGCAGGCCCTCGATCGGCCCGTCGAGTCGCGCTTCGGCGGGAACGTCGATGAACAGATCGTCGATCGTCGCGACGCCGATCCGGTCGAGCATCGCTTGCCGGTCGGCATCGGTCAGGGGAAGATAGCGCATGGGATATGTCCTCGCTTCACTCCCTCACGCACGGCCCGCGCGCGAGGGGAGGAAATCATCGGGAAGGATCAGAGACCCGCGACGAAGGCGTCATAGGCGGCGCGGTCCATCAGCCCTTCCAGCTCCGCCGCATCGGCGAGGCGCAGGCGGAAGAACCAGCCCTCGCCCTCCGCATCGCCGTTGACCAGCGCCGGGTCGCCTTCCAGCGCGCCATTCGCCTCGACCACCTCGCCCGATACCGGGGCATAGACATCCGACGCCGCCTTCACCGATTCGACCACGGCGGCATCGTCGCCTTTCGCGACCTTCCGGCCTTTCTCCGGCAGTTCCACGAACACGATATCGCCCAGCTGCCCTTGCGCGAAATCGGTAATGCCGACGGTGGCGATCTCGCCATCGACGTCGATCCATTCATGCTCTTGCGTGAAATAGCGGCTCATTGATCGGTCCCCCTCTCTTCTCAATTCTTCTGGCGATGATAGCGATGCGGCACGAACGGCATCGGTGCGACATGGGCGGCGATCCGCTTGCCGCGCACCTCGATTTCCAGCGGCGTGCCGATGGCGGCGTGCGCCGCGTCGATCCAGCCCATCGCGATGGGCGCGTTGAGGCTGGGTGCGAAGCCGCCCGACGTGACGGTGCCCACCTGCTCCGCGCCCGCGAAGACCGGCGCGCCCTCGCGCGCGGGCAGGCGCCCTTCGATCGCGAGGCCGACGCGGCGCAGGCGCGCGCCTTCCGCCAGTTCCCGAGCGACCCGATCATGGCCGACATAGCCGCCCTGTTCCCGCCGGGACTTCGGGATGGCGAAGGCGAGGCCCGCGCCGACCACGCCGGTTTCCGGCGTCAGGTCATGACCGTAGAGCGGCAGTCCGGCCTCCAGACGCAGCGAATCCCGCGCGCCCAAGCCGATCGGCTTCACCTCGTCCATTGCGCAGAGCGCGTCGGCGAAGGCGGCGGCGACCTGCGCGGGCAGGCTGATCTCGAACCCGTCCTCGCCGGTATAGCCGGTGCGGCTGATCCACAGCGCATGGCCGTTCCACGCGAAGGCGGCGGCCTGCATGAAGAAGAGCCGCTCCACCCCCGGTACGATCCGCGCCAGCGCGCCTTCCGCCTCCGGCCCTTGCAGCGCGAGCAGCGCCTGCTCGTCCATCAGGTTGATCGTCACCTCGTCGGGCAGCTGGTCGAGCATCCAGGCGATATCGTCATATTTGGTCGCGCCGTTGACGACCATGTAGATATCGTCCGGCCGCCGGGCGACCATCAGGTCGTCCAATATGCCGCCCTGCTCGTCGAGCAGCAGCGAATAGCGCTGCCGCCCCGCCTCCAGCGTGGCGATGGCCGCCGGGATCATCGCCTCCAGCGCGGCGTCCACGCCTTCGCCGGTGAAGCTGAGCTGGCCCATATGGCTGACGTCGAACAGCCCTGCATGCGCGCGGGTCCACAAATGTTCGGCCATGATGCCTTCATACTGGATCGGCATTTCATAGCCCGCGAAGCCGACCATGCGCGCGCCCCGCGCCCGATGCCAGCCATCGAGGGGAAGCTGCTGCAACGGCAGGTCGGCCAGGCCGTCTTCGGCAACGACGTCAGTTTTACCGGGGTCGCCCATCTCTCATCTCTCCGTACATGGTGGACAGGAACGAAGGGCGCGAAAGCACCCGCCCTTTCCTGACCCCCTCTGTCACGGAACCTGAGAGCTTTGACCATCTTCCCGCTGGCGGGACGGTGGCTTACCCCTTCGGTGGGACGGAGATCCGTCCGCTTTCCAGAGTGCCTGCACCAGAATACGGTCCTGCGGCCTGAGAGATTCCGGGGCGGTTGCTCCTTCGGCGGCTGGAACCGGCAAACCGGCGCCAACACTCTCCCGTATTCTGACCATGGCGAATCCGCTTCGCCGTGGAGACAGGGCGAGCCTTCGCCCAAAGCGCCCGGCCTGTCAACCGGACAGGCGAACAGCCGTCAGGCCGGAGGCAGCGCGCCGTGGATTTCCTCATGGCAGCGCTCGGCGAAACGATCGGTCATGCCCGCGATATAATCGCCGATATGACGGCTGCGCTGCGGTTCCTCCATCGGCGCGCACGCGCCCCAGCCCTCGCCCATCAGGGCGGGCCGCTCGCGATAGGCGGCGAACAGGCCGGAGACGATGCGCTGCGCCCGCTCCGCCTCCGCCAGCTGCGTGCCGGACAGATAGAGATTGGCGTACATGAAGCGCTTGAGGCCGCGTTCATGGGCGGCCATTTCATCGGAAAAATCGATGAGACGATGACCCGCTGCGCGCACATCGGCAGCGTTTTTCACCCCCGATTCCGCAATCCGCCGCCGGCTGGCCTCGATCAGGTCGTTTACCATCACGCCGATCTGGTCGCGGATCAGCTCGCGAAGCAGGCGGCTTTCCTCGACATCGGGATAGCGGGCGTGCACCTTGTCCCACCCCGCCCTGACGAACGGCACTTCGCAAATCTGGTCGAGCGTCAGCATGCCCGCGCGCAGGCCATCGTCTATGTCGTGATTGTCATAGGCGATATCGTCGGCGATCGCCGCGACCTGCGCCTCCAGCGAAGGCCAGCTGTCGAGCTCGAGCGGGAAGAGCGCGTCCAGCTCCCGCATCGCCCAGTTCGGATTGCGCACCGGGCCGTTATGCTTGGCCAGCCCCTCCAGCATTTCCCAGCTGAGGTTCAGCCCCGGAAAGCGCGGATAGGGGCTTTCGAGCTGCATCAATATGCGCAGGCAATGGGCGTTGTGGTCGAAGCCCCCGGCATCGCGCAGCGCCTCTTCCAGCGCCTTTTCCCCGGCATGGCCGAAGGGTGGATGGCCGATATCATGGGCGAGGCAGAGCGCCTCGGTCAGATCCTCGTTGAGGCCCAGCACCCGCGCGATGGTGCGGCCGATCTGCGCGACCTCCAGGCTGTGGGTCAGGCGGACGCGGTAATGATCGCCGTCGGGCGCGACGAACACCTGCGTCTTGTGGCGCAACCGCCGGAAGGCGATGGAATGGATGATCCGGTCGCGGTCGCGCTGGTACACGTCGCGCGGGCCGCGCGTCTCCCCGCCCGGTTCGGGATAGAGGCGGCCCCGGCTTTCGTCCGGATGGCAGGCATAGGATGCGGTCGTTCTGGTCATCGGAAAGAGGCGATGCGCCTCAGCCGCCGATCCTGTCAACCTCTTCCCCCGCATCGCTGCGCCAGACGAAGGCATCGCTGCCCGCTTTCTTCATCTCCGCCTCGACCGCCCTGGCCTTGGCCAGATTGGGGAACGGCCCGACCACGAGGCGGTTGGTCTGCCCCCAGCCCGCCGACCAGCCGTCATATCTGGCGAGCGCGGCATGATCCTTCTTCATCCGCCGGAGCGTGAAGGCGAGCGCGCCCTTGTCCCGCCCGACGCCGATCTGCACCCAATAACGGGCGGGATTTTCGGCAAGGCGCTTCTTCTCCGCCTCGGCCTTGGCCTTCGCTTCGGCCTCCGCTTTGCGGCGGGCGGCCTCCTTCGCCTCGGCGGCCTTGCGTGCCCTAGCCTCGGCCGCTTCCTGCCTGCGCTTCTCGGCCTGCATCGCGGCGATTTCCGCGAGGTTGACCGGCACCACGTCCTGACGGCGCTCCGCCTCCGGAATGCTGATCTCCGCCATGATCTCGGCCAGCGAACGAGTCGATTCCGCCGGGGCGGCGGGCGTGGGCGTGGACGCGGGTGCGGGTGCGGGTGTAGCTGCGGGGACGGAAGCCACGGCCGGGGCGGGCGCCGAGGCGGGCGTGGCCGGGGTGGCGGCGGGCGCGGCGGGGGTCCGGACCGCCCCCTCCACCGGCGTGGGTGGTCCCTGAATCTGCCGCGCGGCGGGAGGCTGTGCCGCCGCCACGGCGGTTCCCACCGGCTCGCGAGGCGTGGCGGCAACGGCGGTTGCGGGCCGTAGATCGACTCTCGGCGTAGCGGGCGGGGATGCGGAGGGCGTCGATGTTGGAGGCGTCGGCGCGGCTGCCCTCACCACCGGGGCGGGCTGAGGCGGCGGACTGGCCGCAGGCTGGCTGGCCGGTGATTGGCTGGCTGGCGTCGCACTGGCTGCCGGACCGGCGACAGGCCGGGCGGCGGGTGCAGGCGTCGCAGGCGCGGAAGTCGCGGGTGCCGGGGTTGCGCGCCCGGCCGACGCAGGCGGCGGAGTCGCGGGCGCGGGTGTCGGTGCGGAGGGGGCCACAGGCGCGGCGGCGATGCGGGTGGCGGCGGCGCTTTCCCGCGCGGCGGCGCGAGTGGTCCGGGTGCGGGGCTGCCTCTCCCTGCCGCTCTTCCTCTCGGCCGGTTCGACGGTGGCGGAGGGCGGCTGCGGGGCGGGCACGGCGGTGGAAGCCACGCGCACATTGACCAGCCCGGCGGGGAACTGCCCCATATGCACGGCCGCCGCGCGCTGCCCCGGCGTCAGCATCGCCATGCGCTCGATATAGGGCTTGATCGCGTCGGCCAGCGCGGGCGGCATGGTCTTGCTGGTAATGTCCAGCGCGTCGGCGGTGCGCCCGTTCATCGCCAGGATGAAGGCGCGGTCGCGCCATGCGGCGCGGTCGTTCTTGTACAGCAGCGGTTGCAGCGTTCGCTCGGCCATGTCGACCTGGCCGGAAATGCCGAGCGACACCGCATAGCGGCGCAGGGCGACCGCATTGTCGGGGTCGCGTTGCAGCGCCTCCTGATAATCGCGCTGCGCGCCCGCCTGATTGCCGCTGAGGTCGCGCGCCAACCCGCGATCGATCAGCAACGGCAGGTCGGAATAGCGCAGGGTCGCCGCCTGCTCCATCAGGCGCAGGCCGTCGCCGGTCTGCCCCAGCGCCAGCATCGCCCGCCCCAGCCCCGCCTTCACCCGGCCGTTATTGGGCGACACATCGTCCGCCCGGCCGAAAAAGCCGATGGCGGAGCGCGGATCGTCCAGCTTCAGCGCGGCTTCCCCGGCGTCGATCAGCGCGTCGGTGTCGCGCGGGCTGCTCGCCAGCCTCGACATCGCATTGGCGAGCGTGCGCCCGGCATCGGCGGCGGACTGCGCTTCCGCCTGTGAGGAGGACGGCGCGGCGGTCTGGGCCAGCGCGGCGGCAGGGGTCAGTGCCAATGCGCAACCGGCAAGCAGGCTGGCCGAGCCGAGGAGGGAACGAAAAAGGACGGTCATGATCGGGTTATCCAGGGTTTGTCCGTTGCTGTCGTTGCGGATCGCGCCATGCTGTCACGGTCGCGATCCGGGCGCCTTCCCCGACCGGAAAAGGCGCGGACCCCTTTTATCTATAGAGCCGCCCGCCGGTTCCGGCAGGCCGCCCCCTGCTGTTCGCTTTTCCTGCGCGGCGCCATGCCGGACAGGTTCCCGCGCGGATCGGCGGGAAGGACGGTCGGCGGTCCGCCGCTCCCCGAAGGAAGCGGCTGGCCGGCCGGCGATTTACTGATTGCCCTGCCGGTTGAGGAACTGCGGGAAGTTGGTCACGGGCGCGCTTTCTTCCTCGTCCTCCGCCTCATTGGTGCGGCCGAAACCGCGAGACAGGCCGGACATGCGCTCGAACAGCGTTCCGCCGGTGCTGCGCGGCGCGGGCGCGGGCTTGGCCGCAGCGGCGGGCTTCGACGCCAGCGGCGAACGGGGCGCGGGGGCCTCTCCGCCCAGCAGCAATTCGTCCTCGCCGTTGATGTCGTCGAACCGGGCGACCGGGCGCACCGGCGCGGCTTCCGGTTCCACGGCGGGTGCGGGCTGCACGGTTTCCGCCACAGCTTCCGCCTCGGTGCCGGCCAGATCCATCGGCTCTTCCTCGGCCACCGGCTCGGCCGCAGCGGGCTGCGCTTCGACCGGCGGCACCTCTGCCGCCGGGGCAGGCGCGGGTGCGGCAACCGGCGCGGCGGGCGCCGCCGCCGGACGGCTGGCGAAGCTGAACGGCTGCGACGCGGGCACCGCCGCCGGGCTGCTTTCGCTCTCGATGCCGGTCGCGACGACCGACACGCGGATCTTGCCTTCGAGGTCCGGGTTGAACGCCGAGCCCCAGATGATGTTCGCATCGGGATCGACCAGCTCGCGAATATGGTTCGCGGCCTCGTCCACCTCCATCAGGCGCATGTCCTCGCCGCCGGTGATCGAGACGATGACGCCCTTCGCGCCCTTCATCGACACGCCGTCGAGCAACGGGTTGGCGATCGCCTTTTCGGCGGCGGCCAGCGCGCGGCCGTCGCCGTCGGCCTCGCCCGTGCCCATCATCGCCTTGCCCATCTCGCCCATGACGGAACGGACGTCCGCGAAGTCGAGGTTGATGAGGCCCGGCATGACCATCAGGTCGGTGATGCCGCGCACGCCCTGCTGCAGCACCTCGTCGGCCATCTGGAACGCTTCCTTGAAGGTCGTGTTCGGATTGGCGACGAGGAAGAGGTTCTGGTTCGGGATGACGATCAGCGTGTCGACATGCTTCTGCAATTCCTCGATACCGGCATCGGCCGAGCGCGCCCGGCGGGCCCCTTCGAAGGTGAAGGGCTTGGTGACGACGCCCACGGTCAAAATGCCGCGATCGCGCGCCGCCTTGGCGATGACCGGGGCTGCGCCGGTGCCGGTGCCGCCGCCCATGCCGGCCGCGATGAACACCATATGCGCGCCGTCGAGCGCCTCTTCCACGGTATTGATGGTTTCTTCCGCCGCCGCGCGGCCGATTTCCGGCCGCGAGCCCGCGCCCAGCCCTTCGGTGATGCGCGGGCCGAGCTGGATGCGCCGTTCCGCCGGAGACGCATTGAGCGCCTGCGCATCGGTATTGGCGACGATGAAATCGACCCCTTCCACCTGGGCCGCGATCATGTTGGCGATGGCGTTTCCGCCCGCGCCCCCCACACCGATGACGGAGATGCGGGGCTTCAGTTCGTCAACAAGCGGCGGTCCGATTTCGATGCTCATATATCTGCTCCCAAGGGCCGGTGCCCCAACCTTCCATTGCTGCCCCAATAATGCCGGATCGGCACATGTTTCAATTCTGCTTCATGCACGAGATCAGAACGCAATTCATCCCTTTTTTAACCAAATCCATTGAGGAACGTAACAGATTGTCAGTAATTCGCCTTCACCACGCTGACGAGGCGCCGCCACCAGCCCATCGGCGTGGCCTGCGCGCCGGAAGAACCGGCCACGCCCTCCATCTGCCTCAGGTCCAGCGGCCTTGCATGACCATAGAGCGCGAGGCCCACCAATGTCGCGAAGGCAGGGCCGGAATGTGCCTCCGGCAAGGCGAGCAGACCGCGCGGGCGGCCGATGCGCACCGTGCGCCCCAGCGCGCCCTGCGCATAGTCGGCGATGCCCTTCATCTCCGCGCCTCCGCCGGTCAGCACCACCTGCCGCCCGGCGGGCGTGGTGAAGCCCAGCTGCGTCAGCGCCTCGCCCACCTTCACCATGATCTGGTTGAGCCGCTCGCAGATCACCGCGACCAGCGCGGCGCGGGTGATGCGCCCGCCGTCGCTGCGCTCCCCCTCCGCGACATTGGGCACGATCTCGATCATCTCGCGGAAATCGCGCGGGTTCTGGAGCGCCGAGCCGTAGAAGCATTTCACCCGTTCCGCCTGGCTGCGACGGATGCCGAAGGCCGAGGCGATATCGTCGGTGATGTCGGACGCACCCATCGGAATGCTCTGCATGCCGAGCAGCATGCCGCCCGCATAGACCGAGACATTGGTGACGCCCGCGCCCAGTTCGACCAGCGCCACGCCCAACTCCCGCTCCTCTTCGCTCAGGCAAGCCATGCCCGTCGCCATCGGCGCGGCGACGATGCCGTTGACGTTGAGATAGGCCCCACGCACGCACAATTCCATGTTCGCCAGCGGCGCGCCGTCGGCCAACACCACATGGATGTCGACGCCCAGCCGGTCGGCGTGCATGCCTTCGGGCCGCTTCACCCCCTCGGTGCCGTTGATGACGAAGCAGGCGGGCTGCGCGTGCAATATCACCTTGCCGCCGGGGTCGATGCTGTCCCGGCCGATCACCATCAGTTCCTCGATATCGTCGCGCTCCACGCGGAAGCCGCCCAGCTCCCGCTCCACCGACACGATGTCGCTGACGAGGTTGCCGCCCGAAAAGCCGACCCACACATCCTCGATGTTGCTGCCCGCGACGCGCTCGGCCTGCTCGACCGTCTCCCGCACGGCGAGTTCGGTGCGCTCCATGTCGGCGATGAAGCCCCGGCGCACGCCCCGGCTCTCGCGCTGGCCGGTGCCCAGCACCTCCATCTCGCCCGCGTCGTTGATCGCCGCGATCAGCGCGGAGATCTTCCACGAGCCTATGTCCACGGCGGTGATGAGCTGTCGGGTCTTTGGTGGTGGCATGCGTCGTCAACCCTGTTCCTTGCGCGGCGCATCCGCGCCGGTGCTGTCCGTGGCGTCCTCCCCGGCCGGAGCGTCCGCCTTGTCGCCATCGGCGGCGGAAGCCGGAACGTCCGGCGCATTCGCCCCCTTGGGCAGGCGCAGGATGAACTTGTCGGGATCGCGCATGTCGAAGCGCGGAATGCCGCGTCCCAGCAGGCGGTTGAGGCCATCGAGCCGCGCGAAGGTGACCAGCGCGCTCGCCGCCTGCTCATCCCCCTCCGGCAGCGACAGCGTCTCGCCCGACTGGAAGCGCAGGTCCCAGCGGCGGTTGCCGACCCAGGTCGCCCCGGCCAGCACCGGCTTCAGCGCGGGCGCCGCCTCCATCAGCAGCGCAAGCCGCGCCGCCTGCCGGTTGGCGTCCGTCCCCACCAGCAGCGGCAGGTCCGGCATCGCGGCGGGCGACACCGGCTCCAGCACCACGCCCTCGGCATCGATCAGCGAAAGCTTGCCGCCCTGCTGCCACACGGCCGCGGGCTTGCGCTCCACCACGTCGACCACCAGCGTATCGGGCAGGCGGCGGGAAATGCGCGCATCCTGCACCCAGGGCAGGTGCATGATGTCCTGCCGCACCTTCGGCAGGTCGATGTTCAGCATCGAGCGGTCCACCTGCCCCAGCGCGATCGCATAGACCGCCATCTCGTCCATGCGCTCGGTGCCGTGCACCTCGACCTTCTCCACCTGAAAGCCCGCACGCGCCGCCCATTCGCCCATTTCCATGCGCAGCATGCCGAACAGGCCGAAGAAGCTCGCCGCGCCCCAGAGCAGCAGCGCGATCAGCAGCAGCACCGCCCAGTTGATCAGGCGGTTGAGGCCCGCCCGGCTGATCGGCAAGCGCGCCAGCCACAGGTCGAACGCCGATTTCTGGCGGACGGCGCCCCGGCGCGACCGCGCGGTGACCTTCGCCTGCCCCTTGACGGACAGACGGCTGGTGCCTCCGCGACGGATGCGCGCTTCGCTCATAGCGCCTCTTCGATGATGCGCTCGACCAGCTCGGCATAGTCGATGCCCAGCTTCGCCGCCTGTTCGGGCACGAGGCTGAGCGGCGTCATGCCCGGCTGGGTGTTGACCTCCAGCAGGAAGAGGCCGTCCAGCCCCTTTTCGTCGTCCCAGCGGAAATCGGCGCGCGACGTGCCCTTGCACCCCAGCAGGCGATGCGCCCGCAGCGCGATGTCGCGGCACGCCTGCGTTATCTCCTCCGGCACGTCGGCGGGGCAGACATGCTCGGTCATGCCGTCGGTATATTTGGCGTCGAAATCGTAGAAGCCCGATTTGGGCCGCAATTCGGTGACCAGCAGCGCCTCCTCACCCAGCACCGCCGTGGTCAACTCCCGCCCGCGAATATAGGGTTCGGCCAGCAGCTCATCGAAATGCTTCCACGGCCCCTCCACATCGCGGCCGATGGGCGAGCCGTAATTGCCGTCCGCCGTGACGATGGCGACGCCGACCGAGCTGCCCTCGCGCGGCGGCTTCACTACATAGGGGCGCGGCAGCGGGTCGCCTTCGTGCAGGCTTTCGCTGCGCACCACCTTGCCGGCGGGCATCGGAATGCCGGCGGGCACCAGCACCTGCTTGGTCAGTTCCTTGTCGATGGCGACGACCGAGGTGGCGAGGCCCGAATGGGTATATCTGATGCCCATCAGGTCCATCATCCCCTGCACCGTGCCGTCCTCGCCCGGCACGCCGTGGAGGGCGTTGAACACGATATCGGGCTTCGCCTCCGCCAGCCGCAGCGCGACATCGCGGTCCATGTCGATGCGCGTCACTGTGTGGCCGCGCGATTCCAGCGCCCTGGCCACGCCCTCGCCGCTCGACAGCGAAACCGGGCGCTCCGACGACCAGCCGCCCATCAGCACGGCGACATGCCACGGACCACGGCTCATGCGTCGCTATCCTTCGAAACCTTGACCAATTCCAGGCCCACGCGCTGTATTTCCCATTCCAGTTCCACGCCACTGCTGTCCTTCACCCGGCGGCGCACCTCCTCGCCCAATGCCTCGATATCGGCGGAGCTTGCCGCGCCGAGGTTGAGCAGGAAGTTGCAATGCTTTTCCGACACCTGCGCGTCGCCCAGTCGCAGCCCCCGGCATCCGGCCTCGTCGACCAACTGCCATGCCTTGTGCGGCAGCGGGTTCTTGAAGGTCGATCCGCCGGTGCGGCTGCGCAGCGGCTGCGAGGCTTCGCGCTCGGCGGCGATGCGATCCATCTCCGCCTGAATGGCGGCAGGCTCGCCCGGCTCGCCCCGGAAGGTCGCGGAAACGACGATAGCCCCTTCGGGCAGGGTGCTGTGGCGATAGCTGTAGCCCAGCGCCCCGACCGGCAGCGTCACCCGCTCGCCGGAGCGCAGCACCACGTCGGCCTCGACCAATATGTCCTTCACCTCGCGGCCATAGGCGCCGCCGTTCATGCGCACGAAGCCGCCCACGGTGCCGGGGATCGAGCGCAGGAACTCCAGCCCCGCCGCGCCCGCATCCCGCGCGGCGGACGAGACCGCGATGCCCGACGCCCCGCCGCCGCAGCGCAAGGTCAGAGGCGCGACCTGCTCCACCTTGCCGCACGCCTTGCCCAGCCGCACGACCACGCCCGGCACGCCGCCGTCGCGCACGATCAGGTTCGACCCCAGCCCCAGCGCCATCACCGGCACATCGGGCGGCAGGTCGCGCAGAAATTCCTGCAAATCCTCGACATCGGCGGGCTCGAACAGCCATTGCGCCGCGCCGCCCGACTTGAACCAGACCAGCGGCGCCAGCGGCGCCTGCGCCGTCAGCTTCCCCCTCACGCGCGGCATGGCCGCCGCCATGCCCTCATCCATGGATACGGGCTGCGAAATGACATCCTTCTTTCCCGCAAGGCTGGGGAACGAAGGAAGAAAATGCGATCATTCAGCTACTCCATCTCACGGCACGGACGGCGCTTTTCCCCGCAAGGGGTCGAGCCCGGCCGCGCCGGTGCATCCTCCAGCATAAAGAAGCCGCCATGGCTGATAAAGAGGTCAGTCACCTTGCGCGCAGAAAAATCCCGCGCAGGTCCGCCACGACCCGCCGACCATGGACAGGGGCCATAGACGGACGCTTGCCAAATGCAAGCCGCGCAGCGAAGAATGGCGACACCGGACTGGCGGGAAGGCAATCGGCGCTTGCCATTTTCATTTCAGAACATAATGCTGTCTAACAGAACAATCTATTCGCATATGGAGCACAGAAGATGAGCGGCTATCCCGATCTGTACATGATGATCGACGGCGAGAAGATCGGCACGGACGGGCGCGCCACCTTCCCGGTGGTCAACCCGGCGACGGAAGAGGTGCTGGGCCAGCTGCCGCTCGCCACCCCCGCCGATCTCGACCGCGCGCTGGAGGCGGCGCAGCGCGGCTTTGCCCGTTGGCGCAAGGCGTCGGCGCAGGAACGGGCGGCGGTGCTGGAAGGCGCGGCGCAGCTGATGCTGGAGCGGCGGGAGGAGCTCGCCCGCGCCGCGACGCTGGAACAGGGCAAGACGCTGGCCGAGGCGCGCATCGAGGTGATGATGAATGTCGGCCTGTTCCGCTTCTACGCGGGCGAGGTGCATCGCCTCTATGGCCGCGCGCTGGTGCGCCCGGCAGGGCTGCGCTCCACCGTGACGCATGAGCCGGTCGGCCCGGTCGCGGCGTTCGCGCCATGGAACTTCCCGCTCGGCAATGCCGGACGCAAGCTGGGCGCGCCGATCGCGGCGGGCTGCTCGGTGATCCTGAAGGCGGCGGAGGAAACCCCGGCCTCGGCGCTGGGCGTGCTGCAATGCCTCTACGACGCCGGGCTGCCCGGCGATGTGGCGCAGGCGGTGTTCGGCATCCCGGCCGAGGTATCCTCGCACCTGCTGCGCTCGCCCGTCATCCGCAAGCTGAGCTTCACCGGCTCCACCACCATCGGCAAGCATCTGATCAAGCTGGCGGCGGACGACCTCAAGCGCACGACGATGGAACTGGGCGGCCATGGCCCGGTGCTGATCTTCGACGATGCCGACCTCGACACGGCGCTCAACGCCGTGGTGCCGCACAAATATCGCAATGCCGGGCAGGTCTGCGTCTCCCCCACCCGCTTCATCGTGCAGGAAAACATCTATGAGCGCTTCCTCGCGGGCTTCGCCGAGCGGGCGGCGGCGCTGCGCGTCGGCAACGGGCTGGAGGACGGCGTGCAGATGGGGCCGATGGCCAATGCCCGCCGCCCCGAAGCGATGGAAAGCCTGATCGCCGATGCCCGGCGGGCGGGCGCGAAGCTGCACACCGGCGGCGAGCGGATCGGCAATCGCGGCTTCTTCTTCGCGCCGACCGTGCTCTCCGAAATCCCGCTGGATGCGCAGGTGATGAACGAGGAGCCGTTCGGCCCGGTCGCGCTGATCAACCCCTATCGCAGCGAGGAGGATATGATCGCGGAGGCCAACCGCCTGCCCTATGGCCTCGCCGCCTATTGCTGGACCAGCGACGCGAAGCGCCAGCGGCTGATCCAGAGCGAGCTGGAAACCGGCATGCTGGCGATCAACACGACGACCGTGGGCGGATCGGACTCGCCGTTCGGCGGCGTCAAATGGTCGGGCCACGGGCATGAGGACGGGCCCGAAGGCCTCGCCGCCTGCCTCGTCACCAAGACCGTGCACGAAGGCTGAAACGTTGCGGAGGGGGCCGGATATAGGCCCTCTCCCTCCACTTTCAGGACAGGCGCCTGCGCAGCGCCGACAGGCTGCCCCCGGCCTTCACCTTGCCGGGCAGCGGGTGGCCGACAATCTCCTCGGCCAGCCGCGCGCAGTCGATCAGCTTTTCGAGGTCGACACCGGTGGCGACACCCATTTCCTCGCACATCAGCACGAAATCCTCGGTGCAGATATTGCCCGCCGCGCCCGCATGGGCGGCGAAGGGGCAGCCGCCGAGGCCCGCCACCGCCGCGTCGAAATGGCGCACGCCCATCTGCAACCCCGCATAGGCATTGGCGAGCCCCAGCCCGCGCGTGTCGTGCAGATGCAGCGACAGCTCCACATCGGGGTTGGCGTCGCGCACCATGCCGACGACGCGGCGGATGCGCTCCGGCGTCGCCCAGGCCATGGTGTCGCCCAGGCCAATGAGCGACAGGTCCTCGCCCATGTCGCGCGCGACGCTGCGCATCTGCGCGACCAGATCGACCACGCGCGATGGCTCCACATCGCCCTCGAAATTACAGCCGAAGGCGGCGGTGACGAAGCCGGTCCGCACCGGGATGCCGTGCGCCTGATACATGCGGATCAGCTCCGGCTGGGCGGCGAGCTGCTGGTCCGGCGTGCGGTTCTGGTTCTTTTTCAGGAACGCATCGGACGCGTAGAGGGTGAGCTTGCCTTCCAGATAGAGCCGCCCGGTGGCGATCGCGCGCTCCAGCCCCCGCTGGTTCAGCCACAGCCCCGCATAGCGCACGCCGGGGCGCGGCGTCATGCCCGCGACCACTGCCTCGGCATCGGCCATGCCCGGCACCTTTTCCAGGTGAACGAAGGAGGTAACCTGAATATAATCGAGCCCGGTGTCCGACAGCGCATCGACGAGGCGGATCTTCTGCTCCGTGGGAATTGCCTTCTTCTCGATCTGGAAACCTTCCCTCGGCCCTTCTTCCTTGATAGAGATGCTGGCAGGCAGATCGCTCATTTCGCTGTTCCTTCGCTTTTGCAGGCCCCGGTCGAAAGAATATCCGTTGCAGAACGAACCGATGTTCTGTTAAACGGAACACTCATTTCATCACATACGGGGCTTTTCGGATCATGAATTCCAAGGCAGGCGTTGCCGCCGTCGACCGGGCATTTGACATTCTGCACGCTTTCACGCGGGAAAAGCCCGTCCTGACGCTGGCCGAGATTGCGCGCGCGACGGGGCTTTACAAGAGCACGATCCTGCGCCTCATGGGGTCGCTGGAAAAATACGGCTTCGTGTGGCAGCGCGCCGACGGCAGCTATCAGCTCGGCTCCGGCCTGCTCGCCCTGTCCGCCATTTTCCAGGACAGCTTCGAACTGCGCGACTATGTGCAGCCGGTGCTGGAGGAACTGGTCGCCGCCACCAACGAAGGGGCGTCCTTCTTCATCCGCGACGACGAATATCAGGTCTGCCTGTTCCGCATCGACGGACGCCACGCCATTCGCGACTACAGCATCCGCCTCGGCGACCGCCGCGTGCTCAACGAGGGCGCGGCCTCGACCATATTGCGCCGGTTCGAA
This sequence comes from Sphingobium jiangsuense, assembly GCF_014196495.1. GTDB lineage: Bacteria > Pseudomonadota > Alphaproteobacteria > Sphingomonadales > Sphingomonadaceae > Sphingobium > Sphingobium jiangsuense. The sequence continues at coordinate 85,040 of NZ_JACIDT010000007.1, forward strand.
ACGCCGTCCGCCCAGCCGGTGCGGCCGGAGGATTTCTGCGTCGTGTCGGTCGGCCGCGTCGACCCGGAAATGGCGGCGATGTCGATGCCGGTATTCGGCGCCGGCCATGCGCTGCTCGGCACGATCAGCCTTTCCGGCCCCAGCCTCCGCTTCACGCCGGACTATGTCGAGAAGCTGCGCCCGCTGCTGCGCGAGGCCTGCGTCCGCCTGTCCATCAACCTGGGTGAAACGCCCGCCCGCTTCGCGCTGCTGCACGACGACTGAGCCCGCCGCGCGGGGTCGCGGTCGAGGCTGCGCGCGCCGCATCTCAGATCGCACCTGCGGCGCGGAGGCCCTCCAGCGCCGCCCCGTCGCGCCCCAGCTCGCCGAAAATCGCTTCATTGTCCGCGCCCAGCACCGGCGGTGCGGAGCGTGCGCCCGGTTGCCCGTCGCCCAGCGCAAAACCGGCGCGCACCACCCGCACGCTGTCGAGGCCCGGCTGGCCCATCGGGATTTCATGCACCAGGTCGCGCGCGGTGATCTGCGGATGGGCGAGGATTTCCGGCACGCTCAATATCCGCCCGGCGGGGATGCCGTTGGCGTTGAGCAGCGTCTCCCATTCCTCGGCGCTGCGGGCGGACAGCGCCTCGTCCAGCACCGCGTTGAGCGCAGCGCGGTTGGTCTTGCGCGCTTCCCGCTCGGCGAAGCGGGGGTCGGCCGCGAGGCCGGGCCGGTCGATCAGCGCGCACAGCCGCTCGAACTGCTCCTGCTTGTTGGCGGCGATGTTGATCTGCCCGTCGGCGCAGCGGAACGCGCCCGAAGGCGCGGCAGTCATGTTCTGGTTGCCGATGGGCTTGGCCTCCACCCCGGCGATCAGATAGTTGGACACCGCCCAGCCCAGCGCGGAGATGGTCGCGTCCAGCATCGACAGGTCGATATAGCAGCCCTGCCCCGTCCGCTCGCGCCGGAACAGCGCGCTGGCGATGGCGAACGCGGCGCCGACGCCGCCCAGCGTGTCGCAGAGCGGATAGCCCACCCGCAGCGGCGCGGACTGCGCATCGCCGGTGATGCTCATCACGCCGGACAGACCCTGCACGATCTGGTCATAGGCGGGATTGCCGCTCATCGGCCCGTCCTGCCCGAAGCCGGAGATCGAGCAATAGACGATCGACGGCCGGATCGCCTTCACCACCTCATAGCCGAAGCCCAGCCGCTCCATCACCTTGGGGCGGAAATTCTCCACCACCACGTCCGCCGTGGCGAGCAGCTCGCGGAACAGCGCCTTGCCGTCCGGGTGCTTGAGGTCGATGGTGACGGACTTCTTCCCCGCATTCTGCGCGAGGAAGGACGTGCCCATCATCTGCGCGTTGAGCGCCGGGGAGGCGCCCAGCTTGCGCGCCAGATCGCCGCCGTCCGGGTTCTCGACCTTGATGACCTCCGCGCCCAGCATCGCCATCTGATAGGTCGCATAGGGGCCGGACAGCACGTTGGTCAGGTCCAGCACGCGCACGCCGCGCAACAGGTCGGCGGGCGGCAGCGCTCCTTCCTCGCTCGCCGTCACGATTAAATCTCCGTGGTCTGCACGTCGTAGCGATAGAGCCAGTCATAGCGATCGGTGATCGGGTCGCGGCTCCATTCGGTTTCCATATATTTGACCGCGCCTTCCTCGGTCGCGAGCGCGGATTCGTGGAAGCGCGCGGTATTCTCCTTCGCGCCCATCACCATCTTGCGGGTGCGTTCGACCCGCGCCTGCTCATAGGCCTTCAGCGCTTCGAGCGGGTCGTCATATTTGTCGAGGCAGCGGCCGAGCACCACGCCGTCCTCGATCGACATCACCGCCCCCTGCGCGAGGAAGGGCAGCGTCGCATGGCAGGCATCGCCGAGCAGCGTCGCGCGGCCCTTCGTCCATTCGGTGCGCGGCGTGCGCTCCATGAACGCCCATTTCATTACCGTGGGCGCGGCGTGGATCAGCGTCTGCACATCCTCGTGCCAGCCGGCGAAGTCGGTCGCGCATTCCTCGATGCTGCCCTGCTCGTACCAGCTTTCGACCTGCCAGTCGTCGCGCTCGATCGTGCCGATCATGTTCATCAGCTTGCCGCCGCGCAGCGGATAGTTGACCATGTGGCCGCCGGGGCCGATCCACGTCCAGCCGACCATCTGGCGCAGATGCTCCGGCAGCCGCTCCATCGGGATGACCGCGCGCCACGCGATCATGCCGGTGAAATTAGCCTCGTCGTCGCCGAACAGGCTCTTGCGCACCGCCGATTTGACGCCATCGGCGCCGACCAGCAGATCGCCATCCGCCGAACTGCCGTCCTGAAAATGCAGCGTCACGCCATCGTCGCGCAGTTCCACGTCCGTCACCGATTTGGCCAGCCGGATGCAGTCGGGCGACAGCGCGCGCACCGCGTCCACCAGCGTACCCAGCAGGTCGGGGCGATAGACGGTCAGATAAGGATAGCCATATTTCTCGATCGCGAGCGGCCCCAGATCGAACATCGGCCAGCGCCGTCCGGTGTTCCAGAGGCGGAATTCCTTCTTCTGCGGCGCGCAGGATGCCGCCTTCAGCGTCTCGAACACGCCCAGCGCGTCGAGCGCGCGGGAACCGTTGGGGCTGATCTGCACGCCCGCGCCGACCTCGCCCAGCTCGCGCGCCTGCTCATAGACCTCCACCTCATAGCCGCGGCGCAGCAGGGAAAGGGCGGCAGCCATGCCGCCGATGCCGCCGCCGGCAATCAGGATTTTGGGCGATTTGCTCATGAGATGCTCCAGTCAGAAATGTGCATGGGGGTGGCGGCCGCCGCCACCGGCAGGGCGCGTCGGCCCGGAAAATTCGGTTCGCTCGTCAAGAATGCTCTTCCCGCAGCCAGCCGAGCTTGGCGAAGACGGGCTCGTCGGTGACGCGCAGCAGCACCGCCTCCTCCGCCGCGCGGTGGAGGAAAGGCCGCCAGGCGGGCACCGCGATGGTGTCGCCGAATGCCCAGTCCAGCGTCTCGCCGTCGATTTCGGTGACGCCGCTGCCCTTCACCACCGCATAGATATTGTTCGCCGTGGTGCGCAGCGGCGCGGTCGCGCCGCCGGCCGGGATGCGCAGCATGTGGAGGCCGATGGTGTCGAGCTTTTCCGGCCCCAGCTCCACCGAAACCACCTGGCCGGCCCCTGCCCTCGCCTGAGCGGCGTCGAGCGCTGCCAGCGTATCCTCCCAGCGGAAGGCGATGGGCGCCTGCTCCAGCCGCTCGACCTCCGGCTCCAGCCCCTGCCGATGCGGCTCGTAGAACATCGGTTCCAGCAGATGCACCAGCGGCACGTCGAGGAAGTCCATCCAGTAGCAATCTTCATCGCCCTCATTGGCATGGGAATGCCATGCCCAGTTGGGCGTCAGCAGCACGTCGCCGGGGCGCATCTCCACCTGTTTGCCGTTGACGATGGTGGAAGTGCCCCGGCCTTCGAGGATCAGCCGCAGCGCGTTCGGCGTGTGGCGATGGGCGCGGGCGACCTCGCCGGGGCGGACCATCTGATAGGCGGCCACCAGCGTCCGCACCGTGGGATAGATATTCCCCTCGACCGGGTTGAACATGGTGAGGTTGCGCCGCTCGGCAAATTCGGTGTCGACCAGTTCCCCCGCCCGGTCGAGGATCGGCTTCACATCCGCATAATGCCAGACATGGGGCAGGAAATTCCTCTTCTGCTCGCGCCACAACGCCGGGAAGCGGCGATGCCAGCCGCCTTCCATGTTGAGGTCGGTGAACGCCTGATAGAGGGCGTTGAGCGAGTCCATGGGCCGCGCCGTCATCTCAGTTCTGCTTGACGATGGGCGGCACATAAGGCTGGGCGAAGGGCTCGCTCATGCCCAGTTCGCCCTGCACCACATCGACAGACATCTCACCGATTTGGTCGATGGCGATGCGGATGCGGTCGCCCGCCACCACCGGGCCGACGCCTTCGGGCGTGCCGGTCGCGATGATGTCGCCGGGGTAGAGCGTCATCACGGCGGAAGCCATTTCGACCATGCCCGGAATGTCGAGCACCAGATCGCGGGTATTGGCCGACTGGCGCAGTTCGTCGCCGACCCACAGCTTCATGCCGAGCTGGTCGGGATGCTCGATCTCGTCGGCGGTGACGATCCACGGACCGACGGGGCAGAAGCTGTCATAGGCCTTGCGGAAGACGCGCTCCTCGCGCCCGCGCACCACCATGTCGAGCAGGCAGGCATAGCCGAACACCGCCTCGCGCCAGTCCTCGCGTTTCAGGCCGCGCACCTGCTTGCCGATGATGATCGCCAGCTCGCTTTCATGATGCACCTCGCGCCCCGGCACATTGGGCAGCACCACCGGATCGGCGGGGCCGGAGAGCGACGAGCAGGGCTTCAGGAAAAAGCCCTGGTTGGTGGCGCGATATTGCGCCTGCATTTCCTTGCCATGGGCATGATAGTTGACCGGATAGGCGATGACCTTGTTCGGCCACGGCACCGGCGTTTCGAGGCGAACGGCGGCGAGCGGCTTGCGCGGCGCGCTTTCCAGCGCCGCCTCGATCTCCGCCCTTTTCGCGTCGAAGTCGCGGATCAGGCGCAGCACGCCGGTCGCGGGCCATTCCGCCGGATCGACCCCGGCGATGCCCGTGATATCCGCGATCTCCTGATCCAGGACGATGCCTATCCTTCCTCCGTCAAATCTTGCCAGCCGCATTGCTCGCCTTTCGTTTAGTTCTGTCTAATAGAATATAGTTCTATTATATAGAGAGAATCAGATGAAATCAATTGTATTCACGCCTCGAAAGGCAGGATTTTTGCCGTTCGGCGGCGGGAGCAGAGGCCCGCCCCAGCCCCAACGGGAAACGCGGGCAGCCGGAGAGCCACCCGCGTTTCCTGTCCGAAAGAGGATCGGAAGGAGGGATCGTCGCCAATCCCCTCCCCCGGCCTTTTCACACTCAGAAATGGACGCGGAAGCGCGCGCCATAGGTGCGGGGCGGAGCGATATCCATCGCGTTGAAATTGGCGATGAACGGATATTGCTGCGTGCCGGTATAGACCGCCTTGTCGCCGATATTGCGCATGAACAGCTGAAGCGACCACGCATCGTCCGGCGCGCGATAGGTCAGGTTCGCGTTGAACAGCGCATAGGCCTCGCCCCGCGCATTCTGCGAGAATTCGGCGCTCAGCCAGCGCGCGGACGAGAAGCTCATGTCGGGGGAGAACTCGATTTCCCCGCCATTCGCCAGTTCGAACGTGTGGCTGTAGCTGACCGTGCCCGACCATTTCGGCGTGCGCGGCAGCTGGAAGCCATCGCAGCTCACGTTCCAGAAGCCGACCTGCGCATTGCCGCCGGTGACCGGCGTCACCGCGCAGGTCGTCGTCGCGCCGGGGTTGCCCGCCGTGTAGCGGCGATAGCTGAAGTCCTTGTACTTGCTCTTCACATATTCGACCGCGACCCGGAAATTGTCGAGCCGGGTAGGACGCAGCGTCAGGTCGACGCTCGCGCCCTTGGCGACCGCCTTGCCCGCGTTGAACAGCGAGGAAACCTGCGCGCCGCCGCGATCGAGCTGGGAGAAATTCTCCTGCCGGTCGCGATAGTCCATGTAGAAAAGCTCGGCATTCAGCTGCACCAGGCGGCCGAAGAAGCGGTTCTTCGATCCGATGGTGTAGGCGGTCACGTCCTCCGGCTTATAGGGGTCGATGTCCGCGTTGGACTGGCCGCCCGACTTGAAGCCGGTGACGACGCTGGCATAGAGCATGCTGTCGCGCGCGGCGTCGAATTCGACACCGACCTTGTAGTTGACGCGGTTGGCCGAATAGGTGCCCTGCACATAGGTGCCCGCCGCCGTCAATATCTCGCAGCTGCCGCCCGGACCGCTGCCGCCATTGGGGCAGGCGCTGCTGCCCGAATGGGCGTAGCGGTGCGCGTCCACCTTCTTGGTTTCGTCGGTGTAGCGCAGGCCGCCGGTCACGCGGAAGAAATCGGTCAGCGAATAGGTCGCCTCGCCGAACACCGCATAGGCGCGGGTGTTGAGATCGGCGATGAACGCCGTGTCGGATGCGCGGCCGATGCGCACTTCGTTGAAGCTGTCCTGATCCTCGTTGAAGAAATAGCCGCCGATCACCCATTTCAGCGTGTCGGTGGCGTTGCCGAGGCGGACTTCCAGCGTCTGCGCGTCGGAGCTGGACGGCTTGCCGTCATAGGGGTTGACCGTGGTGAAGCGCATCGCCGGGTAGGAATTGCTGGCGAGCACGACCCGCTGATAGGCCGGGATGACGGTCAGCGTGGCGGGCCCCAGATCCCAGTCGAGATGCGCGTTGACGCCCCATACGTCGACATCCTGATAGGCGGTGCTGGTGTCGATCGGGTAGATGCCCGGAGGCGCCGTGACCTGCGAGATCAGGCCGTTGAGCGTGTCGTTGATCGAGGTCCAGCGATCGCCGGGGATGATCGGGCCGGCGTTGACCAGGCCGGGCGCGACCGGCGCGGTGCGTTCATAGACCACCTTGCCGGGGCCCTTGCCGCCCAGATGCTGGTAATTGAGGCCGAAGCGGATGGTGACGTCCTCATTCGGCTCCGCCTTGAGCTGGAGGCGGAAGGAATGATGCTTGTCGTCATCGGTGCCGTCGCTGATATAGCCGTCGCGCGACACGCCCTGGAAGGACGCGCGCAGCGCGACCTTCTCGCCGATCGGAACGTTGAGCGCGCCTTCCGCGCTGAAGCCGTTATAATTCTGGAAACCGGCGGACATATAGCCGCCGAACTCGCCCAGACGCGGCTGCACCGGAATGATGTTGAGCGCGCCGCCGGTGGCGTTGCGGCCGTAGAGCGTGCCCTGCGGCCCCTTCAGCACCTCGACCCGTTCCAGATCGAAGAAGGTGCCCGCGACATATTGGGTGCGCGCGGCGAACACGCCGTCGAAATTCTGCGCGACCGCCGAGTTGCTGTAGGACGTGGTCGAAAAGTCGCCCGCGCCGCGGATGTAGATCTGGAGCGCGGTGCCGCCCTGCGTGATCTGCACGCCCGGCGCGATTCGCGCGATGTCGGTGGCCTGCGCCACGCCCGCCTTGGCCAGCGTGTCGGCGGACAGCACGTCCAGCGAGAGCGCGGCCTTTTGCGAGCTTTCCTGACGGAACTGCGCGGTGACGACGATATCCTGCACATCGCCCTGGTCGGCGGGCGCGGCGCCTTCCTGCGCCTGCGCGGCGGCGGGCATCATCGCAACCGCCGAAACCCCGATCAGAAACTGTGCCAAACCAAGCTTGGAACGCATGAATTCCTCCCCAAAAACCCGAATAAATCCCACCGTTGCGGGAATCCCACTTTGCATTCGTTCTTTCATACAGAACGATGTTCTTCTAATTGCAATGACCCGCAATGTCAATCAGGCTGGCATTCCGATCGTCATCCTATTGAAACTGCTGTTGAATTTCGATCATCCGATGATTTTCGCCATGGTTCTTCCCATATTCCTGCTGGAGAAGCTGGACTTTTGCGTCGAATAATATAGAATACCGTTCTGTAATATAGAACACCACCCGCATGAAGCGCCGTCATCCGGCGGCGACCGATGCAGGGCATCAGGAGACAGGCATGACGACTTTCCCCGATACCCCCGCCTTCACCGGCTTCAACACGCCTTCCCGCGTCGAGGCCGATGTGCAGGACCTCAACGTGGTGGGCGAGATTCCGAAGGAAATGCACGGCGCCTTCTATCGCGTTCAGCCAGAGCACCAATATCCGCCGAAGCTGGGCGACGATATCGCCTTCAACGGCGACGGCATGATCTCCATGTTCCGGTTCAGGGACGGGCGCGTCGATTTCACCCAGCGCTGGGCCAAGACCGACAAGTGGAAGCTGGAAAACGCCGCCGGAAAGGCGCTGTTCGGCGCCTATCGCAATCCGCTGACCGACGACGACTCGGTGAAGGGCAAGATTCGCGGCACCGCGAACACCAACGCCTACATCCACGGCGGACGCCTCTATGCGCTGAAGGAGGACAGCCCGGCGCTGGTGATGGACCCGGTGACGCTCGAAACGCGGGGCTACACCGATTTCGACGGCAAGATGAAGGGCGAGACCTTCACCGCGCACCCCAAGACCGATCCGGCGACCGGCAATCTCTGCGGCTTCGGCTATGCGTCCAAGGGCATATTGACCCGCGACATGACCTATTACGAGATCAGCCCCGAAGGCGAGCTGCTCTACGATGTGTGGTTCGAAACGCCCTATTATTGCATGATGCACGATTTCGCGATCACGCCCGATTATGCGCTGTTCTCGGTCATGCCGATGACGAGCAGCTGGGAAAGGCTGGAGGCGGGCAAGCCGCATTTCGGCTTCGATACCTCGCTGCCCACCTATCTGGCGGTGATGCCGCGCAAGCCCGGCACCACGGCGGACGACATACGCTGGTTCAAGGGCGGCAACTGCTTCACCGCGCATGTGATGAACGCGCATCAGGACGGGTCGAAGCTGGTGCTCGACCTGCCGGTCGCGGCCAACAACATGATGCCCTTCTTCCCCGACATCAACGACGCGCCGTTCGATCCGGTCGCGGGCAGCACCTATCTCACCCGCTGGACCGTCGACCTCAACCAGAATGAGGAGGAATATCGTTCCGAGCGCCTGTCGGACATGATCGGCGAATTCCCGCGCATCGACGACCGCTTCGCCGGAACCAGGAACCGCTATGGCTGGATGGTCGTGATCGATCCATCGCAGCCGGTCGAGCTGAAGGGCGGCAGCGCGGGCGGCTGGGTGATGAACACGCTGGGCTTCGTCGACCTCGAAACCGGCGAGGAGCAGAAATGGTGGGCCGGGCCGGTGTCGAGCATCCAGGAACCCTGTTTCGTGCCGCGGTCGCCCGATGCGGCGGAAGGCGACGGCTGGATCGTCATGGTCTGCAACCGCCTCGAAACGCGCAGCAGCGACCTGCTGATCTTCGAGGCGACCAACATCGCCAAGGGGCCGATCGCGACCATCAACATCCCGGTGCGCCTGCGCTTCGGCCTGCACGGCAACTGGGCCGACGCGTCGCAGATCAAGGCGCTCGATCAGGCGGCCTGATCGGGGAGAGAATGAGGAAGGCCGGGTTGGGGACCGCCCCTGCCCGGCCTTTGTTTTTGGCGGTTATAGGGTGGCTTTTGGGCCAGATGGCGGACCTTAGCCTTCATCGTCACCCTGAACTCGGTTCAGGGTCCATTTCACCGGATTGAGCGGAGGAGTGTGGGGCTTGATGGATGCTGAAACAAGTTCAGCATGACGACTGGGTTATGGCAGCCAACCATCCCTAACCGGCCCCGCAAACCCCCGTTATCGCCCCGTCAATCCATCGCTGACGAAATCGGCGAGAATGTCCGCCGCCTGGTTCCAGTCCAGCGCGTCGAGGTCGAAGTTCATCGCGCTCGCCAGCCGGCCCGCCTGCGTCTGCGGATAGAGATAGACGCCCAGCACCACGTTCATCGCGAGGAAGAAGCGCTGTTCGTCCATGCCGGGCAGCGCCCGCCGCAGCAGCGCCGTGACGCGCGAGCGCACCGGCGTCACCAGCGAGCGGGCGATCCCCTTCGCCTCTTCCGATGGATCGGTGAGCGCAAGGCAATAGATCTGGTGGCTCTTGCGGGTATCGCCGTCGCCGGCGCTCTTGCCCATGGCGGAGCTGAAAAAAGCCCTGACGATCGACCGGACGCTCAGGTCGCCGGTCCGTTCCAGTTCGTCGAAACGGTCGTTCTGCAAGCGGTGGACCGGATCGAAATGGCGCCGGAACACCTCCTCGAACAGGTGGCGCTTGCTGGTCCAGTTGCGGCTCAGCGAGGCGAGGCTGGTGCCCGCCTGCGCCGCGACCGCCCGGATGGTGCAGCGGTCATAGCCATGGGCGATGAACTGGTCGTCCGCCGCCTGGAGGAAGCGATCGCGGCTGGAACCGGCGCCCGTGCGCGCGGCCTTGTCCTTCTCCGCCGCTGCGGGCGCGTCAGCCATCGAAGCTGATCCGGCCATAGCGGCCGTCGACATAAGCCAGCGGCGCGCGGCTCTCGCCCAGCACCACCTTTTCCACCACGCCCCTGATAATCATGTGACTGCCAAACGGCTCCGCCTGATCGATATGACAGAGGATGTTTGCCACAGCGGACGGGATGATGGGAAGCCCCCCTTCGTCCCTCTCCCAGCCGATGGCGGAAAAACGCTCGTCGGCCGGGGCGAAGACGAAGGCGTGGCAGGCCGCCGCATCCTCCCACGCCATGATGTTGACCGAAAAGCGGCCACGCGCGACCAGCGGCTCGCACAGCGAGGCGCTGCGGTTCACCGCCAGCAGCAGCGAGGGCGGCTCCATGCTCAGCGACATGAACGCCGTCATCGCGATGCCGCGCGGGCGACCTTCCCCGTCGCTGGTGGCGACGATGGCGACGCCGCTCGCCAGCCGCCGCATCGCCCCGCGAAAGGCCAGGTCGAGCGGCGGCGGACCGGGAACGGTGGTCATTCCCCGCCCCTTATTCGGGGATGATGCCGGATTTCTGCATGAACTCGCGCACCTGCCCCCATTCGCCGTCGCGGCGCGCGACCATATGGTCGCCGATGCGGGCGCGGGTCTGGCTGGTGAGATAGAACATCTCGTAAAGCTCGATGCGGCTGCCGAGCGCGGACCCGGCGAAATCCCACGCCGTGCGCATGATCCGCGCGCGCTCCTCGGCGGGCATGCCGTTGGAGCCGGGCAGATATTTGCGCAGCAGGTCGCCGATCTCCGGATTGTCGAACAGCTCCAGCGACGGTGTCGCCAGCAGGTTGTGCGAGCCGATCGCGCGGATGATCTGGTTCACGCGCGTCATCCAGCCCGGCATCACGCAACGCAGCACCGAAATGTCGCGATGGGGGAACACGGCGCCCGCGCCCCAGTCATGCGCGCGGTCCTCGGCGGCGTGGATCACCGAGCGGGTGAGCGAGAGATAGGAGTGGATCTCGCCCAGCATCTCGCCCACGTCCGGGCGGCCATGGCTGTTGGTGACGGTGGCGATGCTGGAGCACAGGTCATAGGCGAATTCCAGCTTCACCATCGCGCGGATCGCCGTCTGTTGCAGCGTGTTGCCCGGCGACACGCCCTGATTGAGCGTATTGTAGACATTGAGGTCGCCTTCGCAGAACACGCGCTCATAGGGCACTTCCACATCGTCGAAGATCACGAACGCGTCCTGCTCGTCGAAGCGGGAGGAGAAAGGCGCGTCGGCGACGCTGAGGTCGCGGCCATAATGGTCGCGGCAAATCTGGATGACGCCCTTGGTGTTGACCGGGATCGAGAAGATCAGCGCATATTGCTCCGCCCCCGACGGGATCGGCGCGGACGAATAGACATAGAGCTCGTCGGCGAGCGGGCCGAGCGTCGCCAGCACCTTGCCGCCGCGCACGATGATGCCGTTCTCGTTGCGACCGACGACGCGCAGCGTCAGGTCGGAATTCATGCCCGCCAGATCGCCCACGCCCTTGTCGATATTCGCATGGACGATGGTGTGGGTCATCGACAGATCGCCCTCGATCACTTCGCGATGGAATTTGCTCAGGCGCTCATGCCCCTCCGGCTTGCCCCGCGCCCAGATATCGCTGCGCGCGGTGTGGCCGGACAGCACGACGTTCACATAATCGGGCGTGCGGCCGAGCATGCCGTAGGAATAGCGCGACAGCCGCTCCAGCCCGCGATGGCGGATCTGCAAATCCTCCTTCGACTTGGGGAGCATCAGGCTGACGTTCATCTTCTCGCCGGGGCGTTCGGGATCGTCGACCAGGCACTCGTCGGCATATTGGTGCTGCCAGTCGAAATAGCCGGCCATGCCGTCCACCGAACCGGCCAGCAACGGGTCCTCCGCAACAGCGACCTTCCTGTTGCCCAGCCAGACGATGCGATCGTCCTTCAGCCCGGCCTTATATTGCTCTCCAGTACGTGCGGTCATTGTCAATCCCTCCAAGACATGAAAACATCTGTATTCACACGGAGGTCGATTCGCAATATAAAATGCAACATCGTTCTGTCTAAAAGAATTATAGGGGATAGCCATGTCTGACAAGGATGCCGGTTTTCACGCGACGGCGCGGCGGTTCACGGCGCTGCTCGGCGCCGATGCGGTGCATGTTGAAGGCGCGTATTTCGATGAGTTCCGCGATCCGTTCGAAGGCCCCGCCGCGACCGGGCACCGCCCTTCCCTCGTGCTGCAACCCGACAGCGTGGAGCAGGTGCAGGCCGCCGTGCGGGCGGCGGCGGAACTGGGCGTGCATCTGTGGACATCCTCGATGGGGCGCAATTTCGGCTATGGCGGATCGGCTCCGGTCGAAAATGGCGCGGTCGTCCTCAACCTGCGGCGGATGAACCGGATCCTCGACATCGATGCGCGGCAGGGCTTCGCGCTGCTGGAACCGGGCGTGACCTTCCACCAGCTCTACGAAGCCCTGCGGCGGGAGGATATTCCGCTGATGATGTCGGTGCCCGACCTCGGCTGGGGCAGCATGATCGGCAATGCGCTGGAACATGGCTATGGCTATGGCGTGCTGGGCGACCACGCCTCCGCGCTGTGCGGGCTGGAGGTGGTGCTGGCCGACGGCGAGCTGCTGCGCACCGGACAGGGCGCGATCACCGGCAGCCCGCTCTGGTCCTGCCACCGCCGCGGCTTCGGCCCGGCGCTCGACGATCTGTTCAAGCAATCGGGCTTCGGCATCGTCACCAAGGCGGGCGTCTGGCTGATGCCCCGGCCGGAGGTGATCATGACCGGCACCATCCGCTGCCAGGGCGAGCAGGATATCGTGCCGATGATCGACATGGTCCGCCCGCTGCTGCGCGAGGATATCGTGCAGGGCGTGCCGATGATCGTCGGCACCCCCGCCCCCACGGACGACGAGGCGGAGGATGCGGGGCAGGCGCCCTTCACGCTGCGCAACCTGCGGCAGGTGCTGCGGCCGGGCCGGTGGAACATGCGGCTGGGCCTTTACGGGCGGCGCGAGATGGTGGCGACGCGGCTCGCGCTGCTGGAACGCGCCGTCGCTGCCCTGCCCGGCGCGGAGCTGGAGATGCGCAGCTATGCGGGCGACGCCGGACCGGACGAGGTGGAGCCGCGCGACCTCATTTCCGCCGGTATTCCCAATATGGTGCTGCTCGACCGGCTGAAGGCGGTGTTCGGCGACAGCCTCGGCCATATGGATTTCTCTCCCGTCCTGCCCTTCACCGGCGAGGCCGCGCTGCGGGCGGAACGGACGGTGCGGGCGATCACGGCGCGCCATGGGCTGATCGGCCCCTTCGGCCTGTTGCTGGGCAGCCGCTCGATGGTGAGCGCCAGCATGATCCTGTTCGACGCCAGCGACGCCGCCCGCGTCGCCGCCGCGCGCGAGGCGGTGCGGGAACTGTACGACGAGGCCGCGACATGGGGCTGCGCGCCCTATCGCGCCCATGTCTCGCTGGTCGATCATGTCGCGGCGAAGTTCGACTTCAACGATCATGCGCTGGGCCGGACCTACAGCCGGATCAGGGACGCGCTGGACCCGGCGGGCCTGCTGTCGCCGGGCAATCATGGCATCTGGCCGTCACGCCGCAGCCAGTCGATTGACAGGCAAGATCATGTCAAATAAAAGAACATCGTTCTATTCAAAAGAATGGCCTTCCGACTCCATACCGGGCCGGGCCAGTGGGAAAAATCCGGGGCCGGGCGGCCCTTGCCGAGATGAATGAGGAGAAGGCTATGACGGGCGGGGATCGGGTAGCGATCGGCCAGATGCGGCGCTACGCATGGATGAACATCATCGCGGGCTTCCTGATATGGGGCATCGCGCTGGCGGGCGTGTCGATGATGATGCCCATCATGTACAACACCATATCGCAGGACATGGGGTGGACTGTCACGCAGACCACCAGCTTCATGGCGATCAAGTCCGCCGTTTCCGCGCTGGGGGGCCTGTTCGCGGGCGGGCTGTTCGTCAAATACGGGCTGAAGCGGGTGTTCGTGCCGTCGGTCGTCATCGTCGGCCTGTCCACCTGCCTGCTCTATTTCGTCAACAACCTGCCGGTCTATTATGTGCTGGCCGCGATATCCGGCTTCGCCTCGATCCTCTGCCTGATCGCCATCCAGGTGACGCTGGCGCAATGGTATTCGGCCAGCCTCGGCCGCATCACCGGCATCGCGATGCTGGGCGGCGCGGTGGCGGGCGCGATCGTGCCGATGGCGACCAGCTTCGGCCTTCAGCATTATGGCTGGCATGCGACGGCGGCGATCGGCGGTGTGATCGTGCTCGTCTTCCTGACGCTGGCGGTGCTCTTCCTCGTCCATGAAACGCCCGAAGCCTACGGCTATACCGCCGAGGAGCTGGACCCCGGCCGCAACAAGGCGGCTCCCCTCCCCGGCCAGCCGGTCGACCATGGGCCGGATTTCAAATCCTTCCTCAAGACCCCGCAATTCGCGCTGCTGATCCTCGCGACCGCGCTGTCGGGCGTCATCAGCAACGGCATCAACGAATATATCCCGCTGTTCATCGAGCGGCACACCGACCTCGGTTCCTATGTCGCCGCGCTGGGCTTCACCATCGTCATCGTCATTTCGGGGCTGGGCAAGATCCTGTTCGGCTGGGTGTTCGACCGCTTCTCGACCAGGGGCGTGGCACTGTGCTGGGCGGTATGCGGCGTCGCGGTGCTGCTGACCTTCCCGGTCGCAGGGTTCGCCACCTTCCTCGTCTTCACCATCGTGCGCGGCATCTCGCACGGCGGCGTGGTGGTGCAGGCGCCGGTGCTGGCGCGCCATATCTACGGCGTCAAGTCGCTGCCGCAGGTGATCTCGCTGCTCAACGCCTCGTTCCACCTCGGCGCGTCGGCGGGCATCGCGGCGATCGGCGTGGGCGTGGACCTGAGCGGCGGCTTCACCCTGCCCTTCGTCGCGGTGGCGGTCATCGCCTTCCTGACGGCGGTGCTGGGCCTGCGCTTCGTGCCGAAATACTGGATCGGTTATGCCCCGAAAGGCGCATAGTGGGCGAGGTCGAGCGCCTGCTGATCCTCTCCGCCGCCAGCTTCCTCGCCTCGTTGCTGAGCGCCTGCTTCTCGGTCGGCGGCGGATATATACTCTTCGGCGCGACGACATGGCTGCTGCCGCTGCAAAGCGCGATCGCGTTGCAGTCGGTGCTCTCCTTCGGCTCGCTCTTTTCCCGCACCCACGCCTTCTGGCGGGAGATAGACTGGCCGATCGTGCGCCGGTTCACCGCCGGATCGCTGGCGGGAATCGGCATCGGCCTCTGGGTGTTCACCAGCGCGCCCGCGCACATGCTGGCGCTGCTGCTGGGCGTGCTCCTGCTGCTGCTGGCCTGGGCGCCCGCGCTGCGGCTGCGCCTGCCGGAAGGGGGCTCCTTCTTCGCGACCGGGATCGCCCATGCGGTGACGGCGACCATCTTCGGCCTGGGCGCGATATTGCAGCCGGTGCTGCTGCGCACCCGGTTGTCGCGCACCGCCATCGTCGGCACCTTCGCGACCTGCATCATCCTGCTGGAGTTGCTGCGCACCGGCGGCTATTTCGCGGCGGGCTTCGATTACACCCGCTACTGGCGGGAAATCCTCGCCGCTACCGTCACCGGCCTTGCCGGAACCTATATCGGCAAGCGCATGACGCCGATGGTTTCGGAAACCGCCTTCCGCTTCGTGATGCGGCTGTTCATCTCGGTGCTGGGCATCCGGTTCCTCGTGCAGGGGATGGGCCGATGACGGCGCCGGTGATGTTGACAGGCCCGGCTGCTTTTCATAAATTTCAGAATACTGATCTTTCAGACAGAACGAGCGCTCGCGACACTCCTATGAGCAGCACGCCGCTCGACCATCGGGAGTGAACATGGCCACCACATTTCCCCGCAAGCTCGGCGGCGGCGCCTTCGAGCAATCGCTGAAGGAATTCCGCGCCATCGTCGGCGATCAATGGGTGCTCAGCGGCGAGGAGGATCGCCAGAGCTATATCGATCCCTATGCGCTGGGGGACGGCGCCGATCACGACTGCTCGGCCGTCATCGCCCCCGCCTCCACCGAGGAGGTGCAGGCCGTGGTGCGTGCCGCCAACCGGCACAAGGTGCCGCTCTGGCCGGTCGGGCGCGGCAAGAATCTGGGCTATGGCGGCGCCTCCCCCGCCGAGAAGGGGAATGTGATCCTCGACCTCAGCCGGATGAACCGCATCCTGGAGGTGAACGAGCAATACGCCCATTGCCTGCTGGAACCGGGCGTCGGCTTCTTCGACCTCTATTATCATCTTCAGGAAAAGAAGATCCCGCTCTGGATGTCCGTGCCCGGCAACAGCTGGGGCAGCGTGATCGGCAATGCGCTGGATCGCGGCATCGGCTACACCCCCTATGGCGACCATTGCGAGCAGATTTGTGGGCTGGAGGTGGTGCTGCCCGATGGCGATATCGTCCGCACCGGCATGGGCGCGCAGGACGGATCGCGCGGATGGCAGCATTATAAATATGGCTATGGTCCCGGCTGGGACCAGATGTTCTTCCAGTCCAATTTCGGCATCGTCACCAAGGCGGGCCTCTGGCTTCAGCCGGAGCCGGAGATGACCGCGAAGATCGAGTTGGCCTTCCCCCATTTCGACGACGCCGCCTGGGCGATCGACATCCTCGCCGACCTGCGCCGCCGCGACGTCATCCAGCATAATATCGTGTTCGGCAGCCCGGTGCGCGCCGCCTCCACCATGTCGCAGCGCGCCGACTGGTATGAGGGCGAAGGCGCGATCCCCGACAGCGTCAGCGAAGAGATGATGAAGAAGCTGGGCCTCGGCTGGTGGAATGCGAAGATCAATCTCTACGGCCATGAAGGCATCGTCACCGCACAGGTCGCGCTGATCCGCAAGCTGTTCGAGCCGCGCCTGGGGAAAAGGTTGGAATTCCAGTTCTGGCGCAAGGGTGAGCCGCTGGAAAAATCCGCGCAGGGCGTGCCCACCACCATGGGGCTGCAATGCGTCAACTGGTATGGCGGGCGCGGCGGGCATCTGAGCTTCGCGCCGGTGATGCCGTCCGACGGCAAGCTCGCCCTCGCCTATGCGAAGAAGATCAAGGCCTATTATGAGGAAATCGGGCAGGATTATTATGCCAGCTTCACCATCGGGCGGCGGCATATCAACAATGTCAGCCTGATCCTCTACAATCGCGACGACCCGGCGATGGTTGCGCGGGCGGACAAGCTCTATCGCCACCTGCTCGCCGAGGCTGCGGGGCAGGGCTTTGCCGAATATCGCGGCCATATCTCCTATATGGATGCGGTAGCCGACACCTTCGATTATGGCGGCCATGCGCTGCGTCGCCTCAACGACAAGGTGAAGGCGTGCCTCGACCCGCACAACATCATCGCGCCGGGGCGCAACGGCATCGGCTCCGCGCCGGGGGCCGTTGCCAACACGGGAGACGCCCGATGAAGCGTCTCTTTCCCGCCGCCGCGCTGCTGCTGGCGCTCGCCGCCTGTTCGGGCGGCAAGAGCGAGGCGCCAAAGGGCGGCAAGGACGTCTCGCCGATCGTCACCGCCACTTTCGGCCGGGATTCCAGCGACGCGGGCGAGCGGCTGTTCGGCGAGAAATGCGCCTTCTGCCATGTCGGCAAGAGCACCGGCGCGATGATGCTGGGCCGCCGCCTGGACGAAAGCCAGCCCGCAGAACTGCACAAGCGCAAGGATCTTTCCGCCGATTATGTGAAGCAGGTGGTGCGCGCGGGCATGAACAACATGCCCTATTTCAACCGCATCGAGCTGCCCGACGATCAGCTCGACACGATCGCCGCCTACCTCGCACGGAACAGCCAATGAGCAGGATCGCCCGCCGCACCCTGCTCAAGGGCGCCGCCCTGCTGCCGGCCGGGCATCTGGCGGGCGCGTCGCCCCTCCCCGCCGCCGGGCGGGAGCGGCCGCGCTTCATCATCGACCACCGCCTGCCGGAGGCGGACCATATCGCCGCCCGCGCCCGCGCGCAGGGCTGCCCGGTCGCCGACCCGGAAGGCGAGATCATCCGCCTGCTGCTGGACCGGCGCGACCCGTGGCTTTCCGCCTCCGGCGCGATCATCGGCCTGACCGGCTGGTCCGACCTGATGCTGGCGCAGGACGCGCTGCGCATGGCCGGGCGGCCGCTGCTTCACGCCTCCGCCCTGCGCGACGGCCGGGAGGAGCAGCTGATCGGCCGCGCGGACAGCCGCGCCGGGGCCACGCTCGCCAGCCTGCTGGGCGGCGAGGACATGCGCCGGCCGGCGCGCACGACAAGCTTCGTCTGGGCGGCCTGACATGGCCCCCATCAGGAAACGACATAAGCTCAGGAGAGCCCTTCGGTGAACGCATCCCAATATGACTTCATCATCGTCGGCGCGGGGTCGGCGGGCGCCGTCCTTGCCAACCGGCTGAGCGCGGACCCGGCGAACCGCGTACTGCTGCTCGAAGCGGGTGGGGAAGCCGATCATCCCTATGTGCAGATGCCGCTCGGCTTCCTTCAGGCGCTGCGCAATCCGAAGCTGACCTGGATGTTCCAGTCCGAACCGGAACATCATGTCGACGGGCGGCGCTATGTGCTGCCGCGCGGGCGGATGCTGGGCGGTTCCTCCTCGATCAACGGCACCGTGCATTTCCGCGGCCACCCGCTCGATTTCGACGACTGGGCGGCGGCGGGCTGCACCGGCTGGGATTATGAGGGCGTCCTGCCCTATTTCCGCCGGTCGGAGGATCATTGGGCGGGCGACAGCCGCTGGCACGGCAAGGATGGCCCCATTGCGGTGAAACCGGTCGATGTCTCGCGCCTGATGGCCAAGGAAGTGCGCGCTTCGGCGGCGTTGCAGGGCTATGCCTACAACCCCGATTATGACGGCGCGAGCAATGAAGGCTGCGCCGATGTGCAGGTCGCGCTGCGCGGCGGGCGGCGCTGCGGATCGGCGCGCGGCTATCTCGACGGCATCCGCAAGCGGGTGAACCTGACGATCCTGACCCACGCCCATGTCCGCCGCATCCTGTTCGAAGGCAAGCGCGCGGTCGGCGCGGAGTTCGACCGCGACGGCGCGACCACGATCGCCCGTTCGGCGCGGGAAATCATCCTTTCCGGCGGCGCCTATGGCTCGCCGCACCTGCTGCTGCTGTCCGGCGTCGGCCCGGCGGAGGAATTGAAGGCGCAAGGCGTCGAGGTCGTCCACGACCTGCCCGGCGTCGGCAAGAATTTGCAGGAGCATGTCCGCCTCGCCCATCAATATGATGCGCAGCCGCCGCACAGCTTCGCCAAGGAACTGCGCTTCGACCGCGCCGCCTTCTCCTTTCTGCGCTGGTACCTGACCGGCACCGGCACCTTCGCCAACCAGATCGCGGCGGCATGCATCCTCGTCAAATCCTCGCCGGAGCTGGACCGGCCCGACCTTCAGATCATGGTCAGCCCGGTGCGGGTGGACGCGAACATCTGGTTCCCCGGCTTCGCCAAGCCCAAGCAGGATTGCTTCTTCAACTCCATCTGCCTGCTGCGCCCGGACAGCCGGGGCGAGCTGACGTTGAACGACGCGGATTTCCGCAGCGCCCCGCGCATCCAGCTCAATCTGCTCCAGCATGAGAAGGACTGGCCGACGCTGAAAAAGGGCCTCGCCATCTCGCGCCGCATCTTTTCGGACGGCCCGGTGGCGCGCATCGTCACGCAGGAGGTGCTGCCCGGCGCCCATGTCACCGGCGACGACCAGCTCGACGCGATGAAGGGCGAGTTGACCGGCATCGTCCACCACCCGGTCGGCACCTGCGCGATGGGCGTGGACGGGCGGGCGGTGGTCGATCCGCAATTGCGCGTCCACGGGCTGGAAGGGCTGCGCGTCGCCGACGCCTCGATCATGCCCCGGCTGGTCGGCGCCAACACCAATGCCGCCGCGGTGATGATCGGGGAGAAAGCCTCCGACCTCATCCTCGGCCTTTCCCTTTGAGGAGCTGATCCATGGCATCTTCCCCCTTCGACCCCGCCCTGTTCGATAGCGCCCGCGCGCAGGCGGCACGGCTTTCCGCCCATTTCATCGACGGCCAATGGCTGGAGGCGCAAGGCGGGACGATCCCCGTCGTCAACCCTGCCGACGAAAGCATCCTCGGCCATATCCCTGCGGGCGGCGCGGCGGAGGTCGATCGCGCGGTGGCGGCGGCGCGGCGGGCGTTCGAGAACCCGGCCTGGGCCGCCATGCCCCCCGCGCAGCGCGAAAGGCTGCTGCTGCGCCTCGCCGATCTGGTCGAGACGCATCAGGATGAGCTGGCCGCGCTTGAAACGCTGGACAATGGCATGCCCTTCATGGCGTCGCGCGCGATGGCGGTCGGCTC
This sequence comes from Sphingobium jiangsuense, assembly GCF_014196495.1. Taxonomy (GTDB): domain Bacteria; phylum Pseudomonadota; class Alphaproteobacteria; order Sphingomonadales; family Sphingomonadaceae; genus Sphingobium; species Sphingobium jiangsuense. The sequence continues at coordinate 105,284 of NZ_JACIDT010000007.1, forward strand.
GGCGATCAGCGCGATCCGCTATAATGCGGGCTGGCCGCGCCACCTGACCGGCGACCATGTGCCGATTTCGGTGCCGGGCAACTGGCATGGCTACACCACCCATGATCCCTTGGGCGTCGCGGCCCTTATCGTGCCCTGGAACGCGCCGTTCGCGATCACCTGCTCCAAGCTGTCGGCGGCGCTGGCGGCGGGGTGCACGGTGGTGCTGAAACCGGCGGAGCTGACCCCGCTCACCGCGCTGCGCCTCGCCCAGCTGGTGCAGGAGGCGGGTTTTCCCGACGGCTGCGTCAATGTCGTGACCGGCCTCGGCGCGGACGCGGGCGCGGCGCTGGCCGCCCATCCCGGCGTCGACAAGATTTCCTTCACCGGTTCCACCGCCACCGGCCAGCATATATTGCGCCAGTCGGCGGACACGCTGAAGCGCGTGTCGCTGGAACTGGGCGGCAAGTCGGCGGTCATCGTCTTTCCCGACGCCGATCTCGAACGCGCGATCCCCGGCGTCGCCATGGGCATTTTCGGCAATAGCGGGCAGGTCTGCGCGGCGGGATCGCGCCTGTTCCTGCACGAGGCGATCTTCGACCGCTTCATGGAGGGGCTGGTCGCCTTCACGCAAAGGCTGAAGGTCGGCGACGGCTCCGACCCTTCGGTGCAGCTGGGACCGCTGATCTCCGCCGGGCAGAAGGCGCGCGTGATGGGCTATATCGAGGCGGGCCGCGCCGAAGGGGCGAGCCTTGCCGTGGGTGGGGACGCACCCTCCGGCCCCGGCTTCTTCGTCAACCCCACCATCTTCATCGGCGCGCGGCCGGACATGAAGATCGTGCGCGAGGAGATTTTCGGCCCGGTGCTGAGCGTGATGCGCTTTTCCGACGACAGTTTCGACGATCTCGCGCGCAAGGCCAATGACAGCATCTACGGCCTGTCCGCCTATCTATGGACGCGCGACCTCGCCCGCGCCAGCGCGATGGCGAAGCGGCTGCGCTCCGGCTCGGTCAAGATCAACGGATCGGGCATGGATTTCGCCCTGCCCTTCGGCGGCTATCGCCGGTCCGGCACCGGCCGCGAGAACGGACGCGAGGGCGTGGAAGCCTTCACCGAAACCAAGGCGGTGATGATCGGCTGGACCGAATAGCCCGTAGCGGGTCGCACGGGAAAGGCCGTCCCGCAAGATAAGCGGGACGGCCTTTTCTTTGTGTGCGAATGGGACAGCTTTCGACGATGGCGGGCCTTGGCCTTCACCGTCACCCTGAACTTTTTCAGGGTCCATTTCGCCGTATCAGCCAGCGGCCTGTGGGGCTTGATGGATGCTGAAACGAGTTCAGCATGACAATTAGGCTATGTCGTCTAAATCCTCAGGCCGCGACGTCCCCCGCGAGGCGCGTCGTCAGCGCGTCGGCCAGCCCGGCGGCCCATTTGGTGATGTCGCCCGCGCCTAGGCAGACGATCAGGTCGTCGGCGCGCAGGTCCGCCGCCAGCGCGTCGGCCAGCGCGTCCGGCCCGGCCACCACGCTCGCGGAGCGGTGCCCCCGGCGCTTCAACCCGGCGACCAGCGCGTCGCTGTCCACGCCCTCGATCGGCTGCTCGCCCGCCGCATAGACCGGCGCGGCATAGACGATATCGGCGTCGTTGAACGCCTGCTGGAACTCGTCCATCAGGTCGCGCAGGCGGGTGAAGCGATGCGGCTGCACCACGGCGATCACTCTCCCTCTCGCCCCTTCGCGCGCCGCCGCCAGCACCGCCTTGATCTCGACCGGGTGGTGGCCGTAATCGTCGATCACGCTCGCAGCGCCGCCCCCCCCGCCGGGCAGCTTGACCTCGCCCACCTTGGTGAAGCGGCGCTTGACCCCGCCGAACTTGGCGAAGCCGGTCTGGATCGTCGCATCGTCAATGCCCATGTGCAGCGCGACGCCGATCGCGGCCATCGCATTGAGCACATTATGCCGCCCCGGCATCGGCATCTCGATGCCCTCGATCCGCCGCGTGGATCCATCCCGCTCGCGCACCTGCACGTCGAAGCGGTTGCCGCCGGGGAAAGGCTGCACATTCTCGCCGCGAATGTCGGCCTGCGCTGAAAAACCGTAGGTGACGACGCGCCGGTCCTGAAGCCGTGGCAGGATCGCCTGCACCTCCGGATGATCGAGGCAGAGGATCGCCGCTCCGTAGAAGGGCACATTCTCGACGAATTCGACAAAGGCGTCCTTCACCTTGTCGAAGCTGCCATAATGGTCGAGATGTTCCGGGTCGATATTGGTGACGACCGCGATCGTGCCGTCGAGGCGCAGGAAGCTGCCGTCGCTCTCGTCGGCCTCCACCACCATCCAGTCGCTCTCGCCCAGCCGCGCATTGGATCCGTAGGCGTTGATGATGCCGCCGTTGATCACGGTCGGGTCCACCCCGCCCGCGTCGAGCAGCGCCGCGACCATCGAGGTGGTGGTCGTCTTGCCATGCGTGCCCGCCACCGCGACGGTGGACTTGAGGCGCATCAGCTCGGCCAGCATTTCCGCACGGCGCACCACCGGGATGCGGTTCTCCAGCGCCAGCTCCACCTCCGGGTTACCGCGCTTGATCGCGGTCGAGGTGACGACCACCGCCGCATCGCCCAGATTCTCGGCCTTGTGGCCGATCATCACCTTGATGCCCTTCTTGCGCAGCCCCTCGACGACATAGCCTTCCGCCACGTCGCTGCCCTGCACGCGATAGCCCAGATTGTGCATCACCTCGGCGATTCCGGACATGCCGATGCCGCCGATGCCGATGAAATGGATGGTGCCGATATCGGTCGCGACGCCCTTCATGCCGGTGCCCCCGACAGGTCGAGGCCGGCGGGCGCGGTTACGGGTTTGACGGTGACGGGGGTGTTCATCAACGGAGCGGTTCCAATCGATTCCAGCAAATCGGCCATATCGCGCGCGGCGTTGGGACGCCCGCAATTCCAGGCGCGCCGGGCCGCATTTTGCAGCGCGCCGGGTTCCATCGCCATTTTCTGCATCTGCTTGGCGAGTTCGACAGGGGTGAAGCGCGATTGCGGGATGGAGCGCGCGCCCCCCGCCTCCACCAGCTCGCGCACATTGGCGGTCTGGTGGTCGTCCATCGCACTCGGCAGCGGGATCAGGATCGCCGGGCGGCCCGCGACCGTCAGCTCGGCCAGCGTCGATGCGCCCGCGCGCGCGATCACCAGATGCGCCCAGTTCAGCTTTTCCGGGATGTCGTTGATATAGGTGGCGAGGTCCGCCGGTATCTCCATCTCCGCATAGGTGGCGCGCACCCGCTCGATATCCTCGGCGCGGCATTGCTGCGTCACCTGAAGGCGGCGACGCAGCGAGATGGGCAGCAGCGACAGCCCCTCCGGCACGACTTCGGACAGGATGCTCGCGCCCTGGCTGCCGCCCGTCACCAGCAGGCGGAACACGCTCTCGTCGGTCAGCGCGGGGAATTCCTCGTCGCGCAGCGCCAGCACCTCTTCGCGCACCGGGTTTCCGACCAGATGGACCTTGTGGTCATATTTGGGCTTCAGCCGCTGGACATCGGGATAGGCGGTGGCGATCGCGTTCACCTTGCGCGCGAGCAGCCGGTTGACGCGGCCTAGCACGGCGTTCTGCTCATGCACCACGGTCGGGATGCCGTCCTTCAGCGCGCCGAGCAGCGCGGGCAGCGCCGGATAGCCGCCGAAGCCGACGACGACCGACGGGCGGAACGTCTCATACATGCGCCGCGCCATGTCGCGCCCGGTGATGATGCCGCGCAGCCCCCTCACCCAGCCGAGCGGCCCGCCCTGCATCCGCCCGGCGGGCAGCACATGGACGGCGGCATCGCGGAAGATGCCGGGGATCTTCGCGCCGCGCTCATCGGTGACGAGCGCGACATGATGGCCGCGCGCCATCAGTTCTTCGGCGACGGCATGCGCCGGTATCATATGCCCCCCGGTCCCGCCCGCGGCGAGAACGAAGTGACGGGTAACAGTCATCGGCCACTCCATTTCACGGCGCGCGGCTTGCCCCCGATAAAGGGGTTGCGTCTGGTGAACGCAAGAAGCAGCCCCACACCCATGCTCAACGCCAGCATAGAGGAGCCGCCATAGCTGATAAAGGGGAGTGTCATGCCCTTGGACGGAAAAATCTGCGCATTGACGCCCATATTGATGATCGCCTGCAATCCGAACTGGATCGTCAGGCCCGCCGCCGCGAGAATGATGAAATTATCCTCCTCGTCCAGCAGGCGCAGCAGCACGCGCATGACGATGGCGAGATAGAGCAGCACGACGATGATGCAGGCGATGAGGCCGAATTCCTCGCCGATCACCGAGAAGATATAGTCGGTGTGCGCCTCCGGCAGGCGGAATTTGGCCTGTCCTCCGCCCGGCCCGACGCCGGTGAAGCCGCCATTGGTGATGGTGCGGTGCGCCAGTTCCGTCTGGTCCGGCCCGGTTTCCGGCCGCGCGCCGATGCCGAGGAAGTCGTTGATGCGCTGGCGGCCGTTTTCGTAGAAGAGATAGACGGCGACCAGCCCGCCGCAGGCCGCCACGACCATCCCGACGATCAGCCGCACCGACGCCCCGCCCAGCAGCAGCAGCGCCCCCCAGCAGGCGCAGAAGATCACCGTCTGCCCGAAATCCGGCTGCTTCATCAGCAGCGCGGCGACAAGGGCGGTGATCAGCCCGGTCAGCGGAATGACCGGCAGGCTGCTGTCCCTTTCCCGCAGCGACAGCAGCCAGGCGATGCTCACCACATAGACGGGCTTCAGGAATTCCGACGGCTGGAACCTTATGCCAAGGTCGATCCAGCGTTTCGCCCCGTTCACATTGGTGCCCAGCAGCGGCACGAGCAGCAGGGTGAAGCCGAAAATCAGCGCCCCCATGACGGCGAAGCGCCGCGCCGTTTCCCTCGGCAGCATCGATATGCCCAGCATGAAGGGCACGCCGAGGCCCACCCACATCAACTGGCGATAGAAATAGACCAGCGGATCGACATCGACATCGGCGGTGGAGCGGTCGATCGCCGCGACCGGGGAAGCCGCCGCGACCGCCACCAGCCCGATCGCGATCAGGATGATGATGAGCGCGAGCAGCAGCCGGTCGATTTCCCAGAACCACACCGCCAACGCCGTCCGTTCGCGCGGGACGGTTTTCGTGCGGAAATCCCGGACCATCTGACCCGGCCTGAACAGGCGGCGCGGATCCTGCCTGCCGTCACGCATCAGGCCCGGCGCTTTCCAGCGCGCCGACGGCGGCGACGAACGCGTCGCCGCGCGCCTCGAAATCACGAAACTGGTCGAAGCTGGCGCAGGCGGGCGACAGCAGCACGACATCGCCCGGCTCCGCCACCCGCGCGGCGCGGCGGACAGCGGTGGCCAGCATCTCGCTGTCGTCGACCGGCATGTGCGGGCGCAGCAGGTCGGCGAACAGCGGCCCGGCCTCGCCTATGGTGTAGGCGGCCTTGATGTTCGGATAATAGGGCGCGCACTCGTCCAGCGAGTCGCTCTTGGCGAGGCCGCCGACGATCCAGTGGATGCGTGGCCTGCCCCCGACCGGGGGCCAGGCGCCGAGCGCGGGCGCGGTCGAGGCGGCGTTGGTCGCCTTGCTGTCGTTCACATAGAGGACGCCGTTGCGCTCCGCCACGCGCTGCATGCGATGGGGCAGGCTGGCATAGCTTTCCAGCGCCCGCTCGATAATCTCGTCGGCTATGCCCAGCGCGCGGGCGGCGGCGCGGGCGACGAGCGCGTTCTGCGCATTATGCGGCCCCTGCAAGGCGGGCCAGCGCGCCTGCTCCGCCGGGTCGACGTCGGCCGCGTGCACGCCCGTCACCCCGTCGAGCCGGGCGGCGATGGCGCGCGTATTCTCGTCGTCCAGCGCGATCACCCGCGCGCGGCCGGGGGACTGCATCGTGAACAATCGCTGCTTGGACGCGCAATAGCCGGCAAAGCCCTCATAGCGGTCGAGATGATCCGGTGTGATGTTGAGCAGCACCGCGACGTCGCAATCGAGGCTGCGGGTCAGGTCGATCTGATAGCTCGACAGCTCCAGCACATAGACGCCCGCGCCTTTGTCATTGGGGGGCAGCGGTTCCTGCCCCAATATGGGCAGGCCGATATTGCCGCCCATGCGGGTCGGGATGCCCGCCGTCTCGATGATATGATGGATCAGCGCGGTGGTGGTCGATTTGCCGTTGGTGCCGGTGATGCCCACCACTTTGTGCGCGGGCAGCGTCGGGCGGGCCAGCGCGAACAGCTCGATATCACCGATCAGCGGCACGCCCGCCTTTGCCGCATGCTCGGCGATCGGATGGCGGTTGAGCGGCACGCCGGGCGACACCACCACGCCGTCGAACCCGGTAAGGTCGATGGCGAGCGGATCGGCGAGCTTCGCCTTGTCGGCGACGGCGGCGCGCGCTTCCTCCCGCGTGTCCCAGGCGGTGACGTCGGCCCCGCTCGCGGCAAGGCATTCGACCGTGGCGAGGCCGGAGCGCGCCAGCCCCAGCACCGCGTATCTCTTCCCTGCGAATGCGCCCGAAACGATGGCCATGGTCCTTACCTCAGTTTCAGCGTGGCGAGCCCCGCCAGCGCCAGCGCGAAGGCGATGATCCAGAAGCGCACCACCACCGTGGTTTCGGGCCAGCCGAGCTGCTCGAAATGATGGTGGATCGGCGCCATGCGGAACACCCGCTTGCCGGTCCGCTTGTAGAAGAACACCTGAATGATGACCGATACCGCCTCCACCACGAACAGGCCGCCGATGATGCCCAGCACGATTTCATGATGGCACACCACGGCGATGACGCCCAGCGTGCCGCCCAGCGCGAGGCTGCCGGTGTCGCCCATGAACACGGCGGCGGGCGGCGCATTATACCATAGAAAGGCGAGCCCCGCGCCGATCATCGCGCCGGTCAGGATGACGAGATCGCCCGCCAGCGGCACGTGCGGAATGCCGAGATAGGCGGCGAAGTCCGCGCGTCCGGCCAGATAGGCGATGGCGGTGAAGGCCATGCAGGCGATCACCACCGGCATGGTCGCGAGGCCGTCCAGCCCATCGGTCAGGTTGACCGCATTGCCGAACGAGACGATCACGAACGCCGCGAACACATAATAGAAATAGCCGAGGTCGATCGCCGGGCCGTTCCAGAAGGGCACATAGAGCGCGGTGCCGTTATGCTGCACGATCAGCATCGCCGCGACGCCCGCGATCAGGAATTCGCACAGCAGGCGCGCCCGCCCCGAAAGCCCCGCCGTGCTCGCCTTCGTCACCTTGTCATAATCGTCGAGGAAGCCGATAGCGCCGAAGCCCAGCGTCACGCACAGGCACGCCCAGACATAGATGGAGCCCAGGTCCATCCACAGCAGCACCGACACCACCAGCGAGGTGAGGATCATCAGCCCGCCCATGGTCGGCGTGCCGCGCTTGGCGAAATGGCTTTCCGGCCCGTCGGAGCGAATCGGCTGCCCCTTGCCCTGCCGCACGCGCAGCCAGCCGATGAAGCGCGGCCCGATCAGCAAACCCAGCACCAGCGCCGTGACGATCGCCGCGCCCGCGCGGAAGCTGAGATAGCGGACGAGGTTCAATACCCCCGGAAAATCAAGCTGCTGGGCCAGCCAATATAACATGCATCATTCTCCGTCGGAAAGCGCGGCGACCAGCCGCGACAATCCGACACTGTTGGAACCCTTGACGAGAATCGCGTCATCCGGCTGGAGCCGGTCCCTGACGATCTGCGTTGCCTGTTCGGCATCGGCCACATGCGCCAAAGCCAGCCGCCCTTCAAGCCTTTGCGCGAGCGGCGCCATCTCTTCACCGACCAAAATGGCCAGATCGACGCAAGCCTGCTCCAGCGGCTCGGCCAGCGCGGCGTGCAGGGCATCGCTGCTGCCGCCCAGCTCCTTCATCGCGCCGAGCACCGCGATGCGCCGCGCGGCCTTTTCCCGCCCCAGTTGGCGCAGCGTCGCCGCCATGGACAGCGGGTTGGCATTGTAGCTTTCGTCGATCAGCAGCGCCCTGCCTGCTCCGGCCGCGATGAGGCTGCGCGCGCCGCGCCCCGGCAGGCCCGACATATCGGCGAGCGCGAGGCCCGCCGCCGCCAGATCGCCGCCCACCGCCTCCACCGCCGCCAGCAGCGCGAGCGAGTTCGACACATTATGGTCGCCCGGCGCGGCCACCGTGTAGCACAGCTCCGCCTGCGGCAGATGGGCCGAAACCAGCGTGCCCCCGGTCGCGGCGGGAACGGCGGCGGACACGCGCACGTCCGCGCCCTCACCCATGCCGAAGGTGACGATCGCCGCGCCCTGCGCCTTCGCATGGTCGATCAGCAGATCGCGATGCGGGCTGTCATAGGGGATGATCGCGGTGCCGCCCTGCTCCAGCCCCTCGAAAATCTCCGCCTTGGCGCGGGCGATGGCTTCTTCCGTGCCGAAAAATTCGATATGGGCGGGCGCGATCGCGGTGACGATGGCGACATGCGGGCGCACCAGCCGGGTCAGCGCCGCCAGTTCGCCAAAATGGTTCATCCCCATTTCCAGCACCGCGAACAGGCTGTCGCGCGGCATGCGCGCAAGGCTCAGCGGCACACCGACATGGTTGTTGTAGCTCTTGACCGAGCGATGCACCCGCCCCGGACGGAAGCGGTCCAGCGCGGCAAACAGCGCCTCCTTGGTGCTGGTCTTGCCGACCGACCCGGTGACGCCGATCACCTTGCCGTCCATGCGCGCCCGCGCCGCCCGGCCGAGAGCGTTCAATGCCTCGCTCGTATCCGCGACCAGCACATGCGGCTGCGCGATCGGCCGGGACACGATGGCCCCGGCCGCCCCCGCCGCAAACGCCTTGTCGAGGAATGCATGGCCGTCCGTCGCCTCGCCCTTCAGCGCGACGAACAGGTCGCCCGGCCCAACCTCGCGGCTGTCGAACGCGACGCCGGAAACGGAAAAAGCGGCCGAAGCCGCGCCGCCGGTCGCTTCGGCGATTTCTCCGGAGGTCCAGAGCGGAGGCGCCGTTCCGCTCATTGCGCGCATTCCCGCGCGACGGTGACGTCATCGAAGGGCAGCACGCGGTCGCCGATCACCTGCCCCTGCTCATGCCCCTTGCCCGCCACCAGCACAATGTCCTGCGGCCCGGCTTGTGCAATAGCCGCCGCGATGGCGGCGCGGCGGCCGCCTATCTCCTCGGCCTGCGGCGCGCCCGCCAGCACGGCGGCGCGGATCGCGGCGGGGTCCTCGGATCGCGGATTGTCGTCGGTGACGATCACATGATCGGCCAGCTCCGCGGCGGTTCGCCCCATCAGCGGGCGCTTGCCCGCGTCGCGATCCCCGCCCGCGCCGAACAGCGCGATCAGCCGCCCCTGCGTATGCGGGCGCAGCGCCTCGATCGCGGCGCGCAAGCCATCGGGAGTATGCGCATAATCGACATAGACCGGCGCGCCCGCCTTCGTCACCACCGCGCGCTCAAGGCGGCCGCGCACCGGCTGCAAACGGGACAGCAGCGGCAGCAGCGCAGCGAGCTTGCCCCCGGTCGCCAGCACGAGGCCCGCCGCGACCAGCACATTGGCCGCCTGATAGGCGCCGATCAGCGGCAGATCGACCTTATGCTCCGCGCCCTCGGCGGCGATCGTCAGTTGCTGCCCCAATTTCGTGGGCTGGCGGGACAGGAGGCGCAACGCCTCGCCCTTTTCGCCCACCGTCAGCAGGCGCAGGCCGCGTGCCGAAGCGCGGGCGATCACCTTGTCCGACCACGCATCGTCGGCCCAGATCACCGCCGCGCCGCCGTCGCTCACCACCTCGTCGAACAGCCGCATCTTCGCCTCGAAATAGGCGTCCATGTCGCCATGATAGTCGAGATGGTCGCGCGACAGGTTGGTGAAAGCCCCGGCGGCGACCGGCAGCCCCTCGGTGCGATATTGGGCGAGGCCGTGGCTCGACGCCTCGAACGCGGCATGGGTGATGCCTTCCTTGCGCAAGCCCGCCATGTTGGAGAGGAAGGTCACGATGTCCGGCGTGGTGAGGCCCGTCGACACCTGATCGACTGAGGTGGTGACGCCCAGCGTGCCGATCGACGCGGCCTGATGGCCCAGCATCCGCCAGAGCTGGCGCGTCAGCTCGACCGTGGAAGTCTTGCCATTGGTGCCCGTGACGGCGACGCAGGTTTCGGGAAAGGGCGCGTAGAATTTCGCCGCCAGCCGCGCGAACAGGCGGCGCGGATTGGTGTCCGCGATATGCACAGCGCCCTCGACCCGCGCTTCGGGCCGTGCGACGACCGCCACGGCGCCCGCCGCGACCGCATCGGCGATGAAATCCTCGCCATTGACGCGCGCGCCCTGGAAGGCGCCGAAGATCGTCCCCGGCGCCACCTTGCGATTATCGATCGCGAAACCCGTCACCTGCACGGCGGCCGCATCGGCCGCGACATCATGCACCAGAGCGTCAAGCCGCATCAATCACCTCCCTTGTTCTTGCCTACAAGGGGCATCAGCTCCGATACGTCAACATCCCGCCGTTCGTCCGGTATGATTCCGAGCATCGGGCCGATGCGCATCACCACCTTCCGCACCACCGGGGCGGAGGTATAGGCGGCGGTCCGCACGCCGGGGAATTCCTTGCTGCCCTGCGGCTCGTCCATCATCGTCAGCACGACATAGCGCGGATTGTCCATCGGGAACGCCGCCGCGAAGGTGGTGATGAGCGAGCGGTGCGCATAGCCGCCTTCGAACGGCTTTTCGGCGGTGCCGGTCTTGCCGCCGATCCGGTATCCGGGCGCGTCGGCGCTGCGGCCGGTGCCGTCCTTCACGATCATGCGCAGCAGCTGGCGCATGCGCGCGCTGGTGGCGGCGGAAAAGACGCGGCGTCCCTTGGGCACGTCCTCCTCGCGCAGGCGGTGCAGCGTCGCGGGCCGCCAGATGCCCCCGTTCACCAGCGCGGCATAGGCGCTCGCCAGATGCAGCGGCGTGACCGCGATGCCATGGCCATAGGCGACGGTCATCGTCGTGATGCGCCCCCAGCTCGACGGCCAGAGCGTGCGCGCGCGCTCCTTCAGCTCGATGCTGGGACGATGGTCGAATTCCAGCGCGCGATAGAGCTTCTGGATCGGCTCCGGCCCCATTTCATCGGCAATGCGGGCGGTGGCGATGTTGGAACTGTGGATCAGCGTTTCGGGCACATTGAGCCAGCGGCCGAGCGGATGGTCGTCCTTGATGCGGAAACCGCCGACCTGCAACGGCGCGGTCGCGTCATAGCGCTTCGCCATCGACTTGACGACGCCCGCGTCCATCGCCGCCGCGACCGCCAGCGGCTTGAAAGTGGACCCCAGCTCATAACGCGACTGCACGACATTGTTGCGCCGCGCGTCCTCATTGGCGCCCAGCTTGTTGGGATCGAACACCGGGAAGGACGCCATCGCCAGCACTTCCCCCGTGTTCGCATCGAGCACGATGCCCGTCGCGCCGCGCGCGCTCTGGTCCACCATCCCGGCATAAAGCTCGTTTTCCAGCGCGCCCTGAACGCGGCTGTCGATCGACAGCACCACCGGGGTGGAGCGCAGGTCGGCGTCGACCAGCCGATCGTTGAACGCCGCTTCCACGCCCATGCCGCCATGATAGTCCTTGCCGTCCAGCACCGGCACGAAGCCCAGCACATGCGCGGCGAGCGTGCGCTGGGGATAGACGCGCTCCTTTTCGCGCGGGAATTCGATGCCGACCTCACCCAGCGCGTTCACCTCCGCCACTTCCTCCGGCAGCGCGCGCTGGCGCAGATAGGCCCAGCCCTTGCCGGTCAGCTTCTTGCGGAATTCCGCCGCAGGGGTATCCGGGAAAATCTCGTGCAGCTTGCGCGCCAGCTCGTCCGGGTCGCCGATCAGCCGGTCGGGCCGCACGGAGATGGAATAGGCGTCCATCGTCCGCGCCAGCGGCACCCCGTTGCGATCGACGATGTCGGCGCGGGGCGGCAATCCCGCCCCGGCAAGACCCGTCCGCCCGCCGCCGTCGGCGAACAATCCCATCCACGCCAGCCGCCCGATCAGCACCACCGACACAGCGACGATCAGCAGCAGGACCAGCATCAACCGCTGATGCGCTATCGCCGTCAGATTAAGCCGTTGCCGGTTCACCGGCAGCCGGTCATGCCGAACGACGATAGTCGCCATCAGTTGACGCTCCCGCGCTTTTCGACGGCGGCCTTGCGCCCGATATCGCCCAGCGTCCGGTCATCCAGCAGCCGCGCGTCCAGCATCGCCATGCGCTCGGCCCGGCGCGCCAGCGCGCTCTCGCCCTGATCGGCCCGCGCCAGCCGCGACCCGGCGGGCTCTTTGGCGTTGTCGTCCTTCTTCTTCGCGGAAGGCGCCTTGCTCTCTTTCACCGGCGCAGGCGCGGTGAGTGCGACCCGAGAGGGCTGGCTGCGCGCCGCCTCGGCCGAGGCGGTGCGGATGGTCGATATGTCGGACCGGATCTCCAGCGCGGCGGGGCTGGCGACCGGCTGCGCGGCCTGGGCCGGCGGTGCGGCGTCGGTGTCGATCATCGCCACCATCACCGGCGGCGCCACATAGGCGGGGCCGTTGGCCTCCACCCCGTCGAGATGCGCCAGCGCGCGCTCGCCGTCGAGATATTGATCCGCCGCCCGTGCCGAATAGCGGAAATCCTGCGCATTCCACTGCTCCAGCTGGCGGATGCTGGATCGCGCCGCGAACTCCGTCTCCAGATAGCGGATATCGGCCCGCGCCTGCGCGATCTGGGTGCGCACGCGCATCAACTCGTTCCGCTCGGTTGCGACCCGAAGCGACACCAGATAGGCCCCCAGCGCCCCAAGGGCGACAAGCAGCACCCAGAACAGACTTTGCAGACGCTTGACCGCGATCATGCCGGTTTCTCCTCGGTGGCCTGGGATGCGGGCCGGGGCGCAATGGCTGGATGGGAAAGGGGAAGGCGCACCGCGCTGCGCAGCGTGGCGGAGCGGGCGCGGGGATTGCGGGCGAGTTCCGTCGCGGACGGGCGCACCGCCTTGGCCGGCTTGGCGAAGGCGGGCGCGGGCGCGGGCGCGGCTTCCGGCCGATGGCGCGACCCGCCGCCCTCGCTGCCGCTGCGGCGGCGCAGGAACTGCTTGACGATGCGATCCTCAAGGCTGTGGAAGGTCACCACCGCCAGCCGCCCGCCGGGCGCCAGCAGCGCCTCGGCCGCTTCCAGACCACGCTCCAGCTCGTCCAGCTCGCCGTTCAGGTGGATGCGGATCGCCTGAAACACGCGGGTCGCCGGGTCCTTCTTGTCATGCGGCTTGTGGCCGAGCGCGCGGCGCACCACCTGCGCCAGCTCCGCCGTGCGGGCCAGCGGACGCGCGGCGACGATCGCGCGCGCCACCCGGCGGGAGCGCGGCTCCTCGCCATAGAGGTAGAGGATGTCGGCAATCTCCTCTTCCGCCGCGCCGTTGAGGAAATCGGCGGCGGTCATGCCCGACCGGCTCATCCGCATGTCGAGCGGTCCGTCGGTCTGAAAGGAAAAGCCGCGATCGGCCCGGTCGAGCTGCATCGAGGACACGCCGATGTCGAGCGTGACGCCGGAAACCTGCGTCACCCCAGCCCCGCCCAGCAGGTCGCGCATCGCGGAAAACGGCCCTTGCAGCAGAGTGATATCGTCGCCGTCGCGGGCGATGCGCTCGCGCCCCTCGGCGATCGCGTCGGGATCGCGGTCGATCGCGTAGACGCGCGCGCCCTGCCCGGCCATCGCATGGCTGTATCCGCCCGCGCCATAGGTGCCGTCGACATGGACCTCGCCGGGACGGATCGCCAGCGCGGCCAGCACTTCGTCGATCAGGACGGGGATATGCGGGGCAGCCTGTCCGGCGGCCGCGCTCATTTGCCGCCTCCGGCCGCGCGCTCGGAGAGGAACTTCTCCACCGCGTGACGGACGCGGGGGCTGCGTCCCTCGCTGGCGAGCAGGGTTTTCGGGTCCCACATCTGGATATGACGGCTGGCGCCGACGAACACGATGGCGTCGGAAATGCCCATCATGTCCTTGATGTCGGGCGGCATGAAGAAGCGGCCGCCATCGTCGAAATTGAGGTCCTCCATATCGGCGAAGCGAGCTTCGCGCTCGGCCTCGGCGTCGAAATTCAGCCCTTTTTCGCGGGCCGAGCGTTCCATTTCGACGACCTGCTCCTCCAGCCATTGCTTGTGGGAAAGGCCGAAACCGATGGCGCAGGGAAGCTGGGTGTGGATGGTGAGGCACAGGCGGTTTTCGCCGCTGCTGGCTTTCACGGCCTTGCGCATGTCGAGCGGCAGGGCGAAGCGTCCCTTGCCATCCGCGACGCAGATACCGTTGCCTGAAAAGATGATGCCCTCGGACACCCCGTTGCGCCTCGCCCCAATAACGGGCCGATCCAGTTCACATGACACCGCCCGGACAAGCGCATTGGGGAACGCCATCCCAAGGCCGGAATCAATAGAGCTTTCACGTGCCCCTCAGGTCATGGGAGTACCAAGGGATTGACTGGGTGAAAAGGGGAAAATTTGGGAAAAGCTGGGAAATGGATGGTTTTACATGGTTTTCATGGGTTTTCCTTTCCTTCGGATTTCGGGGCTGCTGACGCCGTTCCCGCTTTGTCCTGCGCGCGCGCCGCTTTTCCCGCCCCGGACCGGCGCGAAATCCAGTTTTGACCGGCCCATCCCAGCCCCACCCAGACCAGCAGGGCCAGCAGCGCGCGGCGCATGCCGGACAGCAGCGCAGCCTCGTCCCGCACCCGGCGCGGCGCTTCGCGGGCGGGGCCGCGCAATGGCGCGGACAGCCAGGCGTCGAGCAGGTCGGGAATGTCGGCGGACCATGCCTCCCGCCGGTCCGGCCAGCGCCGGTCGGCCAGCCACAGCCGCTCGTCGAGCAGGTCCGCGTCGGCAATGAGGCGGACCGCGCCCCGCCCGATCCGGCACAGCGCCATCAGATCTTCCTCTGCAAGGGTGCAGGACGCCCCCTCCCCCGCGCCCGTCAGGGAAAAGCGGGAAGCGCCCGCCAGCATCAGCGCATGCCCGGTGCCCAGCATGCGGCGCTCCACCCCGTCCCGCGACGCATCGGCGGCCTCCAGCCGCAGCCCCCAATGGGCGAGCAGCGGATCGAGCAGGCTCGTCAGCGGCGGGCGGCGCGGGTCGGCGGGCGGCAGTTCACTGGGCCAGAGCAGCAGCGGATCGGCCAGCACCACCATCCGCCCGCCCTGCCTGACCCACCGGTCGAGCGACACCAGTTCCATCGGCTGGAGCAGGCGCGGCTGGGCGACCAGCAGCGCATCGACCCCGTGCAGCGCCGCCGCATCGGCATGGTCGATCGCCCGCACCGCATGGCGCGTCACCGGCAGCGGCGCCCGCGCGCCCTCGCCCAGCATCTCCGCGGGGCCCGCACCCTCAGGCCAGAACAGCGGCAGCGCGCTCAGGACGCCGACCGTCGGCGCGCCCGGCGCGGCGGGCAGGCCCTGCACCGGGCGCGCGCTCTCCGCGCCGCCCACCAGCGACATCACCCCGCTGATGAGCGCGCCCGCGAGTGCCGCGAGCCAGCACAGGCGCACGCGCCGGTTCCAGCGCCAGGACAGCAGCAGGAAGGCGAGCAGCGCGGCCGCCGCCCCCGCCCACCAGCGTCCCGGCTCGACCTGTCCGGTTTCCAGCACGCCGCCGGCGGCGAACCCCATCGGCATCGCCAGCGGCAGGAAAGCGGAACAGAGCGCGCACAGCGCAAGGGCGAACACCGCCAGCGCCGCCGGAAAGGCACGGGGAACGCGGCCGCGACCGGTCATCGAAAGGAAGAGATTATTGCGGGTTCCGCTGCGCGGGCGGAACCGTCTGGGTGACCGGCGGAGGCCGGTCCATCGGCTCTTTCAGATTGGGGTCGGGCTGCAAATCCGCCACGATGCCGCCATCGGCGCTGGGCGTCACGCCCAGTTCGGCGAGCGGTTCGTTCGGCTTGGCCGCGCCATTGACCGGACCTGAGAGATTGGAGGTGCTGTCCGACGCCATCACCTGCACGCTGCCGTCCTTCTTGCGCGCATTGTCGACGACGATATTGGCAAGACCGACCAACAGCACCACCCCGGCCAGCCCGCTGAGGCCGACCCGGATACGCTGCATTCCTTCCTTGCGCTGCACCAGCTTTTGCATATTCACCCGATCGAGGGCAGGGCAACCGGTCGGGCTGCTCCTGAAAAGCCCCTATGCCTCCTCTTTTTGCATGAGCCAGGGGAAGATCGTCAAGCCCTTCGATTCGAGCCACTCGCGATTGTAGAGGGTCGAAAGATAACGGAAGCCGGTGTCGCACAATATGGTGGCGATGCGCTTGCCCGGCCCAAGCTCCCTCGCCAGCGCCACCGCGCCCGCGACGTTGATGCCGCTCGACAGGCCGAGGCACAGCCCCTCTTCGGCCAGCAGGCGGCGGACCCAGTAGAGCCCTTCCTCGTCGGAAATGCGGAATTGCGTGTCGATCGGCGCGCCTTCCAGATTGCCGGTGATGCGTCCCTGGCCGATGCCTTCGGCGACCGAGCTCCCTTCCGCCTTCAACTCGCCATGGGCATAGTAATTGTACAGCGCCGCGCCATAGGGGTCGGCCAGGCCGATGGTGACGCCCTCGTCCTTCGCCTTGAGGCCGAGGCCCACGCCCGCGACCGTGCCGCCGGTGCCCGCCGCGCAGATGAAGCCGTCGACGCGACCGTCCATCTGCGTCCAGATTTCCTCGGCGGTACCGACGATATGCGCCTTGCGGTTGGCGATATTGTCGAACTGGTTCGCCCAGATCGCGCCCTCCGTCTCCTCGGCGATGCGGCGGGAGGTATGCACGAAATGGCCGGGGTTGGAATAGGGCGCGGCGGGCACCAGCACCAGTTCCGCCCCCAGCGCGCGCAGCGTGTCCATCTTCTCGCGGCTCTGCGTTTCCGGCATCACGATGACGGTGCGATAGCCGCGCGCATTGGCGACCAGCGCCAGCCCGATGCCGGTATTGCCCGCCGTGCCCTCGACGATCGTGCCGCCGGGTTTCAGCAGGCCGCGCTCCTCGGCATCGCGCACGATGAACAGCGCCGCGCGGTCCTTCACCGAGGCGCCGGGATTGGCGAATTCGCACTTGGCGAAAATCTCGCAGCCACTTTCCTGAGACGGTCCTTCCAGGCGGACCAGCGGGGTATTGCCGATAAGCGACAGACTATCTTGAGACACGATCATGGTCATTCCTTAGCCTAGCCCCTGATGGCTGCCAAGCAAGGGAAAATGAGGGCGCCCAAAGCTGGGTTTGCCGCCCGCAAGCGCCGCCGCGCGCCACATTAAGGAAGAATTACGAAGGCAAATGCTATATGGGAAGGCACAAGGCACCCTTATGCGCAAAGCCGATTCCCTTCCCTTTGCCGCCCGGCCCGCCAATGCCGGACCGGCAGCGCCCCCGCCCGGACGGCGGAGGGGCAGGTCCGTCCGCACGCTGGCGGGCGCGGCGATGCTGTTCGCGCTGCTCGGCGCGGGCGGCCTCAAGGGCGCGTCCTACACCTCGCTGGATCTGCTGGCGCGCAAGCCCGACCCCCGTCCCAACCCGATCGAAAATCCGCGCGAAACCTTCACCGGATCCGCCTTCTTCTTCGCGGAAAAGGCGTTCGAGCCGGACCCGGCGGCCTCCACCGCCGGGGACACGCGGCATATCTGGGCGCTGCGGCGGGTCGATGCGGCGCTTTCCCTGCCCTATGCAGGCGTCACCCCGCTGGACCGCTATCGCGCGCTCAATTGCCTCACCTCCGCCATCTATTATGAGGCGGCGAACGAGCCGGACGAGGGGCAGCGCGCGGTCGCGCAGGTCGTGCTCAACCGGGTGCGCCACCCCGCCTGGCCCAAGAGCGTCTGCGGCGTCGTCTATCAGGGGGCGGAGCGCACCGACCTGCTCTGCCAGTTCACCTTCAGCTGCGACGGGGCGATGGCCCGCCCGCCGGTCGCCGACAAATGGGCAAGGGCGCGCCGGGTGGCGGAGATCGCCCTGTCCGGCCAGGTGTTCGCGCCGGTGGGTGTCGCCACCTTCTATCACACGCTGGCGGTCCGCCCCGAATGGTCGTCCCGGCTCGATCCGGTCGCGGTGGTCGGCGCGCATATCTTCTACCAGATGCGCGGCGCCAACGGCCTGCCCGCCGCCTTTCGCATGCCTTATTCCGGGCGGGAACTGATCGCCGGACCGCCGCCCCGCGTCTGGAAGCCGATATCGCCCGGCGCGCTGCCGGTCGCGATGCCCTATATGCCGGAGGTGGAACAGGCGATCGGCACTCCCCCTTCCCCCGGCCTGCCTGCGGCGCCGGGACAGATGCCCCATTTCCATGCGGGTACAGCGGCGCAGCCGGGACCGGGCTGGACCGAACCTGCCCAGCCCACGCCGGACCTGCCGGGGCAGACCCTGCCGCAGTCCACCATCCGCCCCGAATATCGCGACAGCGGCCGCCCGCTGATTTGATCGCGCAAAAAGCACGGCTCCCCGCCCCAGGGCGGGCCGATTCCAATTTAATCCTTGTTTTTCAGTAACTTGAAATTTTTCACCTTTGCGGAAATTTTTGCGATCAACGGTGGAACCAATGAATAGGGGCTTCGTTCTCTCATGCGGATGGCGACCCTTTGCCCCCCGCTACGCTATCCGACATAAGAGCCCGGAACGCCTTCCCCCCCACCCGCGTTCCGGGCTCGCATCGTTTCGGCGCCAATCGACAGTCTGCCCCTGCGGGCCCGCGAAGGGCGGAACCAAAAATCCCACCGATCATTTTCTAAGGGTCAAAGCGCTATGACCTCACCCTGTATGAGAGAGGTAGGATTATGACACGCACCCTGATTGCAACGCTTCTGCTCGGCTCCTCGCTGATCCTGGCCGCGTGCAACACCGTCGAAGGCGCCGGACGCGACGTCCAGAGCGCGGGCAATGCGATCGAAGACGCAGCCGATTAAGCGTTGAGCATACCGGCTCGGACCGGACGGTCCGGCGGGGGCGGCGCGATTTCCCCGACAGGAGGTCCGCCGCCCCTGTGCCGTCTCATGCTATCCACGCGTCCAGTTCGCAGTTCGGCAGTTCGGCGGCCGGCCGATCAGTTCGCTTGGTCCCGCACGACGACCGATCCGGCATCCTCATCCTCGTCGGACTTGCGCTTGCGCTCGGTGAACCAGATGCCGATCAGCGCCAGTTCGTAAAGGAGCACCAGCGGTATGGCGAGCATCAGCTGCGACACCACGTCGGGCGGCGTCAGCACCGCCGCCGCGATGAAGGCCGCTACGATCATATAGCGGCGCATGCCGACCAGTTGCGCCCGGCTGACCAGCCCCGCCCGGTTGAGCAGCATCAGCAGCACCGGCAACAGGAAGCTGATGCCGAACGCCAGCACGAACTGCATCACCAGGCCGAGATAGGCGTCGGCGCTCGGCAGCGCCTCCAGCTCCAGGCCGCCCGCCTGCCCCTGAAACTCCAGGAAGAAGTGGAAGGCGGTCGGCATCACCACGAAATAGGCGAGCGATGCGCCCGCGAGGAACAGGATGGGCGTCGCCAGCAGGAACGGCAGCAGCGCCTTTTTCTCCTGCGCATAAAGGCCCGGCGCGACAAAGGCCCAGAGCTGGTTGGCGATGATCGGAAAGCTGAGGAAGAAGGAGCCGAACAGCGCCACCTTCACCTGCACGAAAAACGCCTCGTAGAGCTTGGTGTAGACCAGCTTGCCGCCCGCCGCGCCGAACGCTTCCTTGAGCGGATGGACGAGGATGCCGAAGAGCTGGTCGGAAAAGATGAAGCAGAGGATGAAGCCCGCCAGCAGCGCGACCACGCATTTCAGCAGGCGGGAACGCAACTCGATCAGATGCTCCAGCAGCGGAGCCTGCGTCTCGTCGATATCCCTCATGCGCTTTTCCCGGCTATCGAGCCATCTGTCGAGGGCGAGGGCGTCGCGGGCGCAGGCAGTGTCGGATCCGCCGTTCCCTCGGCCGGGGCCGGGGCCGGAGCCGCACCTGCCGGGGTGGCGCTATCCACGGGCGAGGCGGCGCTGCCGTCCTCTATCGCGGGCGCGTTGGGATATTGCTCCATGATCCGGCGGTTTTCCGCCGCCCATTTCTTTTCCATTTCCTCAAGCTCGACTTCGCGAATCATCGCATCGATGCCGGAGCGGAAATGGCGCGACATCGCCCGCGCCTTGCCGAGGACCTGCCCGACCTTGTAGAGCGCGCGCGGCAAATCCTTCGGGCCGATGACCACGACCGCGACGATCACGATCATCAGCAGCTCGCTGGAACCGATATCAAACATGTTTCAAACCCGGCAACGCGGACCTTTCTCAGCCCTGCTTCTGTTCTTCCTTGCTGGCCGTCACCGACGGATCGGGCGCCGCCTGCCCTTCGATGCGGTTGACCGGTCGTGGGGGAGAGACGTCGTCGTCATCCTCGGCCATGCCTTTCTTGAACGATTTGATGCCCTTGGCGACATCGCCCATCAACGACGAAATACGGCCGCCGCCGAACAGCAGAACGATGACGAGCACCACCAGCACCCAGTGCATCAGCGAAAAGGAACCCATTCTCAAATCTCCTTGGGGTAATGACTCAATCTAGTCATCCCCCTCATCATTTTCCAGCGACGATTCCGTGACAGTCCGCTCCAGCATCCCTTCCATCGCGAGATCGACGGGGTCGAGCAGGCCCGCGGCGCGCAAATCCTCCAGCCCCGGCAGGTCGCGGCGGCTGGAAAGGCCGAAATGGGTGAGGAACTCCGCCGTCGTCGCATAGAGCAGCGGGCGCCCCGGCACTTCTTTCCGTCCGGCGGGCCTTATCCAGCCCGCCTCCATCAGCACGTCCAGCGTGCCCTTCGCCACCTGCACGCCGCGAATGGCCTCTATCTCCGCGCGGCTGACCGGCTCATGATAGGCGATAATGGCGAGCGTTTCCATGCCCGCGCGCGAAAGTTTGCGCGGCTCCTCCCGGTCGCGGCGCAGCAGGTGCGCCATGTCGGCGGCGGTCTGGAAATGCCAGCGCCCGCCCCGCTCGACCAGATTGACGCCGCGCCCGGCATAATGGCCGCTCAACGCGCGCAATCCGGCGGGAATATCCGGCGCCTCGCCCAGCAATTGCCGCAACTGCGCGACGGTCAGCGGCTCGGTGCTGGCGAACAGCGCCGCCTCCAGCGCGCGCAGCAGGTCGTCCGGCTCGCCCTCCCCGCCGGTCATGACGCGATCTCATGGCCGGAAGGCGCGGCGTTGCGCAGGAAAATCGGTTCGAATATCCCTTCCTGCCGGATATCGACGCGCCCCTGTTTCGCCAGTTCCAGCACTGCGACGAAGCTGGAGGCGAGCGCCGAACGCCCCAGCGGGCCGCTCACCCCTTCGGGCAGGAAGGATTCGAGGCGAGTCCAGTCGAGGCGCGTGCCGATCAGCCGCCCCACCCGCGCGATCGCTTCATCCAGCGTCATCACCGGGCGGCGGGCGACCACATGCGTCACGGGGCGGGTGCGCGCCTTCACCTGGCCATAGGCGGCGATGAGGTCATAGAGGCTCGCCTGCCAGATCGAGACCTTGTCCACGCGCAGCCCCTCCGGCGCGCCGCGCGGGAACACGTCGCGGCCCAGCCGGTCGCGCGCCATCAGCCGCGCGCCCGCGTCGCGCATCGCCGCCAGCCGTTGCAGCCGCAGATGCAGGCGCAGCGCCAGCTCTTCGGGCGAAGGCTCCTCCTGCTCCGCCTTGGGCAGCAGCATCGCGGATTTCAGATAGGCGAGCCAGGCCGCCATCACCAGATAATCGGCCGCCAGCTCCAGCTTCATCGCCCGCGCGCCCGCGATGAACTCCAGATATTGCTCGACCAGCGCGAGGATCGAGATTTCGCGCAGATCCACCTTCTGCGACCGGGCGAGGTTGAGCAGCAGGTCGAGCGGCCCTTCCCAGCTTTCGAAGGAGACCGTCAGCACCTCATCCGGCGCGCGACGGCTTTCGAACAGGTCCGCCATGTCGTCGGCGGCGCTCATCAGGCCATCACCGCCAGCAGCGCGTCGCGCCGGGCGAGCAGGGTTTCGAGCAGGCCGTCCTCCTCCCCGCCTTCCGCATGCCCCGCGATCGTCGCCATCGCCCGGTCCAGCCGCGCGCGGGAGAAGTCGCTGATGTCGGGCAGGCGTTCGGCGATGCAGACCATCTCGTCCATCCGCGCCCAGCAGTTGAGCGCCAGATCGCACCCGGCCTCCACCACGCCCGCGGCGAGCGAGGGAATGTCGCCCTTCAGCGCCTTCATGTCGAGATCGTCGGACATCAGCAGGCCGTCGAAGCCGATGCGGCCGCGAATGATCTCGCCGATCACGGTGGGGGAAAGGCTGGCGGGGCGCTCCGCATCCCAGGCGGTGTAGACGATATGCGCGGTCATCCCCATCGGCGCGGCGGCGAGCGTGCGGAACGGGCGGAGGTCGGTTTCCAGCGCCGCCTCGTCGGCGGTGACGGTCGGCAGGTCATGGTGGCTGTCCACCAGCGCCCGGCCATGGCCCGGCATATGCTTGACGATGCCCACGACGCCGCCCGCGCGCAGCCCCTCCAGCACCGCCCGCCCCAGCGCGGCGACGCGCATCGGCTCCGCGCCCAGCGTGCGGTCGCCCATGATGTCGCTCGCGCCCGGCTGCCGCACGTCGAGCAGCGGCAGCGCGTTGACGGTGATGCCGCAGTCGCGCAGCGTCACCGCGATCGCCTGCGCATTGGCGCGGGCGGCGGCGATCGCGCTCGACGGGGCGACGTCATAGAGCGAATCGAAAACCTGCATCGCCGGGAAATCGGGCCATTCGGGCGGCCGCATCCGCGCCACCCGCCCGCCTTCCTGGTCGATCATGACGAGCAGGTCATCGCGCCCGTGCAAGGCGCGCAGATCGTCGGTCAGCGCGCGCAACTGCGCCCGGTCGGCGATGTTGCGGCGAAAGAGGATATAGCCCGCAGGGTCGCTGTCGCGGAAAAAGGCGCGCTCGTCCGCGCTCAACCGTTCCCCCGCCAACCCGAATATCACTGGTTTCATGGCCCCTGCCTAAAGCATTTCAGGGCCGGGTGGAACTGCCCGCGATGAAGATGGCGCTTCGTTCTGCTTTCGGCCAATTCCCGCCAAAGCCAAACAGCAAGAACATCCGTGGGAGCGTCCACATTCCACCCAACCCACCATTCAGGCCGGGATCATCACATAAGGATCAATTGACCACGAGGCAGCTCTCGCCCGCCACCTTCAGCTTGCCGCACAGCGTACCGGCATCCTTGCCCGCATGGGCGCGCAGGCGATAGAATTTGGCGCCGCCCACCGTCACCGGCTGCACGCTGTAGGACAAAGCCGCCAGATAATCGAACCGTTTGGAAAAGCGCGACCAGGCGTCCTTGGCCAGCGCCTCGCTGCCATAGGCGCCGAGCTGGATCGCGCCGCCCGCCATTTGCGGGGAGGCTGCGGTTGCAGGCGTCTGCGCCCTTTCCCCGGTGCGATCCGCGACGGCGGTTTCCACCTTCTTGGCGGCGGCAGCGGCGGCGGACTTGTCGGTCGCCGGGGCCTTGGCCGCCGAACCGGCGACGATCGGCGCTTCGGGCAGGCGGGACGGATCGATCCGCGCGCCGCGATCCAGCCCCTCGCTGGTCGCGAAGCTGGCATCGCCCTCGCCCTGGAATTTCTTCGCGTCGGCATCGGCGGCGCGGATCTTGTAGCCTTCCGCCGGGGCCTTGATCAGCTCCCCCTCGCCCCCGCCGCCCAGATGGCCGCGCACCAGCCAGACGCCGCCGACCACCACGCCGATCAACAGCAGCCCGGCCAGCACCAGCATACCCAGCCGGCCGAGCGAAACCTCGTCGTTTTCCTCCGCGTCATAGGCCGGTTCGAGCCACGGCAGGCGGTCCTCATCGTCCAGCGCGAGAGTATCGTTCCTGCCCGTGGTCATTATTGCATCTCCGAAAGCGCCTCTACACCCATCAGCGCAAGCCCGTTGCGGATAATCTGCCCGATTTGCCGGGCGAGGAAAAGTCTGGCGGAGGTGATTTCCGGATCGTTAACCACGATTACGCGGGCGGAGGGATCATCATTGCCCATGTTCCACCAGCCATGGAAGGCGGCCGCCAGATCGCCGAGATAGAAGGAAATCCGGTGCGGTTCGCGATTCTGCGCCGCCCCTTCGACCACGCGCGGGAACTGCGCGGCGAGCTTCACCAGCGCCAGCTCCTCCGTCCCAAGGCGGGACAGATCGGGCTCTTCCGCCAGCGCGACTCCGGCCTCCTGCGCCCGCCGGCCCAGCGAAGCGATGCGCGCATGGGCATATTGCACATAGAAAACCGGGTTGTCCTTCGATGCTTCCACCACCTTGGCGAAGTCGAAATCCATCTGCGCGTCGGCCTTGCGGGTCAGCATGGTGAAGCGCACCACATCCTTGCCGACCTCCTTCACCACATCGGCCAGCGTGACGAAATTGCCCGCGCGCTTGGACATCTTCACCGGCTCGCCGTCGCGCAGCAGGCGCACCATCTGCACCAGCTTCACGTCGAACCGCGCCTTGCCCCCGGTCAGCGCGGCGACCGCGGCCTGGATCCGCTTCACCGTGCCCGCATGGTCGGCGCCCCAGATGTCGATCAACTGGTCGGCGGTCTGCGCCTTCTGGAAATGATAGGCCATGTCGGCGCCGAAATAGGTCCAGCTGCCGTTCGACTTCCTGATCGGCCGGTCCTGGTCGTCGCCGAATTTGGTCGAGCGGAAGAGCGGCAACTCGACCGGCTCCCAGTCCTCCGGCGTCTCGCCCTTGGGCGCCTCCAATACGCCGTCATAGACCAGATCATGCGCGCGCAGCCATTGCTCGGCGGCTTCAGGCTTGCCCGCCGCCTGCAATTCGGCCTCCGACGCGAACACGTCATGATGGATGCCGAGCAGCGCGAGGTCGGCGCGGATCATCTCCATCATGTCGGCGACGGCGGTCCTGCGGAACAGCGCCAGCCATTCGCTCTCCGGCGCGTCGACATATTTGTCGCCATATTCGGCGGCGAGCTTCTGCCCGACGGGCACGAGATAATCGCCCGGATACAGCCCTTCGGGTATCGCGCCGATATCCTCGCCCAGTGCCTCGCGATAGCGCAGGTGCGCCGAGCGGGCGAGCACATCGACCTGCCCGCCCGCATCGTTGATATAATATTCGCGCGTCACCTTGTGCCCGGCATATTCGAGCACGCTGGCGAGCGCGTCGCCCACCACCGCGCCCCGGCAATGGCCCATGTGCATCGGGCCAGTCGGGTTGGCCGACACATATTCGACGTTGACGGAAACGCCCCGGCCCATGGCGGAACGGCCGTAATCGGCGCCCAGCGCGACGATCTGGCGCAGCTCCTCCGCCCAGGTCGCGGGCGTCAGGCGCATGTTGATGAAGCCCGGCCCGGCGATCGCCACCTCCTCCACCTCATCCAGCGCCTCCAGCCGCGCGGCGATCTTTTCGGCGAGCGCGCGCGGATTGGTTCCGGCGGGCTTGGCCAGCACCATCGCGGCATTGGTGGCGAGGTCGCCATGGGAAGGGTCGCGCGGCGGCTCCACCGTCACCGCCTTGCGGTCGAGGCCCGCGGGCAGGTCTCCCGCTGCTTCCATCGCATCGAGAAGCGCCGCCATATGGCCGGCGAAACGAACATAAAGGGTCACGACATCATTCCTGTTGTCCGCCCTCGATGCGCCCGGTGCGGGCCGATCATCGAGGGGCTGGGAAAGCTGGGGCGCGCAGGCTTACCGAGTCGCGTTGTAGCGGAACTGGTCCTGCGTCAGGTTGAACCCGACCAGCAGCTCGAAGCTGGTCCGCTGCAACGCCGCCCTCACGTCCGGTTCGGAGAAGGGATCGGTCGCCGCGTCCACATCGCCCGCCTTGCGGTTGGCGCGGATGCGTCGCAGCATGTCCTCCGGCAGGGTCGCGGCGTCGCGGTCCACATAGGATGCCGCGCTGGCGCTGGCGCTGGCGCGGGTCTGGCCCGGCGCGAAGGAAAGCGTCACCTGCCCGATCCGCTTGGCGATGACCGACGTGCCGCCGCGCACGACCGTCGAATAATAGGGCAGCGTCACCTCGCGCGCCGCACTCGCATCGGTGCGGGTCGCGTGCACGTCGAACGTCGCCTCGGTATAGAACTGGTCGCCCGCTTCCGAGCAGGTGGAGCGCAGATTGGTAATTTCCGCCACCACGTCGATGGCGGCGGCATCGGTGCTGCCCGCCGGGTTGAACAGGGTGATGTCCCCCGTCATCGCCGGGATCGCGGCGGTGGGGCAGGCACTGCGCACCGCGACGATACCGCCTGTCTGGTCAATCTCCCCCTGCCGCGAGCAGCCGGCCAGCGCCAGCATGGTCATCGCCACGGCGGAGAGCTTCAGGATCGAGGAGCGAGATACGGTCACAGGCAGTCCCTTGGAGAATTGATCCGGCTTCTTATCCGTCCGCGCGGGCGGGCGCAACATGGATGCGGGCATAAAGCGCAGATGCCGTCTGGTCAGCGGCGGCGATTCCCCGTAAAGGCTCGACCCATGACCGCCGAGGAACAGAAAAAGGAAGCGCAGGACGCCCTGCCGCCGCTCGACCTGCTGATCGCCGCGCCGCGCGGCTTTTGCGCCGGGGTGGACCGCGCCATCGTGATCGTGGAGCGCGCGATCGAGAAATATGGCGCGCCGGTCTATGTGCGGCACGAGATCGTCCACAACAAATATGTGGTGGACAGCCTGAAGGCGAAGGGCGCGGTCTTCGTCGAGAAGCTGAGCGAGGTGCCCGACGATGTGCCGGTGGTGTTCTCCGCCCATGGCGTGCCCAAGGCGGTGCCCGCCAAGGCGCAGGCGCGCGGCCTCAACTTTTTCGACGCCACCTGCCCGCTGGTGTCCAAGGTCCACCGTCAGGCCGAGCGGCAGGTCGAGGCCGGGCGGCATATCCTCTTCATCGGCCATCGCGGCCACCCGGAGGTGATCGGCACCTTCGGACAGGTGCCCGAAGGCTGCATGACCCTGATCGAGACGGTGGAGGATGCCGAGGCGCTGGAACCGGGGGTCGAGCCGGGCAACCTCGCCTTCCTCACCCAGACCACGCTGTCGGTGGACGACACCTCGGCGATCATCGCGGTGCTGGAACGCCGCTTCCCCGGCATCGTCGCCCCGCGCGGCGAGGATATCTGCTATGCGACCTCCAACCGGCAGGCCGCCGTCAAGGCGATGGCGCATGAATGCGACGCGGTGCTGGTGATCGGCGCGCCCAACAGTTCCAACTCCGTCCGCCTCGTCGAATGCGCGGAGCGCGAGGGCGCGAAGGCGACGCTGATCCAGCGCGGGCCGGATATCGACCTGCGCTGGCTCGACGGCGTGCGCACGCTCGGCATCACGGCGGGCGCGTCCGCCCCCGAAGTGCTGGTGCGCGAGGTGGTCGACACGCTCGCCCGCCATTTCACGGTGCGGGAGCGGGAGGTGGAAACCGCCAAGGAACGCATCGCCTTCAAGCTGCCACGCGGGCTGGAGGCTGCCTGACCCATGGCCGTCTATACCCAGGTATCCGCCGAGGAGATGGCGGCATTCCTCACGCGCTACGACACCGGATCGCTGATTTCCGCCAAGGGCATCGCGGAAGGGGTCGAGAACAGCAATTATCTGCTCGAAACCCAGCGCGAGGACGGCAGCCGCGAACGCTTCATCCTCACCCTCTATGAAAAGCGGGTGAACGAGGCCGACCTGCCCTTCTTCATGGACCTGCTCGACCATCTGGGCGCGCGCGGGTGCAAGGTGCCGCGCTTCATCTCCGACCGGCAGGGCGCCAAGCTGCAACAGCTGGCCGGGCGCCCCGCCTGTCTGATCGAGTATCTGTCCGGCATCTCCGTCACCGAGCCGACCGCGCCGCAGGCCGCGTCGACCGGCCGCGCGCTGGGCGAGTTGCACATCGCCGCGCGCGACTTTTCCGGCACGCGCCGCAACAGCCTCGACCTCGCGGGCTGGCACGA
This sequence comes from Sphingobium jiangsuense, assembly GCF_014196495.1. Taxonomy (GTDB): domain Bacteria; phylum Pseudomonadota; class Alphaproteobacteria; order Sphingomonadales; family Sphingomonadaceae; genus Sphingobium; species Sphingobium jiangsuense. Next base: position 133,160 of record NZ_JACIDT010000007.1, read on the forward strand.
TCTGGCGACGGCCTGCGGAAAGGATTTCGACGGCATCCAGCCCGGCCTCGGGCGGCGGGTGGCGGAGGAGCTGACCTTCCTCGACGCGCACTGGCCGCAGCATCTGGAACGCGGCGTCATCCATGCCGACCTGTTCCCCGACAATGTGCTGATGCGCGGCGACGAGGTGGGCGGCCTCATCGACTTCTATTTCAGCTGCACCGACATCCTCGCCTATGACCTTGCCATCACCCATGGCGCCTGGTCCTTCTCCAGCGACGGCAGCGAATACCGCCCGGACGTCGCGGCGGCGCTGGTGCGCGGCTATGCCGACGCACACGGATTGAGCGCGGCGGAGCGCGCGGCCTTCCCGATCCTCTGCCGGGGCGCGGCGCTGCGCTTCCTGCTGACCCGCGCCTATGACTGGATCAACACGCCGCCCGACGCGATGGTGACGCGCAAGGATCCGCTCGCCTATCTGCGGCGCCTCGATTTCTGCGCGCAGGCCGCGCCTGAGGCGCTGCTGGGCCTATGAGCGGTGCGGCGGAAAAACCCCTCACCACCGTCGAGATCTTCACCGACGGCGCGTGCAAGGGCAATCCCGGCCCCGGCGGCTGGGGCGCGGTGATCCGGTCCGGCGCGCATGAGAAGGAACTGTCCGGCGGCGAGCCGGACACCACCAACAACCGCATGGAGATGATGGGGGCGATCGCCGCGTTGAAGGCGCTCAAACGCCCCTGCCATGTGATATTGACGACGGACAGCAACTATGTCCGCGACGGCATCACCAAATGGGTCCATGGCTGGAAGCGCAACGGCTGGAAGACCGCAGACAGGAAGCCGGTGAAGAATGCCGACCTCTGGCAGGCGCTGGTGGAGGCGGCCCGGCCGCACCGGGTCGAATGGCATTGGGTGAAGGGCCATGCGGGCCACCCGGAAAACGAACGCGCCGACCAGCTCGCCTCCGACGCCGCGAAGGCGCAGTCCAAACCTTGACGCTCACGCGCTGACGCCCGCCCGCATACGCCGCCCGTCCGTTCAACTCCGTGAAAGGATTGCGGTTGCAGTAAAGCCGGGCGTTGATATGTTCCATCTCATTCCGCTGTCGGCACCAAGGAAAGAATAAAGCTCCATGCGACGCCCCACCCCCCGTCTCCGCTCCCGCATCCTCCGTTCCGCCGCCGCGCTGGCGCTGATCGCCGCGCCCGCCGCCGCCATCCTGACGCCGCCCGCCCCGGCCATGGCGCAGGTCGCGGCCTCGACGCTGGTGGACAAGGTGGACATTCCCTATTCCGAATTCACGCTGAAAAACGGTCTGCGCGTGATCGTCCATACCGACCGCAAGGCGCCGATCGTCGCGGTTTCCGTCTGGTACAATGTCGGCTCCAAGCATGAGCCGCTCGGCAAGACCGGCTTTGCCCATCTGTTCGAGCATCTGATGTTCAACGGCTCCGAAAATGCGCCGGGCGATTTCTTCGAGCCGCTGCAACAGGTCGGCGCGACCGACTTCAACGGCACGACCTGGTTCGACCGCACCAATTATTTCCAGACCGTGCCGACCAGCGCGCTGGAAGTGGCGCTGTTCCTCGAAAGCGACCGCATGGGCCATCTGCTCGGCGCGGTGACGCAGGAGAAGCTGGATAACCAGCGCGGCGTCGTCCAGAACGAGAAGAGACAGGGCGACAACCAGCCCTATGGCATGGTCGAATATGCGCAGCTCGCCGGGTTGCTGCCGCCCGACCATCCCTATGGCCATTCGACCATCGGCTCCATGGCGGACCTCGACAAGGCGAGCCTTGCCGACGTGAAGCAATGGTTCACCGATCATTATGGCCCGAACAACGCGATAATCGTGCTGGCGGGCGATATCGATGCGCCCACCGCGAAGAAGCTCGTCACCAAATATTTCGGCGACATTCCGCGCGGCAAGGCCGTCGCGTCGGTGAAGGTGGACATTCCCACCCTTGCCGCGCGCAAGGATCAGGTGCTGAAGGATCGCGTCGCCACCACACGGCTCTATCGCTGGTGGACGGTGCCGGGCCTCAACGACCCGGACAACGCCCCGCTCGCGGTGGGGGCGAGCGTGCTCGGCGGCCTCGCTTCCTCGCGCCTCGACAATATATTGGTGAAAGACGAGCAACTGGCCGTGCGCGTCACCGCCAGCCTTCAGGATTTCGCCCAGCTCGGCTTTTTCGAGGTGACGGCGGACGTCAAGCCAGGCGTCGATCCGGCGGTGCTGTCGAAGCGGCTGGACGAGATCCTCGCCGACTATGTCGCCAAGGGCCCCACCGAGGATGAGGTGAAGCGCGTCGCGATGACCGACGTGTCGGGCCGGATCGGCGGCATGGAGCAGGTCGGCGGCTTTTCCGGCAAGGCGACGGTGCTGGCCGAAAGCGCGCTCTATTCGGGCAGGCCGGACGACTATAAGAAGAAGATGGCCGCGATCGCCAGCGCCACGCCGGAAAAGGTGCGCGCTGCCATGGGCAAATGGCTGACCCGACCGGTCTTTGCGCTGTCGGTGGTGCCGGGCGAACGCGACGCCTATGAGGAAGCGGGCGCGGGCACGGCGGCGGCGGAGCGATCCGGCATCGTTTCCGTCCCGGCGCGCTATCTCGATGAAGGCGAGCAGCCCGCATTGCACCGGCCGAGCGCCGCCGTCGATCGCTCCAAACTGCCCGAAGTCGGCACCTTCCCCGAGGTGGATTTCCCCACGGTCGAAACGGCCACGCTGTCCAACGGCATCAAGGTGCATTTCGCCCGCCGCGACACCGTGCCGACGCTGCGCCTCGCAATCTCCTTCGACGCGGGCAAGGCCGCCGACCCCAGGGACCGGCAGGGCACGCAGGCGCTGATGCTGGCGATGCTGAAGGAAGGAACCCGGACCCGCAACAGCATCCAGATCGCCGAGGAGCAGGAAAGGCTGGGTGCGTCGATTTCGGTCGGGGCGTCGCAGGACCGCACCGTCGTCGGCCTTTATGCGCTCACCCCGAATATCGGCCCGTCGCTCGATCTTCTGGCCGACATCGTCCTCAACCCGGCCTTTGACGCCAAGGAACTGGAGCGCGTCCGCGCCGCCCAGCTGGCGCAGATCGCGCAGGAGCGGACCCAGCCCGGCAGCATGGCGGCGCGGGCGCTGATCCCGATCCTCTACGGCCCGGATCATCCCTATGGCATCGCGGCCAGCGGTTCGGGCGACCCGGATGTGGTGAAGGCGCTTTCCAGCAACGATCTCGCCGCCTTCCACCGCCGCTGGATCCGCGCCGACACGGCGGAGATATTCGCGGTCGGCGACATGAACCTCGACCAGTTGAAGAAGGAGCTGGAGGCCCGCTTCGCCGCCTGGCCGATGACGCGCGACATGCCCGGCCGCAAGAATTTCGACGCGGCGCCACCCGCGCCCCAGCCGCGCATCGTGCTGGTCAACCGGCCGCAATCGCCGCAATCCTTCATCTTCGGCGGCATGGTGCTCAAGGGCAAGGGCGGCGACGATCTGGTCGATCTGATTTCCGCCAACGACATCATGAGCGGCGATTTCCTCAGCCGCACCAATATGGACCTGCGCGAAACCAAGGGCTGGTCCTATGGCGTGCGCGGCAGCATCGACCGCAACCGGGAAAGCGTCGCCTATCTGCTGAGCGCCCCGGTGCAGGCGGACAAGACCGGCGCCAGCATCGCCGCGCTGCGCGAACAGATCACCACCTTCCTGACGACGAAGGGCGTGACGCCGGAGGAACTGCACCGCACCACCAACGGCAGCATTCGCGAACTGCCCGGCAGCTTCGAGACATCGGGCGCGGTGCTGGGCGAGATGCAGCGCGACGCGCTGCTCGGCCGTCCGTTCGACTATGTCGAGACGCTGGCCGACCGCTACCGCGCGCAGACCGCGCAGAAGCTGGATCAGACCGCGCGCGGCATGATCGACCCGGCGAAGATGACCTGGGTGGTGGTGGGCGACAGCAGGATCGTGCTGCCGCAGCTCAAGGATCTGGGCCTGCCGGTGACGGTCGTCGCGGATGAGGCCGCCGCGCCGCCGCCCGCCGCTACCGCCGCCGCCACGCAATAAGACGAGAGGGAGAACCACAATGGCATCTGTCGATGGCGCCTATGACTGCATCACCAAGACGCCGATGGGCGACCAGAAGAGCGTGTTCACCGTCATCAGCAAGGACGGCGCCTTCCACGGCACCAATGCGGGCACGCTCGGCTCGCTCGACGTGCAGGACGGCCGGGTGGACGGCAACCGCCTGACATGGAAGATGGAAATGGTGCTGCCCATGCCGATGACGCTGGAATGCGAGGCGGTGGTCGAGGGCGATACGCTGACCGGCACCATCCAGGCCGGTGCCTTCGGCGCGATGGCGATGACGGGCACCCGGCGGAGCTGAGCCGCCGCCCGGCGCAAGACGGAACGAGAAGGGGGGAAGCATATGCAAGAACAAGCCGTGCTCAAATATAACGGGGTGGCGAGGACCCTGCACTGGATCATCGCGCTCGCCATCATCACCGAGATCGTGCTGGGGCTGGGGAACGACGCGTTCCGCGACAGCTTCCCCGCCATGCCGATCCACAAGGCGATCGGCATCACGATTCTGGCGCTAAGCCTGTTTCGCCTCTACTGGCGCATCAGCCACCCGGCGCCGCCCCTGCCCGCGGCCATGCCGCGCTGGCAGGTCGGGCTGGCCCACGGGCTGCACTGGCTGTTCTACGCGATGATCATCGCGGTGCCGATGAGCGGCTGGATCATGTCCTCTGCCGGTCCCTATCCGCTCCAGTGGTTGGGCCTGTTCGACATTCCCAAATGGCCGGTGATGAAGGACAGTCCGCTGGCAGAGGCCGCCCATGCCGGGCATGAGGTGATGGGCAAGCTGTTCATCCCCCTCATCCTGCTGCATGTCGGGGCCGCGCTTTACCACCAGTTCGTGGTCCGGGACGGGGTGCTGCGGCGGATGCTGTGACCGGGCGGCTGGGCGAGCCCCAGCCTCCTTTCGCCCGTCTTCGGGGGTAAACAGTTGTAAACCCCGCGGCGGTGCGGCATGACTCCTGCGAACGGGGCCCATAGACCAGCCGCGTGAGACAGGTGCTTACAGTTGTAAAAAGGGTCGGCATGCGCGTTGCTGTGGCAGATGATGAAGAAGCGGTTCGGAGCTATCTGTCGTCGATACTGACCGGAGCGGGGCACAGCTGCACCACCTTCCGCACCGCGCGGGAGGTGATGAACGCGCTGCAACGCGACACGTTCGACCTGGCGATCATCGACTGGATCATGCCGGGGACCGACGGGCTGGAGATCGTCCAGTGGGCGCGCGCCACCCTTTCCCCCTGCCCGCCCATCATCATGCTGACCGGCCGGTCCGACAATGAGGATATCGCCCGCGCGCTCAACAGCGGGGCGGACGATTATATCGTCAAGCCGAGCGCGGCCAACGTCATCCTCGCGCGGATCGACGCGGTGCTGCGCCGGTCCGCGCCCCAGCCGGAGCCGCAGGCGCGGACGGAGGAATTCGGCCCCTACCGCTTCGACCGGATGACCAACAGCGTCCTGCTGGGGGAGGAGGAGATCGCGCTGACCTCCCGCGAGTTCGCGCTTGCCCTGCTGTTCTTCCGCAGCCCCAACCGGGCCTTTTCGCGCGCCTATATATTGGAAACGCTGTGGCACAGCGTGCCCGACCTGCCCACCCGGACGCTGGACATGCATATCTCCCGCATCCGGTCCAAGCTGCGGCTGGGGCCGGAAAACGGCTATCGCCTCCAAACCATCTTCGGCCACGGCTATCGGCTGGAGCTCTTCGACGAGGACGGCCGGTGACGCGTTTCTCCCTCCCCGCGCTGCGCCTGCCGCCCGCGCGGTTCGCCCTGCTGGCGCTGGTGCCGGCGCTGCTCGCCGGAACGGCCGCCGCGCAGGGGACTTCCGCAGGGTCGGGCGCAGGGTCGGGCGCGGGGGCGAGGACGGCGGCGCCTGCCCCCGTTTCCGCGCATATGGGGGAGGACGGCGCGGTCCGCTATGTGGTGCGCAAGGGCGACACGCTCTACGATCTCGCGCGGAAATATATGACGAGGCCGGATCATTGGCGCCCGGTGCAGCGCCTGAACCGGATAGCCGACCCGCTCAGGCTGACGCCGGGCACGACGCTGATCCTGCCCGCCAACCTGCTCGCGCCGCTGCCTCTGACCGCCCGCATCGCCACCTTCAAGGGGACGGGCACCATAGAGGACGGCAAGGGCGCCACCACGCCGCTCGCGGTCGATCGGGTCGTCATCCCCGGCATGGTCATCGAAACCGGCCGTGGCAGCTTCGCCACGCTGCAACTGTCCAACGGGTCGCGCCTCACCCTGCCCTCACAGACGCGCCTGCGGGTGATGACCATCCGCCGTTTCCGGCTGAACGACATGGTCGACGTCAATTTCCTGCTGGAAAAAGGCCGCATCGAAACCAGGGCCGCGCCGCTCGGCGAAAGCGGCGGGCGCTATCGCATCCGCACGCCCATCGCCGTGTCGGCGGTGCGCGGCACCACCTTCCGCGCCGCCTATGAAGGCGCCGGCGCGCCCTCCCTGACCGAGGTGATAGAGGGGACGGTCGCGGTCAGCGCGGGCAAGGCGACCGAAACCGTCAACGAGGCTTTCGGCGCCACCGTTTCCCCGCAAGGCGCCGTCGCCGCCGAGGCGCTGCTCCCCGCCCCCGCGCTGCTGCGGCCGGGCCGGGTGCAGACCGACCCGCAGCTGAGCTTCGCGCTGGAGCCGCTGCCGGGGGCCGTGGGCTATCATGTCCAGATCGCGCGCGATGCGGGCTTCCTGGAAATGGAGCAGGAAGCCTATTCGAAGGAGCCGGAGATCCGGCTCGAGTCCGTCGACAATGGCCGCTGGTTCGTGCGCGTTTCCGCGCTGGCCGCCAACGGGCTGGAGGGCATGCCGCGCACCTACGGCATGCGGCGGGTGCTGATCGGGCTGAACGCCTCTTCCGGCAAGGCGGACGACGGCTATCGCTTCCGCTGGGCCAGCGCCGAGACGGGCGGCACGCGCTATTATCAGTTCCGCCTGCGGCCCGAACGGCCCGGCGCGCCGCCGCTGGTGGACGAAACCGGCCTGACCGACGACGCGATCACCCTTTCCGACCTGCCGCCCGGCACCTATCGCTGGAGCGTCGGCGTGCAGCACTATCTGGATGGCGAGAGCACTATCGCCTGGTTGCCGGAGCAGACGCTGACGGTCGAGGCGGAGGAAGGCACCAACGGTCCGGGCGCGCCGCCGGGCACGAAGTGACATCGTGCAGCGCGGACGCCTGTTCATCGAATGGCTGCTGATCGGGCTGTGCGCGAGTCTTGCGATGCTGCTGGCGGGGCGCAGCCCGGTGATCGAGCGGGCCGACCGCCTCGTCTACGACATGGCCGCGCCACTTTACGCCGCACCCGCCGACGACCGCCTGCTGGTCGTGCAGATCGACGACGACGCGCTGGCGGCGCTGGGCCGCTGGCCATGGCCGCGCACGCTCCATGCCGATGCGCTGCACCGGCTGAAGGCCGCGGCGCCCGCCGCCATCCTCTACGACATATTGTTCATCGAACCCTCGCCGCAGGACGGGGCGCTCGCCGATGCGGTCGGGGGCAGCCCGCCCGTCTATCTGCCGATGCTGTTCGAGGTGCCGGGGCCGGATGGCGCGCCATGGCTGATCCGGCGCCCGGCGGAACCGATCGCCGGGGCCGCCGCCGGGATCGGCACGGCCAATCTCTCGCTCGACAGCGACGGGCGCGCGCGCAGCATCATGCTGGCCACGCCGGACGGCAGGCAGGTGCTGCCGCACATGGCCGAGCTGGCCTATCGCAGGCTGACGGGCCACCCCTCCCCCGCCTTCGCGCGGACGCAGGCCGATGCGGAGGCGGTGCACGTCCCGTTCCTACCCCCCGGCAGCTTCCGCACCGTCAGCCTGCTGCAAGTGCTGCGGGACGAGGTGCCCGCCGATTTCCTGCACAACAAGGTGCTGCTGGTCGGCGGCGCGGCGGAGGGGCTGGGCGACATCCATACGGTTTCCACCGCATGGACCGGCCGCATGCCGGGCATAGAGGTGCAGGCGAACCTGCTCTCCAGCCTGCTGGCGGACCGGTTCGTCACCCCGCTGCCGCCGGTCGCGCTGTTCCTGCTGTCCATCCTGCCGCTCTGGGGGTTGCTGGTCGCCTTCTGGCGCCTGTCGCCCGCCATGGGGCTGCTACTGTCGATCGGCGCGATGCTGGCGATCGTCGCCGGGTCGGTGGCCGCGCTGGCGCTGGGCGGATGGTGGTTTCCGCCGGTGGCCGCGCTGTTCGGCATCATCCTCGTCTATCCGCTCTGGGGCTGGCGGCGGCTGTCGGCCGTGACCCGCTTCATGGAGAATGAGGTCAAGGCGCTGCTCGCCCAGACCGGCATCAGCGATCCCGGCCCCGGCCAGCGCTGGCGCAGCGACCGGGTGGCGAGCGACGCCGGGCGGCTGCATCAGGTGATCGCGATCATGCAGCGCAACGCGCGGGAGCGGGAGGAGATGCTGCAATTCCTTTCCCACGACATGCGCTCGCCGCAGGCCGCGATCCTCGCGCTGCTGGAGAGCAAGGGCGATCCGGCGACGGACCCGCCGCTACGCGACCGCATAGCCCGGCTGGCCGAGCAGACGCTGCGTCTGGCCGACGATTTCGTGCAGCTCGCCCGGCTGCAATCCCGCCCCGCCCGGCGCGACCCGGTCGACATGGCGGATGCGATGGCGCAGGCGGCCGACATGATCTGGCCGCGCGCGAAGAACCGCAACGTCCGCCTGATCCGCGAGGATAGCGAGGCCCCCGGCGGCACGCGCGACGGCTGGCCCGGCCTGTGGGTGATGGGCGATGCCGAGGCGCTGGTCCGCGCGCTCTGCAATCTGCTGGGCAATGCGGTGGAGGCGTCCCCGGCGGGCGGCATGGTCCACCATGGGGTGCGGCAGGACGGCGGGCGGATCGTCGCCCATGTCGCAGATCAAGGCCCCGGCCTGTCGCCGGAGCGCCGCGCCGACCCGTTCGCGCGCTTCGGCTACAGCGCGTCGGGCGGCAAGGGCGGCAGCGGCCTCGGCCTCGCCTATGTCGCGACGGTGGCGGAACGCCATGGGGGCAGTGCCGCTTATGAGGATGCCGAGGGGGGCGGCGCGCACTTTTCCCTGAGCCTGCCCGCCGCGCCGCCTGACGAGGACGGCATGGGTGGGGAGGACAGCCTCAATCGGGGATAGGGCTGGTTTCCGTGCGTTGCCCCTTGGGGGCCGCGAGGTCGGCAAGCGCCGTTTCGGCGAGGCGCGGCATCACCTGATCGAAGGCCGCGCGGCAATGCGCCTCCTCGGCGCTGCCGCCGTAAAGCTTCCGCCCGGTCGCGCTGTCGGTCATGCTGACGGTCAGCCGGATCAGCCGGGGCCGGCAGGGAAACAGCCCGCCGCGCTTCGGGGCGGGGGACAGCGCATCGTCGCCGCGCGTCTGAAGCGCGATCCGGCCCGGCCGCTCCGCCACGCCGATGGAAAGCATGACCGGCGCCTGATCGGCGAAGCGAAAGCCCCTTTCCTGCAAGCGGCCCGCAACCGCCTCCTTCACACGGGCGAGGAGAGGATCGGGCGCGGCGTCGTCCGCCTCCGCCTGCCACATCAGGAGCGGCGTGCCGGTCACCCCGGCGCCGTCGGAGCGGATGCGCGTTTCCACCCGGCTGGAACATCCGTTCAAACCCAGTGCCAGCAGGCACAGCCCCGCATAAGTGCCAAATCGGACAGACATGGCCCCGCCATAGCCGCAAACCGTCCCCGCCGCCAGCCATGTCGGCGGCGTTCATGGCGGCAGCGGGGCATCGCAGCCCAAGTCCCGGTCAGTCCGGGCCGGTCAGACGGTAAAGCTCTCCCCGCATCCGCAGGAGCCGGTGGCGTTGGGGTTGTTGAACACGAAGCCGGCGGTGAAATCGTCCTCGCGCCATTCCATCGTGCTGCCGACCAGATAGAGCACCGACGCGCCGTCGATGTAGAAGGTGCCGCCCGGCGTTTCGATCTTCTCGTCGAGCGGGGATTCCTCGCTCACATAATCGACCGAATAGGCAAGGCCGGAGCAGCCCCGGCGCGGGGTGGAAAGCTTGACGCCGATCGTCCCTTCCGGCGCCTTCGCCATCAGCTCGGCGATGCGCTGCTGCGCCGAGGGCGTCAGCGTCACGGCCGCCGGGCGGGCGCGGGTGGATGTCGGTGCGGTCATATCGTCAAACCTCTTTCTGCTTCCATCATGCGGATATGGGGAGCGGAATCCATTCACCAAGATATTCGCGAGGGCGAGGCGACATTCAGTTCAGGTGGAGCCGAGAGGCGTGATATCCGAGCATCGGAGCGCAGCGACCTAAAGGGTCGTGAGAACCGAAGCACAGCATAGCACGCTTCGCAGGCCCGCATGGGCTGAATGTCGCCTCGCCCTACAGCATGCCGAGTTCCAGTTTCGCCTCATCGCTCATCAACTGCGGGTTCCAGGGGGGATCCCACACCAGATTGACCTCCGCCATGCCGATGCCCGGCACCGACCCGACCCGCAGCTCGACCTCGCCCGGCATGGATTCGGCGACCGGGCAATGCGGCGTCGTCAGCGTCATGGTGATGACGGCATGTCCGTCCGTAGTCACGTCCACGCCGTAGACCAGGCCCAGATCGTAGATGTTGACCGGGATTTCCGGGTCGTAAATCTCCTTCAGCGCGTCGACGACCGCCTCATAGAGATCGCCGCCCGGCTCGCCCGCCGGAGCCGGTTCCGGCTTTTGGGCGAGGAAGCCGTCGAGATAATCCCGCTTCCTTTCCGCCGGTTCCGGCGCGGACGCGCCTTCCTCGGCGGCATCCTGCACGCGCGCCTTGGGCGGCGGCGTCACCGCCTCCACTTCCTCGACCGCGATCTTGCGCTCCTCGTTCATCCGAAAATCTTCCTTACCCGCTCGATTCCCCGCACCAGCGCGTCGATGTCGCTGCTGTCGTTGTAAAGGCCGAAGCTGGCGCGCGCGGTCGCAGCGACGCCCAGATGCTCCATCAGCGGCTGGGCGCAATGATGACCGGCGCGGATCGCCACGCCCTCCTCGTCCAATATGGTGCCGACATCATGGGGATGCACCCCCTCGACCTCGAAACTGACGATGCCCGCGCTTGCCTCCGGCCCGAACACGCGCACGCTGTTCATCGACCGCAGCGCGCGGCGCGCCTCGCGCACCAGCGCCTCTTCATGCGCGGCGATGGCATCGATGCCGATGCCAGTCAGATAGTCGACCGCCGCGGCGAAGCCGATGGCCTCGACGATGGCCGGCGTCCCCGCCTCGAACCGGGTCGGCGCGGGGGCGTAGGTCGTCTTCGGGAAGGTCACGCGGTCGATCATCGACCCGCCGCCCTGCCATGGCGGCATCGCGTCGAGCAGCGCCTTGCGCGCCCAAAGCGCGCCGATGCCGGTCGGCCCATAGAGCTTGTGCGCGGAAAAGACGTAGAAATCGCACCCCAGCGCGGCGACGTCCACGGGCAGGCGCGGCACCGCCTGACATCCGTCGATCAGGATCGCCGCGCCGGCGTCATGCGCGATCTCGACCGCCCGCCGCACGTCGAGCACGCTGCCCAGCACGTTGGAGACATGGGCGAGCGCGACCAGCTTGTGCGCCGGGCTTATCATCGCCGCCATCGCGTCGAGGTCGATCAGGCCGTCGATAGTCAGCGGCACCACGTCGATCGCCGCGCCGACCCGCTCGGCCAGCAGCTGCCACGGCACGATATTGCTGTGATGCTCCAGCTGCGACAGCAGGATGCGGTCGCCCGCTTTCAGGCTCGCATCGCCCCAGCTGGACGCGACGAGGTTGATCGCTTCGGTCGCGCCGCGCACGAACACGATCTCCTCCTCCGATGCCGCGCCGATGAAGCGCGCGACCGACCGCCGCGCCGCCTCATAGGCGAGCGTCATATCGGCCGAGCGCGCATAGACGCCACGATGGACGGTCGCATAGTCGGCGCCGATCGCCCGCGTCACCGCGTCGATGACGGCCTGCGGTTTCTGCGCGGTGGCGCCGGTGTCGAGATAATGCCAGTCCGCGCCGTCGCGGGTCTTCATCCCCGGAAAGTCCGTGCGATGCAGGCTGCCGATCAGCGTGGCGGCGCTCATGCTCCGCTCCCCTGCCCCGCCAGCGCCTCCAGCTTGGCGAGCGCGGCAGTGTCGAACCGCTCGCGTTCGGCCTCGTCCCCGATATCGTCGAACACGCCCGCGACGAACGCCTGCAACAGCAGGCTGCGCGCCGCCTGCGGCTCCATCCCGCGCGAGGCCATGTAGAACAGCGCCTGCCTGTCCAGCTCGCCGACCGCGCAGCCATGGGCGCATTTCACGTCGTCGGCATAGATTTCCAGCTCCGGCTTGGCATTGGCGGTGGCGGTGCGGTCGAGCAGCATCGCCTTGATCGACTGTACCGCGTCGGTCTTTTGCGCATCGCGCGCCACCTCGATCCGGCCGAGATAGGTGCCGACCGCCTTTTGCCCCAGAATCGAGCGGACGATCTGCTCGCTGGTGCCGTCCGGCTCGGCATGGGTAACGCTGGTGACGATTTCGAGGGTCTGTTCCCCGCCGCCGATCATCGCGCCGTAGAGGCCGAAATGTGCGCCCTTGCCCAGCGTCACGCGAAAGGTGACGCGGCCCAGCTTGCCGCCGATATTGAGCAGGTGGAAGGTGCAGCGCCCGCCCGCTTCCACATGGATCGCATAATCATGGATGGCGACGGCGCCGTCGGCGGCATCCTGCAACAGCCGGTGCGCGGCCTGCTCGCCCGCGCCGACATGGATCGCGACCGGATCGGGCAGCGGCCAGACGCCCGCGACCGCCTCGACATCGCTATAGCGCCAATCCTCCTGACGCCGGGTGGGAAGAGGAAGCACGGTCACGATCGCTCCTCCTTCGCGTCTCCGCGTCTCCGCGCGGACATGATGGAGTCACGCGGAGGCGCGGAGACGCGGAGAAGAGAAGGGACGATGCCTGCGGCGCTCACGCGAGAACCTCCGCATAGCCCTCGCGCTCCAGTTCCAGCGCGAGGTCCGCCCCACCGGACTTGACGATCCGCCCGCCCGCCAGAACATGCACGAAATCCGGCTTCACATAGTCGAGCAGCCGCTGATAATGGGTGATGAGCAGCACCGCCTTGTCGGGCTTGCGCATGATCGCGTTGATGCCCTCGCCCACCACGCGCAGCGCGTCGATGTCGAGGCCGGAGTCCGTCTCATCAAGGATCGCCAACTTCGGGTCGAGGATGCCCATCTGCACCATCTCGTTGCGCTTCTTCTCGCCGCCGGAAAAGCCGACATTCACCGGGCGCTTGAGCATCTCCATGTCGAGGCCGAGCAGCCCCGCCTTTTCCTTGGCGAGCTTGATGAACTCGCCGCCCGACAGCGGATCGAGGCCCCTCGCCTTGCGCTGGCTGTTGAGGCTTTCGCGCAGGAATTGCAGGTTGGAGACGCCGGGAATCTCGACCGGATACTGGAAACCGAGGAAGAGGCCCGCGGCGGCGCGCTCATGCGGCTCCATGTCGAACAGGTCTTGCCCGTCGAACTCGACGCTACCGCCCGTCACCTCATAACCGGGCCGCCCGCCCAGCGTATAGGCCAGCGTCGATTTGCCCGCGCCGTTCGGCCCCATGATCGCATGAATCTCCCCCGCGTTGAGGGTGAGCGACAGGCCCTTGAGGATCGGCTTGTCAGCGACGGTGTTGGTGAGGTTTTCGATTCTAAGCAGGGACATCAGCCCACACTTCCTTCCAGACTAATTCCAAGCAATTTCTGCGCTTCCACCGCGAATTCCATCGGCAGTTGCTGCAACACTTCCTTGGCGAAACCGTTGACGATCAGCGCCACCGCGCTTTCCTGATCCAGCCCGCGCTGCATCGCGTAGAAAAGCTGATCATCGCTGATCTTGCTGGTGGTCGCCTCATGCTCAATCGTCGCCGAGGGGTTGCGCACCTCGATATAGGGCACGGTATGCGCGCCGCATCTGTCGCCCAGCAGCAGGCTGTCGCACTGGGTGAAGTTGCGCACGCCCTCGGCCTGCGGGGCCACGCGCACAAGGCCCCGATAGGTGTTGTTGCTGTGTCCGGCGCTGATCCCCTTGCTGACGATGGTCGAGCGCGACCCCTTGCCGTTGTGGATCATCTTGGTGCCGGTGTCGGCCTGCTGATAATTGTTCGTCACCGCGACCGAATAGAACTCGCCGACGCTGTTCTCGCCGTTGAGCACGCAACTGGGATATTTCCAGGTGATCGCCGATCCGGTTTCCACCTGCGTCCAGCTCACCTTGCTGTTGCGGCCCTGGCACAGCGCCCGCTTGGTGACGAAATTATAGATGCCGCCGCGCCCTTCGGCATCGCCGGGATACCAGTTCTGCACGGTCGAATATTTGATCTCCGCATCGTCGAGCGCGACCAGTTCCACCACGGCGGCATGAAGCTGGTTCTCGTCGCGCATCGGCGCAGTGCAGCCTTCGAGATAGGAGACATAGGCCCCCTTGTCGGCGACGATCAGCGTGCGCTCGAACTGCCCGGTATTCTCCGCGTTGATGCGGAAATAGGTGGAAAGCTCCATCGGGCAGCGCACGCCTTCGGGCACATAGACGAAGGTGCCGTCGGAAAAGACCGCGCAGTTGAGCGCCGCGAAATAATTGTCGTGCATCGGCACGACGCGGCCGAGCCACTTCTTCACCAGCTCCGGATATTCGCGGATCGCCTCGCTGATCGAGCGGAAGATGACCCCGGCCTCCTCCAGTTCCCTGCGGAAGGTGGTGGCGACGGACACGCTGTCGAACACCGCGTCCACCGCAACCTTGCGCGCGCCCTCGACACCGGCGAGCACCTTCTGCTCCTCGATCGGGATGCCGAGCTTCTCATAGACGCGCAGGATTTCGGGATCGACCTCGTCGAGCGATTTCAGCGCGTCCTTCTGCTTGGGCGCGGCGTAATAATAGGCGTCCTGATAATCGATCGGCGGAATGTCGAGCTTCGCCCAGTCCGGCGTTTCCATCGTCAACCAGTGGCGATAGGCCTTGAGGCGCCATTCCAGCATCCATTCCGGTTCTTCCTTCTTGGCCGAAATGAAGCGCACCGTATCTTCGGACAGGCCCTTGGGCGCGAATTCCTGCTCGATGTCGGCGGACCAGCCATGCTCATAGTCCGCCGCGCGGGCGGCAGCGGCCCGTGCCTCCGCATCGCGAATTTCCACTTCCTCGCTCACGCGCGCATCTCCGTAACCTTGCCCTTTGCGGCCAGACTGGCCAGCGTCACCTCGCCCAGCGCCCCGCGCACCGCCTGGTTGACCGCGCTCCAGTGCGGCTGGACCGAGCAGCTGCCCTCCAGCGCGCAATCGTGCCGCCCGCTTTCGACGCAGGCGGTCAGCGCGATCGGCCCTTCCACCGCCTCGACGATATCGGCGAGGCTGATGGCGGCGGACGGCCGGGCCAGCTTGATGCCGCCGCCCTGCCCGCGCACCGACGCGAGCAACCCGGCCCGCGTCAACAGGCTGACCAGTTTCTGCGCGGTCGGCACCGGAATGCCGGTTTCCTCGGCCAATCCGGCGGCGCTGACGCGGGAGCCGCCGCAATGGCGCGCGGCGGCCCCCATGATCACGATCGCATAGTCGGCAAGGCTCGACAGCCGCACGGACAACTCCCAAAATCGGATTGATTCGTTCCGATTAGGCATCTGGGCTCGAAAGCCGCGGAAATCAACCCTTCTCCGCCAGAAAATCAGCTTCAGCTAATGCGATTCAGTTTCATGACTCCGGTCAGGGCACGGCGCTGCACCGTCAGCCGCGCCAGCATCGTCGGATCGGTCAGCAGCTGATTGGGCGTCAGGCCCAGGAACTGCTTGATTTCGCGGATGAAATGCGACTGGTCGTAAAAGCAGCCCTCGGCGCACAGCTCATTCCACGTCTTCTTGTCGAGCACGATCTGCGCCGCGCACCGCAGCGCACGATATTTGCGGGCGAGGAATTTGGGCGGCGCGCCGTACAGGCGATTGGTGTAGCGCGCCAGTTGCCGCGCCGACAGGCCGGTGGCCTCGACGATATCCTCGATCCGGGGCGAATCATTCTCGCTGAGCCACTGGTCGATCTTGCTCACCAGATCGATCAGCGATTGCGGCACCGGCGCCAGTTGCTGCTCCAGGAAGGTCCAGAGCAGCGGGATCGCGTCGTCCAGTCGGGGCGCGGCGCGCAACTGGGCCAGCATGGTGCGATATTGGGGGCCGTGGACGGCTTCCGCGTCGTAGAGATTGTCGACCCACAGATCGGCGCTTTCGCACCCCAGCGCCAGCCAGCCGAGCGGCAGGACGGAAATGCCCAGCACGCTGGCCTCCCCGTCTATGAAGAACCGCGTCGCCCCCATGGTCGCGCCGAGCATGCAGACTTCGGGCGTGGAGCAGCGCCGCCCGTCATTGAACAAATATTCCCCTGTGGCCGCCAGCATGAAGCGCAGTTGCGGCATGTCGGCACGGGTCACGTCGCTGTAGTTTTGCAGGCGGACGGAGAAATGATAGATGGAACCGAAAAAATAGCGCAAATGCTCCGGCGGTTCCCAATATTGCACCCCGATCGCATCGAGCGCACCCCCTGAAGGGAAAGCCAATTCCATCATCGCGCCGCCCCCTGCCGCGATACCTGCCCATCCGGTCCCGACGCTTCGCGACGATCCTGGTCGGCATATCCTCTGCCGCCGACTCACCCCGCATCTGCGCCCAGACGAGAGTATGGCCCGACAAAATGAGGAAATACCACAGAAAAGCGGCCCGGCAACACAAAGGTTACCGGGCCGTAGTTGATAAAGGTCTCTTAGCCACTAAGACCAAAGAGCCCTTCGGGTCGCATCCTCTATTTACGGCATCCCGATAGCGCTTACTTGTAAGAATCGGTCATCGGCGAAACTTTGTCGAAAAGGATGGTGCTTTTACAACTCCTTAGGCCCGCCACGGGGTTGGCGGGCATAAGATTTTGACGCTGCCTCTCGGGCTTGGCATAGCGCGCTCATGATCTATTCGCTGTTTCGCCCCCTGTTTTTCCGCATGGATGCGGAAAATGCGCATCATTTCGTCCTTTCCGCGCTGCGGGTGCTGCCCAATGGCACACCCGCGCAGGCCGACCCGATGTTGCAGACGCGAGTCGCGGGCATCGATTTTCCGGGTCCGGTGGGCCTTGCCGCCGGGTTCGACAAGGACGGAACGATCGTCCACAAAATGCACCGTTTCGGATTCGGTTTCACCGAAATGGGCACGGTCACGCCGCTGCCGCAGGACGGCAACCCCCGCCCGCGACTCTTCCGCCTGGTCGAGGACCGCGCGATCATCAACCGCATGGGGTTCAACAATGGCGGCCAGGCCGAGGCGGCGCGGCGCATCGCCGCCATGCCCCGGCAGGGCCGGGTGATCGGCATCAACATCGGCGCCAACAAGGACGCGGCGGACCGGATCGCCGACTATGCCGCCGGGGTGAAGGCGATGGCACCGCTCGCCGATTATCTGACGATCAACATCTCCTCCCCCAACACCCCCGGCCTGCGGGCGCTGCAAGGCCGCGAGGCGCTGGACGAACTGCTCTCCGCCGTTGTCGAGGCGCGGGGCGCGGATCGCACGCCGCTGTTCCTGAAGGTCGCGCCCGACCTCGAACCGGCGGACATGGAGGATATCGCCGCCTGTGTGGCCGCGCATCGCATCGACGCGCTGATCGCGACCAACACGACGATCAGCCGCCCGGCGCTGCGCTCTCCGCTCGGCGGCGAGAGCGGCGGCCTGTCGGGCGCGCCGCTGCACGACATGGCGCTCGACTGCCTGCGCCGGTTCCGCGCCGCGCTGGGGCCGGACGTGCCGATCATCGGCGCGGGCGGCATCGCGAGCGCGGAGCAGGCCTATGCCCGCATCCGCGCGGGCGCCTCGCTGGTCCAGATCTACAGTGCGATGATCTACGAAGGGCCGTGGCTCGCCGCGCGCATCAACAAGGGGCTGAAGGCGCTGCTGCGCCGCGACGGCTTCGCCACCATCGCGCAGGCCGTCGGCGTGGACGCCCGATGATAGCGCGCCTGCTCGCCGTCCTCGCCCTGCTCCTCCTGCTGCCCCTGCCCGCGCAGGCGGCGGGCGGCGCGGTCAGTTCCGCCGATCCCCGCGCCAGCGCCGCCGGGCAGGAGATATTGCGCCAGGGCGGCAGCGCCACCGACGCCGCTATGGCGATGATGCTGGCGCTGACCGTGGTGGAGCCGCAGTCGAGCGGCATCGGCGGCGGCGGCTTCCTGCTGCACCATGACGGAAGGAGCGGCCTCATCGACACGATCGACGGGCGCGAAACGGCCCCGGCCTCCGCCACGCCCGCGCTGTTTCTGGACGAGAGCGGCCGACCCCTGCCCTTTCCGCAAGCTTTCCCCGGCGGCAGGTCGGTCGGCGTGCCGGGCAATATCGCGCTGATGAAGCGCGCCCATGACAAATGGGGCAGGCTCGGCTGGGCGGAGCTGTTCCGTCCCGCCATCCGCCTCGCGCGTGAGGGCTTTGCCGTCAGCAAGCCGCTCGCCGCCGCGCTGGCGCGCATGGCCCCGCTCTGGGCGGATTTCCCCGACGCACGGGCGCTCTACTGGATCGACGGCAAGCCCGCGCGCGAAGGCGCGACGATCCGCAACCCGGCGCTGGCCGACTTCCTCCAGCAGGTCGCGGACGAGGGGCCGGACGCCTTCTACAAGGGCGCGGCAGACGCCATCGGGACAGCCGTCGCCAACGCCCCCCGCAACCCCGCGCGGATGACGGCGGAGGATCTGGCCGCCTATCGCGCGAAGGAACGCCCGGCCGTCTGTTCCCCCTACCGCCGCTACCGCATATGCAGCATGGGGCCGCCCTCTTCCGGCGCGACGACGGTGTTGCAGATATTGGGCATGCTGGAACGCTTCGACATGAAGGCGCTGGGCAAGGACAATCCCATAAGCTGGCACCTGATCGGCGAGGCGATGCGGCTCGCCTATGCCGACCGCGACCTCTATCTGGGCGACCGGGATTTCCTGATCGTGCCGGTCGCGGGGCTGATCGATCCCGCCTATATGCGCCGCCGCTCCGCGCTGATCTCTCCCCTCCGCGCGCGCGGCCATTATGAGGCGGGGACGCCGCCCGGCGCGCCCGCGCGCACGCCGGTCGCCGCGCGGGAGGTGGCGGGCACCACCCATTTCGTCGCGATCGACGGCGACGGCGACGTGGTTTCGATGACCTCCACCGTCGAAGGGCCGTTCGGCAGCCAGTTGCTCGTCCACGGCTTTTTCCTCAACAACGAGCTGACCGATTTCGACTTCGCGCCCGAACGCGACGGCGCGCCGGTCGCCAACCGGGTCGGGCCGGGCAAGCGCCCCCGATCCTCGATGGCGCCGACCATCGTCTATGACGAACACGGGAAGCCCGTCTTCGCCGTCGGCGCGGCGGGGGGCGCGACCATCATCATGCAGGTGGCAAAGGCGCTGATCGCCCATCTGGACTGGGGCATGGAGGCGCGGGATGCATTGGGCCTCGGCCTCGTCTTCTTCGACCGCGACGGCAGGCTGGTGCTGGAACGGGGCACCGCGCTCGAAGGGATGAAGCCCGCGCTGGAGGCATTGGGTCACAAGGTCACGACCGGCACCCTGCCGCTCAAGGCCAACGCCGCCGAGCGGCTGCCCGACGGCAGCTGGCAGGGCGCAGCCGACCCGCGCAGCGTCGGGCTGGCTCTCCCCGAATGATCCCCCTATACCGGTAGCACGGAGCCCCGCAGAACAGTTCCGCAGGAGAGACGATGCGCGCCTTTGAACATTTCCCCAATCTCGTCGCCATGTTCTTCACCCGCGCGGAGCAACTGGGCGATGCCCCTTTCCTGTGGCGCAAGCAGGACGGCATGTGGCGCTCGCAAAGCTGGACGGAAACCGCGCGGCAGGTCGCGACACTGGCCACCGCGCTGCGCGCGCAGGGCATCCAGCCGGGCGAGCGGGTGATGCTGGTGAGCGAGAACCGCCCGGAATTCTGTGTCGCCGATCTTGCGATCATGGCGGCGGGCGCGGTGAGCGTGCCGACCTACACCACCAACACGCCGCGCGACCATGGCCATGTGATGCAGGACAGCGGCGCAGCGGCCGTGATCGTTTCCACCGCCCGGCTCGCCCGCGCGCTGATGCCCGCCGTCATCGCCTCCAACACGGTGCGCCTCGTCATCGGCATAGAGCCGCTGCGGCCGATCCAGAACGAGAATATCGCGCTGTTCCAGTGGGACGACGTGATGGAGCGGTATGAGGATGACGGGATGGCGACGCCGCAGGCCTGCGCCGCCGCCGTCACCGCCAGCCGGGACGACCTCGCCTGCCTCATCTACACCAGCGGCACCGGCGGCGCGCCGCGCGGGGTGCAGCAGCATCATGGCGCGATCCTCACCAATGTGGAGGGCTGCGCCGACATCATCGCCAGCGATTTCGGCTGGGAGGACGAGATTTTTCTCTCCTTCCTGCCGCTGTCGCACAGCTATGAGCACAGCGCCGGGCAGTTCTTCCCCATCGGCATGGGCGCGCAGATCTATTATGCCGAGGGGCTGGACAAGCTCGCCGCCAATATAGAGGAGGCGCGCCCGACCATCATGGTCGTCGTGCCGCGCCTGTTCGAGGTGCTGCGCACCCGCGTCATCAAGGCGATCGAGAAGCAGGGCCGCTTTCCCAACATGCTGCTGGAGCAGGCGCTGCGGATCGGCGCGATGCGGGCGGCGGGGCAGAAGCTCAAGCCGTGGGACAAGGCGCTCGACCTGCTGCTGGAGCGCACCATCCGGCCGAAGGTGCGCGCGCGCTTCGGCGGGCGGATCAAGGCGCTGGTATCGGGCGGCGCGCCGCTCAACCCGGAAGTGGGCAATTTCTTCAGCGCATTGGGCCTTACGCTGCTGCAAGGCTATGGCCAGACCGAGGCGGGACCGGTGATCAGCGTCACCCGGCCGAAAACCGGCCTCAAAATGGATACGGTCGGCACCCCGCTGAAGAATGTCGAGGTGCGCATCGCCGACGATGGCGAGATATTGGTGCGCGGGGAAATCGTGATGCACGGCTATTGGCGCAACCCGGCCGAAAGCGCGCGGGCGTTGCAGGAGGGCTGGCTGCACACCGGCGACATCGGCGAATATGACGAGGGCGGCCGCATCCGCATCACCGACCGCAAGAAGGACCTGATCGTCAACGACAAGGGCGAGAACGTCTCGCCCCAGCGCATAGAGGGCATGCTGACCTTGCAGGAGGAGATCGCGCAGGCGATGGTCAGCGGCGACAAGCGGCCCTATCTGGTCGGCCTGCTGGTGCCGGACGGCGAGTGGATGGCGTCCTGGGCCAGGGCGCGCGGCGTGCCCGCCGATCTGGCCACGCTGCGCGACGATCCGGCCTTCCACGCGGCACTGCGCGAGGCGGTGGACCGGGTGAATGCCGAGGTGACCGTCACCGAACGGGTGCGCCAGTTCATCGTCGCCGACGAGCCGTTCAGCATCGAAAACCAGATGCTGACCCCGTCGATCAAGATCCGCCGCCATGTGATCCGCGACACCTACCAGCCGCGCCTGGACGCGCTCTACAAGGCTTGAGCAGCTTCGTCTCTACTACCCTCCCCGTTCGGGCTGAGCCTGTCGAAGCCCTGCATTTCTCTTTGACATGAGAGAGAGCGGCCCTTTCGCCTTTACCGTCACCCCGGCGCAGGCTGGGGTCGCAGGCCATGGCGCACGCCGCCTCCTGAGATGCCAACCTGCGCCGGCATGACGTGACGGGAATGGTAGCGAGCGGCTGCATTCAAAGAAAGGACAGGGCTTCGACAGGCTCAGCCCGAACGGTGTTGAGACTCAATTACCGCAGAGCACCTGCCCCACGCCGCGCTGGTCGATGGAGCAGACGGGCTTGCCCTCGATCACCGTGTCACCGGAGCCGGAGGAGGTCACCTTGACCGGGCCGTGCGCCGTCAGCCGGATCGATCCGGGGCCGTCATTGGCGACCGTCGCGTTGCGCGCGTCGAGCGAGGCCGCATCGAGCGCCCCCGGTCCGTTGACCGAGGCGCGAACGTCCCGCGCCCGCCCCGCTATGGAGAGGCGACCGCCGCCGCCGACATAAAGCGACAGGCGCTCGACATCGGCATTGCGCACCGCGATCTCGCCATTGCCGTTCAGCGACAGGTCGGCGTCCAGCCCGCTCAGTTCGCCGATGGTCAGCACCGCGCCGCCGATCACCTGCGCCCGGCGCAACTGGCCCGTCGCCAGATAGAGGGTGGGCGCCGGGGCGGGCTTGCCGTCGGCGAAGCCGGTGCCCGGCCGCTCCGCCATCGTCACGGTCAACAGGCCGCCCGATACCGAGAGCGTGACGCGGTCCAGCGCCTCACGGTCGCCCTCGCCGGTGCCGCTGACGCCGCTGCCGGTGGTGAGCATGATCCGCACCGGCGCCTCCACGCGGATGCTGTCGAAGCTGGTGACGATATAGCCGCGCATCGCCGCATGGGCAGAGGACGGCGCGCCTGCCAGCATTGCCGCGCAAGCCCCTGCCGCAAAAAGGCCCGCCACGAAAAAGGGGCGCCCGCAAAGGCGCCCCGTCTTTCTGTCATCTGCCGACGGCAAAGGCTTATTCCGCCTTTTCCCGCGCATATTTCGGCGCGGCTTCGTTCAGCACCTCAAGGATCTTCTTGAGCGCGCTCGGCTCGTCGGTGCCTTCCATCGCCGCCAGCTCGCGGGCGAGGCGGCTCGACGCCGCTTCGAAGATCTGGCGCTCGGAATAGCTTTGTTCCGGCTGGTCGTCGGCGCGGAACAGGTCGCGCGTCACTTCGGCGATCGACACGAGGTCGCCCGAGTTGATCTTCGCTTCATATTCCTGCGCGCGGCGCGACCACATGGTGCGCTTGACCTTCGGCTTGCCTTTCAGCGTTTCGATCGCCTCGCTCAGCGTCTTGTTGGACGACAGCTTGCGCATGCCGACGCTTTCCGCCTTGTTGGTGGGAACGCGCAGGGTCATCCGCTCCTTTTCGAAGCGCAGCACGTACAGCTCCAGCTCCATTCCGGCGATCTGCTGGCTTTGCAGCTCGATCACACGTCCCACGCCATGTTTGGGATAGACGACATAATCACCGACATCGAAGGACAGGGCCTTGGCAGCCATTGGGAACCTTTCCATGTTTTGAGAAAGCGTCAGTTCGGCATCCGGATGTGAAAACGATCGGTTTTCGATGATGCGCGAGCCGACGAAAAGGACATTATCATTAACTCCTGACGGGTGCGACAAACCCGCCTTTCCGGTCCTTTTAACAGATTCGTCACAAAAATTCTACCCCACCCGCCATATGGCGGGCAGGGAGCAGCCGGCATGCCGCCGGATCGACGAAATAGAGTGCGCCGTTCAGCTACCGGAACCGGGGTTGGGCGAAAAATACAGCTCCAGCTTGTTTTCGACGCCCTTCATCTCGTCCGCATCGGCGGGGGCCTCGCCCTTCACCGTGATGTTGGGCCATTCGGCGGAATATTTGGTGTTGAGTTCCAGCCAGGCTTCAAGCCCGCTTTCCGTGTCGGGGAAGATCGCCTCGGCCGGGCATTCGGGCTCGCACACGCCGCAATCGATGCATTCGTTGGGATTGATGACCAGCATGTTTTCGCCTTCATAGAAGCAATCGACGGGACATACTTCTACGCAATCCATATATTTGCAGCGTATGCAGTTGTCGGTCACAACATAGGTCATCTGCGTCTTTTCCTCATATCCTCCGGCGGCCGTGACAAGAGGCGGGCCGGATTCTCCGGGCCCTGCTATTCGCGCCGGGTCGCGCCGTCAATAATCAGGCGCTGTGATTTTTCCTGTTCAGCGACCAAGCTCCAGTTCTTCATAGCAGCCCTGCGCCTCGGTGGCGGGGCCGCGGCGGTCAGGCAGGCGCAGCACGCGGACCACCCGGATGCGGTCGCCGTGCGCCAGCGTCAGCAGGTCGCCCACGCGAACCGGGCTGTGGGCGCGCTCCACGCGGCGGCCGTTGAGGCGCATGATGCCGCGTTCCGCCATGGCCTGCGCGATCGAGCGGCTCTTGGCCAGCCGCACGAACCACAGATATTTGTCGATCCGCAGCGAAGGGGCGTGGCCGCCCGGCATCGCCGCGACGCTCAACGCCCTGCCTCCATCCCGCGCACGGTCGCGCGGCGCGGGGCCTTATTCATCGCGCCCCAGCAGCGCCGCAAGACCGGCAAAGGCTCCGCCGCCCGCCGGACGCTCCGGCTCGCTGCGATGGATGAGCGGCCGTGGCGAACCGCTCTCACGGCGCGGCCCGCCCTTGCGGTCGCCGCGCGGGGCGCCGGAGCGGCCCCGGCCTTCCTCGTCGCGTCCGCCGCCCTGCCCTCTGGCCGGGCGCGGGCCTTCGCGGCGATCGTCGCGCCGCTTGCCCCGCCCGCCTTCGGGCGCGGCCGCCGGATGGCGATCGCGCGGTTTGCGACGCCCCCGGAACACCCAGTTCGCGCCTTGCGCGGGTTGAACCTCCGCCTCTGCCGGGGCAGCCTCCGCTTCGGCCAATTCCGGGGCGGCGGCTTCGGTATCGACGACCTCGGCGGCTATGTCCGTCGCCTCGGCATCGACCGTCTCGCCGGCCTCTTCCGCCACCACGGCTTCGGTCGGAGCCGTTTCAGCCGCAGGCTCGGCCTCGGCGACGCCTGCCGGTTCGTCCCGCGCCTCGACAGCAGCAGGCGCCTCCGCCTCGCTCACCGCCTCCGGCGCTCCCGCTTCCCCGGCCGGAACGGCAGCGGCTTCGCCTTCGGGCGCGGCGTCCACCGCCTCCCCGGCGACACCCTCGTCCGTGCCTCTGGGCGTGACGGGCCGGAAACCGGCATTGCGCATGATATGGCCGAACAGCTGGTCCGACAGCCCCAGCGACACGATGAAGGGCGAGGTCACGTCATAGCGCTCGTTCTTCGCGATCGCCTCATGCCCGCCGCGCGCGATGCGTTCCACCATGTCGATGCGCACCTGCGTGTCGCCGAAGCCGCGATAGCCCGCATGGCGCGCGCCCATTTGCTCCTCGCGATCCTTCAGCACCAGCAGCACCGCGCCCGCCTGCGGCAGGGGCAGCATCGGCTTGCCGCGCTTCACGGCCGACAGGGCCAGCCGCCACAGCGCCGCGCCGGGCTTCAGCAGCGCATGATGATAGATGTCGAGCACGCCGATGGTGAACCCGGCCTTGCGCACCAGCTGGCGCTGTTCCTTGTCCAGCAGGGCCAGCGCGTCGTCCAGGTCGGCCCGTGCGATGATGCCGCCCGCATCGGCGAGCTGGATGAACAGCGCGCGCACCACCGCCGGGGTTTCCGCCTGCGTCGACAGGTCGAGAATGCGCAGCAGCGGCGCGAGATGGCGTTCCTGCTGCGCCTTCATCCACGCCTGCAAGCGCGCGACGACGCGATTCTGCACATCCTGTCCCAGCGCCGAAATGGCCTTGTCCGCGCGAATCTCCGGCGAAAGCAGCGACGGCCCGGCATGGAGCGTCGCCACCGGCTCTTCCCGCCAGGCGATGCGCGGGTCGGTTCCCGGCGCGGCGATC
Organism: Sphingobium jiangsuense; assembly: GCF_014196495.1. Lineage (GTDB taxonomy): Bacteria > Pseudomonadota > Alphaproteobacteria > Sphingomonadales > Sphingomonadaceae > Sphingobium > Sphingobium jiangsuense. The sequence continues at coordinate 158,675 of NZ_JACIDT010000007.1, forward strand.
AGCGCGAATTCGCCATCGGGCGCGGCAATCAGTTCTTCAGCCTTCACCGTCAACTTCTTTCCCAAACGCCGCTCCGCTGCGGCCAGCAACAATTTCCGATCCGACGCCCTCGCGAGCGGATCCACGAGGAAACGGAATCCTTCCAGCCGTCCTAGCGCTTCGCCGTCGACATGCACAGTCCCATCTGTATCGACGTCGAACGGCAGATCGTCCCGTTTTTGTCCTATATCACGCAAAAGCAAGGATGTGCGGCGGTCGACGAAGCGTTGCGTCAATGCGGCGTGCAGCGCGTCGGACAGCTTTTCCTCCAGCGCGCGGGTGCGCTCGGCCATCTCGGCGGGGTGCTCCAGCCAGTCGGGCCGGTGCGCGATGTAGGACCAGGTGCGCGCCGCCGCGATTCGCCCGGACAGCGTGTCGACGTCGCCCTGCACATTGTCGAGCCGCGCCACATGCTGCGCGAACCAGTCGCGGGGAACATGGCCGCTGCCCTCGCTGCGATAGCGCCACAGCCGCGAGACCATGCGCGCATGATGATCCGCGCCGAGCTTCTGGAAATCGGGCAGGCCGCAAACGTCCCACAGGCGGCGCACCTGCGCCGGGCCGCGCGCCCGATCACGCACCGCCGCGCTGTCGGCCATCGTCTTGAGCACCGCAAGGTCCACCGCCTGCGGCGCGGCGCGCAGTTCGGGCCGGCCGGGCCGCGCTTCCAGCCCGGCGATCAGCGCGTCGACGCTGTCCATCGGCGGCGTGCCGTCGCGCCAGAACAGCCAGTCGAGCGGCGGGAAGCGATGATCCTCGATCGCCGCTATCTCCTCCGGGCGGAACCCCGCCTCGCCTTCCTCGCCGCCCAGCGAGCCGAAGGTGCCGTCCTGATGATGCCGCCCGGCACGCCCGGCGATCTGCGCCATTTCGGCGATGGTGAGGCGGCGCGTGCGCTGTCCGTCGAACTTGCGCAGCGAGGCGAAGGCGACATGCGACACGTCGAGGTTCAGCCCCATGCCGATCGCGTCGGTGGCGACGAGATAATCGACCTCGCCGTCCATGAACATGCGCACCTGCGCGTTGCGGGTGGAGGGCGAAAGCGCACCCATCACCACCGCCGCCCCGCCGCGCAGGCGGCGCAACATCTCCGCGACGGCATAGACCTCCTCCGCCGAGAAGGCGACGATGGCCGAGCGGCGCGGCAGGCGCGACAATTTGCGCGCGCCCGCATAGCTCAGGGTCGAGAAGCGCGGGCGGGAGATGATCTCCGCATCGGGCAGCAGCGCCCGCACCATCGGCGCCAGCGCCGCCGAGCCGAGGATCATCGTCTCCTCCCGCCCCCGCGCGCGCAGCATGCGGTCGGTGAAGATATGGCCGCGCTCCGGATCGACGCCCAGTTGCGCCTCGTCCAGGGCAACGAACGCGAAATCGCGGTCCAGCGGCATGGATTCCGCCGTGCAGAGCACCCAGCGCGCGCCGGGCGGGCCGATCTTTTCCTCGCCCGTGATCAGCGCGACTTCGCCCGGCCCCTTGATCGCGACGACGCGGTCATAGACTTCCCGCGCGAGCAGGCGGAGGGGGAATCCCATCATGCCGGACGAATGAGCGCAAAGCCGCTCCACCGCCAAATGGGTCTTGCCGGTATTGGTCGGGCCAAGCACCGCCGTAACCGCAGAGCGGGAAAATTGAACCATGGCCCCTATGTCGGCTATGCCATCCCCGCATGCAAGGCCCAGTCTGCGCCCGACACCTTCGCCTTGCGCAAGGCCCGCCACATCCCGCTGTCCGGCCGACAGGCATATGAAGGAACGAACGGCTATCCCTCTCGTTTAGGACTCCGCCGCGCGCAAAGCTGAAGTGCAGGCGCACCGGCTTAACAGGAAAGGATGCCCCATGTTCAGAACCGCAGTAATGGCGGGAGGGACAGCGTGCGCTGTTCTTCTGGCCTCCGCAACAATTCCGGCTTTCGCTCAGACTGACGAGGTGATCGTTGTCACCGGCAAATACGGCAGGGTGCCTGACAACATTCAAACGCTCTCCCAGAATGTCAGCTATGCGGATCTCGATCTTTCCACCAAGGCGGGCAAGGACGAATTGCGCAAGCGCCTGTCCCTGACGGCGCGGTTCCTGTGCGACAAGCTGGGCGAACCCGCGACCGCCTCGCCCCCCGCGCCGTCCTGTCGCGATGCGGCAGTCAAGGATGCCTTGCAGCGCGTCGGGACGATCGAGGCAAATTTTGCGCCGCGCGGCACCGGGTGGGTGGCGCCCGCGCCCTGGCAGGCCCCCTATCCGGCGGATTGGACCACGCGCTATCCCTGACCTCCCCCTGACCTGCATTGAGGGAGGGGTTTTCCCTCCCTCATATTGACGTCATGCACCCGCCATCCGAATGGCCGGCAGGCGAAACCTCATACTTGCACATGGCCGCGCTGTCCGGCGGATATGCAGGGCGTCGCTTTCCTGGCACGACTCGCCGTATTGGTGAAAAAACATCCCCCTGAATTAATTTGACTTTAACCCTGTTGGTCCACAAAACAGGCGCGGATCGGCGCAAGCGGGTGCGTCGACCATCAACGAAGTCCGGGGGGATCGCCGGTTTGTTCGATCGCAGTGAATTCGGCTCCGCTCAGGGAGGCACCGGCGCGTCCGGCGCGGCCCTTTGGCTGGGACGCACGCAGCAAACGCCGCGCTTCCTGACGCCCCGCGCCGGTGACATAGCTGGCCGCCTTGCCGACAGCCACCAGTTCGAAAGGCGCCCGCTCGACTGGCGCACGCGGATCGAGCAATGGGCGCGCGATGTCGAGCTGGTCCCCGATCTCGGCCATGACATCGGCAGCCTGCGCTGGTTTCGCGGCGCGGCCACCTGCTTTGCGCTGTGCGCGGTGGCGCTCAGCCTGAAGCCCGATTTCGCCCCGCTGCCCGCCGCGGCCGAGCCGGTGATGACGCAGGCGAGCTATGACGAGATACGCTCGCAGATGCTCACCCCGCTGGCGCTCGGCGCCGACAGCGGGCGGCATATGGGGCCGACCGACGCGGTCGCGCCGCTCGCCCATACGCCCGAACGCCCGACCGTCACCCTGAACGCCGCGATCGGCGCGGGCGACAGCCTGTCCCACGCACTGACCCGCGCGGGCGTCAGCAACGCGGATGCCGCGCGGGTGATGGATCTCGTCTCGCTCGATATCGGCTCTGGCGCGCTGCCCGCCGGCACCCGGCTCGACATCACGCTCGGCCGCCGCCCCAACCGCAACGTGCCGCGACCGCTCGACCAGTTGAGCTTCCGCGCCAGCCTCGACCTCGCGATCGACATCCGGCGCGAGAACGGCGCCCTCTCCATCCGCCGCTCGCGCATCGCCGTGGACGACACGCCGCTGCGCATTCGCGGCGTCGTCACCGACAGCCTCTATCAGGCCGCCCGCGCCGCCGGCGCACTGCCCGCGACGATCCAGAATTATCTGCGCGTCATCGGCCAGCATATCCCGCTCAGTTCCATCGCGCCCGGCACGAAATTCGACATCATCGTCGCCCATCGCCGCGCCGAAACCGGGGAAACCGAAACCGGCGACCTGCTCTATGGCGGGTTGCAACTGACCGGCGGCAGGAAGGTCGACGTGCTGCGCTGGGCGCATGAGGGCAAGACCCAGTGGTTCGAGGCGTCGGGCGTCGGCGAAAAGCGCCCCGGCCTCGCTCGCCCGGTGGCCGCCGCGCGCCTCTCCTCCGGCTTCGGCATGCGCTTCCACCCGATCCTCGGCTATTCGCGCCTGCATGCGGGCGTCGATTATGCCGCGCCCACCGGCACCCCCATCTATGCGGTGGCCGATGGCCGCGTCAGCTATGCGGGGCGGCATGGCGGCCACGGCAATTATGTAAAGCTCTCCCATGTCGGCGGCCTCGGCACCGGCTATGCGCATATGAGCCGCATCGCCGTCAGCTCCGGCGAAACGGTGCGGCGCGGACAGGTGATCGGCTATGTCGGATCGACGGGCCTGTCGACCGGCCCGCACCTGCATTATGAAGTCTATCGCGGCGGGCGGACGGTGAACCCGCTGTCGGTGAAGTTCGAGCAGGGCTCCCAGCTCGCGGGCCGGGAATTGCAGGCCTTCCGCTCTCGCCTCGCCCAGTTGAAGGCGATCACCAACGGACCGGGCGCTGCGTCGTCCGCCTCCGCCGAGGTTCGGCAGGCCGACGCGATGAAGATCGCGATGCGGTGATTTCTGTTCCATCTCCGTCATGCCAGCGCAGGCCGGCATCTCAGGAGGTGACGCGCGACAGGGCCTGCGAGTCCGGCATTCGCCGGGGTGACGCATGATAATGGCCGCATCCCGCCATGGACATTTCGTCCCCCTTCTCCCCGCTTGCGGCGGCCCGGTCGCGGGCCTAAAAGCCCCTTCATGTCCAGCACGCCCATAACCGCCGCCTATCCCGCCCTGCGCCTGCGCCGCACCCGCGCCACCGCATGGAGCCGCGCGATGCATGCCGAGAACCGGCTGCACCCCGCCGACCTCATCTGGCCGCTGTTCGTGACCGAGGGCACCGGCGTGGAGGAACCCATATCCTCCCTGCCCGGCGTGGCGCGCTGGTCGGTGGACCGGATCGTCGAGCGCGCGAAGGAAGCGCGCGACGCGGGCATTCCCTGCCTCGCCCTCTTCCCCAATACCCAGCCCGAACGCCGCAGCGACGACGGGCGCGAGGCGCTCAACCCCGACAATCTGATGTGCCGCGCGATCCGCGCGATCAAGGACGCGGTGCCGGATATCGGCATCCTCACCGATGTCGCGCTCGACCCCTATACCGCCCATGGGCAGGACGGGCTGCTCGACGCGAGCGGCTATATCCTCAACGACGAGACGATCGAGGTGCTGATCGGCCAGTCGCTCAACCAGGCGGCGGCGGGCGCGGACATCATCGCGCCCAGCGACATGATGGACGGCCGCGTCGGCGCCATCCGCGCCGCGCTGGAGGCGGACGGCCACCGCAACGTCCAGATCATGGCCTATGCCGCCAAATATGCGAGCGCCTTCTACGGCCCGTTCCGCGACGCGGTCGGCTCCAGCGGGCTGCTGAAGGGCGACAAGAAAAGCTATCAGATGGACCCGGCCAACAGCGAGGAAGCGCTGCGCGAGGTCGCGATGGACCTGGCCGAAGGCGCCGACAGCGTGATGGTGAAGCCGGGCCTGCCCTATCTCGACATCATCCGCGCGGTGAAGGACCGGTTCGAGGTTCCGGTGTTCGCCTATCAGGTGTCGGGCGAATATGCGATGATCGAGGCCGCCGTCGCCGCAGGCGCGGGCGACCGCGACGCGCTGGCGATGGAAACGCTGCTGGCGTTCAAGCGCGCGGGCTGCACGGGAATCCTGACCTATTATGCGCTGCACGCGGCGCGGTTGATGGGGTAGGACGATATTTACGACCCGCCGCCTTTGAATGGCGGGTTGCGGCCAATAGCTGACCTGATCCTCCCCTCCCCTTCAGGGGAGGGGCCTGCTGTCGCATAACCACCCCCTAAACCGTCCTTCCGCAAGCATGTTCGCAAGCACCATAACAGCGCCCGTCTCTAGCCATCCGGCAGCCGGATTTCCCGATCATATCCCACCGCATCGAGAAAGCGCCGGTCGTGGCTGACCAGCAACAGCGCGCCGTCCCATCCGGCCAGCGCCTGCTCCAGCATCGCGATCGCCTCCATGTCGAGATGGTTGGTCGGCTCGTCCAGCAGCAGCATCTGCGGCGGCACCGGACCGCCCGTCGCCAGCGCCAGCCCGGCGCGCAGCCGCTCGCCGCCGCTCAGCGTCGCTGCGGGGCGCAGCGCATCGCGGTTGCGGAAGGCGAAGCGCGCCAGCACCGCATGGGCCGCCTCCCGCGTCATGCCGGGATGGCGCGCCTGCATATTGGCGACGAGGTCGATCGCCGGGTCGAGCAGGCCGACATGCTGGTCCAGCATCGCCAGCGCCCCGTCCGCGCGCTCGACCGTCCCGGCTGAAGGCTCCTCCTCGCCCATGACGATGCGCAGCAGCGACGTCTTGCCGCTGCCGTTGGCGCCGCTCAGCACGATCCGCTGCGGTCCGACGACGGCGAGGGACAGCGGCCCGAACAGCCTGCGCCCGTCCCGCTCGCACACCACATCGTCCAGCCGCAGCAGCGTGCGGCCGGAGGGAAGGCCGCTGCGGGGCAGATCGATATGGAGCGGCGTCAGCACCTCGACCCGCCGCCGCGCCGCCGCCAGCGCCTCCTCCGCCTCCGCCATCGCCTGCGCGCCCTGATGGCGGTGCCGCGCGGCGGTGCGCTCCGCCTGCCCCTCCATCATGCCGAGCAGGATGCGCGGCTCGTCGCCCTTCGCCTTTTTCGCGCGCCCGGCCTTGTCGCGGCGCGCCTGCTTCTCGGCCTGCCGCTGCACGGCGAGCGAGGTCCGCCTCGCTTCCTGCCCCGCCCGTTCGAGATCGGCCGCCGCCTGATCGCGCGCCGCCTCCCGCGCGGTCTCGAACGCGCTCCAGCCACCGCCGAACAGCAGACACCCGGCCGAAGAGAGGTGGACGATGCGGTCCATCCGCTCCAGCAATTCGCGATCATGGCTCGCGACGATCGCCCCGCCCTGCCACCCGGCCAGCAGGTCGATTATGGCCGCGCGCCCTTCCCGGTCGAGATTGTTGGTCGGCTCGTCGAGCAGCAGCACGTCGGGATCGCCGAGCAGCATATGCGCCAGCCCCAGCCGCGTCCGCTCGCCCCCGCTCAGCGACCGCGCCGGGCGGTCGAGCGGCAGGTCCGCAAGCCCGGCCCGCGCCAGCGCGGCCGCGAGCCGGGCCTCCAGATCCCAGTCGGCAAGCTCCATATCCTCGATGTCGCCCTGCCCCTGTTCGAGGCGGCGCAACCGGGCGAGCGCGCCGGCCACGCCCAGCGCATCGGCCACCGTGCCCTGGTCGGATTGGATCTGCCGCAGGGCAGCGACCCGGCCGCTGCGCGTCACGGCGCCGCCCTGAGGCTCCCGCTCCCCCGCGAGGATCGCGAGCAGCGTCGACTTGCCGCTGCCGTTGCGGCCCACAAGGCCGACGGCCTCGCGGCCCAGCGAAAATGTCAGATCGGAAAAAAGCGTCCTGCCGTCAGCGGCGGCGGCACACAGGGTATCGAGGGTAAGAAAGGCGGACATGAGGCATCCCGGCATGATGGAAACGGAAAAGGCGATCCGGTGCCGGGGTGTTCATGATGGAAAATCCTCTTCCTGCCTTTGCCCGCCCAACATAGGATCGGAATCCCGTCATGCAAGATACGCTCCGACAAGGGCCGGGCGGCATTGAGTTTCGGTGAAGCCGGGATGCGCGGTATCCGGCCATTTATGGAGCTTGCAAAGCTGCTGGCGGAACGGCTGGCTTGGGTGGCTAGCGGACACTAGCCTTTACCGTCACCCCAGCGCAGGCTGGGGTCGCAGGCCATGTCGCGCGTCATCTCCTGAGATGCCAGCCTCCGCTGGCATGACGGAGAAAAGAATAGGTTATTCAGGTAGTTGTATGTAACCCAATCATCATGCTGAACTTGTTTCAGCATCCATCAAGCCCGACACTCCTCCACTCAATCCGGCGCAATGGCCCCTGAGCCGAAAGCCAGCGCAGCTAACCAAGTTCGGCAAAAGCCCGCCCTTGGCTCTACCCCCGATCAACGGACAACAGGCTTGCAAACGACAACCGCCTGAGCACAAGCGCAGAATATTGCGCCCCTCACAACAGCGAGTTCATCAGCCGCGCGATATTCTCCCCCAGCCTGCGCAGGCGGGAGCGGCGGCGCCAGCGCGCCGGGTCCAGCCTCTCGCTCGCCGCCAGATAGCCGCGCTGGATCGCCGCCACCCGCGCGATGGACGCGGGGTCGTAGAGCAGCAGGCTGGCCTCCTCATTGAGCTGGAACGAGCGCAGGTCGACATTGCTCGACCCGACCACCGCCAGCCGGTCGTCGATGAGCAGGTTCTTCGCGTGCAGCAGATAGTCGGGAAACAGGTTGATCCGCACGCCCCGCTCCAGCAGGCCGGTATAATAGGAGCTTTGCGACAGGTTCACCAGCCGCTGGTCGACCACCCGCGACACCACCAGATCGACCTCCACGCCGCGCGCGGTCGCCGCATAGATGGCGCTCAGCACGTCGTCGTCGGGGATGAAATAGGGGGTGACGATCACCACCCGCTCGCGCGCCTGATGGATCTGCCAGATCAGCAGCGTCTCGAACCCCTCCAGCGGATAGGTCGCGCCGCTCGGCAGCAACTGCGCCACCGCCTCCCCGGCGGGTTCGGGAATCAGCGGCGCATGGGCGGGCAGGCTGCCGGTTTCCAGTGCCCAGTCGCCGCGCACCACCGCATCCATGCTGGCGACCACCGGACCGGTCACGCGGGCGACCAGTTCGCGGTTGACGATGCCCCGGCGGAAATCGCGCGCGACGATGTTCTGCGATCCGGCATAGCCGATATGGCCATCGATCACGAACAGCTTGCGATGGTTGCGCATGTCGCGCCGCGTTCGGCCGCGCAGGATGCGGAACGGCAGCGCCTCGCGGACGTCCACGCCCTGCGCGCGCAGCATCGCCCGCGTGCCCCGGCGCCAGCGGTGGGAACCGACGGGATCGAACATCACCCGCACCTCCAGCCGTCGCGCCACCGCCCGGCCGAGCGCGGCGGCGACACGCCTGCCCACCGCATCGTTGGCGAAGATGTAGACGAGGATATGGACGGATCGCCGCGCGGCGTCGATATCCGCGATCAGCCGGTCGATCACCGCGTCATATTCGTCGATCAGTTCGACGTCATTGCCGCCGGTCGCGGGCATATGCCCCAGCCGCAGGGCCAGGTCGGCGATCGGCGCGGCCTCGCCCAGCACCGGGGCATGGGGCTGCAAGTGCCGCGCGGTCTGCTCGAAATAGGGCAGCAGCCGCCTGAACCGCTCCGTCCGCCAGGCGGGGAAGCGCGGCCGCCCGATCGCGAGAAGCAGCAGCAGCCCCGGAATGGGCAGGAAGAAGATCAGCAGCAGCCACGCCCGCGCCGCCGCCGGAGATCGCCGCAGCGGCACCAGCGCCAGCGCGCCGATGCGGATGCACCATTCGGCGGCGTAGAAAAGGGTTTCGAAGGAAAAACCGGGCCACACCATGCCATCGGCTATACCCCGCCCCGCCGCGCGTTGCGAGGGGCGGCGGCCCTCAGGGCTGTTTCAGCACCGCGCGCAGCCGGTCCACCCGGTCGTTCTGCGAATCGACCTCCGCCAGCACCTTGTCGCGCGCCGCGCCGACCTGCTCGACGCCGCCTGTGGCCGTGCCCTCGGCCACATCCCGCATCCGCTGGACATAGAGGGTGTCGAGGCTGGCCAGCACATAGACGCTGTCATAGCGCGCCTGTTCGAGCCGCCCCAGCGCCTGCTGCGCCACCACCCACTGCTCGCTCGCGACCGGCGCGCTGGCCGAAACCCGGATCGACCCGGCGACCTCGCCATAGAGGCGGTCGAATTTCTCGCGTCCCTGCTCCGCCTGGCGGGCAAGCGCGGCCAATTGCTCCTTCAGCGCGGGGTCCTCGGCCGGAGCGGCGACGGCGGCGACCGCCGCCTCCTCGCTCCCGCCCGCCCCCTGGCTTTCGACCGGACGCCGCGCCAGCGAGGGATAGCCGCGCCCGTCCTGCCCCACGCCGCCCGCGCAGGCGGACAGCAGGAAGGCCATCAGGGCGAAAAGAGGGCGCATGCTCATGCCTCGCCCTTACGGCCTGGCCCGCAGGGTTGCAAGTGGGGCGGGCGGATGCTTCTGGCCTTTCCCCTGTCCTCCTCATCGCGTCATCCCAGCGCAGGGCTGGCATCGCGGGAGACGGCGCGCAACATCGCCTGAGACGCCAGCCTGCGCCGGGGTGACGGTAAAGGAGTAAAGTCCGCCAACCACCGAAAAAGAATCCGCTGCTTTTCCCGCAAATGGGATTATGAAGCGCCCCATGTCGGGCACCTTCTTCAGCATCCTGCCGGTTTTCGCGATCATCCTCATCGGCTATCTCGCCGCCTGCTGGGGCGCGGTCCCCGCGTCGGTCAACCGCGACCTCAACCGCTTCGTGGTGTGGATCGCCCTGCCCGCGCTGATGTTCCACATCGTCGCGACGACCGACTGGCATCAGCTGTGGGACGTGGATTTCGTCATCGCCTCGCTGGCGGGCAGCCTCATCACCCTCGCGCTGGGGACGGGCATAGGCAGGCTGCGCGGCCTTTCCATCGCCGACATGGCGGTGGACGGCCTCAACGCCAGCTATTCCAACAGCGCCTATATCGGCCTGCCGCTGTTCCTCCTCGCCATGGGGCCGCGCGCCGCGCCCTATGTCATCATCGGCGCGACGGTGACGCTGATGGCGCAGTTCGCCTGCGGGGTGGTGCTGATCGAGCTGGGCCATCACCGCCATCTGGGGGTCGGCCATGCGCTGGGGAAAGCGGCAACGAGCATGGCGCGCAATCCGGTGCTGGTCGGGCCGGTGCTGGGTTTTTTCTGGTGGCTGACCGGCTGGACCCTGCCCGCGCCGCTGGAGCAGTGCACCCGCATGCTGGGCGCGGCCGCCAGCCCGACGGCGCTGGTCGCGATCGGCCTGTTCCTGGCGGAGCGCCCGCTGGTCGAGGCCGTTTCCAACCGCTTCGTCCTGATGCTGACCGCCGCGAAGCTGATCTTCCATCCCGCGATCACCGCGCTGATCGCCTATCCCCTGCTGGGCATGAGCAGCTTCACCGCCGCCATGGTGGTGGCGATCGCCGCGCTGCCGACCGGCACCGGCCCGTTCATGGTCGCCGCCTTCTACGCCCGCGACGGCAAGGTGACGTCGGGCACCATATTGCTGAGCACGATGCTTTCCGTGCTGAGCCTCACCGCGATATTGAGCCTGCTTCCCCGCTGAACCGCCGGGGATGGCGGGGCAGTTTCCTGCATGACAGAGTGCGAAACCGGAGCCATTACGGTTGACAGGAGCGCGCAGGTCCACTAACGGGCCACATTCCGCGCAGCCGTCATGGGTCGCGGCCCGTGATCTTGCGTAAAGCAGATTTGGAAGAAGAGATAGAGCCATGTTCGCTGTCGTGCGTACAGGCGGCAAGCAGTATCGCGTTGCCGCAGGAGACAAGATAGTCGTCGAGAAGCTGGCGGGTGACGCCGGTGACAAGATCACGCTGGACGATGTCCTGCTGGCTGGCGAAGGCAGCGAGCTCAAGGACGTCAACGGCCTGACCGTCGCCGCCGAAATCGTCGCCCAGGCCAAGGGCGAAAAGGTGATCGTGTTCAAGAAGCGCCGTCGCCACAACTACCGTCGTCGCAACGGTCACCGCCAGAATCACACGATCCTGAAGATCGTGTCGATCGGCGCCTGATCGCACAAGAATCCAAGGAGTCTAGGCAATGGCACATAAGAAAGCTGGCGGTTCGTCGCGCAACGGTCGCGATTCGGAAAGCAAGCGCCTTGGCGTGAAGAAGTTCGGCGGTCAGCATGTGATCGGCGGCAACATCATCATCCGCCAGCGCGGCACCCGCGTCTATCCCGGCCGCAATGTCGGCATGGGCAAGGACCACACCCTTTTCGCGCTCTCCGAAGGCCGCGTGGTATTCCACGACGGCAAGCTCGGCCGCAAATATGTGTCGGTCGACATGATGGCCGAAGCCGCCGAATAACAGGACGATCATGCATCAGGGTCGTCCACAGGACGCCCCGATGATGTGAGACGAACAGTCCACCGATTCGCAAAAACGGGGCGCCCGATTCGGGTCAGCCCCGTTTTTGCGTCGTACCGCCGGGCGATGAGGAAACTTCTTCCCGTCCCAAGCGTCGCACGATCCGCAGCGGGAATGCCCTTTTCCCCAACCCCTGTCGCGAAGCTGTCATCCTTGTCGGCCAAAGCGCGACCCAGAGAGGATCGGATAATGTTTGCACGCACCGAAAGATTGCTGTTGCGGCCCGGCTGGGCCGAGGACGCCCCGGCGCTTCACCGCGCCTGGAGCGACGAGGCGATCGCCCGCGCCCTGCCGGGGCACCTCGCCGCCGCCACGCGGGAGGACGCGCTGCGCTTCCTGACGCGGGAGCGGGGCGCGCTGTCGCCCTGGTTCCTGCTGTTCGCGCGCACCGGCGGCGCGCCCCGCCTGGTCGGCGGCTGCGGCATCGACGGCGGCAGCCCCGGCGGCCTTGGCGGACGGCCGGAACTCGCCTTCTGGATCGCCCGCCCCTTCTGGGGGCTGGGCTTCGCCACCGAAGCGGCGGGCGCGGTCGTCCGCATGGCGCGCGCTGCGGGCATCGGCCCGCTCGTCGCGCGCCCGGCGGCGGGCAATGGCGCAGCGGGCAATGTCCTGCGCAAGATCGGCTTCCGTTCCACCGGGCGCCGTGACGGCGCGGCGGGCAGCGGCGCGATCGCCCATATGCTGTTCGAGGACAGCGGCGCCGCCCCCGTACCGGTCGATTCGTCGCACGAACTCTATATGGACCGCGCGCCGATCGCGGCCTGAACCGTCACCCCCCAAACTGCGGATGGGCCAGGCTCCCGGCCCGTCCGCATCTTTGGGCGCATATCCCCCGCCTGCATGCCCTCCGGCCGCATCTTTGCTGGCTAAAGCGCGCAAGTCGCGATAAACGCGCCTCATGCATTTTCTCGATCAGGCCAAGATTTACATCCGTTCCGGTTCCGGCGGCCCCGGCGCCGTCAGTTTTCGCCGCGAAAAATATATCGAATATGGCGGTCCGGACGGCGGCAACGGCGGCAAGGGCGGCGACATCATCTTCGAGGCGGTGGCGGGCCTCAACACGCTGATCGACTTCCGCTACACCCAGCATTTCAAGGCGCAGCGCGGCCAGCCCGGCGCGGGCAAGAATCGTTTCGGCGCGGGCGGGGAGGATCTGGTCATCAAGGTGCCGGTCGGCACCCAGATCATCTCCGACGAGGATGGCGAGGTGCTCGCCGATTTCGTCAAGGTCGGGCAGCGGCAGGTGTTCCTGCGCGGCGGCGACGGCGGGCGCGGCAATCTCAGTTACAAGACCAGCACCAACCGCGCGCCGCGCCAGCACGGCACCGGCTGGCCGGGGCAGGAAATGTGGGTCTGGCTGCGGCTGAAGCTGCTGGCCGACGTAGGGCTGGTGGGCCTGCCCAATGCAGGCAAGTCGACCTTCATCAATCAGGTCACCAACACCAAGGCCAAGGTCGGCGCCTACCCCTTCACCACCACCCGGCCGCAGCTCGGCGTGGTGTCGCACCGCGACCGCGAATTCGTGCTGGCCGACATTCCGGGGCTGATCGAGGGCGCGGCCGAAGGCGCCGGGATCGGCGACCGCTTCCTCGGCCATATCGAGCGGTGCCGCGTGCTCATCCACCTGATCGACGCCAGCGCGGACGACCCCGTCGCCGCCTGGCATATCGTGCAGGGCGAGCTGGAGGCCTATGGCGCCGGGCTGGAGGACAAGCCGCAATTGCTCGCGCTCAACAAGGGCGACCTGCTCGGCCCCGAGCTGATGGAGGACATCGCCGCTCAGCTGCGCGAGGCGACCGGGATAGAGGATATCTTCCTCATTTCCGGCGCGACCGGCGAAGGCGTGCCGGACCTGCTCGACGCGATCCTGCCGCTGCTCGACGAAAGCCGTGGCGCGGTCGATGCGCTGGGCGGCGGCGCAGGCGGCGAGGAGGAAGGCGACACCCCATGGTCGCCCATCTGATCCCGATCACAGGACCGCAGCCCAAGGCTTTTCCTACAGCATCCGAATGAAGCCCATGCCCCATCCCCTCCCCCAGGCCGGATTTCCCGCCGGCAGCGTCAGGCGCCTCGTCGTCAAGATCGGCTCGGCCCTGCTGGTCGATCCGGCGGGCGAAATCCGCCTCGGCTGGTTGAAGGGCGTGGTGGAGGATATCGCCGCGCGTCATGCGGCGGGCCAGCAGATCATCGTCGTGTCCTCGGGCGCGATCGCGCTGGGCGCGCGCCGCCTCGGCCTGCCCAAGGGCGGGCGCGGGTCGCTGGACGATGCGCAGGCCGCCGCCGCCGTCGGGCAGATCGCGCTTTCCCATCACTGGACGGGCCTGCTGCACCAGAAGGGGCTGACAGCGGCGCAGATGCTGCTGACGCTGGACGATCTGGAGCATCGCCGCCGCTATCTCAACGCCGCCGCGACGCTGGAACGGCTGCTGTCGCTCGGCGTGGTGCCGGTGATCAACGAGAATGACAGCGTGGCGACCACCGAGATCCGCTTCGGCGACAATGACCGGCTCGCCGCGCGCATCGGCCAGGCGGCGCGGGCGGATGCGGTGGCGCTGCTGTCCGACGTGGACGGCCTCTACACCGCCAATCCGCACAGCAACCCCGACGCGAAGCTGGTGCCGCTGGTGAAGCGCATCGATGCCGATATCGCGGCGATGGCCGATGGCGGCTCCGGCTCCGGCATGGGGTCGGGCGGCATGGCCTCGAAGATCGCGGCGGCGCGCATCGCCACCGGCGCGGGCGCGCATCTCGCGATCATCTCCGGCACGCCGCAGCGCCCGCTTTCGGCATGGGAGAACGGCGCCAACGGCACGATCTTCCTCGCCCAGCACGGCAAGCGGGCGCGGCAGAACTGGCTCGCCGGGCGGCTTGCCATCAAGGGGCATGTCCATATCGACGCGGGCGCGGAAAAGGCGCTGCTGGCGGGCAACAGCCTGCTGCCCGCCGGGGTCGTGTCGATCAGCGGCAGCTTCTCGCGCGGCGACGTGGTCGATATCGCCGGGCCGGAGGGGCGCGTCCTCGCGCGCGGCCTGATCGAATATGACGCGCCCGACGCCATCCGCATCATCGGCAAGCGCAAGAGCGAGATCGTCGAGCTGCTCGGCCAGCCGGTGCGCCCGGCGCTGATCCACCGCGATCATCTGGTGATGCTGTGACGAGGATCATCGCCATGACCGGCGCGACCGGCTTCGTCGGCGCGGAAACGCTGGAGCAGTTGCTCGCCGCCGGATTTGAAGTGCGCGCGCTCGCCCGCAGGCCGCAGCCGGAGCGCGCGGGCGTCGCATGGGTCGCGGGCGCGCTGGACCGGCCCGATGCGCTGGACGATCTGGTGCGCGGCGCCGATGTCGTGCTGCACATCGCGGGCGTGGTGAACGCGCCCGACCGCGCCGGGTTCGAGGCAGGCAACGGACAGGGCACCGCCAATGTCATCGCGGCGATGGAGCGTGCAGGGATACGCCGCCTCGTCCATGTCTCCTCGCTCGCGGCGCGGGAACGCGACCTTTCGCTCTATTGCTGGTCGAAGGCGCTGGCGGAGGATCATGTCCGCGCCTCCGCGCTCGACTGGACGATCGTGCGCCCGCCCGCCATCTACGGCCCGCGCGACACCGAATTCCGCGAACTGCTGCGCGTCGCGCGCCTCGGCCTGCTGCCGGTGCCGCCGCAGGGGCGCGCCTCGCTCATCCATGTCGGCGATCTTGCCCGGCTGCTGGTGCTGCTGTGCGGAGAGGCGGGCGACGCCTATGGCGGCACCATCTGGGAGGTGGACGACGACCGCCCCGGCGGCCTGTCCCACCCGGAGCTGGCGGCAGCGTTCGGCCTCGCGCTGGGGCGCCGGGTGCGCCCGCTGCCGCTGCCGCGCCGCCTGCTGATGGGCATAGCGCGGCTCGACCGGGCGATGCGCGGCCCACGGGCCAAGCTGACGCCCGATCGCGTCACCTATATGTGCCACCCCGACTGGGTGGCCAGCCCGGACAAGAAGCCACCCCCGTCGCTGTGGACGCCCGCCATCGCCCATGATAGGGGCCTTGCCGAAATTGCCGTGGAATTCCGCCGCTGATCCGGCTCGCGCCACCGGGACCGGCCGCATATTCTGGCAAGATCGTGCCCGATTGACGCCTTATTCCCTTGCCAAAGGGGACGCAGCACGGGCATGCACCGCCCATATCATCAGAAAGACCCTCATCATGACCGACCGCCAGCAGATTTTCGATCAGGTTGCCGCCCAGATCGGCCCGTTCAACAAGAAGGGCGTGCCGCTGAGCGAAGCGACCACCTTCGCCGGCGATCTGGAGTGGGACAGCCTGACGGTGATGGATTTCGTCGCCGCGATCGAGGACGAGTTCGACATCATCATCACGATGAACATGCAGGCGGAAATCGAAACGGTCGGCCAGCTGGTCGATGCCGTCGCGAAGCTGAGCGCGGCCTGACCCGCGTCTCTTCCGCCATCCTGCCCTCCTCCCCCGTTTCAGTCGCTGAAAGACCCTAGAATGGCCGACCTCTTTACCAAGTTCGATCCCCTCATCGCGGAGCGGGAAGCGCTGCTCGCCACCGGCGTGCGCGATCCCTTCGCGATCGTGATGGACGAGGTGAAATCGCCGACGCTCGCCGTCATCAAGGGCAAGGAAACCATCCTGCTCGGCACCTACAACTATATGGGCATGACCTTCGACCCGGACGTGATCGCGGCGGGCAAGAAGGCGCTCGACGAATTCGGCGCGGGCACGACCGGCAGCCGCGTCCTCAACGGCACCTATCAGGGCCACAAGGAGGTCGAGGACGCGCTGAAGGACTTCTACGGCACCTCGTCGGCGATGGTGTTCTCGACCGGCTATCAGGCCAATCTGGGCATGATCTCGACGCTGGCGGGCAAAGGCGACTATGTCGTGCTCGACGCCGACAGCCATGCGTCGATCTATGACGGCTGCTTCCTCGGCGACGCGGAAATCGTCCGCTTCCGCCACAACAGCGTCGCGGATCTCGACAAGCGCCTGGGCCGCCTGCCCGCCGACGCGCAGAAGCTGGTCGTGCTGGAAGGCGTCTATTCGATGCTGGGCGACGTCGCGCCGCTGCCCGAAATGGTCGCGGCCGTGCGCAAACATCCCAATTGCATGATCCTGGTCGACGAGGCGCACGGCATGGGCTTTTTCGGCCCCAACGGGCGCGGCGTCTATGAGGAGCAGGGCGTAGAGAAGGACGTCGATTTCGTCGTCGGCACCTTCTCCAAGTCGGTCGGCACCGTGGGCGGCTTCTGCGTTTCCAACCACCCGAAGTTCGAGGTGCTGCGCCTCGTCTGCCGTCCCTATGTGTTCACCGCCTCGCTGCCGCCCAGCGTGGTCGCCACCGCCGCGACCTCGATCCGCAAGCTGATGCATGCGGGCGACAAGCGCGCGCATCTGTGGGAAAACAGCAAGCGGCTGCACGGCGGCCTCAAGAGCCTCGGCTTCACGCTCGGCACCGACACGCCGCAATCGGCGATCATCGCGGTGATCCTGACCGACCAGGCGCAGGCCGTCGCGATGTGGCAGGCCCTGCTGGAACTGGGCCTCTACGTCAACATGGCCCGCCCGCCCGCGACCCCGGCAGGCACCTTCCTGCTGCGCTGCTCGCTCTGCGCGGAGCACAGCAACGAGCAGGTGGGGCAGATCCTCGCCATGTTCGAGGCGGCGGGCAAGGCCGTGGGCGTCCTCTCCTGAACCGGCCGCCGCAGCAAGGGCGAGGCGCGGCAAAACCGCCCCTGCTTCCTTCCGCCGGCAAATTGGTCTAAATCGCCTTGATGGATGAAGAGGCCGCCTCCTTCTGGGACCAGAAGATAGACCGCGCCCTGCCCTGGCTGATCGGCGGGGCGCTGGTTCTCGCGATGACGACCCTGCTCTATTTCGCCAGCATCGTCGCCCGCGACCAGAGCAACGCCCTCTATCAGCAGCAGCGCAGCTATCAGGTCGTGGCGCTGGCCCGCAGCCTCGACGCGCAGATCGCCAAGGCGGAATCCTCGCTCGCCCGCTACGTCATCAGCATGGACAAGGATATCGGCCGCCAATATCAGGACCAATGGTCCCGCGCGGGCAAGGAACTGACGGCGCTGCGCCGCGTCACCCGCACCGATCCGGCGCAGCATGAACTGGTCGCGCAGCTCGCCCTCGCCTATCGCGAGCGCGGCGAAACGCTGAACGACATCGCGCTGCGCACCACCTATGACCAGAAGAGCGGATCGCTGGGCAAATTCTACCAGGCCAGCAAGGCGGACAATCTGGTCCGCATCACCTCGCTGCTGGAACAGGTGATCAAGACGGAAAACGACCGCCTGCAACGGCATAATCTGGATGTCGCCCGCGCGGGCTATTCGGTGCAGCAGATCACCACCACCTACAGGCTGGTCGGCCTGATTCTCGTCGTCGCGCTGCTGCTGCTGATCTGGTTCGCGCGCACGGTCATCCATGAACGGCGGCAGGAACAGCGGCTGATCGACGATGAATATTATCGCGCGCAGATGCTGGAGGCGGCGGTCGCCGCGCGCACCGAGGAACTGCAACTCGCCTATGCGAAGCTGAAACAGGAATCGGCCGACCGCGCGAAGATAGAGCAGAGCCTGCGCCAGATGCAGAAGATGGAGGCGGTCGGCCAGCTGACCGGCGGCATCGCCCATGATTTCAACAATATGCTGGCCATCGTTGTCGGCGGGCTGGAACTGGCCCGGCTGCGCGCCGATGGGCAGCCGGAGATCATCCGCCATATCGACAATGCGATGGAGGGCGCCAACCGCGCCTCCGCCCTCACCCGCCGCCTGCTCGCCTTCGCCCGCGCCGAGCCCAATCTGCCTGACATATTGAAACCCGACGAGCTGATCCGCGACATGATCGAGTTGCTCGACCGCTCGATCGGCGACCAGATCCGCGTCGAGCTGGACCTCGACGCCGGGGACTGGCGCATCCATGCCGACCGGCATCAGCTGGAGAATGCGCTGCTCAACCTCGCCGTCAACGCGCGCGATGCGATGGACGGGCGCGGCACGCTGATCCTGCGCACCCGCCAGGCCCGCCTGCGCGCGCAGGAGATAGAGGATTGCCCGGCGGGCGAATATCTCTGCCTTTCGGTGATCGACAATGGCTGCGGCATGGCGCCCGAAGTGCTGGAGCGCGTGTTCGAGCCCTTCTTCACCACCAGGGCGGTCGGCAAGGGAACGGGCCTCGGCCTCAGCCAGATTTTCGGCTTCGTCGGGCAGGCGGGCGGCCAGATCCGCATCCTCTCCAAGCCGAACGAGGGCACCGAGGTGCAGCTCTACCTGCCCCGCCACCATGTCACCGCAACCGAGGCGGAAAAGCCCGCCCGCGCCGCCGATGCGCCCGCCGCGCCGCCGATGGAGGCCCCGGCGGAAGCGGTGGCCGCGGAAGCGATGGCGCCCGAACCCTCGGCCGCGCGCACGGGTCTCAATATATTGGTGGTGGAGGACGACCCCCGTGTGCTGGCGCAGACCCGCTCCGCCCTCACCGAACTGGGCCATGCCGTGACCTGCTGCCCCCAGCCGGGCAAGGCCGAGGAGATGCTGCGCGAGCATGGCGGCATCCAGTTGATCATCAGCGACGTGCTGATGCCCGACATGACCGGGCCGGAGATGATCGCTGCGCTGCCCTCGCCCTATCGGTCCATCCCGGTGATCTTCGTCACCGGCTATGCCGGGGACGTCACCGACAACAGCATGTTCGAAGGGCATCTGCTGCTGCGCAAGCCCTATACGCTCAAGGCGTTGCAGGCGATCCTGGAGATAGCGTCTAGCCGACTGTCCGATTCGCAACCAGACGCGGCAACAGCATGACCGCCGCCAGCAGCGGGTGCCGCCGCTGCCACGGGGTGATGACGATCCGCGTGCCCGCATGGCGGTTGATCTTCCACGCCAGATAGTCGATCCCGCCCGCGAAGGTGAAGCTGGCCTTGGCCAGCCGCGCGATGCTCAGCCATTTGCCCCGCCGCTGGAGCCGCCGCCACGTGCGCGCATTGTCGGCCTCTTCGCGCGCATCCATGGGCCGGGCCGGGTCGATCGCGCCGTCCTCCCGCGCGGCGGCGAAGGCGGCGCGGTAATAATCGGGCGCACTGTCGAGGATCGAGACGCCCCGCCCCTTGCGCTCGGCGCGCAGTTCGGCGCCATAGGTCTTGGCGAAGCCCGCCTCGAACACCGCGCGCCAGTCGCCCCGCCGGTCCGCCGCGACGGCGGGCAGAGCGAGGGCGAGGAAGGTCGGCACCGCCTGCGCGACGGCTGCGGTCATGCGGCCGCGCGCAGCATCGTCGGCCGTCCAGACCAGCCGGGTCGGCTGGGCAAAGCGCGCCCAGACCGACACATTGTCCGCCCCCGGCCCGCACAGGCGATGGAAATCCGCCTCGCTCAGCACCGCATATTTGGCGCTCAGACCCCCATGTTCCATCGGAAAGACATTGGGCGGGATCAACCGGTTGGCGGCCGCCAGCCAGCGCCGGTCATAAGCCTCGGCATAATCGGACACGATCAGGTAGAAATCGAGCATCAGCCCGTCGAGCTGGCTTTCGCGCAGGCAGGAGCCGTAGAACAGCACCGCGCGGGCCGCACGCGGATGGCGCGCCGCGACCGCCGCCGCCATCTCCGCCACGCGCGGATCGACGGGCAGCGCCAGTTCGGCGCCGACAAGGCTTTCGAGGGAAGCGCTCACGCGGCCAGACGCAGGAACGGCACCGGGGGCGTGGATTTCAGCACGATCGGGCGGCCATTGTCCGCCTCGAAAATCTCGCCGTCGAGGATCACGCTGCTATGCTCGCCCTCGATGCGGATCACGTCGCCATGCTCCAGATGGATGCCGTCCATCTCCCGCGAGCCGAAGCGGCCGATCAGGCTCATGAACAGCATGCGCAGCACGGCCGACGCGCTGTTGTCCACCGCCATCAGCTTGAGGCCGCCGCCGGCGGGCTTGGCGCCGAGCAGCAGCCGCTCCAGCGTGGTGACGATCAGCACCGAGAATCGCCCGGCCAGCTGCCCCTCGCGCAGCAGAGAGATCGACACCGGGCGCGCGGCGGGCGGCATATATTTGCCCCGGATGCCGAACACCACCGACAGCAGCACCGCGATTGCGGTCAGCAGGTGGGAAATGCCGTTGGACAGGCCCAGCGGATAGATGCGGTTGCGGCAATAGAGGATGGAATCGGCAAGGCCGGCCCCGCCCAGGAACATGCCCAGCACCGGGCGGCTGGTCGCCTCGCCGTCCGACAGCGCGATCAGCTCGCGCGCGACGACATGGCTTTCCACGCCGTTCTTGGCGATGTCGACGATGCGCTCCAGCGCCTTGATCGGATCTCCCCGGATGCCGAGGTCGAGCGCGATCAGGTTCGTCTTGCCGTTGGGCAGCACCGCCACCGGCGGCACCTGCCCGTCGAAATGATTGCCCTGGTAGAGTTCGGTCAGCGTGGTCTGCACCGTGCCGTCGCCGCCGTTGATGACGATGACGGTCGGCTTCACATGCGCGATCATCCGCATCGCGCGGCCGATCTGCTCGACGCTTTCCACCTCATAATGGAAAATGTCGGGATGATTGGCGCAATAGCTGCGGACGCGCGGCAGCAGCTGACGGTTGCCCGTCGATCGGGGATTGGACAGAAGGGCAACGGCGACCATGGCTTTATGACTTCAACGGCTTGATCGCCAGACCCTGGCGATAGTTGATGAACACATCGAGCACCTTCGTCTCCTTGCCGACCGAAATCACGACATCCTTGTATTCCGGTTTCAGCTTGAAGAGCGAAATGTTCGGATTGCGCGAAAAGCCGCCGCCGTCGTTCCAGCTCGACTTGCCGTTGCCGTCGAGATCGTGGCGCACGGCCACGGCGAAATCCCCGGCATGCGGCAGGGCGACGCAGACGTCCATCGATCCGCTGGAGGTGACGGGCAGGTCGATGCGCTTGAGATATTGACCCTTGGCAAGGAAGTCTGCCGGATTGTTGCCATAAATCTGAACGCGCAATTTACCCGAGCGGTTCTTGAACGCGGGCACGCGAACGAGCACCGAGGGCGCATCGCCGCGCACGCAGACATTCGCATCCGGTCCGATGGGGGCGGCGGAGGCAGGCGCGGTCAGCGACGTCGCGGCCAAGGCCACGGCCACCCCGATCCCTGCACCCGAAAATTTCAACATGACCAATTCTCTCCTCGAAGCTATAGCCCGGCCGAGATATTCACGCGGCAGGCGGGCTGCTCCCTGTTCGCCCCATGGTTGATATGCTCCGGCTTTGCGGCCAAAACATGGTGACGGGACGACGACAAGTTGAAACTGCTGAACGCAACCGACCGCTATATCGCCAGGCTGATCGCCATGCCGCTCGCCGGTACGCTGGTCGTCGCCGCGATGCTGCTCATCCTCGACAAGATGCTGCGGCTGTTCGATTTCGTCGCCGCGCAGGGCGGGCCGGTCAGCGTCGTCTGGCGCATGCTGGCCAACATGATCCCGGAATATCTGTCGCTGGGCATACCGATCGGCGTGATGCTGGGCATATTGCTCGGCTTCCGCCGCCTCGCCCTGTCCTCGGAGCTGGACGTGCTGCGCGGCGTCGGCCTCTCCCCCGCCCGGCTGATGCGCGTGCCCTATATGTTCGCCATCGCCTTCGCGCTCATCAATTTCGCCATCGTCGGCTTCATCCAGCCCTATGCCCGCTACGCCTATGAGGGCCTGCAATATGAGCTGCGCTCCGGCGCGCTGGGGGCGTCGATCAAGGTCGGCGAGTTCACCAGTCTCGGCAAGGGCATGACCCTGCGAATCGAGGAGAGCCGCGACAAGGGCCGCGACCTGCACGGCATCTTCGTGCGGGCGGAGCAGAAGGACGGGCAGGCGCTCGCCGTCACCGCCTCGCGCGGGACGTTCCTCGCCACCGACGACCCGGACACCATCATCCTGCGCCTGACCGACGGCGTGCTGGTGCAGAGCGCGCCGAAGCTCGCCACCCCGCGCATATTGAGCTTCTCCGGCCACGACCTGCCGATCGACCTGCCGAAGATAGAGAATTTCCGCGGCCGCGGCGACGCCGACCGGGAGCTGACCCTGCCCGAACTGGTGCGCGTCGGCCATGCCTCAGACACCGATATCGAGACCCGCAACGAGGTGCGCGCCAATTTCCATTTCCGCATGGCCGAGGTGGCGATGATGCTGTTGCTGCCGCTGGCCGCGCTGGCCTTCGCCATACCGCCCAAGCGGTCGACATCGGCGCTCGGCGTGTTCCTCTCCATCGTGTTCATCGTCACCTATCACAAGGTCAACCAATATGCCGAGGCGATGGGGGCGAGCGGGCGCATCGATCCGCTGATCGCGCTCTGGGTGCCCTTCCTCGCCTTCGCCGCGCTGATCCTGTGGATGTATCATGTCGTCGCCCATCGCCCCGGCGGCCAGCCGATCGGTGCGCTGGAGGCGGTGTTCGCCAAGGGCACGCGCCTCTTCCTCAAGGGCTTTCGCGCCATCCGCAACCGCTTCGGCCATCTGGTATAGGAAAGAAGCCCCCCATGCTGCTTCAGTTTTTTCCGTCCCGCCGCATGGCCTGGTACATGGCGCGCAGCTTCCTCGTCCGCAGCCTCGCGGTGCTGGCGATGCTGGTCATCGTGCTGATGACGCTCGACCTGCTGGGCGAAAGCGGCAGCATCCTGGCCGCTCCGGGCAATGGCGAGGAGGAATTGTGGCGCTATATCGGTCTGCGCATCCCGCAGATCATCGCCCGCTTCCTGCCCTTCTCGGTGCTGCTCGGCACGCTCATCACGCTGGCGACGATGAACCAGCACAGCGAGATCATCTCGATGAAGGCGGCGGGGCTTTCCGCACACCAGATCCTCGCGCCGCTGATCCTCGCCTCGCTGGGCATCGCGGGGGCCAGCTTCGCCTTCAACGAACGCATCGTCACCCGCGCCAGCGCAGCGCTCGACGCGTGGCAGGCGGTCGGCTACGGCACCATCCCGCGCGACAGCGGGGTCAAGACCGATGTGTGGGTACGCGACGGCAACAACCTCATCACCGCCGGCATCATCTCCGGGCGCGGCAATGACGTGACGCTGCGCCATGTCGAACTGTTCAACCGGCTCAACAACCAGCTCGTCAACATCGTGAAGGCGGATATCGGCCGCTACGACCCCGCAACGAAGGACTGGGTGCTGCAAAATGCCCGGATGTTCGACGTGAACCGGGGCACGGTGCGCGATCTGGGGGCTTTCCGCGCCGGGGCGGACATCCGCCCGGAACAGTTCACGCTGGCCAAGGTCGATCCCGACGGCCTGCCCTTTGCCGAACTGCGCCGCGCGATCGCCGACCTGCGCGATGCCGGGCGCCCGGTCGCCTCGCTGGAGGCGAGCCTCTGGCACAAGATTTCGGGACCGCTTTCGGCGATATTGATGCCGCTGCTCGGCTCCGTCGCGGCCTTCGGCCTCGCGCGGTCGGGGCAGCTGTTCGTGCGCGCGGTGATCGGCATGGCGCTGGGCTTCGCCTATTTCGTCGCCGACAATTTCGCGCTGGCGATGGGCAATCTGGGTGCCTATCCGCCCTTCCTCGCCGCCTGGGCGCCGTTTCTGCTGTTCCTGCTGCTGGGCGAGGCGGTGCTTATTCGTACTGAGGAATAACGGCCAACCACCAGCACCATCGAGAACGATGCCAGCCTGCGCCGGCATGACAAAGGGGAGGCTTCAGGCCCGCCCGCCCATCGTCGCCCGCGCCAGACGGCCGACCAGCAGGAACAGGCCGGAATAGCTCGCCTGCCCATAAGTGGACTGCGCGCCCAGCTTCGCGACCAGACGGCGATGCGCCTCGCCCAGCGAATGATAGGGCAGGCTCGGCAGCAGATGGTGCAGCGCGTGATAGCGCAGCCCCACCGGCGCCCAGAGCGGCGCGAGCAGCGCGGGCGGCGGCACGTTGACCGAATCCAGATATTGCGCGGTCACCGTCATCGCCGCGCCGTCATTCTCCCACAAATGGGCGACCAGCGTGCGCAGCTGGTTGAGCACCGCGACGCCCGACAGCACCGCCGCCCACACCAGCAGCGGCTTCCAGCCGAGCACCGGCACGCTTGCCATCAGCGCGAACGCCCAGAGCATCGCACCCGCCTCCTGCCAGAACCATTGCCGCCGCAACTCGCCCTCGGCCGGACGGCGGCGGAAGGCCGGGTTGATCGACAGCGCGGAATATTTCTCCGCCACCAGCCGGCGCAGCGGCGGAAAGAGCAGGCCCAGCGGCGTCAGCACGCCGAAGCGCAGCAGCACGCCGACCGGGGCCAGCAGCGCCACGATGATGAACAGCGGCAGCGACCACGGCTTCATCAGCGCCAGCGGCAGATATTCGGGATCTTCCACCGTGCCGTAGCGGATGCGCTGATGGTGCAGCGTGTGCACGCCCTCGTAGAGGAAGGACGGGATCAGCAGCGGAACGCCGACCAGCAGGTTCCAGCCGAAGCGGAAGCCCGGCAGCGCCCCCTCGCGCACATGGGTCAGCTCATGGATGAAGCCCAGCGCGCGATAGAGCGCGATCACCGCGACCACGCCGCACAGCAGCGCGACCGGCCAGCTGCCGATCAGGATCGCGCCCGCGAGCGCGGCATACCCCAGCACGGCCGACGCCAGCAGGTCCGGCCAGTAGATGCCCGGCCGCGCCTTCGCGATATCGCGCGTCAGCTCGGCCGCCGCGCGCAGCATCGCGACATCGTCCGCGATTCCGGCTTTCGGCGCGGCGTCCATATCCTTTTCCCGCGCCGCTTCCGCGTGCCGAACCTCAATCTTCTTCAAAGCAGTCATGGTGCCGTCCTAAAAGCCAATTGCGCGCAGATCATGGCAGCACCGTGACATAAACCAATCGGACCTGTGCGGGCGACTTGACAAAAAGCATCAGGGACACGCAGTGCTAACCGCCTCTCAGCATAAGGCATGATCGTGGCACATTCCCATCTGGTGATTTCCCCCGTTTCCGGCAAGACCGACCTTCGCGCCTTCGTGGATTTCGCGTGGGACGTGTATCGGGACGATCCGAACTGGGTGCCGCCGCTGAAGGACGAAGTCTACGGCATCATCCTGCCCGAAAAGAATCCATGGTTCGAACATGGCGAGGCGCAATATTTCCTCGCCCGTCGCGACGGCAAGGTGGTGGGGCGCATCTCCGCCCATTTCGACCGGCTGGCGCTCGCCATGCCCGCCGAGCAGGGCATGGGTCCGGGCACCGGCAATTTCGGCTTTTTCGAGGCGCTGGACGAGGAAGCCGGCCTCGCGCTGATCGAGGCGGCGGAAAACTGGCTGCGCGGCAAGGGCATGACCCGCGTGCTCGGCCCGATCTCGCTCTCCATCTGGGAAGAGCCGGGCCTGCTGACGCAGGGCCACGACCATAAGCCCACGGTGATGATGGGCCACCACCGGCCCGAATATGAAGGCTGGGTGAAGGCGGCGGGCTACACGCCGGTCAAGGAATTGCGCACCTATGAACTCGACATCACGCAGCAATTCCCGCCGCTGATCCAGCGCATCGTCCAGTCCGGCGAGAAGAGCGACCGCATCCGCATCCGCCGCGTCGACAAGCGCAAGTTCGATGCGGAAGCCGCGATCATCCTCAGCATCCTCAACGACGCCTGGGGCGACAATTGGGGCTTCGTGCCGATCACCGATGCGGAGGTCGCCCATTTCGGCAAGCAGCTGAAACCCATCGTGTTCGAGGACCTGATCCGCATCGCCGAGCTGGACGGGGAGCCGGTCGCCTTCATGATGACCCTGCCCGACCTCAACGAGGCGATCGCGCCGCTGGGCGGCTCACTCTGGCCGTTCGGCTGGGCGAAGCTGCTCTGGTGGCTGCGCAAGCCGCAGGTGCGCACGATGCGGGTGCCGCTGATGGGCGTGGTGAAGCGGCTTCAGGCCTCGCGCATGGCGAGCCAGCTCGCCTTCATGATGATCGAATATATCCGCCGCGACGCGGTCACCAAATTCGGCGCCACGCGCGGTGAGATCGGCTGGGTGCTCGACGACAATCAGGGAATGAACGCCATCGCCGACGCGATCGAAAGCCGGGTGAACAAGATCTACACCGTCTACGAAAAACCGCTATAGCCCAGTTCAGCGATCCGGCCTCTCCCGCCTTCACTCCGTGGTGAAAGCGGGGGCCGCCAGCGTGCGGGCATGCTCGCCTATGTCGGCGGGCCAGCGGGCGGTGATCCTCGCGAAATCCCCGCCCCTGCCCGCATAGAGCGCGCGCATCGCCTCTTCATAATCCGGGCAATTGCCCGCCATGGCGGTGGAAAAGGCATAGGCCGCATCCATCGCCCGCCGCGCCGCCGCGCCCGCATCGTCGGCGCGGCTCGCCGCCTCGACCAGCTTGCGCAACGTGACCGACGCGCCGCCGGGCTGCCGCGCGAGCCATTCCCAATGCCGGGGCAGCAAGGTGACCTCCCGCGCCTTCACGCCGAGGGCGGGCCTGCCGCGCATCCGCGCCTGCGACGCCCTGTCCGCCTCTTCCCGCAGGTCGATATCGGTCTGACGGCCGGTGTCATCGTCGAACAGCAGCACCTGCGCCGCCTTCGGCCCCATAGCGCGCAACACCACGCGCATCTCCTCCTCCGTGCCGCCCGCGACCCGCTTTTCGCCATCGAATGCCGTCAGATATGTCGTCATGTCTCGCTCCTTCGGCATTAATATATACCCGGATATAATTATATCAATATGATCCGGGTATATATATGCGAGAGGGAGCGTTGCGCTATCATGGGAGCTTGCAAACATCTGCGCGAGATAACCGCTTTGGGTGGTTAGCCGCCCTTCTCTACACTCGTTCGCCCTGAACTTGTCGAAGGGCGAACGGGTGTTAAATCGGTACAGGACCGCCTCAAAAAGGGCGGAAAAGCAGCCTCGCCCCGCCCCATTATTCCAGCGCCCTGCGCGTTCAGTCGCGCAATTCCACCCAGACCGGCGCGTGATCGCTCGCTTTTTCGCGGCCGCGATAGGCCTTGTCGACCTGCGCGGTGACGAGGCGGTCCGCCGCAATCGGGGAGAGCAGCAGATGATCGATGCGGAACCCGGCGTCCCGCTGCCATGCGCCCGCCTGATAATCCCAATAGGTCCATACCCCGCCCGCCGGATGGATGGCGGCGAGCGCGTCCGTCCAGCCGTCGCCGGTGAGCGCGCGATAGGCGGAACGGCTCTCCGGCTGCATCAGCGCATCATCCGCCATCGCCCCCACCGACCAGACGTCGCGGTCATAGGGGATGACGTTATAGTCCCCGGCGAGGATCGCGGGCACCTCTTCCGCCCAGATTTCCGCCGCCCGCGCGCGCAGGCGCTTCATCCAGCGCAGCTTGTAGTCGAATTTCGGCCCCGGACAGGGATTGCCGTTGGGCAGATAGATGGTCGCGACGCGCAGGCCGTTCACCTCGGCCTCCAGATAGCGGCTATGCTCGTCCTCCGGCTCGCCGTCGAGGCCGCGTGCGACCTCCTGCGGCTGCGCGCCGCGCGCCAGGATGGCGACGCCATTGAAGCCCTTCTGCCCGTGCCAGACCGCGCCATAGCCCGCCGCCTCGATCTCCTGCGCGGGGAAGGTTTCGTCGGAGGTCTTGAGTTCCTGCAGGCAGGCGATATCGGGCCGGGTCTCCTCCAGCCATTCGAGGAGACGCGGCAGACGGGCCTTGATGCCGTTGATGTTGAAGCTGGCGATACGCATGCGCCTCAGGGAGCGGAAATGACGTCCCGCGTCAAGGCCCGGCCGCGCTTAAATGGCCTAAATGGAAAAGCTGGAGCCGCAACCGCAACCGGCGGTCGCATTGGGATTGGTCACCTTGAACGCGGCGCCGCCCAGATCCTCGACATAATCGACCGCCGCGCCGCGCACCAGATCGAGGCTCATCGGGTCGACCACCAGCATCACGCCGTCGGTTTCCACGGAGAGGTCATCCGCCTCCACCCCGTCGGCAAGGCCGAAGCGATATTGGAAGCCGGAACACCCCCCGCCCTCGACGGCCAGCCGCAATATCGCGGGCTTCGACTGCCTCTGCGCGATCCAGGCGACACGCGCGGCGGCGGAAGGGGTAAGGATGATGTCGGTCATGGCTGCTTAGATAGGGATGGCGCCAGGGGGTGGCAAGCCCGTCCCTGTTCAGGGGGCGATGGCTGGCATCGCCCTGCTTCGGGAAGGCTGTTTGGGTGGTTACCGTCACCCCAGCGAAGGCTGGGGTCGCAGGCCATGCTGTGCGCCGTATCGCGAGATGCCAGCCTGCGCTGGCATGACGCGTCGGGAAGGGCAGGAATTGACCGCAACCCGTCATCCAATCCCCAAAAGAAAAAGGCGCCACCAAGGGCGCCTCTGTCGCGGTTCCGTTGCCGCGGCCTCTTATTTCGAGGCCAGCTTTTCTTCCTGGCTGGTCGGGCCGCCGACCGCGACGTCGCCCCGGCTGTTGAAGGCCATGGCGCGTTCCGAGCCGGTGACGAAGGGCAGCGGGTTGATCGCGTTGCCCGAAATGCGGATTTCATAATGCAGATGGCTGCCGGTCGAACGGCCGGTCGAGCCCATCAGGCCGATGAGCTGGCCCCGGCGCACCCGCTGGTTGGGCTGCACGATCAGCTTGGACAGGTGGCCGTAACGGGTTTCAGTGTCGTTGCCATGGGCGATTTCGACCAGATTGCCGTAGCCATTCACCCATTGCGAGCGGCTGACGATGCCGTCGGCGGTTGCATAGATCGGGGTGCCCACCGGGCCCGGAATGTCGATGCCCTTGTGCATGCGGGTGCGGCCGTTGAACGGATCGTTGCGCGCGCCGTAATTGCTGGTCAGCGCCAGATTGTCCACCGGGCGGCCGGTCGGGATGTAGACGCTCGCGCGCGCGGCGGGCATGCCGCCATTGTCCAGCCGCTTCCAGCTGGAAAACAGGTTGGCGAAGGTGGCATCCTCTCCCTGGAACACCTTCTTGTCGGCGAGGCTCAGATCGTCGCTATAGGGGTCGTCGTCATTGTCGATCGACGCCGCCGTGGCGGTCTTCACGGTGTCGGCATGGGCGGGCGCCGCCGCGATCGAGAGGCCCGCCGCGGTCAGGACCAAAAAAATCTTTCGTGAACCGGACAGGAACTGGAACCGATCGAGGCCGCAGCCGTTGGTGTTGCGTTCAGTTTTCGACATTGCGACCCTACCTGTACGCCGAAACCATGTTTCTGGCGGATTGAAGCTTTGTGTCAGCAGAAACCGTCCCTGCCCCGTGGGAACCCTGTCTGACAGACGCGCGTTAATAAGCAAGCGGCAGATAATATTCGCGCGTTAAACCGGCCTGATCGCGCGCCGAGTCGTTGAACGGAGGCTTCAGACGGCCCCGAAAGTGCCGATTTACAAGGTTTTGGTAATGATTTGGGGCTGATACGCCCAATCGTTTCGTCCCTTCCTCAAACCATTTCGTCCCGAAATGCACATGGCGGATTTCGTCCGTCATGATTCTTTCCAACATCTTCGCGGAAGGCAAATCGCCTGCCTCGGTAAAGCGCTCGATCGTCGTCGGGGTGATGTCGAGCGCCCGCGCCTCCAGCACCATCGGCACGATGGCGAGCCGGGCGAGCGCGTCATGCGCGGTTTCCTCCGCCGCCTCCCACAATCCGCCATGGGCGGGCAAGGCGCCATAATGGCTGCCCAATTGCCGCAACCGCCGGTCGAGCAAGGCGAAATGCATCGCCTCGTCCGCGCCCACGCGCAGCCAGTCGTCGGTGAATGCGCGCGGAAATCGGCCGCCGAAGCGCCCCACCATGTCGAAGGCGAGGTCGATGGCGATGAATTCGATATGGGCGAGCGCGTGCAGCATCGCGATCCGCGCCCGCTCCGACCCGGCCTTGCCGCGCTTGGGCATGCGGTTGGGCGGCAGCAGCTCCGGCCTTTCCGGCCAGGCGGGCCGGTCCGGCATCGCCGCGTCGAAGCGATGCGCCAGACGGCCCAGCCGCCAGTCGCGCGCGACCTGCCGCGCCGCCATCAGCTTCGCCTGCGGCTGCGCGGTCAGCAGCACCCGGCGGCACGCCGCGCCAACGCTCTCCCGCGCCGGATCGTCCCTCTCGATCATGCCTTCAGCCAAGCGCCTTAGCGGCCTCCAGCACCTCGGCGGCGTGGCCCTTCACCTTGACCTTCGGCCAGACGCGCACGGCCTTTCCCTCGCCGTCGAACAGGAAGGTCGCGCGGGCGATGCCCATATAGGTGCGGCCATAGAGGGATTTTTCCACCCATGTGCCGAACGCCTCGCACACCGCGCCATCCTCGTCGGAGGCGAGCAGCAGCTTCAGCCCATATTTGTCGCGGAATTTGGCGAGCCTGGCGGGCTTGTCCCGCGACACGCCGACCACCGCCACGCCCGCCGCGTCGAACTGGTTCGCCAGTTCGGTGAAATCCTTCGCCTCATTGGTGCAGCCGGGCGTGTCGGCCTTGGGATAGAAATAGACGACCAGCGGCCGCCCCCGATAGCGGGACAGGGGGAAGGACACGCCATCGGCATCCACCAGCGTCGCTTCGGGCATCGCGTCGCCTGTATCGAGCATATTCATGCCTCCTCGGTCGGAACGCTGGCGGCGACCGCGCCCCAGCTTGCCGCGACGCTTTGCCGCGCTTCGTCCAGCATGGCAAGCAGGCCGTGCCAGTCCCGCGCGCCGCATCGCGCCGCCACTAGCGCGCGCGTCGCCTCCGGCGGCTCGGCCGAGCCGGGCGAAACGAGCCGCGACACCACCAGATAGCGCGTCAGCAGATCATGCGCCGCCTTCAGGCCAGCATCCAGCAGCCCCGCACCGGCCAGAACGTCGATCGACCGGCCCAGATCGGGGTCCACCGCCGTCTGGTTGGCCAGTTGCGTCACCTGCACCAGAAATTCCAGATCGACCAGCCCGCCGCTCGCCAGCTTCACGTCGAGCGCCCCGGCGGCGGGCTTGTGGGTGGCGATCATCGCCCGCATCTTCACCGCCTGCCGGGCGAGGTCCAGCGGATCGCGCGGAATGGCGAGCACCCGGTCGATCACCTGCTGCACTGCCGCCCGCCCGGCCGCCGAGCCGAAGATCGGCCGCGCCCGCGTCAGCGCCAGATGCTCCCACGTCCACGCATTGTCCTGCTGATAGCGGGAGAAGCTGTCGAGGCTGGCCGCCAGCAGCCCCTGCGCGCCGAAGGGCCGCAGCCGCGTGTCCACCTCGTAGAGCGGGCCCGACGCGGTGGAGACGGACAGCGCATTGCCGACCCGCTGCGACAGGCGGTTGAAATATTGCGTCGCGCCCAGCGGCTTGGCGCCGTCGGATTCCGTCTCATAATGGCCGGTGAACAGGTAGATCAGGTCGAGGTCCGACGCATGGGTCAGCACCCCGCCGCCCAGACGGCCCAGCGCGACGATCACCAGCTCGCCACCGGCGACCGTGCCGTGGATCTTCTCGAACTCCTCGACCGTCGCCTGCCCCAGCACCTCGACCGCGCCATAGGCAAGCCGACCATAGCCGCGCCCGACCTCCAGCGGATCGGCCGCGCCGCAGACGATCTGCGCGCCCAGCGCGAAGCGGCGCTCGCCCACCTTCTGCCGCACCCGATCGAGCAGCAGCTGATAATCGTCGCCCTGCTCGCCGCGCTTCAGCCAGGCGACCAGCGTGTCGAGATCCGGTATCGGCTCCAGCGCGCTGGCGTCGATCAGCCCGTCGAGCAGCTCCGCCCGGCGCGCGAGCGCATCGGCCAGCACCGGCGCATGGCTCAATATCGTCACCAGCATCGTCACCAGCGCGGGGCGGGCCGCCAGCAGCTTGAAGAAGTTGATCGCGCTGGGCAGGCGATCGATCATATGGTCGAGGCGGTTGAGCGCGGCCATCGGGTCCGGCGCCTTGGCGAGGCCCGCGAAGAGGCCGGGCAGCAGTTCCTCCAGCGCCTCCCGCGCCGAGGCGCTGCGCAATGCCCGCGCCGATCCCGCCCGCCAGCGGCCGATGCGCGTGGCGGCGGCCTCCGCCTCCGCAAAGCCCATCGCGGCCAGTTGCCCGACCAGCCCGTCCGGCTCGACGGACAGGCGCCCGTCCTCCTTTTCCGGGGCGAGCCGGTCGTAATTATTGCCCACCCACGTCACATGCGGATGCAACAGATCGAGCAGCGCCCCACTCGTCTCCAGCCCGTGGAGCCGCGCGACATTGGCCAGCGCCGCGTCGTCAGCGGGCAGCTCGTGCGTCTGCCGGTCGTCGACCATTTGCAGGCGGTGCTCGATGGTGCGGAACAGCACATAGGCCTCGTCCAGCCGCCGCGCGACGTCGCCGCCGATCACGCCCGCCTCGCCCAGCCCCCGCAGCGCGTCGCGGGTCGCGCCCGCACGCAGATCCGGCTGGCGGCCGCCATGGATCAGCTGATGCACCTGCGCGAAGAATTCCACCTCGCGAATGCCGCCCCGCCCGCGCTTCAGGTCGTAGCCGGGGCCGAAGGCCTGGCCGCTGGCATAATGGTCGCGGATGCGGCGGCTGATGTCGAGGATCGCGTCGATCGCCCCGAAATCGAGCGAGCGCCGCCACACGAACGGGCGGATCGCCTGAAGGAAGTAATCGCCCAACCTCCGGTCGCCCCCGCACACGCGCGAGCGGATGAACGCCGCCTGCTCCCAGCCCAGCGCCATGCTCTCATAATAGGAGATCGCGGCCTCGACCGGCAGCGCAATCGGCGTCGCCTCCGGCGAGGGGCGCAGGCGCAGGTCGACGCGGAACACATAGCCGTCGCCGTCGCGGGCGGAGAGTATCTCGCTCATCCGCCGCCCCAGCCGCACCGCCGCCTCGACCGGCTCCTCGCGCGCGCGGCGCGGCAGCGTTTCGGGGTCGAAGATCAGGATCGGGTCGATATCGGAGCTGTAATTGAGCTCGCGGCTGCCGTGCTTGCCCAGCGCGATCACCGCGAAGCCGCGCGGTTCCTCGCCGGGATAGCGCTCGGCGAAGGCCGCCATCAGCGCGGCTTCCACCGCCTCGTCGGCGAAGTCGGACAGGGTGCGCGTGACTCGCTCGAAATCCCAGGCGCCCGCCAGATCCGCCACCGCCGTCACCAGCGCGACCGCGCCGCGCCTGCGCCGCAACGCCTGCGCCGGGCCGGACGCCCCCTCCCCGGCCCGCGCGGCAAGCGACCAGGCGGCCTCATCCTCCCCGGCGCGAAGGCGGGCGGCGATATCGGGATACCGCCCTGACATCATTTCCAGAAATGGCGAGAAGCGTTCCGCCCTTGCCAGTGCCCCGTCCCAGTCCATTCCACTCCCGTCCATTATATCTGTTGCAATCAAGCCACGTTCGCTTTCGTTACCGCTTGCATTTCATCGATTCCGGGGGAACCATGCCGCAGCCTCCGCGTCTTTCCTAGCATGAATGACCGGAATAACATCTCTGCTGCATCGAAAGGACGTACACGGGCCGCCCATTTCGTCACGGTGACTGGCTTCAGGCATTATGAAGGCATGGGCCGCGCCCTTGCGTCGGCCTATTCGGCGGTCGATCAGGCGGATTTGCCGGAGGATATGATAGACCTGCTGCACCAGTTGGACAGCGCCACCGGAACGAACGGAGCCGCGCAGGGATAAGACCGCGCCCAAGCCGCTATGCGCCGGGGCGATAACGACCGATCCTCCTATGAGTGACCGTTCGGGCTGAGCCTGTCGAAGCCCTGTCCTTCTTCTTGCCCAGGAGAAAATCAGCCGTTGGGCTTCGCCCGCACTACGGGCCAGCCCACAACCGCCTTGAATCAGGAAGAATAATCCGCGCTCAGCCGGTCGACGTCGGACATGATCTCGGCGAGCGGGCCGTCGCCCGAAGGCTCCTGCCCCCGGCGCGAAGGAAGGGCGCCCTCGTCCATGATCTGCTCCAGCGCCGCCCGTCCGCGCGCGACGCGGCTCTTGATCGTGCCGACGGCGACGCCGCAGATCTCGGCC
Source organism: Sphingobium jiangsuense (assembly GCF_014196495.1). Classification (GTDB taxonomy): domain Bacteria; phylum Pseudomonadota; class Alphaproteobacteria; order Sphingomonadales; family Sphingomonadaceae; genus Sphingobium; species Sphingobium jiangsuense. The sequence goes on from NZ_JACIDT010000007.1 coordinate 193,226, forward strand.
GCTTCCTCATAGGCGAAGCCGCCCGCGCCGACGAGGATCAGCGCCTCGCGCTGCGACTGGGGCAATTGCATCAGCGCGCGTTGCAGGTCGCCGAGCTCGATCTGCTTGTCCTGCCCGGCCGCGGCCGACAGCAGGCGGTCGGCGACCAGTTCGTCCCATTCGCCCTTGAAGCGCGCGCGGCGCATCTGGGAAAGGAAATGGTTGCGCAGAATGATGAAGGTCCAGGCGCGCATGTTGGTGCCCGCCTGAAAGCGCGACCGGGCGGCCCAGGCCTTCATCAGCGTTTCCTGCACCAGATCGTCGGCAAGATCGCGCGAGCCGGAAAGCGAGCGGCCGAAAGCGCGAAGATGGGGGATAACCGCCGTCAATTCCTGCTTGAACTGCTCATCGCTCAGTGTCGCATTGGTGTCGGGATTATCCACTGTTTCTCTCATGCAAATCCCCCGACTGATGGCGAAACGGACACGCCACATCAAATGGACGCAAGGTCCGCCAACGAACGCCACTGGCGCCGGTCCGGCCGATTGTCCCCATTATCACCGACCAACGCCTCATTCGCAAGCCGGTTCCCGCCTCGGTCCGTCGCGAAATCCGGCGAGGCGTCCGGCACCTGCAAATCACGCCGCCCCGCTCACGCCGCCGGGCTGGTCGCCGCGTCGAAGAACAGCGCCTGCGCGATCGCCGCCTTGACCGTGGAATGCTGGAACGGCTTGGTGATGAGGAAGGTCGGCTCCGGCCGCTCGCCGGTCAGCAGGCGCTCCGGGAAAGCGGTGATGAAAATCACCGGCACGGAAAATTCCGCCAATATGTCCTTCACCGCGTCGATGCCGCTCGAATTGTCGGCCAGCTGGATGTCCGCCAGCACCAGGCCGGGGCGATGCGCCCGCGCCATCTGCACCGCCTCGTCGCGGGTGACGGCGATGCCGGTGACGTCATGGCCCATGTCGCGCACGATCATCTCGATATCCATCGCGATGATCGGCTCGTCCTCGATGATGAGCACGTCGGCGCGGGTCTGCCGCTCGATCTCGTTCAGCGCCTGCGCGACCAGCGTGTCCACCTCGGCGGAGGAAACATCCATCAGATAGGCCACCTCCCGCTCGCCGAATCCCTCCATCGCGGTCAGCAGCAGCGCCTGCCGGGGATAGGGCGCGACGCGGGCCAGCCGCGCGCGCGCGATCGCCTGACGCCCGGTTTCGTCGCTTTCGTCCACGCCCTCGCCATCGAGGCGCGCCGACGACCAGATCGCATGGAAGGTGCGGTAGAGGCCGAGCCGGGCATCGACATCGGTGGGGAACTCGTCCGGCGCCGCGACGATCGCCTCCAGCGTCGCGCGGACATAGGCGTCCCCCTGCATCTGGCTGCCCGTCAGCGCGCGGGCGTAGCGGCGCAGGAACGGAAGATGCGAATATAGCTGCTGGCCCAGTGACATGTGATTATTGCTCCCTGCCTGTGTCGGCATCCCTGCCCGACATTTCCGCCCGATAGTTCCAACGTGCCGCCATGCCCGCCGCCGCCTGGGGGACGGGAATGAAACGGATCGGTCCAGCCTATATCCCCGCCATTCCCGCGACAAGATCGCCCTTGCAAAACCGGCCCGCAAAGCCGCCCTGCCGGGGCAATCCCACCCAAAGCCGTGCCAGCCGTGATGGTTGCACAGAAATGTTGGAACAAACGACGCGGAAATAGGTTTCCAGATCAGGTCCAATATTCTTCCGGGAACGCGGATCGGGTCGTGGGAAACGCCTATTCTTATTGCATCGTCCCACAAGTGCTGGATAGGATGGACCGTCCGCCATCGCCCTTGCGTCGCAAAGGGACCGGCGGCGGCGCCGGTCGCGGGACGTCGCGGCAAAAGGCAATTTGGGGGAATGCTAATGGCGGTATTAGGGAATAAGGAATGACGGATAATGACGACAAGCCGCTGACAGGCCTGCAAACTCGTCCCGGCGCCACCCCTGCCGCCCCATCCTGCTCCACGACGGCCACCGGCGGAGAGCATCCGGCCTCCCCACCCAAGGGGCTGACCGAGGAAGACGCCAATCTGGGCCATGCCCTGCGCGCCATCTATCAGCAGACCGTGGAGGAAGCGATACCGGACGAGATGCTGAACCTGCTCAGGCATCTCGACTGAGGGCGGCGTCCGGCCGCAGCCTCCTTTCCGCGTTCGCCCGCCGCATCATGGACCCGACCCCGCCCTTCTCCCCTCCTCCCCCCGCACGGGCGGCCGCGTGGATGAAGGGAACCGCGGGCAAGGCGTTCCTCATCATGATGCTGGCGCTGTTGCCGCTCGCCATCTCGACCATCATCGTCAACTGGCATTCCATCCGGACCACCGAGCAGGAAAAGCAGGAGCTGCTGATCGCGGCCACCCGCCAGAACGCGGCGCAACTCGCCGCGACCGTGACCGCGATACAGACCGCCCAGTCGCTGACCGCCAATGTGCTGGCCGACAATCCCGCCGACACCCATATCTGCGACCGCCTCCAGCATCTGTTCAACGCGATGACCGACGATGACGGCCTGCTGGTCGCGATCTTCGACCGGCGGGGCGAAATCCGCTGCCGCTCGGAGAATGCCGCGCGGCTGGCCGGCGCGCTGCGGCAGGCGGGGCAGGATGCGCCCGAGGTGCTGCTCGTGCCCGATCTGGACGGGCTGCTGATCCGGTCGGCCAGCCGGGACGGGTCGGTCACCGCGCTGGCGCTCTATCTGCGGCCCGCGCTGGCCAAGCTGACCAGCGACGTGGGCAACGGCGCGGACCAGACGATCACCCTGCATCAGGGCGACGTCCGGCTGGTCCTCGCCTCCAGCACGGGGGACCAGAGCCGGTCCCGCGCGCGGCTGAGCGCGCATGCGCCGGTCACGCCGGATCGCACCCCCGCCCTCACCGGCGATCAGGCCGACAGGCACCAGCTGGTGCTCGACAATGAAGTGATCGACACGCTGACGAGCAACGCCAGGATGATCTCGCTGCTGATGCCGCTGCTGCTCTGGGTGGCCGCCGTGTTCCTGGGCTGGCTGGTCGTCCACTGGCTGCTGATCAAGCCGCTGACGACCCTGCGCCGGGAAATCGCCGCCTATACCCCCGGCAAGATCATCCGCCCGCCGCATCTTTCCCGCCTCGCCTCCAGCGAGATCGAGGAGCTGGGCGAGACGTTCCACCGGATGAGCCAGGAGGTCGCCCGGCACGAGGAAGGCATGCGCGCCGCGCTGGAGCGGCAGACCCGCCTGACGCGCGAGGTGCACCACCGGGTGAAGAACAACCTCCAGATCATCTCCAGCCTCATCAGCCTGCACTGGCGCGCGGCCGAGGATGCCAATGAGGGCGACGCCTATCTTTCGATCCAGCGCCGGGTGGACGCGCTTGCCGTCGTGCAGCGCAACCATTATGCGGAACTGGACGAGGAGCTGGGCCTGCGCGCGCGGCCGATGATGAACGAGATCGCCTCCGCCCTCAAGATATCGGCCAAGGTGCAGAGCGGGCGCAACATCGACATCGCCGTCGATTGCGACGACGTGATGCTGCACCAGGACGTCGCGACCGCCATCGCCTTCATGACGGCGGAGCTGGCCGATCTGGTGATCGCCTATGCGCCCGACCAACGCTTCACCATATCGCTGCTGCGGCTGGACGGGACCGAGGGGCAGGCCCGCTTCTCGCTGGTTTCCCCGATCTTCCGCCAGGCCGAAGGCAGTGAGCCGGCAACGATGCGGCTCTATGAGCGGGTGCTGGCCGGCCTCGCCCGCCAGCTGCGCACCCCACTGGGCCATGACGCCGAAGCGGGCGAATATCACATCACCATCCCGGTGACGGGGTGAAGGCGCAGTCTTGGCGACGCGGACAGGCCGGAGCAACGGGCCGGTGCCAGCCTGAAATCAGGCATAGCCTTTACCGTCACCCCGAACTTGTTTAGCTGCGCTGGCCTTCGGCTCAGGGTCCATGCCGCCGGATCAGCCAGCGGACTGTGGGCTTGATGGATGCTGAAACAAGTTCAGCATGACGATGGGGCATGAGGCACCCCGCCCCTATCCTAATCCGCCTGCCGCCCCTTTCCGTAGCGCGTCCGGAAAGCCTGGGCGAAGGCGGAAAGGCGCTTTTCCGCGATAGCGTCGCGCAGATGCTGCATCAGGCTCTGGTAGAAATGGATATTGTGCTGCGTCATCAGCATCGCGCCCAATATCTCCTTCGCCTTGACCAGATGGTGGAGATAGGCGCGGCTCCACCCGGTGCAGACGGGGCAGCCGCATTCGGGATCGAGCGGTCCCATATCCTCGGCGAAGCGCGCGTTGCGGATGTTGAGCGGGCCGGTCCATGTGAACGCCTGTCCGTTGCGGCCCGACCGCGTCGGCAGCACGCAGTCGAACATGTCGATCCCGCGCTCCACCGCGCCGACGATATCGTCCGGCTTGCCGACGCCCATCAGATAGCGCGGCCTGTCCTCCGGCAACTGGCCCGGCGCATAGTCGAGGCAGGCGAACATCGCTTCCTGCCCCTCGCCCACGGCAAGGCCGCCGACCGCATAGCCGTCGAAGCCGATCTCGACCAGCGCCTGCCCCGACGCCTTGCGCAGCCCTTCGTCGAGTGAGCCCTGCTGGATGCCGAACAGCGCCGCGCCCGCCGCATGATCGACCCCGGCGTCGAACGCATCGCGCGACCGCTTCGCCCAGCGCATCGAGCGCTCCATCGACCGCGCCGCCTCGTCATGGGTCACGCCGTTCCTCGTGCATTCGTCGAACGCCATCACGATATCGCTGCCGAGCAGGCGCTGGATCTCCATCGACCGCTCCGGCGTCAGCATATGCTTCGACCCGTCGATATGGCTGGCGAAGGCGACGCCGTCCTCGCTCATCTTCGTCAGCGCGGAAAGGCTCATCACCTGATAGCCGCCGCTGTCGGTCAGGATCGGCCGGTCCCAGCCCATGAAGCCGTGCAGGCCGCCGAGCCGCGCCACGCGCTCCGCGCCGGGGCGCAGCATCAGATGATAGGTGTTGCCCAGGATGATGTCGGCGCCCGCCGCGCGGACCTCCGCCGGGCGCATCGCCTTCACCGTGGCGGCGGTGCCCACCGGCATGAAGGCGGGGGTGCGGATGTCGCCGCGCCGCATCGCGATGGTGCCGGTGCGCGCCTTGCCGTCGGTGGCGGCGATGGAGAAGGAGAAACGGGGTCGAGTCATGCCCCGCCTTTACGGCGTCCCGCCCCGCCTGTCAGCCCCGCGCCTTCGGCGGCAGTCGCAGACGACCGCAGGTCAACGGCGATCCGTTTTAGGGCGTGCGGCTATTCCGTTCAGGGCGAGGGGGAGTCGCAGACGGCCACAGGCCAACATGCTGGATCGAGAACCGGCGCGCAGCGACCTAAAGGGTCGTGAGCACCGGAAGCGCGGAAAACCGCCATTTGCAGCCCGTCATGGGCGGAATAGCCGCATGCCCTAAGCGATGTGGCCGGGCAGGAAATGCAACAGCCCCGACCGGGGACCGAAATTCTCGACCCGGCGATAGCGGCCGATGAAGCAGATGCAATCTTCCGACAGCCGCAGCGGCCAGCTCTCGCCGCTGTCCGTCTGCAACACGAGGGTTACGACCACCTTGTCTTTACGCCGCCGAATCATGGACTTCGTTTCTAGCGGCCAAGGGTTAGCAAATGGTTTGCCCCCTTTCGGGACAGTTCGCCGCCCCGATCGCCGGCCGCATCTGTTGCCCATTTACCATAGGATTTGAAAAATCGGCTCTTTTCCGTAACAAAAGAGCCACATCGCGCGGTGAAAATAGTTAAGGAAACTGGTTAAGGCTTGTCTACCATTGCGCTGCGGCGGGCTCCCATGCTCCCTTCGGCGCCGGGTCGGATTTCGAAAATCGGGGGTGAAATGAACAAGGTAGACCTTGAAGCTCGCACCATGGCGGACGAAGCGGCTCCGGCCGGCCGGGCCGTGGCCCGCGGCATCACCGATCTTTCCCGCGATTCCGGCCGCATAGCCCAGGTCGAGGACCTCTCCCCCGAAGACGAGGTGGAAAGCCGGCTGGGCCGCTCCAAGCTGTTCGACCTCGGCCAGATCGACGTGCAATGGGATGCCGACCTCGGAACGCTGTGGGCGTTCATCACCCCGCTCGACCGCCCCAACTACAATCTCGGCCTGCTGCGCGACACGATGGCGTGGCAGATGGAAACGCGCAAGGTGTTCGGCACCGGCGACAGCGAGCTGAAATATATGGTGCTCGGCTCCCGCTTCCCCGGCGTGTTCAATCTGGGCGGCGATCTGGAGATGTTCGCCCGCTGCATCGAAAATCAGGATCATGAGACGCTGCGGCAGTACAGCCATCTGTGCGTGGAGATCGTCGACCGCGTCTGGCATTGCAACGACATGCCCGTCATCAACATCGCGCTGGCGCAGGGCGACGCGCTGGGCGGCGGGTTCGAGGCGATGATGTGCTTCGACGTCATCATCGCGGAACGGCAGGCGCGCTTCGGCCTGCCGGAGGTGCTGTTCGGCCTGTTTCCCGGCATGGGCGCCTATTCGATCCTCGCGCGCAAGCTGGGCCATGCGGTGGCCGAGCGCATGCTGCTCTCCGGCAAGATCTATACCGCCGAGGAGATGTACGACATGGGCCTCATCACCGTGCTCGCCGATCCGGGCTGCGGCGAGGAGGTCGCGCGCGACTATATCCGCGCCAATAGCGGGCGGCACAGCGGCCATGTGGGCATTTACCGCGCGGGCCGCCGGGTCGCGCCGATGCAGCTCGACGAATTGAAGGACATTGTCGACGGCTGGGTCGATGCCGCGATGAAGCTGACCGACAAGGACCTGCGCATGATGCGCCGCCTCGCCACCGCCCAAACCCGCCTGCATCAGCGCTGAAACGGGCGCGGGAAGCGCAGATTCCACCGCAGGATCGCCCGAAATGTGGTTCAGGTGGAGCCGAGAAGCGTGATATTCGAGCATCGGAGCGCAGCGACCTAAAGGGTCGTGAGCACCGAAGCGCAGAATAGCGCGGTTCGCAGGCCCGCATGGGCCGCATTTCGGACGATCCTAGGCGCGGCGCGCGCGGGCTTGCCGCAACTCCGACGCCATCGCATCGCCGATCGTCATCCTGCGCGCGATCATCGCGTCGATGACCGGCCGGGGCTGGGCCATCGACATCAGGAAGCCCTGCACATTATGGATATGCGCATCGCGCGCATATTGCAGCTGCTCGGCGGTTTCGATGCCCTCGGCGACGATCTCCATGCCCAGCGCCTCGGCCAGATGGCCGACCGCGCTGACGATCGCCTGATCCTCCTTGCTCTCGGTGATGCAGCGCATGAAGCTGCGGTCGATCTTGATCCCGTCGAAGCGGTAGGAGCGCAGATAGCTGAGTGAGGAATAGCCGGTGCCGAAATCGTCGAGCACCAGCCGCAGGCCGATCTGCTGGAGCGCGCGCAGCATCTGGTGGGTCTGGCCGTCGTCGTGGAGGAAGATCGATTCGGTCACCTCCAGCTCCAGCCGCCGGGCGGACAGGCCGCTTTCCATCAGCGTCTCGATGACGGCGCGCGGCAGCTCCCCGAAGCGCAGCGAGGCGGGCGAGATGTTGATCGCCACCCGTATCTCCTCCGGCCATTGCACCGCCGCGAAACAGGCCTGCCGCAGCACCCATTGGGTCAGCGGCTCGATCATCCCGATGCTCTCCGCGATCGGGATGAACTCGGCCGGGGACACCGCGCCCAGCGCCGGATGGTTCCAGCGCAACAGCCCCTCGCAAATATGGATGCGCCCCGACTTCACGTCGAAGATCGGCTGGAAATGCAGCTCCATCTGCCCTTCGGCGATGGCGCTGCGCAGGCCGCGCTCTATCTCGTGGATGCGGTGGAACCGCTCCTTCATCGACCAGGCGAACCCCATGACGCGGTTGCGGCCCTGCGCCTTGGCCTCGTAGAGGGCGAGGTCGGCATGCTGCATCAGCTCGTCGGCGTCGCGGCCGTCCTGCGGGCCGACGGCAAAGCCGATCGACGCGGAAATGGCGAGATGATGCGCGCCCACGTCGACGCCCTGCTCGAAACAGATGCGGACTTCCTCCGCCATCGCCTGCGCCTCGTCCCGGCCCGCGCCGGGGCACAGGATGACGAACTCGTCGCCGCCGAAGCGGGCGATATGCCCCCGCCCTTCCAGCAGCGCCGAGAGCCGCTCCACCACCGTCACCAGCAACGCGTCGCCGACCATATGGCCGAGCGAATCGTTGATCTCCTTGAAGCGGTCGAGGTCCATCCACAGGATCGCCAGCGCGTCCTGCCCGTCCCGCCCCTCGCGGTTGTCGTCGAACAGCTCGCGCAGGCGCATCTGCATCGCCATGCGGTTCTCCACCCCGGTCAGGCTGTCATAGCGGGCCAGCCGCTCATATTTGGCGGCGAGCAGGGATTTCTCCTTCTTGCCCCGCAACGCCTCGACAACGATATGGTGGGTGGTGCGGGTGATCTCCGCCATGGCGATCACCATGGTCGCCAGCACGATGGCGAGGATGCGATAGCCGAAATTGCCGTCCAGCCACAATCCCAGCGCAGTGGGCAGCAGCGCGAGGCAGGTCTGCCCCACCGCGATCTTGATCCGCCCCGCATTGCGGCCGGATATGCCGGCGGCATAGCCCGTCGCCAGCGCGACCGACAGGATGTGGATCGCCGGATCGTCGAACCGCACCAGCGTGATGAACGCCAGCGCGCCCAGCATGCCCGCATAGGCCCAGGCGCCCAGCTCATAGGCCATTTCCCACAGCCGATAGGTGCCGCCGCGTCCGCTTTTGAGCTTGCGATAATAGAAGATGGCGGAGGTGGTGCGCGCGACCGCGATCAGCGAGATGACGACGGTGAAGAGGATCATCACCGGATCGCGGGAAATATGCGCGATGGCGAGGCTCAGCAGCAGCCCGGCGAGCGCGCCGATGGCAAGCGAGGTGGGCGACGCATAAAGGCTTTCGACCAGCGCGCGGCGGAGGTCGGCTTGACGCACCTCTTCGCCGACTATGGCCTCCAGCACTTTTCTGCCCAGCTTGCGCAAACGGTCCTCCCCATTCGGCTGCGAAACTGGCGCAATTGCCTTTAAATTTCCTTAAGATTGTTTTTCGAACGAAAGCCGGAGGATATCCGCACGGCACGGGCGTCACCGCAATAGGGGCTTCAGCCCGATCGCCTCCCCGAATCCGGGCCGGCTTCCACCCGTTTTTCCAGCAGCAATTCGATATTGGGCGCGAACCAGCCGGGGCTGATGCCGAGCAGCGCCGCCACCCGGCTTACCGCACGCATTGCGAAGGAGGGCCGCCCATGCACGGCTGCCCGCGCCTCCAGCCAGCGGTCGCGCCCGATGGCCTCGAACCGGCCGGACAGGCCGTGTGCCAGCTGGAAAGGGCAGATGCCGCGCTGGAGCGACCGGCCCAGCAGCCTGTCCACCCCGCGCGGCAGATAGTTGACCAGCCAGCGCCGCGAATGAACCTCCCGTATCGCGGTGCGGCTCGCCGTGCCGCAGATCAGCATTCTGCCGCCGGGGCGCAAAAGACGGTGCAGCTCCGCCAGCACGGCATCGAGCTGTTCCGGCTCGACATATTCCAGCACGCTGTTGGCCAGCACCATGTCGAAGGACGCGGACGGGAAAGGCAGGCCGCGCGTATCGGCGACGTGCAGCACGGTGGCGGCGGCATCCAGCCCGTGCCTGCGCAGGTTGGCGCGGGCGATGGCGGCGGCGTCCGCGCTGATATCCACCGCCGTCACCCGCCCGCCGAGCGCCGCGAGCACCACCGAGGACGCGCCGACATTGCACCCGAACTCCAATATGTCCCGCCCGCCGGGGTGGAGATCATAGGCCTGGAGCAGCAGCCGCAAATGCCGCCATTCATAATCGGCATAGCCGCCCACCCACAGATCGGACGGCTCCATGCCCGCCTTGCGCGCCAGCGCCTCGAATTCCCGATGCGCCTGCGAGGCCGTGTCGGCAACAGGTTGCGCCGGATCATATCGGGCCGTCCGCCCCGGTTCCGCCCCCAACCGCTTTCCCCCAAGTTGGTTTTCTCTTTAAAGCGAGCCAATATCCATAGAGGAAGGCCGCCTTTCTGTCACCTGCGGGACGGGGCATGCAACAGGCTGAAAACAGGGAATTATATCCGCTTCAACATAATGAAACATTCCGGCAATCCGCCATACAGGAAGGCCGGAGGCGCGAGGTTCAGCCGCCCGGCAGCAGCAAGCTCGCGTCGCCATAGCTGTAGAAGCGATAGCCCTGCGCGATCGCATGGGCATAGGCCGCCTGCATCCGCTCCAGCCCCATCATCGCGCTGACCAGCATGAACAGGGTGGAGCGCGGCAGGTGGAAATTGGTCATCAGCCCGTCGACCACGCGGAACGCATAGCCGGGCGTGATGAAGATGCGCGTCTCGCCGGTCCAGCCGCGCACCCGCGCGCTCTCCGCATCGGCCGCGCTTTCCAGCACCCGCAGCGAGGTGGTGCCGACCGCGATCACCCGGCCGCCGGATTCGCGCACCGCGTTCAGCCGGTCCGCGACCGCCGCGTCGATGCTGCCCCATTCGGCATGCATGCGATGGTCCTTCGTGTCGCTGGCCTTGACCGGCAGGAAGGTCCCGGCGCCGACATGCAGCGTCACCTTCTCCACCGCCACGCCCGCCGCCTCCAGCCGGGCGATCAGGTCCGGCGTGAAATGCAGCGCGGCGGTCGGCGCGGCGACGGCGCCGTCCTTCTGCGCGAACATCGTCTGATAATCCTCGCGGTCGCGCGCATCGACCGCGCGCTTGCCCGCGATATAGGGGGGCAGCGGCATGGTGCCCGCCCGGTCGAGCAGCAGTTCGACCGGCTCCTCGCCTTCGAAGAACAGGGTGTAGCCGCCTTCCTCGTCGCGCGCCTCGGCCAGCGCGATCACGCCCGCGCCGAAATCGATGCGGTCGCCGGGCCGCACCCGCTTGGCGTTGCGGACGAACGCCTGCCAGCGCCGCAGGTCGATCCGCTTGTGCAGCGTCGCGCCGACCCGCGCCTCGCCCCGCCGCCCTTCGAGCTGCGCCGGGATCACGCGCGTGTCGTTGAAGACGAGGCAATCGCCCGGCCGCAGCACGCCGGGCAGGTCGGCGACATGGAGGTCGCGCATCACCCCCTGCCCCTCTTTCGGCCCCGCGCCTTCCAGCACCAGCAGGCGCGCGGCATCGCGCGGCACGGCAGGGCGCAGCGCGATCCGCTCCGGCGGAAGATCGAAATCGAAAAGATCTACGTCCATAGCCAGGAAAGGCCGGTCAACCGCGCGGGCGCACTCAGCCGCCCCCGACCGCCTCCATCGTCGCGCTCACGATGCGGGTGGGGTTGGCCGGCGGCTCGCCCTTGTCGATCAGGTCGACATAGTTCATGCCCTCGATCACCCGGCCGAACACCGTATATTTGCGGTCGAGCTGCAGGCGCGGCATCAGCATGATGAAGAACTGGCTGTTGGCGCTGTCCTCGCTGGCGGCGCGGGCCATGGAAACCGCGCCGCGCACATGCGGCAGGTCGTTGAACTCGGCCTTCAGGTCCGGCAGGTCGGATCCGCCGGTGCCGTCGCCCTGCGGGTCGCCGCCCTGCGCCATGAAGCCGTCGATCACGCGGTGGAAGAGGAGGCCGTTATAGAAACCTCGCGCCGTCAGCTCCTTGATGCGCGCGACATGGTTGGGCGCGACATCCGGGCGCAGCTGGATCTTCACCGTGCCGCCGTTGCTCAGTTGCAGCACCCAGACATTGGCGGGATCGCGCGGAACCATCGCGGGCGGGGTCTTGGTCGGCCCGGCCTTTTCCAGCTCCTTCGCCTGCTCGCGGGCGCGGGCGGAGCGTTCCGCCTTCGCCATCTCGTCGGCCTGCCCCTGCCCCTGCGCATGGGCGACATTCACGACCGATGCCGCCGCCAACAGCAGCAAGGCCATCAGGGAACGGAATAACAGGCTGAGCTTCATGGTCTGGCGTTCTCCGAAACGAATCTTGCGCGCTTATGCGCGATAAAAGCCCGCGGCTGAACCGAAAATGAGCATCATCGCTTATGCCCCCGTTCCGGTGCGCGTTCCCTTGCGGCCGATGCTGTTCACGCGATGCTCCACTTCCTCGCGCACGCGGGGGCTGACGAAGCGGTGGATCGGCCCGCCATAGAGCGCGATTTCCTTGACCAGCCGCGACGCGATCGGTTGCAGCGACACGTCGGCCATCAGGAAAACCGTCTCCACCTTGTCGTTGATCTGCTGGTTCATCCCCGCCATCTGATATTCATATTCGAAGTCCGCGACGGCCCGCAGGCCCCGGACGATGACGCTGGCCCCCTGCGCGGCGGCGAAATCCATCAGCAGGGAATCGAATGCGACCACGCCGATCGCATCGCCCAGATCCTCGCATTCGCGCCGCACGCTGGCAAGCCGCTCCTCCAGCGAGAACATCGGCGATTTGCTGGGGTTGGTCGTCACCCCGATGATGAGGCGATCGACCAGCTTCGCGCCGCGCCGGATGATATCCATATGGCCCAGCGTGATCGGGTCGAAGGTGCCGGGGTAAACGCCTATGCGTGGTCCGCTCATGATTTCAGCGATCCCTTTCGATGACATAATCGGCGATCGCGCGCAGCAGGTCGGCCCGCGCGTCATAGCCGCGCAGATGCGCCTTCGCCTGATCGACCAGCATGCGCGCCTGCCGCCGCGCCTGTTCGACGCCGAGCAGCGACACGAAGGTCTGCTTGCCCGCCGCCGCATCCTTGCCCAGCGCCTTGCCCGCGAGCCCGGCATCGCCTTCCACGTCGAGCAGGTCGTCGGCGATCTGGAAGGCAAGGCCGATGTCGCGCGCATAGCCGTGCAGGCCCGTGCGCCCCTCCGGCGGCAGGCGCCCCATGACGGCGGCGGCCTCCACGCAGAAGCCGATGATCGCGCCGGTCTTGAGCTGTTGCAGCCGGGTGACGGTGGAAAGATCGAAGGCGGCGGTTTCGGCGGCGATGTCCATCATCTGCCCGCCCGCCATGCCGTGCGGCCCGCTCGCCCGCGCCATCAGGCGCAGCAGTTCGCAGCGCACGAACGGGTCCGGGTGGGTGCGCTCGTCCGCCAGTATCTCGAACGCCAGATCGTGCAGCCCGTCGCCCGCCAGGATCGCCGTCGCCTCGTCGAAGGCGAGGTGCACGGTGGGCTTGCCGTGGCGCAGGTCGTCGTCGTCCATCGCGGGCAGGTCGTCATGCACCAGCGAATAGACATGGATGCATTCGACCGCCAGCCCGACGCGGATCATCTGTTCCCGGTCGAGCGAGAAGAGCTTGCCGGTCGCCCGGACCAGCAGCGGGCGCAGCCGCTTGCCGCCGCCCATCGCCGCATGGCGCATCGCCTCGAACAGGCGCCTGCGCGGGTCGTCGGGCACGGTGAGCAATATGTCGAACGCCGCGTCGATATCCTCGGCGATCGCCTGCATCGCGTCGCGAAGCATCGCGTTGCCGGTCATGGCGGCGTCCCGCACGGTCATCGCGGGTTCAATCGGCCCTGAAAGGCTGCACGCCGGACGGCGCGCCCGACGCATCGACGGTCAGCTTCTCGATCCGCGCCTCGGCATCGGCCAGCCTTTTCTGGCACTGGGCGCGCAACTGCTCGCCGCGCGTATAAAGGGCGATGGAATCATCGAGCGGCACGTCCCCGCGTTCCAGCTTCTGCACGATCATCTCCAGCTCGCGCAGCGCATCCTCGAAAGAAAGGCTGTCCAGCGCCGGGGCCGTGGAAGGATTTTGTTGCTCGATCATGGATGCAGCTTTGGCCTCCGACCGCCCGTGGGTCAAGTGCCCCGGCCCGGCGGGGCGCAAAAAACCGCTCTCGCCCACCCCGGCGCCGGCCCGTCCGAATATTGTAAAAATTCGTTGGCAAGGGGCAGTTTAAGCATTGACGGCCGATGCTGCGACTGCACATAAGGGGGACCGCTATGAAACCTTACCTATCGTTGATCGCCCTCCCCACGCTGCTCGCCCTTGCGGCTTGCGGCAACAATGAACCCGAAGTCGTCGGCGGCGGCCCTGCCGACCCGATGGCGGACCAGCTCAACAACGCCGCGCCGGTGGAACTCCCGCCGATGGTGAAGAAGAGCAAGACCTATCGCTGCAAGGACAGTTCACTGGTCTATGTCGACTATATGTCCGACGACAAGACCGTGATGCTGCGCACCGAGAAGGAAGGCGTCGCCACCAAGCTGACCGCGGACGAAACCGGCACCACCTTCAAGGCCGACGGCGGCTGGTCGCTGACCGGCCCGGAAGCCGAAGTGACGGTCGAAATGCCCGGCAAGGGCTCGCAGAGCTGCAAGGCCTGACCTCCTATCCCCTTTCAACCCTTTTATCTCCTGCCGGGCCGGATGAGCGATCATCCGGCCCATTTCATGTCCGCGTTCCATTAATTGGAACCGGCGCATGAAAAGCTGTTTCAACCCGCGCGCAAATTTCCTATGGGCGGTCGCATGACCGACACAGCCATCACCCCCGCCATCACCCCGGAAATCGTCGCCGAACACGGCCTTTCCCCTGAGGAATATGAGCGCGCATTGAATGCGCTGGGCCGCGAGCCGAATCTGACGGAACTGGGCATCTTCTCCGTCATGTGGTCGGAGCATTGCTCCTATAAATCCAGCCGCATCCACCTGAAGAAGCTGCCGACCGAGGGACCGCAGGTCATTTGCGGGCCGGGCGAGAATGCGGGCGTCGTCGATATCGGCCCCGGCCCCGACGGAAAGCCGCAGGCGGCGATCTTCAAGATGGAGAGCCACAACCATCCCAGCTATATCGAGCCCTATCAGGGCGCGGCGACCGGCGTGGGCGGCATCTTGCGCGACGTCTTCACCATGGGCGCGCGCCCGGTGGCGAACATGAACGCGCTGCGCTTCGGCCGGCCGGACCACCCGAAGATGAAGCATCTGATCAGCGGCGTGGTGCGCGGCATCGGCGGCTATGGCAATTGCGTCGGCGTGCCGACCGTGGGCGGCGAGGTGAATTTCCACCCCGCCTATGACGGCAATATCCTCGTCAACGCGATGACCGTGGGCGTCGCCGACACGGACAAGATTTTCTACAGCGCCGCCAGCGGCATCGGCAACCCGATCGTCTATGTCGGTTCCAAGACCGGCCGCGACGGCATCCATGGCGCGACCATGGCGAGCGCCGATTTCGGTGAGGACAGCGAGGAAAAGCGCCCGACCGTGCAGGTCGGGGACCCGTTCACCGAAAAGCTGCTGATCGAGGCGTGCCTTGAGCTGATGGCGTCGGACGCCATTGTCGCCATCCAGGATATGGGCGCGGCGGGCCTCACCTCCTCCAGCGTCGAGATGGCGTCGAAGGGCGGCGTCGGCATCCGGCTCGACATGGACAAGGTGCCGCAGCGCGAAACCGGCATGACCGCCTATGAGATGATGCTCTCCGAAAGCCAGGAGCGCATGCTGATGGTGCTGAAGCCCGGCAAGGAAGCCTTTGCCGAGGCGATCTTCCGCAAGTGGGAGCTGGATTTCGCGGTGATCGGCGAAGTGACCGATACCGGCCGCATGGTGCTCGTCCATCATGGCGAGACGGTGTGCGATATCCCCCTCGCCCCGCTGGCCGACGATGCGCCGCTCTACGACCGGCCCCATGTGCCGACGCCAAAACCCGCGCCGCTGGCGAACGTGCCCGAATGCGCGGACCTCGGCGCCGACCTCGTGAAGCTGATGGGCAGCCCGGACATCGCGTCGCGCCGCTGGATCTGGGAACAGTACGACCACAAGGTCGGCGCCGACACGGTGCAGGCGCCGGGTGGCGATGCGGCGATCGTCCGCGTCCACGGCACGCAGAAGGCGCTGGCCATCAGCACCGACTGCACGCCCCGCTATTGCTTCGCCGACCCGGTCGAGGGCGGCAAGCAGGCGGTCGCCGAATGCTGGCGCAACATCACTTCGGTCGGCGCGACACCGCTCGCCATCACCAACTGCCTCAACTTCGCCAACCCGCAGCGCCCGGAAATCATGGGGCAATTCGTGGGCTGCCTCGAAGGCATGGGCGACGCCTGCCGCGCGCTCGATTTCCCGATCGTGTCGGGCAATGTCTCGCTCTATAACGAGTCCAAGGCCACCGGCGGCGGCTCGGCGATCCTGCCGACCCCGGCGATCGGCGGCATCGGCCTGCTGAAGGACTGGACGAAGAACGCAACCATCGCCTTCAAGGGCACGGGCGACATCATCCTCGCCGTCGGCGAATGGAGGGGGCATCTGGGCCAGTCGATCTGGCTGCGCGAGGTCCATGGCCGCGAGGACGGCCCGCCGCCGCCGGTCGACCTCGCCGCCGAGCGCCGCACCGGCGATTTCATCCGCGCGCATATCGAAAACGGCGCGATCACCGCCTGCCACGACGTGTCGGACGGCGGCATCGCGGTGACGGTCGCGGAAATGGCGCTCGCCGGGAATATCGGCGCGATGATCCAGGCGCATGAGCCGGACGAGCCCTTCGCCGACGCCCGCGCCTTCTTCGCCGAGGATCAGGGCGTCTATGTCGTTACCGTCAGCGACGCCTCGCTTTCGATGTTCCTCGCCGAGGCGGACAAGGCGGGCGTGCAGGTCCAGCCCATCGGCCGCACCTGCGCCAACCGCCTGATCTTCGAGCTGGCCGACAGCGACTATGCGATCCCGCTCGACACGCTGCGCGCCGCGCATGAGGGGTTTTTCCCGGCGCTGATGGACGGCGAGGTCTAAACCCCGCTTTCCGCGTCAGGCCCGGTCCGGCCGGATCGGGCCTGAGCCCGCCCGCCCCGCTCAGCGCGGGTCGCGGCGCATGATGAACTCCCGGTCGCGATGAGCGCCGACGCGGAACTCATAGTCGCCGACCTTGACGAAGCCGCGCGACACATAGATCGCCTGCGCACGCAGGTTGCCGGAAAAGACGCCGATCCAGATCGGCCCCGGCCTGCGCTCCTCCAGCCAGCCGATCGCCCGGTCCAGCAGCTGCCGCCCCAGCCCCGCGCCCTGCCATTCGGCGACGATATAGAGCTGGTAGACCTCGCCATGATCCGGCCGCGCCTCTTCATGCGGCAATTTGCACGGGCCGACATGGGCATAGGCGACCAGTTCCCCCGCCTCGTCCTCCGCGACCCATTGATGGCGCGCCGGGTCGGCCAGTTCCGCCCGGACGGCTTCGGGGCTGTAGCTCTCCTCCTCGAAAATGGCGAGATCTTCCTCCGCATAGCTGACGGCCATCGCGCCTTCGACGAAGGTTTCGCGGAAGGTGCGCCGTTTCAGCGCCGCCAGCTGCCACGCATCGTCCGGCGAAGCATCCCGGATGAAGGGACCAGCCCCACCGACGCGACCAATCATGCTATCGAAACCTTTCCAGCGGATAGTGCGGGGCCGCACGCTGCCGCCCAACCGGACGGGCTGTCAACCCCTCGCTCCCTCGGTTCACCGCGAACGGGTGATCCGGCAATAGGCGACATGATAGGTGCAGCGCCCCCCGCCCTCGTCATAGGCGCGCATCACCTTGCGCAGCTGCCCGGCGGTGAGCGGCGCGCGCCCTTCCACCGGCACGGTCGCGCCGATGCCCTTCAGATGCGCGAGCAGGCCGCGCGCGCCGCCGAAATCCTGCACATAGTCCTCTTCGAACAGAAAGGCGTCGTCATGGCGCGACAGCATCGCGCGCAGATCCTCCACGGCGGGGTAGAGCGGCGTCCCGGCGACCAGCCCCTGCGCCTCATGCGCGGCGCGCCATTCGGCGAAGCTGCGGCGCGCCATCGTCGCGAACATCAGGCTGCCGCCCGGACGCAGCAGGCCATGGAGCCGGTCGAGCGCGCGCGGCAGGTCGGTGAACCACTGGAAGGCGAGGCTCGATATGACGAGATCGAACCACGGCCCGTCGAAAGCTGGCGCTTCGCCATCCATCACCAGAAAGCGCGCGCCGGTATCCCCGCCCCGCCCGGCCAGCGCCACCATCTCCGGCGCGAGGTCGGTGGCGATGATCTCGGCATCGGGGAACAGCGCGCGGGTGGCGCGGGTCAGCGCGCCGGTGCCGCAGCCAATCTCCAATATGCGTGGCCTTTCGCCGGGCGGCAGAGGTGGCCGGGGTTGCCGCGCGATCAGATCCGCCAGCGTCGCGGCGACAAGGCGCTGCACCTCGGCATGCTCGTCATAATGCACGGCTGCGGTTCCGAATGCCCGGCCGATGCGATGGCTGCGCGGCTCGCTCATCGCGGCCTTTCCGGCATTTTCGGCCCGCAACGGGATTTTCTCCGATCCGAAATCATTCTAAGGCCCCTATTCCCATTTCCATCCAAGGTGAAGCACTGATCATGCCGGCCCCCACCCCTTTTCCCGACGCCAGCGGGCAGGAGCGCAACCGCGCCATCGACATCGCGCGCGGCTTCGCCGTGATGGGCATCATGCTGATGAACATCGTCGCCTTCTCGATGCCGGACGCCGCCTATATCAACCCCGATGCCTGGGGCGGCAGCGGCCTAGCCGACCGGATCGCCTGGTTCCTCGCCTTCGTGCTGGTCGACGGCAAGATGCGCGGCCTGTTCGCGCTGCTGTTCGGCGCGAGCATGCTGATGCTGATGGACCGCACCGAAATGGCGGGCGGCGACGGGCGGCAGCGCCACATCATCCGCTGCTTCTGGCTGGCGCTGATCGGGCTGGCCCATTATCTGCTGCTGTGGTGGGGGGACATATTGGCGCTCTATGCGCTGGTTGGCCTCGTCGCGCTGGCCTTTGCGGGCAAGCAGCCGATGCAGCTCGTCAAGCTCTCCTTCCTCGCCTTCGCGCTGCAATTCCTGCTGCTGGCCCTGCTGATGGCGAGCCTTTATCAGGTTGCGGGCACGGCGGGCGCGGCCCGTCTGCTCGACCAGCTCGGCGAACCGGGCAGCGCCGAGGTCGCACGCGAACTTGCGCTCTATCGCGGCGGCTGGGGCGGCACGGTGGCGGACAAGGCCGCGAACCTGCCGGTCTGGGCGATGAGCGGGCTGCACTATATGGCGCTGGAGGTGCTGGGCTTCATGCTGCTGGGCATGGCGATGCTGAAGGGCGGCTTCCTCACCGGCAACTGGCCGCGCGACCTCTATGTCGCGACCGCCCGCCACTGCTTCCTGATCGGCCTGCCGCCGATGATCGCGCTGGGCGTCTGGGCATGGGCGGGCGGCTTCGCGCCGGTGACGACCTTCGGCATCGTGTTCGCCTGGTCCTTCCCGTTCCGCATCCCGCTGACCGTGGGGGTCGCCGCGCTGATCTTCGCACTGCTGGCCGACCGGACGCCCGGCGCGCTGCTCACCCGCGTGGAGGCGGTCGGGCGCATGGCGCTCTCCAACTATCTCGCCACCAGCGTGGTGATGACGGCGCTGTTCTATGGTTGGGGGCTGGGCCTGTTCGGCTGGCTTTCGCGCGCGCAGGTCTACGGGGTGGTGCCGCTGGTCTGGATCGCGATGCTGCTCTGGTCGAAACCGTGGCTTGGGCGCTTCCGCTATGGTCCGCTCGAATGGCTGTGGCGCAGCCTGACGCTGCTCGCGCCGCAGCCGATGATGCGGAAAAACTGAACGTCATGCCAGCGCAGGCGGGCATCTCAGGAGGCGGCGCGCACCATCACCTGCGACCCCAGCCTGCGCCGGGTGACGGCCTAGGGAAGAGGCCCACCCCCACCCGCGCGCAACAAAAACGCATGTTCGCCGACCGCCGCGAAGGTCCAGCCGCGTTCCCCGGCCAGCGCCTGCAATTCCCCTCCGGCGATCGGGTCGTCGGCGCGGATCAGCACCGCCACATGATCGCGCATCGCCCGCGCCGCGCGCAGCACCGGCCAGGGGCAGCGCATGCCGCGCGCGTCCACTTCGACCGGCTGCACGTCCGCGCCGGGCGCCGCGCTCATTTACCGAACGGGTTTTTGGGCGAGCGCAGCATCAGCCGCACCGGCACCGCGCCGAAGCCCAGCTCGCGGCGGATGCCGTTCACCAGATAGCGCTGATAGCTTTCGGGCAGCAGGTCGAGCCGGGTGCCGAACAGCACGAAGCCCGGCGGGCGGGTCTTGGCCTGCGTCAGATAGCGCAGCTTGATGCGCTTGCCCCCCGGCGCGGGCGGCGGATTGGCTTCCAGCGCCGCCTCGAACCAACGGTTGAGCAGGCCGGTCGAGACGCGATGCGACCAGACGCGGCGCACCTCGAAGGCGGCGGCGATCAGGTCGTCCAGCCCCTTGCCGGTCGCGCCGGAAACGGTGATCAGCGGCACGCCCTTCACCTGCGCCAGCCCTTCGTCCAGCGCCTTGCGCACGCCCTGATAGAGCGCCGAGCCGTTTTCCGACACGTCCCATTTGTTGAGGCCGATGATGAGAGCGCGCCCTTCCTGCAACACCTTGTCGGCGATGCGCAGATCCTGCGCCTCCAGCCCCTTGGTCGCGTCGAGCAGCAGCACCACGACCTCGGCGAAATCGACCGCGTGCAGGCCATCGGCGACGGCCAGCTTCTCCAGCTTGTCCTGCACCTTGGCGCGCTTGCGCATGCCCGCCGTGTCGATCAGGCGCACGATCCGCTCGCGCCCGTCCTTGTCGGTCCACCTGTGATCGATGGCGATGCTGTCGCGGGTGATCCCCGCCTCCGGCCCGGTGATCAGCCGGTCCTCGCCGATGATCCGGTTGATCAGCGTCGATTTGCCCGCATTGGGCCGCCCGACAATGGCGAGCTTCAATGGCGCGGCGTCGAGCGCATCTTCGTCGTCGGGGTTGATCGCTTCCTCGCCCCCGGCGAGGCCCGCCT
The DNA here is from genome assembly GCF_014196495.1 of Sphingobium jiangsuense. GTDB lineage: Bacteria > Pseudomonadota > Alphaproteobacteria > Sphingomonadales > Sphingomonadaceae > Sphingobium > Sphingobium jiangsuense. The sequence goes on from NZ_JACIDT010000007.1 coordinate 213,947, forward strand.
CTTCCAGCTCCGCCTGCGCGCGCTCGATATGCGGCAGCAGCGCCTGGAACAGGTCGGCCAGCCCTTGACCATGTTCCGCGGAAAGGGCGATGGGCTCGCCAAGGCCGAGCGCATAGGCTTCCATCAGCCCATCCTCGGCCGCCCTGCCCTCCGCCTTGTTGCCCGCAAGCACCACCGGCGTGTCGCTGCCGCGCAACCAGCGGGCGATTTCCTCGTCCAGCGGATTCACGCCCGCGCGCGCGTCGAACAGGAACAGCGCGACATCGGCGCTGGCCACCGCCGCCTCGGTCTGCTTGCGCATGCGGCCGGGCAGGCTCTGCGGGTCCTCATCCTCATAACCGGCGGTGTCGACGATGCGGAAATCGAGGCCGAGCAGATGCGCGTCCCCTTCCCGCCGGTCGCGGGTCACGCCGGGCTGGTCGTCGACCAGCGCCAGCTTCTTGCCCACCAGCCGGTTGAACAGCGTGGATTTGCCGACATTGGGCCGCCCGACAATCGCAACTATGGGCAGCATGTCGCCCTTTTCCTTCCTTGTTCCCGCCCGCCTCAGCGATAGGCGGTCAGTCGCCCGTCATCGCTGAGGATATAGAGCGTGTTGTTCGCCACGACCGGGCCCAGCGACATGGACCGGCCGGTATCGACGCTGGTCTTCACCGAACCGTCGGCGGGGTCGACATAGAGCAGGTCCTTGTCGGTCGACACCAGGATCAGGCGCCCGCCCGCGACGATCGGCCCGGTCCAGCGCACCGCGCCCTTGCGGTCCTTCGGGTCGCGCCAGCGCTTGAGCTGGCTGATCCAGCGGATCTTGCCGGAAGCGCGCGCGACGCAGAGCAGCTTCGCGTCGTCGGTCACGACGAACACCCATTCGCCGACCACCGCCGGGGTGGAGATGCCCGCGATGTTGATCTCCCACAGCCGCTGGCCCGACACCAGTTCGTAGGAGGCCATGCGCCCGCCCTGCCCGATGGCGAACACCCGGCCCCGGTCGACCACCGGATCGGCGTCGATATCGGCCAGCGACGCCACCGAGGTGGAGATGCTGGTGCGCGACAGCGCGTCACCCCAGAGATTGCGCCCGTTCTCATAGCGATAGGCGTTGAGCTCGCCGGAGCTGAAGCCCGCGATCACCGTGCCCTGCGCGGCGGCCGGGGCCGCGACGCCGAACACGCCGGTCGCCTCGACCGTGCCCGATTCGCTCCATTCGGTGGAGCCGTCCGCCATGTCGAGCGCGTAGATCTGGTTGTCCTGGCTCATCACATAGACATGGCCGTTCGCCAGCGTCGGGGAGCCGCGCAGCGGGCCGCCGGGGCGGACCTTCCACTGGATGGCGCCGGTCGCCGCATCGATGGCGGCGACATCGCCCACGCCCGTGGTCACGAACACGCGCCCGCCCTCGACCGACACGCCGCCGCCGAACAGCGCGCGGCCATTGCCCTCGGCGGGCATCGCCGTCTGCCACAGGCGCGATCCGGTCTGCGCGTCCATCGCGATCACCCGCGCGTCGGCGTCGATCACATAGAGCTTCCCGCCGGAAACGACAGGCGCGGCGGCCAGACGCGCGCGCGCGGTGCTGCCCGCGATGGAGGCCGACCAGACCTGCCGGGGCGCCTCGCCCAGCGCGACATGGCCCATCAGCTTGGCCGCGTTGCCGCCCGGCTGCGCCCAGTCGGCATTGGCGACGGGCGCGGGCAGCGAAACCGGCACCACGGCCAGCGTCGGATCGGCCTCGGCGTCCCGCTCGTTCGACAGGATCGAAACGCGGTCGCCCAGCACCGGCGTCTTGGGCCGCTTGTCCTTGCCGCCGCCGAACACGCCGCAGGCGGAAAGCGACACCAGCGCAATCGTGAGCAGCGCGGCCCGTGCCCCGCGCGCCATGCCGCCCCGCGCGGCCATCCTGTCATTCGCCAGCATCATCACCCTCATTCCGTGCATTGGGAGCCTGCGCGGCCCCTTCCTTTTCCGTATCGACCGCATCGACGCCCATCAGGCCCGCCATCTGCCGCGCGCGCGACCGCAGCGAAGCGGGCGCCTGCTCGTCCCGCGCGATCGCGGCGAACAGCGGTCCCGCCAGTTCCTTCTTGCCCATCTTCATATAGGCGATCGCGGTCATCTCGCCCGCGCTGCCGAACCAGGGATTGCCCTCGACCGCCAGCGGCTTCAGCCGGTCAACGACCTGCTGTGGCTGAAGCTCGTCGAAGGTCAGCGCCACCTGCCGCACGGTGCCGAGGTCGCGATAGGGCTGGTCGAGCTTGTCGTTGGCGGCGATGTCGCCGTAAAGCTTCGCCGCGCCCTTCACTTCGCCTTTCTTCGCCGCTGCGGCGGCCTGCGTCAGCAGCGCGATGGCGCGATAGCCGGGCTGGCCCGCCCCGGCCAGTTCGGCGAGCTTCTTGGCGTCCGGCTCGCCGCCCGTGGCGGCCGCCTCCAGCACGTCCTGCGCCTGTTCCGCCACCTCGCCGGAGGACTGGCGGCTGTGATGCTCCCAATAGAGCCAGCCGCCGAAAGCCAGCAGACCGGCCGCTATGATGCCGGCCAGCCACAATCCGTAGCGCTTGCCGAAAACGGCCAGCCTGTCCTGCCGGACGGCATCGTCCACCTCGCGGAAAAAGGCTTCACTGGGGGATGGCGTTTCAGCCAAGGGATATCTCCAATAAACAGGACGCGAAAACCGGCGCCTGAGCGGGCCACATCGGCGCGGACCTTAGCGGCGGCACCGGCCCGCGCAAGTCACTTTTTCGGGGGATAGAGCTGTTCCTCGCCGGGAAAGACGCGGTCCTTCACCTCGACCGCATAGCGCGCCGCCGCATCGGAAATCAGCTCCGCCATGTTGGCATAGCGCTTGACGAAGCGCGGCACCCGCTCGAACAGGCCGAGCATGTCCTCGGCGACCAGCACCTGGCCGTCGCAACGCGCCGACGCGCCGATGCCGATCACCGGGATGGGCAGCGCCTCGGTCAGCGCGACGGCGATCGGCTCCACCACCCCCTCGACCACGACGGAGAAGGCGCCCGCGTCGGCGATGGCGCGGCCATCGGCGATGATCTTGTCATGCTCCTCCTGGCTGCGGCCCCGCGCGCCATAGCCGCCCAGCGCGTTGACCGCCTGCGGCGTCAGGCCGACATGGGCCATCACCGGAATGCCGCGCCGCGACAGGAAGGAGATGGTTTCCGCCATCGCCTCGCCGCCTTCCAGCTTCACCGCCGCGCAGCCCGTTTCCTTGAGGATGCGCGCCGCGCTCTCGAACGCCTGCTGCGGCGAGGCTTCATAGCTGCCGAACGGCATGTCGACGATCACCGCGCTGTGATAGCTGCCCCGCACCACCGCCGCGCCATGGGCGCACATCATGTCGAGGCTGACCGGCACCGTCGAGGGCAGGCCGTAGATCACCTGCCCCAGCGAATCGCCCACCAGCAGCATGTCGCAATGCGGATCGAGCAGTTGCGCCTGCCGCGCGGTATAGGCGGTGAGCATCACCAGCGGCTCGGCCGTCGTTCCGCCCTTCTTGCGCTGCTGGATCGCAGGGATGGTGAGGCGCTTGAGCGGCGCCGGGGTCGGGTTGGCGCGGCTGGTCGATGTATCGAGCGTATAGGTCGTGGACATGCCCTCTCTCTAGCGCCCTTGCCCGCAAAGGGCCAGCGGAGAGACGCCGCAGCGGCAGGGACGAGGGGAAACCGGCCGTTTCAGGCGATCTTCTCTTCGTCTTCCTGATGGAAGGGGAAGCTTTCGGCGAGGCTGATGCCGTCGAGCACCTTGGCGGTTTCGTCCCGCACGCGCAGCATCACGCGGTGCAGGCGACATTCGCTTTCCGGCAGGCAGTTCTTGCAGGTTTCATGCGCGAAGCGGCTGGCGCACGGCACCAGCGCCAGCGACCCGCGCGTCAGGCGCACGATGTCGCCATAGCTGATGTCCACCGGCGCCAACGCCAGCCAATAGCCGCCGTCGCGTCCCCGCTGCGTGGCGACTAGCCCTTCCCGCGACATTTCGGACAGGATCACCGTCAGGAATTTGGCGGGGATGTTCTGCGTCTCGGCGATATCCGCGAGCGGAATGGGGCCTTTGCCATAATGATCGGCCAGATGTTGCAGGGCACGGATGGCATAGCGGGTTTTTTGCGACAGCATGAAACGACCATCGCGGCAAAAATCCTAAATTTCAACCTTTCCGCTCAGGAAAAGGCGGACTCATAGTTTTCCGCCTTGAAACCGGCGATTCGCCGGTCGCCCAGATCGAGCACCGGCCGCTTGATCATCGACGGATTGGCCAGCATCAGGGCGACCGCCTTGTCGGCGTCGATATTTTCCCGGTCCGCGTCCGGCAGCTTGCGGAACGTCGTCCCGGCGCGGTTCAGCACCGTCTCCCACCCCAACTCCGCGACCCATCCACGCAGCCGGTCCGCGTCTATCCCGGCCTTCTTGTAATCGTGGAACTCATAGACGATTCCTTTGTCCTCCAGCCATTTGCGCGCTTTCTTGATCGTATCGCAATTGGGTATTCCATACAGGGTGGGCCGGTCCGCCATGCGCATGTCCTCCGCTCAAAAACTGTCGAACAGGGTCCGCGCTATGCCCCGCCGCCCCGGCCGGAAGCAAGCCCTTCCTCGCCGGCCGCGCGCGGGACCGAATCGTTAGTGGGCGATTGTCAGGGAAAGGTCGCGCTGCTACAGGCCGCACATGGACCATTGCGCCACATGCTATGTAAGAAACCGGGCCATCTGCTCCGCGCTGGAAGTCGATGAGGTCACCGCGCTGGGCAGGATCGGACGGCACCATCGCCTCGTCCCCGGACAGACGCTGATCTGGGAGGGCGAGGATTCGATGCTCGTCGCCAATGTGATCGACGGCGTGCTGAAGCTTTCCACCTCGCTGAGCGACGGGCGCGAGCAGATCGTCGGCGTGGTCTACCCTTCCGACTTCATCGGACGCCCGTTCGGCACGCGCGTCCAGCATAATGTGACCGCACTGACCGACGCGCATGTCTGCACCTTCTCCAGCAGCGATTTCGAGCGGTTCGCGCGCGAGCACCCGGAGCTGGAGCACAAGCTGCTGGAGCGCACGCTGGGCGAGCTGGACCGCACCCGCCGCTGGCTGCTGCTGCTCGGCCGCATGACCGCGTCGGAAAAGCTCGCCAATTTCCTGCTCGACATGTCGGAGCGGCTGACGCCGGGCGGCAGTTGCGGCAACAGCCCGGCCGACGGCTTCGACCTGCCCTTCGGCCGCCAGCAGATCGCCGATATCCTAGGCCTCACCATCGAGACGGTGAGCCGCCGCCTCAACGATTTCAAGGCGCAGAAGATCATCGCCGTCCCCAGCCGCCGCCGGATCGAAATCCTCGACCGCACCGCGCTCAGCGACATCGCCGCGAACGCCACGCTCTGAACGGGCGCGGGCGCGCCGTCGCCTGCGCCTTGGCGCAGGGGCTGAATAGCCGCTTTCGGCGTGATAAAGAAACCGTTCGGGCTGAGCCTGTCGAAGCCCTGTCCTTGTTCTTGCCCCAAGAGAAAAGCAGCCCTTCGACAAGCTCAGGGCGAACGGAGGGGAGAGGTCTGCTATCCACCCACCTCGGTCGGCAGACATAATCCCTTGCCTTTCCGCTTCCTCGCCCTTAGGTAAAGCCCCGTCATCTGGGGAGTAGCCAGCCGCGCGGGAAAGCGCGGGCCTGCGCGTCAACATACTTGGTCGAGAGGCCATGGCGCACAGGGGACGGGCAACCGTTCGGGCGAGACCAATGGCACCGCATTTCCGCCTTGCCGGGCGGGAAATGCAGTGCCGTTGTCTTGTCGATCGCCCGGCCCGGAGACTGGATTTTGGAAGCCCTCTTCACCTCCACCGCCATCGTCGCCTTCGCCGAAATCGGCGACAAGACGCAATTGCTGGCGATCCTGCTCGCAACCCGGTTCAGGCGCCCGCTGCCCATCGTCGCGGGCATCTTCTTCGCGACGCTGGCCAATCATTTCCTCGCTGCCTTGGTGGGCGAGCAGGCCGCCGCCATTCTCGACGGGCAATGGTTCCGCTATCTGATCGCCCTCTCCTTCATCCTGATGGCGGGCTGGACGCTGATCCCCGACACGTTCGAGGAGGATGAGGACCGCAAGCCCCCGCGCTTCGGCGCGTTCCTCACCACGCTGATCGCCTTCTTCCTGGTGGAGATGGGCGACAAGACCCAGATCGCGACCGTCGCGCTGGGCGCCCAGTTCCGCGACGTGCTGGCGGTGATGGCGGGCACGACCATCGGCATGATGATCGCCAATGTCCCGGCGGTGTTCCTCGGCAACGAGTTGATAAAGCGCGTGCCGCTCAAGGTCGTGCGGATCGTCGCCGCGCTGCTGTTCCTCTTCATCGGCCTGTGGCTGCTGGCGCAGACCGCCGGCTGGCTCTGACCCCGCGCGCACGGAAAAGGCCGCCTTCCCCCACGGCAAGGCGGCCTTTTCTCGCTGTCCGGACTCTGGGGCGGATCGTCATTCAGATGATGACGTGGCGGAGTCGCAGACGGCCGTAGGCCAACATAGCGGGTTTTTGCGACCCGGCGCGCAGCGACCTAAAGGGTCGTGAGCACCGGAAACGCAGAAAGCCGCTATTTGCAGCCCGTCAGCGCTGAAGCCGTAGGCGACCGTAGGTCAATGTCGGCCGTCCTAAAAGCGATAGCTGACCCCGGCGCTCAACACCCACGGATCGAGCTTGTGCCGCGTTTCCAGCACCTCCGTTCCGGCGGCGGTGAACCAGTGGGCGGTCGGCCGCACGAAATAGCGCTTGGCGTCGAGCGACAGGCCGAAGCCGCCGGTGCCCAGCGCCACATCGACGCCCGCCTGCACCACCGCGCCGACCTTGTCGTTCAGCCGCGCGCGCGGCAGGCCCAGCGCCTTCGTTGTCGCGCCGGATTTCTCGTCGATGAAGATGAAATAGGTCGGCCCCGCGCCGACATAGGGTTTGATCGCGCCGAGCGGCAGATGATATTTGAGCGTGACGGTCGCGGGCAATATCTTCGCGTCCGCGACCAGTTCCGTGCCCGGCAGCGCGCCCCGGCCGTCGACATCATGCTGCGTCAGGCAGCAGATGGTCTCCACCGACACATTGGGCGTGAGGAAATATTCGACCGCCAGCGTCGGCACCACATTGTCATTGGCCTTGCTCTGCGTGGCGGCGGGAATCCCGGCCGCGTTGTTCTCGACGCTCTTGATCTTGCCGTCGGGCAGGACCGCCGTGCCGAGCAGCTTCACCTGCCATTTCCCCTGTCCTTCCTGCGCCCGGACCCCGACGGGCACCCCTGCCAGCGCCAGCATCATGGCGCCGGCCGCCCATCCAAATTTTCTGTCCATGCCAAATCTCCCTATCGTTATGGCGTCTTCGCGGCTCGTGAGCCGCTGATCGCCAGCTAGGGAATGGCGGCCGGCGCTTCCTTGACCGGCGGCAACGCGGATTTTGATCTTCCTCAAGGACGGGGGCGGGAAGAAGCGGCACATCGGGGGGCATGTGGACCCATTATCCAGAGCTTCTGCGACGGCCGGTGCCGCGCTACACCAGCTATCCCACGGCGGCGGATTTCGATGAAAGCGTCGGGGAGGACCAGTTCCGCGCCGCGCTGGATGAGGTGGCGCCCGGCACGCCGGTTTCCCTCTATGTGCACATCCCCTTTTGCGAGGAGATATGCTGGTATTGCGGCTGCAACACCGCGCGGTCCAACCGGCGCTCGCGCCTCGAAGCCTATCTCGACGCGCTGCACGAGGAAATCGCGATGGTCGCCGAGCATCTGGGCGGCCGGGGGCAGGTGGCGCGCATCGCCTTCGGCGGGGGCAGCCCGAATGCGATAGAGCCGCTGGATTTCGTCCGCCTGCTCGGCGACATCATGGTCGCCTTCCACGCCGAAAACCCCCTGCTGTCGATAGAGATCGACCCGCGCCACGTCTCCGCCGGCTGGCTGAACGTGCTGCGCGCCGCCAGGGTGCGCTATGCCAGCATGGGCGTGCAGTCCTTCGACCCGAAGGTGCAGGCGGCGATCGGCCGGGTGCAGCCCTGGCACCATATCGAGAGCCTGACCGGCTCGCTGCGCGAGGCGGGGGTGCAGTCGCTCAATTTCGACCTGATGTACGGCCTGCCGCACCAGGACCGCGCCGTCCTGATGGAAACGCTGGAGCGCACGATCGACCTGTCGCCCGATCGCGTCGCGCTGTTCGGCTATGCCCATGTGCCCCATCTGATCGCGCGCCAGCGGCGGATCGACGCCTCCGCCCTGCCGGACGAGAAGGAACGGTTCGAAATGGCGGAGATGGGCCATGATTACCTCGTCGCCCATGGCTATCAGCCGGTGGGTTTCGACCATTTCGCCCGGCCCGGCGATCCGCTCGCCATCGCCGCGCAGGAGCATCGGCTGCACCGCAATTTCCAGGGCTTCACCGATGACAGCGCGGGGCATCTGATCGGCCTCGGCGCCTCGGCGATCAGCCAGTTTCCTGGGCTTTACGCGCAGAATGCGAAGAATGCGGGCGTCTATCGCACCGCCGTCGCCGCCGGGCGCTTCCCGGTCGAGCGCGGCATCGTGCGCAGCGCGGCCAGCCGTCGCTGCGGCGCGCTCATCAGCGACATACTCTGCCACGGCGACGGCGCCCTGCCGGACGACCTTTCCCCGGCCCAGACCGAGAGGCTCGAGGAATTCGAGCAGCGCGGGCTGATACGCATCGACGCGGGGCGGATCCGCCTTGACCCCGACGCCCTGCCCTATGCGCGCACCATCGCGGCCATTTTCGACCCCCTGATGGTGCACAAGATCGGCGGCTTCAGCGCGCCGGTATAGCCGGCGCCCGTCTGCCAAACAGGCCTCTACCCAGGCGCGCGCCAGCCGTGAAGAAGGCGCCTGCGGCAATGTCATGTCGTAGAGGCGCTTCCGCTAAATTCGGCGGTCCTGTAAAATTCATATGCAAATACTATGCGAGGCGCCTTTCCCGCGTCTCGAATTCAAATGCCCATATCGCCTAATTGAACAACCGCAGACGTTTCGCGCCGCAGGTGTGGCGGCGGGCGTCCTGCGGGAGCAGAACCATGCAGGATCTTATCTGGATCGGCGTCGCCCTCGCCCTGCTGGCGGCGGGCCTTGCCTATGTCCGCCTGTGCGAAGAGGCATGAGGAGAGCGGCGCCCATGACAATCGACCTATGGCTCGCGGGCGTCACCGCGATCGGCCTTCTCGTCTATCTCGTCGCCGTGCTCGCGCGGCCCGAACGCTTTTAGGGGGAGGCCGTCATGACGATGGAAGGATGGCTTCTCATTCTCGCCTTCACCGGCCTTCTGATCGCGCTGGCAAAGCCGGTGGGACTCTGGCTCTTCGCGCTGTACGAAGGACGATCCACCCCGTTGCACCGGCTGCTCGGCCCGGTAGAGCGGGGTTTCTACCGCCTTTCCGGCATCGATCCGGAGGAGGAACAGGGCTGGCGCCGCTATGCGGTGCATATGCTGATCTTCAACGCGGTGCTGATGCTCTTCACCTATGCGCTGCTGCGGCTTCAGGGCGTTTTGCCGCTCAATCCGTCCGGCCATGAGGGGACGAGCGCGCATCTGGCGTTCAACACCGCGATCAGCTTCACCACCAACACCAACTGGCAGAGCTATGCTGGGGAATCGACCCTGTCGAACCTCAGCCAGATGCTGGGCCTTGCCATCCACAATTTCCTGTCGGCGGCGACCGGCATCGCACTCGCCTTCGCGCTGTTCCGGGGCTTCGCGCGGCGGAGCGCGGCGACCATCGGCAATTTCTGGGCGGACTGCACGCGCGTCACCCTCTATCTGCTGCTGCCGCTCTGCGTCGTCGTCGCGCTGTTCTACATCGCGAGCGGCGTGCCGCAGACGCTGGCCGGCTCGGTCGACGTGACAACGCTGGAAGGCGTGAAGCAGACGCTCGCGCTCGGTCCGGTCGCCGGTCAGGAAGCGATCAAGATGCTGGGCACCAATGGCGGCGGCTTCTTCAACGCCAACAGCGCCCATCCGTTCGAAAATCCGACGGCGCTGACCAATTTCGTGCAGATGCTCTCGATCCTCCTGATCGGCGCGGGCCTGACCTTCACCTTCGGCAAGGCGGTCGGCAATTCCCGGCAGGGCTGGGCGATCCTGGCCGCGATGATGATCCTCTTCCTCGCGGGCGCCACCATCACCTATTGGCAGGAAGCGGCGGGCAACCCCGTGCTGCATGATCTGGGCGTCGCGGGCGGCAATATGGAGGGCAAGGAGGTGCGCTTCGGCATCGCCGCCTCCGCGCTGTTCTCGGTCGTCACCACGGCGGCGAGCTGCGGCGGGGTCAATGCGATGCACGACAGCTTCACGGCGATCGGCGGGCTTGTCCCGCTGTTCAACATGCAGCTTGGCGAGGTGGTGATCGGCGGGGTCGGCGCGGGGATATACGGCTTCCTGCTGTTCGCGATCCTCGCCGTGTTCGTCGCCGGGCTGATGGTGGGGCGCACGCCCGAATATGTCGGCAAGAAGATCGAGAGCCGCGAGGTGAAGCTCGCCGTGCTGGCGATCGCGGTGCTGCCGCTCGTCATCCTCGGCTTCACCGCGCTCGCCTCGGTGCTGCCCGCTGGCCTTGCCGGGCCGCTCAACAAGGGGCCGCACGGATTTTCCGAAATCCTCTACGCCTTCACCTCCGCGGTGGCGAACAACGGCTCGGCCTTTGCGGGCCTCAGCGCCAACACGCCCTTCTACAACGGGCTGCTGGGCGTCGCGATGTGGATCGGCCGCTTCTTCATCATCGTGCCGATGCTGGCGATAGCGGGCAGCCTCGCCGCGAAGAAATATACGCCGGAAACGGCGGGCAGCTTCCCGACCACCGGGCCGCTGTGGACCGGCCTGCTCGTCGGCATCATCCTGATTTTGGGCGGCCTCACCTTCCTGCCCGGCCTCGCCCTTGGTCCCGTCGCCGATCATCTCGCGATGATCCATGGCCAGCTTTTCTGAGGAACCCCGCACATGGCTCGTTCCACGCAAAAATCCCTGTTCACGGCCGACCTGATCCTTCCCGCCTGTCGAGACGCCTTCCACAAGCTCGACCCGCGGGAGCTGATCCGCAACCCGGTGATGTTCACCACCGCGACGGTCGCGCTGCTGCTGACCCTGCTGCTCCTGATCGGTCGGGACGGCCTTGCCCCCGGCTTCAAGCTGCAGCTGGTGGTCTGGTTATGGCTCACGGTCCTCTTCGGCACCTTCGCCGAGGCGCTGGCCGAGGGGCGCGGCAAGGCGCAGGCGGCCTCGCTGCGCGCGACGAGGGCGGAGCTGACCGCCAGACGCCTGAAGGGCGGCGGCGACGCCTATGAAACCGTGCCCGCCAGCGCGCTCCGCGCCGGGGATGTGGTGCTGGTGGAAACCGGCGACCTCATCCCCTCCGACGGCGAGGTGGTGGAAGGCGTCGCCTCCGTCAACGAGGCCGCGATCACCGGCGAGAGCGCGCCGGTGATCCGCGAGGCGGGCGGGGACCGGTCCGCGGTGACGGCGGGCACGCGCGTCCTGTCCGACCGCATCCGCGTGCGGGTGACGGTCAATCCGGGGCAAGGCTTCCTCGACCGGATGATCGCGCTGGTCGAAGGCGCGGAGCGGCAAAAGACGCCCAATGAGATCGCGCTGACGCTGCTGCTGGTCGGCCTCACCATCATCTTCCTGATCGCGGTGGGCACGATACCGGGCTTCGCCAGCTATGCGGGCGGCAGCGTGCCGGTGGCGATCCTCGCCGCGCTGCTCATCACCCTCATCCCCACGACCATCGCGGCCCTGCTGTCGGCGATCGGCATTGCGGGCATGGACCGGCTCGTCCGCTTCAACGTGCTGGCCAAATCCGGTCGCGCGGTCGAGGCGGCGGGCGATGTCGATGTGCTGCTGCTCGACAAGACCGGCACCATCACCGTGGGCGACCGGCAGGCGACCGAGTTCCGCCCGGTGGGCGGCACCTCCGCCGCCGCGCTGGCGGAGGCCGCGCTGCTGGCGAGCCTTGCCGACGAAACGCCGGAAGGCCGCTCCATCGTCCAGCTCGCGCGGGAGACGTTCGGCTGCGCGGGGGTGGCCTTGCCCGATGATGCGCGGATCATCCCCTTCACCGCCCAGACCCGCCTGTCCGGCGTCGGCATCCATGGCTCCGTCATCCAGAAAGGCGCGGTCGATTCCATCCTCAAGGCCAATCCCGGCGCGGGCGGGACGGCGGCGGCGACCGAGCTGCGCCGCATCACCGACGACATCGCGCGGGCGGGCGGCACGCCGCTGGCCGTGGCGAAGGACGGGCGGCTGCTGGGCGCGATCTTTCTCAAGGATATCGTCAAGGCGGGCATTCGCGAACGGTTCGGCGAGCTGCGGCAGATGGGCATCCGCACGGTGATGATCACCGGCGACAATCCGCTGACCGCCGCCTCCATCGCCGCCGAGGCGGGCGTCGACGATTTCCTCGCGCAGGCGACGCCGGAGGACAAGCTGGCCCTCATTCGCAAGGAACAGCAGGGCGGGCGCCTCGTCGCCATGTGCGGCGACGGCACCAACGACGCGCCTGCCCTCGCGCAGGCCGATGTCGGCGTGGCGATGAACACCGGCACGCAGGCCGCGCGCGAGGCGGGCAATATGGTCGATCTCGACAGCGATCCGACCAAGCTGATCGAGGTGGTGGGCCTCGGCAAGCAATTGCTGATGACGCGCGGCGCGCTCACCACCTTTTCGGTCGCCAATGACGTCGCCAAATATTTCGCGATCATCCCGGCGATGTTCGTCGCACTCTATCCGGGGCTGGCGGCGCTCAACATCATGGGGCTGGCGACGCCGCAGAGCGCGATCCTTTCCGCGATCATCTTCAACGCGCTCATCATCCCCTGCCTCGTGCCGCTGGCGCTGCGGGGCGTCACCTACCGCCCGATGGGGGCGGGTCCGCTGCTGGCGCGCAACCTCGCCCTCTATGGCCTTGGCGGCCTCGTCGCGCCCTTTATCGGCATCAAGCTCATCGATCTGGCCGTGAACGGCCTCGGCCTCGCCTGAAGGAGACGAACCATGAACAAGGATTTGCTGACCTCCCTGCGTCCCGCCTTCGTCATGACGCTGCTGTTCGCGCTGCTGCTCGGCATCGTCTATCCGCTGGCGCTGACCGGCATCGGCCAGGCGCTCTTCCCGTATCAGGCCAACGGCTCGCTGGTGCGCGAGGGGGAGAGAATCATCGGTTCGGCCGTCGCCGGGCAGGCTTTCACTTCGGATCGCTATTTCAACACGCGCCCTTCGGCGGCGGGCGGGGGCTATGACGGCCTTGCCTCCTCCGGCTCCAACCTCGGCCCGACCTCTCGGGCGCTGGCCGACCGGGTGAAGGGCGATGTGGAGAAATGGCAAGCGGTTGCACCGGGTCGCCCCGTCCCTCCCGATCTGGTGACATCCTCCGCCTCGGGGCTGGACCCCCATATCAGCCCCGAGGCGGCTTTCTATCAGGCGGACCGGGTGGCGCGGGCGCGCCGTCTCGACCCCGCGACCGTCCGCGCGCTGGTCGAGGACGGCATAGAGCGGCCGCTGCTCGGCTTCCTCGGCGAACCGCGCGTCAATCTGCTCGATCTCAATCGACGGCTGGACGCACTTCGCGCTAAACCGGTGACGTGAACGACATCGACCGTCCTTCCCCCGAGGCCCTGCTGCGCCACGCGGCGCAGGAGGGTCGCGGTCGTCTCAAGGTCTTTCTCGGCGCCGCGCCCGGCGTCGGCAAGACATGGGAAATGCTGGACGACGGCCGCCAGCGCAAGGAGGCGGGCGTCGATGTCGTCATCGGCGTGGTGGAAACCCATGGGCGGCGCGAAACGGAGGTGCTGGTCCATGGCTATGAGATCATCCCGCGCAGGCAGGTCGACCATCAGGGACACAGCCTCGGCGAGATGGACATAGACGCGATCCTCGAACGCCATCCCCGGCTCGTGCTGGTGGACGAACTCGCGCATACCAACGCGCCGGGCAGCCGCCACCCCAAGCGCTATCAGGATGTCGAGGAATTGCTGGACGCCGGGATCGACGTCTATTCGACCCTCAACATCCAGCATGTCGAAAGCCTCAACGATATCGTCGCCTCGTTCACGCGGGTCCGGGTGCGGGAGACGGTGCCCGACAGCATTCTCGAACGGGCCGAGATCGAGGTGGTGGACATCCCGCCCGACGAGCTGATCGAACGGCTGAAGGAAGGCAAGGTCTACATCCCGGAGGAAGCAAGCCGGGCGCTCGGCCATTTCTTCTCCAAATCCAACCTCACCGCGCTGCGGGAACTGGCGCTGCGACGCGCCGCGCAGGCGGTCGACGCGCAGATGCTCGATCATGTCCGCGCCCATGCGCTGGCCGGCAGCTTCGCGGTCGGCGAACGCCTAGTCGTCGCCGTCAGCGAACAGGCGCACGCCACGGGGCTGGTGCGCGCGGGCAAGCGGCTTGCCGACGCGTTGCGGGCGCCATGGACCGCCGTGCATATCGAAACCCGGCGCGACGAGCATTTCTCCGACGCGGACCGCCGCCAACTGGCCGACACGCTGGCGCTGGCGTCGCGGCTCGGCGCATCGACCGCCAGCATCCCGGCCGCCGATGTGGTGGAAGGGCTGCGCCATTTCGCGCGCGACGCCCATGCGACGCAGATCGTCATCGGCAAGTCCCATCGCTCGCGCTGGTTCGAGCTGCGCCATGGATCGGTCGTGGACAGGCTGGTGCGGATCACCGGCCAGGTCGCCGTCCATGTCCTGCCGTCCGAGGGGCCGGCGCAGGAAACCCCGCCTCAAGGCTCGCGCCTGCCCGGCCGGAAAGGGCGCGGGTCGGACTATGGCTGGACGCTGGCGATGGTCGTGCTGATGACGGCGATCGGGCGCTTGCTGCTGGAGATCATCGACCTCGGCAATATCTCGCTGCTCTACCTCGTCCCGGTGATGTTCGCGGCGGCGACCTTCGGGCTTCGGGCGGGCCTGTTCGCCGGGATCGCATCCAGCCTCGCCTATAATTTCTTCTTCCTGCCGCCGACCGGCACATTGTCGGTCAACAATCCCGAGAATATCGTCAGCATCCTCGTGCTGCTGGGCGTCGCGATCGTGACCAGCCAGTTTGCGGCAGGCGTGCGCGCGCAGGCCGACCTCGCCGGGTCGAGCGCGCGCCAGAATGCGGCGCTGGCCAGCTTTTCGCGCCAGTTGACCGCCTCCACCAGTCAGGAAGAGCTGATGCACGCGATCTGTGCGGAGGTCGGCCGCCTGCTCGACGTGCGCACCGTGCTGCTGCTGCCTTCCGCCGGCGGTCTGGTGCTGAGCGCCGCCGTGCCGCCAGAGGACCGGCTGGAGGATATAGAGCGCGCCGCCGCCCAATGGGCGATGGACAATGAGCAGCCCGCCGGACGCGGCTCTACCACGCTCACCGCGTCCGACTGGCTGTTTCATCCGTTGCGCACCAGCCGGGGCGTGCTCGGCGTGCTCGGCATGGCGCGGGAGGATGCGGGCGAGCCGCTGCGGTCCGATCAGGTGCCGCTGCTGATGAGCCTGCTCGACCAGGCATCGATCGCGTTCGACCGCATGGCGCTGGAGGAGGAGACGCTGAAGGCCCGGCAGATCGGGGAGCGCGATCGTCTGCGCTCGGCGCTGCTGTCCTCGGTCAGCCACGATCTGCGCACGCCGATCACCACCATCCTGTCCGCCGCGCAGGAGATGAAGCTGCATCCGTCCCCGGCGCTGGCCGACACGGTGGAGACGGAAGCGCGGCGATTGAACCGCTTCGTCGCCAATCTGCTCGACATGGTGCGGGTGGAGGCGGGCGCGCTGCCGATGACGCCGGAGGCGACCGACCTGTTCGACGCCGTCGCCGGGGCGGTGCACGACACGCGGACGTCGCTCGCCGGGCATGAGGTCGTCGTCGACATTTCCCCTACCATCCCGCTGGTGCGGCTCGACCCGGTGCTGCTGCACCATTGCCTCATCAACCTGCTCGACAATGCCGGGCGTTACGCCGATCCCGGCACGCCGATCACCGTGCGGGGCCGGCGAACGCCCGACGCCATATTGCTGTCGGTGGTCGATCAGGGGCCGGGCATCCCCGCCGGGCAGGAGACGCGCGTGTTCGAAACCTTCACCCGCCTCGAAGGGTCGGATCGCGTGCGGCACGGCACGGGACTCGGCCTTGCCATCGTCAAGGGCTTCGCCGAGGCGATGGGCCTTTCGGTCGAGGCAGGCAATGAAGGCGATCCGCCCGGCGCCTGCTTCACCATCCATATTCCCCCGACGCTCATCATCCCGCATCCGGACAACAGGAAACTCTCATGAAAACGCGGCATAAAGTGCTGATCGTCGATGACGAGCCGCATATCCGGCGGCTGATCCACGCCGCGCTCGCCCGCGCCGATTATGCGGCGGTCGAGGCGGAGAATGCGCGCGAGGCGCTCCGCCTGTTGAGGGAGGAACGGCCGGAGATCACCATTCTCGACCTCGGCCTGCCCGACCGCGACGGGCTGGAACTGGTGCCGCTGACCAAGCAGCAGTCCGACACGACGCTCATCATCGTATCCGCGCGCGATGCGACGGAAGAGAAGGTCGCGGCGCTGGACCTCGGCGCCGACGATTATCTGACCAAGCCGTTCGATACCGACGAACTGCTCGCCCGCGTGCGGGTGGCGCTACGCAACCGGATGACGCGCGAGGGTGGTGTGCCCGCGCTGACCGTGGGCGACGTGACCATCGACCTGCTCGCCCGCACCGTCACCCGTGCGGGCCGGGAGGTGCATCTGACGCCGAAGGAATATGCGGTGCTCGCCCAGCTCGCCCGGTTTCCGGGCCGCGTCATCACCCACAGCCAGATCATGAAGCAGGTCTGGCCGCATGAGGCGGAGCATCATGTCGAATATCTGCGCGTGCTGGTCCGCGGCCTGCGACAGAAGCTGGAGGCGGACCCGCAGCGGCCCCGGATCATCGGCAATGAACTGGGCATCGGCTATCGGCTGCGCGCGGGCGGCGAAGGATCCGGGATCGCCGGGGATTGAAATTTTACGCAAATTCAATGCGGCACGGCCTGTCTCGCTCTCGAATTGCTATGCGCCGGGGTATAATTGAATGGCCTCCCTGCTGGAGGTCTGGACATGAGCAAAAGGCATGAAAGGCTGGCGACCAATATCGGGCTTCGTCTTGGCGGCATCGGCCTGCTGGTCCTTGCATGGGCGGCCGGGACATGGCTGTGCCGCCTGATCCCCGCCGATGGCTCGGACGATATGACCGCGCTTCAGTTCTTTCTGGCCGGAGCGGCCTTCCTGAGCGGCTGCATGGGCAGCGCCCTGCTGGTCGTCGGCCCGCACCTGTGGGACGAGGTGGAAATTTCGGAGCGCTGGTCGCCCCGGTCGGGCCCTCTTTCCGGCATATAGACGAGGCCATTCCTCCTGTCGAAGTGATTTATGGCATTGATGAACGCGTCTCTCCCCGCCATCCCGTCGCCGAAGGGATTTTGGTGTTCGACCTGCGGGCGATGACGAAATTGTTGCTCGACCAGCATCCAGGGTCGTAGGTTCAACGTCATGGGGGACGAATCCGAGATCGAGGCATTCATCGCGCACTGGCGCGACACGGGCGGTTCCGAGCTTGCCAACACGCAAAGCTTTATCAATGGCCTGTGCCGTCTCATCGGCGTCCCACCGCCTAACGGCAGTCGCACCGACGATGCCCATAACGATTATGTCTTCGAGCGCCGCGTCTTTCAGGACAATGGCGACGGCACGGCCAGCTTCGGCCGCATCGACCTGTACAAGCGCGACGCCTTCATCCTCGAAGCCAAGCAAGGCAGCGATGCCGACCGCGCCGCTGCCGGGCGCGGCGAGGACGATCTCGACCTGTTCGGCCAGACCGCATCCGCCCGCCTGAAGCGCGGAACCGCCCGCCGCGGCACACCCGGTTGGGCAAAAGCCATGGTTCAGGCAAAAGGTCAGGCTGAACGCTACGCCAAGGCCCTGCCCCCCGATCATGGCTGGCCGCCCTTCCTGCTGATCGCGGATATCGGCCATTGCATCGAGGTCCATGCGGACTTCACCGGCACCGGAAAGGCCTATGCCCAGTTCCCGGACCGGGCGCGCTACCGCATCATGCTCGATGACCTGCGTGACCCGGAGGTGCGCCAGCGGCTCGCTGCGATCTGGACCGACCCCAGACGCCTCGATCCTTCGATGCAGGCAGCGCGTGTCACGCGCGAAATCGCCGATCTCCTCGCCACCGTTTCCCGCCGCCTGGAAGCAAGAGGGCATTCCGCCGAGACAGTCAGCAGCTTCCTGATGCGGGTGCTGTTCACGATGTTTGCCGAGGACACTGGCGTCCTCCTGCCTCAGGACAGCTTCAAGACGCTGCTGCGGGGCCAACTGGACCATCCAGAACATGCGCATCACCAGCTTTCCGCTCTCTGGCGCGCTATGGACAGGGGCGACTTCGCACCCGGCTTGGGCATTCCGGTGAAGCATTTCAACGGCTATCTGTTCAAGGACACGCAGGCACTGCCACTCGAACTCGACGAGTTGAAGGTGCTGATTGAGGCTGCCCAGAAAGATTGGACCGAAGTCGAGCCAGCCATCTTCGGTACGTTGCTCGAGCGGGCCCTCAATCCGAAGGAGCGGGCAAAACTCGGCGCGCATTATACACCCCGCGCTTATGTGGAGCGGCTGGTCGGCCCGACGCTCATGGAGCCGCTGCGGGCCGACTGGGCCGGCGTCCGGGTCGCCGCCGCCGAACTGATC
Organism: Sphingobium jiangsuense; assembly: GCF_014196495.1. Classification (GTDB taxonomy): domain Bacteria; phylum Pseudomonadota; class Alphaproteobacteria; order Sphingomonadales; family Sphingomonadaceae; genus Sphingobium; species Sphingobium jiangsuense. The sequence continues at coordinate 232,636 of NZ_JACIDT010000007.1, forward strand.
GACCAGGGCAAGGCGGAGGACGCCCGGCGCACGGTCGAAGCCTTTCATGGGCGCCTCGCCAGTGTCCGCGTGCTGGACCCGGCCTGCGGCACCGGCAACTTCCTCTATGTCGCTATGGCACGCATGAAGGAGTTGGAGGGCGAGGTTCTCGATCTGCTCATGGACCTTGGCGACAGGCAATATGTGGCGGAGCTGACCGGCCACACCATCACGCCCGAGAATTTCCTCGGCATCGAGATCAACCCGCGCGCCGCAGCGATCGCGCAACTCGTGCTGTGGATCGGCTACTTGCAATGGCACTTCCGGGTGAACGGCAAGGATCGTTCCCCGCCAGAACCCATATTGCGCGATATCCGTACGATAGAGAACCGCGATGCCCTGATCGAATGGGACAACCGCGAGATCGAACGCGATGCGCAGGGGGCACCCATCACGCGCTGGGACGGCGAAACGATGAAGCCGCATCCGGTCACGGGACGTCCGGTGCCGGACGAGCGGGCACAGGTGGAACTCTATCGCTATGTCAATCCCCGCCCGGCTACATGGCCCAAGGCGGACTTCATCATCGGTAATCCGCCGTTCATTGGCGGAAAGGATGTACGCGACCGGCTCGGGCCGGGCTATTTCGAGGCCTTGTTCCGGACAACGGAAGTACCCGAGAGCGCTGATTTCGTGATGCATTGGTGGGACAAGGCGGCCCTTGCCGTTCGCAAAAGCGGAACCCGCCGTTTCGGGTTCGTCACCACCAATTCGATCACGCAAGTGTTCAGCCGGCGTGTGATCGCGAAACACCTCGACGCCAAGGACGGATTGTCCCTGCGCTTTGCCATTCCCAACCACCCTTGGGTGGACGAAAAGGATGGCGCGGCGGTACGGATCGCGATGACGGTTGCGGCATCGGGCAAAGCCGACGGACTGTTGCTCACTGTCGCTGACGAGCGCGAAGCGCCCGATCGGATCGAATTTACCCATCGCATGGGGGTCATAGGCAGCGACCTGCGTGTGGGCGCCGATCTTACGTCCACCATCCCTCTCAAGGCGAATGACCGCTTGTGTTCGCCGGGCGTCAAATTGCACGGCGACGGCTTCATTCTAACGCCGGAGGAAGCGCAAAAATTATTACCTAATTCATTGATTCCTATTGATTTTATGACAGACTTCACTATATATAATAGCCAGCAGCCAGCAGCCAGCAGCCAGCAGCCAGCAGCCAGCAGCCAGCAGCCAGCAGCCAGCAGCCAGCAGCCAATTCGGCTCGGCCTTCCGTCCGAGCCGAATGTCATCTTCCCTTATCGAAACGGCCGCGATCTCGCCTCCAGGCCCCGCAATGTCATGGCGATCGACCTGTACGGGTTGACCGAAAATCAGGTGCGCGAACGCTATCCATCGATCTACCAGCACATCCTGGCGACCATAAAACCGCATCGGGATAACAACAATCGCGCGAGCTATAAAGAGAACTGGTGGATCTACGGCGAACCGCGAGCCGAATTACGCAAGGCCCTACTCGATCTGCCGCGCTACATCGTTACGATCGAAACCGCCAAACATCGCGTTTTCCAATTTCTTCCTATCACGACCTTGCCCGACAACAAGCTTATCACAATCGCCTTGTCGGACAGCTACCAGTTGGGCATTTTGTCTAGTAGTATCCATACTCTCTGGGCGCTTCACAGCGGCGGGCGGCTCGGCATGGGCGATGACCCGGTATATGTAAAGTCTCGCTGCTTTGACCCTTTTCCTTTCCCTGTTGAAGTACCTGCTGCACTCAAAGAACGCATTCGCAACGAAACTGAAGACCTAGATATATTGCGCAAGCGCGTCCTTGCGGACAATGTCGACCTCACCCTCACCAAGCTCTATAATGTGTTGGAAGCACTACGCTCGGGACGCGCCCTGACCGAGGTCGAACGCGACATTCATGACCGCGGACTAATAAGCCTGATCCACCGGCATCACGACGCGATCGATGCCGCTGTGGCCGATGCTTATGGATGGGGCGAAGAACACCGCGCCGGAACGCTGGACGACGAGACCATCCTCGCGCGACTGGTCGCCCTGAACAAGGAACGCGCTACCGAAGAGGCGCGCGGCTTGATCCGATATCTCCGGCCCGAATTCCAGGATCCGGGATATCATGCCCCCGTATCGGAAAGGCTCGATCTGGACGAGGCCTCCATGCCTCCGCCCAGCAACGTCATCTCTTGGCCCGCAACCCTGGCCGAGCAAGTCGGCGCAGTGCAGGCCGTCCTGGCAGCCGCCTCCAGCCCGCTGGGTCCGCACGACATTGCCCGCAACTTCAAAGGCAAGCGCGCCGCTACCGTCCGTCCTGTCCTTGATGCACTCGCCGGTCTCGGCATGGCGCGAAGGCTGACAGATGGACGATATGCGGCTTAATTGTGAAAGCAGGCGCGGCTGATTGCTGTTAGAGGGTTCCGATCGGCCAAACGCACTGTCCACTAACGCCGATGAGGGCCCCGCGCTCCAGACAATCGATCGCGCGCAACGGAGCCGGCGTGACATCGACCTCGATCCGGCCGCCGCTGCGCGGATAGAAACCGTGCCGGACGAGCCGTGCCTCGACCTTGGGGCCCATACGGTTGATGATCGGCAGGAAGCATTTCGCGATGAAGTCGAACGGCGGGGCGAACATGTTGTGAATCCCACCCTCCAGCACCAGCCGTGACGGCGCGCCAGCCAGCAGTAACGGCATCAGCACCGTCTGCAGGACAAGACCCGTGGACCCTGCCGTGCTTACCGCGAACTGATACTCGCCCGGTATGACACGCCCAGCGTGAAGCTCAGCGTGGACGAGCCGACATGCAGTCCCTAGCACTCGGCATTGCCGATGATGCACGCCGCCTCGACCGCGGTCCTATGCTAGCGCATGAGCCCCGGCTTCGACCGCTTGGCGCGGATATCCTCGATCCGGACGGCCTTGCCGGTGACGATCGAGAGCGCGCACGCATTGTGCACGACCTGCCCGCCACCTTCGTCTTCCGATCCGTCGATGATGATCATATGTCCACCAATTCAAGAAAGAGTTGCTCGGCCTGAGTATCGGCGTCGGAATTCACCTCCCTCGCCACCACTTCACCCGCGCGGGACAGCTCGTCACGGATCAACACGTCGAGAGCCGCTATGCGTGTGGCATTGCTGCGTTCATTGCTTTGACGCTTCGCCTCGACCAATGCCGCAATCTCATCCTGCACGGCCTCCGGCAGCGCACATCGTTCGACAAGCGCCTGAAGGTTCATTGGCGGACGCACGCCCGGATGGAGACGAAGGCAACGGATCGCTAGCGCCGGGCGAAGGGCATGGAAATATTTCTTCACGGGCACGTCACCGCCATCCTTCAGCCAGCGGTCTGCCGCATTGCGGCCCAGACTGGCATAATGATGGGCCATGGCTCGCATATCCATGGCGCGATCGGCCAGGGCGGACAGCTTTGCCACAACCGGATGATCAGGGCGATAGCGGATCGGGCTTTCGATCCATTCGCCGACCACCGCATTGGACTTCAGCAAGAGGCCTAGTGCCTTTCGGATGTCCCATCCATTCAGGTCGATCTCGTCCTCGATCGGCGACTCGATCACATCCCGTCCGGATTTGAGCGACAGATACCAGCGGCGCGACCGCACATACAGGAAACGCACATCATAGTCGCTGTCCGGCGATGGAAAACCCCATGCGCGCGAACCGGATTCCACCGCCAGCAGGATACGCACGTCATGCGTCTGCTCGATGCTGTCCAGTCGTGCCTCGATCTCGCGTCGAACAGTCTCGGGAACGGCTTTGTCAGTGACGGTCTGCATGATGATCCTCTGTCGGGAAGCGGGGTGCGCCAAGGCGTCAGCCTTTGACGCACACCTGTTTCAACGTATGGACGATCTCTACCAGATCGGCCTGCGCGGCCATCACGGCTTCGATCGGCTTGTAGGCCTTGGGCATCTCGTTCGATGACGCCCTCGTCCTTACGGCACTCCACATCCGCTGTATCGGCTATATGCTCGTCGAGCGAGACCGGCTTCGCCTGGGTGCGGGACATCACGCGCCCCGCGCCATGACTGCAACTCTCGAACGATTCCGCATTGCCGAGACCGCGCACGATGAACGATTTCGCGCCCATCGAGGGGATGATGCCCATCGTACCCTTCGCGGCGCGCACCGCGCCCTTGCGGGTCACGAACACATCTTCGACGAAATGATTTTCACAACGAACATAGTTGTGGTGGCAGTTCACCGCTTCCAGTTCGGCTTCGAAGGGCTTGGCGATCTGGCCGCGCAGTCCCCGGATCACATTGGTCATCATCATCCGGCGGTTCAATGCCGCGAAGTCCTGCGCCCACTCGACCGCCTCGACATAGCCGTCGAAATGGTCGGCCCCTTCCGGGAAATAGGCCAGATCCTCGTCAGGCAGGTTGATGAACCACTTGCGCATGTCCTGCTTGGCCAGTTCAATGAAGAACGTGCCGATCGCATTTCCCACGCCGCGCGAACCCGAGTGGAGCATGATACACACGCGCTGCTCGGTATCGAGGCACAGCTCGATGAAGTGGTTGCCCGTCCCCAGCGTCCCCAGATGGGTAAGCTGGTTGGTGTTCCTGAACCGCGGATATTTTGCCGTGATCCGGTCGAACCGCTCGACGAGCGTCGCACACGCCGCCACGATCTCAGTCGGCGCCCCCCCCCCCACGAGCCATGATCGCGCTGGCCACGGCCTACCGAACGACCATGCGGCATGACCTGCCATCCTCGACGTGCTGAATATCGTAAGTCCTGCTCTCGGTCATTTCGCCCCCCTATTCATTCATGGTGCCTGCGACGAGGTTTGGCGAGACATCCCGGAGCATCCTGGCCGGATTGCTCCGGGGCGGAATCGAACTGCTCGGCCTGCGCCAGCTGTAAATCGGCGCCATGGCGACGAATGTTCGACGAACGACTCCTGTTCTACCCTTTAAACTACGGACCAATTAGGCGATCCAGCGGGATGCGAACCCGTACCTGGGGCGTGATAGGCCATGTAGTCCGTCAGACATTCGCCACGGCCCTGTTCGTTTAAACCTCCACCTGTTCGACGATGCTCACCCAGTCACGCGTCTCACCGGAGACGAAGCGCGCCAGGCATTCGAACATCGCGTCAGAGAATCCTCCGACATTCAGGATTTCTGGCCGCCCGGCTGCCTGCCCAATCGCCTGAGTGGTGCCGTAGGGCGCGATGTCGATGCAGACGAGCCTGGCTTGCGGGTACCGCTTTACCAGTTTCGTTCACTCCTGCATCATCGCCGTCGGGCCGTTCCGCTTCGCATCGACCCAGGATTCATTGTCCAAGACAATGACGACTAGATCGACCGCCGCCTTCTCCTTGTTGAGGAGCGCGAGGAGCGCCGAGACGATCGCCCTGCCACCACCGGCTGCCGCCAGCTTCGCGGCATTCGCCGCGATTCGGTCGGTGGCCGTCAGCACGACCGGGACGACCGTCTCGACGCCCGGCGCGGATCGCATCGCGATCGGCAAGCCCCGGGCCGCAACCTCATCGATCAGCCCCTCCACACCGAACGTGCCATTGCGCGCCAGCATGGCAGGAGCTCTCTCGCCAATCGGGTGTGCTGCCTGCGGGGAAGATTGTGGAGTGGGCGCGGCGGGTGCTGGAAGGCTGAACCGTGTTGCTGCGGGTCT